>NZ_CP019389.1:1340945-2546890 GCF_001971785.1 Seonamhaeicola sp. S2-3 | reverse complement strand
ACTTATGCCGAAAAAGCCAAGAACCATCGTATTAAAGGATTTGCTGTTTTGTATAAAGGCTATGCCTACTCCGACGAAGGAAAATTTGCGCTCGCATCGCAAACCTTAAAACAAGCCTCAGAAATTTTTATTCAGGTAAAGGACACCTTTAATATTATTGCTGCCAAAAACGCATTGGCCATACTGTATAGCTCCAATGGTTTTATAGATGAAGCACAACAAGAACGCAAAGAAACTATCAAATTAGCTACCAAAACCAACAGTTACGGGCAGCTTATTTCGTTGTATGTTAACGAAGCCAATGATTTAAAAAAGCAAGGCTTAGAAATGCAACGTATTGAAAATCTTCACAAAGCTGTTGCTGTAAATAAAAAATCGAATTTTTTCAATTATTTTAACCCTATTCTATTAAGTGAATTAACTATTGCTTATGCCGAAAACGATAGTTTAGAAAAAGCCAAATCCTATTTAAAAGAAGTTGAAAAAGACAAGCAAAACACAGAAGGTATTCATAAAGCTATATATTATAAAGCTATAAAAAAAGTAGCCTTTGCTGAGCAAGATTACAATAAAGCAAAGAGACTTGGTATTGAACATTTAAACATTATTTCTGAAAGCAACGATATTGAAGGCAAAATATTAGCTCAAAAATTCTTAGCTGAAGTTTATGAAAAGTTAAATAAACCCAATAAGGCGCTTAGCTTTTACAAAACCTCAAAAAAGATTGAAGATTCTATACAATCAGTACAAAAAACAAAAGCACTGGCCTATTACCAAACACTTTATGAAACCGCCAAACGCGATAAAAAGATAGAAGAACAAAACAGTAAAATTGCACTTCTTGACGAGCAAAACAAACGAAAAAGACAAACGTTATGGTTTGGTGGTTTGGCGCTATTGGCATTATTTAGCATTATCTTTTTATGGAATTCGCGACGGTTTTCCCAAAAAAAAGCACAACTACAAGAAGTATTTTCGCAAGATTTAATTAGAAACATAGAAACCGAGCGCAAGCGTATTTCAAGCGAATTGCACGATAGTGTTGGCCAGAGTTTACTACTTATAAAAAACAAAGTGTTGCTAAACGACATGCAAAGCCAAGACACAAAAATTATAGACGACACCATTAATGAAGTAAGAAATATATCACAAAGTCTTCATCCTTTTCAGTTTGAAAAATTAGGCTTGTTGGCTTCAATCAAAAATACAATTAAAAATTTCCAGAAGCATTCCGATATTTTCTATTCTGAAACTATAAACGTTGAAAACATAGAAATTTCAAAAGACAAAGAAATTTTTGTTTTTAGAATGTTGCAAGAATGTTTAAACAATGTTGAAAAACACTCGCAAGCAAAAGCCTGTAATATTACAATTGAAGACAGTAACACTTCTGTTTTATTTCAAGTAAAAGATAACGGAATTGGTTTTGATGTTTCAGAAAGTAGTGAAATTTTAAATAGTTTAGGCTTAAAAACACTTAAAGAACGTGCCCAAATTATTGGTGCTCAATTAAGCATAGATTCTACAAAAGGAAAAGGCACAACTGTACAAATAAAGGTTTTAAAACACTAAAAACAATGCCCACAACTATTATACTTGCAGACGACCATCCGCTTATACTTAATGGCACAAAAGCGTTTTTAGAAAAAAAATGGTTTAAAATTTTAGACACCGCTACCGATGGCAATACCGCTTATAACAAAATTTTAAAGCACCAACCAGATATAGCTATTTTAGATTTTGATATGCCTATTCTTAACGGATTGGAAGTGGCGCAAGAACTAAAACGCAACCTTATTCCTATACGAGTTGTTCTTTTAACCCTTCATAAGCAAGAAACCTTACTAAACGAGGTTGGTCACACTATACATGGTTATTTAACTAAAGACAGTGCTTTAGAAGAACTAGAAGATTGCTTAAATCACATCACTAAAAACAACACTTATATTGGCAAAAAATTAAAAAACAACATTCATTTTAATAGCGATACCAATACAGCAATAGATGTCTTAACAGCTACAGAACTAAAAATACTTAAATATTTAAACAAAAACCTTAGTAGTACACAAATTGCCGAAGCTCTATTTATCTCTAAACGTACGGTAGAAAAGCACAGAAGTAACATTATAAAAAAGCTAAAAATAGATTCTTCCAACCAAAATGCTCTTTTTATTTGGCTTAAGCAACACCCTAATCTTTTTAATACGTAAACCTACGTATTGCTTTTCATAACAAGGTATTATAGTTTTAAAACATTAAAACTACAGCTAACTATTATCTCAAAACACAAATACTATTTACCTATTAATTATTGGGTTGTTGATGTCTTTTATATAAGCCTAAGCAATAATGACCATTATCAATTACAACCCGATGGGTTTAGCTATATTTTATATTCTGAAGAAAACAAAATAGCCTACCACAAACCGTTTGTTAGTCCTTTAGAATTAAAATCCTCCCAATTTGTAGTTAAATGCAGACCAACATACATAAGCTATTTACAACAAAATAATATAGATATAAAAGCGAATAACCATAATGAATTTTTAACTCAATTTAATACACCCAAACTTAAAAACTTTGAACCTTCAGTATTAGATTATATTATTTTTCATCTGCACTTTTTAAATGAAAAAAACTCGCTAAACCAACTCTGTAAACGCTATCAATGTAATTCCCTAAAAATTGAAAAACAATTTAAATGCATCATTGGACTTTCTTTTATTCAATATCAAAACACACTTATTAAATTACGTAGACCTACGTATAGTTCATATCCGTTAGCTTTAATAATTTTATTTTTTTTAAAAACTTAACCTTTATATTATGTTCAACTTATTAATTAAGAATGATTATTACTATTCCTTTTTATTGTACTATGGCGCAGATGGTAATATGCATGATCGCATTATTAATCGTCATGATAAAAATACTATATCTGGATTAACAAATGCGTATATGAATATACCAGGTATTGGTGCTGTAAACTTTACTTATTTAGGTGAAGACAGACTGCCTGGTTGCGAAACTTTTCCTATAGAAAAATATGGCGTTCTAATTCGTGTCCATACTTCAGAAGTTTGTTATCGTTTTGATAACCAAGGTGATTTAGAGCTTACTGTAAGCAAATATGGAGGTTGTTCTTTGCAAAGTAAAAATGGTACTCTTGTTCAAGTAGACCTAAGTGAATTAATTATTAACCCTTCTTAAAATATTACAATTATGGAACCCTTTATAGGACAAATTCAGGCATTTGCATTTCATTTTGCTCCAAGAGGTTGGGCAGAATGTAATGGACAATTACTTTCTATTACAGATAACCCAGCTTTATTTTCTTTGTTAGGCAATACTTATGGTGGCGATGGTCAAACTACCTTTGCATTACCAGATTTAAGAAATCGCTCTTTAGTAGGTGTAAGTGCTAATATAGCGCAAGGAAATTATGGAGGACAAGAAAGTATCAAGCTTAAAGTAGAAAATTTACCTTCTCATAGTCACAAATCAACATTAAAAGTAAATTCTAAAAATGCTACTTTAGAAAAAGCAGAAGTAGATGCCTCAATAGCTACTGTTGGGACTGGAGGTGCCAGAGATTTTTCAGCTGTTAAAAGTTATAACATTGATACTCCAGATATTTCTTTAAATTCTGAATCTATTGAAATAAATAATACGGGAGACGGAGTTGCCTTTAATAATAGAAACCCTTATTTAGGAATTAAATACTGCATTGCCTTACAAGGTATTTACCCTTCTAGAAACTAACCCCAACTATTAAAAAAAATTAAATTATGAAATTAACACTACAAATTCTATCTGTATTACTAACACTGTTTAATGTTTTTTCTTCTCATTCTCAAAGCACAGAAACTTTTGAAGATGAAGTTGTTGAATCAAATACATTTACAGATAACGGCTTAACCTTTAATATATCAAGCAATAATAATGATGAAACCTATGATATATACAATTGCAGTGATTGTGGTTGGAATGGAAGCACTGTAGATGATCAGTTTATAGACAATACAGGCGGTCTTAATGGTCCAGGAAACGGAACAAATCTTATTGTAAAAACCAATGATGGTACAGATATTAAAGTGTCTAGTTTTTATGTGTTTTGTTCTAATGTATCATTACAAAACTTTAGCTCTGGATATTTAACCATTGAAGGTAAAAAAGATAATAATACTGTTTTTACAATCACCAAAAACTCAGGGTTCTCTAATGTAGATATTTTTTCTCCTAACAATGGATTTACATTTATAGATCTTTCTACAGAAGGTGGCGTAGATTATTCTAATACTCCCATTGATGAGTTGGTGTTTACAGGTACCCAACAATTAGATTATATTAGTTTAGATGCTTTCGTATGGGACTATGCTACTCCTCCTTTATCATCTGATAATATAACCAATTTAAACAATAGTTTTAAAGTTTATCAAGATGCCAACCATGACATCTTAAATATTAAAACAGAAATAAAAGAGTATAGTTATGTTTTATATAATATACAAGGACAAGTTTTGCTCAAAAACAAAAACAATACATCAAATACTATTAATGTATCTAAACTGTCGCCAGGAACATATATATTAAAAATATTAAGCGAGAACAAATCTCATACTGTAAAAATTGCTATAAAATAGTTTATATTTTTAGAAGTTAAAATAAATATTTTGACCTCTTTTTTTGTCGTTACAATTAGCTTAGACACCTAAAAATTCAAATTATTTCATGATGAAAAAAACACTACTTTTTACATTCCTATTATTATCTATAGGACTTACAGCTCAAACTACAATTTATGTAAACATCAATGTTTCTGGAGGTAACCACGATGGTACGTCTTGGGCAGATGCTTTTAGCAACCTTCAAGATGCCTTAACAAATTCAAATTCTGGAGATGAAATCTGGGTAGCACAAGGCACCTACACGCCTGGAACATTAGAAACCGATAGTTTTGTTATCCCCGAGGGTACCACTATTCTAGGAGGCTTCAACGGCACCGAAACCACAGCCGATGCGCGTAATTGGGCTGAAAACCCTACCATTTTAAGTGGGGACTTAAATAATTCCTTAACCGAAAACCCTGGAGATAGCCATACCATTGTAACCATGGTTGGTAACAACGCTGAAATTAATGGGTTTTATATACAGTGGGGCTATGCCGATGATCTCACAGAAAATTCCCCAACTTATATTGGACGTACTGGTGCAGGAGTCTATAACAATGGAAATAACAAAATATTCAACTGTAGCATTAGAAGTAATGTTGCTGTTGTAGGCGCAGGCTTGGTTTCATATGGAGGAACTTTAGAAATAATTAATACGCTTTTCAATTCCAATTCAGCCAACAATAATGGAGGCGCTATGTCTGCCGAAAGTGGCACCATAAACATTACCAATTGTACCATTGCAAACAACAACTCCAATAATGGTGGTGGTGGTATACATTTTTATAACGGTAGCATCAATGCAACAAATACCATTTTTACCAATAATAGTGGTGCCAATGGTAATATTAATGACGATGGTCCGGGTACGGGAACTGCAAATTATTGTTTGTTTTATAACGGAACAAGTGGTAACAATGGAAACTTACCACCTAACATAACAGGAAGTAACAATATAGAAAACACAGACCCTTTATACACAAATGGTTATCAATTAAATAACAACTCTCCTGCCATAGATGCTGGTAGCAATACAGCATACACGAATGCTGGTGGTAATTTAAATAACGACTTAGATTTGGTAGGAAATCCAAGGATAAATAACTCAACTATTGATATTGGAGCTAATGAATTTCAAAATTATTGTATCAATTTAAGTTCTGATTCCATTATTTATGTAGATGCAAACGCTACAGGTACTAATGATGGTCGCAGTTGGACAAATGCGTTTACCGATATAGAAACTGCACTGGCTATACAAGACTGTGGTTTTACAGGCGAAATACGTGTAGCTGGAGGACAAACCTTTAAACCATCAACTTCTCGTTTATGCACTGGTGGTTGCACCAGCCCTAGAGATTATTATTTTTTAATTCAAAATGATATTCAACTAAAAGGAAGCTATGATGTAAGTAATGACACCCAAGACTATAGTAACCCAACCATTTTGAGTGGTGATGTAGGTGTACTAGACAACAACAGCGATAATACCTTAAGAGTTGTGATTACTACAAACCTTACCAATGCTGCTTTATTAGACGGCTTTACCATAACCCAAGGAAATGCAAATGGTATTGGGCAAGCAATTGTTAATGGTCAATCCATTAATAATTTTAATGGAGGAGGTATGCAAAACCATGGAAATCCTACCATCAGTAACTTTAGATTCGTAAACAATTCTACCACTGGAAAAGGTGGCGGTATGAGTAACGTTAGTGCTTCACCTTCTATTATTAATACCATATTTGTTGGAAATTCAGCAAAATATGGTGGCGGACTATATAATATAGGGGCTTCTCCTACCATTATTAATACTGTATTTGTTGAAAATTCGGCAGAAGCAGGTGGTGGTATACATAACTTTTCGAGTTCCCCTAGCATAATTAACACAACTTTTTATGGTAATACAACTACAGAAAACAGGGGTGGTGGCATGATAAATTCACCAAGCTCTGAAGTTACCTTACACAACTCTGTATTTTATGCAAACGGTAATGATATTCATAACAGCAGTGTTTATCCTGCAGCTATTATTAACTCAAATAGCATTAATAATTTTAGTGAGACCTCTTATCTTTTAGGTAATTCAGGGGTTAGTTTTACCCAACTTACTTCAGATCCTTTTATAAATAGTAGTAATCCTATTGGTAATGATGGTATTTGGGGTACCCAAGATGACGGTTTGTACCCAACTAATGTCGGTATACTTGTAAATGCAGGTGACAATAGTTTTAATACAGAAAGTACAGATATTACTGGTAATCTTCGTATTTCAAACGTAACTATAGATATAGGTGCTTACGAAAGTCAAAGCGCATTAAATACAGAAACAATTAGTGCCAAGTCATTTAACGTTTATCCCAACCCAGTGAACAATGTATTAAACATTGAAACATCTGTTAATTATTTTAATTATCAATTATACAACTTACATGGGCAAAAAATAATAGAAGCTAATAATCAAACATCAAATTCCATTGATGTTTCTAAACTGCCTTCGGGAGTATATATCTTAAAAATGACAAACAATAACAAATCGCAAAATTTTAAAATCATTAAAGAATAATAAAAGTCCTATTAATGGTATTCTCAAGTCTAAGCATTAGATAAATTTTCTAGATTTATAAAAAGATTAATTAATCTAATACATCAGAAAAAATCTATTTAATTTATTTATGGTATCATGACAAAATTATAAGTCATGATACCATATTTTTTTTAGAAACTAATTTCTGGAAATGCTACATATGTTGCGTGTTCAACTTAAAAAAACGCTTCATCATTATCATTTTTAAAATGAATTTCTTACTTCATTATATTGTTTGTTTTTTATTTTTTTGACTAACACTTTCAACATGCAACGATTTCTTTCCACCTGGAAATTCCCAATCAATAACATCATGTTGTGCATACCCAATAACAGCAAGCCCCATAGGAGTTAATATTGAAATTTTATTAGTTTGATAATCACTTTCTTCAGGAAGCACTAACTCAAAAGAATTTTCCCATCCATCTGTTGTTGTTACCGTTACAACAGAATTAAGTCTTATAACATCTTTAGGAATATCTGCTTCATCTACAATAATAGCTTGATTTAGTTCATTTTTCAATCTATCAACAGAGTATTTTCTAGGATGTTTTTTATAACTCTCTGATAAATTAAGCAACCTTTTTAAGGTTATATATTCTGTTTTTTCTAAAATAATACTTCCGTATTTCATAGCTTAAAATTTAATTAAGGAAAAATACCTCGTTGTACATACGCATTTTCAATTCGTTTTATGGCTAAAACATAAGCAGCAGAACGCATATCAATTTTTTTAGATTTCGAGGTTTCTAATACTTTTCTAAATACGTCTTTAATCTTTTTATCTAGTTTTGTTAATATATCATCTAACTGCCATAATTCGCCATTTCTATTTTGTAGCCACTCAAAATAACTACCTATAACACCTCCTGAATTACATAAAATATCAGGAATTATTTCTACCCCCTTTTCCAATAAAATTTGTTCTGCTTCTACTGTAGTAGGACCGTTTGCCCCTTCTGCAATTAAAAAGGCCTTAATTGCTGGAGCATTATCAACAGTAATTTGATTTCCTAAGGCAGCAGGAATTAAAATATCACAACTTAATCCAAAAAAAGCATCTTTATCAATAGATGTTGCGTTTGGATATCCTTCAATACTACCTTGATTCGTTTTGGTGTATTCTAATAACTGTGAAACATTAATTCCATCTTCATAAGTTATACTAGCATAAGCATCTTGAGCACCAACCATTTTCGCTCCTTCTTGCTCTAAAAAATAAGCAGCCCAATAGCCTACATTTCCAAAACCTTGTACAATAAAGGTTTTTCCTTTTAAATTAACATTTTTATGTTTTGCCCAATATTTAATTGTTAAAAACACGCCATATCCTGTAGCTCTATCTCTACCTTCTAACCCTCCTGAACCTATAGGTTTTCCTGTAACAACATGTTGGTTTTTAGAACGCTCTGAAGGAGATTTTGTAGACATATAGGTATCTGCTATCCAAGCCATAGTTTGTGCATTGGTATTTACATCTGGGGCAGGAATATCATGTTCTGGACCAATGTTTTCACCTAGTGCATATGTAAAGCGTCTTGTGATACGTTCTAACTCGGCAGTAGAATATTTACTGGTATCCATTTGTATTCCTCCTTTTGCTCCTCCATATGGCAAACCTGCTAAAGAGGTTTTCCAAGTCATCCACATTGCTAGTGCTTTTACAGAATCTATATCTATAGTTGGATGATAACGTAACCCACCTTTGTAAGGTCCTAATGCATTATTGTGTTGAACACGATAGCCTTTAAATATTTCTATAGTTCCATTATCCATACGTACCGGAAAATAAATAATAAGCTCGTTATTAGTTACTTCTAATATTTTTTTGATATTAGGGTTTAAATTAACCAACTTTGATGCTGCCTCAAATTGTGCCATTACATTTTTTAGCATACCTTGTTTTGGTGGCTTACTGCTTTTTATTGCCTTTACTAATGCCATTTGCTTTTATAATTTTAAAGTTGAATTACTATAACGTGTATAAAACCCGTGTCTTTGATTGAGATTTTTTGTGTTGTTTTGAGTTTCTCTCATATTCTGTACATGACCAAATAAATGACTTATCTGTAGTTAAACTACAGTTTGAAATAAACCTACAGCTATAACATAAACTCTTTTTATTAAATTGATTCATAAATTATGTCTTTATTATACCGTAATGGCAATAGGCATACCATTATTTTTGACACAAACCAAAAAACAACTAAAGAGCTTGTAATCAGTAAGTTTCACCTAAAACAAGATATTATAAAGAAAGTAATAGTTGAGGAAAAAACACTCTATTGAGGAAAAATTACCCAATAAAAATTAAACGTTTATTTAATTTTTTCGCTTAAAGTTTTCCTGTCTATTTGAAGAATTTTTGCGGCTTTGGTTTTATTATTATTGGTAGCTTTTAATACTTTTAAGATGTATTGTTTTTCAATAGTTTTTAATGGCAACAACTCTGTTTGGTCTTCTGAAAAAGTAATGGTATATTTTAAATGATTTGGTAGATCTGAAACAGTTATTTGTTTATCGCACATAATTACTGCTCGTTGTATAACATTTTCTAACTCTCTAATATTCCCGGGCCACCTGTAACGCTCTAATATACTTAATGCTTCTGGAGATATGGTTACTAACCTGTCTTTATATTCTACACCATACTTGAATAAAAATTTATCTATTAAAAGTTTTAAATCCTCAATCCTATGACGCAATGCTGGTACAGGTATTTCTACTACAGTTAGCCTATAATACAAATCTTCTCGAAACTTAGATTTACTAATTAAATCTTTTAAATCTATATTTGTTGCAGCAATAACACGTACATCTATAGGTTCTGCTTTTTGAGCCCCAACTCTAGTTACTTCTTTTTCTTGTAACACCCGCAATAATCGTAATTGTGTAGCCATAGAGGCATTACCAATTTCATCTAAAAAAATAGTCCCTTTATTTGCGGCTTGAAAATAACCTCTTCTACTCTCATTTGCTCCTGTAAAGGCTCCTTTGACATATCCAAATAATTCTGATTCTAAAAGATTTTCTGGTATAGCACCACAATTAACCGCTATAAAGGGAGCTGTTGCATACTTGCCCATATAGTGTATGGCACGCGCTACTAATTCTTTTCCCGTTCCGCTTTCGCCAGATATAAAAACAGTGGCTTTATTATTCTTAACTCTATCTATAACTTCTGTAACTTTCTTTATTGCATTAGATTGCCCAATAATGTCTCCATAACTATTATTACTATTTGTTTTAGGTGTATTTCTATTAGGTTTTTGAGAAAATGCTTTACTAACGGCTCCTTTTAAAGCTTCTTTTGTAAATGGTTTAGTAAGGTAATCTATAGCACCCGTTTTCATTACTTCTAGGGCGCCATCAACAGATGGGTAACCTGTAACTACTAATTTTGGAATATCAGGAAAATGTTCTGTGGTATATTTTATTAACTCTAAACCATCTACACCAGGCATGTTTAAGTCTGTTATTAATAAATCTATATCACTTCCTTGTAAAATATTTAAGGCTTCTTTTACAGAAATTGCTTTATAAACATGGTAATTAAGCGATTGTAAATGGCGCTGGATGAGTTCTAAAATATGAATATCATCATCTACAATTAAAATATTTTCACTGTTTAAGCTCATATTATAAGTTACTGTTTAGGAAAATGTACTGTAAAAACAGTACCTTTTGGTGAGTTTGGTTGATGCTTTATTTCCCCTTTATGGCTTTTTACAATACCATGAACAACACTTAAGCCCAAACCAGAACCTTCTCCTAATGGTTTGGTAGTATAAAACGGATTAAATATAGAATTGCTTTGGCTTTTTTGTATACCTGGACCTTCATCTCGTATCTCTATTACTACATCGTTGTTTTTTTCGTAAACACAAACCCATATTTGTCCTTTTACTGGAGAAAAATATATGGCATTAATAACCAAATTAAATAGTACTTGGGTAAGTTGTATGCTATCAACACGCATACAAATGCTCTCTTTTTCAATTTCTAAATGACACTGTATTTGCTTTTTTGTGAAATTAGGCTTTAATAAGCTTATGGCGTTTTTTACTATTGGGGTAATATTTGTAACGGCCATTTGCTGTGGCATTTCGCAAGAAAAAAACATTAATTTTTTAACAACTTCGCTAGAGAATTCTGCGTTGGTAATAATTTTATTTAAATCATTAATTGCTTTATTATTATTGGTAAATTGTTCTTTTAATAATTCTGAATACCCTAAAATATTTGCTAATGGTGTGTTTAATTCATGTGCTATTCCTGCAGTAATTTCACCTAAAATGGACAATCTATCTGCACGTTCTATTTGACGTCTTGTTAAAGCTTCCTTTTCTAGTATTTCTTTACGCTCAAACAGGCCTCCTATTTCAAGAGCTATTTTTTTTAGTAATTGCTCTTCTTCATTTAAAAAGCTTTTAGATGTATAATGCTTTTTTAAATACCCTACTTTTATGGCGCCTATATTTTTGTTAAACGATTTTATGGCGCAAATCATGTAAACAACATCCTTTTTAATGGATTCATCTGATACGGTAAAGTTGTTTGCTGTAATAGAAACGGTGGCATCTTTTGGAAACTGTATTGCTTTTTTTAAGCTTTTGGCTATAGCTACTAGAGTAGGTTTAATATAATTTAAATCACAATTAGAAATGTATGAACTTACCTCATACAAACAAGTGAGTTCCTTAATTCGCTCTTTTAATTTTTTCTCTGTAGAAACTGAAAATGACACCGGGTTTTCTTTAAATTAAAATACAAAGCTACTCTTTATATTATTGTTTTAATAAAATTTGTTAATTGAAACAGTTATTCTATATCTATAGAATAAGAAAATTAAATAAAACTTTTCCTGAAACATCATAATACTCTATTGTTATAATTTAGACTCCTTAATTATACTTACTTCTTTTACTTTATTTGTGTAACCCCAAATGATGAATTTAAAAACATACATTATAATAATGCTAAATCATCTCACAAGAAAAGATCATTTTTTGCCATAAAATAACCCACTTATTATTCAGCTTATTTTAAATAAAAACTAGATGCTAAAACAAGTTCAGCATAACAAATAGAAATAAAAAACCCTCAAAGCCACATATGCCTTGAGGGTTTCAATCAAAAAAAGAAAAACGGAAAACACTATAAAGTTGTCTTTATGGCTGCTTGAGCCGATACTAGTCTAGCTATAGGTACTCTATAAGGAGAACAACTTACGTAGTCTAATCCTGTATTATAGCAAAACTCTATAGAGCTAGGTTCTCCACCGTGCTCACCACAAATTCCAACTTTTAAGTTCGGTTTAGTACTTCTACCACGCTCGGTTCCAATTTTAATTAATTGGCCTACACCTTCTTGGTCTAGTACTTCAAAGGGATCTACTTTTAAAATACCTTTTTTAATATATATTGGTAAAAATTTACTGGCATCATCACGAGAATACCCAAAGGTCATTTGGGTTAAATCATTGGTTCCAAATGAGAAGAAATCGGCTTTTTCGGCTATTAAATCGGCTATTAAAGTCGCTCTAGGAATTTCAATCATGGTACCAACTAAATATTCTAAAGAATCATTTCGCTCTTCAAAAATGGTACTGGCTGTACTTCTAATAATTTGCTCTTGCGCTTCAAACTCTTTAACAGTTCCTACCAATGGCACCATGATTTCTGGTTTACAAATGATTCCTCTTTCTTTAAGATTTAAAGCCGCTTCAATAATGGCTCGTGTTTGCATTTCTGTAATCTCTGGATAAGTGTTACCCAATCTACAACCACGATGTCCTAGCATAGGGTTAAATTCTTCCAATTCAGCCACTTTATTTTTTACTGCTTGCAATGTAATGTGCATGTCTTCTGCCAATTCTTTTTGAGTAGCTAATTGATGTGGCACAAACTCATGCAATGGCGGGTCTAAAAGACGAATAGTAACTGCCGAACCTCCCATAGCTTCAAATAACCCTTCAAAATCGGCACGCTGCATTGGCAATAACTCTTCTAAAGCATGCTTTCTTCCTTTAACGGTATCTGCAAGAATCATTTCACGCATAGCCTTAATTCTATCTACTTCAAAGAACATATGCTCTGTTCTAGCTAAACCAATACCTTGTGCTCCAAAATTGCGAGCTACTTTGGCATCTTTTGGTGTATCTGCATTTGTTCTCACTTTTATTTTTCCGTACTTATCAGCTAATTTCATAACCTCAGCAAACTCTCCGCTTAACTCGGGTTCCATAGTAGCCACTTTACCTTCAATAATATTGCCGGTAGAGCCGTTTAAAGAAATCCAATCACCTTCGTGATACTCATGCCCATCAACCGTTAAGGTTCTTTTCTTATAATTAATGTTTAAAGCTCCTGCTCCAGAGACACAGCATTTTCCCATACCTCTAGCAACCACTGCTGCATGTGAAGTCATACCACCACGAGCTGTTAAAATTCCTTTAGCAATGTTCATCCCTTCTAAATCTTCAGGCGAGGTTTCTATACGTACCAAAATGCTACTTTTGTATTTATCTGCCTCATCTGCAAAAAAGACAATTTTACCCGTAGCAGCTCCAGGAGAAGCTGGCAAGCCCTGAGCAATAACGTGTGCTCTTTTTAATGCTTGTGGATCAAAAACAGGATGCAACAACTCATCTAGTTTATTGGGTTCTATTTGTAATAGAGCTTCTTTTTCATTTATTAAACCTTCTTTTAATAAATCCATAGCTATTTTAACCATGGCGGCACCTGTACGTTTACCATTTCTTGTTTGAAGTATCCAGAGTTTGCCGTCTTGAATGGTAAACTCCATATCTTGCATATCACGATAGTGTTTTTCTAAAATATCTTGATATTCATTTAATTCTTTAAAAATTGAAGGCATTAACTCTTCTAAAGAAGGATACAAATCTTTTCGTTCTGCCTCTTCTACTTGTGCTAATTCTGCCCAACGTTGAGACCCAATTTTTGTTATTTGTTGTGGCGTTCTAACCCCTGCTACTACATCTTCTCCTTGTGCATTAATTAAATACTCGCCATTAAATATATTTTCACCTGTTCCTGCATCTCTTGTAAAACAAACACCTGTACCAGAATTATCGCCCATATTACCGTACACCATAGCTTGCACATTAACAGCTGTTCCCCAATCTGAAGGATATCCGTTCATGCTCCTATAGTAAATAGCTCGGTCTCCATTCCAACTATCAAACACAGCTATTATGGCTCCCCATAATTGATCCCACGGATTGGTTGGAAAACTATGTCCCGTAGTTTTTTTAATTATATCTTTAAAATCGTATACTAAATCTTTTAAATCTTGAACTGTAAATTCGGTATCTAACTTAATACCTCTTTTTTCTTTTAGGTGTTCTATAATTTCTTCAAAAGGATCTATATCTTCTTTTGATTGTGGCTTCATACCTAGAACAACCCCTCCATACATTTGAATAAAACGACGGTAGGAATCCCAAGCAAACTGCTCATTATTGGTTTTTTTTGCTAAACCTAAAACAACCTCATCATTAATGCCTAAATTAAGCACAGTATCCATCATTCCTGGCATAGAAACTCTGGCGCCTGAACGTACTGAAACTAGTAATGGGTTTTCTTTGTTTCCAAATTCTGTTCCCATTAAATTTTCAATATTAGCAATAGATGCTTCTACTTCATCTTTAATTAAATCTAAAACCGCTTCTTTTCCTAAAGTATTATATGCTGTACAAACTTCTGTTGTTATAGTAAAACCTGGAGGTACTGGTATGCCAATGGAACTCATTTCTGCCAAATTTGCCCCTTTCCCCCCAAGTAAATTCTTCATCTCACGATTACCGTCGGCTTTTTTATCACCGAATTTATAGACGTGTGGCTTCACATTTTCTAGTAATTCCATGACTTATTAATTTAAGTTGATACTTTTCTTGCAATTCCCATAAAAATACATCTATTCTTACTCACATTTTATGATATAAATCATATAATAATCTTAAACCATTAATGGGTCAGGTTCAAAAGTTGTGCGTAGATTGTATAATGTGTAAATTGTATAAATAGTAAAATTATTCTCTTAAAACAGACAACATATTAAAGCTTGCACTAGACCCACTAAAGTTTGTGTTGCTTAATGGTATTAGATTATATTTAATAATCTATATAGCTATTTTAGGACGGGTCACTCGTAATACCAACCCTATAGATACCCTATGGATATCCTATGCTTTACCTATGAATAAAATTTTAGAATTTTCACTGGTAAACTTCCCTTTTTTTTAACACAATCCTTGTGAGTTTACAAACAAATTAATTTTAATCTAAAAAATTACGAACAAAAAATCCCGGGGTAATTATAGTTTACCGCGGGATTCTTCAATAAAAAAGAAAAAAGGAAATTATTAAAATTTACATTAACGCAAATTTTATTTTTTTAAGTATGATTTATTTTAAAATCATGTATATAATTTAAGTTTAAAAAATAATTTCTTCTATATAGCTAAATAAAAGGATGAATTCCATAGTCTCCTTTAAGCATTCCTACCGTTAGTATTGCAGAAACGCAAATAATTAAAATACTTAGTGGAATAACAAGTTTATCAATTAACGATAAACTCTTAGCTCTATCTTTATCACCTATTAACCCGTTATTATCTAAAAACATAGCTAATGCCCATGCTAAAACAGGATTTGTTACCATGGCGGTAAACACACAAATTCCTGCTGCTTGTGCACAAGCACTTCTTTTAACCATTTGTACTCCTGCTTCAATCATTGGTAAAAACACCCCAACAAGCAATGCTATACATCTTACAGGTGGCCAAACAGCAATATCCATTGGCGTTCCCAAAATAGCAACAGCCATAACCATTAACCCTAAAAGAATAGCGCCCCCAGGAATTGGCCTTTTGGCAATAGCTGCGGGTATCATATAAGTTCCCCAAGATGAAGTAATATTACCGCCTCCTACTGCTGTACCTACCATTTGCCTGAAAGAGCACATAGTCATAGTATCATCTACATCCATTAAAACTTTTTCTGTTTTCTTTGGATAATTCATTTCTTGAAATATTCTGTGACCTAAAAAATCTGGAGACCACATAGCAACAGCTAAAATGGCAAAAGGTAAAGACGCTATAAAATGCTGCATATTAGGTAAACCTAACATCCAACCTTCTTCTGTACTACCCCACCAATGTACGGGATTAAGATTTGGTAAGCCCATTTGGGTTGTAAATTGAAGATCAAAACTTGCGCCTCCAATTAGTGCTATTAGTAATGCCGCAATAGCACAAGCGGGTATTGCTAACCAACGTTTATCTATTCTGGCTAAATAACTATACAAAATTACGGTTACAGCTAAAATTATTAACCCTAGAAATCCCATAGACCCTGCTTGAACGGTTGAGGATTCTAACCCCATACCCCATGATTGTATGGTTTTAATTTGGCTTAACGCACCTGTAAACCCAAGAAATATTAACAATCCTCCGGCTACACCTTTACTGGTTAGATTTACAAGACGAGAACCACCTTTAAATATACTTAGCAAAAGTCCTAAAACACCTATTAAAATAGCTAAAGCCAATGGATGTGCTCCAGCAAGAGCAATACTTGCGATAAGTGGAATCATAGGTCCATGGTTACCTGCCAAATTTGCTCTAGGGTTAATAAAACCTGAGGCTAAAATAACAAACAAAAATGCAGGAATTATCATTTCTACCCGTGACACTTCTATTGCAAATTCTTTTCCTAGTGTAATATGATCCCATGCTTCTGTTAGGCCATTTGCCCATGCCATCATTACCGATGAATACATAGCAACAATACCTAGAGTACCTGCTAAGGCTGGTACTAAATCTTCAAATTCAAACCTAAAATCTCTTCCTGGAAGATTTAATTTATACCGCTTAGGTTTCATTATTTGTAACTCATAATCTAAATAATCTGACCTAGTCTCAAATTCTGATGCTGGTTTATGTAGTTCTTTATAAGTTTTCATGCTAATTATTAATATTTGAAACGTTTAATTGGCTATCATGAAAACTTACTTTAGAAGCTTTTAGGGTACTAATTAATAGTAGCTCTAAATGTATTTTCTATATTTATTTACGCCAATAAAACTATGATTTTTTAATTATGCTATTACTATTAGTTTACTTTTACTTCTTTGAAATAACGTTCTAAAATTGCTACAGCTTCATCAATTTCTTCTTGGGTATTTTCTCTAGCATCTTTTAATTGGTATTCCCAACCTAAAGCTTCCCATTTATGAACTCCTAGTTTATGATAAGGCTGAATTTCAATTTTTTCAATGGTTTTGTAATCTTTAAAATAATTACCCATTTCATGTAATAAATCTGGTGTGTTTGTAATTCCAGGAATTAATACATAACGCAACCACATAGGTTTACCAGAGGCTTCCCTGTGTTTAGCAAAATTGAATGTGGTTTCTTTATTTTTCTTACCAGTAAGCATTTGGTAGCCATCTTCATGCATGTGCTTTATATCAAGCATTACCAAATCTGCGTAATTATCTAGCAGTTCTGTTGTAAAATGATTTAGCACTCTTCCGTTAGTATCAATGTTAGTATGGATACCTTCTTCTTTTAGTCTTTGAAAAAAATGAACTAATTCTTTTGATTGTAACAAGGGTTCTCCTCCAGAAACAGTAACACCTCCAAACTTACCAAAATAAGATTTCATATTAACAGCCCTTTTTACCAAGCTTTCAATAGGATACTCTTCACCACCGTGCGTGTTTATTGTATCGGGGTTATGACAATACAAACATTTTAGTTTGCACCCCTGTAAAAACACCACCATTCTTATTCCTGGACCATCATGTGTTCCAAAGGATTCAACGGAGTGTACTCTTAATGTATTATCTGAAGTTTTGATAAGGCAAGTATTTAAATTAGAACTTCCGAAAATAATAATTTTTCGGAAGTTCTGATTTGACTATATATAGTTACATTGAATCGTGAAATGATCTTGTTATAACTTCCATTTGCTGTTCTTTAGTTAACCTAATAAAGTTAACAGCATATCCAGAAACCCTAATAGTTAACTGTGGGTATTCTTCTGGATTTTCCATGGCATCTAATAATGTTTCTTTGTTTAAAACATTTACATTTAAATGCTGTGCATTTCTAGAGAAATAGCCATCTAAAGTAGCAGCTAAGTTTACTATTCTATCTTCTTCGGTTGAACCTAAAGATTTAGGTACAATTGAAAATGTATTAGAAATACCATCTTTAGAATCTTGGTAGTCTATTTTAGCTACAGAGTTTAAAGAAGCTATAGCACCATGAGTATCTCGCCCGTGCATGGGGTTTGCTCCTGGAGCAAAAGGTACTCCTTTAGCTCTACCATCTGGAGTAGCGCCTGTTTTTTTACCGTAAACTACGTTTGAAGTAATAGTAAGCACAGACATTGTTGGTTCTGCATTTTTATATACTGGTAAGGCTTTTAATTCATTATTAAAATCTTTAACAGCATCTCTTGCAAATACATCTACTCTATCATCATCATTTCCATATTTAGGGAAATCTCCTTCAATTTTAAAATCTACCGTTAAACCTTCTTCATTTCTTATTGGTTTAACTTTGGCATATTTGATTGCCGAAAGTGAATCTGCTACAATTGATAAACCAGCTACACCGTAAGCTATGTTTATATCTGGATTAGTATCAATTAATGCCATTTGTGCTTTTTCATAGTAATACTTGTCATGCATATAGTGAATAATGTTCATGGAATCATTATATACACGTGCTACTTCTTTCATGGCTTTCTTAAAGTTAGCCATTACTTTATCAAAATCTAAATATTCATCTTCTAATGTTTCAATACCTTCAACCATTTGAGTTCCGGTATTTTCACAACGACCACCGTTAATAGCTAATAATAAAGTTTTAGCTAAATTGGTTCTTGCTCCAAAGAATTGAATTTGTTTACCTACCGCTTGGTAAGACACACAACATGCAATACCATAATCATCAGACCCTCTTGTTTCACGCATCATATCATCATTTTCAAATTGAATTGAAGAGGTATCAATTGCTACTTTAGAACAATAGTTTTTAAAGTTTTGAGGCAAGCTAGTTGACCAAAGAATTGTAATATTTGGCTCTGGTGATGGCCCTAAGTTATATAATGTGTTTAAGAAACGGAATGATGTTTTGGTAACTTTAGTTCTTCCGTCTGCAAACATACCACCAATGGCTTCTGTAACCCAAGTTGGGTCTCCTGCAAAAATTTCATCATAAGCACTCATTCTTAAGTGACGTACCATTCGTAATTTCATTACAAATTGGTCTATATATTCTTGTGCTTCAACTTCGGTAATCAAGCCTTTTTGTAAATCGTTTTCAATATAAATATCTAAGAAAGAAGATACATTACCTAAAGACATTGCTGCACCATCTTGCTCTTTTACTGCTGCTAAATACCCCATGTAGGTCCATTGTACTGCCTCTTGAGCGTTTTCTGCAGGACGAGATAAATCTAGGTTGTACTTTTTACCCATTTCTATCATATCATATAACGCTTTAATTTGCTCTGATACTTCTTCGCGTAGGCGAATAACAGCATCAGTCATTGGGCCAGTTATATTTTTATGGTCTTGTTTTTTAGCTTCAATTAATTTATTTATTCCATATAAAGCTATACGACGGTAATCACCAATAATTCTACCACGAGCATAATTATCTGGCAAGCCTGTTAAAAGTCCTAGAGAACGGAATCTTCTAATTTCTTCGTTATAAGCAGAAAACACACCATCATTATGAGATTTCACATATTTAGAAAACAACTCTGTAACCGTATTACTAGGCAGCAACCCTCGCTCACTTAACGCTTTTTGTACTACTTTAAAACCTCCAAAAGGTTTCATAGCACGTTTTAGTAATTCATCTGTTTGTAAGCCTACTATTACTTCATTTTCTTTGTCAATATATCCCGCTTCAAAGTTATTTATACCAGAAATAGTTTCTGTATCTACAGAACGCACACCATTGTTTTGACGCTCTTCTTTCATAGCCTCAACACAAACATTCCATAGTTTTTTAGTTTTTTCGCTTGGTCCTACTAAAAACTCATCATTTCCGTAATATGGTGTTATATTATTATATACGAAATTTCTAACATCAACCCTTTCTGTCCAGATGCCTTTTTTAAACTCTTTTACTTCCATTTTTTGCTTTTTTTATTTGACAAATTTTATGCTGCAAATCTACATCTGGACACTAACTATAAACCTGACTTTTATCATAAAACCCAGATATAGCAAGGTTTTACAATTACTTAGCACACGAAAACGTTTGAATATATTCGCTTATACAAACAATCTTTAAACCTTTTACTCTCAACCTTATCAAATACATGAAATTAACATTACTTTAAGTAATTATTGTTAATTTTTTGGGTTAAAATTTGTTATTTTCATAAAAATCACGAAAATTGTCGTTAGATTTAAAAAAAATATAAAAAGGAGTTTTGAAACAAATGATTTACAGATAATTAAATATGGTTGTTAATTTTTACCCTGTTTATCTAATTTTAAAATCATTTTAATTTCATACTTTGCAACACCGCATTAAAAATAAATGAGAAAGATTAGTAGGATTTTTGATTTCCCTTATTACCAACTAGAGAAATTCAATTTAAAAAAAGCATTTACATCAAAATATAATGGAGAGTGGATTAGTATTTCTACTCAAGAGTATATTAATCAATCTAATAAAGTAAGTAGAGGTTTATTAAGGCTAGGTATAAAACCCAATGATAAAATAGCCGTAATTTCGTCTAATAACCGTACAGAATGGAATGTATTAGACACTGCAATTTTACAAATTGGTGCCCAAAATGTACCCATTTACCCAACCATTTCTAAAGAAGAATATGAGTATGTTTTAAATCATTCTGAGTCTATATATTGTTTTGTTTCAGATGATTCTGTTTTAGAAAAACTTAACCAAATAAAAGGAAACACCAAGCTTAAAGAGGTCTATACTTTTGATGAAGTTAAAGGAGAAAAAAACTGGAAAAAAATATTAGAGTTAGGTGAAGACGAATCTAACCAAAACAAAGTAGAAGAACGAAAAAACAATGTGAAACCAGAAGATTTAGCTACTCTTATCTATACCTCTGGTACAACAGGAACACCAAAAGGCGTTATGCTTTCTCACAAAAACTTAGTCTCTAATGTTATTGATAGTTCGCCACGAGTTCCTATGGAACACGGCAAATCAAAATCTTTAAGTTTTTTACCCGTTTGCCATGTATTTGAACGTATGATTCTTTATTTATACATGTATTGCGGTATTGAAGTTTATTTTGCAGAAAGTATTGAAACTATAAGTGAAGACCTTAAAGAAATTAAACCTCATGTAATGACTGCTGTTCCTAGACTTTATGAAAAGGTTTACGACAGAATTATAGCCAAAGGCGCAGAACTTAACGGTATTAAAAAAATGCTGTTCTTTTGGGCTGTAAACTTAGGTTTAAAATACGAACCTTATGGAAAAAACGGTTGGTGGTATGAATTTAAATTAAAAATTGCCAGAAAACTTATTTTTAGTAAATGGAAAGAAGGTTTAGGCGGCAACTTAAACACATTAGTTTCTGGTAGTGCTGCCTTACAACCAAGACTTATTAGAATATTTTCTGCTGCCGAAATGCCAATTTTAGAAGGTTACGGACTAACAGAAACATCGCCTGTAATTTCTGTTAATTGCCCATTTGATATGGGAATAAAAATAGGAACCGTAGGTAGAATTATAAACAACGTTGATGTTAAAATAGCTGAAGATGGCGAAATTTTGGTAAAAGGCCCCAATGTAATGATGGGCTATTATAAAGACCCTGAAAGAACTGCTAAAGTAATGACAGGAGACTATTTTCATACAGGAGACATTGGCGAAGTAAGTGATGATAATTTCTTAAAAATTACAGATCGTAAAAAAGATATGTTTAAAACCTCTGGCGGTAAATACGTTATACCAGCACTTTTAGAAAATGAGTTTAAACAATCGCGCTTTATAGAACAAATAATGGTTATTGGCGAAGGCGAAAAAATGCCTGCAGCGTTAATACAAATTAATTTTGAGTTTGTTAAAGAATGGGCAAGAAGACATGATTTGGTTTTTAAAGACAATGAAGCAATAATTAAAAGCGAAAAACTTCATGAACGTATACAAGCAGAAATAGACGAAGCCAATACCAACTTTGGAAGATGGGAACAAATCAAAAAATTTGAAATTACACCTGATGTTTGGACTATTGATGATGGTCATCTTACCCCTACCATGAAAATAAAACGAAAGGTCATTAAAGAAAAATACAAAGACCTAATTGAAAAAATTTACAGAAACCAATAACCCCTATTAGTTAATTAATAGCATATCAATCAATTAACAAAAATTCAAATATTCTTTAAAATGCTTTATAATTTTGTAAAGCATTTTTTATTTTACACTATTATTTCAAAAAAATATTATGCATGCATAATAAATTTTTATATATTTGAGAACATTAACAATTATATATGAAGGATCAAACAATTGATTATGTGCTAAGAACCACATGGCTTGCGGTTCAAAAAATGTACAATGAAGAGGCTGCTAAGTTTGATAGTACAATGGCTACCGGTTTTACACTTTTAAGTATAGACCCTGAAAATGGAACTCCATCAACAGCCTTAGGTCCTAAAATGGGAATGGAAGCTACAAGCTTATCAAGAATCTTAAAAACTATGGAAAAAAGAGGTTTAATAGAAAGGCATCCAAATCCTAATGATGGTAGAGGCGTTATTATTCATTTAACTGATTTTGGAAAAGAAAAAAGAGACTATTCTAAAGAAAGAGTACTAACATTTAATGACACCATTAGAAAACACATTCCTGAAGAAAAAATAAACCATTTCTATGAGGTTGCAGAAATTATTACAGAATTAGTATGTAACAAAAAAATTTACACAAAAAAGTAATTAGACTAAACAAGAATGAGTAAACGAATTATTAAAAAAGTTGCAGTCATTGGCTCTGGAATTATGGGCAGCGGTATTGCATGCCATTTTGCCAATATTGGTTTAGAAGTTTTGCTTCTAGATATTGTACCAAGAGAACTAAATGATGCAGAAAAAGCTAAAGGTCTAACTTTAGAAGACAAACAGGTAAGAAATCGATTAGTTAATGATTCTCTAAAAAAAGCCTTAAAATCAAAACCCGCACCTATTTATCATCAAAAATTTGCTAGCAGAATTACAACAGGTAATTTAGAAGATGATATAGCAAAAATTAAAGATGTAGATTGGATTATTGAGGTTGTTGTTGAAAGATTAGACATTAAAAAACAGGTTTTTGAAAACCTAGAAAAATACCGTACCCCAGGCACCTTAATAACATCAAACACTTCTGGTATTCCAATAAAATTTATGAGCGAAGGCAGAAGCGAAGATTTCCAAAAGCATTTCTGCGGCACACACTTTTTTAATCCAGCCAGATATTTAAAACTTTTTGAAATTATTCCTGGTCCAAACACCTCTCAAGAAGTTTTAGAATTTTTAAATAATTATGGTGAACAGTATTTAGGAAAAACATCGGTTGTAGCCAAAGACACCCCTGCTTTTATAGGTAACCGTATTGGTATTTTCGGTATTCAATCCTTATTCCACCAAGTTAAAGAATTAGGACTAACTATTGAAGAGGTTGATAAACTTACTGGTCCCGTAATTGGCAGACCTAAATCGGCCACTTTTAGAACCGTTGATGTTGTTGGCTTAGATACGCTTGTACATGTAGCAAACGGCATTTATGATAACTGCCCTAATGATGAAGCTCATGCGTTGTTTAAACTACCAGATTTCATAAACACCATGATGGAAAACAAATGGTTAGGTAGTAAAACAGGTCAAGGATTCTACAAAAAAATTAAAGGAGAAAATGGTAAAAGCGAAATTTTATCATTAGACCTAAATACTTTAGAATATCGTTCTAAAAAAAGAGCAAAATTTTCAACATTAGAACTTACGAAATCGATTGAGAAAGTAATTGATAGATTTAAAATATTAGTCTCTGGTAAAGATAAAGCTGGTGAATTTTACCGAAAAAACTTCGCGGCTATGTTTGCCTATGTTTCTAACAGAATACCAGAAATATCAAATGAACTCTACAAAATTGATGATGCTATGAAAGCTGGTTTTGGATGGGAACATGGCCCGTTCCAAATCTGGGATGCTATTGGTGTTGAAAAAGGTATTGAAATTATGAAAGCCGAAGGTTTCCAACCTGCTAATTGGGTAAACAATATGCTTGCAGCTGGTAGTACTTCATTCTACTCTGTAAAAAATGGTGCTACATATTTTTACGATATTTCTAGTAAAACGCATACTAAAAAACCAGGACAAGACGCCTTTATTATTTTAGATAACATTAGAAAAAGTAATGAAGTATTTAAAAACTCTGGAGTTGTTATTGAAGATTTAGGCGATGGTATTTTAAACTGCGAATTTCAAAGCAAAATGAATACCATTGGTGGCGATGTTTTAGCAGGGTTAAATAAAGCTATTGATTTAGCCGAAAAAGATTTTGAAGGATTAGTTATTGGCAATCAAGCCGCTAATTTTTCAGTTGGTGCCAATATTGGTATGATTTTCATGATGGCTGTAGAACAAGAATATGAAGAATTAAACGCGGCCATTAAATATTTCCAAGACACCATGATGCGTATGCGCTACTCTTCTATTCCAACAGTTGCTGCTCCACACGGTATGACACTTGGTGGTGGTTGTGAATTATCACTTCATGCTGACAAAGTTGTGGCTGCCGCCGAAACCTATATTGGTTTAGTTGAATTTGGAGTTGGCGTCATCCCTGGTGGTGGCGGCTCTAAAGAAATGGCGCTTAGAGCATCAGATTCCTTTAGAAAAGGTGATGTTGAGTTAAATGTACTACAAGAGTATTTCTTAACTATTGGAATGGCAAAAGTATCAACCTCTGCATATGAAGCCTTTGATTTAGGTTTACTTCAAAAAGGGAAAGACGTTGTAATTGTTAATAAAGACCGCCAAATTGCAACTGCTAAAGTACATGCTAAATTATTAGCTGATGCTGGTTATTCGCAACCCATAAAACGTAAAGATGTAAAAGTACTTGGTAAACAAGCCTTGGGTATGTTTTTGGTAGGAACAGATGCAATGGAAGCTTCAAATTACATTAGTGAACACGACCAAAAAATAGCTAATAAACTAGCTTATGTAATGGCTGGTGGTGATTTATCTGAACCAACATTAGTTACAGAACAATACTTACTAGATCTAGAAAGAGAAGCCTTCTTAAGTTTATGTACAGAGCGTAAAACACTTGAACGTATTCAACATATGCTTAAAACAGGAAAACCACTACGTAATTAGAAAACAGAACCAAGATACTTTTATTCTTGATTCCAAAAATCACAAAACTAAAATGAAAACAGCATATATAGTAAAAGCGTACAGAACTGCCGTAGGAAAAGCTCCTAAAGGTTTGTTTAGGTTTAAACGAACTGATGAATTGGCGGCCGAAACCATACAGCACATGATTAAAGAGCTACCTCAATTAGATAAATCAAGAATTGATGATGTAATTGTTGGTAATGCTATGCCCGAAGGTTCACAAGGATTAAATATGGCGCGCTTAATTTCTTTAATGGGATTAAATAGTGTTGATGTTCCTGGTGTTACAGTTAACAGATTTTGCTCTTCTGGTGTTGAAACTATTGCTATTGCAACTGCCAAAATTCAATCTGGAATGGCAGAATGTATCATAGCAGGTGGAGCAGAAAGCATGAGTGCTGTACCCATGACAGGTTTTAAACCAGAACTTAACTATGATATTGTTAATGCAGGTCATGAAGATTATTACTGGGGTATGGGTAATACAGCCGAAGCAGTTGCTAATCAATTTAAAGTTTCAAGAGAAGACCAAGATGAGTTTGCATATAATTCTCATATGAAAGCGCTAAAAGCTCAGGCTGAAGACAGATTCCAAGATCAAATTGTTCCTATTAAAGTTGAACAAACTTATATTGATGAAAATGGTAAAAAAGCAACAAAGAGTTACACCGTTACAAAAGATGAAGGTCCTAGAAAAGGCACTAGTCTTGAAGCATTAGCTAAACTACGTCCTGTGTTTGCACAAGGTGGTAGCGTAACTGCTGGCAACTCATCTCAAATGAGCGATGGTGCCGCATTTGTTATGGTTATGAGTGAAGCTATGGTAAAAGAATTAAACCTTGAACCTATTGCTAGATTAGTAAATTATGCTGCTGCTGGTGTAGAACCACGTATTATGGGTATTGGGCCAGTTAAAGCCATCCCAAAAGCTTTAAAACTAGCCGGTTTAAAACAAACTGATCTAGAACTTATAGAATTAAATGAAGCCTTTGCTTCACAATCTTTAGCAGTAATAAGAGAATTAAACCTCAACCCAGATATTATAAATGTTAATGGTGGCGCCATTGCGCTAGGGCATCCTTTAGGTTGTACTGGTGCTAAACTTTCCGTTCAACTTTTTGATGAAATGAGAAAACGAAACATGAAAGCAAAATATGGTGCTGTAACCATGTGCGTTGGAACAGGTCAAGGCGCATGCGGAATTTTTGAATTTTTAAACTAAAAAACTAAAACTAAATAAAATGGCAGAAACTGAAAAAGACATTTTACGTGGTGGTCAATTCTTGGTAAAAGAAACCAACTGTGAAGATATTTTTACACCAGAAGATTTTAATGAAGACCAGCTTATGATGAAAGAAGCTGTTACCGAATTTGTTGATCGAGAAATTTGGGCTAAAAAAGCACAATTTGAAAAGAAAGATTACGCCTTAACCGAAGCTTGTATGCGTAAAGCAGGAGAACTTGGTTTTTTAAGCGTTGCAGTGCCTACGGAATATGGAGGCATGGGCATGGGCTTTGTTGATACTATGTTGGTATGCGATTATATTTCTGGTGCAACTGGCTCTTTCAGTACCGCATTTGGGGCACATACAGGTATTGGTACAATGCCAATTACATTGTACGGAACCGAAGAACAAAAGAAAAAATACGTACCTAAACTAGCTAGCGGTGAGTGGTTTGGCTCTTATTGTTTAACAGAACCTAGCGCTGGTAGCGATGCCAATTCTGGAAAAACTAAAGCTGTACTTTCTGAAGATGGAAAAAGCTATAAAATTACGGGACAGAAAATGTGGATTTCAAATGCTGGCTTCTGTAATCTTATGATTGTTTTTGCTAGAATTGAAGACGACAAATACATTACTGGATTTATTGTTGAATACGATCCAGAAAACCCAAACGGTATTACTTTAGGCGAAGAAGAACATAAATTAGGTATCCGTGCTTCTTCTACGCGTCAAGTATTCTTTAATGATACCGTTGTACCGGTAGAAAACATGCTATCGGTAAGAGGTAATGGTTTTAAAATAGCTATGAATGCTCTAAATGTTGGTCGTATAAAATTAGCCGTAGCCTGTTTAGATGCACAACGTAGAACTATTACAGAGTCCATTAAATATGCCAATGAGCGTATTCAATTTAAAACCCCTATTTCTAGTTTTGGTGCCATTCGTCAAAAAATTGCTGAAATGGCTACAAACTGTTGGGTAGGTGAAGCTGCTTGTTACAGAGCCGCAAAAAATATTCAAGATAGAATTGAACTTAGACAAAAAAATGGTAAAGACACACATCAAGAAGCGGAACTTAAAGGTGTTGAAGAATATGCCATAGAATGCTCTTTATTAAAAGTTGCTGTTTCAGAATTTGTTCAAAGATGTACAGATGAAGGTATTCAAATTTTAGGTGGTATGGGATTCTCTGAAGAAACCCCAATGGAATCTGCTTGGAGAGACGCCCGTATTTCTAGAATTTATGAAGGCACCAATGAAATCAATCGTATGTTAAGTATTGGTATGCTTATTAAAAAAGCTATGAAAGGACACGTTGATGTATTAACACCTGCCATGGCTGTTAAAGACGAATTAATGGGAATTCCATCATTTGATACACCTGATTTTTCCGAACTATTTTCTGAAGAAAAAAGTATTATTAAAAACCTTAAGAAATTATTTTTAATGGTTGCTGGCGCCGCTTTAGAGAAGTATGGCGAAAAAATTGAAGAACAACAGCAACTCATGCTAGCATCATCAGATATCTTAATTCAAATTTATTTAGCTGAATCTGCCATTTTAAGAGCTGAAAAACTAGCCAAAAAAGAAGGTGAAGAAAATGTAAAAGAACAAATAGCCATGGCTAAACTAAATCTTTTTCATGCCATTGATGTTATTGAAACGGCAGGAAAACACTCTATTATTTCATTCTCTAGTGGCGATGAACAGCGCATGATGTTAATGGGGTTAAAGCGTTACATTAAATATGTAAACATGCCAAACATTATTGAACTAAGAAACATTATTGCCAACAAAGTAACTAAAGAAAATAAATATTGCTTTTAAATTAAGTAGGTGACTAATTCAATTGTTTAAACGCTTCAATTAACTTTTTTGAAGCGTTTATTTTTTTCAGTACTTTAGAAAAAAATTTACATGAATTACAAATTAACCTTCGTCATACTTACGCTTCTTTCTGTAAATATTACTCAATGTCAACTACTTAAAGAAAAAGACACTTTCACTAGACAGGATACACTTCGTGGAAGTATAACACCCCAACGCGCATGGTGGGATTTAACCTATTACCATCTAGATATTAAAGTGAATCCCGAAGAAAAGTTTATTTCTGGAAAAAACACAATTCAGTATAAAGTTTTAAGCAAAAACAACGTTATGCAAATTGATTTGCAAACTCCTTTAAAACTTCTTAAAGCAACTCAAAATGGTAAAGAGTTAAAAATAAAACATGAAGGTAATGCCCATTTTATTACTCTAACTGAACCACAAGAAATAGGAAATATAAATTCTATAGATGTTTATTACGAAGGAAACCCAAGAGAAGCTGTAAATGCCCCTTGGGATGGCGGAATTTCTTGGGAAAAAGATAAAAACGGTAATCATTTTATAGCATCGTCTTGTCAAGGTTTAGGAGCTAGTGTTTGGTGGCCATGTAAAGACCATATGTATGATGAAGTAGATAGCATGCTCATTAGTGTAAACGTTCCTGATAATTTAACAAACGTCTCTAACGGAAGATTGAGAAGTGTTGAGCAATACGGCGACACCAAAACCTACCGATGGATTGTTAAAAGCCCAATAAACAACTATGGTGTAAATATTAATATAGGTGACTATGTTAACTTTTCAGAAGTCTACAATGGTATGGCAGGCCCCCTAGATATGAATTATTACGTTTTAAGTTATAACCTTGAAAAAGCCAAAGAACAATTTAAACAAGCTCCAAAAATGATGGAAGCTTTTGAACACTGGTTTGGGCAATACCCCTTTTACAGAGATAGCTATAAACTGGTTGAAGCACCCTATTTAGGAATGGAACATCAAAGCTCTGTTACCTATGGAAATGGTTATAAAAATGGGTATTTAGGTAGTGATCTTTCTGGAACAGGATGGGGTTTAAAATTCGACTTTATTATTATTCACGAATCTGGTCATGAATGGTTTGCAAATAATATTACAAATAAAGACATAGCCGATATGTGGATTCATGAAAGTTTTACGGCTTATTCTGAAAGTTTGTATTTAGATTACCATTTTGGTAAACAAGCCGCAGCTGAATATGTAATTGGCACCCGTAGATCCATAGTTAATGATAGGCCAATAATTGGTAAATATCATGTAAACAAAGAAGGTTCTGGAGACATGTATTACAAGGGAGCTAATATGCTTCATACACTGCGCCAACTTATAGAAGACGATGAAAAGTGGCGTAAAATTCTCATTGGTTTAAACACCACTTTTTATCATCAAACAGTAACTACTCAACAAATAGAAAACTATCTGAGTGAACAAACAGGTATAGATTTAACCGAATTTTTCAACCAGTATTTAAGAACTACAAAAATTCCAACGCTAGAATATCAAATTAAAGACAAAACTTTAAAATACCGCTGGACAAACATTGTAGATAATTTTGATATGCCTATTCAAATTAAAATAAACAACAAAGAACAATGGCTATTTCCAAAATCAGAATGGAACACTCTTTCTGTTGAAAACACTATTAAATTGTTTGAAATTGACCCTGATTTTTATGTAAAATCTAAAAAGGTTTAACGTTTGAAAGATTTACCCGAACTTTATTTTGAACGTGATACCGATTGGTACGATTGGCTACTAAATAACCACCATAAAGAAAAAGGCGTTTATTTAATTTTTTACAAATTAGAATTAAAAATACCCACCATGCGATGGGAAGAAGCTGTAAAAGTTGCTCTTTGTTTTGGTTGGATAGACTCTACTGTAAAAAGTTTGGGCAACGGAAAACGCCGACAATACTTTAGCAAACGAAATCCGAAAAGTACATGGAGCGCCTTAAACAAAAAATATATTGAAGAATTAAAAGCCTCAGGATTAATTCAAGAAGCAGGTTACAAATCAATAAACGTAGCTAAAAAAAATGGCGCTTGGTCTGCCATGGATAATATTGAAAATGGTATCATTCCTAATGACTTACAAAAAGCGTTTAACCAAAACCCTAAAGCTTTTAAAAACTATAAAAACTTTGCAAAAGGTTATCAAAAAAGTTACCTATCTTGGTTAAATAGTGCCAAAAGAGCTGAAACAAAACAAAAGCGAATTTTAGAAATTATAAAATATTGCGAAGCCAATATAAAATCTAGAAACAATTATTAAGGGTTAGCAAAATTTTCAATTTCACTTAACGTAAATTTAGGATTAGCACCTTCGCTTTGCGCCACCATAGCTCCTACTGCACAGGCAAAATTAATAGCTTGCTGAGGCGCAACACCTTTTAACAACTGACTTATAAGAGATGCTAAAAAAGAATCGCCTGCTCCTACAGTATCTGCAACCTTTATTTGGTAACCACTGTTATAATACAAAATATCATTGTGCAATAAAACAGCGCCATGCTCCCCTTTGGTTACACATATATATTTAGCCTTAGTTTTTTGAGCCATTAATTTTAAATTTTGCTCTAAACCATTATACTTAGAATTAAAATAACCTGCCACTTCATACAGTTCTTCATCATTAAACTTTATAAAATCGGCTAGTTTCATTAGTTTAATTAATATTTCTGGTGAATAATGTGGTGGTCGTAAATTCAAATCGAAAACCTTATAAGGCGCTAAATCAATGAGTTTTAATAGTGTTTGCCTTGAAACTTCATCTCTGGCTATTAGACTACCAAAAACAAGCGCATCACAAGATTTAACTTTATTTACATTATCAGTAGTAATTTCAATTTTATCCCAAGCTCTTGGATGCATTATTTCATAAGTAGCAACCCCTTTTTTATTAAGAGAAACTTGAACTTCTCCTGTTGTATAATCCTTTTTTTTCTGAATATCACTGGTACTTAAACCATTTTCATCTAAATAATCAGATAACAAGGTTCCATTAATATCATTACCAATAGCACTTATCATAGTTACCTCATGGTTAAAAGCATGCAAGCGTAATGCTACGTTTAGTGGCGCGCCCCCAATTTTTTTTTCGCCATTTGGAAATATATCCCATAAAACTTCACCAAAACATACAATCTTAGACATTATTTTATCTTTTAATAAACGTTAGTTTCCATGGTTTGTTGATTAATAGAACTTCTAAATACTTGTAACATACGTTTTGCTATTCCTGTCCAACCAAAATTACGACGTGCAAAACGAGCGCCTTCAACAGATAATTCGTTACGCATTTTAGGATATAAAAGTGGCATTGCCATCATAGCACCAAATTCTAAAGGTCTATGTGGATCTGCAAATAATGCTTGATTACCAAAATCAATTAAATCACATAACCCACCGTGAACAGTTACAATACTAGGAGTACCACAAGCCATAGCTTCTATAGCTACCATACCAAAAGGCTCATATCTTGAAGGCATTGCAAAAATATTAGCAGATCTATATACATTGGCTAAATCTTCATCGGCTATATAACTTTTCCAGTGTATTTTATCTGCAACGCCTAGTTCTGTAGCTAATTTTTTTAGTTTAGATACCCCTCGTCATCTTGATTAGAGCCATCGCTACCAATAGCAGCTACTAATCTTGCTTCTGGACAAAGTTGAAAAACAGTTGGTAGTGATTTTATTAAAAGATCGTACCCCTTATTATGAGCCATTCTACCTAATGTTAAAATATCTGTGGGGTGAATATCATATTTTGCTCTTATTTTGTCATTTTCTTTTGAAGGCACGGGGAAGAAACGATTTTCATCAATTCCCGGAGGAATCATAGTACAATTTTTAGGAAGCACATCGTATTGTTTGGTTAACAAATCTACTTGTGGAATGGTGGTAGCAATAATGTGGTTACACATTTGATAAACGAAATATTCTTTTCTTATACGTTCTTTAAAGCGGTATGTTTTTTCCATTTCTTTTTCATCCATATCGCTACCCATTGTATGTTGTTTCCACCAACCTACAGAATGTGGTGTATGCACATGAGATACCCCTAGCTCTTCTGCTATTTTTTGTCCTGCCCAACCTGCATCCCAATAGTGAGAGTATACAATATCATACTTTTTGCCTTCTTTTTTAATTGCTGCTAAAGTGTTAGTAACAAATTTTTTAAGGTGGTCATGCATGTCTTCTTTTCTGATGAATTTTTTACCTCCAAAAGGAATTCGCCACACGCTATAATTTTCATCTACGTGATCGTATTCTGGTTGGTCTTCAAATTGACGCGTAACTAAATCCACCTTTTTTCCAAGTCGGCTAAATCGTTCTGCTAGTTCCAAAACATATACAACTTGACCTCCAGTATCGGGTTTACCAAGTTCTGGGTTTGCTGCTACATATCCGTGTAAAGAGATCATTAAGATAGATTTCATAATTTTTAATTTTATAGTTTATTTATCAATAATTTTTAATTCGTGACAAGCCGATATGTACTGAGCAGCAGACCATGCTTGGTATGCTTTACCCATAGGTTTACCTGTTGTACCGTGTGCCCATTCTGTAAACTCCCATTCGTTATTTATTCCTTCTTTATTCATTTGGGCTAACTTGTATAATTCGGCTACAGCCATTTCTTTAAAGCCTAGTTTATTTACGAATTTCACCCAAAATCCACCTACAAAAGGCCAAATACCTCCATTATGGTAGTGGTTTGGTAAATTAAGCAAGTTAACGGTGTAATAAGGTCTCCAATCTGGGTCACCAGGACTTACTACTGGGTAAACATTGGCTACTGGATAAGGATCATTAACCCCTACACCTAACATAAACCTAAATGTTTGTTTTGCTTTTTCTACATCTAACGCGCCATGTAAAAAGGCCAAAACATTACCTAAAACATCACATCTCCAACTAAAATCAAATGGTGTTGTTTGAGCTATAAGATACGACGTATCTCCTAAAGTAAATTGTTTTTCTGCAAAAGAAACCGATTGAAATAACTGTTGCTGTGTTGTTGGCCAAAAGTTTTGTAGTATTTCTTTTTTTACTACTTGAGACCACCTAATGTACTCTCCTGCTTCTTCATGATCTCCTAACATTTCTAACATTCTTCCGTAGCAAACATTAGCTCTGTACCAAAGAATTTCATCATAAAGAATATTGTAGCTTCTACCAAAAAGATCGGTCCAATCTCCTGCTTCGGGTATTTCTAAAAGTGCATCATTATTACTATCATGTGCCCCAAGCCATCGCATGGTTTCTTTTATCTCTTTTATATGTTTTCTTAAAAACTTAATGTCTTTAGTAACATTTACGTATTCATAGAATGCAATAACCACCCAAATACCACTATCTATAGAGCAAATGCCGCCTACACCTGAATAATCTGGTACGTTATCTTTAATTCTAACATTTGAAGGTATTTGTCCGTTACGTGAAATATGTTCAAATAATGTTTCTAATGTTTTACGTTGGCATTCGTGAATTTCTTTATCATGAACCAGAGGTAAAGACCCTATTAGGGTAATTGCACCATCTCTAGCCCAAACGCTATAATAATTCTCGTCTGTACCGTTAGCTTCATTATCTTTAATAGAACATGCCGAAAATCCTAAAGGTGTAATATTTTTTTTAAGAGCTTCTATAGCTTTTTTATAACCTTCTTTTATAAAGTTAATTTTTTCGTTTTCATCTTCATCTTCTAAAGCTATTTGGTCTAGCTCTTGTTTTACAAAGAAGTCTTCTTCACTTTGGTCTATATTTGTAGCGTCTAAAGCTACCTGTGGTAATACCGAATAGTAAACTAATCCTTCTACAACCCCATCGCCTTGAGCTTTCTCTGAGTGATAAACTTGCCTGTGCTTTGTATATTGATAAAGCTCTTCGTGTGCATTAGAAACTACAATACCTTTTATTTCTTTTAAATCAAACATAGCAGAATCATTGCCGCTATCTCCTGCTACCAATGTTTCTTCTGTTTTAATGTTTAACTTTTTAAGCAACCATTGTAAAGCATTTTTTTTATTGGCATATTTTGGTAGAATATCTAAAAATTTTTCTCCAGAATATACCACGCTAACGTCCATGTTTGCATTGTTAAAATTTTCTTCTATTTCAAGTATATGATCTGGACTGGCATCATGAAAAAAGTAGCTCCGTTTATATGCATGCTGAAATTTTGTGGGTTGCTCACTAATGGGATGATTTATTTTATTAATTATAGATTCTACAGTTTTTAAATCCCAACCATCATCAAGCACATTATTAAATTCTTTTACTATCCTTTTTTCTTTATAATTATATATGTGTGTACCTACCCCAGAAATGATATAATCTGGTTCTGGAATAATGTCTTTTTTAATTAAATCTAAAACATCATCTATAAGCCTTCCTGTGTTATAAGAAAGTTGTACATCTGCAGGTTTATATTTTCTCCATATTTTATTAAAATTGCTTTTAAAAGTGTGGAAATCTATTAGTGTGTTATCAATATCAAACGAAAGGAATTTTATATTGCTTTGAGAGCTATTTTTAGCATCGTTCATGTGTTATAATAGTATTTGGTTCTTAATTAGAATTTCAATTAATTTCATCAAAATCTAAGGTTTTAAATGATAAATTCCAAGAAAAGAAACGTTTATATCTAGATATTTAGCAAGTACTAAATTAACTATAACACCTTTAAGAAATTCTGAATTTTATCAGTTCAATATTATAAATCTTGTAATTGATTTTATTTAATCTTACAAGCATTTTTAAAAGCAGAATATTAGCTATTTAGGTAGGTTTCTTTCAAAAACAACCGTTACCGTGATGTAATACAGATATAACTTAATAGAAACTAAAAAGTCAAGCCCCTTACAATAAAACGTAGAAGTTAAATAAACAGAACTACTCTACTCGTTTTAAGCCCTCTAAATCCTCAATTTTTATCCGTTTACCAACGGTAGAAATTAAGTCTTCTTTTTTAAATTGAGATAGTACCCTAATGGCAGATTCTGTAGCGGTACCAACAATATTGGCATAGTCTTCTCTAGAAAGTAAGACACTAAGAGTTCCGTCTGGGTTTACTCCAAAACTATTATGTATATAAATTAAGGTTTCGGCTAAACGTTGCCTTACAGATTTTTGGGCCATATTTACAATAACATCGTCTGATTCTTTTAAATCTTTGGCCATATCTTTTAAAACATTAAAAGTGAAATTTGGGTTTTTTTGTAAATCCATTAATATTTCACTTTTAGGTATAAAGCAAACCTCCATATCATTTAAAGCAGTAGCTTGTAAGTTAGACCTTTCTTCGCTTATAATAGAACGCTGACCAAGTAAATCTCCCTTCACCACCATTTTTACTATTTGGTCTTTGCCATTTTCACTTAGCTTAGTTAGCTTACAAATACCATCTTTTACACAATAAACACCATTAAGCATCTCGCCTTCTTCAAAAATAACTTCTCCTTTTTTTATTGTTTTTGATGTTTTACAAGCCGAAATTCTAACTAACTCATCTTTTGTAAGTGCTTTAAGAGAATTAAACTGCTTAATAATACACTGTTCACATTTACCCATACCGTAATAATTCTAGATTTGTAAAAATAAACAAATCATGACAAATATCATATTTTAATTTTCACTAACTTTCCACATTTGCAACAGGTAAAATTGAGCAAATGTTATGGAGCATAAAACGTGTTTCCACTGCGGGTTAGATATAAAATCTTCCGAAGAAATTGTTTATGACAATAAATCATTTTGTTGTAATGGTTGTAAAACTGTTTACGAGATTTTCTCTGAAAACGATTTAACTTGTTATTACGATTTACAAGAGGCTCCGGGAGCTACGCCTAAAGAGGTTGCTGGCAAGTATAATTTTCTTGAAAATGACAAAATTGTTGAACAACTTTTAGAGTTTAACAGTGATGATACTCAAATTATAAATTTATACATTCCGCATATTCATTGTAGTTCTTGTATATGGATTTTAGAAAACTTAAATAAATTAAATCCTGCTGTAAGTTCTTCAATAGTTAATTTTGGTAAAAAAACCGTTAGAGTAACTTTTAATGCTAAAAAAATTACACTTAAAGAGCTTGTTATTTTACTAAGCAACATTGGTTATGAGCCCTATATAAGTTTAGAAGATTACAGTGTTGGCAAAAAGAAAACAGATAGATCTTTAATTTACAAATTAGGTGTAGCAGGATTTGCGTTTGGTAACGTAATGTTTTTATCGTTTCCAGAATATTTTGAAGTTGGCGAATTTTGGCTAGAACAATACAAACACCTTTTTAGGTGGCTTATGTTTGCCTATAGTTTACCCGTTGTATTTTACTCTGCTCAAGACTATTTTATATCTGCCTACAAAGGTTTAAGGTCTAAAATTTTAAATATTGATGTTCCCATTGCTTTAGGTGCTTCTGTTTTATTTATTAGAAGTTCTGCTGAAATTATACTAGATACTGGTTCTGGATTTTTTGATAGTTTAACAGGGTTTATTTTCTTTTTACTTGTTGGTAAATTTTTTCAGCAAAAAACCTATTCATTTTTATCGTTTGAAAGAGACTATAAATCTTATTTCCCAATAGGAATCACTAAAATAACAAAGGAAGGAAAAGAAACCGCCATACAAGTTTACGATATTAAAAAGGGAGACAGATTATTAATAAGAAACGAAGAACTTATTCCTGTTGATTGTATTTTAATTAAAGGAAAAGCCCGAATTGATTACAGTTTTGTTACTGGCGAATCTAAAACCGTTACCAAACAATCTGGTGATAAACTTTTCGCAGGCGGTAAACAAGTTGAAGGCAATATTGAAGTAGATGTTTTAAAATCTGTTGAACAAAGTTACCTTACACAACTTTGGAGTAATGATGTGTTTAAAAAAGACAAAGAATCATCATTTACTACCCTTACAAACAGCATTAGTAAAAACTTTACTATCATTATTTTATTAATTGCTACAGTAGCTACTACGTTTTGGTTGTTAACAGATTCTAGTAAGGCTTTAAATGTGTTTACTTCTGTGCTAATAATTGCATGCCCGTGTGCTATAGCTTTGTCTGCTCCTTTTACTTTTGGAAATATTTTACGTATATTAGGTAAGAAAAAATTCTACTTAAAAAACGCCAACGTTATAGAACAACTAGCTAAAATAAACACCATTATTTTTGATAAAACGGGTACAATTACATCTAACCAAGAAGCCTCTATAGGTTATGATGGCGAAACACTTTCACCTCAAGAAGAGGCATTGTTAAAAAGTACCTTAAGAGGTTCTAACCACCCGTTAAGCAGGTCTTTATATGAACTTTTAAATGAAAATGATATTCACACTTTAGATAGCTACGAAGAGTATATAGGTAAAGGTATTGAGGCTCAATATAATGATGAGCATATTAAAATAGGATCTGCTCCTTTTGTTGGTTATACAGAGGAAAAAGCAACCTTAAACACTACGGTTCACGTTAGTACAAATAATAAATACAAAGGAAAATTTACGTTTTATAATGCCTATAGAAAAGGCTTATCGCAATTATTTAATACGCTAAAAAAAGACTACGATTTGGCTATTTTATCTGGTGATAATGAAGGTGAAAAAGAAAACCTAACTAAATTATTACCATCAAAAACCAAACTGCTATTTAATCAGAAACCAAAAGACAAGTTAGAGTATATAGAATACCACCAAAGCGAAGGAGCTAATGTATTAATGATTGGTGATGGTTTAAATGATGCTGGTGCCTTGGCTCAGAGTAATGTTGGCATTGCTATTTCAGAGAATGTAAACGTGTTCTCCCCTGCTTGTGATGCTATTTTAGATGCTTCTAAGTTTAATGAACTAGCAAACTATTTAAAGATATCAAAATCCGCCATAAAAATCATAAAATGGAGTTTTATACTCTCATTTATCTATAATATAATAGGGTTGTATTTTGCTGTAACAGGGCAATTAGCGCCTGTGGTTGCTGCAATTTTAATGCCTTTAAGTTCTATAAGCATTGTTGTGTTTACAACTATTTGCACCAATATTGTTGGCAGAAAATTAAAATAGCTATAGAACTGGTTTTGGCAGGATAGTGCGTTAGGGATTGAAGCAAGTTACCGTGTAACGCGGAAAGCCCGACCCGATAGGGTAACGCCCAAATTATTAAAACAAATATGACAATTATCATGTTTTGAAAAAAGATATGAAAGTATTTTTGAACCGTAACTTCAGGTAGGTATGAGTGTTATATATATTTTACTAGCTATAAGCGTAATTGTAGCTGTTGGTTTTTTTATAGCCTTTATTTTGGCCGTTAAGAGCGGGCAATATGATGATAGCTATACACCTTCAGTTAGGATGCTTTTTGAGGATGAATTAATAAAAGAGAAATCAGATAAATCAATACTAACCAAAAAAAAAGATTAACAACTAATTATGGAGATGCAACAATTTCATTACGATAATAAAATCGTTACAAAGTTCATTTATGCCACAATAATTTTTGGGGTTGTAGGTATGCTGGTGGGGTTACTACTAGCATTTATGTTTTTGTTCCCTAACCTTACTGATGGTATTTCGTGGCTTAGTTTTGGACGTTTAAGACCACTACATACTAACGCTGTTATTTTTGCCTTTGTTGGTAATGCCATGTTTGCAGGTATTTACTATTCGTTACAACGATTACTAAAAACCCGTATGGCAAGTGACCTTTTAAGTAATATAAACTTTTGGGGTTGGCAATTAATTATTGTTGCTGCTGCAATATCATTACCCTTAGGTTATACCACATCAAAAGAATATGCCGAACTAGAATGGCCTATAGATATTGCTATTGCAGTAATTTGGGTTGTTTTTGGTATAAATATGATTTGGACGATTTTAAAACGAAGACAACGTCATTTATACGTTGCTATTTGGTTTTATATTGCCACTTTTGTTACGGTTGCAGTACTTCATATTTTTAATAGTTTAGAATTACCAATAGCGTTTACAAGTATGAAAAGTTATTCTGTTTATGCTGGTGTTCAAGATGCTTTAGTACAATGGTGGTATGGGCATAATGCTGTAGCATTTTTCCTTACTACACCGTTTTTAGGTTTAATGTACTACTATGTACCTAAAGCTGCTAACAGACCTGTATATTCTTACAGGCTTTCTATTGTACACTTTTGGTCATTAATTTTTATATACATTTGGGCAGGACCACACCACTTATTATACACCGCTTTACCAGAGTGGGCTCAAAACTTAGGTGTAACATTCTCTATAATGTTATTAATGCCTTCTTGGGGTGGTATGATAAATGGATTATTAACCTTACGTGGTGCTTGGGATAAGGTGCGTACAGACCCTGTTTTAAAATTTATGGTAGTAGCTATCACAGGATACGGTATGGCTACTTTTGAAGGTCCAACCTTATCTCTTAAAAATGTAAACGCTATTGCTCACTTTACCGACTGGATTATTGCTCACGTACACGTAGGTGCCTTAGCTTGGAATGGCTTTTTAGCCTTTGGTATGATATACTATTTAGTTCCTAGACTTTTTAAAACTAAACTACACTCTACTCCTTTAGCAAACTTACATTTCTGGTTAGGTACTTTAGGTATTATTATGTACGCTTTACCTATGTATGTTGCTGGATTTACACAAGCTAGTATGTGGAAACAGTTTAACCCAGACGGAACATTAGTTTATGGTAACTTTTTAGAAACGGTTACCGAAATTATACCTATGTACTTAATGCGTGCTATTGGAGGTAGTTTATATGTTATTGGCTTATTAATTTTAGTATATAATATTATTGTTACTATTAAAAAAGGTAGCAAAGTAACCGATGAATTAGCCGAAGCTCCAGCTCTAGAACGTGTAACCAAAAAACGTACTGCAGGAGAAGGTTTCCATACTTGGTTAGAGCGCAGACCTGTACAATTAACTATTTTAGCTACAATTGCTATTTTAATTGGTGGTATTGTTCAAATTGTGCCAACCATTATGGTTGAATCTAATATTCCAACTATAGCTAGTGTAAAACCATACACACCTTTAGAGTTAGAAGGTAGAGACATATATATACGCGAAGGTTGTGTGAGTTGCCACTCACAAATGATTCGTCCGTTTAGAAGTGAAGTAGAACGCTACGGAGAATATAGTAAAGCCGGAGAATATGTTTATGATCATCCATTCCTTTGGGGAAGTAAACGTACCGGACCAGATTTACACCGTGTAGGTGGAAAATACTCCGATAACTGGCACTTTAACCACATGTACGACCCACAAAGTACATCATCTGGCTCCATAATGCCTCGTTACCCATGGTTAATTACTGGTCCATCAAGTACGCTTGACAAATCTCAAACCGAAGCCAAAATGCGTACTATGGTATCACTAGGTGTTCCTTATTCTGAAGAAGATATTGCCAACGCACAACAAAGTATGTTAGAACAAGGAACTCAAATTGAAGAAAACCTTTATACAGATCCAGACTTTGCTAAAAATTACGAAGCAGACAAAAAATATGCTGCTGAAAATGGTGAAGAATTTGTTGAAATGAAAAACAGAGAAATTGTTGCCTTAATTGCTTATTTACAACGCTTAGGTACCGATATTAAAGTTGAAACAGCACAACAATAACCCACAAAAAAAGTAGAAACTATGTTGAAATTTGTAAAAAATCATATGGAGACCATAAGCGGGGTAGAAATTTTCCCAATTATCTCCTTACTTATCTTTTTTATCTTTTTTGTAGCACTGTTTTGGTGGGTTATTACCGCAAAAAAAGACTACATAAAAACTGTTAGCAATATACCTTTAGACAACCAAAACGACGACACATTATGAGAAAATTAGTTCCATCTTGGGTAAGAGTACCCGTAGTATTCTTCATCATCTTCGGAATTGTAGAATTTTTTATAGACTCAGGCGAAAAACCAGCCTTCATAGAATATCCCGCAGTACTTTTATTTCTCTTATTAGTATTGTTAATACTTATTGCTATTGAAGCTATTATAGGAGCTCTTGAAAATGTAATGCTTCATAAACTAGATGAAGAAGCTAAAGCGCGCTTTTTAGCTGAAAAAGAAAAAGCATATCAGTTCACTTGGTTTAAAGAAACTTACAAAAAGCTTTTAGGACAAAAACCTATTGAAGAAGAAAGCGAAATTATTTTAGACCACAACTATGATGGTATAAAAGAATTAGACAATAACTTACCGCCATGGTGGTTATATGGCTTTTATTTTAGTATAATTTTTGCCGCAGTTTACCTAATAAGATTTCATATTTTTGATGGTCCAGGACAAATTGATGAATTAGAAACAGAATTAGCAGATGCTAGAATAGCCATTGAAGAATACAAAAAAACTGCTAAAGATTTAGTTGATATAAATACCGTAACACTTTTAACCGATGATGCAGATTTAAAAGCTGGTAAAGATATATTCAACACCAACTGTGTGGCTTGTCATATGGCTGATGGTGGTGGTGGTATTGGACCAAACTTAACTGATAACCACTGGATACTAGGTGGTGGCATTAAGAATGTTTTTAATACAGTTTCAGAAGGTGGACGTTCTGGTAAGGGTATGATTGCTTGGAAAGCACAATTAAAACCATCTCAAATAGCGCAGGTTGCTAGTTATGTATTAAGCTTACAAGGAACCACCCCTGCAAACCCTAAAGCTCCAGAAGGTGATATTTGGGTAGAAGAAGGAGAAAGTGCCGAAGCTGTAACAGAAACTGTAGTAGACTCAACATTAACAACAAACTAAAATTAAGATCAGGTTTCCTTTACTTTTAAAGTGAAGGAAACTATAAAATCAAATTAAATTGGAAACCCCAGAAAACGAAAACTTTAGAGATTCAATTGGTACTGTTACCGAAGAAGGTAAACGTGCTTGGGTATATCCTAAAAAACCAAGTGGTAAATACTATGATAGAAGAAAACTTGTTAGTTATTTTCTATTAATTTTTTTATTGGTTTCTCCATTTATTAAAATAAATGGCAACCAATTTTTAATGTTTAACGTACTAGAAAGGCGTTTTAATATTTTTGGGTTTCCGTTTTGGCCACAAGATTTTCATTTATTTGTAATATCTATGATAATTGGTGTGGTTTTTATCACACTATTTACAGTGGCTTTTGGTAGAATTTTCTGTGGATGGATTTGTCCGCAAACCATTTTTATGGAAATGGTTTTTAGACGCATAGAATATTGGATTGAAGGCGATAGAAATAAACAGCGCAAACTAGCAAGACAAAAATGGGACGCCGAAAAAATTAGAAAAAAAGGGTTAAAACTCACCATATTTCTAATTATTTCATTCCTAATTGCTAATGTGTTTTTAGCTTATTTAATTGGTGGTGATAGACTTATTCAATATATAAAAGATGGTCCGTTTAGCCATATGGGCACACTAATTCCGTTAATCATTTTTACAGCGGTTTTCTATTTTATTTTTGCCTGGTTTAGAGAACAGGTTTGTGTAATTGCTTGTCCTTACGGAAGATTACAAGGGGTTCTTTTAGACACCAAATCTGTTGTTGTTGCTTATGATTATAAACGTGGTGAAGGGACAAATGGCAGAAAGAAATTTAGAAAAAATGAAGATAGAGAAGCCCTAGGACATGGAGATTGTATAGATTGTTTACAATGTGTACATGTTTGTCCAACAGGGATTGATATTAGAAACGGTACACAATTAGAATGTGTAAACTGTACGGCTTGTATTGATGAGTGTGACCACATAATGGAAAGCATTAATTTACCTAAAGGATTAATACGTTATGCCAGTGAAGAAAACATTAAAAACAAAGTGCCTTTTAAGTTAACTGCCAGAATGAAAGGCTACATAGCCGTATTAACAATTTTAATTGGTATGTTAACTGGTATGTTGTTTTTAAGAAATGAAGTAGAAGCTAATGTTTTAAGACTACCTGGACAGTTATATGAACATAAAGAAAACAATATTATTAGCAATGTATTTACTTATAAACTTGTAAATAAAACTACTAAAGATATTGAAAATGTGACCTTAAAATTATTGTCGCATAAAGGGACTTTAAAACTGGTTTCTACAAGCAACACCTTTGTTGTACCAAGTCAAGGAATTGCTGAAGGCACCCTGTTTATTGAAATAAACAATTCTGCATTAACTGGCGATAGAAATAAAATTAAAATAGGCGTTTATGCCAATGATAAATTAATTGAAACCTGTACTGCTAACTTTTTAGGACCTAGAAGTTACAAGTAAAGTATGTGTTTTGAATAAAAAATTTTAAAACCAGATAAGTGCATTAAGGATTGAGGTATTGTTGGAGCTCCTTGAAAAGAGCGACTACCGAAAGCCTGACCCGAGTTTAAGCGAGGGTAATGCCATAAAAAACAAAAAGCTATGAAGATAAATTGGGGAACAGGAATTGTACTTGCTTTTATAGGCTTTATTGCCTTTATAATGTACTTTATTATTACCATGAATGTTAATGATAAATATGACCACGATTTGGTTACTGAAGATTATTATGCTGAAGAATTAGCTTACCAAAAAGATATAGATAAATTAAAAAATGCTAAGAATTTAAGCCAAAATATTACATATAAAAAAACCGAAGAGGGGTTAATAATTATGTTTCCTAGTAATATAGATTACAAAAAAATAACAGGAAAAATGTTCCTATATAGGCCATCTAACAAACAACTAGATTTTGAAACTACAATTTCATTATCTAATCCACATTTGCTCATACCTGACTCTCGTTTGGTAGATGGCCGTTGGAACATTAAGATCGATTGGCAATATAATGGAAATTCTTATTTATTTAAAGAATCTATAGATTATTAATTATGTTAGCCTCTGCCTTTGTTTTGGGTTTATTAGGTAGTTTTCACTGTATTGGCATGTGTGGACCCATAGCTTTTATGCTACCTGTAGACAGAACAAATGCGGTTAAAAAAGCATCTCAAATTACAATTTACCATATTGGTAGGTTACTTGCTTATAGCCTTATTGGTTTAGTTTTTGGTTTAATTGGCAAGAGCCTTTATTTGTTTGGCTTTCAACAACAATTATCAATTATTATAGGAGTTTTAATGATTGTACTTGTTTTAATTCCTCAAAACAAACTGAATAAATACAATATATTTAAACCTATTTATAAATTAATTTCTAAAGTTAAATCTGCTTTAGGCTCTGCCTTAAAAAGAAAAACAGCCGATACTTTTTTAACCATTGGATTTTTAAATGGTTTTTTACCTTGCGGACTTGTTTATATGGCTGTTTTTGGTGCTATTTCTCAGGCTAACGCGCTTCAAGGTAGTTTATACATGGCTTTGTTTGGTTTAGGTACGGTTCCGTTAATGACTACTGTTATTTATGCTAGCCACCTTTTAAAAGGTACTGCCAGACAAAAAATACAGAAAGCTATTCCTGTTTTTGTAATTATTATAGGTGCTTTATTTATTCTTAGAGGTTTAGGGCTTGGTATTCCTTACCTATCTCCTGCTCCTGTTTATGATGTTGTTAATAGTTCTATAGACTGCCATTAGTTTCTAATAAAAGAAAAGCGCCAAATCTAAAAAATTAGACCTGACGCCTTTCCTGAAATTAATTAACCAAATTTTAAATATTATTATATTTTATATGTCATAACTGGTAATGTAGCGTGGTTTGCTACATCTTCTCCTACACTACCTTGAAAGAAATGGGCTAAGCCTTTTCTACCATGAGTAGGCACTACAATTAAATCGGCTCCACATTTATTAGCTGCATTTAAAATACCATCTTCAACGGTATAGTCTGATACATATTTAACATCACTCATTTTATCTAAATTCGCTTCGGCTTTAGTAAAAAAGTTAACTACTTCTTTTTCTATTTCATCAGAACTTTTAAATCTATCGTTAGGCAAATTAACATTCACCAAGTACATTTTAGAGTTCATACTATTAAACATTTTAGATGCTTTTAGGTACGCTTCAATAGTATCTTCTTCAAAATCGCAGGCAAATACAACTATTTCAAATTTTACTTTAGCAATATCATTTTTAACTACTAACACAGGTATTTCTGCATTACGTACTACGCGCTCGGTGTTAGATCCTATAAAAAATTCTTTAGCACCACTTACCCCATGAGAGCCCATAACTATTAATTCGGCACCATGCTCTTTAGCTATTTCATTCACCTCACTAAACACTTTAAAATGTTTAACAATTGGCGTTATTTTTATTCCACTTAAATAATCTTTCTTTAAAAATTCATCAAAACGTTGTTCTGCTAATTTTAAAAAGTAAATTATCTTTTGTGGTTCTTCTCCTGCTCCTGTTAACATAATGTCTGACATTTCTAACATGTGCAGAACAAGTAATTCAGAATTATTTTGTTTAGCTAGTTTAGCTGCTACTTTTAAAGCGTATTCTGAGTATTCTGAGAAATCAATTGGTACAATAATTTTTTTCATGGTATATAACATTAATAGGTTAAACGGTCATTGAAAACAACTGTGTATTAGGTTGTTTTCTTTGCAATAATAAATCAAAAGCCATACAAATGTTTCTAACAAATGGCTGTCCTTTTTTAGTTACTTCAATACTATTTGTATTTATATTGAGTAACCCATCTGCTTCCATTTCCTTTAATTGCATTAAAGTTTCTGGAAGTTCATTAAAATAAAGATAATCTTTATTCCACATAGTTTTAAAATTGCACATCAAATTAAGAATATGTCTTCTAATAATCAAATCTTCTTCATTTAAAATATGCCCCCTATAAACTGGTATTGTATTTTGGCCTAAAAGTTTATAATAATCTTCAATACGTTTTTCGTTTTGAGAAAAGCCATACCAACTATCGCTAATAGAAGACACTCCTAACCCAATCATAGCTTGGGTTTTTGATGCTGTATAGCCCATAAAATTTCTGTGCAATTTACCTATTTGCATAGATTTGTAAAGCGAATCTGTTTTTAAAGCAAAATGATCCATGCCAATTTCGTGGTAACCTACTTCTGCTAATAGTTCTTTTCCTAATTCATATTGTGCTCGTTTTAATTCTGCCGATGGCAAATCTGCATCACTAAACCCACGTTGACCATTACCTTTTATCCATGGTACATGGGCGTAACTATAAAATGCCAACCTATCTGGTAATAATGTTTTTGTTTTTAAAATAGTTTCTTTAACATGTTCTAAATTTTGAAATGGTAATCCAAAAATAATATCATGACCAACAGATGTATACCCTATGTCTCTTGCATTTTCAGTAGCTTGTTTAACATTTTCAAAGGGTTGTATTCTGTGTATTGCTTTTTGAACAGTTTCATTATAATCTTGCACCCCGTAACTAACACGCCTAAAGCCTAAATTATATAAAGTTTGTAAATGTGCTTTGGTGGTATTATTTGGGTGACCTTCAAAACTAAACTCATAATGTTCGGCAAGTTCAGCATGTTTAAGAATGCCATTAATTAATAGCTCTAAATTTTCTGGACTAAAAAATGTGGGAGTACCCCCGCCTAAATGCATTTCTTTAATAATGGGCTTTTCATTAAACAACTCTAAATATAAACGCCATTCTTTTAAAACTGCTTTAATATAAGGAGACTCCACACTATGTTGCTTAGTAATACGCTTATTACAACCGCAAAAAGTGCATAAACTTTCGCAAAAAGGAAGGTGAATATATAAACTTATACCTTCCGTAGAATTGCTTTCGTTAAAAGACTTTATTAACGAATCCTTCCAATTATCTAAAGAAAACGTGTCCAAATTCCAATAAGGAACCGTTGGATAACTAGTATAGCGCGGACCCGCTATATTATATTTATTAACTAACGCTCTTGACATACCTAACATTTACACAACAAAATTATAATTAATACTCTGTTAAAAATATGATATATATCATACCATTATTTGTATTTATGTTATTATTGATTAACTTTCCAATTATTAAAAAACAATCGGAAAACAACCCTTTTTGGGCATTTAACAAACGGTTATAATTGCGTTTTTTTTAAAAAAAATTACAATAGTTATAACTTTTTAAAATTTAAATCTATGAAAAAAATTAGTCTTATTTTATTCGCTTTAACCTTAAGTATTATTGCTTGTAAAAACAAAGAAAAAGACACAAAAACTACTGAAACAAAAGCTGTTGAAACCGAAAAATTTGTAATTAAACCAGAGGCTACATCAGTAAAATGGACTGCCTATAAAACAACTGATAAAGTTGGTGTTGGTGGTGAATTTACAACGGTGAAGTTTGAAAGTAAAACAGGAGCATCTCCTCAAGAAGCACTTAACGGTTTAAACTTTTCAATTCCTGTTAGTAGTTTATTTACTAATGATGCCACTAATACCCGTGATGCAAAAATAAAAGCCTCGTTTTTTGGGGTTATGTTAGATACCGATTTCTTAAAAGGTAGCATAAGCTATGTTAACGATGCCTGTGTAGCCTCTCTTACAATGAATGGTGTTACGCATGACATTCCGCTTGACGTTAAAATTGAAGAAGACAGACGCGTTACTTTAACCGGCGTTATGAATTTAAAAGATTGGAATGCTTTAGATGCTTTAGCGTCTTTAAACAAAGCTTGTTTTGATTTACATAAGGGTGCCGATGGCGTTAGTAAAACTTGGGAAGATGTAGCTATTGAAGTTAGTACTTACCTAAGAAAAAATTAATCATTAATTACATGACGGTTAATTCCATACTGGAAAAATTAGTTTCATTTCCTGTTTTAGGTGGTGAAAGTAATTTAGAAATCATCCATTGGATTAAAAATTATATTGAAGGCTTTGGTGTTAAAACTACATTAGTTCCTAATGAGGATAATACCAAAGCCTCTTTGCATTGCCGTATAGGGCCCGCTGTTGATGGCGGCGTTATTCTTTCTGGTCATACCGATGTAGTTCCTGTTAAAGGGCAACCTTGGAACACCAATCCTTTTCAACTTATTGATAAAGGTGATGGTAATTTATACGCCAGAGGTAGTTGTGACATGAAAGGTTTTTTAGCCTGCTGTTTAGCAGCCCTCCCAGATATGGTTAATGCCCAATTAAAACTACCTATTTATTTTGCCTTTTCATACGATGAAGAAATTGGTTGTTTAGCGGCATCTACTCTAGCCACACATATTAAAAAAACATATTCTGAAACGCCTAGATATGCCATTATTGGCGAAGCATCTATGTTACAACCAGTTATTGGACATAAAAGTATTCATATTATAGATATTACAATTCATGGATCTCAAGGTCATAGCAGCAGAATAAAACAAGAGGTTAGTGCAGTTCATGAAGCCGCTAGAATTGTTATGTGGGCAGAACAAAAAATGAATGATTTAATTACCTCTGGTAGTGTTGATGAGCGCTTTAATCCACCACATTCGTCACTCCATACAGGCATGATTAATGGGGGCATTGCACCCAATATTATTGCCAATAAAGCTACCCTTTCATTAGATATTAGATGCATTCCTAAAAACAATGCAAGCCAATTATACCAAGAATTAAAAGATTATTGTAAATCTAGGGAACAGGAACAACGTGCTATTTTTTCAGATTTTAAAATTGAAGTAGTAGAAAATCATCCTATTGTCCCCCCTTTAAATACTAGCGAAGATTCTGATGCTATTAACCTCATAGGAAAAATTACAGGCAATTATAATTGGGATACGGTTGCCTACGCCTCAGAAGCTGGCCACTTTTCAAATGCTGGTTTTGAAAGTATTATCTGTGGTCCTGGTTCTATTAAACAAGCACATAGAGCCAATGAATTTATTTCTAAAGACCAACTAAACAAAGGCGCTAAAATGATTAAAAACTTGGTTAAACTTTTAGAAACCGCTATTTAATACAACTTCTTTTTGGTATTTGTAAATAAGGTGTAAATTTATCGCAAACATTGTACTATGAACCCATCGGCACAAGGTTGGATAAAAAAACTACTTTTACACGTTTCTAAAAACAGGGCTTTTTTAGACTTAAAAGAGACCAATTTTTACGCAGCACTACGTGCTTCTGGGTTTATTTATGGGAGCAATTTAAAATTGGTAATAGATTTAGATATTAACAATGTGCTTTCTGAAGAAGAATTATCTAAAACCAATTTACTTTTAGCGCTTTTATTTACGCACCATAAATCTAAATCTGAAGTTGACTTTATTGACAGCGTTATTAATTTTTACACTGAAATTAACGAACTAAAAACATCTTTTTTTCAAGAACTTTTAGGTGGTAAAAAATCTAGTGAACAGTTAGAAAAAATTATACACAAGCGCATACAAATTGATGCCAATGTACTCACCAAAAACTTCAAATATTTTATTATAAATGCCCTTTTGTATATTGATGTTTTAGCCTATCAGGAATACCTTAAAAAGCAATCTATTTCTATAGAATATTTAAAAAACTTAGAAGCCTCTATAGAATCTATTATTTTAAATGTATTAAATTCTAAAGCCAAAATAAACACCTATGACAGTAGTTTAATTAAGCTTTTAGAATCGTCTTTTCGTTATCATAACAGCAATCCGTTAGAGTACGCTAATGCTATTAAAAACATAAAATCTAACCTTGAAAAAAGTTACCTTTTAGATTTAGCTTGTATGGCCACTTGGACCGATAAAAAAATTGATAAAAGCGAACAACGTTTTTTAATTAAACTAGGTACCGATTTAGAGATTGCAAAAGACAGAATAAAAGAATCTATAAGTTCTATCAACCTATTTTACTCATTAAACAAAAACAATATTGCACTATTGAGCTCTAAAAACATTGTACAGAGTTTTTATAACAACTCTAGTAAAATGGTAACAAAGCTTATAAAAAGAAACAGCAAACGCCTATACCAAGAGTTAAAAGATAGCAAAGAACTCATGGTATTATTAACACAATCTACCGTAAGAGATTTAAATGAAGAGGAGCAAAAAAAAGTACAAGACCAATTGCTAGATATTTTTAAATCTATACCAAGTTTAGCTATTTTTATGCTACCTGGTGGCGCTTTGTTATTGCCTTTAGTTGTAAAGTTTATACCTAAATTACTACCCTCTGCTTTTGATGAAAACCGAATTGATGATTAGTATTTGCTAACTTGATTTTGTACGAAAAATTAGCTGCTTTCGTTTAACGTTGGATATAAGTTATTAAAACGACGTATATTCCTAAGTTGTGCTGCATTTGAATTACTCGTCATCTACAACCTCTGAGTATGTTGTTGGTTCGTTTCCACCAGAAGATTTTTTTCCTCTGTTTAAACCGACAAAATAACCGCCAATTGCAGACGGTAGAACATAAGTCATTACTTTCAGTACAGAAACAATTATCGCAATATTATCTGTATAAATACAGCCACCTACAAAGGCAGCCATTAGTATCAAAATGACAATAGTTAACCAAAAACCATATTTCATAAAAAGAGTCATTTGCTCTCTTTGTTCTTTACGGTCTTCCTTTTGAGCTTCTAAAGCCTTACAACCATAAGCAAAAGCATTTTGCTCATTTAGCTTCTTTAACTCAATTTCTTGAGTTGCATTATCGAGTTCTTTGCTTTGGTTTTCTAAAAACTGGGTTACTAAATCTAATGGAGGCTTTGAATTATTACCATTATTGCGGTTGGAGGCTTGATTTTTTGCCATATTTTATTTGCGCTTTACTGTAACTTCAACTGAACCAAAATTATTTGAACCAATTCTTGGAGGGTTGATTTTAACGGATTTAATAGATTTTTTATTTCTCTTAAAAAAGCTAACAAACGAATCAAATTCATAAAAAATCCTTTTAGAAGAATCAAACTGAACAGGATATTTCATGTTTTTAACAGCATTCATATTTTGAAAGTTTTTGCAAATGTATGTAATAAATATATAAAATTAACTGAATTAATAAAAACGCAACTCAACAATGTATATAAAAACAGCTAATTTTATGCCAAACGTATGTTAAGTCATATATTTTAACGCTATTTTAGTCGGAAAAGTATGTGTTTATTTACACGCTACTTTTCATATACAAGTCACGCTAAACAAAATTCCACCCTACTCCAACCACGCTTTAAAATCTTTTACCCGTTCTCTGGCTACAATAACATCTTGTTCTTTATATGAATTTAGTTTTATTTGTAAACGCGAGTTGGTATAACTTACCATATCTTTAATGGCATTAATGTTTACATAAAACTTTCGGTTTATACGGAAAAAGGTTTGAGGTTCTAACTCGTCATCTAACTGGTCTAGAGTTTTGTCTAGCAAATAGTTTCGACCTTCGGTAGTATATAAATAGGTGCCTTTGTTTTCGCTATAAACACACTCTATATCATCTACATTAATAAGTTTTAAATGCTGCCCTACTTTTACTGAAAAACGTTTTTTATACTCTCTTTCTAAAGGATTTATTAGTAGCTTTTTTATGTCGGAAAAATCTAAAGTTACAGCTTCTACTTTTGGAGTACGTTCTTGGTATTTTTTTACAGCAATTTCTAGTTCTTCTTTATCAATAGGTTTTAACAAATAATCTATACTGTTTAGCTTAAAGGCTTGTAATGCATATTCATCATAGGCTGTTGTAAAAATTATAGCCGACTTAATATCTATGGTTTCAAATATTTCAAACGATAAACCATCACTTAATTGAATATCTAAAAATATTAAATCTGGGTGTTCATTGTTTTGAAACCAAGCAATAGATTCTTCAACAGAATGCAACATGGTTTTTGCTTCAATTCCTAAATTACCTAGCATACGTTGTAGGCGTCTTGCTGATGGTTTTTCGTCTTCAATTATTAGTACTTTCATCATCTTAATTTACTCCCAAATAGTTGTTTCTTCGTCGGTTTCGTTTTCTAAAAATTCTTTCATTTTTTTGTCTTCCCAATCTTTTTTAAAGATGGTTTTTCCTTTTAATGCATACCTACCATGTAGTATTATAAAAATGGTCCAAGCACCTATGATTATAGAATTAAACCAAGTAAAAAAATCGGCATATGGGTTATTTACATCTAAAATATATATGTTATACAAAAGTAGCGCTACTAAAATAATGTACCCTACTAAATGGTAATAGAAAATTTTAATGTTCCTTACCCTTTCTTTGGCTTTAAGGTACTGATCTTTTTTGTTTTTTTGTGAACTCATTGTTATTCGTATTTATCGGTGAACTCTTCTTTTTCCATGAACTCTCTAATTTTTCTATCTTCCCAAGACTTACTAAAAATTAGGTTTTTCCCAAAAACTGAAAGCGCATGAAAACCTAAACCTATACCCCAAAAAAGAGGTGTTGCTAGTGTACCGAAGTGAAAAATATTATCTTCTGTGTTAGATACTATCATGATAAGAATAAAAACATTTACCACAATATACCAGAAGGTATGCCAATAAAAGCCTTTAAGTTCTTTAAGACGTTTTTGAGCTCTTAAATAAGCTTCTTCCTTTTTATAATCTAGTTGTTTCATAAGGCTATTTTTTTTTAGTTCCAACGGTTACTTTTTTCTTCCTCTCTCATAAATTCTTCTATTTTGCGTTTTTCCCAATTTCTGCCAAAAGCACCATTATTTACAAAAACTCTAAAAGCTTGAATACCTAAACCTATTCCCCACCCAAACATAGGAAACCAAAACCATTGAAATCCCCAGTAAGTTTTATAATTAATAAATATTAAAAATGGTATTACAAAAATGTATGCTACTAGGCTGTAATAAAACCCTTTAAGCTCTTCTACATGATTACGAGCTCTTAAGTAACTGTCGTCTATATTGTTTGATGTTGTTGTTCTTTTCATGACTGATATTTGTTTTGTAAGCATTGGTATAGCTACTAAAAACTTTGATGTTTCTTTTACTATATCTACTTTTCTCTCTGTTAATAAATTATAGCGCTGTACAATGTTGGCTAAACCTACTCCACTACTCTTTTTTACTATTTGCTTGGGTTGTAAATTGTTTTCTACAACCAAATAACCATTGTCTTCATAAATTTTAATATGAAGCGGTTTACTAGAGGTTACCATATTGTGTTTTACAGCGTTTTCTAAAAGCAATTGTAATGATAATGGTACTACTTTACTTTCTGGATTATTGGCTTTTTCTGGAAGCGTAAAAACAATACTATCTTCAAAGCGCATTTTAAGTAAAGACATGTATGTTTTTGCAAATTTTAACTCTTCATCAACAGATACTAATTCTTTATTTTTTTGTTCTAAAACGTAACGATATACTTTTGAAAGCGATGTTGTAAAATCTTGTGCCTTATCTGGATTTTCCTCTATTAAACTTGTTAAAACATTTAAACTGTTAAACAAAAAATGGGGGTCTAACTGGTTTTTTAAAGCATCAAACTTTGCACTAGCTGTACCTGCAATTACCTTTTGTTCTTTAATTCTATTTTGCTGGTACTTATTGTAGAAATAAATAACATGAAAAATAACCACAATAGTTAGTGTTACCCATAATCCAAACTTGTAATTATTAAAAGATTGATTTGCTAAAAACTCTTGAAATGTTATACCTCTTAGTGTTATTGAAATTATTAAATCTAGTACAAACAAACATAATAAGGTAATAATTGTGGCGCCTAAAATGCCAAGAATAACACGCTTTACAGCATTCTTTCGTTTCCATTGCCTACTTTCCATATACTGAAAAAAGTACATGTTAGAAAAGCCAATTATAAAAGCATAGAGTTGATAAATTACAAAGCTTAACAGAAAATCTTCAGTACTTTCATAATAAAATCCGTTAGAAAGAAAACTTCCTACTATAAATATCATAATACCAATTATGAAAGAAGTGATTATATTTTTAACGAGATTTTTCATTGTTAAGCTTCTTATTAACTAAATTATTTTTGGCAAGATTTTAATAACATTTCAGCACGCTCTTTTCCCCAATTAGGATGAAATGCAGTTTCTGGTTTAAAATTAGCAAAAAGTTCTAAGGCCTTTTCTAAATCTTTACAAAATACCGATGTGTCTTGACCAAAAAAGCGCGCTCCACCAATATTCCATTCGGCTTCACAATAAATCACCCTTGGATTATTGGGGTCTATAGCCTTTGCCTTTGCGTATTGCTCTACAACTTTAGGAGACATGGTCATACCGTAATTAGCACCATCAAAAGCTACCCAAGCGGTATATAGCAAAGCTTGCATTACCATAATTTCTGGATTGTTTTTTGAAATAGCTGTAGCATCATTAATAAAATCTTGAGCCTTTTTAAGTTGCGCCGTTATTTTTTCTTTATCCTTTTCACCAAAACTACTTAAAATATTTACTTGAGCAGCATAATAAGGTGGTAACCAATTATCGGCTTCTGCTGTAGCTATACGTTCAAATAAATTAGAAGCTTCGGTAGGGTTACCACTACTCCAAATTTCAAAGGCTTTGTTCATACCTTTTTCATAGTTAGTTTGAGATTGTACAAATCCTGAAACTAAAATTGTAGCAATAATAATTAAATGTTTCATGTGTTTAAAGTTTTAAATTGTTAACTGTTCGTTTTTTAATTGTGGTTCAAATATCCTACTTAAACCAAGGGTTTTAAAAAGTGAATGACCGAACTGTTATTTTATTAAGACGAACTGTAAACACACCTACTAAAACAAAAAACCAAGAAATATAATTAAATACCTCTTGGTTCCCCACATTGATATAAAGAAATCTATTTACAGTCCCTCATATTTGAAAAATATAGGTACAGCATAAGATACTTTAACTGGTTTGCCTCTTTGTTTACCAGGTTGCATTTGTGGTAACAATCCTATAATACGTTCTGCTTCTTTTTCTAATAGTTTATCTGGACCTCTAGAACGTATTCCGGTTACATAACCTTTAGAATCTATCATAAAAATTACAGATACTCTTCCTTGTATACCTAACTCTAATGCAGCTTCTGGGTAAGTAAAATGTTTTACAACATGTTCTTGAATTTTCTTTTGAAAACATGCTTTTGTTTTTGCTTTAGATAAACCCTCGCAGCCTGGAAATACTGGTACATCTTCAATTACAGCAAAGGCTACTTGTACATCTTCTTCAACTTCTTCAACTTCAACATCACTTACATCTACTACTACATCAGCAATAGCATCTTCTTGAGTAATTTCTGTACTCTCTATAATGGTTTCTTCAACCTCTACAGCATCTTCTACAATTTGCAAATTTTCTTGTATTGAAACTGGAGGTGGTGGAGGTGGTGGCGGTGCAATTTGATTTACAATTGGAATTTCTTCTTCAAATTCACTTTCTACCTCTACTACATCGATAGATACAACCTCTTTATCGTAGGTCTTGAACTCTAACATTCGCCACGAAAGAAGTAACATCAAATTAAGACCAATAGCAAAATACAAGCTGCTATTACGGCCTATCTCTACGTTTGGATTCTTTTTTGGTTTCATGACTCTAATATTTATACCTTGAAGTTATGATTTTAAACCATAAAAAACTATGATAAATATCATGTTAATTAGAGACTAACCATATAAAATTCACTCAAGCAAAAACCACATAAACACTTGATTTTAAACCTATAAACCCAATTATTATTTTTTTGTATTATCGCTGCAACCTTCCAGAAATATTGCCTTCTAATATAGCCGTAACATCTTTTACAGAGGCTAAATTAACATCGCCTTCATAAGTGTGTTTTAAGGCACATGCAGCACTGGCAAACTCCATAGCTTTATAGTCATCGTAATTTTGTAGCCCGTAAATTAAACCTCCTGCAAACGCATCGCCTGTACCTATGCGGTCTACAACATGTGTAATATCTAAATCTTCAGTTTCTCTAAACTCAACACCATTCCACATTCTTGCACGTATTTTATGCCATGATGAATTTACAGAAGTTCTAATTTTATCAAACACTTTTTCTATAGAAGGAAACGTTTGCATTAACTCTTTAGAGGCTTTAATAAAATCTTCATTTGAATAAGAATAATTAGTACCTAGCACTTCATTAATTTCATTAATTCCTCCAATAAAAATTGTTGAAAGTTGTAACAGTTCTGTTAATGCTTCTTTAGGGTTTTTACCGTATTTCCACAATCCACTTCTGTATGTAGGGTCTGCAGAAACGGTCATTCCGCGTTCTCTAGCAAGTGTTAAGCCTTCTTTTAAAATATCAAAAGCAGCTTGAGATAATGCCGGTGTAATTCCTGTCCAATGAAACCACTCACCTTTTCTTAAAGCTTTTTCCCAATTAACCATATCTGGTTTTATTTCAGAAAAAGCAGAATGCGACCGATTGTATGAAATTGCACTGGGGCGCATTACAGCACCTATTTCTAAAAAATACACACCTAATGGCCGTTTAGATAACGCTATTGATGACGTACTTACTCCAAATTTATTAATATATGCTATAGCGGTTTCGCCTATAAAATCATCAGAAACAACACTTATGTGTTTTACTTTCCCTCCAAAATTGGCTATAGAAATACCAACGTTTAATTCTGTTCCGCCAAAAAAGAATTCAATAACGTTAGACTGCATAAACTTCTTTTTACCCCTAGGTGAAATACGCATTAAAACCTCACCAAATGTTATTACTTGACCCATTAAAAATTATTTTTAGTTTTTGTTTTGCAAGATACTAAGGACAACTAAAAAAAGTACAGAAATATCTAAAAATTGGTTAACCAATTTGTTAATTATATTACAATTCAGAAATATAATAGCTAATCTGCCCCAAAATTAGTTAATAACTCCTAATAACTCTGCTATGTTAAAAATACCGAAATTCATATTTTGCGTTGTTAAAAATGAAGGAACATAAATGAAAGTTTGTATTGCTGAAAAACCAAGTGTAGCTAGAGAAATTGCTTCTGTTTTAGGTGCTAAGACCAAACACGATGGTTATTTTGAAGGCAACGGGTATGCCGTAACCTACACTTTTGGGCATTTATGCACCCTTAAAGAACCGGTAGATTACAAACCCTATTGGAAAAGTTGGGATTTAAACAACCTACCCATGCTACCCGAAAAATTTGAAGTAAAAGTAGTCTCTAATTCGGGCATAAAAAAACAATTTAATATTGTTAAAAGTTTATTTGAAAAAGCCGATGTTGTTATAAACTGCGGTGATGCCGGACAAGAAGGAGAACTCATTCAACGCTGGGTAATGAATGAAGCCAATTATAAAGGTGAAGTAAAGCGTTTATGGATTTCATCTCTTACCACCGAAGCTATTAAAGAAGGGTTTGAAAATTTAAAACCCGCCTCTGATTACGATAATTTATATTACGCTGGTTTTTCTCGCGCTATTGGCGATTGGTTATTAGGCATTAACGCCACAAGATTATACACAGTAAAACACGGTGGTTATAAGCAAGTCTTATCGGTTGGTAGAGTACAAACTCCAACCCTAGCCATGGTAGTTAACCGGTTTAAAGAAATTGAAAACTTTAAACCTGTACCCTATTGGGAACTACAAACTAAATACAGAGATACGCTTTTTAGCTATGAAGAAGGTAGGTTTTTTAAAAAAGAAGACGGGCAAATTTTAGCCGATAAAGTTAAAGAGAGTGATTTTGAAATTGTATCTATAACCAAAAAGAAAGGTAAAGAATACGCCCCAAAACTATTTGATTTAACAGGATTACAAGTATATTGCAATACCAAATTTGGCTTATCTGCAGATGATACACTTAAAATTGTTCAAGGTTTATATGAACAAAAAGTTGTAACCTACCCCAGAGTTGATACCACTTTTTTACCAAATGATATTTACCCAAAAGTTGAAGGTATTTTAAAAAAACTAACCAGTTACTCGCATTTAACACAACCACTACTTGGTAAAAAAATAAAAAAATCTGCTAAGGTTTTTAACGATAAAAAAGTAACAGATCACCACGCCATAATTCCAACAGGAATACAAACAAGGTTGCAAGCAAATCAGCAACAAGTTTATGATATTATTGTAAGGCGTTTTATTGCCGTTTTTTATGATGATTGTTCTGTTGCCAACACCAACGTAATTGGTAAAGCAGCCAATGTTTCTTTTAAAACCACTGGTAAAGAAATTTTAGATAAAGGGTGGCGCGTGGTATTTGAATCTCCTAACATTAAAGACAAAGAACCTAATATTTTACCTACGTTTGAAAAAGGCGAAAAAGGTCCGCATGAACCTTCGTTTTTAGAAAAACAAACCAAACCACCCAATCAGTTTACAGAAGCTTCATTGTTACGCGCTATGGAAACAGCAGGAAAGCAAGTTGATGATGAAGAAATGCGCGATTTAATGAAAGAGAATGGTATTGGAAGACCTTCTACCAGAGCCAATATTATAGAAACGCTTTTTAAAAGAAAATATATAAAGCGAAATAAAAAACAAGTATTACCCACAGAAACAGGTATACAACTAATTGATACCATTCAAAATGACTTATTAAAATCTGCTGAATTAACAGGACGTTGGGAAAAACAATTAAAAGATATTGAAAAAGGCAAGTTTAGTGCAGGCGCTTTTATAAAAAACATGAAACGCATGGTAGATGCTTTAGTATATGAAGTACGTAGTGAAACCAAACGTGCCAACATATCGTACGAAGCTAATGCCAAAAAAAATAAAGCTAAACCTAAAAAAAACACTGGTATTACAAATGAAACTTGCCCTAAATGTAAAACTGGCAAGCTACTAAAAGGCAAAACAGCCTATGGTTGTAGCAATTACAAAAACGGGTGTAATTTTACACTGCCTTTTAAAGTTCACGACAAAAAAATATCAGAAAAACAGTTTATACGATTGCTTCAAAAAGGAAGTACAGTTAATTTAAAAGGCTTTAAAACAGAAGCAGGAACTGTTGAAGGTTTATTACGTTTTGATGATAATTTTCAATTAAAACTTGAACCTAAAAAAACATCTGCTAAAGCAAAAACCAAAGAAAACACATGTCCTAAATGCAAAAAAGGAACCATTGTAAAAGGAAAAACTGCCTATGGTTGTAGTAACTATAAATCAGGGTGTGATTTTAAAGTAACTTTTGATGTGGTTAGAAGTAAAATTAACGGACAAAAAGCCACCAAAGAATTGGTTTACAAAATTTTAAATGACAACTACTAGCAACCACAAACACTATATTATTTATAAACCTTACGGGTATTTAAGCCAGTTTAAAAGTCACGATTCTAAACAACAACGTAAACGTTTTTTAGGAGAATTATATGATTTTCCTGAAGGTATTATGGCTATTGGTAGGCTAGATGAAAAATCTGAAGGTTTATTGCTACTTACTACTGATGGAAAAATGAGCGACTTTATTAATAGTCAAAAAGTTGAAAAAGAATACTACGCACTAGTTGATGGTGATATAACTTTAAATGCTATTGAAAAATTACAATCTGGTGTAAAAATTGGTTTTAATGGTAAAAAGTACCTCACTAAACCCTGTAAAGCTTTTAAACTTAATGAAAGTCCGCAATTACCTGTTCGATCTAAAAAAATAAGAGATGCCAGACATGGACCAACAAGTTGGATTTCTATAACCTTAAAAGAAGGTAAGTTTAGGCAGGTACGCAAAATGACATCGGCAGTTGGGTTTCCTACCCTACGTTTAGTGCGCGTAAGAGTTGGCAATATTTACTTAAAAAACATGCAGGTTGGTGATGTTATAGAGGTAGCTGACTTTTGCGTTAGGGATTGAAGCAAACTACCGTGTAGTGCGGAAAGCCCGACCCGATAGGGGAACGCCCAAATAATTATACTTCTAATTTTTTTAGTTCTTTATAATTTTTGTTTAAACGCTTTAAAAGTAGCCCGTAAATAAGCCTATAAAACAACCATATTACCAGAATTAAAATTCCTGTAAAAACTGCGGTTACGGCTATTAAAATCATCATACCTTTATCGCCTGTATTTTCTAGAAATTCTATAGCATTAGGGTCTGTATGAAAGGAATAATATACCCCAATAATCATAGAAATACCAACCATAATTAAGTTATACAAAACGTAGTATTTTATAATTTTTCTGGTTCTTATAATGCTTTTCATTAAGCGTTTGGCATTATCTGTAACCGAAATGGATTTGTATGATTTATACAACAAGTAAATAAATAGAAGAATTACGGCATAACCAAATATGGTTAGCCCTACCATAAGCGTATCTGAGTACACGGTATCTAATCTTGCTTTGTAGGTATCTGATACAAAGTAAGGTATAGAGTTTACCAAAATCCAAAAGAATAGTTCTGCTACACTTATATAGAACAATAGTTTTACTATTGATGATGATTTTTTATGTAACATAGGCAAGATATCTTTAGCCGATAGCTTACTAGACACTTCTTGCTTATTCCAATCTTTCTTTAATAAATCTAATCCATCCATATATCTTAAGGATTTAAAATGGTTCTTAGTTTCTTTTTAATTCTGTTCATTTTCACGCGGGCATTTACTTCACTAATTCCCATAGTTTCACTTATTTCCCTATAATCTTTGTCTTCTAGATACAAGAAAACAAGTGCTTTCTCAATATCATTTAATTGGTGTACTGCTTTGTATAGTATTTTAAGTTGTTGTTCTTCGGTATCATCATAATCTTCAGATTTCATTTTAAAAGCTACTCCATCAAAATCTTGAGTACTTATAGTTCTTTTAGATTTTCTGTATAATGTAATAGCCGTATTAAGCGCTACTCTATACATCCAGGTACTAAATTTAGAATCACCACGAAACTTAGGGTATGCTTTCCAAAGTTGAATGGTTATTTCTTGAAACAAATCGTTATGTGCATCGTAGTTATTAGTATACAACCTGCAAACTTTGTGCACAATATTCTGATGCTTTTCAAGTAATTCTACAAAATTTTGTTCTGTTTCGCTTTTCAATGTGATGGTTTGGTTACTACTGTTAGTAGTTATATTTTTTAAAATGTTACAAGGCTATGAAAATAATATTAAAATTTCAATTCATCCATAAGATTTTACAATTGGGTAGGTTTCAATTTTTAATTAAGCGGTTCTGTTTCACTTTTGTGGCATCAATTAAAAAACAACAGATTAACAAACCACATTATGAAACAACTAACCATTATTTTAATTAGTTTAATTAGCTTTCAATTTCAGGCGCAAACCGAAATAAACGGAAAAGTTTACAATGCCAAAAAACAACCTATTACGGGAGCAAATATTTATATTGAAGGCACTTATGACGGAAGCACCTCTGATGAATCTGGTAGCTTTTCTTTTAAAACTACAGAAACTGGCACTAAAACGTTAGTTGTTTCATACGTATCTTATGAAACTTACAGAATGGTTGGAGATGTGTCTTACATGAAAGATTTAACTATTACACTAAGAGAAGATGTAAACACCTTAGATGCCGTTGTATTATCTGCAGGTACGTTTGCCGCAGGCGATAATAGTAAAGTAAATGTTTTAAAACCGCTAGATGTAGTTACTACCGCTAGTGCCATGGGCGATTTTGTTGGAGCACTACAAACCTTACCAGGAACCTCAACAGTATCAGAAGACGGACGCTTATTTGTGCGTGGTGGCGATGCTAATGAAACTCAAATTTTTATTGATGGTATTCGTGTTTTTACACCCTATACTCCAACCACTAATAACACACCTACACGCGGACGTTACTCGCCTTTTTTATTTGATGGTATAACCTTTTCTACCGGAGGATATTCTGCCGAATTTGGGCAGGCACTCTCAAGCGTATTATTACTTAACACTATTGATGAACCAGACCAAGAAAAAACAGACATTGGTATTATGAGTGTTGGAGCCACTTTAGGAAACACCCAAAAATGGAAAAAAAGTTCTTTAAGTGTTAATGCTTCATACATTAATTTAGCGCCGTATATGGCTCTGTTTCCTGATAGAAACGATTGGAAAAAACCTTTTGAAACCGTTTCTGGCGAAGCCGTATTTAGACAGAAAACCGATAACGGACTATTTAAATTATACGGTGCTTTTGATGCTTCTAATTTTGAATTAACTCAAGATGATATTAATTATGATGATGGCATACATTTTAAACTAAATAATAATAACATTTATATTAATGGGTCTTACAATGGAAAGTTAAATAGTACTTGGAGCTTTTTTAGCGGTTTAAGTTATACCCGTGCCAACAACAGTTCTAGTTTTGATGTGAATGATGTGGATAACACCGAAAATTCATTACACACTAAAATGAAGTTTAAAAACCGTATTAGCAACCGCTTTAAACTCTATTTTGGAGCCGAATATTTTGCTACAGATTTTGAAGAAACTTTTAAAAACACATCGGTTGATATAGAAAACTACGGATACAACAATAACATTGCTGCTGCTTTTGCAGAAGCTGATATTTTTATTTCAAAACAATTAGCCTTTAAAACAGGGTTAAGAGCAGAATACAGTGAGGTTTTTAAAGATTTAACTGTAGCACCTAGATTGTCGTTAGCCTACAAAACCTCTGGTAAGAGTCAGTTATCATTAGCTTATGGAAACTTTTACCAAAACCCATCAAGTGAGATTTTAAAATTTGAACAAAACCTAAGCCCTCAAAATACTTCGCATTATATTTTAAACTACCAATACAATGCTGATAATAGAATTTTTAGAGCTGAAGCCTACTATAAAAAATATGATAATTTAGTAAAGTATGATACCGATTTTGCCAGTTTAGACAGTAATTTTAATAATAATGGCGATGGTTTTGCAAAAGGTATTGATTTCTTTTGGAGAGACAGCAACACTATTAAAAATTTCGATTATTGGGTGAGCTATTCATTTCTAGACACTAAACGAAATTATAATAACTACACTATAGAGGCACAACCTAATTTTGCCAACAAGCACAACCTATCTGTTGTTGGGAAATATTGGGTAAATAAATGGCGCAGTCAAATAGGTTTTAGTTATGGGCACGCTTCTGGTAGAACTTATACTAACCCCAATAAATCTGGGTTTTTAAACGAAAAAACCAAAGCTTTTAATAGTTTAAGTTTAAATTGGGCTTATTTAATTTCGCCTCAAAAAATATTGTACGCCTCTGTAAACAATGCGTTAGGGTTTAAAAACATTAATGGATATCAATATGCCAATACCCCAGACACAAGCGGTCATTTTAGCAGACGCGCCCTAAAACCAGCAGCAGACCAATTCTTTTTTATTGGCTTCTTTTGGACTATTAGTGAAGACAAGAAAAGTAATCAATTAGACAATTTGTAAACCGAAATAACTAGCGTTTAATAGCTCCAGAAGTATCACCTTCCATAAGGCTAAGAACATTATCTAAAGATACCAAATTCACATCACCAGGAACCGTATGTTTAAGGGCACATGCAGCTGTTGCAAAACTAATAGCCTGATCATCATTATCATAATGCAACAACCCGTAAATTAAACCAGAGGCAAAGGCATCTCCTGTTCCAACCCTATCAATTATATGGGTAATATTAAGCATATCAGATTTTATATAATCTTTACCATTCCAAATTTTACCTTGAATTTGGTGGTGTGATGCACTTATGGTTCTACGGGTTTTTCTTACTACCTTTTTTATTTTTGGGTAATGTTCCATTAATTCTTTAGCCGATTTTTGAAACTTCTTACCTGGTTCGCCAAAACCAAACATTTCTTGTATACCTCTACTACTAGTAATAACTACATCACAATTTTGAGCTAATTCTGGAATTACTTCCTGCATAGTTTTACCGTAATTCCACATGTTTTTACGTGAATTAATGTCGCCCGATACAGGAATTCCCATTTTGTTGGCAGTTTTAATAGCATCAAGGCAAGATTGGGCTGCTCCTTCAGAAATGGCAGGTGTAATCCCCGTCCAATGAAACCAATCGGCATCTTTTAACACATGCTCCCAATTAATCATTTCTGGTTTAATTAATGAAAAGGCAGAGCCTTCTCTTTCATAAATAACTTCACTAGGTCTATGTACTGCTCCTTTTTCTAAAAAGTATTTACCCATCATTTTATCACCATAAAAAACATGTTCTGTACTTAACCAATGTTTACGTAAAAATTGGGTAGCCGCTTTACCAAGAGCATTATCTGGAAAGCGAGTAACATGAGCTGCTTTCATACCAAGATAAGCACATGAAATAGCTACATTGGCTTCTCCACCACCATATACTAATTCAAAAGATGAGGCTTGAGAAAATTTAGAATATCCAGGGGGTGATAAACGCATCATAACTTCACCAAATGTTACAAGTTTTTTGGGCATAATCTATGTATATTAATTAGTTAGATTCTCTATTTTTTGTGCTTTAAATTTAATAATTTATGAGTCATATTCTACTTATAAGTATCCACCCATAATACATGGCTAATAAGGACAAAAAGAAAATACCTATATATGTTAACCACTGCATGGGTTTACTTGGTTTATATTGGGAAGGCACATCAAAACTTATAACGTTTTTAAGATTCATATAACCAACAATGGGTGCTAATACAAATGAAACTGCTGTGGCTACACCAATAATTAATCCCATATTAGCTCTAAGCGCATAAAGCATAATAAAATTAATAAAAGCTAAAAGAATAACACCTATAGCATAGTACTTTCTACCATTAAACTTTTTATGTTCTGGCATTAGCTTTTCAACAATATCAATACCAACCCGTGCAATAGCATCGTGAGCCGTTAAACAGGTACTAAACATGGTTGCAAAAGCAGCTACAGTAATAAAAACATAAGACCAACTACCTATATGTGTTGTAAACAGTTGTATAACTTGGTCTGCAAAGGTTACGGCATTACCACTTAATTCTGTTCCCGAACCAAAAAGTGTCATACAACCAATTATGAGAAAGAAAATAGCAAGTAATGTTGTTATTAAATAACCAGAATTAAATTCCTGAAGCGCTTCTTTTAGTGAAGGTTTTTCATTATTAATTCTATACTTTTCGGCACTCCAAAGACTTATCCAACTGCTTGCTTCTACAGCAGTGGGCATCCATCCAATTAAAGTAACAAGGAAAAGCACTCCCAATTCATCAAAAATTTGTGGTGGTTTAAAATTTGAAACAGGATTTATTGGTCCTTCATTAATAACCAACACTGTAGTAATTAATAAAGCTACAAACAAAATAGGCGTTATATACTTTAAGGTAGTTTCTAATAGTTTATACTTTCCAATAATTAAAATCACACTATTAAAAACAAATAATAAAAGGGTTACTGTAATAATTGAAAGGCTTTCAACACCTAAAAGATTAGTTATAAGACCAGCTGTAATTAAGCAAAGTGCTGCTGGTGTTGCTATTGATGTAGCTAATGTAATAAATGCGTATAACCATAAATACCCTTTACCTCTATTTTTATAACCTTCAATGATACTTTTTCCTGTGGTATTGGTGTACCGTATTCCAAATTCAAAAAAGGGATATTTAAAAAAGTTGGCTAAAATGATAGGAATTATCATAAGCCAGCCATATTTAGCGCCAGCTTTAGTTGAAAGTACTAAATGTGATGTACCAATAGCCATACTTGCAAACAACAGCCCTGGTCCCAGGTTTTTAAGCAGGCTTTTAAATTTAGACATTGTGGTTGGTTTAGTCTGTTGGTATTTTCTAATTTCAGTTTTTTAATTGTTTTAATAAACAAATACGAAAAGTAAAAAAGGACAAAAAATAAAGTTCCCCTACCTTACTTAATTACCAAACAATTAAAACTAAGTAATATACCTAAAATTAAAAATTTAAGCGATTATAACAAAATAAAACAAAAAAGGAGCAAACCTTCCTATTACCACTCTCTAAGTTTATTAAGTTCTTCTTGTTCTTTAATTTGTTCTGGAGTAAGTACTTTTAAAAAAGAAGGGTGCTGCTCTATAGCATATTCTATTTTTTTTACAATTTCTTCAGTTGTCTCATTATCGTAATCAATCTGTAATGGTTCTTTAATTTCCATAGATTGAAGAATGTTTTTCTTTTTTATTCGGAGTCCTTTTTTATCGAAAGACCTTCTAAATCCATCTATAACAATGGGTACTACTACGGGTTTATAACGTTTTATAATGTGTGCAGTACCTTTTCTAATGGGTTTAAAAGGGGTTGTGGTTCCTTGCGGAAAAGTAATTACCCAACCATCATCAAGCGCCTTTCCTATGTTAGAAATATCACTCATTTTAACCTGACGAGTAACATCCTGTCCTGCAGCTCTCCATGTACGTTCTATACTTACAGAACCAGCATATGCTAAAAGTTTTGGTAAAAAACCAGCTTTCATAGTTTCTTTAGCGGCTACATAATAAATATTTAATTTGGGATTCCACAAATACCCAACATTTTTTATAGAATCTACTCTACCGCTTAAGCTTGCATTAAACACATGAAACATGGCAACAACATCTGCAAAATACGTTTGATGATTAGAAATAAACAATACGTTTTTATCTGGAAGCGAATTTATAATATCAGAGCCCTCAATCTGTAACTCATTAAATCCGCGAAAGCGTCTATGAGTAATAGCTCCCATGATTCTGATGAGCCATTTTTTTAAAAAGAGTATATGCCCAAAAGGGTTTCGTTTAAATAATCCCATGCAAATTAACGTCAAGTTGGTTAGTGCCTACAAATGTAATAAATCTGCATAACTCCTAAAGCTGATTTATAATGTCTTTAACTTCACTAAGCATCATGGCGGTAGCCCCCCAAACTATATGCCCGTTTAATTTAAACGCAGGCACCTCAACATCAACACTATAAGATGTAGTTACCCTATTTGTAACTACACTTTTACTATCTAAAAAATGAAGCAAATCTACCTCAATAATAGCCTCTACTTCATTCTCTTGCTTTTTAAACTTAGGCGTTTCTTCTGTAATACCCATAAACGGTTGCACATAAAAATTACTTGGTGGTATATAAACTTCGGTTAATTGTTTTACTACTTTTATGTTGTTTTTTGGTACTCCAATTTCTTCAAAAGTTTCTCTAACTGCCGTATGTTTTAAGGTTTTATCTTGTTTCTCTAATTTTCCACCAGGAAAACTTATTTGTGCAGAATGTACTCCCTTATAAGTTTTTCTTAATATTAAAACCAGTTTAGTTTTTAAATTGTTATCTGGATAAAACAAAGCTAAAACTCCTGCTTTTTTAGCCTGTTTCATAGCGTTTTTTTGGTGTTTCATCAATTCGTGACGATAAGGTGGCACCATTTTAAACTGCGATGTTTCGGCTGGAAGTGGTATATTTTCTATTTTTGAAACTAATTTCAAGAATTTATAATAATCCATATAGTATGCGCTACGTATTGTTTTTTAGCCTTTGTATGCTTTTACTTAATTGTGAAGATAAAAAAACTAAAAAGAAAAACATTGAAAAACTAACTGAAACAGAAACCGTAAAAAACAAAATTGCAAAAGATTCTATAAATAAGCCAGAACGTGAGTTCCCCAAGCTTAACACTAAAAATGCAATGGAGTTTTTCTTAAACTACAATGAAATACATAAAGAGGATAAAGTACGTATTTTTACAGATTTTGGAAATATTGATATTTTGTTGTTTAAAGAAACAAGATTTCATCGTTCTAACTTCATCTTTTTAACCAAACAAAAATATTTTGACGGCACCCAATTTTACCGTGTAGTTCCAAACTTTATTATTCAAGGTGGCAATGGAGATGATAAGTTAACCCCTAAAAAACGCGCGTATATTGGCAAATATTTATTACCACCAGATACAAAAAGAGGTTTTAAGCACCATAGAGGAGTAGTTTCTATGCCTAGTAGTGAAATTAAAAATCCTCACAAATTAGCATCTCCTTATGAGTTTTTTATTGTACAACAAAAAGGTGGTGCTTACCATTTAGATGGCGATTATACGGTTTTTGGAAAAGTAATAAAAGGTATGGATGTAGTTGATAAAATTGCTGCAGTTGATACTGATGATGGTGAATGGCCTATGAAAAATGTATACATAAGAAAAGTAGAGATTATTGAGTAATTAATCTTTATAAATATTAGGTAACATAATTTCAAACTTTACCGCCAACAACCTAATAGCTATTACTACAGAACCCGCTATTAAAAACACTATATTTTCTTGAATAGGAAATTGGTTTAATAAAAAGTAAATAATACCTCCAGCAATACATGCAGTTGCATAAATTTCTTTACGGAAAATAACAGGAATTTCATTGCATAAAATATCGCGAATAACACCTCCAAAACTAGCAGTCATAGTCCCTAAAGCTATACAAATTATGGGGTGTAAATCTGCTTGTATACCTTTTTCTATACCCACAACCGTATATAAACCAATCCCAATAGTATCAAACAAAAACAACGATGTTCTTAAATAATTTATTTTACTCCTGAAAATAATAGCAAAAACTGCCGATGTTATAATTACATAGGTGTAAGTCATATCATTCATCCAACCTACAGGTGTGTTACCAATAAGCAAATCTCTTAGAGTGCCTCCGCCAACTGCCGTAACAAAGGCTATAATTAGCACCCCAAACAAATCCATTTTCTTATTAAAAGCTACCAAAACACCAGAAATAGCAAAAGCAATGGTACCTAATATATCTATAGTGTAAAACATTACATATTTTGTGTATAGTAGTTGTAATCTTTTAAAATAACATCAATAAACTCAACATCTGTTTTTTGCTGAACTTCTTTAATTTCAACCACTTCTATTATTTTTTTTCTAAGTTTAATTAATGTTGGATAATCTTTTGAAGCTTTTGCTCTTATAAAAGTATCTTTTATAATACGTGCATCGTTATCAGATAACTTAATAACATTAGGATATGTTGGCACGTAATCTTCTTTTAAATCTTCTAAAATAGTATGACTTATATTCACTTTATTTTTTAGTGATATAACCGACGTTCCCGCTGTCATATCACCTAAACGTTGGTTTTTATCGCTCATAATAATAGCTATAAGTGCTACCACTCCACTCATTATATTTAAATCTACAATTCTAAAAAACCACCTAATTACAAAATCTGCTAATGAAGCTTGATACCCATCAATTTTCACCACCTGAATTTTTAAGATACGCTTGCCAAGTGTTTGTCCGTCTAAAATACTTTCAAAAATTAAGGTGTAAAAGATTACAGGCAAATAAAAAGACACATAAATAGCTGCTTGAGACCAATTATCCATGCCTCTAACCAATTCATCAACCTTAAACCAATTAAAAATAAGTTGATAGGTTACAATGATGTAGGCTATTTTAATAATCCAATCTATTACATAAGCCAAAATACGTTCGCCCACACTGGCAGCTGTAAAATTAATATTTACATTTTGGGTTGTATTTATTTGTAATTCTACCATATATGTGGCTGCTTTTCTTATTACAAATCTATTGTAAATTATTGTAAGATATAAAGCACTTTTAATAAAAATTTGTTTAGTTTTGGTTTTGCATGAGAGAAGTAGCCTTTATTAAACAGAATAAAGAAAAATGGCTAAACTTTGAAAAAGCCATTTTTGGAAAAACTTTAAAAAACCCAGACGAACTAGCCTCACTTTACATTCATTTAGTAAATGATCTTTCCTATGCACAAACTTACTACCCTAAAAGTAAAACCGTTCTTTATTTGAACAATTTGGCGGCTAAAGCCTTTCAAAAAATTTATAAAACTAAACGGCAAGACACTAACCGGTTTGTTCATTTCTGGAAAATTGAAGTACCACTAATTGTGTACCAATACAGACGTTACGTGCTCTATGCCTTTCTTATTTTTTTAAGTTTTGTTGCCATTGGAGCGCTTTCGGCAGCATTTGATGATTCTTTTGTTAGACTTATTCTAGGAGATCATTATGTAAATATGACTTTAGAAAATATTGAAAAAGGAGATCCTGTTGCAGTTTATAAAAGTGGGAGTAATTGGGGAAGCGCATTTGGTATTACTTTAAACAATCTTTATGTTGGTATTAGCTCTTTTATTTTTGGCGTTTTTGGTGGCTTAGGAACTGGTTATTATGTTTTAAACAACGGTATTATGCTAGGGGCTTTTCAGTATATGTTTTATAAACATGGAGTGCTTTGGGAAAGTGTTCGTGGTATTTGGATTCATGGTGCTATGGAAATTTTTGCTATAATTATTGAAGCTGCTGCTGGTTTTATGTTAGGTGCCAGTATTTTATTCCCTAAAACATATTCTAGAATGACATCTTTTAAAATGGGTGTTAAAGATGGGGTTAAAATACTTATTAGCACCTTTCCATTTACTATTGCTGCTGGCATTTTAGAAGGTTATGTTACTCGTTACTCTAACATAATGCCCAATTGGTTATCGGTTGGTATTATTTTAATAACCCTTAGTATTATTTCATTTTACTATTTAATATACCCATTTATTTTACATAAAAAATTAAAAAACAAACATGCAATTATATAAGTCTAGAGGTTTTAGTGAATTTTTTCAAGACACCTTTGCTTTTCTAAAACAAAGTGGTAAACATTTTTTTAAGCACTACTTCATCGTCAATGGTATTTTCTTATTAATACTTATTGTTATGGGGTATTTTTTCACCAAGTTCTATACAGATGTTGTTTTTGGTGGTTTAATAGGCGGACAAAGTACTACGGCAATAGATGATTACATGAATGACAACTTAGGGCTATTCATTTTATTTTTATTAGTTTTTGTAATTGTAGCCTTAGTATCGGGTATTGTTTCTTATGCTTACGTGCCCATTTACCTAAAACTTTACGAAGAAAAAGGCGAAAAAAACTTTAGCACAAATGATATTGTTACGCTATATAAAAATAATATTGGTAAACTATTTACCTATTTAGTTTGCTGTTTGGTTATAGCTATTCCTATGGCAATCTTATTTTTAATAGGCGCTTTTGCTTTAATGATAACTATAATTGGTTTTCTAGCATTACCATTGTTAGTTGGTGGTTTTATGCTGTTTTTTGCAATGGTTTTAATGGAATATTTAGAAGACAAAAAAGGCATTTGGGATTGTTTTGGTTACTCTTGGGGTTTAATTACTTCAAAATTTTGGGCTGCCATTGGTAGTGTGGGGCTTTTTTACTTAATGAGTTATATAGCTCAAAATGTGGTGTCATTAATTCCGTATTTTTTTGGTATGGCTAGCTTTTTAACCACTATAGAACAGGGAGGGCCAACCGATGAGGAATTAGGCTCTACCATGATGATTGTTATGATGCTTGTGTTCTTTTTATCATTCCTTATAAGTGCTGTTTTAGGTATTATAGTACAACTTAATCAAGGTATTGTTTTTTATAGTTTAAAAGAAGACAAAGAAAATATTAACACAAAAGATATTATAGACCAAATAGGATCTGGTGAATAAAACACTCTGGCTACATATTATTTTTCTATCTATTGGCTTTTTAGGCTACCCTAAAACCTACAATCCTGTTTTTGTAGTAAGTGATAGCTTAAAAGTTGATACCTCAACACAAATATCGCCTCGTAATTTTGATGATTTAAATGAAGTTTACACTGGCGAAGACTATGTTTATGAGCGTACTATTGAAAGTTCTGGCTGGTGGACTCGTTTTAAACAATGGCTAAGCGATTTTTTTAAAGACCTCTTTAGCATCACAAATGAAGGACAAGCATCAAAAGCTACTGATATTGCTATAAAAATTGCTGGAGTTATCATTTTTCTACTGGTAATTTATTTCATTTTTAAAGCCGTAATAAATAAAGAAGGTACTTGGGTATTTGGTAAATCTTCAGACAAAAACATTATCCCAGTAACCGATATTGAAAACAATATTCACGCCACAGATTTTAAAAAACTTATTGAAAATGCCGAAAAAGAAAACAATTACCGTTTAGCCATTCGGTATTATTATTTGTGGCTTTTAAAACAATTAACCCAAGCCGAAATTATTGAATATGATGTTGAAAAAACCAATAGCGATTATCAAAACGAAATCACTCAAAATCAAATAAAAAAAGAGTTTGCATACACCTCATATTTATACAATTACATTTGGTATGGCGAGTTTAATGTAAGCCCTACAGAATTTGACCAAGCCAAACATGCATTTACTAAATTTTTAAAATCTGTAAAAGCATGAACAAAACATTAAAAATATACGTTGGTTTACTTATACTACTTTTTGTGGTAGTTATTATTATTGATTTTTCTAGACCAAAGCCTATTAATTGGACTCCCACTTACAATGAGTTACACAAAAGACCTTATGGCACATATATTTTGTATGACCAACTAAAAAACTTATTCCCTAATAGCGAGGTAAAAAACATAAAAGTAACTCCTTACGAGTATTTTGATGGTTTTTATAGTTGGGAAGATAGCCTTTACAACACGAATGGCACCTACATGCTTATTGATAATTATGCAGACGTAGATGATGTTTCGGCACAAGAAATATTAGACTTTGCATCACACGGAAATGATATTTTTATTTCATCTAATTATCCTCCATCAAAAATTTTAGATTCGCTTTCTATAGATATTAAAAACCAATATAATTTTAAAGGAAAAGCCGAACTAAGCTTTACAAACCCCATACTTAAAAAAGATTCTATTACAATAGAGAAAGGTTTAAGCAACTACTATATTTCAAAATTAGATTCATCTGCAACCACAGTTTTAGGATATCAAAAATTTGATACCATTAACAGAATTAATTACATAAAAGTACAACACGGTTTAGGCAATGTGTTTTTACACTTACAGCCCGTAGTTTTTACAAATTACCATTTATTAAAAAAGAATAATAAAAAATATGCTGCGGCAGTACTATCGTATTTAAATGATGAAACCATTCATTTTGATTCTCCTAATAAAGTTGATGCTAATTTAAGTAGATCTCCTTTACGCTTTATACTAAGTAAACCAGCCTTAAGAAATGCATGGTGGCTTGCCCTAGCAACCTTAGTGTTATTTATGGTTTTTAATGCCAAACGTAGGCAACGTATTGTAAAAATTATTAAGCCACTTGAAAATTCAACAGTGGCTTTTACTAAAACCATTGGTAATTTATATTACGAAACCAAAGACCATAATACAATTATTGAGAAAAAAATAACGTACTTTTTAGAACATTTAAGACGAACATTTTTTGTTGACACAGAACTATTAGACGATAAATTTGTAAAAAACCTGAGTTTAAAAGCAAATAAAAACAAGAAAGACATACAGCTTTTAATAACGCTTATTTTAAATTTAAAAGCCAAAAGTAACTGCACCGAAGCAGATTTACTTAAACTAAACAAAGCAATTGAAGATTTTTATACCAAATAAATTATGGAGCATTTAGAGAACCCAAATAATGACGCTTTAGAGCCTAAAAACGAGCAAGAAAAATTGGAACAAACACATTCTGAAAATGAAACCAATGAAGAAGCTAATTTAGATTTCAAAACTCGGATAGATTTAACCGAATTACAAGAAGGCATTACACTTATTAAAAACGAAATAAGCAAAGTAATTGTTGGTCAAAAAAGTATGATTGATTTACTCATAGCTTCTATTTTGGCTAACGGTCATTCGCTAATTGAAGGCGTTCCAGGTGTTGCAAAAACCATTTCAGCTAAATTATTGGCTAAATCTTTAGATATTGATTTTAGTAGAATTCAGTTTACGCCAGATTTAATGCCTAGTGATATTTTAGGAACATCGGTATTCAATATAAAATCTTCAGAATTTGAATTTAAACAAGGGCCTATCTTCTCTAACATGATTCTTATTGACGAGATAAACAGAGCACCTGCCAAAACACAAGCTGCCCTTTTTGAAGTTATGGAAGAACGCCAAATAACTATAGATGGTAATAAATACACCATGGATTTACCTTTTATAGTTTTAGCCACCCAAAACCCTGTAGAACAAGAAGGTACTTACCGCTTACCAGAAGCACAATTAGACAGATTCTTATTTAAAATTGATATAGATTATCCTAATTTAGATGAAGAAATTGAAATTATAAATAGAGAGCAGTCATTAAAAGGAGATACAAAAACCAATAAAATAACCGCACATTTATCAAAAGAACAAATTGGTAAATTTCAAGATTTAGTAAATGAAGTCATTATAGAATCGCATTTAGTAAAATATATTGCAGATATTATTGTGAACACCAGAAACAACCCTTTTTTATACCTTGGCGCCTCACCAAGAGCCTCCATTGCCATTTTAAAAGCAAGCAAAGCATTTGCCGCTATGAATGGTAGAGATTTTGTTACACCAGAAGACATTAAACAAGCTGCTATTCCCGTATTGCAACATAGAGTAATAGTTACTCCAGAACGCGAAATGGAAGGTGTTACAACCAAACAAATTATAAAACAAATTATTGAAGCTGTTGAAATTCCAAGATAAACTTTTAACTTTTAACTTTTAACTTTTAACTTTTAACAAGATTAGTGAAACGCCTTAAACCATTTTACATACAAAACCGTTTCTTTTATGCCTGTATAGGTATCATGATTTTATTTATCATCAGTTTTGTATTTCCTGTATGGTTTAATACCGTGCGGTTATTGCTATTAGTTTTAGTTGCTTTAACATTTCTAGACACATTAATTCTTTTTGCTACAAAACGAGGAATTAAAGGTGTTAGAACTTTACCAGAAAAATTATCAAACGGAGACCAAAATCCTATTCATTTAAGCATTGAAAACTTTTACACGTTTCCTATTTACATTAGAGTTATTGATGAAATACCCGTACAATTTCAAGTTAGAAATTTTAAAATAGACCGAAAACTTGCCCCTTCTAGTATTACCAAATTAGAATATGAATTAAGACCTACTGAACGTGGCGAATATCATTTTGGAAAACTAAACATTTATGTATCATCAGTTTTTGGACTAGTAGCTCGTAGATTTAGTTTTAATGATGGCGAAATGGTACCAACCTACCCCAGTTTTATTCAATTAAGAAAATACAATTTGTTAGCTATAAGCAACAACCTAAACCAATACGGCATAAAAAAAGTGCGCAAATTGGGACACACTATGGAGTTTGAACAAATTAAAGAATATGTTTTAGGCGATGATTTACGAACCATAAACTGGAAAGCTACTGCTAAGAAAAACCAGTTGATGGTAAACCAATATCAAGATGAAAAATCACAACCTATTTATTCGGTTATAGATAAAGGAAGGGTTATGAAAATGCCTTTTGATGGTTTATCGCTTTTAGATTATGCTATAAATGCCGCTTTGGTAATATCAAACGTAGCCTTAAAAAAACAAGATAAAGCAGGTATTTTTTCGTTCTCAAAAAAAGTTGAAAACAGAGTGGTTGCAGAACGTAGATCTTCTCAAATGAATTTAATTTTAGAAGGACTTTACAATGTGAATACCGATTTTTTTGAAAGTGATTTTGGCAGATTATATGCCGATATAAAACGAAATATCACCCAGCGAAGTTTAATTTTACTTTATACAAATTTTGAAACTTTAGATGGTTTGCACCGCCAACTCCCCTATTTAAAAGGTATAGCTAAAAGTCATTTATTAGTGGTTATTTTCTTTAAAAATACAGAACTAAATAACCTAATACACAATAAAGCCGAAACAGTTCAACAAGTTTATGACAAAGTAATTGCCGAAAAATTTGCTTTTGAAAAACGCCTAATTGTAAATGAGCTTAAAAAATATGGTATCTACTCTATTCTTACTACACCAGAAAACTTAACCATTGATACTATTAATAAGTATTTAGAAATAAAAGCCAGAGGACTTCTTTAATATGTTACTGGTACTTTCTTTTATTAAACCAGTTGCCTATAAAGCTTAAATTTAAAGTGATTTTATGATAATTTTCTTGTACCAAATTATCTTGAATAGTTCCTTCTCTTCCATAAGAATAAGCCACATTTAACCTTGCTCTGTTAGATAAAGGTAAGCCTAAACCAACTGATGCAAAATAACTATCAATTTTTTGGTCTGATATGCTTAAAAACCCTGTATTATAATTTAAACCTAATCTATATTTAACATTTCCTAAGTAGCTATTTTTATTTAATGGTGAAAATTCGGCACCAAAGGCATAAATATCTTGGTTTGTATAACGTTCGTTATTTTGTAATTGGTCAGTATCATCCCAAAACAATTTTTTATAATCAAAACTTGTTGTTAATGATGCGTTTAGCTTTGTTGTTAAGCCCAAACCAAAAGACAAAGGAAGTTCAAAATCATCAAGATCATTATCAACTTCACTATCAAAAATAGTTGATGTACCGCTAGCAGAAGTTTTATAAGAACTTCTTTCTTGGCTACCTGTTAAATTAGTTGGTAATTCTACAACAGCGCCTACGGTAACTTCTTTGTTTTCAGATTTAAACACATCATACTGTAAACCTGCTTTTAGCTTCATTCCTCTGTAATAATTTTCATCTGTTATATTAACATAATAGTCATAATATACATTAGTTTCTTGATTAATTGAGCCAAAAAGGTAAGACAAGTCTACTCCTAAAGAAAGTTTATCAAATAAAGTATACCCACCAGCTACGTAAACTTTATTTAAACCTCCAGAACCTGTAATTCTAGTTAAATATGCTTCATTAGAACCTTCTGCTGTACCGTCTATATCAATATCATAACCTACTTTTGTATAAGGCAACAGACCAAAACTCATCCCTAAATTTTTCTTTAAAGGAAAAGCCATTACCACATGAGATACGTTATAATCATAAGTGTTTTCACTTACATCATGGGTTTTTATTGTAGAGTACATACCATTTAAACCAAATTCATATAAGAAAGTTTTTAGTTTTATATTACCTAAACTAGCAGGATTATATAAGTTTATTTCGCCTTCATTATTTTGTGCTATTCCAGTATTACCTAATCCTGTTAAGCCTCCTGTAGCTGTTTTGTTTTCTATACCCAAACCAAACAAAGAATAAGGTGTGCTTGTATCATTTTGTGAAAAACATGATACGGTTGTAATAAAGAATAGAAAAAATTGTATTTTCTTCATTTAAAATTATTTAATATTCTAAGTATGTAACACTCAGTTTTATATTATTATCATCTTCGTTAAGGTCATCAATTATAACACTATCAACAGTTTTATTGTAGTCTATAAATTGAATCATTATAGCATAGTTTAAATCTGTTTCAGAATTAAAAATAGTTTCTACAAAACCACTCATATCTATACTGTAATAAGTACTTTCATTAAACTCATCACTATCTTGATTTAATATAGCATAACTTGTATTGGCATCAGCATCTGTAAGTTGACTTACAATTCTATTTTTATTATCAACAATATAAACCGCTAGAGAGTCTTGTAATGGTCTTGTTTCATCATAACTATTTAAAAGAGGCGCAAAGGTTAATTCTGCGCTCAAGCTAGTACTTTCATCAGATAAAGTTTTTAAATATTTTAAAGTAGGCATTTCTATTCTAGCTGAAACACCTATACCGCCTTGAGCAAAAATTAATTGATCTGTATCATAACTATCAATAGTAGTTTCTTGATCATCAAGGTTTTCAATAACAGTACCGCTTAAATTATTTTTTATGGTATTAAACTGTTTATCTGATGATGGTATATAGAAGTTTATTACATGATCATTATCCTCGTTAGTATCGTCATTATCTTCTGTATAAAATATTCTCATACCAGAATTATTTTCTATATCTGAACTAGATGTATAAGTAAACCCTAATACGTTGCTATCTACAAGTGTATCTGGTATTACTGTTAAACCATAGAAATACTGAATAAAATCATCAGTACTGTTAATATCGTTATCTCTTATTTTATTAAATATTTCTTCACCTAAATCTTTATCTATAGGTATATATATTGAATCTGAAGTACTAGTAGGTCTAGGACTAAATGTAAACTCTCCTAAAGGCTCTTCATCATACTCAAGTTTAGACACATTATAAAAAGCATCATCATCTTCTGGTGGTTCAAAGTATTCTAGCAACCTATGTACCTTATAGGTTTGTACTCGGGTAGTATCGCCGTAATAGTAATTATCATAATTTAAAACTAAGCCAATAGAATCATAAACAGCATCTGAGCTTATAGAAAAATCAGAATTCACTACTTGAAAATACGATTGTGCGGTTAAGTTGCCAAAATAGTCATCTTTTACGCTTCCTAATAAAATACGACTTGTACTTGATGTAATTAAAGAATCTAACTTAAAGGTACCTGCGTTAATGGTAAATGTATCTAGCACTTTTAAGTTAACATCGTTGTCTATAAAATCACTACCTACAGGATAGCTTTTTATGTCATCACTGCATGAAAACATAAAAAACATAATTATAGTACCAATAAAAAATATCTTCATTTCACTTTTTTAAAAAGCAAAACTATTGGTAGATAAAACAATTACCTGCTCAAAATAGACTAACTATTGTTTTTTATAGACGAGTATGTAAAATTTTTGTTAAAATTCTAATATTCAATTAATTAAGACTTTCGTAGATTCAAACAAGTATAATATAGACAAAAACTACTCATTGGTCTATTTTGTAATGTTTTTAAAACTAGTAGCTTCTAAATTTGCCTAATATTTAGCAAAGAAATTATTAAAAAATAAACAAAACCATATGAATTTATTAAAAAAGAATACCATTTTATGCTTAACAGTCCTATCAATATTTTCTGTTGGATGTAGTTCTGACGACGATGGTGATGAATACGGAAACTGGGTAGAGAGCTCTACTTTTGATGGAGATTCTAGAGGAAATGCTGTTAGTTTTACAATAGGAACTAAAGGATATTTAATAACTGGTTATGATGGGGATGATTACTTATCAGATACTTGGGAGTATAATTCAGAAGAAGATTATTGGGTTAGAAAAGCAGATTTTCCTGGTGTAGCTCGTAGTGGAGCCGTTGGTTTTGCTTTAAACGGAAAAGGATATATAGGTACTGGTTATGACGGTAGCGATGAACTTAATGACTTTTGGGAATATGACCCAGACACAAATGAATGGACACAAAAAGCAGATTTCATAGGTACTGCAAGGTATGGTGCTATTGGATTTGCTGTTAACGGTTATGGATACATTGGTACTGGTTATGATGGCAGTGAACAAAAAGATTTTTATAAATATGATGCTACTACAGACACATGGGAACAAATAGTAGGTTTTGGAGGCGAAAAACGCCAAAATGCTTCAGTATTTGTTATAAATGATGTTGCCTACATAGGAACTGGTTCTAATGATGGGGCTGCAGAATACGACTTCTACTCGTTTGATGGCACTACTTGGACACAGTTAACAGATTTAGATGATGATGATTTAGACGAAACAATAACCTTTAGCAACAGTGTTGGCTTTTCTTTAAATGGTAAAGGTTATTTTGCAACTGGCTTAAGTGGTGCCTTAACTACTGCTTGTTGGGAATATGACCCTACAGATGATTCATGGGATGAAGTACCTGATTTTGAAGGTACTGCTAGACAAGATGCTTCTGCTTTCACTTTCGACTCTAAAGTGTTTGTTTTAATGGGAAGAAGTAGTAGCTACTATTTTGATGATGTTTGGGAATTTAGACCAGATGAGTTAGAAGACGAAGATGATTAATTATTTGATTAATAGATAGTTTGGTTTGTTTAATAAAATAAGGTTGAATTAAAGTGTTTCTTTTTAAATAGCTTTATTCAGCCTTATTTTCTCAAAAAAATAACTACTATTGAATACATTTTAATAATGATTTACTATATTTTTGAATAAATTTTAACATTGAAAACTAATAAAAAAATACCACCTGTAATTATCCATATTCTAGTATGGATATTTTTTTTGGTAACAAGTGCTTCCCAAATTTATTTAAAAATTGGTCATATCCCATCAGATTTCATTGTACGCTCATTATTATTAATAACTGCTTTCTACTTAAACTATAGTCTTTTTGTTCCGCACTTACTATTAAACAAAAAGGTGCCTCTCTTTTTTTTAGTAATAATTGCTTTTAGCCTTTTCTTTTTATTCATAATGCAAGAAACATTACCTAGACCTAATTTTAAACCTCCAGGTGATTTTGGCATGCAAGAAAATGAAATGCCTCCAAAAAAACCACATCCTTTTTTACTAAATTTTAGAGTTTTTTTTCCTTCTGGCGGATTATTACTTTTAGTTTTTGCAATAAGTACTAGTGTGAAATTAGGTATAGAGTGGTTTAAATCTGAAAAAAAACGGGTATTAATAGAATCTGAAAAAGTAAATTCTGAACTCTCATTTTTAAAAGCACAGCTCAACCCTCACTTTTTATTTAATTCTCTTAACAGTATTTATTCTTTAGCCCATAAACAATCTAAAGACACTACAAATGCCATTGTTATTTTATCAGACTTAATGCGCTATATGATTTATGAAGCTAATAAAGAATTGGTTCCGTTAGAAAAAGAAATTGAATACATAAAAAATTATATTTCACTTCAACTCCTGCGTTTAAAAGATTCTAGCAATGTAAAAGTAAATATTCATGGTAATTTAAACTACGGCATAGAACCTTTACTTCTAATATCTTTTATAGAAAATGCTTTTAAATACGGAACAGACTTTAAAGGCAAAACCAATATCATAATTAAAATTCATGTTGAAGATGAACTTTTAAAACTTTATGTTTACAACTCTGTATCGCACCAACAACCAAAAAATGAAAATTCTGGTATAGGTTTGGAAAATATTAAAAATAGACTAAAATTACTATACCCAAACCAGCATACTATTAATATAAAAAATGAAAAAAATAGTTATGAGGTTAATTTAATGCTAAAACTAAAAAAGCTATGATAACATGTATTATAATTGATGATGAGCCTTTAGCATTAGAATTATTAGAAGATTTTATTTCTAAAATATCTTTTTTAGAATTAATAGCTTCCTGCTCTAATGGGTTTGAAGCCACAAATATTTTACACCAACAAAAGATTGATTTGATTTTTACAGATATTGAAATGCCCAATTTTTCTGGCATTGACATAATTAAATCACTTGAATATAAACCACACTTTATTTTTACAACGGCATATTCTCATTATGCTGTAGAAGGTTTTAACCTTAACGCTATTGATTATCTTGTTAAACCCATTCCTTTTCATAGATTTTTAAAAGCCGCAACTAGAGCTTTAAATGTAATTACAGAAAAACCTGAAACAACCATAACTGTTGAAAAACCTAGTACAGAACCTGAGTTTATTTTTGTTAAATCTGAATACGAGAATTTAAAAGTTAATGTTAATGAGATAAAATACATTGAAGGGCTAAAAGACTATGTTAAAATTTACACAGGCAATAAAAAACCTATTTTAACACTAAACAGTTTAAAAAAGTTTGAAGAAAAGCTTGGTCAAAAAAATTTTATTAGGGTGCATAAATCTTTTATAGTATCTATTAACCATATTCATTCTGTACAACGCAACAGAATAATTATTGATGACAAACGCATACCTATTGGGGTTAGTTATAAAAACGACTTTATTAAAAAAATAGATTACTAATTTTTTATTTATAAAAATAAAAAGCCCCTTTAACAAATAACTCATTAAAGGGGCTTTTTACTACTAATAAACCTAACTAAACCTCTTCACTTAACCACGCTTTCATCATCCAAACAGTTTTTTCTTGTTCTGTAATAAAATCGCTCATCATACTATTAGTACCCTCATCATTAACATCTCCTGCTTTTTCAAGTATAGCTCTTTCTATTTTAAGTAATTCTACTAAAGAATTAACAATTAATCTTACTGCTTTTACATCTTCAGAAATATTTTTTCCTACAGGTACTTTTGCTGCAGCAGAATAATCTTCAAAAGTATGTAATGGCGTTTCACCTAAGGTTAAAATACGCTCTGCTATTTCATCAACTTTCACATTAGCATCTGTGTAAAGTTCTTCAAACTTTTCATGTAAATTAAAAAAACTTTTCCCTTTTATATTCCAATGAATACCTCTAAGGTTTTGATAATAAATTTGAAAATTGGCTAACAATTGATTTAAATCATTGGCTAAATCCTTTGTTTCTGCACTGTCTAATCCTATACTATTTAATGTCATGTCTTATAATTTTTATTTATTACAAATTTAACTTATTATTACATGTTTTTATCATAATTTTTATTGATTGTTTTTATATTTTTATAACCTAAATTGATGAGTATGACAATTACGCAACTATATTATGTTTTGGCTGTAGCTGAACATCAAAACTTTACAAAAGCAGCCGAAAAATGTTATGTAACACAGCCTACATTAAGTATGCAAATTCAAAAGTTAGAAGACCAACTTAATGTTCAGATTTTTGACCGCAGCAAAAAACCTATAGAACTAACTGAAGTTGGTAAAAAAATAGTTACTCAAGCTAGAAATATTGTTAATGAATCTTATAGAATACAAGATATTGTAGACCAACAAAAAGGGTTTATTGGTGGCGAGTTTAAGTTAGGAATTATTCCAACTATAATGCCAACACTGTTACCTATGTTTTTAAAAACGTTTATTAAAAAACACCCAAAAGTTAAGCTAAAAATTGAAGAATTAACTACCGAGGATATTATTGCTAGAATTAAAGACGGACATTTAGATGCAGCTATTGCTGCCACCCCCTTAGAAGATGAAAACATTAAAGAACGGGTAATTTATTTTGAACCTTTTGTAGGCTATATTCCTAAAAACCACAGGTTGTATGGAAAACAAAAAATAGACAGTAGTGATTTAGAAGTTGATGATATGCTTTTACTTGAAGATGGACACTGTTTTAGAGATGGTGTTATTAATTTATGTAAGGCTTTTAAAAAAAATACAGATGATAAATTTCAATTAGAAAGTGGTAGTATTGAAACCCTTATTAAACTTTCTGATGAAGGTTTAGGTATGACCCTACTTCCTTATCTACATACTTTAGATATTAAAGAAAAAGACCATTTGCATTACTTTAATGAGCCTTCTCCAGCTAGAGAAGTAAGCATAATTTATCATAAAAGTGAACTAAAATTGCAAATAATAGAAGCACTACAAGATGTAATTGCTGGAATAGTAAGGGGGGCTATAGCATTTCAGGATGTAAAAATAATTAGCCCTCTACCTAAATAAAAAAATAACTGCTTAACACCTTAAATTTTAGTTGTTAAGCAGTCCTTTTTTATAGACTATAATTTAAATATAAGGTTAATCTGTTTTTAGACTTTACATTTCCTCCAAATAAATCTTGGTGTATTGGTTTTGTGAAATTAACCCCCAAAACAAAGGTTTTAATATTTACTTCTGTTCCTAATGAAGCGTTAATTACATTACCATCAGTATCATTTAATGTTTCACCATATTGTGTTATTTTGTTGTATGCATCTCCCGAAACTCCCACAAATGGCATAAAATTCACTTTATTAGTATTAAAAACTGTATAAGCATTAGCAGAAAAACTAATTTGATCTCCAAACTTATATTCGTTTTTATTTTCACCTTTTAGGTAATATGATAGTAGAGTATTAACTCCTATTTTTTTGCCTGCATAACTATAACCAGCAGATAAAATACCATCAAAACTCCCAGTCCCCACCTGAAATCCTGGATTAACATTATCGGCTAAAAGTTCTTCAAACTTACCTGTTGGCAATTTTACTCCTAAACCAAATAACAATGAATGTCCTGTAGTTTCACTTGTAGTATTATAATCTACGGTTCCACCACTTTCTTTCTTTTTTAAAAGTGGTAATTTATACCATGCAATTATATTAGCATCTCCAATACCATTAATATTCTCTGTTGTTTGATTTAATGTTCGGTTTAAATCTTGATACGGTAAATTAACGCTGAAATAAAAATTATTTTTTACAGGAATTTGCCCCCAAAGTTGGTAGGTGTTAAAGGTTTCTTTGCTTTTTGGTGAATTTTGAAAAATACCATTTTGAGACTCGAATGTTTGATAGATGTAACGAAACCCAACAAAATTAGCATTGTTTAATGTACCAAAGCCCATGCTACCACTACTAGTAGAGCAACTACATAAATCACACAAAACCCCAAAATTTGTTTGTGGTTCATGTAGCCTTGGTTGATGTTCGCAAGCATTAGATTTAACTAAAACTAACACAAATAACATTGTTATTAAGCCTTTTTTATTAATACTCAGAAAATCTTTCATCATTTAAAAATTCGTTATCTGTTAATGTTTTTAAAAAAGCAATAAGGCTTTCTTTTTCACTTGTTGAAAGTGTTATACCAAAAGAACCATCCTCTCGCTTTAATGATGGGTCTACATTACCATTATCAACCATTCCTGAATCGTAAAAATCTAAAACGGCCTCTAGTGTAAAAAATCTTCCGTCGTGCATATAAGGTGCTGTTACTTCAATATTTCTTAAACTAGGCACTTTAAACTTGTACAAATCGTCTAGATTTTCAAAAATCACGTAACGTCCTTTATCATTCAGTTTTGGGTTTATTGGCAAACCTGTATTTCTATAAGATTGATCTGAAAAAAAATCGGTAGCATGACAAGAAGCGCATTTATTTTTAAAAATTTCTAAACCATTTAATTCTTCTTGAGTTAGTGTTACACCATCTTCATTTCTAACATATTTATCGTACTTAGAATTACCTGAAACCATAGTAATCATAAACTGAGACAGTGCTTTAAGCATATTTGATGAATTTATTTCACCATTTTCAAATGCTTTACTAAATTGTTGTTTATAATAAGAGTCTGCTTGTAATTTATTAATAACGTTTGATAATGTTTCTCCCATTTCTATGTCGCTTGTAAGAGGTATTATGGGTTGAAGATCTAAATGAGTAGCTGCGCCATCCCACATAAACTCTTTTTGAAATGCCATATTTTGAATAGGAGGTGTATTACGAAATCCTATCCCCCCATTTACACCATGACTTAATGTATGACCATGATGCGTAAAAGCAAATGCCTGTTCATGACAAAAAGCACAGGGTATAGCATTATTTGCAGACAGTTTTCCTTCATAAAATAAAGCTTTTCCTAAAGCAACGCCTTCTTCTGTTAAAGGATTATTTTCTAAATCATATACGATTTCTGGAAAATTTGACGGTATTTCTAAACTTAAAGGTTTGGGTTCATAACCACCTTCTTCTTTAGAACAAGACACCAATAAGACCTGAATAAAAACAACTATTATAAGTATTTTTCTCATTTTTTTACGGAATAATTAGGAAGTGATTAAACATCACTTCCTAATCTTAACCCAACAAATTTTAGTCATTATGTACATGATGTACAGAGAAAATACCTTTTACGTTATTTGCAATAACTGGTGTTGTTTCTGCACTAGTATGAACTTGGTTATACCCATCAGAGAAGTTTACTGAAGTTTCACCATCAAAAACCTTTGCTATATCAGCTTTTATATGTATTTGCGGACTAGCATCTTCACGAACTAATACCGTATTTGGCAATGTTAATGTAACTTCTTTGTAATTATCTAAAGTAGTTCCAACACTACCCATATGAATTGCTAAACCTTCATCTGTAACAGTATCACTAGAATAGGTTCCATCTAAACGTATAAACCTATAGCCTGTAGCCCAAGCCCATAACATACCTGCATCTTGTGCTTCTTCTAAAAAATCTCCTTGTCCTTCGGCTCCTAATTGGTATCTTTCTTGGTCTACGCCAATTCCAAACGTAATTTCAGTATAATTAGCTGCATCAACATCTTCTAATGTTACATATATTTCTCCTGCATTATTTCCATTGGCTTCATCTACAATGAAAATATTTTTTTCTGTTGGATAAGTATATGAATTACCTTCTGCATCTTTTAAGCTAACGTTACTTATTATATACTTTAAGGTTTCTAGTTTATATGATTCGTTATTAGACTTGTTGTAGGTAGTTCCAAAGGTAAAATCATTACCTCCTACCCCGTTATCAAATTTTAATATTAAAGTTCCTGTTTGACCTGTTAAATCTTCTACATCGTCATCATTTGATGAACATGACGATATAACTGCGCATAATAAAAGCGCAAATGTAAATTTTATAATTTTCATTTTTAGTTTTTTATATAGTACAGCATTACCATAGTATATGCTTACTACAGTTTTTCTTTATTTGATTAAATAGTAATTTTAAGTTGGTAAAGTAGTATGTACTTACCTTATTGCTTATAGAGAATTAAGCAACAAACCGAGGTGGTTTAAATTGAAATGATTGAAAATTATATTTATACAGTATTTTGTAACTATTTGGGATATCTTCATTTATGAATTCTGAAGCATTTGGAAGGTTAAAATTGTCTGTAGCTTGATAAAAAACTACCAAAAACACATCTAATAATGATAATACTGCTTTTCCTTCTTTTGTAGTATTTTCGGTTGCTTGTAGTTGTTTTGCTAAATGACATTTACCATTACAAGCCATTTCTACTTTGTCTTTATTAACACAAAACACCTCTGTTATATAATCTACGTTTATTTCATAATATACCAAATAACATAAATTATACACAGGCTTTACTAAAAAAGCAACTAGTAATATGAAAAGAAATAGCTTTTTCAAAATCTAGCTGCAAATATAAATAACTTTACAAGTGTATTACAAAGAAATTACTTAAATAAAAAAAGCAACCTGTTGGTTGCTTTTTTTTTATGGTTTTAAATAAATTAAACATTGATTCAATTCTGGGTTTTGCTGTACAAGAGAATGAATAAAAATTTTAAGCTCTTCAATCTCAGAAGGCAGTAATCTTGTTACTGCTTTTTGTACTTCTTTGCAAAACAACGTAGCGTCAAAACTAACTTTTTTAAGTATAGTTTTAGTATACTCTAACATTGCTCTCGCCATAGTTATTTTAGGGTTTTAGGTTTTTAAATTAGTAAATGTAGATTTGTTTTATAGGCTTTTAAATTTTACTTTGTTGTGGTATAAATTTAATAAAAATTTGTATTTAAAATTTAATTTAGCCTAAATTTAACATTTAAAACCTATTATCTCCATCTAGTAAATCTCCAAGTCCTCCAAGTATACTTCCTTCTCCTTTATCCTTTCCTCCGCTTCTTGGTGCAGACGCTAAAACTCTTCCTGCCAACCTACTAAAAGGCAATGATTGTACGTAAACTGTTCCTGGACCTTTAAGTGTTGCAAAAAATAAACCTTCGCCCCCAAAAATGGTGTTTTTAATTCCTCCTACAAACTCAATATCATAATCTACAGTTTGATCAAAACCTACTATACACCCCGTATCAACTTTTAAAGTTTCTCCTGCTAATAATTCTTTTTTAGCCATGGTACCACCCGCATGCACAAACGCCATACCATCTCCTTCTAATTTTTGCATGATAAACCCTTCCCCTCCAAAAAGGCCACGACCTAATTTTTTTGAAAATTCTATACCTACACTCACCCCTTTAGCGGCACATAAAAAGGCATCTTTTTGGCATACAAATTTTCCTCCAAAAAGGGTTAAATCTATTGGGATAATTTTCCCAGGATAAGGCGATGCAAATGAGACTTTGCGTTTGCCAATAATTTCATTGTAAAAAGCAGTCATAAACAGGCTTTCTCCTGTTAAAATTCGTTTACCTGCCCCTAGTATTTTTCCTAAAAATCCAGAATCTTTTTGAGAACCATCTCCAAAAATAGTTTCCATTTTAATACCCTCATCCATCATCATAAAGCTACCTGCTTCTGCAATAACGGCTTCTTGTGGGTCTAGTTCTATTTCTACGTATTGCATTTCTTCGCCGTAGATTTGATAATCAATTTCGTGTGCTGTCATTTTTTAATTGATGTTTAAATGTTGATTTGCTTATTTGTTGATGTGTTTTGGATTTTGTTACAACTTAAATATTAATGTTTAGCAAAAACCTAATTATTTAATAATGAAAACGGTTTCCTGAGAGCCAAATACAACTCACTGTTTTACTTTTACACTCCACTGAAATCTAAAGCTTGAAACTTCAATTCCTTCTTCATTTAAACCTACAGATTCTAACCAAATGGTTTGCCCTTCTCCTGTTTTAATAGCTTTAGTTAGGGTTTCGTTTATAAGCTCTCCTTGATTACAGGTAAAATTTATTCTTCCGGTTGCTTTCTTTGTATATGTTGCTTCGTTAGAAATTACTAACATGGAAATTTTTTTTCCTGTTTCTTGAATTTTACCAATCATTATAGCGGCAGTTGAAAGTTCTGCAGCCATACCTTGTACTGCCCAAAACATAGATCTAAAAGGATTTTGATTAATCCAACGATGTTTTACCGAAACCATACATTTTTTTTCATCTAAATGTTTTACTCTTACTCCACATATATAAGCTGCGGGTAATTTAAACATACTGAAAGTATTTAGTTTCCTGGGTGTTAATGTCATTTTTAGTTATTTATTTTTTACTAAGTTATGAATTTAAACACAGATTTAAAATGTTAAATTTATGTTAATTTTTAGTACTATGCTTAACAAAGTACCTGTTTTTAGACATATATTTGCATAAGAAACTATTATATGTTTTATCAATCTATAAAAAATCATGTTAACTAATCATCAAAAAAACATTGCAACGTTTATACATTTATCTACCTTTAGTAGGTTTATAATTCCGTTAGGAAATTTTATTGGTCCTATTATACTTTGGGTGCTTAATAAAGACAAATCTGATTTTATTGACAAGCATGGTAAACAGGCCATAAACTTTCAAATGAGTATTTTGTTATATGCCATTATTATTGGTACGTTAACTATTCCGTTTTTTATTTTCAAACTATTTAGTGGAATAGATTTTATTGATTTTCATGGGTTTCATGATTTTCATATAAATATTGGCAAGCCTTCTCCTTTACTTTATATAGGTGGTTTTTTGGGCGCTTTTGCCATATTAGCATTTATACTTGAACTAGTATTTATTGTTATTGCTAGTTTAAAAGCCAGAGATGGTGCGTATTACAATTACCCATTTACTATAAATTTTTTAAAGTAATGAGTGCGTGCGTTAGGGATTGAAGCAAGTTACCGTGTAACGCGGAAAGCCCGACCCGATAGGGTAACGCCCAAAAAAGAAAAACAATTTCATCAAAATAATCAATCAAATCAATCAAAAAATGAACAGTTTTAAAATATTAAACGAATGATACTATGAAGATAGAAAACACCAAAGCACAAATGCGTAAAGGGGTATTAGAATTCTGCATACTTTCTGTATTGAAAGATAATGATGCGTATGTAGCAGAAATTTTAGACACCTTAAAAGACGCTAAGTTGCTGGTAGTTGAAGGAACTATTTATCCGCTACTAACACGACTAAAGAATGCTGGCCTTTTGAGTTATAGATGGGAAGAATCTACATCTGGCCCACCAAGAAAGTACTATGGTTTAACAGAAACCGGAAAATTATTTTTAAAGGAATTAGATACTACTTGGAATGAATTAAGTAATGCCGTAAATATTGTAACAAGCCAAAAAAACACCTAAAAAATGAATAAAACAGTCAACATAAATTTAGCTGGTATCTTTTTTCATATTGATGAAGATGCCTACCTGAAATTGCAACGTTATCTTGAGGCCATAAAACGTTCATTTACAGATTCTCAAGGTAGATCTGAAATAATAGCTGATATTGAAGCTAGAATTGCCGAACTTTTTAATGAACGTGTACAAAACCATAAAGAGGTTATAAGAATTAAAGAAGTAGATGAAGTTATTGCCATTATGGGGCAACCCGAAGATTATTTGGTTGATGACGAGATTTTTGAAGATGAGCCTCAAAGTACTTACACTAAAAAAACAAGTGCTTCTAAAAAACTATTTAGAGATACCGATAATGCTTATATAGGTGGTGTTTCATCTGGGTTAGCGCATTACTTTGGTGTAGATGCTTTATGGGTGCGTTTAGCTTGGATAATACTATTTTTTGGTTTAGGTACTGGTATATTGCTTTATATTATACTGTGGATTTTAGTTCCTGAAGCTAAAACTACTGCCGAAAAAATAATGATGACAGGAGAACCTGTTAACATTAGTAATATTGAAAAAAAAATTAAAGACGGTTTTGAAAATGTAACAGAAACGGTAAGTGATGTTGCTAAAAATGTTTCTGATAGTGTTTCTGGGGCTGCTAAAAATGTAAGCAATGCTGCTAAAAATGTAGATATAAAAAAACAAACTAATAAAGTAAAGTCTTCATCAAGTGCTTTTTTTGATACCATAGGAGAAATATTTATGTTCTTCTTTAAAGTATTTGCAAAATTTATTGGTATTCTGTTAATAATAATTGGTGCTTTAACTCTTATTTCTTTAATAATTGCGCTTTTTTCTGTAGGTGTTTTAAATGCTATTCCTGGTGATTTTGCAAGTATTATTAGTGCCAGTAATACGCCTATTTGGCTAGTGTCTTTATTAACGCTTTTTGCAGTGGGTATTCCGTTTTTCTTCTTGTTTTATTTGGGTTTAAAAATTTTAATAAACAATTTAAAATCTATAGGCAATGTGGCTAAATTTACCCTATTAGGCGTTTGGTTTATAGCTGTTATTTCGTTAGTTATTGTGGGTATTAGAGAAGCTAGCGAACATGCTTTTGATGAAACTTACACAGAAAAAAGCACCTTAAATATTAGGGCTAATGATACCCTAAAAGTAAAAATGGTTACTAATGATATAATGAATAGTTTTCATCGTAATAACCAACCTTTTAAAATTGCAAAAAATGAAAACGGAGAAAAAACTATTTACAATTCTGACCTTAGAATTATTGTAAAATCTACTACAGATTCATTAGCATCTATACACCTTAAAAAAACAGCTGATGGTAGCAGTTACGACAAAGCTATTGAGCGTGCTAAAAACATAAACTATAATTATAGCTTAAAAAATAACACACTTTTATTAGATGCCTTTTTATCTACTAATTCTAACAATAAATTTAGCGATCAAGAAGTCACTATAATCTTAAATTTACCAGAACAAACCACTGTAAAGTTTAATAAAAATACTAAGTCTTTTTTAAGCTATTATAAGAGTAGTAACAATCTAGTTTCTGTTGAAAACATTAACCATTTACTTAAAATTATTGAAGATGATATTGAATGTTTAGATTGCCCTGAAGAAAAAAATATAGAAGATAAAAACAAACATGAAGACGATGCATCTGATATAGAAATAAATAACGAAAGTATTAAAATTAAAGCTGAAGATGTAAGCATAAAAGTTGATAAAAAAGGGGTTGAAATAAAATCTAAAGACGAGTAACAATTCAGCAACAAAAAAATACAATTCAGTAACTTAAATTATAAATCTAACACATTAAAAGAGATATTTGACACACCAATAACAAATCACAATCAAAAAACAAATAATCATGACAACATTAATTAAAATCATTGTAGCTGCTGTATTAAGCCTAATGCTTTCATCGTGCAATTTTGATATGAACTTTGGCTCTGGAGTTAAAGGAAATGGAAACGTTATTACTAAAGAAAGAACAGTATCAGAATCTTTCTCTACAATTAAAGCTAGCGAAGGTTTAGATGTTTATTTAACCCAAAGCAATCAAGAAGGTATAACTGTTGAAGCCGATGAAAATTTACATGAGCTTATTTTAACTGATATTGAAGATGGTGTTTTAAAAATACACACCAAACAAAATGTTGGTAAAGCTTCGGCTAAAAAAATTCATGTAAGTTTTAAAAACATTTCTGCTATTAGTGCTACTAGTGGTAGTGATGTTAATTCTACAAACACAATTTCTTCTGAAGAATTAGAATTAAAAACTACAAGCGGAAGTGATATGAATTTAAATGTTATTACAACTGTTTTAAACTGTAAATCTACCAGCGGAAGTGATTTGCGTTTATCTGGTAAAACCCAAAAACTTATTGCTGAAGCTACAAGTGGTAGTGATATTAACGCAAGAGATTTAGAAGCAAAATCTAGCCATGTTGAAGTAACTAGTGGCGCAGATATTACCGTTAATACTTCAAAAGAACTTACAGCAAATGCAACTAGTGGTGGAGATATAAAATATTACGGAAACCCTGAAACAGTAAACAAAAACAACAGTACATCTGGAAGCATTAGAGAGCAATAACAACCAATATACTAACTCAATCAACTAAAGATACTATCTCACCAAGTGTGTAAAGTTTAAATATCGAGGGTTGCAACCTTCGATATTTATGTGTAGTACATCAAATAAAAAATGCTATTAGAAATGCGCCTACTAAGAGGTTGCCAAAGCTGCTTTAAACGACTTTACGAAGACATGAAACCCCAAGTATTCATATACTATTAAAAACTAACGGGATAATTGGAAGAAACTAACAACCTTTTATGAGTTCCCTTTAGACATCAGGAAATTTATTTACTCCACAAACCTTATTGAAAATCTCAAAGGAAAAGATTAGAAAATATACCAGAAACAAACTGTAGTTCACAACAGATAATGTTGTAGAAAATCTACTTTTAAACATTAAGTGAGACTATAAAAAAATGGTCTATGCCAATTCATAATTGAGGCATTATTTTAAACCAGTTTTTAACTATATCTGAAAAAAAAGGGGGATTATAGAAAAGTTAAACCCTCTATAAATTTTGTTTACACACTTTAAGGGATAGTGTCGGTTTTATATACACACTTTGCTAGATAATGCTTAAAAAATCATAAATACTAGATAAGAACTACTCCTTTAAATACAAAAATACTTTATTTATTGAACATAAATAGTTATTCGTCGAAATAATTAAAGTCACCCCCTATTATTTAATAATTTTAATTATTCAATTAATTAAGGTTATATATTTATAAAATAATAAGTAATCCTTAAATTAATTTTATCTTAAAAACACATGGCAAAATCACAAACCTCCCCTAACACCAACCTAGTTCCCATAGCAATCATTGCAAGTTTATTTTTTATATTCGGTTTTGTAACCTGGATTAACGGCGCACTCATACCCTTTATGAAAACCATCAATGAGTTAACCGATGCGCAATCCTATTTAGTAGCCTCCGCATCATACATATCCTTTGTGGTTATGGCCTTACCCGCTTCTTACATTTTAAACAAAATAGGCTACAGAAAAGGTATGTCTTTAGGTTTAATCATTATGGCCATAGGCGCCTTAGTTTTTATACCAGCAGCCGAAGCTAGAACCTATTGGATTTTTCTAATAGGTATATTTATTCAAGGCACCGGAATGACCTTACTCCAAACAGCCTCAAACCCCTACATTACCATTTTAGGACCTATAGAGAGTGGTGCCAAACGTATAGCCATTATGGGGATAGCTAATAAAATTGCAGGAGCTTTAGGGTCCTTTATTTTTGGAGCCTTATTACTATCGGGCATAGACAAAGTAAAAGAACAACTAGAAACCGCTTCAGCAGAAGAAAAAGGTGTGCTTTTAGATACCATGGCAGACAGTGTTTTTATGCCCTATCTTATTATGGCCATCGTACTTATAGTACTTGGCGTTTTAATAAGAAAAGCACCTTTACCACATGTTGAAGCCGAAGAAACCGAAGCCGAAGATACTACCAATACTACTGCTAAAACCAGTATTTTTCAGTTCCCACACCTATGGCTAGGGGTTTTAACACTTTTTGTTTATGTAGGTGCCGAAGTGATTGCGGGAGATACCATTATAGCCTATGGAATATCCTTAGGATTTCCTGCAGCCGATGCTAAATTCTTTACCACTTTAACGCTATTGGCCATGGTGTTTACCTATGCCTTAGGCGTGTTTTTAATACCAAAATATTTAAAACAAGGCACCGCTCTTAGAATTAGTGCTGCTTTAGGAATTATTTTTAGCATATGCATACTACTTACCACAGGCTTTACATCCGTTTTATTTGTAGCCGCCTTAGGTATTTCTAACGCTTTAGTGTGGCCAGCAGTATGGCCACTAACATTAGATGGTTTAGGGAAATTCACAAAAACAGCTTCGGCTTTATTAATAATGGCTATATCTGGAGGTGCCATCATCCCGCCTTTATACGGAAGGATTGTAGATTTAAATAAGCATGAACTAATAGCTAACGGAACACAGAAGGCTGAAGCTATTGCCACTGCATCAACCAGTAGTTACTGGATTTTAATCCCATGTTATGCTTTCATTCTATTTTTTGCCATTTGGGGTCATAAGTACAAAAGTTGGTCAAAAAAATAAAAACAAAAAGAAATAAAAATAAAAATCAATCATGTTAAAGAGTAGCATAGACAAAGCCACAGGTTTTGAAAAAAGATTTGAAAATGTAGGCACCATTGTTTTTGAAAACTCAACCGAAGCCTCAAAAGCAGTAGCCCAAGAAATAGCCGATTTAATTAGAGTAAAGCAAGCACAAAAGCAACCCTGTATATTAGGATTAGCCACAGGCTCTACCCCAAAGGGCTTTATTCAGAATTGGTAAGACTACATAAAGAAGAAGGCCTAAGCTTTAAAAATGTAGTATCCTTTAATCTAGATGAATACTACCCCATGGAACCCGATTCTATAAACAGTTATGTACGTTTTATGAAAGAATTACTGTTTGACCATGTAGACATATTGCCAGAGAACATTAATATTCCAGACGGCACCCTATCCAAAGAAGCCATTTCAGATTACTGCCGTCAATACGAATCAAAAATAGAAGCCTTAGGCGGCATAGATTTACAAATACTGGGCATAGGAGGTAATGGTCATATAGGTTTTAACGAGTCAGGTTCTTTAAAAAACTCAAAAACCAGATTAGTAGCTTTAGACCATATAACCAGAGTAGCCGCTAGTGGCGATTTTGGAGGCTTACAAAAAACCCCAAGAACCGCCATCACCTTAGGAATAAAGAAAATTATGGAAGCTAAAAGAGTTATACTTATGGCTTGGGGCGAAGGAAAATCAAACATTATTAAAGCCTCCGTAGAAGGAACCGTAACCAACCAAGTACCCGCTTCCTATTTACAAGAGCACAACAACACTATCTTTGTACTAGATCAAGCCGCTTCCTCAAAGCTAACAAGAATCAACACGCCATGGTTAGTAGAAAAAGTAACGTGGACAGATAAACTCATCAGAAAAGCCGTTTTAGGATTAGCATTAAACCTAAAGAAACCCATTTTAATGCTCACCGATGCCGATTATATAGAAAACGGCATGAGTGATCTCTTAACCGACTCAGGTCCAGCATATGATATCAACATAAAAATATTCAATCAACTACAAAACACCATTACAGGATGGCCCGGAGGTAAACCCAATGCCGATGATAGTAAACGACCAGAACGCGCAGAACCCGCCAAAAAACGCGTACTCATCTTTAGTCCACACCCCGATGATGATATTATTAGTATGGGCGGCACCTTTAAAAGATTGGTAGAGCAAGGTCATGAGGTTCATGTAGGTTACCAGACTTCAGGTAATATAGCAGTAGCAGATGATGAAGCATTAAGATTTGCCAGTTTTGTATGCGATTACAATGACAAGTTTGGAATAGAAAGTAAAGCAGCCGAAAACATATTTAAAAAAGCATCCAAATTCCTTAAAAACAAAAAAGCCAGTGAAATAGATATTCCAGAGGTAAGGTACATAAAAGGGCTTATAAGAAAAGGAGAAGCACAGGCCACTTGTTATTATGTAGGCATAACAGATGCACAAATTCATTTTATGGAATTACCATTTTATGAAACTGGAAGAATAGAGAAAAACCCCATTGGTGAAGAAGATATACAAATCACTATGGATTTGATAGAGAAAGTAAAACCCCATCAAATCTATGCAGCGGGAGATTTAGCAGACCCACATGGCACCCATAAAGTTTGTTTAGATGCTATTTTTGAAGCGGTAAAACGCTTAAAACCCAAGAAATTCATGGACGACTGCTGGCTTTGGTTATATAGAGGCGCATGGCAAGAATGGGGAATTGATGAAATAGAAATGGCAGTACCAATGGGTCCAGACCAAGTATTGGAAAAACGTCAGGCCATATTTAAGCACCAATCGCAAAAGGATGGTGTTGTGTTTCAAGGAACCGATAGTAGAGAGTTTTGGCAACGCGCCGAAGACCGTAATAGTGAAACAGCCCATATATACCACCAATTAGGTTTAGCGCATTACGCTGCTATGGAGGCTTTTGTGAGATGGCATTATTAAAACCCTATAGAATTTTGATTAATAGCTAACTTATTAATCCTGCCTAAATTTATATTTATGGCAGGGTTATTTTATTTTAAAAGCAAAGAGAACACAACCAATAATCTTACAAATCATTGATATTTGTAAACCTTACTTCAATTTTTACTTTATTTTTAAATAAGTGCCTTTAAAACTCTGATTTAACACCATAACTTGTAGAGGAGTTCCTTTTTTATCTCTTTTTACTTCTATAGAAGCTTTACCATTGGCCATTTCTATAATCTCACTACCTGTAGGAGTACCCTGGCTTACAATAGCTTCGCCTCCACTTAAACATTGAAAATATACTCTGTTTTCATAATCGAGACATCTAAGTCCATTTTTATCAATAGCTGTTGCTGTAATTAAATAGTTTCCATTATCTAACTTTTCATAACTGAGTTCTAAAGCCCTTGCTTTACCATTTTTTTTATACCTATAATTTATCTTTAATTCGTCTTGTACAAAAGTACCATCAATGTTTTCTCCTTTTGAAACAAGTGTATTTATCCCTTCTTTAAAATAAACCTCCCAATTTAATCCTGAAGCAGGAAACTGTTTTGTATCTCGTTTTTTAACCCCTAAACTTTTTCCGTTTAAAAACAGTTCTACTTCTGGACAATTACTATAAACACTAATATTTCGTGGTTTGCCCTTAGGTCCTTGACGCTCTTTCCAGGTATGGGATTCTATATAAGTAAATGGTTCTCTGCTCCAATAACTTTTAAACACATAAAAAGCATCTTTAGGGTTGCCTGCTCTATCTACCAGTCCTTTTTGATTCATGTACGGGATAGCATTTTCTGGTCGTAAGGGTGTGCCAAAGTCTTTAAATGCCCATTGTACATTACCTACAAAAGTGGAATCGTTTTCTGAAATTCGAAGGTGCCAATCGAACAAATCAACTATATAATTTTCACTCCAATCTCCTATTTGTGCAATATTGGCTACATCGGTTTGTACTATGGCTTCTTCCCAACCGTCGGATTTTATTTTACCTTCACCAGTAATAGGATTCTCTGTATGCCTACCTAAATGGCTAGAGCCACCGTATTCAGCATGTAAAAAATGAGGATACTGCTTTTTGTAAGTATTAATTGCTTTTTGGTAGCTTTTATAACTTCCTGAATACCACCCAGACCATATAGATGGCGAAAACACATCAACAATATCAGCGCCTTCGTAATATTTTCTAATGGCTGTTTTTCTTGAAGGGTCTAGTTTATGAGCATAATCATTCAACTCCTTTAAGTACTTATTAATCTGCTCTCTATCATCGCCATTTTCAAAATCTGGCAACCAATAAATTTCGTTTCCTAAAGACCAAATAATAATACTGGGGTGGTTATAATTTTGGTTTATTATTTCTCCTAGCATATTTTTGGTGTTTGCTCTCCAAGTGTCATTTCCTACTCCACCTCTACACCATGGTAATTCATCCCAAACCAATAAGCCTAATTCATCACAAGCTTTATAAACTTCGGGGTCTTGCGGATAATGGGCTAACCTTACAAAATTGGCTCCCATATCTTTTATAAGTTCCATATCAGCTCTGTGTTGTTCATTACTCATAGCTGCTCCTACTCCCGCATGTTCTTCATGACGATGGGTACCTCTTAACAACAAGCGCTTACCGTTTAAATAAAACGCTCCGTAATCTTTAAATTCAAACCACCTAAAACCTACACGTTCTTCTATTTCGTCTTTTATTATCTGGTCTTGAATTAGCTGAAGTTTTAATGTATATAAATTTGGAGTATCTGGGTGCCAAAGTTTAGGGTTTGGAATGTTTTTAAAATTAATTTTAGATGTACCTTCAGATATTTCTACAAGTGATGAAACCACTGAGTTTCCGTCACTATCCAATAACGATGCTTTTACCTGTAAATTTGTGTCATTATTAGGATTATTAACTTGAACTGTTGCCAATAATTCTGCATTTTCATTTGAGACTTGTGGGGTGGTTATTTTTAAATTATATAAATGTTCTTTTGGAAGCGTTTCTAACCAAACATCTCTTGTTATACCTCCAAAAATAAAAAAATCACTTTTTTGTGAAGGAATTACTTCGGGATTATAACTATTATCTACCCTAACTAAAATTTCATTTTCGCCTTCTTGAATAACATTGGTAATATCAAAAGAAAAACCTATATAGCCCCCTAAATGACCTCCTACTTTTTTTCCGTTAACATAAACTTCACTTTCTATATTAACACCTTCAAAGTTCAGTTTATAAATTTGATTTTCAACTTTAGGTATTAATAAGTTTTTTTTATACCAACTAGCATTACGCCTGTATCCTGGAGTTACATCTGTTGCATCTAATGCATTCCAAGTATGGGGTAAATCTATTTTTTCCCAGTTATTGCGTTGTAATGCTTCTTCTATTTCTTCTGTATTGTTTTCTAGATACAACCAATTTGAGTTTATATTGTTTTTTGTTCTCTCAAGAAGCTCTTTATTAGATGTTGTACATGATGTTATAGTAATAAAAATCATGCATACACTAACCATTTTAAATATTGAAACTTTAAATCTCATATAATATTTGTGCTAAAAAATTAACTCTATAAAGTAATTATAGAGTTAATGAAACTAATATAAAAATACAATTTACTGTATTCTACGCGTTAATTTATGATTCTAAATCTCTTAATCTTAATAAAGTTTGTAAAAAATAATAATCACCATAAACAATAGGTTCATCCATTTCATGTTTTTTAGACCAATCTCCAAAACTATGATCCAGAATAAATGGAGCCTCTACTTCTTCTGAAAGAATATAATCTACTGTTTTTAAAGTATTAACAACTTTCTTACTATAGTCTAAATATGATTGATTTTTGGTATATTTATAAAGTTCTACTAATGCTGATGCTACTATTGCTCCAGCTGAAGCATCTCTAAAAACATTTGGTATATCTGGGTCATCAAAATCCCAATATGGTATTCCATCATCTGGCATATTTTCATGATTTATGAAGTAATTAGCTGTAGCAATTGCTCTATTTAAATACTTTTCATCTTTTGTATATCTATAGACCGTAGTAAAACCATTAATAGCCCAACTTTGACCACGTGCCCAGGCAGAGTTATCATCAATACCTTGATGCGTTACGCGTGCTCTTACCAGACCTGATATAGTATCATAATCTAATACGTGCCATGTACTGCCATCTGGCCTAAAATGATTTTTTAATGTTGTATTGGCATGTTTAACTGCTATTTTGTAAAAAGTACTATCTCCTGAGATTTTAGTTGCTTCAAAAAGTAACTCCAAATTCATCATGTTATCAATGATAACTGGGAACTGCCATTTTTCTTTGTTAAAATCCCAAGAACGAATACTGCCTATTTTTTCATTAAAGCGTGTGCTTAAAGTTTTTGCACTCTCTACAATTATATCTTCATATTTTTTGTTATTTTCTACTTTTAAACCATTACCAAAACTACAAAATACCTTGAACCCCATATCATGGGTTTTATTGTTGTACTTTTCTTTTTCTATAAAAGCTGTCCATTCTTTTGCTTTTGTTTTATATACCTCATTATTAGTTAGCATATAAATTTGCCAGAAATTACCAGCAAAAAAACCACTGGTCCAATCTTTTGAAGGTACTTTTTTTATTGTTTTTGTTTTAGGGTTATAGCTTCTAGCAAAAGCCGTAGAATCTAATTTATAATCTAGAAGCTTACTATATCTTACTTTTAATAAGGCCTCTATACTTTCTTTACTATTTACTGTTTGATTTTTATCCTTGAATTTACATGATACACATGCAAATCCAAGGATAATTAATAAAAAACTAACTCTAAACATTTAAATAAAAAGGTTTTAGTATCCAGTATTTTGTGGTTCTAGATTTGGGTTACGCTGCAATTCATCATTTGGCAGTGGATACAAATAATCTCGTGAAGGTCTAAAATTTGGTCGTTCTTCAAAACCGCCTGTACCAAATGCCGCTGTACCTAATTCTCGTCTTTTAATATCATACCATCTTTTAAATTCAAAAGCTAATTCCCATCTACGCTCTTCTAGAACCATTTTTCTAAAATCATCTTGAGACATTCCTGGTGTTACATCTGCTGGATAATTAGAACCATTACCATTGCGAGCACGGGCTCTTACTCTATTAACATAACCATCTGCTTCCGTAGTGCCTGGATTGATTTCATTTAAAGCTTCGGCAGCAATTAAAAGTACTTCTGCGTATCTCATTTGCGCGTAATTATGCTCTGACCCTCGACCATTACCATTTGCTGTTTGTCCAGTAAATCTGGTGTATTTTGCTATATATGCACTTGCAATATTTCTAGCATCATAGGTTGGAAAATTCATAAAAGTATCTACAACACCATTAAAAACACCTGTAGTATCCAAACTAACCGCTTTTCTGTAATCTCTACCATCCCAACGGTTATAAACTTCAATACTTGGTACGGCAACAGACCAACCACCGCCGTTACCATCTTCGTTGGCTCTTATACCTGTAAGAGCTGGCATATAATCTTGCCCGTAATCACCATCTCTAAAGCCATTATAATCTATAGTAAACAAGGCCTCTTTTAAGCTTCCTTGTTTGGCAGGATTAAATAAATCTTGGAAATCTGCTGCTAATTCTAATTCAAAATTGGCTTCGTTATCAATTACAAACTTAGCTTCACTATAGGCTTCAGGGAAGTTGTTTTGCGTTAAATGTACTAATGCTAAATATGCCGCTGCTGAGGCTTTTGATGGTAATGCTGATGATGGTTGTATTTTTGGTAACCATTGTTTAGCAAATTCTAAATCTTCTATAATTTTAGTATATACATCAGCCGATGATGTTTTAGAAATTTGCGATGCTGATGCTATATTTTGAACTGGCGTATCGAGATATGGAATATCTCCAAATAACCTTACTAAGTGGAAATACATGTAAGCTCTAACAAAATGTGCCTGAGCCACTACTGGATTCAAGCTTTCTTCAGGCAAGCCCAATGAATTGCCTCCTACTATAGCCTCATTTGCTCCAGCAATGATTTGATAGGCTCTTGGCCAAAACGCAGTAATCATACCATTATCATCAGATACTGTAAAATTATCATGATCTTTACGGCGTCCTGCTGTACCTTGATCTCCAATACCTACCATATCGCTTCTTAGCATTAATGGTAAAGAAAATTTTCGGCCCCAAAATGCTTCTTCAGACAAGTTTCCGTAAGCACCATTAATTGCTGTTTGTACATCTTGTATGGAATTAAAAAACCCATCTGGCGAAAGAACAGACACTGGCTCTTCCTCTAAATCTGAACATCCTAAAATAGGCAATACCATTAAAAGGAATATATATTTTAAATTTTTCATTTTTTATATTTTTTATTTTAAAACTTAAGATTTATACTAAAAGTTATGGATTCTATATTAGGATAATTCCCATAATCGAAACCTTGATTTACATTGGCATTTTGAGAGCCAGAAGCTTTATAACTCACTTCAGGATCGGTACCTGGATAATCAGTAATGGTTAATAAATTTTGGCCACTAAGTGAAAACCTAACTTTATTCATTCCTAATTTTTCTGTAATATTTTCTGGTAAATTATAACCAAACACTAAATTCTTTAAGCGAACATAAGTGCCATCAAAAACAAATCTAGAATTCATACGTTTCTCTCTAGTATTAGGAGAGGGTACATCTGTATCGGTATTACTAGGCGTCCATGCTTTTAAAGCTTCTGTTGTAGCATTAGAGCCTCCAGATGCAAGCTCAGACAAGGTAAAACTATAAATATCACCTCCTACTGCACCTTGGAAGAATATACCTAAATCAAAATTTTTATATTTAAATGTATTGTTAAATCCAAAGGTCCAGTCTTGGTTGGGGTCTCCTATAATTTTTCTATCAGAAGAACTTATCTCTCCGTTACCATCAACATCTGTAAACAATTCATCTCCCGCAACTGCGCCGCTAAATGTTGCGGTTCCCTCAGGTAAAGCTCCACCTTGATAAACACCTCGGTATTCATAACCAAAAAACTGACCAAGCGCTTCTCCTTCTCTAAGAATATGTGTTTCATCTTGTAAAAAATGTCCTGGAGCTGCAGACGGTAAAAAGAAATCTACATCACTACCAAATAGTTTTTCTACCGTATTTTTGTTTTTAGACCAGTTTATATCTGTTGACCATGAGAAATTATCGTTTCTAATATTTCGTGTTGAAAGTGTTATTTCAACACCTTTATTATTTATCTCACCAATATTATCTAAGAAATTAGGATTTAAAAAGCCTGTATACTCTGGTGTATTACTATTACCTACTATTAAATCTTTTGTGTCTATATTATAGACATCAACACTTAATGAGGCTTTGTTTTGCCAAAGTCCTAAATCTATACCAAAGTTGGTTTGATAAGATGATTCCCATTTTAAATTAGGGTTTGCTGGTCTACCAGATACCACAGCATTTACTGTTTGGTCTCCAGTTACAGCGTAAATAGACTGTAAGGTAGCAAGAGATTGGTATGGTGCAATAGACGGATTTCCTGTAACACCATAACTGGCTCGTAATTTAAGGTTTGATATGATTTCATTATCTTTTAAAAAATTCTCATTAGACACCTTCCATCCTAAAGCTCCTGAAGGGAAAAAAGCGTATTTGTTATTCTTAGCAAAATTTGATGCACCATCACGACGTGCTGTGAATGTTATAAGATACTTATCATCATAATCATAATTAACACGACCATACTGTGATTGAATTTCAAACTCATTTAAAAAAGAATCTGGAAACAACGGTGTTGATGCTGTATTCAATGCAAAATAAGACACACTATTTGTTACAAAACCTTCTGCTCCTGAAGAATTTGTTACTGTCCTGTCTTTTTGATATGAATATCCCGCTAAAAGAGTTAAACTCCCTTTACCTAATGCTTTTGTATAAGTAAGATAATTTTCACTTAATAAATTGGTATTTTTTAAATTGGATATTCCTGCTATACCTCCTTGATCTCCTGCAGAGGTTATTAATGTTGAAGGTATAAACTGACCTCGTGTTTGGTTTCTAGAGCTAAAACCGAAAGTAGACTTAAACGTTAGCCCTTCAATAATTTCATATTCACCATAAAAGTTTGCTCTGTAAATATCTTCTAAAGTTTCATCTACACGCTCTGTTGCTACGGCAAAAGGATTATCAATATTGTCTCCCACAGAGTTAAATGTATTATTTCCGTTTTCATCTAAAATGCCCAAATCTGGTGCAAATCTATACGCTATAGAAATAACATCTCCACTTCCTCGACCTCCAGTACTTGCTTGTGTTGAAACCCCATCTTTAGTACTTCTGCTTCCAAAGGCATTAAATCCTAATTTTAGTTTGTCACTAATTTGAGCATCAATGTTACTTAAAAATGAAAAACGCTCAAAACCAGAATTGATTACCACTCCTTTTTGATCAAAATAATTTCCTGACACATAAAAGTTAACATTATCTGATCCTCCAGAAAATGATAACTGATGATTTGTGGTATGCCCCGTGGTGTAGATTAAATCTTGCCAATCTGTATTGGCAGTACCCTGAGTATATGAAGGATTAATTGCTCTGGTATAATCTGCGAATTGATTAGCATTTAATAAATCTAGCCTATTAGAAGTAGTTTGTACTGCATAATTAGTGTTAAATTCTATGGTCATTTTGCCTTTTTTACCTTTTTTGGTGGTTACCAATATTACACCGTTAGCTCCTCTAGAACCATAAATAGCAGTTGCTGATGCATCTTTTAAGACCTCTACAGATTGAATATCACTAGGCTGCGGATAGGTAGCCCCAACAAAACCATCAACCACCACCAAAGCTGCACTACTTGCATTAATAGACGTATTACCTCTAATTGTTACATTTATAGGTGTACCTGGCTCACCTCCATTATTAGATTGTACCGCTACACCTGCTGCACGCCCTTGTAATGCTTGTTGTGCATCTAGCACAGGAAATGCAGTAACCTCTTCTGATTTTACAGAAGATACTGAGCCTGTAATATCGCTCTTTTTCCTAGCTCCATAACCAACTACCACAACCTCATCTAAACTTGCTGCATCTTCTACTAATGCAACATTAATTACAGATTGAGATCCTACTATAACTTCATTTGTTACGTAACCAATGTAACTAAATACAAGAATTGCGTTTTCATTTGACACATTTATTGAATAGTTACCATCAAAATCTGTTGCAGCTCCTGTTGTGGTGCCTTTAACTACAACATTTACTCCTGGTAGTGCCATACCATCTGAACTGGATGTTACTTTTCCTGTAATTATTTTTTGTTGGGCTGTAGAACCTAACATAAAACAAATACTGAAAACTAGAAAAAGTGTTCCTTTTAATTGTTTAGTTTTTTTCATTTTTAAATTAGTTTTAGCATGTATTTAAGTTTAGATAAAATAAATAACAATTAAACTACAGGCTAGGATTATTAATACTAGAACAATCTCTAAATAGCTGTATTTTGATTTGTTATTTTTCATTGCTTAAAACTAAATGAAATTATAAAAACCAAAATACAAAACAAGGTATAAAATAATACAACAACCTAAAAAACAACTACTTACAACACAACTATTTACCGATTCGAAAATTTACTTGCGTATTGCGTAGGTGTTTTTCCAAAGGTTTTCTGAAAGGTTTTACTGAAATACTTGGGGTTTTTGAAGCCGACTTTATATGATATTTGGGAAATATTTAATTTTCCTTGCTCTAAATACTGAGTTGCTCGTTTCATTCTAAAATGCAAAATAAATTCATTGGGGGTAAAATTAGACCATGCCTTAATTTTTGTAAACAACATAGTTCTACTTACTCCCAATTCACTACAAAACATGGCTATATCAAATTGCTCATTGCCTATATTTTCTTTTACTATTTTAAGTGCTTTTTTATATAATGTTTCATCACAAGAGGAGACAAGGACTTCTTCTGGCAATAATCCTTGGCTAGAAACAAACTTGTTTTTTAATTTGTCTCTGGTTTGTAGAAGATTTTTTATTCGGAGTTTAAATTCTTTAACGTTAAATGGTTTACTTATATAGTCATCTGCTCCTCTTTCTAACCCATCTAACTTATAAATTAATGAGCTTCTTGACGTTAAAAGTATTACAGGTATATGACTAGTTTTTAATTCACTTTTAATAGCAGAACATAACTCAACCCCCGTCATTTCTGGCATAATTACATCAGTAACAATAAGGTCTGGTAATTCTCTAATGGCTTTATTAAAAGCTACCTTTCCATTTTCTGCTTCAATTATACGGTATTCTTCCTTTAAAACACTTTTAATAAATTTTCTTAGTGGTTTATTGTCTTCTACTAATAGAATAGTTGAATTATTAGTGTTTGTATTTGACTCTAAATCATCTTCAAAAACTACATTAGTATCTTCTAATTGATTAATATATTGTGATAGGTCATCACTAAATTTATAATTTTTATATATTTCTGTTTCACTTAAATGATTATTACCTAATTTTAAAGTAACAGAAAAAATAGACCCTACTCCTTCTTTATTACTGGTTACTGCTATTGTTCCTTTATGTAGTTCTACAATATTTTTAGCTATTGAAAGTCCTATCCCAGTTCCTTTATTGTAGTTATTGTCTGGTTTGTTATTTACCGCTATTTCAAAAAACCGTTCAAATATTTTGTCTTGATATTCTTTTGCTATTCCTACCCCTGTATCTTCTACTTTTATTACAACATCACGCTCGTTCTTTTCTACTCTTACTGTTATTGTGCCTCCTTTTGGTGTATACCTAAAGGCATTTGATATAAGGTTGTAGAACACTCGCTCTAATTTATTTCTATCATAATAAACCAGTATTTCTTCTTCACTACATTCAAAATAAAAATGATAATTATCTTTTTTTGCATGTTCTGTAAAAGATAAATAGATTTCTTTTAAAAATTTAACTATGTTTCCTTCGGCTGCTTCAAGGTTAAACAGTTTGTTTTCAAACTTTCTAAAATCCATTAACCTATTAATTAGCTGTAATAGGTGGTTTGCGCTATTCTCTATAACTAAAAGCTTTTTATATAGCTTACTACTCCCACGATATTCTTCAATAACCTGATTAAGAGGTCCTAAAATCAAAGCTAAAGGTGTTCTAAATTCATGTGATATATTAGTAAAAAATTCTAATTTAGTTTTATTTATTTCCTTGGTTCTTTCATTTTCTAGGTGTTCTAGTTCTAATTCATGCTTTAACCTAGTTTTTGATTTTAATATGCTTAACAGAAAATAAAGTGAACTTAAAATTAATAAACCATAAATTACAAATGCCCACCATGTTCTCCATGGAGCTGGTGCTACATAAATTTTTAGTGTAGTTGCTTTTTTATTCCACACATTATCATTATTAGCTCCTAAAACCTCAAAAACATAATTTCCAGGTTTTTGAATAGTGTATGATGCTGTGTTGTTTGATGTTAAATTCCATTCTTTTTCTAAACCCGTTAACCTGTATTTATATTTATTATTATTTGCATTTATAAAACTTGGTATTGAAAACGAGATATTGAAATTTCCTTGTGTATGCGATAAGTTAACTACTTTTGTGTAAGCTAGGGTGTTTTTAGTAATTTTATTTGAAGTGCCATTTTCTTTAACATCTAAACCTGTTAAAATTACTTGGGGAGAATATTTGTTTGTGGTTATTTTAGTAGTATTAATATATGTAACACCCGCTGGTCCCCCAAAAAAAAATTGAGATTGCCCTACTTTTAAACAGGCATTATCATTAAACTCGTTACTTATTACTCCATCAGATTGGTTGTATACTACAATAGCATTTGTATTTAAATCAAATTTAATTATGCCTTGGTTTGTTGCAATCCATAAATATTCATTTGACTCAAGCATACTTCTAACAGCAGAGACTTTTGCTTTATCTGCTACTAAGGGTACTGCTTCAAAGGTTTTTTCTTTTAGCTTAAACAATCCTCTTGACTTTGTTCCTACCCAAATATTGTGTCTTGAATCTTGATAAACTGACAAAATATCATCACCATATTGTAAGCTTTTGTCGAAAAAATAGTTTTTTATTTCTCCTTTTGGGGTTATTTTATTTAGACCTTTTTCGGTACCTACCCAAACATTATTTTTGGTATCAACATAAATTGTTCTTATCAAGTTATTACATAAAGAGCCTCCATTTTCAAAATCTTGAAAATGTTTATAATCACCTGTCTTAAAACTATATTTAAAGAGCCCTCTACCAAAAGTACCTATCCAAAGGTTTTTATTTTTATCTAGACTTATAGCATACACCCCTACATTTTTTAAGGTTTCTTCAAACTGTTTTGAAAATATGCTATTAATAAACTTTTGTTTTTCTAAATCATATACCTGAAGCCCATTTTTAAAAGTTCCAACAAACAACTTATCATTATTTATAAGTTTGAGCTCTTTAATGTTATTATCTTTTAAAAGTGAATTGCTTTTTGTTTTATATTTATATGAATTAGTTTTTTTATTCCAAATATTAAGCCCACCTCCCTCTGTTCCAAAAAACATAAAATCTTGGTAAGAAGCTATGGAGCTTACCACGGTATAGTTTAATCCAAATCCGACTTGGTTTTGTGTTATGTTTTGAAAATTAACGTTTGATGGATCCCAAATACTTACCCCTCCGTAATAAGCTCCTATCCAAACAGATCCTTTTTTGTCTTTAAACAAGCATTTTATTGAGTTTTTTCTTAAACTCATGTTATTATTTAACTCATGTTTTAACAGTGTTATATAATTGTTTTTTGTAACAACAATTAAACCTTCATAAGTACCAATCCAAAGTGTATTATCATTGTCATAAACTAACCTTCTTATGTTTTTAATTTTATTATACTCTGCATTCTTTATAAAAAAATTATTAAACTTTTCTTTAGTAATGTTATATGTTACAAGCCCTTGGCTTTGCGTAGCTATTAACAAATTATTATCTTCGGTTTCTACTAAATCTTGTACATAAAAATTCTCACTTCCTTTTATTAAATTAAACACTAGATCTTGTTTATTTCTTTCTACCTGAAAAATGCCAGCTCCTGTTCCAACGTATACCTGTCCTTTTTTAGTTTCTAAAATGGCCATTACACGTTGTCTTGCAGGTTTGGTATGTTCTGTTAAATAGTTTTTAAATCTGTCTGTTTGCTGATTATAAATAGAAAGTCCTCCTGCTGTACCAACCCAAACTTTTCCAGACGTCATTTTTTTTATAGACCAAACGGTGTTATTTAACAAAGAGTTTTTAGCTTCTTTATGAAAATATCTTTTAAATTTACCTGTTTTTGGGTTGTATCTATTTAGCCCATTATAGGTCCCTATCCATAAATAATGGCTATCGTCTTCTTGAATGGCTAGTATATCATTATTACTTATTGAAGTAGAATCTTTATTCTCATTTCTATAAACAGTAAATTTAGTACCATCGTATTTGTTTAACCCATCTCTGGTACCTATCCACATTTGCCCTAAATAATCTTGATGAATGGCTATAACCGTACTTTGAGAGAGTCCTTGCTTTGTAGAAATTGTTTTAAACTTATAGTTAACATCTTGAGCATAAACACTTGTAACTATAAACAAAGTTAAAATATTTAAGGTCAATAGAATTTTGAAGTCTACAACTAAAACAAATCTTTTTTTACTACATCTCATTTTTACTAATAAAGCAGACACGTTATTAACATAGTTATTTAATCATATTTATTATAGGCAAAATATAATAGTTATATTTTTTATAGCAAATTAAACAAACAGAACTCTATGGTTAAGCTTTAACAAAATAATATATTTAGCTTTTACTGCTTATTTTTAGATAATATAATTAAATGATCCCCTTTCTTCTATTGCAAAATTGAAGTGGGTAAATTGTGAACGTTAAACAATCTTTTCTTTAAAAAATCTCATAACCACGCCTTACTAACTTAAGAAATTTTAATTTTTTATCTCAATACTTTTAAATTTATTTCAATAGCTGTTATAGTTTTAGCAAACCATAAAATCTGTCGTCTCTAGCTATATAAAATTAAAAAAAGAAGCATTTCATCATGCATAATGTTAACGTTTTTTCTCTATTTGAGAATGGCTAATTTTTGAAAATTCAATAAAACTATTTTTTTAGTCGCTCTTAAACAACTATGATTTCACCCCTGTTCATCTTCAGTAAAAACTAATGATAACAACTAGAGTTTTTAGTTTTCTTTTATTTAGCAACTTTTTAAATTATATAAGCTGTATAATTAATGCTATAAAAAGTAAAAGTTACTTTTGAAAAAACTTACTAAATAATAAAAACAACACGCCACACAACAACCAAGCAGGAAGTGTTACAAAAGATAGAAATACATTGAATTGAACAGATATAAAATAAAAAATACCGAAACTAATCGCCCAAGCCCAAAATACAGACTTGTTAAATGAAAGATTTTCTTGTTCAGCATAGTTCTTAACAATTCCCACTTTTTTGTAGAAGAAGTGTTCAAATACAATAATAGCTCCAAAAGGTGCTAAAATGAAACCATAAAGAGCAACAAAGCCAAGAAGTTTCATAGCAAATGCAGGGAACAATCCTGCAATTGTAGCAATTGTACCCGCTAAAATAGTAACTTTAGCTGTTGAAAGTTTAGGTAATATAGCTTGAAATGCTAATCCTGCTCTATAAATTGTAGGATTAGCCGTTGTCCAACCTGCTAATACTACTGCAATAATACCCAAAACACCAATTGCATTATTTGCTAACGGTCCTGGAGCTACAGGAGGTGCATCACCATTACTTAAAAATGCTTGAGCTTCTGGAGATTTTAGATATACCGCATACAATAAAGCTGCTGCTATCCAAGCCATATAATGACCAACATACATTCCTGCTGCAGTAGCCCAACCTGCTTTAGGTTCTTTAGCAAATCTAAACACCGACAAATCAGACATACCAATATGCATTGCAGCATTGGCAAACCATGACCAAATAACTACATGCCAAAACGTGAATTTTGTTTGACCAGGAAATGGATCAGAACCTTCACCCCAAATATTCCAAAAATCAGAAAAGCTTGTAACATTTAATTGAGTTAAAGCCACTATACCTGCTGCTACAAAAGCTAAAACAATAACAGGAGACATCCAGTTAGCTGCTTTTGTTACAGTATCATAACCTCTTGCTGCTATAATAGAAATTACAGCTCCAATCAATATAACTATGATAACCCAAGTCATACCATTAGGCATAGTATCTGTTAACTTTGGCATTGGCATATCAAAAGGAATACCTACTGCTGTAGCTGAAACTGTTATCATTGCTCCTGCTAAAAAACAGAATAGAACACCATTAGCTAAATTATAACCTGTAACTAGTTTTTTTCCGCATATTTTCTCTAATTGGTAATATAATGTCAACCTATTTTTAACGGCTATTTCGGCTGTTAAAAATCTCCAACTTAAAACAGCTAGCAAGTTCCCTAATAACAAGCCTATTATTAAGTCAAAAGCACTAACCCCTGCTGTTAAAAACAATGGCCCAATCATAAACTCTGTGCCTGCTGCATGCTCTCCTGCATACATACCAATAAAACTTTTCCAGCCTTTTAATCTTGAGTTTGGTACAGGTGTTCTTTCAAATTCCCCTCCAGCTAATTCTTCTATATCTTCTTCAATGTTGTTTTGACTCATATTTGTCTTATTTTGTTTAGTTATATTAGTGTGTTAAAACCGTTACTGAATTTTATTGGCAAAAACGAAAATAAAATGTACATATTTTTTTTCTATCCTGTACTGTGCCGCTTTTATAAAAATACTAAAACAAAATTCTTTTTATTAAAACAATTATCACAATCTTTACAATTAGACTTATTATTATTTAAAAAGTTTGTATAGAACACTCCTTTTATTAACACATATTATATTAATTCATTATTTGATGTAAATAAAAAACTCTGCTAAAAGTAATTTTAGCAGAGTTTTTTACTCTATTAAATTTATTTCTTATTTAATAGTATTTTGCATATACTACTTTAGTATGTAGATATTCTTCCATACCATATTTCCCATCGGCACCACCTACTCCAGATTTTTTCCAACCAGCATGAAACCCTTGAATAGCTTCAAAATGTTCTCTGTTTACATAAGTTTCACCAAAATGTAAACCGTTGGTTGCTTTCATTATATTGTTAAAATTTTCTGAGAAAATGGAAGAAGTTAAGCCAAATTCAGTATCATTAGATAAAGCAATAGCCTCATCAAGCGTATTAAACTTCATTACTGGCAATACTGGTCCAAATACTTCTTCTTGAATTATTTGACTATCTTGTTTACAATTAGTTAATACTGTTGGTTGATAAAAATACCCCTTATCAAACTTATCGGGACGCCCGCCTCCAACCAAAACTTCGGCACCTTCTTTTTTAGCAAACTCAACCATTTCGGTTATTTTATCTAATTGTGATTTAGATACTAGGCTACTCATGTCTGCATTTACACCTGTTAATGCATCTTCAATAGTAACCTCGCTCATTTTTTTTGTTAATTTATCAACAAACTCGTCATAAATACTATCTTCAACATATACTCTTTCTGCACAGTTACAAACCTGCCCGCTAAAAATAACCTTAGAGGCTACAATAGAATTTAAAGCTAACTCTAAATTAGCATCTGCACAGACAATGGCTGGAGCTTTTCCTCCTAGCTCTAAAGAAACTTTTGTAATATTCTCTGCAGCAGCACTGATAACTTGTTGTCCTGCAGACACACTTCCTGTTAAGCTAATAATACCAGTAATAGGATTTTTTGACAGTGCATTACCAACAGTTCTACCAGATCCACAAACAAAGTTTAAAACACCAGCAGGTAAATCAATTTTTTGAATTAATTCTGCAAATTCCATTATAGTGTTTGGAGCTTCAGAACTAGGTTTAATTACACAAGTATTTCCTGTAATTAAAGAGGCGGCTACTTTACGAGCCATTACAAAAAATGGAAAATTCCACGGGCAAATCCCAACAGCTACACCTATTGGTACTTTATGTAAATAAATATGTTCTTTTTCTCTATCACTTTGTATTATTTCACCTTCTATTCTTCTCGCCCAACCTGCATTATAATCAAAATAATCTGCAGTAACATCAATTTCAACTTGAGCCAAACCAATAACTTTTGCCTGTTCTCTTGACAAAGTTTCGGCTAGAAAAACACGGTTTTCTCTAATAACATCTGCCATTTTATGTAAAAATGCAGCTCTTTGTATTGCTGGTAAAGCTTCCCAAGCTGGTTGCGCTGCTTGAGCAGCTTCTAAAGCATTATTTGCATCTTCTACAGTACCACTAGATATGGTACTTATAACTTCTTCTGTACATGGATTTAATATTTCAATTACAGACGTCGCTTTTGATTCTATAAATTGACCATTAATATATTGCTTGTAATGTTTCATTATATATTGGTTTCTTGTTTTTATGACAAAAATTTCTTTCTTAAATCTTCTACTTGATCATCATTTATGGGTACCATTTCACCTAAAGAATTCCCTAAAACTATTGATTTTGCACTAAATTCTGCTACTTCTAAATAATCAAATGTTTGTAATAATTTGTCTCCTGTTATAATTACAGAATCATTTTCTATAATTAAAGCTGTAGCACAGTTATCAACTATATCTGGATTAATATTTTTTCTAAAATGAGAACCATATTTAATAGCTTTAATGTCTTGTAAAAATATCCAACTCTCAGGAATGGTTCTTACATTAAGGTATTCTCCTGTTACACCAAAAGCCATCAAATATGGAGACTGGGTCATGATTATAGAGTTTACATTAGGATTTCTTTTGTATATTTCTTGATGTATCCAAGTTGCTCTACTTGGTGTTTTCCCTGCTTCTCTTTTACCATCTTTTATTTGAACAATATCCTCCAGACTTATGTCCCAACGGTTAACCCCTGTTGGGGTAATTAAAAAGTTATCATCTTGCCATCTCATTGATACGGTACCATAAGAACTAATCATTAACCCTTGTTCACAAGAGCGCTGTACAATTTTACAAATTTCTAATCGTTTTTCTACTTCATCTGATGAATACTCAGTATTATCCATTTCAGGAAGCACACCTGTTGCCTGATTTTCAAACTCTTCAATTTGTTTATCAGTTAAATAATTGGGAGTTCCTATTTGTGAACCGTATAAAATAGTACGAGCACAAAACTCTAAAGCTTCAAACCGTTCATAAGCGTCAGTTAAATCACTACCTCCTAATACGGTTCCATGATTTTCCATTATAATGGCTTTGTAACCTTTTTTAAATTCATCTGCAATAACAGTTCCTAAATCGTCACTACCTGGCAATCTGTATTTAGCATAACCTATAGGACCACAAATATGTTTGGCTTGAGATATAATGTTTGTATTGGGTATTTTACGCACAATACTAAAAGACACCAATGCAGGTGGGTGCGCATGAATTACTGATTTTATGTCTGGTCTTGTTTCATAAATTGCTTTATGAAAAGGAAACTCTGAAGAAGGTTTGTGTTTACCTATTATAGTACCATCTTTTTTAACACACACAATATCAGAAGCCCTTAAAGATCCTTTATCAACGGCTGATGGTGTTACCCATATATCTCCATTATCATCAATAATTGAAATATTACCTCCAGAGGTAGTAGTCATACCTCTTTTATAAATTCTGCTAATTACCTCTGTAATTTGATTTCTTGGATGAATAAATTTAATATTTTTTGACATTTTATTTTATTATTTTGGTAATAGGACAGCTTTTAAAAGTATGCTTACCGATTATCTGATTATTTCTTGTTTTAAATACTACTCTAACCATTAATGATAAATGGTACGTGTTTTTTAAGTGCATAGTTCTTCTTTAAAAATTTTGAGTTAAGCTTAGTATCTGAAATTGATATTGCTGCCCCAAGTGCAGAACCCAAAGATGCGTTTGTAGTTCTTAATTTCTTATCTCTAAATTTATGAGTTAATAGTTTTATAAATAAATCATTATCACTAAAACCACCATCTACATACAACCCTGAAATCTCATCATCTCCAATTGCTTTCTTTATACATTTTATTTGTAGTAAAACTAATTCAATCATTAGTTGATGATAAGCATGTTCGTAGTTATCATAATTATACACTGTTTTAATTGGCATTTCAGAGTCTGTAATACTTTCCCATTTAAAACAGTGTTTAAAGTGCTTCATGATTCTGGAATAAGTATCATAATTAAACTTAACGTTACGATGGTAATCATCATCAACCCCAAACATTTTATTCAATTTTTCTACTTGAATTTTGTACTCATTTCCTAAAAATAAACGAGCTGCTTTTACAGGTTTACCATTAATGCGCATATAATTAATAACATTACTCTCATCTACTTCTGATGCAATTGGGTGCTCTGTAAATGGGTTAAATGTTATACTCCAAGTTCCCGTAGATATTAAAACAAACTTTTTTTTAATACTTCTTACATAAGGTAACAAGGCAGAAGAACTATCATGGATACCAACTCCTATTTTTATACGGTGACCATTGTAGTTCATATTAATACTGGTTTCTGTTGAAACTATGGGGGGTAATATTTTATCTAAACCTTCTTTATAAACCCAGAAATGATAATCTTTTTTACCATAATCCCATAAAGCGGTATGACAACCTATACTTGTATATTCACTTAATGGTATACCTGTAAAAATATAGCTTAAGTACTGTGGTAGATGAAGTGAATACTTAATTTTATTAAAAACTTCTGGTTTGGATTGTTTTAACCAATACAACTGAAGTCCAGAATTAAGCATACTTAAATCTGCACATCCAGTAGCTTTTAAAAATTCTTCTTTGGGACCATATTTGGCAAAAAATGAATCTACAATACTTTTAGGTAAAGGTTTTGTATAATTATAAAGAGGTGTTAAAGGATCTCCATTTTCGTCTATATGTACAAGGCTAGCACCATAAGTTGAAAAATTAATAGCTTTAACGTTAAACTCTTTTTTTTCTAAAATTCTATCAAAAACGTTTTTTAACCATTTTTGAAGCGCAGGAAGGTTTTCTGTTGGGTGCCCGTCTTCATCTTTTATTTCATCAAACGAAATATATTCTTTATGAACCTCTTTAAAATCCTTATCAAATAGAAAAAACTTTTTATTTGTTTTTCCTATATCAAAAACCGCAGTTACTTTTTGTTTCATTATTTGATTATAAACCAGTGGCTACTGTATGTTTACCTCTTTCTTTAATTAAGTTACTTCTTACATCTAACCCACGATATGCATTGATTGGGTTCAAGGCTCCTCCTGTATTTAAGCGTGCTTTTTCTAATAGCGCTCTTACATCTGTTCTATAGGCTCCCTGCAAAATTTCTTGACATTTCACTACATCATGATCTAACTGTGCTTCTTTTAAAGCCTCTTGATCTATTAACAATGCTTTAGCATAAGCCTCTTGAATAGCTTCTAAGGATTGAATTAAGTCTTCTAAAGGGTCTTTAACGTTATGACTTGCATCTATCATCCAAGCTAATTCTGGGTTTTGTGGGTTATTCTCCATACCATAAACCAATTCGTTAAAAATTAAAAATAAAGCATATGGCTTAATACTACCAACTGTTAAATCATCATCTCCATATTTACTATCATTAAAGTGAAAACCTCCTAATTTTCCTTTTAATTGTAAAATAGAAACAATTTGTTCAATATTAGAATTTGGTAAATGATGTCCTAAATCAACTAAAGTATAAGCTTTATCACCACAACCATTTGCTAGCATTAAGGATGTTCCCCAGTCTTGAATAACAGTACTGTAAAAATTTGGTTCATAAGGTTTATACTCAACCAACATTTTCCAATCATCTGGTAAGCCTTTATAAATATCTATTAGGCTATTTTGAGTGTTTTGAAATGCTGTTTGAAAATTATTTTGTCCAGGAAAACAAGATCCATCTGCCAACCATACCGTTAAAGCTTTAGAACCTAACTTTTCACCAATATTAATAACGTCTAAATTATGCTGAATAGCCTGCTCTCTTACAGATTTACTTGTGTTGCTTAAAGAACCATACTTGTATGTTTCTGCTGCATCTTTTTGATCTTGAAAGGTGTTAGAATTTACAGCATCAAACTTAATATTTAAAGCATTTGCTTTTTCTTTAATAGCATTATAATCTGATGGAATATCCCAAGGAATGTGCAAAGATACAGCTCCTGCTGTTTGAGTTAAGCTGTGAATTACACCAATATCTTCTATTTTTTGTTCTAAACTAGCAGGCTCTCCGTAAAATGAAAATCTACCAAAGCGTGTACCACCAGCTCCTAAAGCCCAACTTGGTATAGCTACTTGAAATTTTGCTAATTTTGACACTATGGATTCTACATCATATCCTTGTTTACTCAATTTACTTGCTAAAAAATCAAAACTTTCTTCGTGGTTTTTTAGGCTTTTCTGGTTTAAATCTGAGATTTGGTCTTTTATGATTTTCATATTACTCAATTTTCTTATTAGAAAAGACCCTTCCATAAACACTTACTAAAATGTTTATGGAAGTTTTCTTTTCAACTAAACTAAACTAATTTTAAATTTATAACTAACTAATTATTTTATCATCTAACAAAGGCATTTGCCATACCCCCATCAACATTAATAATATTACCTGTTGACTTATCTAAAATTGCCACTAATGAAAATACACCTTTAGCAATATCATCTGGGGTAATTATTTTGTTTAATAGATTTCTTTTAGCATAAAATTCTGGCAACTCTTCTACAGTTATACCGTTGGCTTTTGCGCGTCCTTCTGCCCAAGCACCTTCCCATATTTTACTTCCTACAATTACGCCATCTGGATTAACTGTATTTACTCTAACTTTATCTTTTGCCAATTCTGCTGCCATTAAGCGCACCATATGTTGTTGAGCGGCTTTAGCTGTACCATAAGCAACATTATTTGGACCCGCCACTAATCCGTTTTTACTAGCTATGGCAATGTAATCTCCACCTAAACCTTGTTTACGAACAATGCCTACAAATTGTTTAGCCAAATCAAACTGCCCTTTAACTAAAATATTTTGTAAAATATTCCAATCTTTATCAGTTGTATCTACTAATGGTTTAGATATTGCTAAACCGGCACTGTGAACAACAATATCTACACCTCCAAACTCAACACAGGCTTTTTTATAAGCTGATGCTATTGAATCTGTATTTGTAACATCACATACAGCATACGTAGCTACATCTCTTGCATAAGTAGCATTTGCCTCAACAAGAGCCTCCTCATTAATATCTGTTAACACAACATTAGCGCCTTCTTCTGCTAATTTATCTGCAATTGCCTTACCAATTCCGCCACCAGCTCCTGTTACTAAAGCAACCTTACGAGATAAGGGTTTTTCTTTTGGCATACGCTGTAACTTTGCTTCTTCTAACAACCAATACTCTATATCAAAAGCTTCTTGCCTTGGTAAAGAGGTATATTCAGTAATAGCTTCTGCTCCGCGCATTACGTTAATAGCATTAATGTAAAACTCACTAGCAACACGTGTAGTTTGTTTGTTTTTTGCAAAACTAAACATACCAACGCCTGGGTAAATAATTATTACCGGATTTGCATCACGTATTGCAGGGCTATTATCTTTTTTACACGTATTATAGTAATCTATATATTCTTGACGATACGCCTCAAATGCAGGTTCTAATTTCTTTAAAACAGCTTCAGAATTTGTAAGATCTTCATTTTTATCTAAATCTAAAACCAAAGGTTGAATTTTAGTTCTTAAGAAATGATCTGGACAAGAAGTTCCCATTGGAGCTAATCTTTCTAAATCATTACTATTTATATATTCCATCACCACATCGGTGTCAGAGAAATGCCCAATCATTCTGTTTTCTGAAGAACACAACCCTCTTAAAAGCGGCATTATTTGAGCTGCTTTTTCGTAGCGCTCTTCTTTTGGTAGGCTTTCTATTTTTTGTCCTCCAAAAACACTTCCTTTTTCTTTTACTTTTCTTTCTATGTATTCTGAAGCCATTTCAATAACTTCTAAACTATTCATATAACATTCATATGAAGTATCTCCCCAAGTAAACAAACCATGACTTCCTAAAACAATTCCTCTAATTCCAGGATTATCATTTAAACATTTTTCTAATTGCAATCCTAAATCAAAACCTGGTCTTTGCCAAGGCACCCAACCCATAGTATCTCCCCAAATTTCTTTGGTAACTTTTTCACTATCTTTTGCTGCCGCAACGGCTATTAATGCATCTGGATGTAAATGGTCTATATGTGCAAATGGTAATAAACCGTGCAAAGGCGTATCAATAGAAGGTGCTTTACTATTTAAATCGTAAATACAATGATTAAATAAACCAACCATTCGATCTTCATCATGAAGACCCTGATATACATTTTTTAAATCTCGAAGTCTTCCTGTATATAATCCTGCAATACCAGAACGTGTTAACGTACCTATATCTCCTCCAGAACCTTTTACCCACATTACTTCAACCTCTTCATTTGTTAAAGGGTCTTTTTCAATGGTTTTACAACTTGTATTACCTCCACCGTAATTGGTTATTCTTAAATCTGCTCCTAGAATATTAGATCTATACAAAAACAAATCAACTTGATTATCACCAAATGAGGCTGCTTTTTCATCATCCCACAGATAATCTACGTATTTAAAATTTTTCACTATTTCCTTCATATTAATGGTTAATTTAATTTCACCATCAAAAATAAATTTGAAAACTATCTTTTCTATCCTGTACTATCCCGTAATATTTTAGTAATTTAGCATTATTAAAACACAAAAAAACTAATAATTAGAACGCAAAAAACACCTAAAAGACAGGACATTATCAGACTATAGTTTTGTATTTTGAAATTAATTTAGATATTTCAATCTACATAACAGATTGCATGCAATATACGTACAGTAAAAAAGTTAAAAATCTCATAGTAATTAACAATTAAAAGATTAATTACTTTTATAGGTTCATTCTTCTAAAATGAGCTTTCTAAAACAACAAACTTAACTAAAAGAAGGAGATTATTTTTTGTGATATTTTTATAAATTGCACTAAATATTTAGATGTATTTTTGTAGCGTTTGAAAGTTTTTCTTTAATAATTAACTAAACTATTAAAAAAAATCATTTTTATGGAAATGATGAAACTAATAAAAATTGATGAAAACTCAAGGGTACCTAAATATCAACAAATAATAGATTCTATTATTCACAACATTTCAGAGGGAAACTTAACTATGGATCAAAAAATCCCTTCTATAAACATGTTTAGTGAAGAATTTTATTTATCAAGAGATACTGTTGAAAAAGCGTACAGTATTTTAAAGGAAAGAAACATAATAACTTCTATTAGAGGTAAAGGGTTTTATATTTCTAGAACAAAGTTAATTTCTAAAGTGAACATATTGTTCTTAACAAACAAACTTAGCAACTACAAATTAAAAATATACAACCATTTTATAAATAAAATTGGCCCTAATTCTTTTACAGATTTACATGTTTATCATTGTGACGAAACACTTTTTTTAAATCTATTAGATAAAAACAAAGCTGCTTATGACTATTTTGTGATTATGCCGCACTTTAAAACAGAAGATTTAAAACATATTACCCTTACAGAAAAAGTAATAAAAGCCATTAAGAAACTTCCAGAAGAAAAATTAATTATATTAGATAACGTTAAACCTAATTTTGAAGGCAACAATCATATTGAAATTTATCAAGATTTTGAAAATGACATTTATAATGCCTTAAAAGAAGGCTTAGAAAAAATTAAAAAATATAAAAAAATAATTCTTGTATACCCAAAAGAAGCAGTATATCCTTACCCTAAAAGGATTTTACACGGATTTAGAAAATTTTGTGTAGAATACAAATTAGATTTTGAAATACTTGATAAAGTCTATGAAGATATGATTTTAAAAAAGGGAGACCTTTTTATTACCATTGAAGAAGGTGATTTGGTAAATTTAGTAAAACAAGCTAGAGAAGATGAATTTATCATTGGAGAAGAAGTTGGTATTATTTCATATAATGACACTCCTCTAAAAGAACTTTTAGGAATTACAGTTATGTCTACAGATTTTAAAATTATGGGAGAAACTGCAGCCAACATGATACTACACAAAACCAAAGGAAAATTAAAAGTTCCCTTTAATTTTATTGATAGAGAATCTCTCTAACATAGTTTGTATTGTTTTTTTAAAGAAATGTTTATCCCTATAATTTTTATTTTCATAGTTAGTAAACTATATTATAACATTACTAGACTTACAACAAAAAATAGAATATTTAGTTGAATTGTTGTAGTGTTAACTTATTATACATATTTATTAATTAAAATTCTTTAATTCTTTCGTTAGTATCACATTACTACACAACTGAAATACAAGTGGTTACAATTAAAATATTAGTTTACAATAGTATTTACATACTCTTCTTATGTTTTATTTTCAAGTACCTGATTGTTCTCTCTTGCTTAAACCAAAATAAACCTTTTCAAACCTTATTCTTAACCTTAAATACTTAAAATAATAACGACCTCGCAAAACACTAACATACAATTTAACCTCATTTCAATTATTTTACGATAGCTATAAATGATTTACTATTTAAAAAAATCATTCCCCCATTTCTCTCTTAATTCTACAGCAAGCGATTTAACTAATTCTTTATATTCTGGTTTTTCAGCCAAATTATCTAGTTCTAAAGGATCGATTTTATGGTCGAATAACATACGAGCATAAGCAACTCCTTGGTCATCTGTCCATTCGGTATAAAATAAATCACCTTTAATTAAGGTTACGGCATCTTTAAATTTACTCACAGCCCAGTCTTTTTGAAAAGCCTTTCCATTAATGATTGGCACAAAACTAGTACCTTCAACCGTAGCAGGCGTTTCTAAACCAACTAACTCTGTTAAAGTTGGGTAAATATCTATAAACTCTATAATGGCATTTGTAGATTCTCCCCTTGTTTTTCCGGGAACCTTAATGATTAAAGGCGCTCTTAATGCGGTTTCAAAGGTTACGTGTTTACACCATAATTTATGGTCGCCTAAATTCCACCCGTGGTCTCCCCATAAAATTACAATGGTATCATCATCTAATTCTAGCCGTTTTAATTCATCTAACACCAATCCAATTTGAGCATCCACATAACTTACACAAGCATAATACCCATGAATAAGTTCTTTGGCTAAACTATCAGGAATTTTTCCTTTTCTAGGAATGTTTCCATAATTACGCAATTCGCCAAAATTATTAAACGCCTCTGCTGGTGTGGATTCTGGTTGCATATAAGATTCAGGAAGTTCTATTTCATTTCTATTATATAAATCCCAATACCTTTTGGGCGCGTTAAAAGGCAAATGCGGTTTCATAAACCCCATAGCTAGAAAAAAAGGTTTGTTTTTGTTCTTTAATTTACGCAAATCGGCTATTCCTTTTTGGGCTATTTGTCCATCAAAATATGCTGTATCATCAACATCGGCTTTTTCAAAAGCGCTAGCACCTCCCATAGCCAAATTTGCATTACCATTTTCTATAATGTTTTTTTCCAACTGATAGTTTCGAATATTTCCCTTTGGAAACCACCTTTTATCCCAAGCTAAACTATCGTCGTCATTATGATGAAAAATCTTACCGTTAGAAATAGTTGTATAACCGTTTTGCTTTAATAATTTTGGTAAAGATATGGCATGAGGTACATCAGTATCGGCTCGTGTATTATAATCTATAAACCGATGCCTTGTGGGTCTTGTTCCTGTAAGCAAACTTGCCCTAGAAGCTCCGCAAACAGGAATATTGCAATAAGCTCTATTGAATACTAAACTCTCTTGAGATAATTGATCTAGATTTGGCGATTTAATATGGTTTGCACCGTAAAAGTTTAGTTCGGGTCTTAAATCGTCAACCGCTATAAACAAAATGTTTTTTGGTGTTTTAGACGGGCTGTTTTCAGAGGTTTCATTCTTGTCTTTACAGGACGTAAAAACCAGTACCAAACTTAACAGATATAAAAATATTTTATTCATTTTGAAATGATTTTTACCAATGCTCAATAACTATATAATCACCTTTTGTCAAGGTATTTTTAACAGCATCTGGAATGGTTCGGGTTGGTGTATCTTGGTCTAATTTAAACCCTTTATTACCTTTAGGTGTTATGATAGGCATATTTCCTATAGTTTCATTTAAAATATCGCCTTGAGATTTCATCCAGCTAAACATGGCTTTTTTTAAGTTTTCCTTTATAGAATTAAGCTCCGGGTTTTTAGCTAAATTGTTTTGCTCAAATGGGTCATTTTGCAAATCGTACAATTCTTCTAAAGGCTCATTTTTATGTGCATTTGCTCCTCTTTTAATAAAGTAATCTACATTAGCTTTTCCTGTTAAATTTTGATTAACAACCTCTATTGAATTAAAATTTCTGATGTATTTATAGCGCTTATCGCGAATCATTCGAGAAGGAAACACTTCAGAATTTAAAATATTCTGGTTGGTTCTTACCCCGTACACATATTTGTTTACTTCAACATCTTCACCTTGTAACAGTGGTAAAAAACTGTTCCCATCTATATCGTTAGGTGCTTGTCTGCCGGCAATGGCCATAAAAGTTGGCAAAACATCGGTATAATGAATGAGTTGATTGGAAGTAGACCCTGGCTTAATTACCTTTGGCCAGCGTGCTACAAATGGTACTTTTAAACCTATATCTTTAACCGTAAATTTTCCTGAAACCCCATGATCTGCGCTGTAAATAAATAAGGTATTATCATCTAAATACGTATCAACTAAATCTAAAACCTTTTCTATTTGTGTGTTATCTTCTTCGATGCTTCTGTAGTAACCTGCCTTAGCTTTTACATAAGCTTTATCGTTTTTTTTGTGTTCATTGAAAGGATAAAACTTAATATCATTGGCATTTGGGTTTTCAACATCAAAATACTTCCCATGTGGGTATTTTGAGGTAATAAACATACAAAATGGCTTTTTGGATGTTTTAAAATATGCCTCAATACTATCTAAAGGAATATAATCTCTAGGCACATCCTTTTTAGGAACGGGTTCCCATTCTTTATCCCATTGGTAGACACTTTCTGGTTTTACATGGCTTTTACCTGCTAAAACCACTTCGTATCCTAAATCTTTCATGTGGGACGTAACACTCTTAACATCGGGTTTTGTGGCGGTATGATTTGCAAAACAACCATTTTTAAGCGGATATTTTCCCGTGAATAGCTGCGACCGGCTTGGTGCGCAAATGGCTTGCCCTGTAAAGGCATTAGTAAATAGCATACCTTCATTTGCTAACCTATCCACAGCAGCAGTATTGACTTTATCATTGCCATAACAACCGTAATCGTAGACATCTTGGTCATCGGCTAAGTAGAAAATAATATTGGGGCTTGGGTTGGTTTGTGTTTCACTTTCAACCTTAGCTAAATCCTTATGTTCTCTGCCTTTATTACCTATACAGGATGTTAAGACTAAAACCGAAAACCCCAATACCAATAGTACCTGTTGTTTTTTATTCATTTCTTTTTGTTATTAATTTTTGTATTTATTAATGCCATCTTTTAAAGGATACGGCACTTTTTCTCCATGTTTTGTCCAAGTTCCGGTTGGGGCATTGTTTTTTATGAGCCATTCTCGCAACTTATTATTCATTATTAACGCTACATCAAGTATCTCTTGATTTGGATTTCCACTTAAAAGATTAGTGGTTTCGCTTATGTCATTACTAAGATTATAAAGCTCATAAGACTCGTCTTCGTAACGATAAAATAATTTATAATGTTGATTGTTGGAATGCCTGTAATGAATAACTGATTGAGGCATATTGCGCACATCCATATAGCCTGGAAAATGCCAAAACAACTCATTTTTATCATCAAGAGCGTCGGTTTCTTCTTTTAAAACAGGCATTACCGATTTACCATTTATCTCGTGTATTTTAGGATTTGGTAATTTAGCTCCTGCGATTTCTGCTAGTGTAGGGTAAAAATCGATTGCATGAACTTCTTGAGTTTTATTTACTGTATTTGGATGTATTACTCCTGGATATCTAAAGATTAAAGGGACACGAACACCACCCTCATAAAAGGTTCCTTTTCTTAAACGTAATGGTCTATTATCTGTAGGCCCCATGAAACCACCATTATCCGAGTAAAAAATGACCAAGGTATTTTTGGCAATTCCGTCTTTTGTATCACCATCTCCATTTGGGTCTTCTAGCGCGTTTAGTATACGTCCTACTGTTTGATCTAAAAGTTCTACAAAAGCAGCGTAATCCGCTCGATTATGCCTTGGATCCTGAGGTATTTTAGATTTGTATTTAGCCTCTAAATCTGGACGCGGAAGTATGCTAACGTGTACAGCATGAAAAGGAATATATGCAAAAAATGGAGCGTCTTTTATTGATCTATCTTTTATATAATCTATAACCGCATCTCCCAATGCATCGGTAAGATGTTTTGGAGTACCTTCCAATTGCCAAGGATCATTTCCGTTTTTTAGAGGTTCTAATACATTGTGTATGTATGCTGAATCGTATGGCTGTGCATAAGGTTTTAACAGGTCGTGATTAAAAATCCAACCTTTATTATCATCGTTCTGTGCGAAAAACTCATGTTTTACTTTCACACCATTTACAGTAGCATTTGTTTCTTTTCGAAGTGCTAAGTTATAATCAACACCAAGATATGTGGATGCATGCTCTTCGGTTTTAATAGCATGAAGCTTTCCAAACCATGCCGTGTGATACCCCACATTTTTTAAGGTTTCAAAAATGGAAATACAATCCTCTTTCAAATAATTATTTTGAGTATGAGGGGTGATAGCTGTTACAACTCCTTTTGAAGCTCTTTTTAGACTACCTACATTATACACTCCATTTTGATTACCTGTAGCATATTGCCCAGTAATAAGCGCCGCACGGGTAGGTTGACAGTTTTGTTGAGCGTAGGCATAAGCAAATGACTTCCCTTGCTCTGCTAATTTATCTATGTTAGGAGTTTCATAGTACTTAGAGCCATTACTCAAACTTGTATTAGGTGAACTTAAATCTGTCCAACCTAAATCATCTGCCATAATAAAAATGATATTAGGTTTTTGGTTTGATTCTTTTTTTGCTTGAGAGCAAGCCACAGAAGGCGCAGTTAACAAACTTAATATTGCTATTTTTATAACTAAAAAATATTTAAGTTTCATTTTATTCCTTTCCTGTTTTGAATTACATTACTTATCAGCTCCAATAACTTTAACAGGTCTAACGCTTTCTCCGTTTACACGAGCTTTTTGCTCTACAAAATAGGGTTGAAAGGTATAGTTGGATTCTGAATCCCATTTTGAATTCTCTTTTGGCAAGTATCCTTTTAACTCTTCCATTTTTTCTTTGTACTTAGGATTGTTGGCTTCGTTATACCATTCATTTGGGTCGGTTGTATGGTCATAAAATTCTTCAGTACCATCTTCATATTGAATGTATCTGTATTGGTTTGTTCTAACCGCATGGTTATTCATTCCGTAAGTTGTAAGTGCGTAAGTATCTTCTATTCCTTCATCATTCTTCATCATACCCACCAAACTTTTACCTTCGTTTCTTTCGTAAGCAGGAAGATTAGCTAACTCTAATAAAGTAGGGTATATAGACAACATTTCAACTGGCGCATCAATTTTCTTTCCTTTAGGTAAATGAGGTCCTGCAAACATCAATGGTGCTTTTGTAGCCGTTTCCCATAAGGCATGTTTTGCAAACGTTCCTTTTTCTCCTAAACGATAACCATGGTCTGACCATAAAACAATTACAGTATTATTAGCATATTTGCTACTTTCTAATGCATCTAGAACCCGACCTAATTCGTAATCTACATAACTCATACAGGCTAAATAAGCTTGCACAATTTTTTTCCACTCACCACTTTCAATAGCCCATTCTGTAGACGGCATCATGGGTAAATCATTAATTTGTAATCCTACAGGTGGAATATCTTTTAAATCATCAGCTAAATACGGAGGTGTTTCTATACTATCCAAAGGATGCATATCAAACCATTTTTGTGGTACATATAATGGTACATGAACTCTTAAAAAACCTAGCCCTAAAAAGAAAGGTGTATCATAATCTCTCTGTAAACGCTTAATAGCCCAATTTGCAGAATCGTGATCAGGCATTAAAGTATCGTTTTCTGGAAAAGCGCCCCAATCTGTATTTGTTTTTCCGTGAACACCTTTAATTCCTTTACCTCTTCCATCCCAAACAAATCGTTTTTTGGGATAAGGACCAAATCCTTTTACTCGCCCTCCTGATTCATTGAACATGCTATCTGGTGCATGGATATGGAATAATTTCCCTATACCCATGGTATGATAGCCATTTTGTTCAAAATACTCTGGCAAAAAGGTAATATCCTTAGTAGCATCATTACCAGGTCTGCGAATTGAATTATCGGGTGTCATGCCGTAAATACCTGTGGTTGATGGCCGTAAACCTGTCATTATTGAAGCTCTTGATGGCCCACATAAAGGCGCTTGTACATGTGCATTTGTAAAAGTAACTCCCATATCTGCAAGCCTATCAAAATTTGGGGTTTTTACATTTGTAAAATTATCGATAGGTCCAATCATATTATTTAAATCATCAACAGCAATAAATAATACATTGGGTTTAGCAGCTTCTTCATTTACGACTTCAGTTTTTTCATTTTTACATGAAAAAAAAGCCAATGAAACTAAAAATAACAACTTTGTGCATTTCATAATTTTCTATTTAGCTCTAAAAGCCTTAATTTTTTGTTTTAATTCTTTTACTATTTCAGGATGTGAAGTCGCCAAATTATGCTCCTCAAATGGGTCTTCATCTATATTAAATAATTGCACTACTTCATCTTTCTTTCTTACGGGATCTGGAACAATAATTTTATATGGAGGAAAAATGGCCATATTGTAATACATGCTATTTTCAATGGTATCAAAATCATGTGCATATACTTCTCCGAAAATACCCTCGCGATTTTCTAGTTCGTTTTCTTTTAAAACGCTAATTCCAGGTAAATTTTCAGGTTTTTCCATATTTAACACATCTAAAACTGTGGGTACCATATCAATACTACTTACTACTGTTGTAGAATCCATTTTTGGTTTTATTTTACCTGCCCATTTATACATTATTGGTGTTCGGATTCCCATATCAAAAGGTGCTCTTTTTGAGTGCTTAAGGTAACCGCTTTTTTCTGGGTCTTGTGCCCAACCATTATCGCAAACATAAACAAACAACGTGTTTTCTGTTAATCCTTTATCTTCAAACAAATCGAACAATTCACCACAAGTTTCATCAAACCACTCGCACATGGCCCAATATTTTGCTAAGTGTTCTGAGTCTGTTTTCTTTTTATATTTTTCATATAATCTAGCTGGAGGATTGTGCGGTCTATGAGGTAAAAATGGTGCATACCATAAAAAGAAAGGCTTCTTTTTTTTAAGAGCTAAATCCACATAACTATTTAGAGTATCTAAGCCTTTTCTACCAATTTCTAATCCGTAATCGCCATGACGACCACCACGTTTAGGATCTCCATGTGTCATACCATAATCAAAACCGCCTACTTTATGATTTCCGTGCCACCATTTTCCGGTTTGAAAGGATAAATAGCCCTTTTCTTTTAATAAATCTGGCAGTGTGGTTTGCTTTTCAAAAGCAGTAATTACTGGTTTGTAAGCTTCAGCTCTATTTTTCTTTCTTTGTTTTATATCCTTGACGCGCTCATAAACTTTGTCATTTCCTAAAATACCGTGATCTTTTGGATAAAGTCCTGTAATGATTGAGGCAAGTGATGGTGAACATAAAGGTGTTGGCACATACCCGCGGGTAAAGGTTAAACTCTCTGAAGCAAACTTATCCAAACGCGGTGTTTCTATATTCTCATTGCCCATAAAACCATAATCGGTCCAAGATTGATCATCTGATAAAATGAATACAATATTTGGTGTTTGAGCATTTTCTTTTGGTTCTTTTTCGTTGTTTTTAGTTACTTCACTCTTCGATTTATTTCCACAGGAAAACAATATACAAAGTGTTAAAAGAACAAAACTAGCTTTTCTTATTACTTTCATTTTTAGTTAATTTAGTTTATTATTCTTATCATTTAAAACTGATGCTTCTTTACCATCTCTTTTAATGGGTCCATTATCACCTAACAAATACATTTTCCTAAAATCTGTTCCGTCTTCTTTTTCTCCTACAATTATTCTAGCATCTGGGTGTGGATTATCAATAAGAGCTGATATCACAAAACCAGCATTTTCTCGACTTAAAAACACCTGTTCTTTTGTAAATGTTTTTCCTCCATTAGAGCTATCCCACCTGCTTACTTCGGCACTATGTTCTTCGGTTTGATTTTCCATGTAAACACTAATTTTTTCAGCTGATGTTACTTCTACATCGCCATTACCAATAGGCAATCCAGAATTTTTACTTTGCAACCATTTTTTGCCATCCCACCTGAAATGTTGTAATCGTTTTGGTCCGCTACGTTTTTCACCTATATCTGGACCAACTAGGATACAAACATGCGGATTTCCATTTGGATCTAGGTCGGCTATCGACTGAAATGTCCAATCTGTTCCCGTATTTGTTACCAAGGTTTTTTCATCTGCCATTTCTTTAGTTAAAGGCATTTCTAAAAGTTCGTTTTTAACATTTTTCCATTGTCCTGTCTTGGTATTAAAAACCATATAATACAAATTATGTCTTTCAGGAATATGCCCTCTTTTATCTTGAGCGTTTTTATTATCTCTGCAAATATGGTAATCGAATGCTATAATGATATCATCTCCATTCCCACGACTAACCCAAGGATACCAAGAATCTTCCGCTTCAATATGTTGTAGCCGTTTATGCTTTAAAAATGAAACAGGTTCGGCAAAAGTCAAACCATTGTCGGTTGATTTTTGATACACCCAGTCGCTTCTATGCGCACCATGACGATAAAACAAATAGATATCTCCATTATCCATTTTTACAAACTGATTGTAAGTGCCAAAAGGCGGAATATTATCAAGTGTTTCCCAGCTTGAAATATCTAAAGGTTTTTTAGAAATAGCATGTTGATTTTTTCCACCATGATAATTTCCTAATCTGTTTTTTCCATGCTTAGGCATACCACCATGCCCTCCAAATGCAATATGAATATAACCCGCATCATCAATAAGAATTGCTGGCTTACCGTGATTGTCTATTTTCTTTTTACGATTCGGGTCTTTTCCCAACTCACTCACGCCTGCTTTAAATGGTCCTTTCCATTCTTTGGTATTATGATTATAAGACACTACATAAGGATCTTCTAAAGGGCCTTGGTAAGCCACATATGTGATTCCTTTGTGATAGACTCCAGAAGGATGTTGTACAATAGCAACAGCATTTCCATAACCATTATCGGCAAAATAGTCTACCATTTGCGCTTCTATAGTATCGATGGGTAATTCTTGCTTATTAGATTTACAACCAATAATTATAAAACACAGAAATATCTTAATTATAAATTGTTTTATATTCATTATTATTTTTTAAACCTTTAATTTTATTTAACTATTAGTTTTTGGGTATATTGCTCACCTTGCTGGTCACGAATCACTACAAAATACAATCCGCTCTTAATATTGTTTTCTTTAACGCTAACATTTAATGTATTCTGAACCGCATTATTTGCATACACTTCTACTCCTAAAGCATTATAAATACGTAGCTTATTCCAAACTGCATTTTTTAATTTTATGGTAAATGAATTAGTGGTTGGGTTTGGATATACTAATAGTTTAGATTGGTCTTTTACGATGTCGTCAGATAAAGACAAACTGTTTAACTTAAATTCAAAGGAATCTAAGTCAAATCCATAATCTAATAAACTAAACCTTAATACATGGGTTCCTGCTTCTAAATCAACACTCCCTATAGTCTCGGTTAAATAATTACCAGAGCCTGTGTTTGTTAAAATAATATCACTTAAAAGCGTAATATTTTCATCGGGAAAAGACACTGTAAGTTGTTTAAATGCCGGACTTCTTCTTGTTTGATGTGTTACTTCTAAATCATAATTACCAGCTTGTGCAACATGAATAGTAAATTCTAGCCATTCTCCCGATTTAATATCTCTAACAATTTTGCCATTCGAACTAATATCAACCATCTCATCGGGTCTAAATGTTGAACTATTTTGGTTTTTCTTATCCCAATAAGCAATATCAATACCTCCATTGTCGTAATGTTCAAATTCTATTTTTCCAGGAATAGCATGTGGTTTATTATCTGGAGTGTATGCCCATTGTTTTGGCGTTAATAGGGTAAGTGTTCGTTCTTCTACAACATCCGATGCGTCTTTTGCTTCAATTTTAATTAAATAAGAAAGGTCGGTCATGTTTGTTAATTCTGGTATTGAAGACCATACATAAGGTGCCTCTGTTAAAGTACCTACATTTACATTGTTTACATATAATGTGGCTTCTGTAAAATCGGTTCCAACAATACCTTCAACCGTTAAATTGGTTCCTTTTGGTATTTCTTGATTATTCTCTAAATTTTTAAAGCCTAAAACCCGACTTAAATCGGCTTCAACCTCAATAACCTTTTGTCCTTTATTACTTGCATCTGCAGTAAGTGAATGCGAGCCATAAGTAAGACTTGTTCCTTCTCCAATATATAAAGTAATATACGCCTTGTCTATACTTTGCTCATATCGAACTACGGCAAAATGCCCTGTAAACTCAATTCCAACATCAGGCAAACTCAATACTTTAGATGCATCTTCTTGACAAATTACATAATCGGTAACTACTTTATCACCTATTTGGCTTTCTACTTTTGCCCCAACAATAACCTCGCCTCTATACAAATGCTCTACAGATTTTACACTTGTATTTGTAGATTTTGAAGGTTCAAAAATATGTACATAAGGTTTGTTCCAGGCTTCACCTTGTTGCCTGATAGCCACAATTTGCGTTTTTTTATTAATATAACCTCCTTTTGCTTCTCGGGTTGCTGGACCAAGTGCTTTGGTATATTCTCTAACTACTCCAGAAGGCGCAAACATATTCATATAGGTATTGGTTTCATTCAAATCGAAACGCACTTGAATAGCTGCATCTGTTGCTGCTGTTACGTTTGTATCTTCAAAAAAGCGCCACCCTGGAGATTTCTGTAGGTCACCAATATCGTTTTGATATCTGGTAGTTGGAGTAACCGCTAGCTCTGTGCCATCCATAGTCATAATATTGGTAGCATCTCCTAAATTATGATATATATAATCGTGAAAATTATTTGCCCCTAAAGATTTTGAGCGGAACATATCAAAATAATACCCCGTAGTTTCACTGGTTCTAATGGTACTAAGTGTTCTCTTTTGTTGATCATTATTTACAGTATCATCTAAAAACTGCGTAGCAAAACTAAAATTTGGATTTATAGGATCTTCTAAATGTTTTGGTTCTGCCGCTTCATTTACTGTTGTATCCATCCACAAATACGAATCTGAATTCCAGGAGCCTGGTTGTATCCCATGAGTTGTGCCATTTACAATCATGGTATTATTTCCGGCATGTCTCCAAAAGTAGTTTTCATGTTCTGGTTGGCTTCTTTCTGCAAGTGTTTTTGGTAATCCTGCATTCGCAGCCATAATATATCCTGCGCCGTATAACTCCATAGTGATACCTGTACAATGCGAATGCACATAGTGTGCTCCTCCAATAATACCGCACAGTCCATAATCTTCATTATTATCTTCTACATAATTACGTTGTAGCGCAACCCCTGCATGTTTAATAACCACCGTGGGCTTTTGAAAATTAATTTCGCCTTCTATAGTTTCAGGAATATTTATTCCCCAAAATAATTGTTCGAAAGCGTAGAAATTTCCAAAAGTAGATATAGGAACGGGAGGATTATATCCCCCATTAGCATCATATGATTGTTTTAATGCAACTTTAGCTTTTTGCTCATAGGAATCAAAGCCTTTTCTAGAAGCCAAATTTAATGTATATCTATACAATTGTGCAGTACCATCATTATCTCTATGCGAATCTCCATAACGCACAAAACGCCTATTTGGCATTCTTAAGTTATCAAACAAAAAGTTCCCATCTAGAATATGCATATTATTATCCATTACATTTAATTCTGGTTTAATGCGGTCAACAAGATTTAACACCAATGTAACATTCTGCATAAAGCTATAACTTAATGCTTCTGGCCATATACCTTGCTCACCAAACATAGGTAATATGGTTTTTGTAAATGAATTTTGCTCTTTTGTACCAACATTCCAAAACACATTAAACATACGTTCTCGTTCGGTATCATCTTCCACACAAAGAATGCTAAATAGCACCCCTGGTGCTCTTAATATAGGGTGATTACTTACGGTTTTTCCATATTTGGTATCTGCTCCACCATGTTCATGTAAGGCATTCATAGCAATATTATAAACCGCTTTTTGCGCTTTTGTGTTATCAAATGCAATCTTAGTACCTGTAGATTTCTGATACACTTGTGTACTTGGTAACTTTAAGTAATTTACCATAAAATCATAAGCTATTGCAAATTGCGCATAGCCAGACCTGGGGTCATAAAAATCACTTCCACTCATTGCCGTATTACTAGGTGTTCTTGGAGCAAGTTCCTCTATATAATACCAAAGAATATCTGCTGCAAACTGAGCGTACTTTTCCTCACCTGTTATATAATAAATCATAGCAGCGTATGATGCATAATTAAGTACTTTTGAATGTGCTGCATTTGTAGTGGCCTGAGCTTCGGATAAGTTATCATCGGCCGCTAATGCTGGTATGGTGTTTAGAATTGCTAAAGGATTTGTAATGTGGGTTGAAACTTTATCATCTACAGCAGCTTTTGCTTTTGTTACAATACTACTTGCCCAATTGTAATCTTCAATCTTTGCTAAAACTTCAGGTTTCTCTGCTGGAGTAGTCCAAATAACGGGATGTTGTAAGGACTGCCCTGATAGAAACAACACTTGTAGCAATGCTATTCCTAATATTAGTTTATTCATCATTTTTATTTTGGTTTTTAGTTTAGTTGATGTGCTTTTTAATTTTATTTATAATTTCTGATAATGAAAAACATGAATCTTAACAGGGCCTAACAAACCGGAGGTTAATAATTCATCATCTTTACTCCAATGTTTCCAAGACGGAAACGTGGTTCGTTTACTGGGTCGTTTGGTATCATTTAATAACCAGTCTGGTAGTTTTTTTATTTTATCTCCTTTACGTTCATAATCTAAAGGCAAATTTTCATCGCCAATTAATTTGTTTGGCCATAAATTGGTCACTTTAACCTCTAAGATATTTTTGCCTTTTTTTACAAAACCATCAATATTGGTTCTAAAAGGTGGTTTCCATAAAGTACTTACTTTTTTTCCATTGATGCTTACTTCTGCAATTACGGCAACACTTCCTAAATCGAGTTCTAAACCTTTATCATTATTTTGAAGTAAATCATCAGACAATTCAAATGCTTTTGTATAAGTTGCTGTTCCTGAAAAGTGTTGAATACGTTCGTCTTTATGATTTGACCAAGATATTAACGCATTAAACGTTTCATTTATATTTTTTTCTGAAGCTACGGAAAATTCAACTTCCCATAAATTTGATAAATCAATAGGAGTTGGTATTGAAGTTACTTTAGCTGTTTTTGTTTCTCCAGAAGCATCTTCAAAAGTTATTTTACCTGGATATGGAGTTACCCAATTGATATCATTCCCTTTATAAACGAACTTAGATTTTGGTGTGTCTTTTGATAGTTTTAAAATTTGACCTTGAGGAATGAACATCGTGCGTTCTTCACCATCTGTTTTGTATGTAATTTTTAAGGCTGTTTTATCACCTTCTGGAATTTTATTATCTATCAATTCATTAGAAACTAAAATCTCAAACGTATTGTTTGAAACTAAATCTTTAATTTTATCAGTAACCTCAAAGGTTTTATAATTTTGAGGAATGCCTTTGGTTTCTGCTTTAAATTTTCCGAAGACAGCCTTTAACACTTTTAGCTTTTTATTTCCGGCATCAACAGCAATATGCTCTCGCTCTTCAGCATAAATTTGATGTTTGGTATCACCAATTTGATATTCCATTCTAAACTCTTTTTTGTAGCCCATGGCAGGATCGCAATCGCAAAACGCACGAGACATTTTAAAGTCTAGTTTTCCACCTTTTATGGCATTATTTACTTGGTCTGTAAGATCGATTAAACCTTCTTGCAGAAATGTTCCGTATTCGGCTTTTACAATTTCTAAATTCGAAAGCGGTTCTGGTTCTAAAGGTTCTAATTCTACTGAAGCCGAAACGATATGATTAGAATTTGAATCCTTCTGAAAGACAATGAAAACCGATTCTTCCATGCCTAATTGCAAAGGAACTGTTGTTGTTCCATCTAAATTTTCACTAAAGACCACCAAATCCTTTATGGTTCCTTTTTCTGCGTTCCAGAGTTCTGGTTGTTTTCCTGAAACTCGAAAACGTGCTGTAATTTCTCTGGCTTCCTTTCTAGCATTGGCGATAAAATAAATATCGGCATCATTTGTTTTTCTATGGATGAAACTTAAATCTGTTTTATCGCTACTTTCTATTTTAAAATCTGGTGTTTGCTCACTTAAAACAGCTTCAATAGAAATGTCTTTTATCAAACCTGTTTCCCATAATTCATCAACATAGGTTTTAACCTCATTATCGCAATTTGGATAATCGGTTAAACTTGGCGATTGCGAAGGCTTCTTTCCAATTACTTTTGCACCACCAGCAACCAATTCTTTTACTTTTTTTAAGGTTTCTGGTTTTATGAAATGAGATTCTGGCAATACCAACACTTTATAAGTATTTCCAACTGAAGAGTAAATTGTTCCATCTTTAACAGTTAGATCTTTCAATTTATTAGCCCCAATCAAATCATAATCAAAACCCATGTGTTTAATTTCTGGCTTTAAAAATGCGGTATTTGGTGATGATTCTCCAGTAAATACTAAAACATCAGCTACATTTTTTCCCTGTTGCAACAAATATTGCGAGCGAGCTATATAATCCATATAGGCTTTTCCCTGCGACCACCAGGTATTTAATCGGTTAAAATCTGTACCGTGATAACTCAATTCTAAACCGGGAGCCACATCCCAAGGTTGATGCACATAGGTATGGAAAATAAATCTTGTAATGCCCTCTGCCCAAGCTCTATCGCCTATCGATTTTAGTTGTGCAGGATGCTCGTCCCAACCACCAATTCCTGTAAAAGATTCTGCACCAACAATAGCACTACCATTTAAATGCGCTATAGAAGACACGAATTTAGAAGAATCAAAAAACGGATAGCCCCCACTCCAAAACTCACACATCACAATATCACCAGTGGCGCCGACTTGCATATTATCAAAAGGTCCCCAATACGGTTCTACAGAAAATTTCAAGTTGTTTTTATGGCATAACTCTGCGAAATGTGCGTAATAATTCTCTGCGATTAAATCGCCAATAGTTCTTCTAAAATCCCACAAAAAACGCTCTGATATTTCGCCACTATCCACATAATACCCCGCTAAGGTTGGTAAATATGACGTTAAATTGTAGCCTCTTAAATTCTCGAATTGCTTTTCAAAACCAGCTGTCCAATTGGTTGTTTCTACTTCGTAACTATCAATTAAGCAATTATTTACAGTAGTTCCGATTAAATCTCCTAACTTATCAATAATAGGTTGCACTCCACCGTTCCAATAGGCATCAACTGCGGTTTTACTCATTTTATCAACTTCCAACCCTTTACCTTCTGCAGGAGCAGGCCGGTTTGTTGTTCCAATTGGCGTGTGACCAAATCGTAAAACAATCCAATCTCCTTTTGGGGCATTCCAATTTAAAACCCCATCATTAGAAACTTTTTCTGATAAATTGATTACCGCTTCTTTTGAAATAACAGCATTCTCGGAAATATTTTTAGTGTCTGGTAATAAATGATTTCGAATACGTTCTGATAATATTTTATAATCTAAGCCATCAATTTTTTGAGTTTCTTTTGGTTTTGGAAAAGCCAAAACAGCTATGTCTTTATAATAGTTAAATTTCGTTTTTGGCTGTGGTAATTTACCCTTAAAATTTTGATTGCCTTTAACTTCAATTTTACTAAAAACCACCGTTTGCATTGCGTTTTCGGGAGTAACCCAAGGCCCTCCACTAGACGACCAACCCGCACTATTATGAAATGACAATTCTAACCCTAAACGTTTGGCTTCTTCTGCCGAAAATTTGAATAAATCTAGCCACTCCTCGCTTAAATATTTTACAGGTCCTTTTGGAAATCCTAAATGCACATTAAACAATTGTGCTTCTTGAATGCCCACTTGTTTCATGGCTTCTAAATCTTTGGTTATGCCAGATTTAGAAACGTTACCACTTATCCAATGCCACCAGGTTCTTGCTTTAGCTTGGTTTGGTGGATTTTGGAATCCGGATTCTAATGTTACACCTTCTTCTTTTTCAGTGCAATTAGTAAAACAAAAACAAAATGCTATTAAAAAGAGGCATGTTATATTTTTCATGACACTGTAATTACTTTTTTATAATTTTTGATGTAGAAATCGTTACAGGCCCTAGTAATCCAGAGGGTAACAGTTCATCAGTTGCTTTTTGAAAGGAATAGGCACTGAATGTTTTACGAGGCCCTTCTGGAAGTGGTTGATTATTCCTATACCAATCTGGCATTTTTTTAATTTTTCCATTTTCATCTCTAGCATTATAACTTGGGCTACCACGTCTGACCTCGTATCCTGTTTGGTTGGGTAATTTTTCATCACCAATTAAACGGTTAGTCCATTGATTGGTGACTTGAATTTCTAAAATATTTTCACCCTCTTTTAGAGCTGTCGTTATATTTAAAGAATGTGGTGATATCCAACTTACACCAACTTCTTTTCCATTTAAAATAACTTTTGCAATAACATTTACTTTTCCTAAATTGAGTTGAAATTGTCTATCGGATTGCAACATTCCTTTTTCTATGTTGAAGGTTGTTTTGTAAATGGCTGTTCCAGAATAATGTTTTATTTGTTCTGTTTTATGGGTGGTCCAATCAAACAATTTGTCTGTTTGTATCGTGGCCTTGTAAAAGTCTTGTTCTCTAAAATTGATTTCCCAATTGCCTTTAATTTGGATAGGATTTGGAATATCGTTTACCTCTATAGTCCAATTTTCTAAATCATTTATTTTTGCAGTGTAGTTTCCATTTGCATAAACTTCGGCCTGTAAATTATTGTCACTGTCTAAACTGAACGTAGGTTTTGGCAAATCATTAGATTCTGTATAAGTAACTTTAGGTTGTTTTTCTTTCGGGTCTTTAAAGACTACAAAAACCGATTCTTGAGGGTGTAATGGAATGGAAATATCAGTTCTTCCATTTTTATTGGTGTACTCTACTAACCTTGTAATTTCTCCAGTTTCTGCATTCCAAAGTTCGGGTACTTTTCCTTCTACTAAAAAGCTACAATTTAGTGTATCAGCTTCTGTTAAATTATGATTGTAAACAAAATAAATATCTTCATTATCAGTACGTCTGTGGTAAAAATTAAAATCGGGTTGCCCTTCTACAATTAAATCTTTGTGAATGTTGTTTGCTTTAAAAATTCCCTCCCAATCTACATTACTATAAGTTCTTTCGTTAGACCAAATATCTTTTACTAAAGCATCAAATTCAGCTTCCATTTCTTTGGAAATGTTATACCCACCTAATTTTTTGGGTTTCTTACCAACAATTAATGCGCCTTGTTGTGATAGTTTATGAATACCTCTTAAAGTTTCTAGGTTGATGATATCATGTCGCTGCAAAGCCAAAGCATTATACGTAATGCCATTAGGTAATTTTAATTTTCCGTTTTCTACTGTTAGTCTATTTACAATTACATCAGAATTTACACAATCGTATTTATAAGCCGCTGGAAGTTTTGGCCGCATTTGGTTGGCGTGAATAACGTGACTTGGTGCTCTATCACCCACAAAAACCAACACATCTAGTACTGGATTTCCTTGACGTAACATAAACGAACCTCTTGCTAAATAATTGAACCACTCTGGGCCTGCGTTATCCCACCAGGTTTGTGTTCTATCAATATGAGACCCCACAAAACTCATACTCATTCCTGGTTTTACGTGGGTATTGGATTGATGCGCAAAACGATGAAACATATATTCATTGATTCCATTTGTCCATTCGTAATCTCCTTTTTGTTTGGCTAAAGCCGGATGAAAGCCCCAGTTTAATTTGGTACTTGTAAAGGCTTCTGCAGAAATTACGTTTTTTCCATAAATATGACCCGAAGATACTGCTGCTCGTTTATGATTGTTAGGTTTCCCTAACCAAAACTCACCCATAGGAATATCGGCATTTCTACCAGCATCTAAACTATTAAAAGGCCCCACAAATCCATAAGGCTCTATGTAAGATATTAATCCGTCTTGATGACATAATTCTGTGAAATAATCGAAATAATTGGTTACCATTAAATCGCTTACCAATTGTTTCATATCCCAAAAAACAGCTTCAACAGTTTCTTTATTTTCAACGCTTTTACCTGCATACATTAATAAAAAAGGAGTGAAATCGTAACCAAAACGTTCTTGGAATAGTTTCTCCATGTCGTCTGTCCAGTTTTGTGGTCCAACTTCATAACTATCTATTTCTACATATTGCAAGGCATTTGGCGCATCAACTTTTGCTTGTTCTACCAATTTCCCTACAAAGGCATCGTAATGTACTTTCAACGCTTTTTTACTGAATTTATCTACTTCAAGACCTTTACCTTCATCTGAAGACGGTTCGTTAGTGGCTCCAGAAGCCGTAAAACCAAAACGTATAATGGTCCAATTTCCTTTTGGCAATGTTGTTTTTAAAACACCATTGGCATCCATTTTATCTGTTAAAATGATAATATCTTCTTTTTTAATGAATGCTTTTGCATCGATATTTCCAATTGGGCGTCTATTTTTTCTATAAGACGTGTACTCCATTATATTTCCTAAAACAGGACTTGCGGAAAGTTGCATCTCATAAATACCTGCATCCATTTCGGTTTGTATTCTAAAATAACGGGCTGTAACTGGTTTAAAGCTTTCGTAGAAATAACATTCATCTTTACCAATACGTTCTTCTCTTGGCTTATGAGCTACTGTAAAATGAACACCATCATCAGATTTTAACAAAGTTAATCGTCCTTTACGTTTATTGATAAATACATTCATTGATTGGATGGTGTGTGCTTTTCCGTAATCGAATTGCACCCAACCTTTTGCTTTTAAATCTGCGTGTGTATTGGTTTGTTTGTCCGTGGCTAAGGCTACTTTAAAACTTTTATCTGAAGAGGTGATTATAGGATTTACATTCTCATCAATCAATTCGGTTTCTAACGATGGATATGCCAAAACAGCAATATCTTTGTAATAGTTATGTCTTGCTGGTGGTTGTGGCAATTTTACGTTAATTGCTTTACCTCCTTTAACAATCACCTGACTATTTACCACAACTTTCATGGCGTTTTCTGGGGTCACCCAAGGCCCACCACTAGAGGTCCAGCCATCACAGTTATGTACTCCAAAACTCAATCCTAATTTCTCACATTCTTTGGCTGCGTGGGTTAAAATATCACGATGTTCTTGTGAGTTGTATTTTACATCGCCTTCTGGTAATCCCATAGATACATTAAACACCAAAACACCACCAATACCAGCTTCTTTTATGGCTTTTAAATCTTTGGTAAAGCCTTCTTTAGAAGCATTTCCGCTATTGATGTGATACCACGTTCTGGGTTTTGATGCTTGTGGCGGATTTTTAAAACCTTCTTCTAAAGTTAAAAGTTGACGCTCCTTTTTCTTTTCAGTGCAATTACTGAAACAAAAACATAATGCTATTAAAAAGAGGCATGTTATATTTTTCATTTATTTTTGATTCAATTGTTCTAATACTTCATCAAAAGCATCTTCTTTAAATAGTTTACGTGCTTTATTTAAATCGGCTATAAATTTTTCTCTAGAATGCTTTATATCTTTTATCTGTTTGTATTCCCATTTTTTTTCGTTGGTTACATAAGGCAACATATATTGATATCCTTTTTTTATGCTTCTACCGTCTTCTGAAGTTGCATTCCAAAGATTCACCCCTACTTTTTGCCCCAAACGTGCCAATTCTAAAAAGGCATGTAAATTCATAACCGAATAAGAAAATGATTTGGTTCTTGCTAATTCTAAGGGTTGGCTTCCATCGGGTTCAATCTGACTAAAAATTCTGGATTTGGTTGTGGTTGACAAATATGCTTTGACCTCTTCAACCCTATTTAAATACAATAAAATGCTTAGCAGTTGCACATCATAATTGGTTCCATGGTTGTTCTTTCGGGTGGCTTCTTCCTTACCTAGCTTACTGTTTTTTAACCAATTACTATAATCGGTAAACCAGTTAACCATGCCTTCTTCTGTCTTTTTGTCTAGTATGTTTCTATCTTTTGCTAGCTCTAAAAATTTCAGCACATTGGTAATGTCTCCAAATTCAATGATACCAAAGCATCTTCCTTCTGATTTCCCTGGAACGTACTGCCCATAATTAACATTAGGGTTCATTTTGGTATCCGCATCTAAGAACCATGTTTGTATTAATTCTAAATTTTTATCGGCATATTTATTTTCATTGGTATAATAATAAGCTTTCGTTAAGGTATTTACAGCTGAAAGAAAATTTGCATTTGCTGTAAAATTATTTCGAGTTTCGGGATTTATTTCACCATCTTTTCTAATATAAGGCAAACCATTTTGGGTTTCTGGATTTGGCCACCAATACGGACCAATACTCATATAATCGTGTTTGTTACCACTAGGCGGAACTCCTTCTTTATTAACTACAGAAAACCCTTCAATATTTAATAATTTATTGGCTTGTTTGATTAAGTTATTGTAACTTTCAACAGCTTTTTCTTCGCCTGCTTTAATTAGTAATTGCTGCGCTTCTAATACTTCATATTCTATAATGTAAACGTTTTTACTACTCTGTTGTGCATTAATAAAATTGTATGCGCTTATAAAAAACACAACTACTACTTTTGTGTAAAAAACTAACATATTCTTCATAAATACTTAATAATAAAGTTGATTTACTTGCCATCTTTATTAGTGCTAAACTTAAATAGTAAAATGTTCACCACCAATAAAACCACAATAACGTAAACAACCGTCATGATTTATTTATAAGATTAATCTATAAACATTTCATCAATATAGGGACCACTTTCTCCTGTAGTTTCTATCTTAATGTTATTCGCACCAGCCTTTAAATTGATAATAGTAGGCACGAACCGCCACTCTTTTTCCCAACCACCAGTTGGCTTAAATTCTAAGGTTCTGATGTATTCGTCATTCACATATAATTTCATAGGGTGTAATTCCCCTTCATTATTGTGCATGTATCTAAAACGGATGCTATAATCTCCAGCTTCACCGTCATTTTCTTGATAGAAGGTAACTGCGCCTTCCTTTCCATCGAATCTTACAAAACCGCTTCCTTTATACCTGCGTGCATCATCACTTATCTTTGCTCCACCTTCAAGGATACCATCTTCAGCAGCAATGTTAACACCTCTACCAATCCACATGTCGGCAGAATGTTCATCTCCCCAAAACAAACCTTCGTTTTTCCCGAAACGCTCTTCCATAGTAAGTACAGTTTTACCAAGTTGTTTCACCACAACTTTTACAGTTGTGCCGTCTGAAACTTTAAACGGTTTTGAATAAACCAATCCGTTACTTTCTGGGTCGCTTCCATCAACAGTATATTTAATTTCGAAATTTGAAGTTTTAGGGTTTCCTAAAACAGGAATTTGTTCAACATTAATAGTAATCTTATTGGAAATATATAAGGCTTTATCACCTAAAATAGCTCCTGTAATTATTGAAGCGTTTTTAGCATTTTCTTGTTCTTCTAAAAACAATCTGGATTTACCAAAAAACAGACTTCTAAAATTGGTTTTTGTTCTGCTTGTAGGGTCTATGGGGTTACCGTTTTCAATGGATACTTTTTTTAAATCGCCTTGTATGTTGTAATACACTTTATTTTCTCCATAAGGATAGAAATTATTATGTTTATCTACACTTTCAGATGTTAAAATATAGCTTGCTGCAAATCCATCTTCGGCTTTTAATTTCTTTAAAGTAGTGTTTAATTTTGAAGGTTGCTTACTCGTGGTAAATGAGGTTTGTTTTACTTCCTTTCCATCTTTATAAGCTATAGCTTTAAGGGTTCCCTCTTTATAAGGCACCATCCATTCGCATTGCATTTCATTCCAGATAGTACCTGGTTTATCTTTTCCTAGTGATTTTCCGTTTAAAAATAGTTCTACTTCATCGGCATTGGAATATACCCAAACAGGAATTAGGGTTCGCTTTTTCATCCTTGGATGCGTCCAATGCGGTAACATATGAATCATAGGTTCATGGGTCCACTGACTTTGATAGAAATAGTATAAATCTTTTTTAAATCCAGCAACGTCTATGGCACCCCCCATAAATAAATTAAACGGTAAACCTCCATGTACTAAACCTGCTTCTCCATAATAATCAAAACCAGTCCAACGGAAGTGCCCACTATGCCATGGATTATCACGTACGACCTCCCAATATTTTCTTGCAGAAACTCTAACTGTAGCATTATCGTAAGACGAGTTAAAACGTTGCTTTCTATTTTTCCAATCTTTTGGGTTTAAGCCTTCATAAAAGAAAATTTCTTTATCGGTTAGATTAGGTAACTCATAAGTTCCTGGCAACTCATTATCTCGCCACCAAGTTTGTGTTCTGTAATAACCACGCGTTTGCCAAGTGTGGGGTGCTTCAGTAGAAATAAATGGTTTATCAAAGATTCTGTTTTCTATAAAAGATTTTGTTTCCGAACCACCATTGATACCAATAATATCCATATCTTCTGGATTGCCTGCTCCTGAAGTAAATAATCTCATTGGGTCTAAACTTTTACCAAATTTCACCAATTCTGGAGCGATATCGCTGTGGGTTTCATTCCCTAAACTCCAAACGAAAATACTAGGATGATTTCGGTCTCTGGTAATCCACTCTTTTACATCACGTTGCCACCATTCATCAAAGGCTTGTTTGCCATAATCTTGAGGTGCTTTTTTGTGCCAACCATCAAAAATTTCGTCCATGACCAGCAAACCTATTTCATCGCAGATATCGTAAAACATGGGTGGTGTTGGGTTGTGTGACGGACGAATGGCATTGATGCCCATATCTTTTAAAGATTGTAATTTCCAACGTAACATGGGTTTAGTCCATGCCCCACCAACAGGTCCGCCTTCCCAATGTTCGCAAACACCTTTTAGCTTTATATTTTCTCCATTTAACCAAAAACCAGTTGCTGTGTCCCATTTTACTGTTTTAAAACCAAAAGTAGTTTCTACTTCATCAACAACGTTTTTACTATCTATAATTCTAGTTACCGCTTTATATAAAATTGGTGTTTCTGGACTCCATAAATTAGGGTTATCTACTGTTAATTCTATACTTGTTTTATTTGAATTTATCTTCTCTATTTTTGAGTTTAACAGTTTGCCTTCTGCAGTAAATAAACTCACCTCGTAATTTAATTCTGTTTTACGCCCATTAATTTCTGCATTGATGATTACTGTGGCTTTATCTTCTGAAACGGAAGGTGTTGTTATAAAAATAGAATTGGGTTTAAAATGAACTGGATTTACCAAGATTAACCGAACGGGCGCATAAATACCACATGGGTGATACCAACGTGCTGAAGGTTCTAAACTATTATCAACTCTTACGGCAACTGTATTTTTTCCTTCTTTTAGGAACTTTGAAATATCATATCTAAAACTGATATAACCGTAAGGCCTTTTACCTAAATAATTACCATTTACCCAGACTTCACTATTCATATAAACCCCATCAAAATTAATATAAGTGGTTTTAGAAAGATTATTTTTTTCTACATTAAACTGTTTACGGTACCAACCAATTCCACCATCATGATACCCACCGCCTTGACCTTGATCGCCACCTTTACGAACACCTTTCTCGAAAGACCAATCATGCGGAACATTTAAAGTTTTCCATGACGAATCATCTAGATTTTCTTTTGAAAATGATGGGTCATCCTCTAGGATAAATCGCCAGTTATTATTGAAGTTAATTTCTGTACGTTGTGCATAGCCGAAAGCTATATAGATAACAAATAGAAGTATAGTTAGGCTATTTTTCATTGGTTTGTTTTGTAATAGAAAGAATCATAACAAACATAACTTATACGAGCGATAAATTAATCCTGTAGTATCCTGCACTACCATGTGTTTTATAAAAAAATACTATACAATTATTAATTGTGATTTTAAAATAATTATTATTGAGCTCTGGCTATATATTTTAATACAATTCTTTTATTTTTTTCTCGGGATATCGTTTTGCAAAAAAGGTTTTGCGTTTCTAGGAAATTGGGGTTCCAAAAGTGTTTTCATCCGTTTTTCTACTGAAGCATATTTTGGATTTCCATATAGGTTTTCTAAAGACAACAAACTGTTTTTATGCTGATATAGTTCGCCAGCTAGAATTTCATGGGTATTAGCATCTCTCCATTCAGTATAACGCCAATTGCCATCTGTGGCTGTACACCCCATAATTTTATTTCCTCTTGGATAGACACTTGTAGCGACGTCATCCCATTTTTTAGTTGGATTATCAATAACAGGAAGTATACTTTTTCCATCTGATTTAGGTGCTTCTATACCACATAAATCAACTAATGTTGGAAAAATATCAACGTTCTCAACCAAAGCATTTGATGTTTTTCCTGCTACTCTATTTTTATAATCTGTTTCTCTACTTACAATTAGAGGTACTCTAACATCAATTTCCATGTTAGAGTGCTTACACCAGGCGCCATATTCACCTATTTTATAACCATGATCACTCATAAAAATAACCATGGTGTTTTTTCGCAAATCTAAATCTTCTAATGCATGCATTACTTTACCTACTTGAGCATCTATATAACTTACACAAGCATGGTAGCCATGAATTAAAGTTTGTGTTAAATCATTATTTAAATCTCCATCTTTTGGTATGCCGTAATACCCTTTAAGTTCACCCCATTTACTTAGTGCTAGTCTATACATTCCTTCAGGCTTTTCTCTAGAAGGCACCTTGAAATCATCTTTATTGTATAAATCCCAATATTTTTTGGGTGCATTAAAAGGTAAGTGTGGTTTGCTTAATCCTACAATCATTAAAAATTTATCATCCTTAATTTGGTTAAGAGTTTGAATAGCATATGTTGCTGCTCGCCCATCTTTGTATGCTTCGTCTGCTACATCTGCATCTTCAAAGGCTGGTCCTTTTAATGGTTTAACACCCTCTGCTTTTAGGCGTTCCATTAATGCTATATTTTCTGGCTTAACATAACTATTTGGTTCTTTAGGAAAATGATGTGTCCAACTGGTTTTATCATCTATAGAATGATGATATACTTTACCAATACTTACTGTTTTGTACCCATTATCTTTAAAAAGTTGTGGCATGGTTACCACATCTTTATGTACTTTACGCAGTGGTGTAAAAATACTGTAAATTCCCAATGTTTCTGGTCGTAAACCCGTTAATGTACTCATTCGTGAAGGCGCGCAAATGGCCTGTTGAGTATATGCTTTGTTGAACATAACACCTTCTGAAGCCAATTTATCAATATTTGGTGTTATTGCTGTTTTACTTCCATAGCAACCTAGTTCTGCTCTTAAATCGTCGACATAAAAAATGAGGATGTTTGGTTTTTCACTTTGTGCGGAAATATTTAAAACTCCACAAATAACGCAAATTATAAGAATTAGTTTTTTCATTTAAAACTGTTTTAGTGTACTGACTATTGTATTGTTAGCGTTTAAAACATGCTTTGGCAGACTGAGACCGCGTTAGGGATTGAGGCATTTGTTGAAGCTCCTCGCAGAGAGCGACTGCCGAAAGCCCGACCCTTGTGGTAACGCCAAAAACTTATTTAATTAATAATTGGTTTGGGCGACTGTACTACGCCTTTACCTTTATTAAAACTCCACCAATCTATGGCTTTTCTATCCATACTTAATTTATAATTCCATTTTTTTAAATAGTAATCTCTTGGTCTTATTTGGTCGCCTATTATTTTAAGTTTGGCATGTAGCTTAGTATCTAAATCTTGTTGAAGTTTGGCATATTCTGGTTTTCCCAAAAGGTTATTTTGTTGGTATGGGTCTTTTACATTATCATACAACATACATGGTCCATCTGGTGTTATTGCATAAGTGTATTGTTTGGTTCTAATACCTCGATATGGAGGGTCGTTATAATTGGCTCCAAAAGGCGCAACGTTCATAACTAAGGCTGCACGATCGGCTTCTGAGTTTGGATTTTTAATTAACTTAGCTAGATTTTCACCTTCTATGGTTTCTGGAATCTCAATATTTGATAAACTTAAAAGGGATGGTAAAATATCTGGAGTTGTTAATGGTGCGTTGACTGTTTTACCTTTATGCTCTCCAATTGAAGGATAACTGATTAGGAATGGTACACGTATAGATTCGTCCCAAGCCAATTGTTTGGTAAAAGCTTTAACGCCATGTGCGCCCATCATTTCGCCATGATCTGACGAAAAGACTATAATTGTATTTTTGGTAAGTTCTAGTTCTTTAATTTTATTTAATATGCGCCCAATAGCTTCGTCGGTAGCTGTAATATGCGCATAATATCCTTGTAATTCTTTTCTGCTTCTTTCCTCTTGGTCTTTAGTTACATTTGGGTTCAATATTAATTCTTCTGGCGGATACATATCCTTGTATTTTTTTGGAGCACTATTGTGAGGATAATGTGGTGTTGCTATTGAAATGAACGCTAAAAAGGGCGTTTTATCTTTAGCATGGATTTCTAAATATTTATTGGCATCTTTTGCTATGGCGAAAGGTGAATACTCTTCCCAATATTTTAATTCTGAGTCATCATTATCATAATAAGGCATTTTAGTGTAGTTATGAGAGCATTCTAAGGCTCTCCAGAATTCAAACCCTTGTCGTCTTTCTTTAGGTATAAAAGTAGATCTACCATGACCATCTAAATGCCATTTACCCCAATAAGCAGTATTGTAGCCTGCTTCTTTATAAATTTCTGCCATAGTTAATTCTTCCGCAGGCATATATAAGTCATTTAAGAACATACCTGTAGTAGTAGGAAACCTTCCTGTAAGTAAAGCTGCTCTATGTGGTGTACAAACTGGGGTAACCGAAACGGCATTTTTAAAATTTACAGATTCTTTAGCAAAGGCATCTAAATTTGGTGTTTTTACATCTGGGTTTCCGGCATACCCCAAAGCAGAACCTCGCCATTGGTCTGTAAGAATATATACAATGTTTGGTTTTTTAGATTCTGAATTCTCTGAAGCCGTCTCAATGGTTGTTTTTACTTCATTTTTACAACCAGAAAGCGCTAACGAAGCAACTAATAATATAGTTGAAAACAATTTAACTTTCATTATTTCTATATTTCTCTTTGGATTATTATTTAATTTTTGTTGTGAAAATGTATGTACCTGGATGCGCCAATACTATATAGGCATTTTCTGTTTTGTTTATTAATTTTAAGTTTTCATTTTCTTCAAAAACAGCATTGTTTACATTCAATACTTTAGATGTATCTGCAGGAATTTCTATTTCTGATGAAGTATTTGGGGGAATAACTACTTCTAATTTAAATTCGTCATCTTCAATTTTCCATGAAGATGACACTTTTCCGTAGGGAGTATTTAAACTAGCTGCTGCAGATGTTAATGGGCCACCTGGAATTGGCGCAATTCTAATTGTTTTATAACCTGCTTCTTTTGGCGCTATTGCTCCAATACGCTCATACATCCACTCACCGATAGCTCCATAAGCATAGTGATTTAAACTATTCATGTTTTGAGGGTTGAAACCTTCGGTTTTACTGTAACTATTCCAGCGTTCCCAAATGGTGGTTGCCCCTTGGTTAATAGAATAAAACCAAGATGGATAGGTTTCGTTAAACAGTAACTTATACATCAAATCAATTTCAACCATCTCATCTAAAACTTGAGATAATAATGGCGTACCCAAAAACCCTGTTCGCAAATGATTGTTGGCCTCTTTAAGTTTTCTAAGTAAATTAGCTTGTGCATTTTTAATTTTAGGTTCTGGTAATAAATCGAATGCCAAAGCCAATAAGTATGAGGTTTGTGTTTCGGCAACACCTTTCACTTTACCTGTTTCATCAAAATACTTTTCATCAAACGCTTTAGCAACCTCTTTGTAAAGTGCTTCATATTTTGCCTGCTCTTCTGTTTTCCCAAGAACTTCTGCTGTTTTTGCCGTTAATTGTGCTGAATGTGCAAAAAATGCAGTTCCGATTAAAGAAAGATTTGTATCTCCTCGATTATCACCATTTTCAGGATGTGGTTGCAGCCAATCCCCAAAAAACCCCATCTTGGAAATATAGTTTCTAGATTTCATCTCATGGTGTGCCACCCAAGATTTCATCATTTCAAAATTATCTTCTAAAAAACCAATATCTCCGGTACGCATATATATTTTCCACGGAATAATGGTACACACATCTCCCCAGCCAGAACTTGCAATTTTATTACCTCTAGCATCTGGAACGGTCCATGGTATAGCTCCGTTCTCTAGTTGCGCTTCACGAACGCTTTGCAACCAACTGGCCCAAAATTTATAAACATCGGCATTAAACATAGATGTAGGACCGAATACTTGAGCATCACCAGTCCAACCTAAACGTTCATCACGCTGCGGGCAGTCTGTTGGAATGTCAAGAAAGTTTCCGCGCAAACCCCAAACGATATTACTCTGCAATTGATTTAGTTTTTCATGAGAAGTAGTAAACGTACCATTATCATCAAAATCGGAATAAAGAACAATACCTTTTACCCAATCTTTTGAGGGCTCTTTTGAAGTGTCAAAACCACTTAATTCTACATAACTAAAACCATGAAAAGTAAATTTGGGTTTATATACTATTTCTCCATCTTTGGCTGCTATATAGTAATCTGTTGAATGTGCGCTACGGTAATTTTTAGTGTAAAACGTTCCATCTGGCGACAACATTTCAGCAAATCTAATTTTAAGGGTATCTCCTTTTTTCATTGGCACCTTCACTAATGGTACACCTACCATATTCTGTTGCATATTAAAAATTACCGTGCCTTCTTTTTTTATAATTTCTTTAGGTTGTAATTCTATTTTGCCTTTTACTGGGTCATGACGTTTAGGTTCTAATTTCACGTTATTGTCAAGAGCAGCAACTTCAACCTGTTTCCAGTTTTTATCATCAAAATGATTGGTTGTCCAGTTTGGTAGTTCTAGATTTGCATCATAAATTTCACCGTCATAAATTTCTGCAAATTGAAGCGGTCCATTAGTTGTACCTTTCCAACTCTCATTAGATACAATAATTTGTTTTGAACCATCTTTCATTTCTAATTCTAATTGACATAACACTTTTGGAGACACCGTATTATCCCAAGGCGTAATCCCCCAAAGCAACCTCCCTGAATACCATCCAGAAGCCAGTTCTACACCAATTGTATTTTGTCCAGATTCAATTAAATCAGTCACATCGTAGGTCAAGGTTTCAATACGTTTATCATAAGTTGTAAAGCCTGGAGACATAGCATCATCACTTACGTCTTCTCCATTTATAGACACATCAAAAACACCTTTTGCGGTAATGTATAGTCTTGCCTTAGCCACATCGTTTGATAATTCAAAATCTTTTCTTAGATATTGGGGTTTATGGATTAAAACTTTTCCTCTTCCTCTTATACTATCTTTTGCCGTATCTAATCCAATCCATTTGGCTTTCCAATCAGAATTATCGAGTAGGCCCAGTTCAAAATAATTTATATCACTCCAAGCTGATGCTTCTTCGTCTTGATTCCAATATTTAACTTGCCAATATACTTTTTGGCGCGATTGCAGAGGCTTACCGTTGTATTTTACCCAAGTAGATTGGTCTGTTTCTTGTTTTTTAGAGTCCCACAAATCTGGTGTATTAGGTAATAAATCTGGACTGCTAGCTACTACAATATGATAAGCAGACTGTCTTTTATTTTTTTCTGTAACTGGTAATTTCCATGAAAAAGTAGGTTTATCGTCATAAAATCCTATAGGATTTTTAAAACCTTCTGAAACGGTTAAGTTTTCAGCTGATTTTAAATTTTCTTTTTCAGTACATGATATTAAACTGAAAAATACAACGCAAATAAAGATTTGAAAAACGTGTTTAAAATTGAATTTGTAAAACATTTAATTAAAAGTTTAGTTGAAATTTATAAGTACCCGGATTAGCTATTATTTTAACTAATTCAGCATCTGAATTTTCTATTTTTAAGTTTGCACTTTCCTCAAACAGTCTGCCATTAACCGATAAATTATCGATTTTACCATAAGGAATAATAACTTCGGCTGTGGTGTTTGGAGGAATAATTGTTTCTAAATAAAATATACCATTTTCAATTTTCCATGAGGATGATGCTGCTCCGTAAGGTGTATTAACACTTGCCGATGCCGCAGTTAAAAAATCGGTATTTGGTTTTGGAGCTATTCTTAATTTTTTATACCCTGGTTCTAATGCTGCTAAACCAGCAATGCGCTCATACATCCACTGGCCAACAGCTCCGTAGGCATAGTGGTTTAGGCTGTTCATACTTTGTGGGTTGTACCCTTTTGCTTTACTATAGCTGTTCCAACGTTCCCACATGGTGGTGGCGCCTTGATTGATTGAATAAAACCACGATGGATAGGTTTCTTTAAATAAGATTTTATACATTAAATCAATCTCACCCATATCATCCAATACCTTTGGTAATATTGGAGTTCCTAAAAAGCCAGTACCTAAATGGTTATCGGCTTTTTTTATTTCTTCAAGCAAATGTTTTTGTGCTTTTTCTTTGGTTTCAGGTTTTAATAAATCGAAATATATAGCCAGTAAATAACTGGTTTGAGTTTGTTTTTTGTTTTTAAACTTTCCGTTTTCATCAAAAAACTTTTCTTCAAAAGCAGTAGCGATAGCTTTATATAAAGCATTATATTTCTTTTGGTCATCAGTTTTACCAAGCACACCAGCTATTTTGGATACTAAATGGGCTGAATGCGCAAAATACGCTGTGTTTACAAATAGTCTTGGCGTATCGCCTCTATTGCCCGTTTTTCTGTTTTTATCGGGATAAGGCTGTAACCAATCTCCAAAAGAATGAATATTTGGAATATAATCTTTGGCTTTAGATTGGTAGTAACCCACCCATTTTTTGGCCATTTCAAAATTCGCTTCCAATACGGTTTTGTCTCCCGTGATGTTATAAATATCCCATGGAATAATAACACAAGCATCTCCCCACCCAGAACTAGCACTGTTATTTTGAAGCACATCTGGAATAATAAATGGCACTAAACCATTATCGTGTTCGTTTTGTGTTTCGCGCATACTTTGTAACCAAGCGGTCCAAAAGGCGTGGGTATCATAATTAAACATGGCGGTTGGCGAAATCACTTGAGCATCTCCCGTCCATCCTAAGCGTTCATCTCGCTGCGGGCAGTCCGTTGGGATATCCAAAAGATTATCACGTAAACCCCAAGTGATGTTGCTTTGCAGTTGGTTTAATTTTTTTTGAGAAGAGGTAAATGTTCCATTTTTTTCAAAATCGGAATGCTGCACCAATCCTTTTATCCAATTTGAATTGGGACTTACCGAAGCATCAAACCCTGATATTTCTACAAATTGAAAGCCATGGAAGGTAAATTTTGGCGTGTATTCGATAATGCCATCTTGAGCTGCGATGTAATAATCGGTTGATTTTGCTGAACGGTAATTTTCGGTATAAAACGTACCATCAGACAACAACATTTCTGAAAAACGAATGCTAAGTGTATCGCCTTTTTTCATGGGCACCTGTACTTTTGGTACACCAACCATATTTTGTTTCATATCGAAAACTACTGAAGATTCTGTAGTCGAAACAATTTCTGCATCTTCTAAAACAGCGGTTGTTTTTACCGTTTCATGGCGTTTGGGTTCTAGTTTTACCGAATCAACAATGTTTTCAGTTTCAACAGATTTCCAACTTGAATCATCAAAAGCGTTTGTTTTCCATTTTGGCATTTCTAGATTGGCATCATACACTTCACCATCATATAGGCCTGCCAATCTTATGGGACCATTGGTTGTGCCTTTCCAAGATGCATCTGAAACTATAGTACTTTTTGTACCATCTTTAAAGGTAACTTCTAACTGACAAAGAATTTTTGGCGAGGCGAAATTTTCGTAAAGCGCCTTTCCTCTGCTTATTCTTCCTGAATGCCAACCCGATGCCAATTCTACAGCTAAGGTGTTTTGTCCAGATTCTAATAAATTAGTAACATTATATGTTAAGGTTTCTATACGATGACTATATGGCGTCCAACCTGGTGGCAATACATCGTCGCTTACATCCTGTCCGTTTAAATGTACATCAAAAACCCCCTTGGCTGTAATATAAAGTCTTGCAGATTCAACTTGATTATTTAATTCAAACTCTTTTCTTAAATATTGAGGTCTGTGCATTAAAAAGTTACGTACGCCTTTAATGCTATCCTTTGCTGTATCTAACCCTACCCAATGCGCTTTCCAGTCTGAATTTTTTAATAAACCTAATTCAAAGTGATTGATTTCACTCCATTCGGAAGGCTCATTATCTTGATTCCAATATTTTACTTGCCAATATACTTTTTGACGCGACTGTAACTCAGATCCCTGATAATTCACAAAAGTAGATTGTGAACTTTCTTGCTTTTTAGAATCCCAAATATCGGGGTTATTGGGCAATAAATCTTCTGAAGAGGCTACCACTATTTGATAGGCCGATTGAAACTTAACATGTTTTGAAGTAGGTAATTTCCATGAAAATGTTGGCTTGCTATTATAAAATCCCATTGGATTTTCAAAACCTTCTGAGATTGATAACAGTACAGGTTTCTCTATTAATTTATTTGTACAGGATAGCAATCCTAAAAGTACAATTAACAAACTAACTTTAAAAAAAAGCAGTTTACTACTCATTTTACAAGGCCTCAATATTAAAGAATAAATTCAATAAAGCAATGTCGTGATTTTTTAATGTAAAACTATCCTGCCCTATCTCGATTTACACCCATTTAACAATTTTTGAATCATGTTTTATAATACTTTAATAAAAATAATTATTAAAAAACGCATGTAAACACAAGTACATGGTAAGTTTAGCTATATTTAAATTCCATAGTATTTAACATAATTTTTTTCTTTTTCATAAAGAAAGAACACTCCTTATATACATACAGTATCCTGTATACTGCATAACACAACAATTATTCTAGATAAAACACTTCTTCTAAAGGAATAGATACTGGAGAATTATCTGGGTTAACCTCCATAATATCTGCCATAAAGTCCCACCATTTTTTTACAATCTCATTATTAGCTAAATCTTGTGAACCTCCTTTTCCAGATACTTTTTGAAATGCAAATAATGTATTTGTTTCTTCATCTAAAAAAATTGAATACTCGCTTACCCCACTATCTTTAAGTAGTTGCTTTAATTCTGGCCATATTTGATTGTGTCTTTTTTTATAAGCTTCTTTTTGACCTTTGTTTAATTTCATTTTAAATGCTAGTCTTTGCATATTGTAAAAAACTTTTTATTTTTAGTTTCAATCCTATTGAAAATTGATTAATTTTTTTGTACAAAAAAAACATTCTACCTGTTGTTTAGATAGAATGTTTTTAAAAAACTTATGTTAAATACAGTTTTATTTTACTGTTTTACAATTTTTTTGGTATAAGAACCACTATCTCCTTGCATTTTAACAAGATAAACACCACTTGTTAAAGCACTTGTATCTATAGTAAGAGATGATTGTTCATCTACTTTTCTACTTAACACTTCTTGCCCAAGTAAAGAATATACAGATACTTGCTTAACATTAGCAGTAAGTCCTTTAATACTTAATGCGTTGTTTACAGGATTTGAAACAAATATAGAACTTGTATCAAAGTCTGCAGTACTTAATGACTCTACTAAATGGAATTGAAGCACGTCAATTCCTCCTCCATCAAACTGAACAGGGTCACCTACTGCAGATGGAATTACACCATATCTTGAATTAGTACCTTGTGTATTTCTTAAAAACAATGCATTGTTTCCATTTGCTGGGTTAGATCCATTAGAATCAGCAAGTCCATTTTCATCAACTTTGGTTTTTCTTCTTTGAAACTGATCTAGCCCCGAATAATCTTCTGAATTTTCTACTACAGTTTTCGGGTTACCTGGTTTAACAGTAAGGGTTAGAGCAGGATGAGCTGAATCATCAGCTGTACACAAGGTAAGGTCTATACCATTAACGTTTGCAGTAATTTCCATTAAACCTGGAGAAGCTGGGGTTCTATGATCTGTTATAGTAAAAAGTTGTTTTTCATCATCACCTGGTAATTCTTCTTGCCATTCTACAAAAGGATCCCCTTCGGCAGCTTCTAGATTAATTGTCATATAAAGATTCGGGCTCAAACCTGATGTTGAAATTTTATAGACACCGTTCTCAGTCCATAATGCTTGCCCCTGTACCTGAAATGCTAACATGGCAAATAATAAAAATGTGCTAATTTTTAATGTAATTTTTTTCATAATATATTGTTTTAATCAATTAATGCTGTAATTTATAACTATTAATTAGTTTTAGCATCCTGCACTTACCTGCTACTAACATCTATTTAAAGACCTGTGTGTCTTAAAAAAATCCCATCATAGTCTCATACTTTTATTCCTTTTTTATGTTATGAAATTCCCATTTCTAATAACTTATTTCACACTAAGTATTACTTTTTGTAAATCTTTTTCTAAAGAAGATGTGCCCACAGAAATAGTAAAAGTACCTGGTTCTACAACTTTTTTCATATCTTGATTCAGTATATTCAGTTCATCAAACCCTAAATTAAAACTAACTGTTTTAGTTTCTCCTGGCTTTAATGTAATACGCTCAAAACCTTTTAATAGTTTTAAATATCTACCAACTGATGCATAATCATCACGCACATACATTTGCACCACCTCATCACCCGCTCTATCTCCAGTATTGGTAACCTCTACAGAAACAGTAGTGGAACCATCTACTGAAATGGTTTCGTTTTCAAGCTTTGGGGTACCATATTCAAAAGTTGTATAACTTAAACCGTAGCCAAATGGAAATAACGGTGATTTATCGCTAAATCGATACTTTCCTTTTCCAGATCCAATAAAATCCGGACGCTCCAAATAAGTTACTGGAACCTGCCCTACGGAACGCGGAAAAGACATTGTTAGCTTACCACCTGGATTTACATCTCCAAATATTACATTGGCAACAGCATCACCTGCTCGCATACCACCATACCACGTTTCAAGTACAGACGGTATATTTTCGGCTATATAGTTAATACTCAATGGACGACCATTAATTAAAACCACAATTACAGGTTTTCCTGTTTTATGAATGGCTTCTACTAACTCATTTTGAACGCCATACAAATCAAGGTCTGAACGATCACCTCCTTCACCACATGTTTTGTGAGAACTCCCCACAACTAAAACAATAGCATCTGATTTTTTTGCTGCAGAAATAGCTTCAGGAAATCCATCTTTTGAAAAACTATCAATATCACAACCTTTAGCGTAGTTTATTTTTACGCTATCTCCCACTTTATTCTTTAAACCATCTAAAACCGAGACATAATATGGTGGTAATCCAGAATATCCTCCCAGTAGTTTGTAGGTTCCCTTTTTTGGTCGTTCTTCATGAGCATTAGGACCAATTACGGCTAAAGATTTTATTTTTGATACATCAAGCGGTAAGAGATTATTATCATTTTTAAGCATGATAATAGATTTTTCGGCAATCTCTAATGCAAACTCACGATGTTCATCGGTGCCAGCTTCTACAGTTTCTGGGTTAATTTCTTTTGGTTCTGTATCAAATAGGCCTAATTTATATTTTGCCGTTAAAATGCGAGATGTGGCTTTATCGATATACTTCATTAAGGAAGAATTCTTCTTTACCGTATCCTTCAAAACATTGGCATGATACGTTGCGAGATCAACGTTTTTCCCAATTACCAAATCCATATCAACACCGGCTTTTAATCCTAAAATAGCGGCTTCAGTCCTATTTTCAGCAATAAAATGCATAGTTTCTAGTCTTCCAACATCATTATTATCAGAAACAATAAAGCCATTAAAACCGAGCTCATCTCTTAAGATATCGTTTAACAGCCATGTATTCATATGACAAGGCACCCCGTTAAAATCTTGGTGTCCTGGCATAACACAAGCTACCCCAGCTTCTTTTACTGCTGCCTCGAATGGTGGAAGGTAAACCTCACGCAAACGACGTTCGGACATATCGCTAAAACCTCCATTTATACCTCGCCTATTTTCGGGATATCCAACAAAATGTTTAGCAGTTGCCATGACATGATTTTCATCGAATTGCTCATCACCTGTGCCTTGTAAACCTTCAATAAATGCTACCCCCATTCGCGACACCAAATAAGGATCTTCACCATAAGATTCTTCAACACGTCCATAGCGCGCATCGCCAGCATAAACATCTAAATTTGGTGAATAGCAATGTGTAACCCCTAAGGCACGAGCCTCTCGTGCTGTTTGAGATGCCATTTTCTTTATTAGTTCAGGTTCCCAAGTTGAGGCACAAGCTACCGCTTGCGGATAAACCGTTGTATTGCCATAATAATCGAGAACAAGCCATAATCCATGTAATGCTTCTCCGTATTTCATAGCAGGAATACCCAATCTTTCATTTGCTGGTGCATCTTGAGTCATTTCTGCTATCTTTTCATCTAATGTCATTTCATCTACTAATTGCTTTACTTTTTGAGCAATTTCTGAGTCTTTTTTACTGTTAGAATTTAGATTTGATTCTTCTGTTTTACATCCCATAAAAAAGACAGCAGTTACAGTGATAAAGAGTATTTTTTTCATGAATTAGTTTGGTTTTTATATAGAAATCGTACTAATATCCAAAAATAATATAGCTTGCTCTCTTTTCTGTCCTGCTCTATACTGTATTGTTTTTTTCTTGAGTTTAAACTAAAAAAAAGACCGAACTGTAAACAATTCGGCCTTTAAAATTAAAATTTAAAAAAATTAATTACTTAGTTTTAATTTCTGTACCCATTATTAGATGGATCTGATTCCAGTAAATTGGGGTTATTTTGTAATTCTTGTAGAGGTATAGGAAGTTTAACGTGCCACGACCTTATATTTCCTGCAGGATTCCAAAATCTATATTCTAAATTCTGAACTACATCTAATAATATACCCCAACGAATTAAATCGTAGCGTCTCATACATTCTCCGGCCAATTCCCATTTGCGTTCATCATAAATAGCCTCTCTAAATTCTTTCTGACTTAAGCCTTTTATAGCCTCTGCTTCGGCTACTGTTTCATACGCACGTTCTCTAATTTCTTTTATATAACCATAAGCTACCGTAGGATCTCCTCCAGGACGCTCGTTTTCACATTCTGCAGCCATTAGATGCACATCTGCCAAACGAAATACCAACCTGTTATCTTTATGGTTAAAACGTGGCGAATCTGTGGTGCTCAAGTTCCAAAACTTAGCCATGTACGGAAAGTTTAAATCGTACCCCAAATAGTTATCTACAATGTTTAAAGATCTCCTTAAATCGTTAGTTGGAAATTTTTCAGCAAAGTCTTTAGAAGCTACCTGTAAACCAGTACCGTTAAAGGCTTCACCTTGTGCCTCAAGCGCATCAGCTAAAGCTTCTCTTTCGCCTGAATTTTTAGGTTCGTCTCTTAAACGAGGAGCAAACATACTTGGCCTCCAGTTACCGTTACCAAAAACACTAGGAAAACTACCATCTGGCCTTAGCGTACCCTCTTCAAACTGCCCTCTTATGTCTTTTGCAAAATCTAAAGACCATATAATTTCGGAGTTATACTCATTATCTGGATCAAAAACATCGGCATAATTAGGTAATAAACTATGCGGAGATTGGTTTATGATTTCCAAACACTTATCAAGCCCCTGCTGCCATTGTTTTTGTTGCATATATATTTTTGCTTCAATAATAGCTGCTGCCCATTTTGAGGCTCTACCGCTATCATCACCAATATAAGCATCATTTAAATTGGCTTGGGCAAATTGTAAATCATCAATAATACCATCAATAATAACACTCTCATCAGTTCTACCCAACACTTTAATCTCATCAATTCCCAGAGCATCGGTATAATATGGTGCATCGCCCCAAAGGTTAGTAATATGCCAATAAGATAATGCTCTTAAAAAGCGACTTTCTGCTATAATTTCTGTTTGAGCATCAGCCGTTATAGCATCATTATCTGCTACTCTAGAAATTATAATGTTTGCATTGTTTATTACGCGGTACAAATCTTTCCAGGTATCTGAGACACTCATCCTTTGAACAGAAACATCAGCTATAGCCTCATTTACAGAATAATTACCTATAGGCTCAAATATATTAGCCGAACGGTTGGGCTCTATAATATCTGCTCCATTATCATAAAAAACATCTAGACCAACTTGACCATAAATAGAATTATTTTTTAAAATAGCATAAACACCATTAATAGCTTGACGAGCATCGTTTTCAGATGCAAAAAAAGTTTCTGGTGCAATAAGTGAGCGTGGTTCTTCTTCTAAAAATTCCTCACAACTAAAACATGAGAATATTATAGAGATGTATAAAATTATATATTTAGTTTTCATCTGTGTATATTTTTTAAAAAGTTACATTTAAACCAAGGGTTAAAACTCGTGGATTAGGGTACGACCCATCGTTATAACCTTGTGCTATATTACCTAAACCATCGCGACCAAATCTACTTGATTCTGGATCTATCAATCTAAAATCAGAAATTAAGAGCAAATTACTTCCTGAGAAGTATATAGTAGCATTTTTTAAACTATTAAGCCCCATTTTTTCAACTGGAAGGTTATATGCTATCCTTGCCGTTTTTAACCTTAAATGAGAACCATCTTCAACGTATTCTGAGTTTGGGGAGGTGCTAGTAACAGAGTCTGCACCAGCTCTTGGAATGTTAGAATTTGGGTTATCTGGTGTCCAACGGTCTGCAAGTTCTGCAAACTTGGTAGTTTCTCCTCTATTGAAATAGTGATTTCGGGTTCTTAAATTATACACTTCGTTCCCTATTGTTCCTTGGAAGTAAAATGAAAAATCCCAGTTTTTGTATGAAAATGAATTTTCTAACCCAAAGATTAAATCGGGTAAAGGACTTCCTAACACTACTGCGTCTTCAACTGAAATAATACCATCTCCATTTACATCATCAAACCTAGAGCCACCAACAACCTGTTTATTTTTTTCCTCAGAAGTTAAACTTGAAGCATCAATTTCTTCTTGGCTTTTCCAAGTCCCTAAAAATGGTACTCCAGTAAAAACAGGAACTGACTCTCCTACTATTAAACGTGTATTTCCTGAGCCTAAAATAGCATCAACAGTAACATCGATAAAATCTACATCCCCAAGTTCTAAAATTTTATTTTGATTAGAAGATAGCGTTAATGTTGAATTCCAGTTAAAGTTTGCGTTACTTATATTAGTTGTATTTAACATAAACTCCCAACCTTTGTTCTCTAAAGAACCTACATTTTGTAATTGGGTGTCAAAACCTGTTTGCCTTGGGATGGTAACATCTAAAAGTAAATCGTTAGTTTTTTTATAGTAATAGTTTAATTCAGTAAACACTTTACCTCCAAAAAGAGATGCTTCTAAAGCAATATCTAAAGAATTAGTTGTTTCCCATTGTAAGTTAGGATTTGAAGGTCTTCCTAGTGTTAAACCTGGTTGTTCTACTCCATTAACAGTAGTGTTAGCTTCTACCAAAACCCCTTTTGTCCTGTAAGGTTCTATAGCTTGGTTACCTGATTTACCGTAACTAGCTCTTAATTTTAAATCTTGAAATACTGATTGGTTTTGCATAAAAGGCTCTTCAGTTACTTTCCAAGCTCCTGCTATAGATGGATAAAATTCATATTGATTTCCTGGCGCAAAAACCGAACTTCCATCTGTTCGCCCTACTAAAGTTAGTAAGTATTTGTCTTTATATGAATAATTAAGTCTTCCAAAAAACGATGCTATCTGGAAACTATTGTAATCACTACTTACTTTAGACCTTATTGGATCTGAAAAACCTAAGTTATTAAATCCAGCGGCATCACTAGTAATTCCGAAAGCTTCAGCCTCTGTAATTTCAGTAGACACCTTTTGAAAAGAAGCACCTGCTAAAGCGGTGATAGTGTGGTTTCCTCCAAAATCTGATTGGTATTGAACTGTGTTTTCATTGTTCCATCCACTACTAGCAACAGTTCTTACACTTGCATTACCTCCTTCTCCTAAATATAATAAATTGGGGCTTTGACTAGACGTAAACTTGTTTTGTTTAGTGTTGTTAAATTCTGGACTAAAGGTTGAACGAATCACCCATTTTGGAGAAGGCTTATACTCTAAGTACATTGACCCCAGAAGATTATTAGAAAACGTCTCGTTGGTATTTAAAGCAATATTAGCTATTGGGTTAGACCATGGTGCACTCACTACTTCATCAAACCCATTAAAAGTACCATCTTCATTATAAATAGGCTGGGTTCTTAAAGTGGCAAAGGCATTACCAAAACTAGCATTCCCGTTATCTTGCTCTATTCTAGAATAGTTAATTCTAAAACCTGCTTTTAGTTTATCGCTTAATTTAATATCTAAATTACTTCTAAAAATATATTTTTCTATCCCAGTACTCTCTACAATACCTTCTTGGTTAAAGTAATTTAAAGACGTATAATAATTAACGTTATCTGTTGCTCCAGATATAGATACATCGGTATTAAAAATTGGTGCTGTACCTAATAATAAATCAAACCAATCATTATCTGGGTAGGTAGATGGATCATTAGGAAACGGTAATGCTGCCGATCTGAATTCTGCACTTTCATTTGTAAATGCAATTTGTTCCTCCTGAGACAACATATCTGGTAATTCTGGCACTAACTGCATACTTGTATATAAGTTTACACTAACCTCTGGTTTTCCTGCACCTGCTCCAGAACCATTTTTAGTAGTTACCAAAACAACACCATTTGCCCCTCTAGAACCGTAAATAGCAATAGATGAAGCATCTTTTAATATTTCAATAGACTTAATATCATTACTGTTAATATTGTTAAGATTAAAGTTTGTGCCTACTACAATACCATCTATAACCCAAAGTGGTTCGTTACTTCCTGTTATGGAGTTCCCCCCCTAACTCGAATAACCGTACCTGCACCAGGTGCTCCACTGGTTTGGGTTACCTGTACGCCAGAGGCTCTACCCTGCAATGCTTGATCTACCCTAGAGACTGGTGCTGCAGTTAAATCCTCAGAACTCACCGACGACACAGAACCTGTTAAATCAGACTTTCGCTGAGTACCATAACCAATCACCACAATCTCATCGAGTTCGTTGTCTGCCTCCAGAGTGACATTGATATTAGTCTGGTTACCCACTGTCACTTCTTTTGTAGAATACCCTACATAGGAAATAGACAATACCGATTGCGGTTCTGCTTCAATTGTGAAATTACCATCAAAATCAGTAGATGTTCCCTTTGATGTTCCTTTAATGATAACTGTTGCTCCTGGCAACGGTTGCCCATCTGCAACAACTGTTCCTGTAACGGTTTGTGCTTTTGCCATGGCTATACACGACAGTACCAAAACCGCACTCATCCAAGTTTTAACATAACTTGAAAGAGGTTTTAGTTTAGCTTTTAAATTCATAGATATTTAGTTAATTTATTGATAGATTAGCAAAATATTTTATATTTATCTGAGGATCATCCTGTACTTTCTGTTATGACCTGTGCTGCTATAAAAAAAATAAAATTAGCAGGATACCACAGGGTAAGATTTTATTAATACCATTTTAATTTTAAAGTTTTAAAATTAAAATGGTATTAATACTACTGATATATACAATTTATTTCACTGTTTAAACTCTAAAAAATGACAAGAATAATTAAGCTATTTCTATTTACCTTCTTTATATGTTTTAATTACATTTTTGGGCAAAATATTAATCCGCCAAATGGTAGAATTGCTATCATTGCCGATGGCAATTCTCCAGATCCCGATGATTTAGGAGGCACAGCAGTTACATTAGCCTTATTGAGAGCTACAGGTTTAGAAAACCGATTAGTACATTATTCTCATAGTTGCGATTTGGTTAGAGATGACCGAATTTCTAAAAAGGCTGAAAAAGAGCGCCACCATTTAATGCAAATTGCCTGTGATATGACCGCCAGACGTTGGGGTGGTTTTGACCATTTAACTTTTTATGATGCCATTTGGCAAAAAGAAGAAACCATAAATGATTTATGCTGGGCAATAAATGCCTCTACAGCCAACGACCCTTTATGGATTATTGAAGCTGGTGAACCTGATATTATAGGCATGGCTTTACAAAAAACTCCTAAAGAAAAACATAAATTTGTTAAAGTAGTAACTCATCATCCTGCTAATGATAACGCTGGTGATTTTTATACTTGGCAGCAAATTTTAAATTTTGGTATAGAAGAAGTACGTATTCCCGACCAAAACATTAATTTAAAATTAGATTTAGAAAAATGGGATTGGGCAAAAAATCATACCGACCCAAGAATACGACTAATATGGACTTTAGGAAATATTGCAGAATTAGACAATGTTGTTAAATTTCAAAAAGGAAAATGGGATTGCTCTGATGCTGGAATGGTGTTATATTGGATTACTGGGGCAAATGTAAATAATGGTTTAGAAGCTGGAGACATACACGTAGTAAGAACTCTTCTAGAAGAATTTATAAATAATAACCAAAAATAAAACCTAGGTCATTAACAAAACAAGAATAAAAACGTTTAAAAAAGGATGGTAAAGTGCTTACCATCCTTTTTTTAACACTTTAAGAATTGTTGAGTGTTTTAATAAATACTTAAACCTATTTTATTTTCAAAATTTGTTTCTTTTAAACAAAAAAAACAATGCCTAAAAACCCACAAAGAGCAACGTCTAAATAATTATTACTGTGTTTTTTAATACTTTTTACCAACTACTGTATACATTCTACACGTGTCTGGAGCATCGTCATCACTATTACCCGCCATAATAATACTTTCTCCGGCTTTGGCTATACGATGATAAATAGACATGACAACTTCACCAACTTTAATATTATCTCCAGTATCTTTGTAATCTTCTATTAAAAATTCAGGGCGCTTTACTCTATCATCATGCAATACATAAATGTGCATTTTTTGGCCAGCAACAAACTGTAATTGGTCTCTTGCCCAGTATTTACTATCGCTGTTTGGGGTTCTTATATATTCTGCACCTCTTAGATACTTCGGAATTACTGTATAATTTTCTTCCATATCTGTATAAGCTTTTTTGCCCCAATGCATATTAGTACGCAACATAGCTTTACCATCTCCAGTATAACTAAATTTAGTAAACAACTTACTCTTATTTGTTTTACCTGGTATGTATTCTGGGATTTCTGGTGTATGTATAGGTAAAGGTTCTTTAGTTAAAACATTATTAAATACCTGTGGCAACTCTACGGTTAGTCCGTTTTTAATATCTACTGGCTTAGTTGTTAAGGTTATGCTTGCTACGGGCAACCCTTTTTTTGTAGCAGAAACAACAACCTCCCCTGCCTCTAAAGTAGAACGTAACGCTACGCGGTTAATTCCTGCTTCAACATCTAAATATAGGTTGTTAGTAGAATTTTCTTTACCACTATTGTACCCCCCTCTCCAAATAGTTGGTCCTGAAACAGTAAAATCTACTCGACCTTTTTCTAGCGGACATCTTCTTCCTTTGGCATCAACTACTTCTACATCTATTAATGCAATATCAGAACCATCGGCTCTCCACCCTTTAGGGCCCGTAATTGGTGTTAATTTTAAAGCGGCAGGAACTCCAGCGGTTTCTTTTATTTGTGTTACTTTTACTTTACCATCAATAATACCTTCAGCTTTAATTTCTCCAGCTTCCCACGACACATTTTTAAATTGATACACATAACCATCTTTTGGTGTGCTATTTTCTCCTATTATGTTTCCGTTAACATATAGTTTTACGGCAGCTGTGTTTGAAACAACAAAGATATCTTTTGTGGTTCCTTCCTTATAATTCCAATGCCCTACAATATGTATTTGTGGTTCTGACCTCCACATAGCTTTTGTAGTGTAAAAAGCTTCTTTAGGTAAGCGTACAGCATCTACCTCTCCACTAGCTCTAGTTACTTCAGTTTGTCCTCTACCACCATGAGGGCCATCTGAAAAAATCCAATTAGCACCACCCGAATGGTAGGCTTTTCTGCCCATTTTATCCCACCAATGTTCTACTTGCCTTACAGCATATTGTTCTGAAGTTATTTTATATGTATTTTTATTAATATTAGGATGACTGAAAAAATTATCATCTGGAGAATACTTATCCCAAACACGTCTTGGGGCTTCTTCGCGCATGTATTCACTTTCTACAATGGGTAAATCTGGATATTCGCGTTCCCAACCTTCAGTTCCTATTTCAATAGAAATGTAACCCTCAGAATCGTTTTTAACATCGGCTCTTCTGTTCCCCATAAGGCGTTTTCCTTTGGGATCAAATGTATTTATAACGTCTAAAATTTCTTGATAATGTGCTTTGGTTTCTGCCCAATTACCGCCTTCCCAAATGAAAATGGATGGATGATTTCGGTAATACACAATCATATCTTTAAATGCTTTTATACGAATATCCCAAGTTTCACCCTCGTCTTGAGATTCGCCACTTACACCTGGCATTAGTGTTACAAAACCATATTTATCGCCCATATCTACTTCTGCTGGTGATCCTGCACAATGCCCCCATCTTATAAAGTTCCCTCCTGCTTCATCCATTAATTGAAATGTATAATCCCGTAACCAATCTGGTAAGGCAGCCCCTAAACCTGCCCAAGAGTTTGTTGGTTTTTGCCCCCAACCGTGAAGTTTTGCATACTCCCCATTGTTAAAGAATCCTTTATCTTTATCAAAATTAAAGGATCTTATTCCTAAAGGTGTATTATAAGAATCTACAGCGCTTCCGTCTACATTTAAAACACTTTCAACAGTGTACATATACGGATGACGTGTATACCAAAGCTGAGGGTTTTTTAACTGTATTTGTGTTGAAAATGTAAACTTTTCGCCTGCTTTTAATTCTTTTTCTGTTTCAGAGACACCAACAAGCTCACCTTCGTTATTAAATATCTTTGCTTTAAATGTTACATTTTGAGCGCTTTGGTATTCGTTTTGAACTTCGGCATTTACATGAATATCAGCACTGGTTTTTGAGATGTTTTCAGCATAGACATAAGTTCCCACAGTTTCTAAATTATCATACAATGGTAAGGTAATGTGAAGCGCATCCATAACATGTAGAAATACATTACGGTAAATACCTCCATGAGTTGGGTGCCAATGCTCATGATTCCATACTAAAGGAAAATTATCTCTAAAATGATCTCCTCTATCATTATTAACTCTTACAGCAATAACATTGTCTTCATTAACTTTAATATAAGGTGTTAAATCGTACCCAAAAGGAATAAACCCAGTTTGGTTTTGTCCTAGATGTACACCATTAATATATACATCGGCTATTTGGCGTACAGATTCAAACTCAATAAATACTTTTTTGCTTGAATCTAATTTTGGCAGTTTAAAATGCTTACGGTACCAAACTGTTCCACGCCATTGATTTTCTTCGCCATTATGATGCCCAAGACTATAATCATCAAAGGTGTCAATATCATTAAATGTATGCGGACAACTTACTGTGGTCCAATCCGAATCATCAAATTTAATATTTTGTGCATTCTTTGGATTATCTTTTATAAACTTCCAATCTGGATTAAAGTTGTATTTAACCCTTGTTTTTTCAAAGGTATTGGTTGTGTTTTGGGCATTACTTTGGCACGATATACAACTTGATATAAATAAAAGAAAAAGAGCGCAGTAGCTACTTATTAAAAGCTTATTCATTATCTAAAATATTAATTTTTTTGTTAATACTGCTTAAAAATTACGAATTCCTGGAACCACCTGTAAACTTATATTCCCACTAAGTTTTGGCCATTTTAAAACAATGAGTTTCTGTGTTTTCTCATCCCAAATAAAATTAGAGACATCAACATCATTTGGAGCTTTAAACACTTCTAAACCAATGTTTTTTATTGGGTTGTGATACAACACAATGTCATCATTAATAATTACCGAAAATCCATCAGGATAATGCCTGTTGGCTCCAATGAAAATTTTTGAAACTCCTAGTTCATTATTGGGTTTAAAATTAACATCTAAAGTTCTGGTGGCGTGGTTGAAAAAGAAAGCTTGTATATTGCCTGCTATGGTTTGCGGAAATGGTCTGGAAATAACATCGGTGATATATTTTCGCTCCACCGTTCCTGCATCTGTACTATCGCTAAAAATAGCCCATGTTGAGGGACCTCCTGGAAGAAAATGCTGCATACTCCTGTTACCCAAAAACCAAGCTTTTATAGACCCCACTCCCATGCGGTCAAACACTTCGGCTGTTTTAATGTAAAGTTCTTTGTATTCTAATTGCCCAAGTTTTCCACTTATTAGCGTATCGGTTTTAGCAAAGGTAGGAAACCCCCATTCTCCTATTAATATTGGCGCATTAAGTAACTCTGACTCTTTATCAAAACGATTCATTACTGGTTTTATAAAATCGATTTTATTTTGATAAATATGGGGTGCAAAAATAACATTCTTACGGTTTATAGGAGCAGTAATTTCTGCATATTGATTATTATCAATAGCTTCGCCTTTATTCATAAATACAGACTGAATTAGTATTTTTTTATCTGGATTTATTTTTTGGCTCTCATCTATGATTTTCTGATATAGCGGAATAAGATACTTTTTAGTTAATTTTTTATAAGAAATATCCATTGAGAGTTTTCTTGGTTCATTAACCACATCATACCCTACAACCGCTTGATTATTAGCATAACGATTCCAAATAACTTTCCAAGCATTAATATACTTTTCGTGTTCATTATTAGTGTTAAGCCAAAATTGTTCCCACTCAAATTTTTTAACACCATAAACTGTCATTTTAAAAATAGTTTTGATGTCGTGGTTTTTTCCTAGATTAACTAATGTATCAAGTTTTTTTAAGTAATTGGATTGTAATTTACTTCCAGAAAATTCACTTAATTTTCCTAATTCTAAACGTATAACTTGATAATTTGCTCCCATTCTAACCATACGAACATAATCATCGTTATTAAAGTAAACTTCGCCTATGTGGTCGTTTGTATTTACAACAAAACCTCTTGGAATAACATGTTTACCCCATTCATCTCTAAGACCGTGTTTAATTTGAGAAAATGCTATTAGAGAAAGGATACTAAAAAACAGAGTGATACCAACTTTTTTCATTTAATTTTATTTCAAAATTCTTATAATATTCTTTTATTATTGTGGTGTAAGCTCAATTAATTTTACGCTATGAGGTTCTAATTCAACCTTTAAAGTTAATTTTCCATCAATTTTTTTAACTATGGAATCTGTAATAGTTTTTGGAAGTTCGGCCAGTTGTGTGTACTTGGTTAAGTTGGTATTAAACACATCTTTCCATCCATCTTCAAAACGATCTGAAGGTCTATTTCCATAAATTCGTCCGTTGGTTTTTTCTCCTACTCCTGCCTCCCTTACATCTTTATAAAGTTCATGCATCATGATGCCATGATTTTTATCTACAGTCCACTCGTTCATTTTCCAACTATTACCCCCTGCTATTTGCCCTCCTTCTAAAACAGGAAATAATGTTCTTGAAGCAGAACTACTGCGCGTTGTATTATGATTATATACCAACAGGTAAATAACATCTCCTTTTACTACAGGTATAATACCTGCATGACCACTAATATTATCAATAGTTTCTACTCTATTACCGCCTTCCATTTTTAAGAACATTTCGGTTACATTACGTCTACCTTGTGGCAAGTTACCAACCTCTATTTCCTGTCCCCAATCGTATATTTCGGTTATTCTATAATCATAGGCTAAATCGGCAATTCTAGCATACCAACTTGCTCCAAATTCGGTTGCATCTGATAAACTTAGCCCTCTATTAGCATTTTCATCTCTTAATATTCCAAATTCCTGAATATCAAAAGGAATATCTCTAAACTGTGGATAACTATCTAATTTAGCTCTGTATTCTTGAACTGTATTGGGTAGTTTTATAGTGTTTTGATCTATTTTTTCATAATAAGAAATACAGAAAAAATCCATTTTTGTACCTGTTTCTCCTGTAGCGTAGTTTGTACCTGTAGCACAATGATCTATAATTTCGGTAGTAAAAGTTGCTGCACCTTCTGTTAAATTATTTCCGGGCCCAATAATAGCATCTGGAATAACTTTTAGAACTTCGTCTACAGTTATGTCGTAATGTTTAAAATATTCTTCTTTAGTACCATTCCAATGATGCGGTGTATAATTAGGTTCGGTAGCTACTCTAAAGCGCCAAGTTTTTACTTCGTTCATACCAAATTCATCAACCAATGTTTGTAAAAAAGCATTTATGTATTGCCTCCAAACACCATAGTCATCTGGTGGATTGGTATTACCATAGGTATTCTCTTCTTTTACGGCATTCATTTCCCAAGGCACATTATCTAATACAATACGTGGTTTAAAACCTGTTTGCATAAAATTGCGCATATCGGTTAACAAACCACTAAAATCTGTTATGATGTTTCCTGAGCCATCTACACCTTTATAAAAATTATTTTTATTATCTGTTCTACCTCCAAGGACACGTACCAAGTTGTAGCTTTTAACGTAAGGCTTTATAGTATTTAGTCCCGATGTAAAACCAGAACTGCTAAACCGAGTTTGGTTTATCATAGGTCTTGTTGACCAAAAGTTATACATTTCTCCTACTACTGCGCCTGTATTAATAGTAACTACTTTATCTGGATCAACAACTATAGGTATATCTGGCTCTTGTGGTTCTTCTGGTTCAGGGTTTTCAATAACCTCTTCTTCTACATCTTCAGATTTTGAACATGTAAAAAAAACGGTAACTACCGAAAGAAAAAATATTAGGCTAAAAAGTTTGTTTAAATAATGTTTTTTCATAATTCCATTTTATTAACCAAAACTAATAAGATGAAGCCCCAAAAGCATCCTGCCCTGTCATGTCATGTCATGTCTAATATATCTAACACATTAAATAAGTCATATTTAACGATACCTATCATCAATCGAGAGTTAACTTACTTTTCCACCAATTTCTATTCGGTTGAAAGTCTTCCGAAAGCACTTCTAATCTATTTTTTTCTAGAGAAGGCCACTTTTTATTAATTATATCAAAATGTCTTTTTTCTGCCTTGTTTATATTGTATTCAAGGTCTTTTTCTGGATATTTTGCCCCTACTTCGTTTAGCCAATTCATCAATTTTTTGCTCATTTTTTGCGCAATTTCTGGATAGTTAGATATAACATTCAACTCATCTATCTCTGTAGAGGGTAATTTATATAATTCTTCATGGCCATCTTCCCAATAATGAATTAATTTCCAAGTATTTTCTTGAATAATTGATGCGGGATCGCCCCCTTGATTTCCATAGTGTGGATAATGCCAGTACAAAGGTCTTTTTACTTTTAAGTACTCCCCTTTTAACAGGGGTTTTAAACTAATTCCATCTATGTGTTGTTCGGGCAAAAGCGGTACATTAGCCAAATCTAACAACGTAGGATAGAAATCTGTGCTTATCACAGGAAATTCTGTTTTAACACCTTCTTGTTTTAACCATGGCACTTTAATAAAATAAGGTTCTTTAATACCTCCTTCCCATTGATAGCCTTTACCCCCTCTTAAAGGTAAATTACTAGTAGAATAATTATCACCAGATGCTACACCGCCATTATCTGATGTAAAAACCACAATAGTATTTTCGTCTACTCCATTATCCTTTAATGCTTTTAAAACCACACCTACTGCATCATCTACAGTTTCTACTAACCCACCGTATATAGGATTATCTTGCACTTGCCTAATAGGTAAAATGCGCTCCATTTTATAACCAGAAGGCATTATACCCAAGCTATCTGCCTTGTTGCGATATTTACGCCATTTACGTTCGGTAGTTTGTATTGGCGCATGTACGGCATAAAAAGATAAAAATGCAAAAAATGTAGAATCTTTATTTTGTTTGATAAATTCTACTGTTTCTTGGGCTAAACGCATCGTTAAATTTTCACCGTCCTTCCTATTTTTTAATTTAGGGTTATTCCATGGTGAAAAGAACCCTCCTCTTGGAGATCCTGCTTCTATGCCGCCAATATTAATATCAAACCCATGGTCTTCTGGGTATGAGCTCTTACCTCCTAAATGCCATTTTCCTGCAAAAAAGGTTTTGTATCCATTCTGCTTAAAGGCTTCTGCTATAGTTATATCGGTTTTAGGTAACTCGCGCACATAATCGGCAGGCAATAATTTGTCATGACGGTTTCTAGTGCGCCATTCTTCTCCTGCCTTAGCTCCAATCCAGTCTGTTATACCATGACGTGCCGTAAATTTCCCTGTCATTATACTCGCTCTGGAAGGGCTACACACTCTACTTGCTGCATAACCATTGGTAAACATAACACCTTCATTTGCTAGCCTATCAATATTTGGTGTTTCGTAAAATACACTTCCTGTTACCCCTAAATCGTGATAGCCCAAATCATCAACTAAAATAAACAGTATATTAGGTTTAATTTGTTTACTTATATCCTCCTTTTTACAATTAAAAAAAAGAATTACATTTAATACTAGTAAACTTTTTAGAATCTTAATCAACTTAATTTTGGAATGTTATATTTTAATAATTTTTTTTACGAAATAATTATTTTTATCAGAATTAGATATAAAATAGAGACCACTTTCTAAATCACTAATATCAATAATTTCCGCGGATTTTTTTGTATTTATTGTTCTAATAATAGCTCCAGAAATATTAGAAATATTCAAAATAGAATTAATAGGAATATTGCTAATTTCTATTTTCCCCATTGTTGGGTTCGGGTAAATTTTTGTTTCACGTCTATTTACATCATTTATTGATAAAGCGTTATAGCAGGAAGATTCTGGATTATTTAAATTCTGAGCAGCAGTATCGGAAACATTACTTCTTCTTAACACCATTTTATCAATAAATAAATAGTTTGATCTAGCATCTAGAGTAATGGTATATACTTTAGCCTCATTAAAGGTAACCCAAACTCTGTGTGAATCACCATCATTTGTGTTGGTTACAAAACCCCAATCTAATCTGTTTCCGAAGGCTTTTATGAAGTTTTGAGTTGAGCTTCCTGCTGCACAAGTTAAAGCTGGATCTGAGTTGCACAAAGGTTTAGGATATACTTTAGCTCCATTTTTAATACCGTAAAAATCTTCGCCATCAACTTTTAACCAAGCATCGTTATGCTCTCCTGCAGCCGTTCCCGTGCCAACGCGCATTCGCCATGCAAATCTGTAAGTACCTGGAGTATTAATTTTAATGTTATAAACAATTGGAGCCCCAGTAAGTGCGTTGAAAGATTCTGGCCCCGTCCAGTATAAATAGGTAATTTCTTCTCCATCTACAGTTTCTGTACCAATTTGCCATCGGTTGTCGTTTATAATACCAGATTCCATCTCTATGGTTAACAATCCATTTTGTTCTTCAAAAGGTAAAGTTCCATCACATGGTGCTGTTTGAGCTATAGTATTCACTGTACCCATAAAAAGAATGAGAAATGCGATTGTAGTTTTAGTAATCATAGTTGTATCTTATTACCTACAATGATAATTATATAGCTAAAGAAAAGTGTCCTGTACTATACCGTATTTATTAAGTAGAACATATATTAAAGAGGTGTTCCCTAGTTCTGAAAATCATGTGTTTTAATTAGGACGTATGAATCAATATTTGTTTTATTTGAATCTTATTTTAAAGCTTTCAAATATTCAACTTCATACTGTCCTGAACCTAAAATCACATGATTATCATCTGTTATAATCTCATTATTTTCTTTAAATATATCTATGGATTCTCCATTAATTTTCAAGGTCTCTAATTCAGAAGACGTTAAAACAATTTTTGCTTTAGTATTAAACGGCACCGCTAAATTCATTAATAATATACCATCTTTAGCTGTCCAATCATTCTTTATATCCCCGTATGGTGTTGGCACAGAAACACTGGTACTAGTAATCTGATTTGGGAATTCAGGATTAACCATAAATTCTTTAAATCCAGGATGTTCTTCTGAAGATTTGATACCTCCTAAAGATTCATAAAAATAGGCTGCAAAACCACTATGCATTGGATGGTTTAATGAATTTGTAGGTCCTTCCATTTTCTCCCATTCAAATTGGCGTTCTGGCCATGTGGTGAAGCCCGAATTCATCACGTAGGTTTGACTTGGGAATTCTGGTGTTGTTAAAATTTGATGTGCTACATCTGCTTTTCCGTATTTAGTTAATACCGTATAAATATATCTGTTACCATGAATTCCGGTTGAATGGTGCCCGCCTTTAACTTCTAAAATATCATAGACTAAGCCATTTACTACATTTTCTACATCTTCTTCTGGAACGATACCGAATTGTAGAGCCTGAACCGTTGCGGTTTGACTTTGATACCATTTGTATTTTGTATTTGGAATGTCTACTAAAAACTCTTTATTGAACGCAGCTTTTAAGGCTTCTTTTTCTAATTTCATTTTTGATTGATACTCCGCATCATTATTTATTTTTGCAAAAGTTTCCATAATGCCTAAAACATTGTAAAAATAGGCGTTAGCTGAAATAACCGGGTCGCATTCCATGGCGCTAGGATTTTTTCTCCTGTCCCATCGTGGTGGACACCAATCGCCCATACCATCTTGCATTATGCCATTCTCGTCTTTAAAATTAAGATAGAAATTAGTTAAACCTTTCATAGATTCATAATATTCTCTAACAATTGTGTCATCACCGTAGTATAAATAATTATACCAAGGTAAGTACATGGTGGCTACTCCCCAATCTATTTTAGCATAGGTAGAGGTTCGTTTACCAGGAGCTATCATTGTAGGCACTTGGAATTTGACATCTGGGTTGTTGTGTCCTTTTGTAGGACGCATTTGAGTACGTATGTCTTCCATATATTTTTTATAAAAATCATACATATCATAATTATACAAGGCATATTCACAAAAGGCATGCGCATCACCTAACCAACCACATTTTTCACGATGCGGACAATCTTCTGGTATTCCATGAACATTATCAACAATAGTCCATTTACTAATACTGTGCATTTTATTTAGTAATGTATCTGAAGATATAAAACTTCCTGTTTCTTCAATATCTGTTGCTACCAATACTGCTTTTATCATATCTGCATTTGGCTTAGAAGAAACACCTTTTATTTTTGCATATCTAAAGCCATGATAACTAAATTTTGGTTCCCATGACTCAACTTTATTTCCTTTACAGATGTATTCATATAGTTGTGGCATACCATTGGCACCACCTCCTGTAGATCCTTTAAAAATATCCTTTCCGTTGGTTAATAAAGCTTCAGTTGTAATAACTTCTATAAGTTGTCCTTCTTTTTCTTTTACATTCAACTTAACCCAACCTGCTATATTTTGACCAAAATCTACAATCCATTCACCATCTACTCCTTTAAATACGTTTTTCGGCTCCAACTCTTTTAATTTTCTAATTGGTGGCATTTGTTGTGCGTTAATCTTTTTAATTTTTGGTAAAGTTTCTTTAGCTAACCCCCAATTAGCATCATTATACCCTAGAGTTGTCCAATCTCCCAATTCAAATCTAGCGTCATAAGTATCCCCCCCATAAACGTTATTAAATACAATAGGCCCTGTAGATTCTTTCCATGTTTCATCGGTATAAAAATCGGTTTCGGTACCATCTTCATATTTAAATTTCACTAAAAGTTTTACTGTTGGTGGTCCATATGCTAAATCTCTGTCTGATTCAGGATCTCGCTTCCAAGAAATATTTTGTCCGTAAAAACCATTTCCTAAAATAATTCCAAAAGCATTCTGTCCTGAATTTACTTGCTCTGTAATATCATAATTTACATAGTAGGCTTGTTTATTGTAATTTGAAGGTGCTGGGTCTAACACATGGTTACCCACCTTTTCTCCGTTTAAGTATAGTTCATAATAACCTAAACCGCAGATATAGGCTTGAGCATTTTTTATGGTTTTATTGACATTAACTTCTTTTCTAAAGTAACTTGCTGCAAACCCTTCAACAGGTTCTGCTTTTTTCATTTTACCCGTTTTGTAATCTCTAAAGCGATAGGGTGATGTTCTGGTATCTTCATTAAGCGTAATCCATTTTGATTCTCCCCAGTTTTCCTGATTCATTAACCCCATTTCAAAGATCTGAGTGTCTGACCAATTTAAAACATCTCCGTTTTCATCCCAAATCTTTACTTTCCAGTAGTAAGTTTTCATTGCTTGTAAAGGAGCTCCTTGGTATTTTACGAATGTAGATTTTTCACTTTCTACTTTTTGTGAATTCCACATATCTGCATCAGCCTCATTCAATTTATCTTTTGATGACGCTACCAAAATATGATATGCTGATTGTGATTTATTAAATCCTTCAGCATTCACAATCCAAGAAAAAAGTGGTTGCTCACTCTCTAAGGCCATTGGTGTTTCTTTAAAATCAACGGTTAATTTTTTAAAAGTCATTGATGTTAGTGAAGTAGAAACTTGATGGCAGGACACAAAAAACATGGCCAAAAATACTAGCGGAAACAGTGCTTGTTTATTTATCATTATAATACTATTAATTAATTGAATGTTGATTTTATGATATCTTAAGTGAAAGGTATTAGAATTACATATATCTATTATCCTGTACCATCATGTTATGAATGCTTTAATACTTTATTAATTTTACAGGACCTTGTACCCCAGTAGACACTTTGTCTTTATACACTCTTGTCCAACGGATAGTTAGGGGATTATTTAACGATTTACAATAATTGGCCAGAACTGTTGTATAACGAATTTCTATGCTATTAGCCCCTTGTTTCAGGCAACTTTTTATTGGATATATAGCCTTACCATACCAACGTTTGCCTACTTTTTTACCGTTCACATAAAGTTCTGTAACACCTTCATTTACATCGCCTAAATCTATATGAGTAAAATCTTCCGCCTTATCTATGGTTGTTTTATAGATAATTTCTCCTGCAAATGAAGTTTGTGTGGTATCTGTTGACTGACTGAAGTCTATGAGCTCTGTCATATCCCATGTATAGGTTTTATTGTCTACACGATGCCCAATTACCGTCCAATCTTCGTCTATTTTCTTTGAACTTTTAACTTGACAATCTTTTTTTTCTGCTTTTTTTGTTGGCTTATTATTTTGAAAAACAATCAACAAGGATTCTAATGGGTTTAAGTTAATCTCTAACTCATTAGAATTAGAGGCATAATAATATGGTTTTCGTTCTCCTGTTTCTGGATTCCATACATATGGATATTTTCCTTCCACAGGAAATTTTGCATTAAAAGATGCTTTTTCAAACCTATGAATATTGGTGAAAAAATAAATATCTTTATCCTGAGTATATTGATGAATTTGAAAGACTTGATTTGATGGATTACTTATAATTACGTCTGGGTTAACACCCGATTGCTCTATAAATTGTTTCGCCCACATAAATAACTCTTTTGTAGATTTTGGCTGATTGGTTTTTATAAATGAATCAGGATGATTGGCTAATAAAAGTTCCATTGTCTGTTTTACTTGCTCATCCTTTTTATGAAAATCGGTAAAGTGTAAAGCTTTTTTGGGAAGTCCATCAATAACTACAATTTTTCCGCCTGATTCTACAAATTTCTTTAACACTAAGGCTATTTCTGGATGAATAGACTTCAAACTGGCCAATACCAACAATTTATAAGTCATATTTCCGTATGAAATCGTACCGTCATTTATTTCAGCTTTAGCTAATACATTTTGATTAATATACTCGCAAGAATATCCTAACTGACTGATAGGTTCCCAAAGTTTGTACAAATACGCTGGTTCCATATGAAAGGGGGTTCTAGCTAAACCTTTGTCTCCCCAAATATCGGATGTTGGACCTATAATAGCAATAGATTTATCGGGTTGAGAATTTTGAAACACAGCTGATAATCTGGCATTATAATCAACCCAAAGATGTAAGTGTTTCCACCAGGTATTGTTTTCACTAAAATAGGCGCCATAACGTATCCATCCAGGAAATGGTGCTTCTTTTGGGGAGTAATTATAACCGTGTAATACAGAATGATTAATTCCTGTTATAAAATTCATATCATCATGTTGTTTCATTTCTTCTAGAGTCATTTTAAAAACACCACGCGTATTGGTCATACTTTCACAGCTCGTAATTTTTTTTCCTGTTAAATGTGCGCCTGCAGAGGCATACATATTCCAAGTCATATAACCGTGAGATTGATTCCATTGCCATAAGGAATCTTTCATTTCTGCTGAATAAATCCAGTTGTTGCTTTCTGGAATATCAGGTATCATGTAACCGTCTAACATACCCATTAAAAAAGGTGTGCCATAGGCTTGGTACCTACAAAGCACGCCATTTTCTTCGCAAAACGCTTTATAGGTTTTAGTAAAGTTTTCCAGAAACACCTCTACTAAAAGCTTATTGTAGTCATACCTAACCCGCTTTAATTTGTCTTTAAATTCTGATGAAAAGTTTTCGGAATATAGCTCATTTGAATAATTACCATGTGCTGAATAAAACACAAAAGGCATCCACTTTTCTAACTTGTAACCATAGGTGTGATAAAACATAGTTTCAAAACCATCGGTCCAATTTGCTCCAGATACTTCTATACTATCACAAAAAATTGCTCTTATTAATTTATTTAAAGGAATACCTGAACGCTCTGAAATTTTCTTTAACCTATTTAAATATGCCAAAGTCATTTCTTTTTTATAATGATTCATTACAGGACCTGCACCTCCAGGAGCTCCCAGGGTAACATCTCTAAAATTTTGTTGAATTAGTGTATAGTTTAAATAATACTGACCGGGTTTTTCTATTTTATATATAAGATTTTTATTTTCATCTAAAAACTCAGTGAGGTTAATAATCTCTCGTTCATCATTACAATTCTTAGGCACTAAAGCTAAGTTAGCAAGCCTGTAAGTTGTTCTTTTACTTAGATGTTTTTGAGCCCGTAACTTATTATATTTTTCTTTGAAAAGATTGATTAAATAGTCTTCATCTACTTTAATAATGGCTTTAGAATCATAAGAGATATTATCAGAGACCATTCGCTGGCAGGTTTCTTCATCTTTTAAAAATTCACCCCCAAATGGCCAACCTGTACCCGCAATTATATCGGTAATCATACCTAAATCTTTGGCTTTTTTGGCAGCATGAACCACCATATCAATCCATTCATTACTCATCCAATCTAAAGATTGCGCAGTGTTATCAAAAGCCATAGGCATCGCTATAGGATTAATTTCAACACCACCAAAACCTACATTTTTAAGAGATTCGAGCTGTCTGTCCAACTCTTCTTTTTTCACTTTGTTTCCATTCCACCACCAACGTACAAAAGGACATGCCTCTGCTGGAGGGTTTTGGAATTTTGCGTACAAATCTTCATTATCAATAATTATACTCTTATCATTACAAGAGAACATTAGGAGAAGAAAAAATGTTACTGATAAAAAAGAATACTTCATTTCATCTTGATAAGATTATAAATAATAGTTACTCAAAGTAAGACTTTTAAAATACGAAGGTATCCTGTAATTTCGTAAAAATCTATTTAACCTAAATAGAATTCCCTATACCTACCAAAACAACAGATAAAACAATAACCACAATACCTGAAGTTATGGTCCACTTAGTTTTAGCGGCAACACCTTTCCATTCTTTACGGTAAATACCCCAAAGATTAGCTGTTAAAATAATGGTAGACATATGCAAAATCCACGAACTAGCTCCATTTCCTAATTTACTTTCGCCCATACCGTAGAAAAAGAACTGTAAAAACCATATTGTACCTGCTAAAGCCGAAAACATGATATTTTTTGAAATGGGAGTTGTCTTATTGGTAAGGTCGTTATAGGATTTATTTTTTATGCTTAAAAAAGTGGTCCAAACAAAATTAGTTGCTAAACCGCCCCAAAGTATGACCACAAAGGTTACATTATTAGCATATAAATGGTCATAACCAGCTGCCACTGCAGCATCAGCTAATGGTTTACCGCCTTCAATTCCAAAACTAAAAAATGAACTTAAAATACCAGATAAAATAGCAACCACTAGTCCTTTTACCAGATTAAATTCTGAAACACTTTTCTTTTTTTCCTCATCAGAAAGTTCATTTTCTTTTAACATACCGGCCTTACCACAAATTGCAATTCCTAATAAACATACCAACACACCAAAAAGCACCAATTGTCCACCGGACGAAGCTAACATATCAGAGAACGTTTCTTTGCCTTCCATTGGTTTCAAATTGTAATAAATTGGAGGTACTAAAGCTCCGAATGCTGAGCAAAACCCCAATACTACAGAATTACCTAAAGACATGCCTAAATACCGAATACCAAGACCGTAAGTTAACCCACCTACCCCCCATAGTAAGCCCATTAAAAACACAAAGCTTAGAATGGTGTTGGAACTAGCAACTATAATATCTAGAAAGCCAGGTACAGTTAACCAAGCAGCTATTGGCGGCACGATTAGCCATGATACTAAACCTCCAACCATCCAGTACGTTTCCCAAGCCCAACCTTTTACTTTATTATATGGCATGTAAAAACTACCTGCTGCGACTCCGCCCAATGAATGAAATAATACGCCTAAAATTGCTTGCATGATTTTTACTTTAAATTATATGAAGCATAAAACTAAATCAAGTAGGGTTAAATATTATCCTGTAGTATCGGGATGTAAAAAATTTTATTTGCAAAACTAAAAAACATAACACCTAAGTACGCTGTTTTTTAAATTTCATTCAGTGGGTTTTCATACCAGATTACCCCCAAGCCTTCACTATCCGCACCATAATTTTCCTCACAAGTAAGGACGTCCAAATCGCCATCGCCATCTAAATCTACCAATTCAATCTTGTCGTATTTTATGCCTTTTGGTCCGCTAATTGTATGCCATTCCCAAACAGAATCTGTTGGTTTATTTTTATAAGACAACCAATAAATCCCTTCCTTTTTTCCGTTTGCTTTTTCAAAAGAATGTACAAGGTCTGGTTTTCCATCGTTATCAAGATCTCCAACAACTACTGATTTAGGTTTAGTGGCATATTCTGGAATTGCAATTGGAAATGGTTTCCAATTCAATCCCGTTTTATCCATTCGTTTTAAGAACCAAATTTTTCGAGTAGTTGCTTCTGTAACAATTACATCTTCTAAACCATCCCCATCCAAATCTTTCAAATCCATAAACATAACCTCTAATCCTTGGCATCCTATAAAATGATTCTTCCATGTTTTTTTTTGCTTTCTGATTTTCCTTGGGTTTTCTAACCAGCGAACACCTTGAGTCGGTCCCGGTTTACGGTCGGATACCACAATATCCAAATCCCCATCACCATCCATATCCTTACTAAACATAGACATTACCCAGGTTGCAGGACTTATAGAAAACCATTTCCATTTAGAAAGCTTTCTTGAATTTTTGGGGGATTGAAACCATCCTATTTCTGCATTTTTATTTTTAGATCCTACTACTAAATCGATACCATTTTTCCCATCAATATCCATTGGTACACAATACATCCACTGTACATTTTTATCTGAGGCAGGAAGCACTTGAGACTTCCACTCTTCAGCATTCAGATAGTCATCTAGGTTACTTGGAGCCCAATTAAAATATATTTTATTGTGATGTCCTTCTGTGCTGCTTACCACGTCCAATGCACCATTGTTATCTAAATCTGCAAATACAGCGTCTTCAACATTTGGGGTTTTTCCAACGATTACTGAAGGCCAATTTTGCTTTACCAAATTGAAACCTGGATGTAAATAAACTTTGGTATAACCTCCCTCTTCCCAACCTGTGGTAATATCGGGTAAACCATCATTATTTACATCGGTAATTTTAACGCCATCGGCACCACTAAGAGAAGCATCAATGGTATGCCTTTTCCAAATAGTATTTTGGGCACTAAGTTTACTTACTAACAAAACAAGAATTAACCATGTTGTTAAGAATCTATTTATCATTCTCATGCTATTTTAGTTATTCCAACTCAAAATCTACTCTTTTTGCTTTTACTGTGGGTTTATTCCAATTAATAAACATAGACACAGAACCTTTTACTTGCCCATCAATTACGCTAGGTTGTGCATCAGGACCAAATTCCGTTGCTTTCTTCCACTTTGAACCAACCGCAGAGATATAGTCAAAAAAGAAAAAACCTTCTTTATTTGGGTAGCTCCAATTGGCATATTTATGACCTTTACCGTTTACAGGATTCAGGACACCCAATACGACCTCTGTTTGATTTTTAAAAGCTACATTTACATAATCGTTAAGATAAAACACAGCCCAGTTCCATGGTGCAAAACAGCCTTCAAAAGCCGGTGGATTGTAAACTAATCCTGGTATATTTACTTGTTTTTCGTTAAAATACACATCCAACACACCACCTTCGAGACGGTTCTTCCAGATACGCTCAGGTCCCTCACCCAACCAACGCTTACGTAGTACATCATCTGCATCTACTTCAATTCCAATACCTGCGTAGTTGTATTTTCCCGTTGCTAGAGTATATGCGTAGTCCAATAAAATTTCACCATTGGGTTTCAAGTTCCATTTTATGTAATCAAAACCGTTGGTGCCTTTTGCTTCAATAAACCAAGTATCACCTACTTTTGAACAACTTATCGTAGTTGTTTGTTTTAGCTCATTTTGAAGTGTTTTATTTACCGATTCGTAGGTTAAGAAAGGAAAGTTAGATAGGCTCGTCTTTTTGCCTTTGTCTTTTACCGATAGTAATACACCCGTGGTAGGGTCAAAACTCAAAGTAAGTCCATGACGTTTAAAACTATAAGCATCCTCTTCTGCCCTTACAAAAGGAACATGTTCTGCTGCTCTAAACATTGGGCGCTTTGAGCTCTTAATTGGTAAACGTTTATCGTAAACCAAAACACCCTTGGTATCGTAAACTTGAATAGCTAGCGCATCTGTATCCTTATAAGTTTCAGGTAAATCTAGAGCAATCTTTCCTTTTTCTCCCGCTTTAATGTTTGCATTTACGGTTCCTGAGGCTACTGTCCTGTGACCATTACTAGTGCCGTCTGGGTTTGAAAAATTGATAAGTTTCCATTCAATTTTGCATTGATTAAGATTGGTAAATAAAAACTTATTATGAACCCTTAATGCTCCTGAAAAATTTGAATCTACTAAAGTATCTTCAATAACAACTGGAGACCAAATTTCTCGAATAGCGTAGAAACTACCATCTTTTTCGCCATGTGGCCCAACAATACCATCGGAAGCTTTACTATATTGATTATCCACTGTATACCCCTTATCAGTGCGTAACAAGCCTTCGTCATAAAGCGCCCAAATTGTAATACCTCCACCTACTTTAGATTTTTCAAACAAATCCCAATAAGTTTTCAGGTTGGCCCCACCGCCACCATCGTATAATGCGTGGAGTGTTTCATTAGGTAGGTAAATGTCATTCTTATCAAATAAGCGTTCTTTGACATCTTTATAGCTAGGATAGTAAGTAGTATTCACGCTATTCTCTGCTGGGTTAAAGGCATTTTTAATATGACCTGCCTTTTTAGGTGAATTTTTTAAAACTTCCCTTTTTTGAATATCCCATTTTTTGAACACTGCATTCAAATTAGGATTATGAGCATTATGGTTACCATTACTCCATAACACAATTGATGGATGATTTACATCCCTCTCAATAATCTCTTTTACTATTTTTGTTCCTACTGGCGTATCTAGAGGTTTCACCCATCCGGTAGATTCGTCCATGGCTAACATCCCTAGCGAATCACACAACTCAAAGAAGTACGCATCTGGCGGATAATGACATGGTCGTACCGTGTTAAAATTCATATCCTGCATAAGCTTGAAGGTTTCAAGCATATCTTCTTTTGAAAGTGTTCTTCCTGTTTCAGGACGAAAACTATGCATATTGGCCGCCTTTAGTAATAGGCGCTTTCCGTTTAAATAAAAACCATCATGTGGACGTACTTCAAATGTTCTGAAACCAAACTTTTGTTGATACGTGTGTAATACCTTTTTTTTATCAAGCAATTGAATAACTACAGAGTATAGGTTTGGAAACTCGTGTGACCAAAGAGCAATATCGTCTAACTGCGTTTGCACTTGAATGCTGTCTCCTTTAATATTGGCTTTAATTGCTTTACCAACTTTATTATGGTTGGCATCATATATTTGAGCCGTTATTTTACGTCCTTTTTCAACGCCATTTGCATAAACATCCATTTTAAAAGCACCTGTCATTTGAGCATCAATAGCCACGCGTTCTATAAACTCTACCGGTTCTTCTTTAATAAAAACGGGACGAAAAATGCCACTAAACATCCAAAAATCGGCGTAACGTTCTGCTGCGACAATAGATTCATTAGAAGATGAACTATTAACCTCAACTTCCAGAATATTATCCCCATCTTTCAAGTGTGAAGTCACTTCAAATTTAAACTGGGTAAACCCGCCTTGATGAAAGCCTACCTCCTTACCATTTAAGCGCACTTTGGTATCAGTCATAGAGCCCTGAAAAACGATAAAATAGCGCTTAGCATTTAGTTTTTTATATTTAAAATTATAACGGTAGTTCCCTACTGGCGGGATGCGTTTCTCCATTTTATCCATACCATACATATAATAACCAAAACCTTCAGTCTCCCAATTAGATGGTACAGGAATGGTTGTCCAAAACCCACTATTTCTACCATCGGATATTTTAAACTCCCAATCGATTGCTGTTTTTGGTCCCTGACCAGATAGATAAACCTTGCTTTGCGCCATCATAAAACACGATTGCAAGCAAAGTACTAACACTAATAAAGTTGTAATAAAATATTTCTTTTGAAGCATATTAAAATGAAATAACTTGATAATTTTATAAAATTTCTTGTATATGTTTTCTCTTTATTGAAAGCTTTATACGTGAGCTTGCTAAGATTAAACTCACCAACAACGCATAAGACATTTCCAATAAACTGTTTTTTTTAATTTCTTATTAACAAAAATAAATGATTTAAACATGTTTATTATCCTGTGGTGTTTGAGCATCCTTTTAAACAATTAATTATTCTACTTCTACATCTACACGCTTAATACCTTCTTCCATTCTATTCCAATCGATAAACATAGATACCGAACCTTTAATTTGTTTATCAATATGCACAGGTTGCGCATCGGGACCAAACACTTTAGCTGGCTTCCATTTAGACCCTACTGGAGAAATAACATCAAAAAAGTAAAAGCCTTCTTGCTCTGGGTAGTGCCAACTGGCATATTTTGGCATAAAACCATTCACTGGATTTAATACTCCTAAAGTCACATCGGTCTTATTTTCAAAACCAAGATTGAGTCGATTATTCAAATAAAACACTACCCAATTCCATGGTGCAAAATTGCCTTCAAATTCTGGACCGTTATAGACCTGCCCTGGAATATTTACTTTTTTGTCTACAGCATAGACATCAAGAACACCACCTTGGGTACGGTTTTGCCATATACGCCAAGGCCCTTCACCTAACCACCTTTTGCGTAAAACGTTTTTTGAATTTACTTCTATACCTATCCCCGCATAGTGATATTTTCCGCTTGCTAAGGTATAGGCATAATCCAATGCTATTTCCCCGTTAGATTTTAATGTCCATTTTAAGTAATCGAAACCTTTAGAATGGTTAGCTTCTATGATAAATGCATCACCTGTTTTTGTAATTTTCGCCTTGGAGGCTACTTCTGTATTATTCTTTGTTGCAACAGTATCTGCTTTAAAAGTTAAAAAAGGAAAATTCCTCAAACTGGTAGGTTTTTGCTTTTTAAAGACACGAGATAACACACCACTATTTTCATCGAAACGCAAGGTGATTTTTCCATTATGAAATGTAAAGGCATCTTTAGCGTCTTGTACAAAAGGTTTATGAGACGCTACTCTAAAACTATTTTTAGGTTGTGTAATAGGCATGCGTTTATCATACACCAAACGCCCTTGCATATCGTAAACTTCAATCGCCAATGCATCGTTATCAATAAAAGATTCTGGGAGGTCTTCTATTTGTAAGATTCCCTTTTCACCTGCTTTAATATCAGCATTAATTTCCCCTTTGGCTATGGTTCTATGTCCGTTTGAACCTGCATCTGGGTTTGCAAAATCAATCAGTTTCCAAACGATTTTACATTGGTTAAGATTGGCAAATGTGAATTTATTGTGCACACTCAAGGAGCCATTAAAATCGGCATTTAATTTATCATTGGCTATTACTACTGGCGACCAAATTTCTCGCACCGCATCACTACTCCCTTTTTTCTCTCCGCTAGGTCCCGCAATACCGTCAGGAGCTTTATTTCCTTGAGTATCTACGGTATACTCCATATCGTTACGCATAAAGCCTTCATCATATAATGCCCATATGGTAATACCACCTCCTACTTTAGATTTTTCAAACATATCCCAATAGGTTTTAAGGTTGGCTGCACCGCCACCATCATAAAGAGCATGTAGGGTTTCGTTAGGTAGATAAATATGATTCTCTTCAAATAAATTCTTTTTTACCGTTGCATAGTCTGGGTAATATGTGGTGTTCACGATGTCCCATTCTGGATTATAATTAGCAAATATATCATTCGATTTTGCTTCGTTTTTTAATGGTCTTCTTTTTTGAATATCCCACTTGGCAAATAAAGAATCAAACTCTGGTGTATGCGCCATATGGTTTCCATTTCCCCAAAGGATAACACTTGGGTGGTTGACATCGCGTACCACCAACTCTTTCAGAATCTTGGGTCCTACTTTTTTGTCCAAAGGTCTCCACCAACCTGGTAATTCATCTAACACCAGCAGCCCAAGGGAATCACATAACTCAAAAAAATACTCATCTGCAGGATAGCAAACAGAACGTACAAAATTGAAATTTAGGTCTTTCATAAAATGCACGTTTTCTTCCATATCGGTTTTGGAGAGTGCGCGACCTGTTTCAGGGCGTATACTGTGCATACTTGCCCCTTTTAGTAAAAGGCGTTTTCCGTTAAGATAAAACCCATCGTGATCTCTCACCTCAAAGGTTCTAAATCCAAATTTCTGAGTGTAGCTGTGTAAAACTTGTTTTTCGTTTTTCAATTCAACTTCAACCGTATACAAATTTGGAAACTCGTGAGACCATGGTTTAATTCCATCAATATGAGCTTTAAGCTCTGTAAAATCAGCACCAATCTTTGCTCCAAAAGCCTTTCCAACTTTTTCATGATTAGCATTATAGATTTGCGCACGTACTGTTTTTGCGCTTTCTATACCTGCTGTAAAAACATGCATTTTAAAGTCTCCGTTCATTTGCGCATCTATAGCAACACGCTCAATATATTCATTGGGTACCTCTTCAATATATACTGGACGATAAATACCACTGAACATCCAATAATCGGCATAGCGTTCGGCTTCTACAATGGAGGCATTTGATGAAGAATTATTGACATTGACTTCTAAAACATTATTGCCTTGTTGAAGCTGTTCTGTGATTTCAAATTTAAACTGGGTATGCCCACCTTGATGCAAGCCTACTTCTTTTTTGTTTAGTACCACCTTTGTATCCGTCATTGAACCTTGAAAAACTATAAAATATCGTTTCCCCGATTTCTTATCAAAACTAAACTCATGACGATAATCTGCAATATCGGAGGTAGAATTTCGCTTTTCCATCTTATCTAATCCATAAAGGTAGTACCCAAATCCTTCGGCCTCCCAGTTAGAAGGTACCGGGATGGTGGTCCAAAACCCACTATTGCGTCCGTTATTTATTTTAAACTCCCAGTTTACCGCTGTGGACGCATCTTCTCCTGAGAGATATGTTTTTTGTTGCGCGCTAATATTTAATGATAGCGCAACTACGAATAAAAATAACTTAATTCTTATTAAACTCCGTTTAACCATAACACCGTTTATTTTCTTATTTTTCAATTAATGTATTTTATATATGTCATTATTTAGTTTATGTAGCTTTAAAAAAATAAAATTATATCATTTCGTTATTTTCAAGTACAACTATAAGTTCATTTAAACACCTACTTATTGATGACTGCTATTTATTATTTCAGTTGTCGTTATTGTACTTAATAGATTAAACGATACATGTTTCATGCTCTAAGTAAACTATATGCATAAAATTTAAAAGCCCTCAATTTATTTAAATAGAATTTTGGGCTTTTAACGACAAACTACTAACTCAAATTATGTTAAACTTTATTGTTCCCATCCAGGATTTTGTCCTAATTCAGGATTTTGCCCTAGTGCACTTAGTGGTATAGGCCATAAATAATGTTTGCTTTCATCAAACACTGGGTTGGCCCATGGTGTTCCTTTGTATACATCAATATATGGTTTTCCATTTATCATTTCAGTTTGCACATTTGCTCCAGGAAATCTTGCTATAGCTGCATTATCCCAAAGCATACCGTAACTTTTCTTTTCTAATTTTTTTCCTTGTTTCCAACGTCTTAAATCGTCATAACGGAAGCCTTCGCTAAACAACTCAATACGACGCTCTCTTCTTATTTCAACTATTAAAGACGAAACACCATCGGCTGCATATTTAGGATCCATTGGAGGATTTAGTGTAAGATGTGGCATGTTTACTCTATCTCGTAATTTATTAATGGTCAGGTCTAAATCTGCCTGAGTAATCGTTCCTAATTCGGCCATTGCTTCTGCATAATTCAAATAAATTTCACCCAACCTAAAAACAATAGCAGGTGTTTCGTGGTTATTATAACCTAAAGCATGATCGATAGCGTTATAAAACTTAATAATATGATAGCCTGTAGTCGATCCTTCTTCAAAACCAGACATACCAATCAATCTTGGAAAAGAGACTTGATTACCTTGATCGTACTCGTAAACATCTCTATCTTGAGGGTGCAATACCGTTTGCCTTAAACGTGGATCACGATTAACAAAAACATCCTCTATTTGTGTGTTCTCAAGATCACGATTAGAAAGCGCTAGAGGTAATCCATCATCACACAGATAATCATCAATAGCATCTTTTGTCATACCTCCTGAGTAATATAAATAATATTGTACAACGTTATTGGTTCTTACTCCGGCTTCATATTTTACCCAATGGATAATTTCTGGATTTCCAGATAAATCATTCAACTGGCGGTGTGAGGCATTATAATCCATAAGCGGATTGTTACTAGTATAAAGGGAATATCCTCCATTTTCAATAAGGTTTTTTGAGGCACTTGCGGCTTCCTGAAGCCACATGTTGGCATCGGTACCGCCATGATATTTTCTCCAAGTACCTTCAAACAAACAAAGTCTTGACTTTAAGGCGAGTGCATCCCAATGATCTAAACGACCTGGTGCAGCACCATCCCCCCAACTTGTGGGTAGGTTATCTACCGCAAAATTGATATCTTCCAATACTTTCTCCATAACAAACTCTCTAGAATCTCTAGTGCCGTATAATATATCATCTTCATTGGTTTTGACTTCATGGTCTACCCATTGAACATCGCCAAACTTAGATACTTTATCATAATAGAACCATGCTCGAAACATTCTGGCTTCGGCAATATATTTATCTTTTACTTCTTGTTCAACTGGAGAGGTAGCCATATTATCAAGCCCAACATTAATGGCTCTTAATAAGTCCCATCCTTTGTATCCATATGTTTGAACACCTTCGGGTATATGAATTCCGGCACGAACATCTTTATAACGATTAAGTCTTCCTCTAGCATTAGCAGGAGCTATATTATCTGTAAAACAATCTACATATTGATAGCTTGTAGATACACTAGGAAATTTAGTAGCATGACCGAATAAAACAGTTGAATTTCGGTCGTCTTTAGTTAAATCGTAAATACTATTGTTATATACGGCTAAATCATTTTCTGTTTTCCAGAACGTTTCATTACTCAATTCATCCAAAGGGTAACGTTCTAAAAATTCATCATTACAATTGAAAAGAGTTAAAGTCAATATTAGTAATACTGCAATTATATTATTTTTATTTTCCATTGTTTTTTTAATTAAAAAGTTACTCTTAAACCTAAACTTAATGCACGTTCAAAATAATATTGTTGCGTTAATCCGTTTGAATTATTATTTTGATCGGCATCAATATCGCTATTAATCTGCTCTGGATCTAGTGTATTACGTAAATTAGTAATAGTTCCTAAGTTTTCACCAGACAAGTAAATAGCTGCATTTTTTATCCCCCAATTATTAACTAAATCTTGAGGTAGATTATAATTTAACGTTACATTTTTTAACCTAACATAAGCCGCATTTTGAAGATAGCGCGTTTGAGGTTGTATATTTTTAACGTTTTGTAATCTAGGTCTAGCAAAATAAGCATTGGTATTGTTAGGAGACCATGAATTTTCAAGATGGTCTTTAGTGACTAAATCGCCATTATATGGCCAAAACGGAGCATGTGTTCCTGTATCTGGATAATAATCTCTTTTTAAAACACCTTGAAAAAACATACTCATAGACAGTCCTTTATATTCTATTCGAGGTGTAAAACCAACACTATACCTAGGCGAAGTATTACCTATAACTTTAAGGTCTCCTGTATCATACTCGCCTGTTTCTGTATTTAAAGTTTGAGTACCTCTATCAATTTTACCATCGCCATTAAGATCGGCATACTGTATATCACCTGCCTGCCATAAACCGCCGTCAATTGCAGCCTGACTGGGCGCATCTGCTGCAGCGGCATCCGATTCAAACAATCCTACACTTTCGAAGCCCCAAATTTCACCAATATTTTTTCCTTCATAAAAACCATTAACATTTGGGTTTTCACCAGCATATTTGGTTATTTTAGTTTGATTATCGGCTAAATTAAACCCAAGACTATAGTTCCAATTTTCGTCTATTTTGTCTCTCCAGTTTACTGAAATTTCCCAGCCATTTGTTTTTAAATCGGCTCCGTTTTCCAAAGGTTCTGCTGCTCCTAAAATATCTGGTAAATTTACTCTTAATAGCATATCTGTTGTTTCGCGAACAAATATATCGGCAGTCAATGCTAGTTTATTATTAAATAAGGAAGCATCTACTCCTATATTTCTGGTATTTACAGACTCCCAAGTTAATGTAGGGCTCACCAAACCTGCCGCTGTAACAATAGGAATTAATCCTTGTCCAAAATTAAAATCTGAGGTACCTGAATTTAAAGATGGTACATATGGGTAGTAGTTTTGATTTCCATTTTGGGTATAAATTTGATTTCCCAACTCCCCGTAAGAAGCTCTCAACTTCAAATTACTTAACCAATGAGACGTACTAGACATAAAGGATTCTTCTGATATTCTCCATCCTGCTGAAAATGATGGAAAAAAACCAAACCTATCTGCTTTTGGAAAACGGCTGGTACCATCATAACGTCCATTTACTTCTAAAAGATATTTCCCTTTATAATCGTAGTTGAATCTAAAAAAAGCCCCTCTTAATGCAGAATGGATTCTACCACCTTGAACCTCTTGTGTTCCTGTTGTGGCATTCAAATCTGTAATTCCTGGAGTAATTAATGAAAAAGCACTTCCTAGTAACCTTCTCGTTCTTAATTCTTCTTGGTTAAAACCCGCCAGTACTTTAAAAGTATGATCTTCTAATTTATCATAGGTATATTCTCCAAAAATATTAAAAACAAAATATTGATTATATTGGGTTCTATTAATTATTTGATCATTAGCACTAAGACCTTCACCAAAAGCTAAATTGGTTAAATTTATACCATTAATTCTAGTAATCTCTCCTGTATTAATAAGAGATATTTTACTCGCTACATTTTCGGTAGATTGAAAAAACGTGTTATATGAGAAGTCACTTTTCAAGACAAAGCCGTCAAACGGGGTTAGCGTCAATCCTTGCTTAAGCCAAATATCATGTTTGTTCCATTTATCACGAGAACCTTGTTCAATATAAGGTAAGGTATTTAAATTATTAAAAGCTTTACCAATATATGATTCAAAATCGGCACGATCTCCTGGGGTGTTATAAAATTCTAGATCTGGAAACTCTAGTGGCTCTATAGGAACCATTCTATTTACAGAATTAATAGATACGTTAAAACCATAATTATGAGGTACATTATTACTGGTATTAGTGTATATAACCTTGGAGTCTAAACTAAACCAATCATTAATTTTAAAATCTGCTCTTAGCAAGGCATTGAAACGCTCAAATTTTTGATTTTTAGCATCATTAGCCAAATATCCTTTTTTTCCAAGGTACCCAAAAGAAGCATAATATGACGCATCTTCACTAGCTCCTGAAACCGATAAGTCGTACTTTTTTTGAAAAGATTGGTCTGTAATCACTTTGTCCTGATAATCATTAAATCCATTATAGAATAGCGTATTATCTCTAACCGACCATTCATTTTCTAACGTTGGATTTTGGGAATAAGCCAACGCATCTGCCAACCTTATTTCATTATACGGCAACCCTTGTCCGTTTAGAGCAGCAATGTCGTTCTGGTTCTTCATATAAGTATACGGATTGGTTATAGGGTCTACTAAAAAAATAGGAGATGTTACTGTTTGCTCTGTACTTAATGTAATTTTCACTTTTCCAATTTTCCCTTTTTTGGTGGTTACCAAAATAACTCCAAATGCAGCACGAGCACCATAAATAGCAGACGCAGAAGCATCCTTTAACACAGAAATACTTTCTATATCATTCGGGTTAATTTGATTTAAATCCATAGGTACATTATCAACTAAAATTAAAGGAGAGCCTCCGTTAATAGATTCAAAACCTCTAATATTAAAATCGGCTCCAGATGTAGGATCGCCATTTTGAGGTGTTATATTTAAACCTGGAATAACCCCTTGAAGCCCTTGCCCTACAGATGAAATTGGTCTATTTTCAAGCACTTCGCCTTTGGCAACACCAATGGCTCCCGTTAAATTTACTTTTTTAGTAGTACCATAACCAACAACTACTACCTCATCTAAAGCAGCGGTATTTTCTTCTAATACAACCGATATATTTGTTTTATTCTGAACATTAATTTCCTGTGTTTCATATCCTATATAAGAAACTATAATTACGGCATTTGAACTCGAAACTTTAATAGTAAAGTTACCATCAAAATCTGTTTGGCTACCATTTGATGTTCCTTTTTCTATAATATTTGCTCCAGGCAAAGGTACTCCTGAAGCGTCTTTTACTGTACCAGAAATAACCCCATCTTGAAATGACATAACATCATTTTTTTTAAGAGTTGTAAGTTCTAGCTTATTTACTATTATCGATGTATTAAGCGGTAAACTAAATACAGTGGTGGATAATAAAAATATTAAAATTCTTAATATCGAAATCAATCTCAACTTTCTTTTACTGAAAGGAGCTTCATTACAATTAATTTTCATAAATTTAATTAGTTTTAGTTAGACATTAGTTTAATTATTACAATACATTGGAGTGAAGTTCATTTACCGCAAAATATTTGGCTTCGCTCCTTTTTTTCTTTCACTAAATTCAATAAGCACCTTCTCTTATCTCATAATAGATTTTTAAAAATTAAAATATTCCTTAGCGTTATGGTAAGATATATCTTCTACAATTTTACCAAGCCATTTTTCATCGGCAGGTAGTTCTCCATTTAGAACATCATTACCAATTAAATTACAAAGTACCCTTCTAAAGTATTCATGCCTTGGAAACGACATAAAGCTTCTGGAGTCTGTAAGCATTCCTACAAAACAACTTAGTAACCCCATATTTGATAAGGCATTCATTTGTTTTTCCATGCCATCTTTTTGATCTAAAAACCACCATCCTGAACCAAACTGGATTTTTCCTTTTACACTACCATCATTGAAATTACCAATCATGGTTGCCATAACTTCATTATCGGCAGGATTTAGGTTATACAATATTGTTTTTGTTAATTGGTCGGTACTGTCCAAGTAGTCTAAAAATTGGCCCAATGATTTGGCTTGCTCAAAATCTCCTATAGAATCCCAACCGGAATCTCTTCCTCTTAGTTTCAACATTCTAGAATTTACACTTCTTAAAGCCCCTAAATGAAATTGTTGTACCCAGCCCTTTTTGTGGTAAGTTTTACAAAGGTGTTTTAATATTTCACATTTATAATATTGCACCTCATCTTGAGAAAGTAACTTGTGGTTTTTTATTTTATTAAATATGGTTTGAATGTCATAAACACCGGTTTGGTAATAAGGTAAAAATTCTAGACCGTGATCTGCCAAACGGCAACCGTTATCATGAAAATAGGTTATTCTATCATCGAGAACCGCCATTAAATCATCAACATTTAAAATGGTTTTTCCTGAAACCGTTTCGAGCGTTTCTAAATACTCCAAATAAGATTGGGTGTCTTCTATTGCCATTGACTTATCGGGCCTAAAAGCTGTAGACATTTTTAAGGTAACATCTTGTTTTTTCAAATCTTTATGATGTCTTAAATCATCAATAGGATCTTCGGTTGTACAAATAACCTCAACATTTTGAAGAGCTAACAGACCCCTTGTACTATGGGTGTTTTGTTGTAATTGCTTTTGAGTTTCTTGATAAATATCAGCGGCATTATCACCTGTTAGAAGTTCTTGTATACCAAAATAACGTTGTAACTCTAAATGGCTCCAATGGTATAAAGGATTTCGCAAAGTATAAGGTACTGTTTCACCCCATTTTTGAAACTTATCAAAATCTGATGCTTTTCCTGTGATATAATCTTCGTTTATCCCCAAGGCACGCATGGCTCTCCACTTGTAATGATCGCCAGCCAACCATACCTGCGAACAATTATCGAATTGATGATTGTTGGCAACTAATTCTGGAGGTAAATGATTGTGATAATCTATAATTGGAAGTTCCTTAGCATAATCATGATATAAACGCGCAGCCATTTCTGAGTGCAACAAAAAATTATCTTTAATTAGTCCGTCATTTTTTTTGTATGCTTGCATTTTGATCCAATAATATATTGATGTATTTTATGTTAATACAATATTACATTATAGAGATTTTTTAGCTTAGCCTATTTATTACATTTTAACGCCATATTGTGCATAAACCATCTTTTATTGCTACATTTACAAAATATAGCATCAAATTATGATTATTTAATGAAAAAAGTATTTGTTCAATTAGAATCTGGCCGTGGCTTTGGAAGGGATATATTAAAAGGGATATACAATTACAACAATCAATTTTCTAAATGGGAAATTATATTTGAACCTTCTTATTATTTAAAAACATCAAAAAACGATAATCTTATAAAACTCATATCTGAAATAAAACCAGATGGATGTATTATTGAAAATCTAAAAGGTGCAAAAAAAATTACCGAATTAGGGATTCCTATGGTATTAACAAGTTCTATAAATAAGACAAACAATACACCTTTTCTTAAAGGGAATTATGATGCAGATGGAAAAATAGCACTAGAATACTTTTCATCTAAAGGGTTTAAAAACACCGCTTTTTTTGGTATAAATAATGTTAAATGGTCGGACGGGCGACTTAAGAGTTTTGAAAAACATGCACAAAAGCTAAACATTAATGTTTACAACTATACTCCAAAAAAAAAGAAAGATATTAATCATAATTTAAAGCACATTGTTTCTTGGCTTCAATTACTACCCAAACCTATTGGTATATTTTGCTGTAATGATGATTTAGGTATTATATTAATAAATGCCTGTTCTATGGCTAAATTAAGAATACCGTATGAGGTTGCCATTTTAGGAGTAGACAATGACGAATTATTATGCAGTGTAGTACACCCCCAATTATCAAGTATTGCAAGAAATCATTCTGCTGCAGCCTTTAACGCTTGCAAAGTTTTAAACAATATGATGAATCACTTAAATGTAGATAACTATATAATCCCAACAGAACCACTAAGTGTTATTGAGCGAGGCTCAACGGATACTATTGCCAGTAACGACAAGGAGGTTATTAAAGCTCTTAACTTTATAAGAACCAATACCCATAGAAATTTAACTGTAGAAAATGTTGTAGCCGAAACAAATATAAGTAGAAGAAGTTTATACACCAGATTTAAAAAAACTACAAATCGAACTATTTTAGAAGAAATTCAATTTCAGAAAATAAAAAAGTTTAAAACCTTATTAACCAATCAAAAGTTATCTGTTAAAGAAATTGCATTTCATCTTGGTTTTGAAGATGTAAGCCATGTAAGTAGGTGGTTTTCTTCTATTGAAGGCACACCCCCCCTTAAATGGAGAAAACAGAATATTTAAGTATTATAGCAGTATCACATTTCACAGTTTTTTTTACCATAATGAAAATACTTATACCCCAAACTAAATTCTTGATGACCTAGTTGCTCTGACTTTGTTTTCTTACCTTGTATTACCTTTTTTATTAATGCTATTATTTCAGCACCAAGCGCTTCTAAAGAAGCTCCGTTTGAAATTATTTTACCAGAATTAATATCCATATCTCCTGATAGATTTTCAAATGTTTTAGGATTTCCACACACCTTAATTACCGGAGACACTGCAGATCCAACAACAGAGCCACGTCCAGTAGAGAATAGAATAATATGGCATCCGCTTGCTATCATTTCAACTATTTCAGAATTATCGTTTATATTAGGAAACCCCCATAAAGCCTCGCCATCTGGAACTACATCCATAAAATATAAACCAGATTCTTCTGGTATTTCCCCGGGTTTTATTAGCGCTTTTATAGGCAAACTTCCACTTTTTGAGTATGCGCCTAATGATTTTTCTTCGATAGTGGTTAATCCACCTACAGCATTTCCTGCTGAAAAACTATCATGCCCCATGGCTTTATAGTAGTTATTCGCTTTTTTAATACAATCAACCAACTGCACACCAACCTGTTTATTTTCAGCTCTTTGAGCCATTAAATGTTCACACCCCAAAAGTTCTCCTGGTTCTTCAAATATGCAAGTAGCACCTTCTGCTACCAAGGTGTCAAATGCTTTTCCTATGGAAGGGTTAGCGGTAAATCCGCTAGTAGCGTCTGAACCACCACAAATAGTACCAACCATAAGGTCTGATATTTTAAAATCTACTCGCTCTACAGTTTTTAATTGAGATTTGAATGTCTCTAAAATAGACTTTCCTTTTTCAACAGAACTCAACGTACCTCCATGGTCTTGAATCACTAATTTTTCAACAAACCTTCCACTTGTTAAAATGTGTTTTGATAGTTTATTCCTATTAAAGTTCTCACATCCTAGAGAAACTAAAAGTACCGCCCCTACGTTGGGATGTGTACAAATGTTTTCCATCATTTTTTGGACATAATCATTTGGAGCACAACCGCTAAAACCTATTAAATGCACATCTTCTCCTGAAAAATCTGTAACAATTTGTCTGGCTACATGATGTGCGCATTCTACCAAATATGCTACTACAATAACATTTCTAATTCCTTTTCTTCCGTCCTTTCTTAAAAACCCTTTCATTTATCTATACTGTTGTTTTTCATTAACTATTCTTCTGTCGAATACGATAACCCAATAATAGTTATCTAGCGATATATTTAACCTTTACTTGAAACCGTTTTTTGCTTATAGTAATGTTTTTAATTCAATTAAAAGTAGTATGAATGCTATTGCTATTTTCCTTTACTCAAAACATAATCCGTTTTCAAATTATGACTATGTACATGTTCCCCTAGAAGAATATCTTTGGTGGCGCTACCTATTGATAATCCATATTTTATTATTTTATTTCCTTTTGCCATTGGTTTTATTGCTATTTTATGCCCAAATTCTATGGTTTCTTTTACTATTATCTTAGTGTCTCCAATGGTAATAACATCACCAGCGTTAAAAGTTTGTAACGCAACAACTATAGTATCGTCTTTATGTAGCTGTATAAAATTTTTCATATTATATTTCTAGAGGTTTTATTTGTGGAATCATTAGTTTTAAAATAACCCAAGCCAATAAGTACATTGTGCTGGCTATTACAAAAATAAGTGTATAACTTCCACTAATATCTAAAACCAATCCAACAAACGATGCTGCCAAAGCACCACCTATTGCCCCTGTAAAACCAGATAAACCTACCATAGTTGCAACTGTTTTTTTAGGGTAAATATCTGATACAACGGTAAAAATATTAGAGGCCCAACCTTGATGTGCCGCTGTTGCAAAACCTATAATAATAACCACAACCCAAAGGTTTTTAAAATAAGATGCAAAAATTAATGGTAAAACGAAGATGGCACAAATTAAAATAGCCGTTTTTCGTGCATAATCAATACTCTTTCCTAAATTAATAAACCTAGAAGATAATCCACCTCCAACAACACCCCCAAAACTAGCCATAGAATAAATAATAATAAGTGGCATAATAGCCGATTTAAGATCTATATCTTGGGTTTTATTCAAAAAATCGGGGGTCCAGAATAGAAAAAACCACCAAACCCAATCGGTAATAAAACGAGCTAAGCAAATAGCGTAAGTTTGCTTATATTTAAATAGTGACCGCCAAGTAACATGTGGTACAGCTGCTGATGTATCGCTTTCAAATTCATTGTCTGAAAGAATATGCTCTAATTCTGCTTCTGATACTTTTTTATGATTTTGCGGTGTTCTGTAAATTAATAGCCAAAAAAGAATCCATATAAACCCTAAAGCTCCAGTAATTACAAAGGCCCATTTCCAATTTAAAGATAATGTAATTCCAGCAACAATAATAGGTGCTACAATAGCTCCTATATTTGACCCTGAATTGAAAATACCTGTTGCCAATGCACGTTCTTTTTTAGGAAACCATTCGGCCACTGTTTTTACTGCCGCAGGAAAATTAGCTGCTTCGCCAACACCTAAAATAGACCTTACAATACCAAAGCCTAAAACAGAATGTACAAAAGCATGCAAAACAGCACCGACACTCCATATTATAATCGCGACCGTATAACCTAGTCTAGAACCTAATTTATCCAACATCCGCCCACTAATTAATAGTCCCACGGCATATGCTATTTGAAAAGCCGTAACGATGTAGCCGTAATCGGCCTCCGTCCAATGTAAATCCTTTTCTATAAAGGGTTTTAACAGCCCTATAACCTGTCTATCTATATAATTAATGGTTGTTGCAAAAAATAATAACGCAACTATAATCCACCTTATTTTAGAATCTTTGTTTTTTAAAGTTTTTCCAACAACATTAGTCATAATAAAAGTTTAGGTTATATTTAAAAGCCACCAGCAGCACCGCCATCTATAGGTAAAAAAACGCCATTTACATATTTAGAAGCATCAGAAGCTAAATACAGTGCTGCGTAACCGATATCGTCTGGCTGTCCAAAGTTTTCAGCAGGTATTCTAGCTAGAATTTTAGTTTTTCTTGGTAAATCATGATCGATAGCTTTATGAAGCATTGGTGTTTCTATCCATCCAGGTGCAATAGTGTTTACTCTAACATTATCAACAGCTAGTTCTGCTACCAAACTTCGCATTAATCCCACAACAGCTGTTTTAGCGGTTGAATAGGCTACTACTTGTTTCATTCCCATAACGGCTGTCATGGAACTAATAAGAATAATTGAGCCTTGTTTTCTTTCTATCATACGCTTGGCAAACTCTCTAGTAAGTGCAAAAACACTCATTAAATGCACATTTAAAACACTTAAAAAATCACTATCTGTGGTTTCTACGGCACTCTTTTTTAAATGTGTTCCGGCACAATTCACCAAGACATCCAAAGCACCCCAATTGGTTTCTAAATTGTCAACAAAATCTGGTATTTCATCTAAATTAGAAACATCAAAAGAGATGTACGTACACTTTTCGCCTAATTCAGCTTTAGCGTCTTTAAGTTTGTCTTCATTTCTTCCAACGATTAAAACTTCTGCACCAGCCTTAATAAATATTTTGGCAATACCAAATCCGATGCCACTGCCTCCACCCGTTACTAATGTCTTTTTTCCTTGTAAACTAAAAATGTTCATTGCTATAATTATTTTTATAAATGCTATTTACTATTACATGATTCCATACTTCTCAAAAGCATCTACCGTACTCATGCCATTTTGAAGTGCTTTAAGCACAGTTTTCTCACCTCTTGCCTTTTCTAAAGCTTTTATAAAAACTTCATCTTGAATTTCCTTTGGTACAACAACAACTCCATCTAAATCTCCATACAAAATATCTCCAGGATTAATTCTTACCTTTCCTATTTCAATAGGTACCCTATAATCAACCACCTTGCCTCTTGGCCCTTGGTCCTGTGCATAGGTTCCCATGCTAAAAACAGGGAATCCTAATCTTAATACTTCATTGGTATCTCTAGAATATCCATGTAAAATTGCTCCAGAAGCTTTCAATTTCATGGCTCTAGTACTCATTAAACCGCCCCACAACGCATAACGCAATGAAGCCCCTGTACAGATATACACTTCATCTTCTTTTAGACTATCTAGCGCCTCGAACATAATTCCAAATGGCTTATTGATATAGCTATTTGATGACTTTTCTAACTGTTCTCCAAAAAAATCTGCTTCTAGTACTGGCATTGCCTTACCAAATACAACCAATTTTGAATCTATAGGTTTTATACTTGCTGGTAAGAATTGGTGCAAATACCCCATTTTATCTAAAACATCACCTACCAAAGCAGGAAACAACTCTTTATGTGCAATGGCTTTTAGTTCTTTAAAACTCTTGTAATACAACATTAATTCTATTAAATTTAGCTTAAATTAAAAAACAAAAATAAAGACATAAACTCTCAATATATAGCCTAATTTTGCTATTAGACCTCCATATTGTGCATCTATTAAAATCTAAAAAAATAAACGATAATAACACTTCTGCTTATTACCAATACATTTTCGCTTTTATGTAGTGTTTATAGTTTGCTTAACAAGCGCGTATGACATTAAAAAAAGCTATTGGAAATATTTTATTATTTCATTAGCGATTAACTCATGCCCCTTTTCATTGGGATGATTGCCCTGTGCCATATAACTTTTTAATGTTTCTATGTCATCATACAAAAACTCAAAAGCCTTGTAACTGTCTACTAAACCAATATTGTATGTTTTGGACAGTAATTTGATTTGGTTTGTGTGTTTTTTTAGTATGTTTTTCGGATTTGTATAATCTACAGTATAATCTGGAGAGGGTGTTAACAGAATAACTGGAATATTTTGTTTTAAGGCTAATTCTATCATGTATTTCCAAGCCTGTTTTGCTTTATCTAAGCTTACTCTTCTATCATTTAATCCATAGTCTATAAACAGTACATCGGGCTTATGGTTTAAAACCTCGTCTTTAAATCTTTTCGCTCCTTCAACCGAATTTTCGCCACCAATACTGGTTGTAATCGAATTAATAACGGCATATGGATATTTAGCTTTTAACTTTTTTAAAACCAACTGAGGGTATGCAGATAAGGTATTAACGTTGGGTGTTTTAAAATATCCTGAAGGCACACTATGTCCGTGAAAAACAAGATTTATAGTCTTATTCTCCGGCCATTTTTTTTGAAGCTCTAATTTTACAGCATTCAAATAAATATCTTCATGTAAACTATCAACCGTAGTTTCTTGAGAAAACATATTTAAGCTAAATAATATTAATCCAATACAACTTAACATCATTTTAAATAAATGTTTTTTCTCTTTTAATTTTTTTAATCTCATGAGATTAACAGATTTTTCACTAAAAAACTAACTGCGTACTTATAAACTTCTTCAGTTTCAATTTTAAAACACCTTAACCTATTTTAAGCAAGTCTATAAACCTTAATTCTTATGAAGGTACATGCTTTCGCCAATCACAGTTTTTTGAACTTTAGCTTCGTTTGATTTCACTAATACAGAATTATTATTCATGTAAATATCCACTTTTTTATCTTTTATTTTCAGTCCTTTCAGTTCAAATTCCGTAAACAAATCTGTTTTATTTGGTTTTATAAGCACCTCTCCTCTTGCTGTATATTCTAATCCCAATAAACCAAAAAGAATGGATTGTGTTGAAGTAATTCCGGCTATTATATTAGCACGTCCGTTTCGACGATAATCAATATCATCTGCAATGATGGCCTGAGGGTAATAAGGAAAATGCTTCCCCCACCACAATATCCTGCTTAATACATTTTCGGCCATATCTGGATGACCCGATAAATATAAATCCTCAACTAATTCAGGAGCATCACCTGCATAAACTCCCGGTCCGCCCCAATCAGCATCATTAAGATCGTAAGCTGGATCGAGCTTTGATAAACTATGCACGCCAAACTGCTATAAGAACTCCTTTTCGTTAAGATGACTAAGAATTTTTTGCTCTTGATCTTTAGATAATACATTACACCTTAACATATCGAATATTTGAACAGAGGGGAAAAATTGACGTTGACCTGACGTATCAAGCGTTAAAAACCATTGTTCCTCGTCCGACCATAATTTTTCTGTTAATAGCTTTGATAACGCATTGGCACGCGAAGATAGATTGAGAGAAGGTACTTTTGCCCAATCACAAAGTTCATCAACAGCCCTGTACGACCAACATCGTTCGGCATTAGGACTGGGAACGAAATGTTGATAACGGTCTGTTTTTTTGAGTTCTAACAAATTATGATTTGAACCATAATCAACAAGTCCAACATGCTTAGTAATATCATCTTTAAATAGAGCCTGATCAATACAATAATCTATTACTGTTTTATTGTTAATCTTTTCAGAAAGGAAGGCACGGTCACCAGAAATAAGAACATAATCGTAAATTGTACGAATAGCAGAATATTGATTATATGAATACCATGGACCAATACCTTCTCCGGTTATTGGAGTAAAAGCATAGTGACTTTTGGCATCTGTTTTAATACCTTGAATAATTTGATTTTTCCATGCCTGACGGTTATAAATTGGCATAATCTTCGAAATATATGCATATCCCCACAAATATGAGCACATTGCTCCTCCGTCAATACCCGATTCTGCAAAATAAGGCTGAAGTAATAATTCATCTTTGTTCCACTCAACGCTAAGCAAACTTAGAATTCCGCGTTTATAAAATAAATCGAATTCTGGATTCGAAGATTTTATATGCCCCAAATTATCATAGGCTTGAGTTAATCTCGCATTCCAACGCTCTCTAGCTTCCCGAATATCATCACGAACCTGCATGTTGGATTCGTTTAATTGATTTTTACCTGTATATGAAACCACTACTGTAAATTGTTTATTTGCCCCAGACTTTACAGTTACATTACTTTCAATACTATTGTTGATTTTTTGAACATCGATATTATCAGTCGAAATTTTTATTTTACCATCATCAGATTTAAATAACAATTCATTCTCTAAAGACGTGGGGGCTAAAACAGCTTTACTTTTGGCATCACGAGGCGCCCATATCCAAAGGCTATCATAATTTGACAGGTAGGGCTCAGCACTTATCTTAATTGGTACTGCAATATCTTCCTCTTGTGGGTTTGAAAGCTCGTAAACCAAGACGGTTTTTGTTGAATTCGTAGGAACGAGGAGACATTTTATTTTAATCCCATTTATTTCTGAATATTGTATGATCTCTCCTGGTTTCCAATTATAGTATTCTGTTTTAATTTTTTTTCCGAAAAATTTCACACCCATTTGAAATGGCGATAAATTTAAAGGGGGACTATAAATTTTGGTTATTCCACCTATACCTTCAAAATCAGGATTTATGGTCTGAATTTCGTTTGACACCCATAAATGTCGTTTTTCTAGAATGCAATTGTCCGAATTAATGGAAAGTTCTTCAATCTGTGGAAAGGGATTTTCAAAAATACTAACTTCTTCTTTTTCTTGACAAGAACTAAAAGCAAGAAATATAAAGCTGAAGATATAAATTTGACATTTCGATTTTGAATAATTATTAAGGAATTTTAGGGTCTTCATATAGTTTTAGTTGCTAGTTTTTTCTAAAAATTAATAATGTATTTAAATGGTCACTAATTTTTATAACCATTTAACTTAAACATGTTTTTCAACGCTATAATTAATAAAACACAAAACTAATTACATGAGCAACGTTATTAGCAACCCTTTTTTGCTATTAAACCACCATTTTGAGCAAAAAAGCTTAACGCATTATACTAGAACATGAGTTAAGCCTTTTTTTAAATGTTTATTTTTAATCTTAGATTAAATTAACAAATACGAACTACCCGTAAATTTAAAATATTACCTAATTTTTCAATTTTATTAGCAATATGCCCCACACCAATAGCACAGTGATGAGATGGCCCTTGTTTAGACCATTCATTCATAAATGCTCTGGCACCAATTGAAAAACGGTAACGGCTATTGGTATTCCCTATTTGTAATATTGGACCTTCTACAGATTCGCCTTCTGCCACTAATAAAAACACATCATCTTTTCCTTCTACAACCGATAATAAAGTTACAGGACCATGTTTTACTGTCATTTGGATAGACAAGCCTTTGCCTGGTTTTCCATGGTAAACTGGTAAAGGCACCAATTGTACATTCCCTTCTGCAATAGCAAAATGTGCAGGCCCATCGTGTCCTAACATCACGATATCATCATTAAAATCCATGGCATAAAACTCAGAAAAGGAACCACCAACTCCAAAAGCATCCATAATTTTCATGGCTTGGGCGTTCTTTACTTCGTACTCTCCTGCAACTGGTACATTTTTACCCGTTAATAAAGTGTTTCCTGCAATGACAGAGGTTACAATATTCTCGTATTCATTAGCAGTTTCACCTTCATAATAATATGCCATTGACCCTAAGTTATGATTTTTCACCAATTTATCTAAGGCTATGGATGTTTTTGCGGCACGAATCAATTCGGCTTCCTCGCATGCGTCTACCACTTCAAAAGTCGATTTAAACTCTTCTATTTTTTCTTCTATTTCAGCTGAAGTAACCGCATCGCGATATTTTTTCACTTCGCACATTTCAACTATTTCTATGTGCGTACCAAAAGCTGAAGATTGTTTGGTTAAATCGGAGTACACATCTAACATACCAGCATAATAATGTCCTAAAACCCCCAGGCGATTATTGTTCATTACCGAGGCTACTCGAGTGGCATCTATCCAATCTTGAATTTCATCCCAAACAGCTTGTTCATCGAGATACCCTGTTACAAACTCATAATCAATACCAGAGCGATTAAATACATTTGCCAACTCTGGAACGGAACAAGCCTGACAATGTGCTAACCATTCGCCTGTCATTTTACCTCTATCACCTAATGCATTGAAACTCTCGTAATCTATGGCTGCGAAAGGTTGTATGTTTAATATCACTATAGGACATTTTACTTTTTGTACCACAGGTAAAACCGTGGATGATAAAGCGTAAGTTGAGACATATAAAAAAAGAATATCGACATCTTCCGTTTTTAACACTTGTGCCTTTTCTCTAGCTACAATTGGCGAATCCACCAAACCAACATTTACAACCTCAGCACCAAAACCCTCCATTTTATCGGCTATTTGTTGTTGATACCCTTCTAAACGTTCTAACAAGCCTTCAAATTGTGGCCAATAGGTATCTAAACCTATTCCAAATAATCCTACTTTTATCATTTTAATTTGTCTTTCAATTTCTATATTTCAACGTATAATTTACTTACCTTTTTTAATCGGTTGACATCTATTTCTAAACCAAAGCCCGGTACTGGTTTAAAGGAATAATATCCATTAGACTCCTTTTTTGTAGCTGCGCTTTGCAAACATTCTAAATAGGTTTTAGAATCTTCTTTTTTCTCAATCGCTTCTACCCAAGTGGCTCCAACACCTATCGCTATTTGTTGCCAAGCAGAACAAGCTGGACCAACCAAACTATCATCACCAATCATTACTTTTGCACCTATTTCCTTTACTTTATGCGCTAATTTTGCTGTGTGGGTTAAACTTCCCATCGTAGAGGGATGCAAATTATAAATGTGTCCCATGCCTTTTTGCATGGTGTTGATCCCTTTCCAAGCGGGACGCATCGGCGCATCTGGAATTAGAGTTAAATCTCCCACCATTTCTTGCAATTGTATCCATTGTTCTGTTTTCAAATGTGCAGGGTCTTCAATAGCATTTAATCCATTAGCTTTAAAACGATTTAAAATGGATTTTAATTCATCTAAAGATTTCCACTTTTTATAGCCTTTATTTACATCTGAAATTACTACAGCTTCATCTCCTAAAACATCTCTAATGGTTTTGAGAAGTTTCAGGTCCACTTTTTCATCGCCATACATTTTGAATTTTAGATGATGCCCTAAGTTCTGCTCAATGCTTTTTTCGGCTTCTTTTCTTACCTTATTTTCGTCTTTATCTAATATGCAGTACAAGCCAGGAACGGGATTTGTTCCTTTTAATCTTAATAGTTCTACAGCAGATTTATTTTGAAGTCTTCCTGATAAATCCAAAAGTGCCATATCTAAAGATTCTAGCATTTTTAAAGATCGTTTAGATCCTAAAACTTGTTCTGACGCTAATCGTTTTTGGGCTTCACCCAAGGTTAAACCTTTAAATTTTTCTAGATATTTAACCCATTCTGTAGGCTGATAATTGGGATTATTTTTTGATGCGGGCGTTTCTGTCCAACCATAAAAATCTCCCGCCGATATTTTTATGAATAAATGCTGACGGTTATGCCATGTACCCCAAGAAAAATAGCGAGGTATATTAATATCATATCGAAATATTTCAATTTTAGTAATTTTTTCGTTTAAATATTCTGAACTATTTTTTCCTGAACAAGCAGATAATAATGGATATGTTGCACCCAATATCCCGAATGCGGACATACTTTTTATAAAATTTCGCCGATTTGTTTTCATTGCTTATCCATAAAAATTTTCAGTTCTGAAATCGATGGTGCTTGTTTTGCATCAACAATAAAAACCCTAAATTTTGTAGATTCAATAGTATCAAATTGATGCGTTTTGTTTGCGCCACATGCAGTTCCTTTTACAATATCCTTCCATACGCCATTTTTCCAATATTGTAGTTTATAAGAAGTGATATTATTCTCATATTCATCAACAACAACCTGATTAAACGTTTGAGGTTTCACCCATTCTACCTCCAAATATTGATTTTTGGTTTCTGTAGCTAACCAGCGTGTTTCATCATCTTCATCATTGACTCTAAAAGCTTCAAAAACGGGTAGTTTTTCTGATTGAATAAACATTGATGATGCGTTCATCCTACCTAATTTTGCCAGATTTTCTATGTTGTTTAACGGCTCTGGAAATTGAGTTTTCGGCAATTCATCTACTTTAAAATCATACACTCCTGAAGTAACATTATAAATCACATAATTACCAACAGCTTTACTTTTTTCTGTGCCCACAAAAGATATATTTTCTGCATTTTCTGCTAAAGCTCCACTTTCTTGTATGCCATCTCTTGCTTTGGCGGGTAAATACACTGTAGCCATTGTATTTAAAGGTACCTCAATATGAAATGTTGCTCCTTTGCCTTCTTTTTTCCAGTTAACGACTACATTACCATACATGGATTGATATTCGGTATTTACAAAACTTAAATCGCCAACTGGCGCTGGCTTAATAAGCATGTTTTGCATCCCTGGTTGTTCTGGATTTGAACGAATACCTCCAAAACCTTTGATAAAATATCCACCAATTCCTGTATAACAGGTATGAATTTGACTGTTTCCTACAGCCGACCAACGCTCAGGCCATACTGTTTTACCCTGTTCTAAAAAGTATCCGTAACTAGGGTGGTGCTTGTCTCTTAGTAGTTCGTAAATTAAATCCATACGCTCTCCAGACTCAATAAAATAACGCGTATAAAGTGCCTGACCAGAACTACCGGTATCGTAATATGGAAATTTATACAAAACATTATCTTCTAAAACGGCTTCTACTTTTTCTTTTTCTGAAGCTGGCGTTACACCCGACAATAAAGCAAAAGCTTGATCTACCTGATACCCTTTTACGTATTTACCCGTTTCTGGATTATACGATAATTTATGGGTAGCTTCACGTTGTACTTTTAGTCGATTTTTATAGATGTTAGCATCTTTAGTGTTACCTAAAACTTCGGCAATTCGCATTGCATTTTCTAACATAAACGCATACAAACAATTGTTAAAATGAACCGCTTCAGGTGAGTTACTACTAGTCCAAAAGTTACCTCGTGGCGTACACCAATCGCCCAAACCTGGAAATTCTCTTAAACCTTGCGTTCCTGTTTTTAAAGCCCCTCCTGTTGAGTAATTAGAATGTTCATAAAGCCAAGTCATCCATTTTTGCATAGATTCATAATTATCCTCCAACACTTTTTTATCGCCCAACATCCGGTAGGTTTCCCAAACCGTTAATGGGTTATTGGCTTTCCACATTAAAAACGGACGGTCTTCTTCATTAACTACTGCACGTATTTTTCCGTCTGGAAATTGTGCATCTCTAGTATATTGTAAATACTGATCCATATATGCACCACTTTCAAAATTTGGTAAAGCATCGCCATACATAGCGGCTACTGTAACTTCTCCCCAACCACGGCGTTCGCGGTGTGGACAATCGACCAAAATACCATCCATAGTATTGGCTAAGTAGGTGTTTAGATTGATTTTATAAATTTTATTCAGTTGTTCACTTGATGATTCAAATTTGCTAATTTGCTTACGGTTATTGGTAACAACATAACCTTTAATATCTTTTAATTCTGGTTGGTAATTTAGTCCGTAAACGGTAATCCAACGGCCACCAGCAACATTAAAGCGGTTAGTAAACTTGCCTTTACCAGACTTCCCGTAAATGTATTTACTCTTTTGGTTCCAGTTCATGACCACAGCGGTTTGGTCGCTAATCTCAAACAAAATAGAATCGCCTGCTTTACCGTTGTATAAATTCATTTCGAAGAATCCCGTATAATTCTCTCCCATATCAATACGATAGGTACCATCTTCATTTTTCTTAATACCTTTAGGTTTTACCTCCTTAAATTTTACTTGAGGCTCAACCATTTGAGCACTTAGTTTAGCAGTTATTGGAGCATATAAAGCCCTAACCTCTCTATTTTTATTACTATTAAGCGCAAAACTGATGTTGTTTCCTTCTGGTATTTTAGCATTTAGTTCTTTATGATTGTAAACACTGGCATTCATCCAATTACTATCATCATATTCAGCAGTATTCCAATCGTCCTCTCTTTTTCTATCGTCAATAGTTTCGCCACCAAAACGCAGGATATCCCAATCACCATAATATTCGCTGTGGCTTTTTTTAGTTTTCCAAGTAGTGTCTGATTTTAAAGTTATCTGCTCTCCTCCCGCTACTATTTCAGCTTGCGCTTTAAAAACAAAAGGAATTAATCGATACTCCCGAATTCGTCTCCAACGCGACCAGCCCGCCGCATGCCAAATAGCGATAACGTTATCGCCTTTTTTTAATTTATCTGAAATATCGTAAGTTAAATATGGAATGCGTTTTTTCATGTAAGAAGACACCGGATTCATTACATTATCCGTAATTTTTTCGCCATTTACATACAGTTCGTGATAGCCAAAAGAGCCCACAAATACAAATGCTGATTCAGGAGTTTCTTTTAATTCGAAATTTTTTCTATACCAATTGTGGTCTGTTTTTTTCTGATCAGGTTTAAGAATCCAATCGCCTTTCCAATCGGATGGTTTGAGTAATCCCATTGAAAACTTAGCGGGTTCACTCCATTTTGAAGCATTACCATCTTTATCCCAAATTTTTACTTTCCAGAAATATTGTTTTGCAGATTGTAATGCATTACCCTGATAAGTGTTATTTACAGATTGATTAGAGGTTACTTTTCCTGAATCCCAAACATCGCCATTGTTGTTTTTAAGTTTCTCTAAACTACTTGATACTAGTATTTGATAAGCCGTTTGTTTTTGTCCTCTCTCCAGGTTTTCTTGTTTCAATTTCCAACTTAATCGAGGCGCTGTATTGTCTATTCCTAAAGGGTTAATTTTATATTCACACCTTAGGTCAAAAACTTCAATTGTTGTCTCATCAGAACAACTTAAAGCGATAAACGCCATTAAAACAAGAATTAGCTTTCTGTATATATTTAAATTTTCTTTCACAAGTACAAGGTTCTTATTCAACGTTATATATTTTAATTTCAGAAATCATTGGTTTTGTCTTTGCTTCTGATATCAACAATCTACATTTTGATGTCGTAATGGCTGTAAAATCATGATTCTTATTAGCTCCACAAACAGAGCCACTTGCAATAGTTTTCCAGTTACCATTTTCTAAATATTGAATGGTATAATTAGTAATATTATTTCCAACCTCATCAACAATCACTTTGTTAAAGGTTTGCGGTTTAAACCACTCTATTTCTATCCATTCATTTGATGCAGAACTTGCTTTCCAATGTGTTTCTTGATTTTCATCGTTAGCACGAAAAGCTTCAAAAACAGGTAATTTTTCAGATTGAATAGTCATGGAAGAAGCATTCATTCTTCCTATAGTTGCTAAATTATCGGATTCCATAATCGGGTCTGGATAAGTTACTTTTGGTAATTCTGACACTTTGAAATCATAAACCCCAGAGCCCACTTTATAGATAATATAATTACCCACAGCATCACTTTTTTCAGTCCCAATATATACAATGCCTTCTGAGGATTCTGCTACGCTTTCGCCTTCAAAAACGACTTCTTTTTTAGTTGCCGGAATATATATTTTTGCTGATGTATTAACTGGAACTTCAATATGAAATGTGGCACTTTCTGATGTTTTTTCCCAATTAGAAATAATTTTACCATACATAGATTTATACTCTGTATTGACAAAAGTTAAATCTCCAACAGGTGCTGGTTTAACCATAAAGTGTTGCATGCCTTGTTTATCATTATCTGGACGAATACCTGCAAATCCTTTTATAAAATAGCCACCAATACCCGTATAGCAAGTATGTATTTGGCTATTCCCAATGGCCGACCAACGCTCTGGCCACACCGTTTTACCTTGCTCTATAAAATATCCATAACTTGGGTGGCGTTTGTCTTTCAACAATTCATAAATCAAATCCATACGTTCACCGTATTCTGTAAAATAGCGCGTGTATAATGCCTGTCCAGAACTACCGGTATCGTAATACGGAAACTTATACAGCACTTGGTCTATCAAATTATTATACACTTTTTCTTTTTCGGAATTTGGAGTAACGCCAGAGATTAAGGCAAAAGCTTGATTTACCTGATGACCGAGACCATACTTACCGGTTTCTGAATTATAAATATTTGCATGGGTTGCTTTACGTTGTACTGCTAATCGTTTTTTATAAATTTCTGCATCTTCTTGTTTATTTAAAGCTTCTGCTATGTGTAATGCATTTTCTAGCATAAAGGCATACACACAATTGTTAAAGTGTGCCGATTCTGGCGAATTACTTGAGGTCCAAAAATTACCTCTTGGCGTACACCAGTCGCCTAAACCTGGAAATTCTAAGGAACCTCGTGTACCGATTTTAAGTCCTCCTCCTGCATCGTAATCCGAGTGTTCATAGAGCCATTGCATCCATTTTTGTAGGGTTGGATAATGATTTTCTAGCAGTTTTTTATCACCTAGCATTCGGTAAGTTTCCCAAATGGTTATTGGGCTATTTGCCATCCACATTAAAAACTCAAAATCATCACCATTAATTACCGCCCGCATTTTACCATCATCAGCTTGGGCGTCTTGCATAAATTGGGCGTATTGCGCCATATAAGCGCCACTTTCAAAATTTGGTAAAGCATCGCCATACATGGCAGCTACAGTAACTTCTCCCCAACCACGGCGTTCGCGATGCGGACAATCTACTAAAATACCATCAATAGTATTAGCGATATAGGTATTTAAATTAACTTGGTAGATTTGATTTAGTAGTTTGCTTGAACTTTTGAATTTACTAATTTGTTTTCGGTTATTAGTAATCACATAGCCTTTAATATCTTTTAAATCTGGTTTGTAATTAATCCCTTCAATAGTTACCCAACGTCCTCCTGCCAAGTTAAAACGATTGGTAAAATGTCCTGTTCCTGTTTTATCAAAAACATATTTGCTACGTTGATTCCAAGATGATTTTACAACTTTTCTATCTGCAATTTTAAACGTCACGGTATCGCCTTCTTTACCATTAAAAAGATTCATTTCAAAAAAACCCGTGTAGTTTTCTCCCATATCAACCACATAATTTCCTTCCTCATCTTTTTGAACACCAATGGGTTTTACTTCTTTATACTTTACTTGTGGCTCAACCATTTGAGCACTTAAAGTTGCCGTAATTTTACTTGTTGGTGGGTTTGCATCTGTACTCGGAACAACAATAGCGCCCTTTGGCCCTAAATTAATATTGGCAATACCAACTTCTTTAGCTTTACTATTATCAAAAACCACTGCGTTTTGCCAGTTAGAGTCGTTATAGCCAACCGTATTCCAATCATCTTCACGTAAACGTTCGTCTATAATCTCACCACCAAAATCTTTAATATCCCAGCGTCCAACATAAGCACTGTAACTCTTTTTACATTTCCAAGATGCATCTGTGTTAAGTACTACATTTTTATTCCCAAGGTTAATATCGGCTTGGGCTTTAAACACAAAGGGCGCATCGTAATAAGCTTTTACTCTTCCCCAACGCGACCATCCAGCCGCATGCCAAATACCAATAACATTATCGCCTTTTTTAAGATGGTTTTTAATATCATAGGTTAAATAAGGTAAGCGCTTTTTTACGAATGAATACACAGGATTCATAACCGCATTACTTACTTTTTGTCCATTGACGTATACTTCGTGATACCCAAAAGATGCGACATAAATAAATGCTGATTGCGGATTTTCTTCTAGCTTAAAGTTTTTTCTATACCAATTATGATCTTTTTTATTTTGATCTTTTTTGTAAATCCACTCGGCTTTCCAATCATCTTGATGTAATAACCCCATTGAAAAGCGAGCCACTTTGCTCCAATTAGAAACATTATTTGAAACATCCCATACTCTTACTTTCCAAAAATATTGCTTTGCAGACTCCAAACTATTACCATTAAATTTCACATTAACAGATTGATTAGAGCTTATTTTTCCAGAGTCCCAGACATCTCCAATATTATTATCTAAATGCTTTAGGTTACTGGCTACCAAAATTTGATATGCCGTTTGTTTTTGTCCTCTGGTTTGGTTTTTATCAACAAGATTCCAACTAAACCTTGGCGCAGTGTTATCTATTCCTAATGGGTTTGTTCTGTACTCTAATTTTAAATCTGCCAATTCCAGAGTTGAAACTGATTTACAGGCTAAAAAACTAGCGCATAGTGCCATTGTAAAAAAAGCAAAAAGATACTTTAGTGATGTGGTGTAGTTTAGTTGAATTTTCATTTTTAAATAGAAATAGTTGTTTTTATACTAATAAAAAACACATGTTAGTTTTTAAAAGTGCCCCAATACATTATTAAATCGTTTTAAAGATATTTATAGAGTCTTAATTTATTATCCTGTAATATCATGTATTGGATAAAGAAAATTTTTGACATAAAATTTCAACTCATAAATTTCGTAATTATTAATGCATTTATCTATTAACATTTTGATATATTAGTTGCACAAAATGACATGAAAAATAAATACCGAAAATACCTAATTACCTCTGAAAAAGATAAATCATGGGGTTTTTACATAAATAACTTAGGACGAAATGTTATAAAAAAATATGCCAAATACCCATCCATGGATCATCCTGACCAGTATATTTTTACTTGGGAAAAAGGACGTGTTTTAAATGAATTCCACATTGTTTTAATAACTAAGGGAACGGGGATTTTTGAAAGCCACGCTACTGGAAAAATAAAAGTGTCTGATGGTGATATTTTTTTATTATTTCCGGGTGTTTGGCATCGCTACAAACCCCAAAAAAGTACAGGTTGGACAGAACGTTGGGTTGGGTTTTCTGGTGCCATTGCCAATCAATTTTTATCCAATGGTTTTTTTAATGCTGATGAACCTATTGTTTCTAAATGCAATACACCTGCAGTATTACATCATTTTAACACACTATTCAAATTATTTGATGAAGCTACTTATGGCTATCAACATGTGGCTTCTGGAGTTTGTATTCAGTTGATGGCAGAATTGCATAATATTAAAAGCGGTGGTAGTAACTTGGACGATTTAAATTCTATGATATCTCGTGCAAAAAGCATCATGTATAAAAACATAAACAGTTCTATTAATCTTATTGAAATAGCTTCGGATTTGGGCGTAAGTTATTCTAAATTCCGAATAGATTTTAAGAAACAAACGGGAGTTTCTCCTCTACAATATCATTTACTATTAAAAATTGAAAAATCTAAAGAGTTACTATTAAACTCTAATAAATCTCAAAAAGAAATTGCTTTCGAATTGGGTTTTGAATCACATCACTACTTCAATAGATTATTTAAGAAAAAAACAAACTTAACACCTAAGCAATTCCGTCTTAAGGAAAAATAAAAATAAAACCCCCTCTGTTTTCAGGATACTACAGGTTACTTTCATTCATAATGTTTAATATTTTTGATTAACTTTACCTTAATAATATACTTTTTTCATTAAACCAAAAACTATATGAAACCCTTCAAATTATTTATTATTTCAATTTTAACCACTTCAATATTTTGCTCATGTGGTAAACAAGAACAAGAAATTCCATGGGTAAATTTAATCCCAAACAACTCCTTAGATGGTTGGAACATTAAAAACGGCAACGCAACCTACAAAAATGAAAATGGCACTATTATTGGGACTACAGTAGATAACTCTCCAAACACATTTCTATGTACAAATACCTTTTATGACGATTTTATTTTTGAAATAGATTTTAAAGTAGACCCATCTATGAACTCAGGAATTCAAATAAGAAGTAATACACTCCCATATTATAAAGATGGTATTGTTCATGGATATCAAGTTGAAATAGACCCATCAAAACGTGCTTGGAGTGGCGGCATTTATGATGAAAAAAGAAGAAAATGGCTAAATCCTTTAGTAAACAACCCCAAAGCACAAGCAGCCTTTAAACAAAATGAATGGAACCACTTTAGGGTTGAAGCTATTGGAGATACCATAAAAACTTGGATAAACAACGTACCTGCAGCTTATTTAATTGATGACAAGACAGCTTCGGGATTTATAGGTTTACAAGTTCATGGTATTGGGAAACATAAAGAAAAAATAGGCAAACAAATTTTGTGGAAAAATGCCAAAATTCTTACTACAGATTTGGATAAATATTCTACCCAAAGCCCGCTTAAACCAGTAATTACTAAAAACAACCTAACCTACCAAGAAAAAAGAGATGGCTGGAAAATGCTTTGGGACGGTAAAACCACCAAAGGATGGCGAGGTGCCAAATTAGACAAATTTCCAGATAAAGGCTGGTCTATAGAAAATGGCGAACTCATTGTAGCTGATACTGGTGGAAAAGAATCTGCAGCAGGAGGAGATATAGTAACTATAAAAGACTATAGTAATTTTGAACTAAAAGTAGACTTTAAATTAACTCCTGGAGCAAACAGCGGAATTAAATACTATGTTGACACCGAAATTAACAAAGGTCCTGGTTCATCTATTGGATTAGAATATCAAATTTTAGATGATGAATTACATCCCGACGCAAAACTAGGATCTCACGAAGGCAGTAGAACGGTATGCTCTTTATACGATTTAATTAAGGCAGATCCTAAAAAACCTATTAAACCTATTGGTGAATGGAATACGGCCTACATTAAATCTATAAATAACCATGTAGAACACTGGATAAATGATGTGAAAGTTTTAGAATATGAGCGTGGTAGTGATGAATTTTTAAAATTAGTTTCTGAAAGCAAATATGCAAAGTGGCCTGATTTTGGTTTATTGGAAAAAGGACAAATTTTATTGCAAGACCACGGAGATAAAGTATCTTTTAGAAATATAAAAATTCGTGTACCTAAACAAAAGAAAAAATAAAGATGAAAACCAATAGAAGAAGTTTTATCAAAAAGACTGCTACAGCAGCAATAGGTGTTAGTTTAGTGGGTACAGCAAATGCCATGTCTGCTAAAAGCTATAATAATATTATAGGCTCAAATGACCGACTTAATATAGCTATCCAAGGACTTGGGCGTCGTTATTTTTCCTTTATTGAAGCAATAGCAGCCAAAGAAAACAATGTTCGCCTCAAATATCTATGTGATGTTATGCCTAGTCAGATAGAAAAAGCAAAATCTAAAGTTGGTGAAAAAATTGATTATAAAATTGCCTCCGAAATGGACATTAGAAACATAATCAATGATAAAAACATAGACGCTATATTTATGGCTACACCAGACCATTGGCACACACCTGGAGCCATCATGGCTATGCAGGAAGGCAAACACGTTTACCTAGAAAAACCTTGTAGCCATAATCCTCATGAAAATGAACTTATAGTAGCGGCTCAAAAAAAGTATAATAAAATTGTACAAATGGGCAACCAACAACGTTCCTCTTTAGAAAGCCAAGAGATTATTAAAGAAATACACAATGGAATCATTGGAAATGTATACAGAGCTATAGCCTTTTACACAAACAGAAGAGGAAAAGTACCTAACCCTGTAAAAGCAGATCCTCCAAAAGGATTAAACTGGGATTTATTTCAAGGACCATCTCCAAGAAAAGATTATACTCATGACACATGGAACTACAATTGGCATTGGTATGGATGGGATTTTGGAACCGCTGAAATGGGAAATAATGCAACTCATGAACTTGACATTGCTCGTTGGGCTTTAGATGTAAAATACCCAGAATATGTTGATGTAATTGCTGATAAAAGACAATTTAAGGATGACGGCTGGGAAATGTATGACCAAATGGAAGCTACCTTTACATTTTCTAACAATAGAGTTATTCAATGGGATGGAGATAGCAGAAATGCTTATAAAAAATATGGAAGAGGAAGAGGTACTATTATTTATGGTTCTAAAGGTTTAGTTATGGTAGACAGAGATGGTTATGAATTATATGACCTAAAAGGAAACCTCTTAAAAGAAAATAAATCTGGTGGTACTGAAAGCGGTTTAGCGCTTGGTGGTGGTGGCAACCTAACCACTCGTCATGTTACCAATTTTTTTAATGCAATTAGAGGAAAAGAAAAATTAACCTCATCTATTGAAGTTGGTGCCATTTCTCAAATGTTAACACATTATGCCAATATTTCTTACCGAATTAACAAAGGTTTTAACGTTGATGAAAATTCTGGTAAGATATTTGACAGAGAAGCCATGAAACTTTGGTCTAGAACATATGAACCAGGTTGGGAACCAAAATTATAAGATATGAAAAGGCGTACTTTTATAAAAAATACAGGTATTGCTTCTGCTGGAATTATCACCTCTAGTTCATTATTTGGAATCACTTCAAAAACGAGTAGTAATTCTAACAGTATTGTTAATATAGGGGTTATAGGAACAGGTCAAAGAGGTACAGGTTTAACATCAATAATTAATAATATTGATGGGGTTAGAGTTGTAGCTTCTTCTGACATTATTCCTTTTAGATTAGAAAATGGTTTAGCTAAAGCTAATACAAAACCTAAAGGCTATAAAAACTATAAAGATCTTTTAGATAACAAAGATGTTGATGCTGTAATTATAGCCACACCATTTAGCTCACATGCCAAAATAGCAATTGATGCAATAGCAGCAGGTAAACATGTGTATTGTGAAAAGACATTAGCAAAAGGATATGATGATATTAAACACTTGGTAAATAAAACAAAGCAATCTAAAACCATCTTTCAAACAGGACATCAGTACCACAGTTCTAGACTATACACTCATGTAGTAGATTTAATTCACTCTGGAAAAGTTGGAAATATTATTGCCTTTGAATGTCAATGGAATAGACATGGTAATTGGAGAAGAAAAGTACCAGACCCAAGCTTAGAAAAAGCCATTAACTGGAGAATGTATAAAGAATTCTCGGGAGGTTTAACGGCCGAATTATGTTCTCATCAAATTGATTTTGTGAATTGGGTTTTAGGAGAAACCCCCAATCAAGTTATGGGAGTTGGCGGTATAGACTATTGGAAAGATGGCAGAGAAACTTATGACAACGTACATCTTATATATTCCTATCCTAATGGCATTAAAGCTAAATTCACTTGTCTTACTAGTAACGCTAAAGATGGTTATCAAATAAAAATTTTAGGAGATAAAGGCTCCATAATAATTGATGCTCAAAATGCATGGTTTTACCCTGAGGGCAATAAAAATAAAGTTATGGGAGAAGTTGACGGAGTTAGTGGAGCTACTGCTTTGTGGAACAAAACAAAAGGATATAATATTAATATTGAACACCTAAACCCAAGCAAGCAAGCCTTATTAGATTTTAAATCTGCCATTATTAATAACAAAACACCGCTATCTGATATAACTTCTGGATCCAAAACAGCAATATGTGTTCAAATGGGGTTAGATGCTATGTACAACAACAAAATTGTGTCTTGGAATAATGATATATTACTTTGATTATACGCTTTTTAAATTAAATAGAATGCTTTACAGTTAATAGTGTTTAGTGAGGTTTACCTTATTAAAAACAATACACCAACTATAAACCTCTTACTTTACTGTTTCAAAATGTATTTTAAAAAGAATTACCTGAAAGATTTTTTTGAATGAATTTCAAAGCATCATTGTAGCTTCTTGTAACACACTCATTACTGTGCTTTCCATCAAGAACTCTATATTCATGTTCTACTTTTTTATTCCGAAATACAATGTGAAGTTCTGCATTTGGACCAGAATGATAATCATTATCACAGCATTGAATATACCATTTAACACTATTTAGGGCTTCTGCACTTAATTCTTTAGCCATATATAGGGGTTGATTTTTATAAAAAAAATCATTAACATATGCATCTCTTGTATCTTTTTTACCATAAATATGTTGATGAAACTTTTGGTAATCAGATTCTGGCATGTTCTTAAATTGATAATCTGTATCAATTGCAGATTGAAAACCTAAACATATTCCAAAAATATTTGGATATAACATTGAAAAACGAAGTGCCCCAAATCCACCCATAGAATTTCCTGCAATCATGGTTTGTTTTGGGCTATTTGTAACAGCGTATTTTTCTTTAATAAACGGAATAAATTCACTAATAAACATAGTACTATACTTTATAGTTCCTTCGATATTATCCATATACCACGTTTTATCAGTCTTAGGTGATACAATTATTAATTTTGGAAAGTTATGTTTGCTTATTAACGAATCTACAATTTTTATAAACTTTGATGATGAAAAGTGATTCCCTCCAAAACCATGTAAATAATACAGTACAGGCAGGTCTTTGGCTTGGTTATACCCTGAAGGTAAGTAGATGTTATACTTAACATCTTTTGACAAGGTTTTGCTTTTAAAAATTTGATTTTCATGAATTTTTCCGTTTTGTGAAAAACACAAAACACTTATGAATAACAAAACTATGGTATGAGCTATCTTCTTTTTCATTTTTTGTAACCTTACACCTTTTATTCATATAGTTTTTAATATCAAAATGTTTATGAGCAGATACCCAAATTAGATATACGGTTTGTTTCATGCTTGCGTTAGGGATTGCAGTGAAAAGCCCACAGCCCGACGTAGGAGGTGCGAGGACTTGCAACGTAAAGCCCGACCCCTTGCGGGTAACGCCCAAATTAAAGTTAATCTAACTTACAAATATATCAATACTCAACTCACCTTGCCCTTCTTCAAAAAACACTTCTAAAGGTAACGCTTCAACACCTGGTACCATATTAAAGGTTCGCTTTCCTGCTAATTCTTTGGTTTTAATTGGAGCGGTTGCTTTAATTGTTACTAAACCTTCTGGTTTTTGAATGGTTATTTCATTTTCACTAATATTTATTACCTCTTCTTTTGAAGGGGAAATAATTGGCAACACAAAAGCAGTTTGCTCTTTAATTTCTTGTTTGGTACTAACCTTAATTTCTGTTTTATTGGCAGAACACTTGTAAGCAATATCAAATGCTGAAGCCGTACCTTCAACTACATCTCTATCTACATTTTTCAATTTAACATCTGCCAGTAGTTTAATTATTCCACTTTCATCTTTTGAAGATACAGTAGCAGGCAAATCATATAAATTTGTGTACCAAACACCGTTTTTAAAGGTCTCTATACGTGGTGTTAAGCAAATATCTTTACCTGGTTGTGGTTGTTGATTATTTTTTTCAACTAAATGATACTTTGCCATACTTGCAGCACATAACAAGCCTACTTTGTTATGATACAATACCCCTAAAGCTCCACCTGATGCTTGTCGGTAATCGTATTTATAATGGTATTCTGCATCATAAGCACTTACAGTTCCTCTCCAATCACCTCTTGCAAAAAGGTAAACATCTAAATCTTTAAAGTGTTTAATACCATCTGCTGTAGTTCTTGGTAAACTAGAATTTTTATTGATTTCGGGTAAATGTTCCCAATGATCTAATAGTGAAGCTAAGGGTTTAGCATGTGTAAAGGTATGGTGTACACAGGGTGGAACTCCTGCTTCAACAAAATGTGGGCCTCCATGAATTAAACCATCTGAGGTACACGCTTTTAATAATTCTGTATTTTTAACCGCAGCTGTACCAAATGCTGAATTTATATGTGCCATCATTGCAAATGCGGGTTGGCTACCATCACAAGTTCTACTACCCCAATAACTCCATTTGTACATACGGTTACCCCAACTGTTATCCCATGCGCCATCTGGTAACATAAATTCTAAATGACTATTTAACGATTTTGTAACGATTTGTAGCAACTCTTCATCTTTTTCTTTAAGCGCATACATTACTAAACTGTTCAAGGTTTCTTCTACATTGTAACCTAAATCAACACCATGCAATCCTTTTTCACTTAACTTACTAGAGCTCTTTTTACATTCGCCAAACAACAAACCTTCATTGGGTGTAAAATAGGCTTTAACTTCAGAAGCTAGGGTTTTGCTCTTTGCTTTAAAGTCTTCTCTATTTAGAACATCACCTATTAAATTCAATCCATAAACTGCTGTTCCTGGATAGTTAATGTTTGTAAAGTCTATAGTAAACGTATCGTAAATATATTGTCCTGCTTTTTCAAGACGCTTGGTCCACGCCAAACGGGTTTCTTTGTCTAAAACATGACCGTGGTAATGTAAGGCTTCTGCCAATGCAATGGCTCCAAAAACTGTAATACCTTTCCATGATTTTGGGTTTCTAATTACAGTCCATGCACCATTCTCTTGCGAGACGTTATTCTCAGCCCAAGTCATTACTAATTTAGCACCTTCTAAATATTTTTCTTCTCCAGTTTTATCTGCCATATATAAAAACGGATAGACTGCATCCATACATCTCCCATGAATATGATCACATGATGGACAATCTAAAGCTCCATGTTCTTCTAAATTAGACGGATTGTTAATTTGAACTTTAAGCATCCCATCGCACCAATCTTTTAACAGACTAGAAATTAAGTTTTTAAATTCTAGTGAATGTTCTGAATGATTTGAACACGCGTTTAATAATCCGGCTATAGGTAGAGACATACCTACTCCTGCTAGGGTTGATAGTTGAATAAAATTACGTCTTTTCATTTAGAAATTGGTGTTAATTGTATGTGTAAAAGTAAGCTAAGTGTGAATTATAACTATCCTGATTTATCCTGTAATTCTAAACATATCTTCTAGATTTCTTAAAAGACAAACACAATCTATGGATAATATATCATCTATAAAAGCTCTCGTACTAATGAACAAGTTTAAGAACCACGGAACCAATTAAACCAGAATCTTCTAATTCAGTTTCATCCTTTTTAGGAGGGCTCGTAGTCCATGTTTTTTTATTATCTTTTGCTCTTAAATTATCAAAAATAAGCTGGTTACGCCACGTATTGGTTATCTTTATTTCTAAAGTATTTTTGCCTTTTTGAATTGCTTTTGTAATATCAAACACAAAAGGTGGGGCCCATTTTACGCCTATTTTTTTACCATTACACCATACTTCTGCAATGTTAGCCACCTCCCCTAAATCTAAAATTGTATGTTTAACTATTTCTTCTAGTTGAAATGATTTTGAATACGTCATGGTTCCTGAATAATGCTGAATAGCTTTATTCTCTAAACTTGTTAAAGATTTTAATTCTGGAAGTTGAATCGCTTCAGGCGTATCCCAGCCTTTTTCAAACTGTAAGTTCCAATCCTTTTGAAGTGTTATGTCTTCAACAGAAATCGTTTTAGTTATTTTGTTTCCATTTTGATGAAAGACATAATCTCCCGAAACGGAAGCTACAAACACATTTCCCTTTCTTGATAATTTTGGAAAATCAGCAACATCATGAATCTTAAACCAACCTGTCTTTGAATTTAAAATAACCTGTTCATTTAGTGTTACTTTTGAAGCTAAAGCCGTTTTATCTTCTTTTGAAAACACCACAATTGCACTACCGCTTTCTGGTAATGATAAAGTTACATTTGTTCTATTATTTTCCCGACTCCAAACCATGGCGTCCTTCTGTTCTCCTGTAAACGCATCCCAAATTTCTGGACTTAGGTTATTCACCCTAAAACTTACCGCAACATCTATTGGTTTTTTGTGTTTTGAAGCTACAAAATAAATATGCGCATCGGCAGTTTCTCTATGTATCCAATTGATGTCTAAATCTTTTGGAACAATAACATCAGGAGCGATATGCTCTTCTTTAAATACCTCTTCCAATGTTTTACCCCAATATACTTTTCCTTTACCTACTTGTTTTACTCCGCTTTCCGTATTATCCCATAACTCATCGGCAATAGCTCTAAGTGTTATTAAATCGTTTTCATCATCCATCAAACTAGGTGAATCTACAGGTTTGTCTCCCAAAATTACGGCACCTGCTTCTACCAAAGTTTTTAACTTTTTTATGGTAGAAAGTAACATTTGCCTAGAATCTCTTAATGTAATAATTTGGTAATCACCAGCACCCTTAACATGTATCCTTCCATTTTTTACACTTACTTTATCATGTAAAATTTCTGCATTTAAATAATCAAATCTGTAGCCTTTAGGAAAATAATCTAAATCGAATGGCGGACGCTCATAATGATCGCCATAATACCTAAGCACATCGGCCACATACTCACCTTGTTGCAATACATATTGATTTCTGGTTAAATAATCGGTCCAGTTAGACATGTATTTCCACCAAGTTTGCTCTCGTACTAAGGGAAACCCTATATTCCCTCCAAAACTAGACCCTGGTTGCACATTGGTTTGTGGTGTATGCGAAAACGTGTGAAACACCAAATGGTTTACTCCTTTTGCAAAATTATAGTCTATTAAATATTTTACAGAAAATGGATGTTCGTCCCATTTTACTCCTACTTGGGTACAAGCCTCTGCAGCAAGTATTGGTTTATTATATAAATGTGTTGCTGATGCTGCATTGTAAATAGGTTTAGCATATTCATTTTGTGCTGATGGTGCACTTGGGTACCAAAACTCGGTCATTGGGTTGTCGCTAACGCCATAATACCGCATAGGATCTATTGGCAACACTTCGCCTCCTGCGCCTTCGGTATAAACTTCAACCCCCATATCGTGAGCTACGGTTGCAAAATGTTTAAAGAAATTATCTATAAATAGGTCATCCATGGTGTGCCGTAAATCTCTTAAAAATTTAGCAGTTACTTTTGGACTTTCAATAATATAGCCCATAGTGGCTGGCAAGTATTTTTTCATACTATAGCCTCTACGGTTTTCAAATTCTTTGAACATATCTTCAGAATGCATGGTCCATGTAGGCACGTGACTTTCCCAACTATCAATTAATAGCCCTTGCAATTTACCATCTCCAATAGGGCCACCTTCTTTAATTAAATTACCTATCATCCCTTTTCGTAAATGATTTTCTATAGCAACTTTATCAAGTTTACTTGATTCCCAACCAGTGGCTTCAGGAACGGCAGGTTTATTGGTTAATCGCATATTGATATGCCCGAACCGAACCACCGTCCAACGGCCTTCGGGAACTTCCCAATTTAGTTTACCTTCCGAATTCATTTTATCCGTTAAATTTACTATATCATTGAGATTTATAAAGGTTTTTTCATTGTACGCATACTGCACATCCTTTTCAAGACGGCGCAGTACTTTTGCGGCCTTAGCTTCATGGTTATGAAGTTTGGGTTTTGCACTTAGCCGGATAACTTCTGGTGCTATAGTATGTGTGCCTTTAAAAGTAAACACAAATTTGTTTGAAGTGGTTTCTGGAATAGCTAAAGTTAAATGTTTTCGCCTATCGTTCCAGTTAGCATCGGGGATATTTACTGTTGTTATTTCTGTTAGTTTATTATCAATAAGGGCTTCAACTTTAATAGCTACATCTACTTGCGGATATTGGGTACCCATAATAATATGCCTTAATTGCGGAAGCTGTATAGTACGTAATGTAATAGGACTATCAAATGTTGTCTTAACCCAAGAATCTTGATTATTTACTTTTGAAATACCTTGTTTTCTGTATGTATTTAAGGGTTGATCTAAACGCGTAGTTTTTCGAGTTACAATTATTTTAGCATCTGGATTAAAAATGTCCTTCCATGGTACAGCTGTGTTATTAGTTTCTATTAAAGTAGGTTTGAAAGGAGGCGTATCATCCCCTTCTGGGGTTGGAAAAGCTAATACTTGAATGTCTTGATAATTGTAATCTGGTGTATGATACAATGAATCTATCTCAAGTATATCATTAAAAATTTGTTTACCAGAAACGTAATAAACCGTTTCAACCACTTCGCGTTGTGCTTCTTCAACGGGCACCCAAGGACCACCAGTCATAGACCAACCTGGACAATTTTGCATGGTAAATTTTAAACCTAACCGTTTACATTCATTGGCTGCATGCCTAATCATATCTTCCCATTCGGGAGATAAAATCTCTATAGGTTTTACGTTTGGATAAGGCCTTCCTGCTTTATTAAATAGGTGTACGCCTTGTAACCCTGCTTCTTTTATAGCTTCTAAATCTAATGTTAAACCTTCTTTACTAATGTTGTTTCCATTTAGATGAAACCAAGTTTCAGGACGGTATTTATTAGCGGGTGACTTAAAGTTCTCTGACAATTCATTGAAAGCTATTTCAGGTTCTTTAACTAATTTTTCTCTGTGTTTTGACTGGCAACTTAAAATTAGAAATACTAGAAAAATGTTTAAAATCTTATCCATTGGTAGTTGATAATTTTAGCAATTAAAATAATTACTTTTATAATTTGAAAGCATCCTGCTGTATCATGTAATTGATGTTGAAAACCCAATTCTATTTTTAAAAATTATTATTAAAAAAACATAAGACTTTTAATTCTTTTCAGCTTTAAACAGGACAGTACAGGATGAAAGTATTTTATCCATAAAATAATTTTACGATTAAATATTGCCATATATCATGAAAAAATCAACATTTATTTACAAACTAGTATCAATTACCACATTAATGGCTTTTGTAGCCTTTTTTTCTTGTACAGAAGATGGACTTGGGTATTCTGAAGACACAATAATTTATGAGACCCCAGAACCTGAACCAGAACCTGTAGAGATAGCACCAGATGAAGACACAGGTCCTTACACAACATGCAACCCTGAGGGAGAAAATGCTACCAGAACATCGAACGATTTGCCAAACCCTGTTAATGTTGGAACTATTGATGATAGGAGTTGTTATGCTAATTACAAAGAAAGTACCATCGATGGTATTACATGGGGGATATACAATATAACAGATGGTTCAAATAATCAAGATGCACCAAACACTTTACAACCCCGAATAGAACGCTCATTAAGCAGATCTAGCAGTACAGTAGTAGGAAGTTATGCAAAATTTACTGGAATCTTTAGAATTCTTGAAGTAGGTGATGCTGGTTCTGATAGTCAGAATGGTACTTACATTGCACAAGCCAAAGGAAAACACACTGGCGGCGGAGGCTCTAATGACCCTGCTATTTGTTTGTATTTAGCTAAGCCTGTATATGGGACTGGTATCAATGCTGATAAGCAAGTAGCTTTCGATATCTATGCAGAGCGTATCCTAGAACGTGGTGGAGAAGGAAGCGGTAGAGAAGTTGTTTTCCTAAAACAAGTAAATAAAAATGAAATAGTTGACTTTGAACTAGAGGTAGGTTTTAAAGAAGACCCAAACGATTCTACAAAAAAAATCCATTATTGCAATGCAATAATAGGAGGAGAAACATTTAACTGGAATATTCCTGAACCAGATAGAGGTCTAGAATCAGGTATTAGATATGGTGCCTATAGAGTTAAAGGTGGTAGAGCTCAAATTAGATGGGCAAATACTGAGTATGAAAAAGTTGAAAAATAAGTCACCTATTATTTTTAGAGAAAAATATTTAACATCGATAGTCAATTAAAAATACTGCATAAACATATGTAGAATTATAAGGTAGTATCTCACCAAGTGTGTAAAGTTTAAAATATCGAGGGTTGCAACCCTCGATATTTTTTTTTGATTAATTTTAAATTTTATCCCCTTATGAAGAAAAAAGATTTATTAAACGATGAATTTTTGAAACAATTCAAAACAGACAAAGAGCTGACTTTATTTTTAAAATCCATTCAAAATCGAGGTATAGAAATGTACTTCCTAAATCAACTACCCAAATATGCGTAGTGCACCAAATCAGGAATGCTAACAGCAGATATGTGGTGTGAAAAGATAAAAAGGTCTTCTCTAAGGGTATGAAAAAACATACAATGCTCTTACCAAACAAACGGCTAAAGCTGCTTTAAATGACTTTGCAAAAACCAGGGAGACCAAATACTTATATGCCGTTAAAAGCTGGAGGGATAACTAGGACGAACTTACCGTATTTTATGAGTCCCTGTGGAGATTAGAAGTAACTAATTTACTCTTCTTAATTTTATACCGCTAAGTCTTGTCTTTCCTTTTTTAGCATTAAAGCTTACTGTTAGACCTTTATCATTTTCAACCGTAATTAAAAAACGTTTCATTACACCGCGGTCGTCTCCATATTGCTTTTTAAGGTTTATATCGCTCCAAACAGGCTTCTCATTTACCACAATATCCATGATATTATCTTCCTTGGTTTTTAATTCTGCTAAAAGTATAGACAATTCATAGGTTCCTTTAGGAACATCAAATTTATAGGCCTCAATACCAATACGCTGCGTTTGGTAAATAGGGTCGTTCTCTGTTCCTTTAACACTTACGTTAGTTCCAATATTATTTCTTCGTTTACTTTTAAATCTTAAAAAATCACCACCTACATAACCATAACCGCCTTTTTCATAAGCTTTATCGGGCATCCATAAATAATCTATATTATCGGTTTCAATAAAATAACAGTATGAACCAACATTTATGGCTATTTCCTTAAACGGATTGGTTTCACTTTTTAAGTTCTTAGGCTGAAGTGTAAACTCTATAATTGCAAAATCTTTTAATAGTTCTCCTTCTTTCTCAGAAACAACTTCAATTAAGTTATTTCCATGCTTTAAAGGCACATTGAAAGTAGCTGTAGAAAAATCAAATACTTTTTTACCTAGCGAAGTTCCGTTTACAAACAATTCCACATCTTTTCCATTGCCAACCACTGTTATTGGTTGTGTAGCAACGTCGCCTCCTACGGCATCTGCTATTCCAGCTCTTTTTTTCCAAGACTTAGAGGCTATTGCCAAAAATGGCGTTTTCTTTAATAATGCTTGATATAAGTAATACGCATCTTTTTTCTTTCTATCGGCAGAAACTAAACCTTTACTATTAATATGCGGTACGGCATCTTTTCGGTGTTCTACCTGAAAATCGGCATAATTCCAAACATTTGCTCCCACAATTTCTGGCATATCTAAAATGGTTTTCATATAAGCCTTATGAAGTTCAAATTGATATTCTACACTAAAGTCGAATCGAGTAGGATTGTAAGAGCGTATTCTAGGGTCTGCTCCACCGCCATACTCACTTAAAATAAAAGGTTTATCGGGATTTAATGCCAAAGAACGTTCTACTAAACTTCTTAGGTTTTTATCAATATCTTTTAATTCTTCAACATACCAGCCGTAATACTTATTGTATCCTACCAAATCGGTTAATCTTATTCCTAGTTTATCTTGGTATGCTGGTTCTCTAAAAAACACACAGTAAGAGTACCGGGTGTCATCTTCATCTTTTATGGTTTTTCCTAAAACTTTGTGCGTTTCTACAAAGTGTTTGGTGTACGCCTCTCCTAGTTTATCAGGAGCTTTCATTGTAGTTTCGTTCCCTAAATTCCAAGCCACAATAGCAGGGTTGTTGTAATTAAAACGAATGGCTTCCTTGAGCATTTTTATGCTATTTTGCTTTCCGGTTTCGTTGGCTGCAGCTTTATCTACAAAAGGAATTTCGAGAGTAGCAACTAGCCCTAATTTATTGCACATTTCTAAAATAGCTGGATCTTGCGGATAATGGGCAATTCGTAAAAAATTAGACCCCATTTCTTTAAGTAACCTCATATCATTTCTATGAATTTCATCACTAACTGCATTGGCTTTTCCTAGAAAATCTTGATGTCTGCACGTTCCAATAAGTTTGGTTTGTTTTCCATTGATAAAGAAGCCTTTTTTTGCATCGAAACGAAACCATCTAAATCCTACAAGGTTTTCAATTCTATCGTATACATTACCTTTTTTATCTATTATTTCTGAAACCAATTTATATAAATATGGACTTTCTGGAGACCATAAATTTGGATTAGAGATAGAAAAATCACTAAACACCTCGTTTCCATAAGACGCTTTCGACTTCATTGTTTTTACTAAGTTGTTTTGGGCGTCATATAAGGTTTGTTTTACATAGTACGTGCCTTTTTTAGGCCTTACAACTTTAGATTGTACTGAAATTTTAGCCGAAGATTCTGAAACTTCTGGAGTTCTAATAAAAATAGCATTTGCTCCTAAATTAGCCACTTCAAAATGAACAGGTTTGGTAATGATTAAATGCACATCTCTGTAAATACCACCATAAAATGAAAAATCGGCTGCTTGTGGTATAATTTCGTCATTATGTGCATTGTTTACTTTAATAGCTATTTCGTTTGTTCCTTCTTTTAATGCTGAGGTAATATCTCTGGCAAATGTAGTATAGCCTCCAATATGATCTTCACCTACTGCCTTACCATTTACATATAACGACGTTACTTGATTGGCCGCCTCAAATAACAAAAACACTTGTTGATTGTGGTAAATCTTAGGAATTATAGCCGTTTTTTTATACCAACCATCTCCACGATAATAACCATCTTCATCATCTAAAATATCTTTAGTATTCCAAGAATGGGGGAGGGTTACTTTTTCCCAATTAATATCAAGTGCTTCACTAAAGGGGTTTTCTAAACTTCCTTTATAGAAACTCCAAGCATCATTATAAGTTTCAATGTGTCTTACCTGTTGTGCATAAACAATACTAATAAAAGTAAAAGCTGTGATTAAAAATGAAAATAATTTCTTCATTTTATTTTATGCCATTTAAATTAATTAAATTCTACTGTTTTACTTGGCTTAAACCCTATACGATGTGCTTGAACCATTAGTTTTGTACCTTTAGGTAACTCAATAGGGTTCTGATAAATTGCCCATGACTGCGGTGTTTTACCGTCCTTAATTACTTTATACCCAATTGAAGCCCCTGTAGTTTCACAACTTATTTTTAGCTTTCCATTGTTTACAGTGATCGTAGGTTCGGATGTTTTAGGCTGACTATCATTCCCGCCCCACAAACGCTTTACTAATTTTCCTTCATCAAGATTTGGAGTATCTCCAATTTCGGTTAACCACCTATCCATTTCTGAGCTTAATTCATCAAGTTTCTCTTTGTAATTTGGGTCTTCGGCTAAATTGTTTAGCTCATAAGGGTCGTTTTTACAATCGAATAACTCTTCAACTGGTTTTTTCTCTCTAAACCATTGCATTTGAATATCATTTAATTTCCCTTCTTCTTTAAGTCTTAACAACTCCTGCATAGCTGGAATTTTTTCTCTGTATGCTACTGGTAAATAATATCCCTGCTCAGGTCTATAATTTCTAATGTACTTATACTGACTATCTCTTACGGCACGAATAGCATCGGTAAATCCATCAAATCTATCGGCCGCAGCATGAATGTATTGTCGTTCTTTAGCTTTGTATTTTCCTAAAAATGCTTGCCCCTGCATATAAGGCTTTGGTTCCTCTCCTATTAAAGATAATAATGTAGGTGCAAAATCAACAAAACTTATAAGTTGATTGTCTTTTGTTCCTGCGTGCATTTTTTTTGGAAAACGTATAATCATTGGTGTGTTTAATCCAGAATCGTAAATTAATCGTTTTTCTCTTGGTAAAGGTCCGCCATGGTCGCCATAAAAGAAAATAATGGTATTTTCAAGCAATCCGTCTGCCTCCAATTGTTTTAAAACAGCTCCAATTTGGTGATCCATTTCAGCTATATTGTTATAAGCCTTCCACATGTCTCGACGTGTTACTTTAGTATCTGCTAAATATGGTGGAATATTAAAGTCTGTATCTTTTGAAAGGTGCACAGGCGTATCTTCTTCTGCCATCCTATTTTTGGCATGCGAAGCTCCAAAATTTTTCCATTTATAGTTTCGGTCTCCCGAGTGGTAATGTCTTGTTTCTATTTCTCTAAATCCGTAAGGCTCAAACAATCCCGACTCATGGGTTTCTGTAAAATTAAATACTGAAAAAAATGGCTGATTTGCCGCTCTATTTCTCCAATGTGCGTAAGGACTACTTTCATCCCATGCTGTTTTTGGTGCTTTAAATTGATAATCTTCTTTATAATTATTAGAGCAATAGTAACCTTGCTTACGTAGCAACTCACTAATCATTTTAACATCTGTAGGTGGTACAGCTTCATATTTTGGCACACCTATTTCATCATTATAAGAATTGGTGCGCATATGGTTAGCACCAATACTAGATGGATACATACCTGTAGCGATGGCAGCTCTACTTGGAGCACAAACACCAGAAGTGGAATATAAATTTGGATAGATTACGCCTTCGTTAGCTAATTTACTTAAGTTTGGAGTTACTACGGTAGAATCTCCAAATGGTGGGATGTATGCTCCCATATCTTCGGTTACTAACCAAAGTATATTTGGGCGTTCGGGAAGTTCAGAATTAATTGCTACGTTTTTTTTTGTTTCCTTGTTTTTTGTTTGGCAACTTGTAATACTTAAACAAAGTATTACTATTAATTTAAAGAATTTCATTTGTGTGGGTTTAATTGAATTATACCTGTAATTTTTATATAATAAAAGTGGGTTGCAAACTAGCCTGCGTTAGGGATTGCAGAGGAAAGCCCACAGCCTGACGAAGGAAGTGCGAGGACTTGAAACGTAAAGCCCGACCCCGCCCTAAAGCGGGGTAACGCCCATATAATATTTTATTTTAATTTTAAAACCTCACTACCAGCCATTAAAAAGGCTCCGGTACCAAAATTTTGCCAACTATCTGCTGTAGCTGGTTCTGGAAATGCTCCTATATTTTGCACCCAACCTACGCGACCATCATCATGCTGGCATTTAGCTAATGCATGCCAAGCTTTTTTTACAGCTGGCGTATGTTTCTTGTCGATTAAGCCATTATTAATTCCCCAAGCAAGTGCAAAGGTGTAAAACCCGCTGCCACTAACCTCGCCGTGGTTGTAGCTTTCTGGACATAATAAACTTGTTCTCCATAGACCGTCTTCTGGTTGAAGTTCTAAAATTCTATCGGCCATATCTTTAAATAGCTTTTCATAAAATGGGCGGTGTTTATAGTCTTTTGGCATATCGTCTAAAATTAATGCTAAACCAGAAATAACCCAACCATTTCCACGGGACCAAAATATTTTTTTACCATTTGGTTCTTTTTCATCTTTATCGGAACCGGTCCAAACAAAGCGCATATCTCTTGCAAACAATCGTTCTTCTTTATCGTATAATTGATTATAAGTTTGCATATAAAATTTATGCATCTCATCTAAATACTTTGGTTGGTTGGTGTGTTTTGCATATAAATTAAGGACAGGCGGAGCCATAAATAGGGCATCGCACCACCACCATAAAATTGTACGACCGTATTTACTTTTATCTGTTCCTGCTTTCCAGTTATCATCTTCATACAAATGTGCGTCTAAGAATTTTTTTGTTGGTTCTAAGTCTACAAAATTCTTTCGTCCTCCTACCATATCAATATACAAATAGCTGTATGAAATAGCCACGTCATCGGCATGATGTAAACGTTTATAAGTTTGCCAGTTATTCCAATAGCCTTGATTTTTTAAGGCCGCCATATACATCATATCTTTAGTTGCCTTGTGAGCTCTTGCTACCCCTGTATAATAGGCTCCAGCAGTCCAATCGGTTGGGGCAATTGCAAAAATTGGGTGTGCTTCTTGCCATTCTAATGCTTTTATCATAGAAGCTTTAACCTGTGCTTTATCAATAGGTTTAGTTTCTGTTACTTTTTGTGCTGTGGAACAATTAAAAAGTAATACAACTGCAAAAAGTGTTAAAATTGTTTTATTCATATAATCTTATTTTTTTAGTTTAAATTTTGTTTCTAAATAGTCTTGTGATGATGTGCCTACCATGACTGTGTAGTCTCCTGCTTCTAAGACTTTCTCCATTTTAAGTCCTGTAAATTCTAGCATTTTAGGCGTTATTTTAAATGATACTGTTTTAGTTTCTCCTGGATTTAATTCTATTTTCTCAAAACCCTTTAACTCTTTATCAGGTCGTGTAACTGAACCTATTTCATCTTTTATATACATTTGCACCACTTCTTTAGCTTTCATATTGCCCTTGTTGGTTACTTTTACGCTAACTTGGAGTTCTGTATTTGGGGTTAATTCTTTGTTAGAAATAGATATATCAGAATATTCAAAATCAACATAACTTAAACCATGACCGAATGGGTAAAGTGGGCCTTTGCCTAAAAACAAATATTCTTTTTTATAGTTAATCTCCTTCATACTGTAGTGAAATGGAATTTGCCCTATAGACCTTGGAATTGTTACTGGTGATTTTCCTGATGGTGAGACTTCTCCAAAAATTATCCTAGCAGTAGATTCATCTCCAAACTCACTTAAATCCCAAGTATCTAAAATAGCATCGGCTTGTTCTGCAATCACGTTAATTGACAACGTTCTTCTATGTTTTAAAACCACAATTACTGGTTTTCCTAAGGCTTTAATTTTTTCTACCAATTCGTCTTGTGGACCAACAGGATCGATGGTAGCACGGTCTCCTAAAGTACTGTTACTAAAATACGCTTCTTTTGAAGTGTACTCATCACCACCTAAAAATAATATTGATACATCTGCAGACCTTGCTTTGTTAACTAAACTTGCTATAGCTTTTGGATCTCTTTCTAAAAGTTCTGGAGCACCTCCTTTTTGGTTTGTTAATTGAAACCCTTTTTGAGCAATGAATTTCACATTTGAACCAGCAACAGACTCAAACATCTCTTTTGTATTCTCCTTTAATAGTGGGCCTAACAATGCTACTTTTAAAGTTTTGTCTTTTGAAAGCGGTAAAGTCTTATCCTCATTTTTCAATAAAATGATAGATTCTAAATCTGATTCTTTAGCAAGCTCTAAAGACGATTGGGCTCTAACACCTTTCTTTACTTCTTCAATATCGATATATGGGTTATCAAAAAGGCCTAAAATAAATTTTGTTCTTAATACACGACGTACAGATCTATCAATTAACTTTTCTAACTCTGGGTTTTTCTTCACCATTTCTGGAAGATAAGCATAAGAATCTTCGGCATATAAATCGATATCAATACCTGCCTCTAAGCCCATGCGTGCTGCATCTTCTGGTGTTTCGGCCACATGCATAAAATAATGTAAACGTGCAATATCGTTAGAATCTGAAACTACATAACCTTTAAACCCCCATTGATCTCGTAAAACCCCTGTTAATAATTCTGGATTTCCATGGCTTGCAATACCGTTAATATCGCCATGTGATGCCATAATACCTAAGGTTTTTGCTTCTTTTACAGCTGCTTCAAATGGTGGATAAATTTCATCTATTAAAGTTCTTGGTGAAATTTCTATAGCCGCAAAGTTAGAACCTCCTAGAACTTGTCCGTACCCCGCAAAATGTTTGGCTACTGCACCAATATGCGTACCATTTCCTAATCCTTCGTAATTTCCTTGAACTCCAATAATAGCGTTTTTAACCATTTGTGTTGTTAAATAGGTATCTTCTCCAAAAGCTTCACTCATACGACCAAAACGTGGGTCACGAACAATATCTGCTTCAGGTGAGTGGCACATATGCATACCTCTTAAACGCGCTTCTTTACCCACTACATCCCATTGCCTGCGCACTAAGTCTGGATTAAATGATGCTGCAGATGTCATAGGGCGACCAAACTTAGTACACCCTTCTGCATCTACACCATTGTAAGATTCTGTTACAAACAAGGCTGGAATTCCCCAACGATTGTTTTCTATAATATATTTTTGAAGTTCATTATTAAGTTTAGCTGCAGCTACTGCATCAATATGTTCGCCTGGGTTTTTAATTCCAGCAATACCTAATTTTAATTTTTTAATAACCCTATCGGAAAGTTGTAATTTTCCGTCCTTATCATGCTTAACCCCTATATTGGCATGAAAAATTCGCATTTGCGCTACCTTTTCTTCTAAAGACATTAAAGGTAACAAAGCATCGACACGCTCGTCTATTGACAAAGAAGCGTCTTTGTAATCTTTTGATGTTGTACTTTTATTTCCACAGGCATTATATAATATACCTAGCGCTACTAGTATTAAATAAAATAGTTTCTTCATTGATTTTTAAATATTTGTAGAATTTTAACTTTTAAATTTAAATCTATTTAACCTTAAAGGTGTTTTATCATTGGTTTTAAATACTAAACAAATGGATTTAACACCTTCTATGTTTTTTATATTGAATTGTCTTTTTTGAAATGCATAAATATCGTTTTTAGGTAAAATACAAGTTGCTAGAAGCTTTCCTTTGGAATTAGCTTCTCTTAATTCAATTTTAGCAGTTTTATTAACCAACACTTCTAACTCTATAGTTGTTTTATTATTTAATTTTTTAATATTTGGAAAAATAATATATCCGTTTTTTTTCAGGAACTCTACGGAAAATCCTCCTTTAGTATTTTCTACTTTGCTTACACCTTCTGCCTTAAAATATTCTTCTGCTTCAATACTAAAATTAGCATTATAGTTTGCTACTCCTAGGCTGTCAACTCTTATTGTTGCCATTTCACCATTATCCTTGTAATGCAAATAACTTATAAAGCTATCTCTAAAATATCGATTCCCAGTTTGGCTAATATCGCAATACGCATAGTACCATTGGTTATGCCATGTAAAAAAAGACCCATGACGTCCTTGTAAAAAGCCATTTGGCCACGTTGGGGCATCATAACCTTTAGCAAAACTTTCTTCTTTTATAATGGTGTCTTTGTATTCATATGGTCCATAAAGATTATCTGCCATTGCATAAAAACATCCCCAAGACAAATAATATTTTCCATTATATTTATGTACAAAAGGCTTATCGTCTGTTGGCATTTTTTTGTTTTCACCATCAAGATTATAAGGACCTCTGGGATTGTTTATAGTAATTTTTTTTGGTGTTTCGGCTAAACTTATCATATTCTCATGGAGTTTAGCAATGTAATAGTCCCAAACACCAAAAATTATAAAATGCTCTCCATTTTCTTCAAAAATACTTATATCGTATTCGTGTGTAGGTGTTAAAGATGAATTTAACAAGGGTTTCCCTAATACATCTTTCCATGGCCCCACAGGAGAGTTTCCTACCACAACGCCTGTTTGTTTGTTTCCTTCTGAAAAATACCAATAGTATTTACCGTTTTTATATGCTACATCTGTGGCCCAACAATTTACATAATCTTTTCTTATATAGGTATCTTTAGGACTTAACTCGCTTCGTTTAGTCCAATTAACCAAATCTGGTGATGACCAAACCCACCAATTTTCCATAATAAATTTATCATTATTTATGGACTTATCGTGTGATGCATAAACGTAAGCCGTATCATTAAAAATATGAATGTGTGGATCATTTAATCCAACATTAGCTACAATGGGATTTTGTGAAAATGCAGAGGTTACAATTAATAACATTGCTACTAACATTTCTTTCAATATTTTAAATGCTGTTTTCATATGCCTTAACTATTCTATTCCGCAAAATTCATCCATAATTTGAGTAACTACTGTAGCTTCTTCAACTGAGCAAGGGTTTTGATTTTCTTCTAAAAAATAACCTACTGTTTTCTCAATCATGGGCTGTTGTACATGAATGGGGCTTTTAAAGCTATATTGTTCTGATTTTTCATTAACATTTAATGTTATTTTATTACCGTAAAATGAAAATATAATTGAACCGTTGTCTCCCTTAATAATGCAGCTATCATTATCTTTTACCGCATCAAAATTCCAACTTCCTTTAAATTGGACTTTATTTTTAAACATTACCTCCCCTCTTACAACATCATTGGTAAACTCATTGGCTTTAATAAAACCTCTTTTTATTTTAGCAATATCTCCAAAATAGTAGTACATTAAATCTAATTGATGTGGAGCTATATCATGAAAGTAGCCTCCACCAGACACTTTTGGATTAATTCTCCAATTCACATCTGTTTTAGCTATAAGGCTTGTACGTTTTGATTGAGCAATGCTAATTTCGGCTGAAGACACCTTACCTAATATATTAGATTCTAATAACTGCTTAACCTTAACAAACAATGGTAAACACCTACGATAATGAGCTACTGTAACTTTAGAAGTGCTATTTTTTAAAGCTTTTGAAAGTTGATTAGCTTCTTTAGTATTTAGTACCATAGGTTTTTCTAAATACACATTTTTCCCTGCTTGAATAGCTTGTAAGGCATATTGTAAATGCGAAGAAGGCGGTGTTGCTATATAAATTGCATTAACGCTTTTATCGTTAATCAATTCTGAGGCATTAGTTGTAAAATTAGGTACATGATGTCTTTTAGCAAAATCTTTTAATTTTTCTTCATTTCTACGCATTACAAACAACAAAGCAGACCTTTTTGCTTTTTGAAAAGCTGGTCCACTTTTTACTTCGGCAACATCACCACAACCAATAATTCCCCAATTAACGCTATTTGAATTCATTATCTATTAAACTTCACTTACAAGTTATCTTACTTAATTTTGCATTTTGTGCTTGTGTTAATGTTTTATCTGTTCTAAACAAAACAAACTGATCTATAGCATGTGATTTTGACCTACCTGAAATTTCAACATCATAAATACCAGGTTTTTCAAAGTTTACAAAAATGTTATAAGGATCTTTATCATTAGTGTGAGATTTCCATGTCCATTCTCCTAATTTATTCATATATATTTTCAACCATCCGTTTTTACTGGCACCTTCGGGGTTCGGGTTTTTCCAGAACCTTTAGGATAAACACGTTGACCGGTACTTGACTTTTCGCCATAAAAGGAGTCTGCACTAATTCTAAGCCATGAATCGTTATGTTCTGTATTACTATCACCTTCTCCAATTCTAGATTTCCAAACAAATTGATATGTTCCTGAGTGTTTTATTTTTATTGTATAAACCAAACGCCCATTTCCTGGGGTATTAAAATTGTCTGCTCCTCTCCAAATTAAATAATCGGAACCTGTATACCCATCTAAAATATTTTGCGAAGACCACTCATTATTTGAAGCGCCTGAATTTTTAAGATCTACTCTAACTATACCATTCTTTTCAATATAAACAGTTTCTTTTTTGCAATTATTTGCAGAATTTTCCTTATAGATACCTTTGGAATACGATGCGTTTAGTGTGTTACAACACGAAAAAATAAAACATGTAACTACTACAACTAAACTATTTAAATTCTTGACCATGGTTAATATTCCGTTTGCAGGATAAAGATAAAACAGGAATTGCTGAGACCTGTCCTGTACTGTTATGGTAAGTATACTTATATGTAAAGTAACACTATATACTAACTAATTTAAATGCTAGTGATTGATGTAATTTAAGAATTATATAATATATAAACCTTGAAAAACTATTTCTTTTGAACTAAAACAACCCAATCATTTTTGTAATTAAATGGAGGTTTTCCTAGATTAACTTTTTTTAATCCTTGTACCTTAACTAAAGAGCCTTTTTTAAGTGTTCCTCCATTTCGTGGGTCGTACCATTTAATTAAAAATTCACCTTCAACACTACGTAAATCTAGCGTTATATTATCTGTACAAGATTCTGTATAAACAACATAAACCTCTCCTTTTTTCGCCAAACAATAAGATACATCTTTAGAAATTACTAAATTATCACTAGGTTCCATCTCCCAAAACGGAATGTAGGTATTAAAAAATTTTAATGCATACCTATTTTGATCCCAAAACAAATCTCGACTTCTAAAATCTTGACAAGTTAAATCGGAATTAGGACTGGCATAACCAAAGTACCACTCTACACCATAACCTCCAGCCATAAGTGTTCCCCACATGGCTCTACCCCTAGCATAATTATGTTCAGAATCTTCATCATCTGGTAATAAGGCTATGTTGGCTTTTCCAGGTTCATCTACAGCTAAAGCCCATTTTCTGCCAGTAGCATTCGATTTCTCACGCCATTTTAAAACTCTAGGATGTACATCAATAAACTCGGGGTGACTTAATTGTAACGAAGCTCCTGTTAAAGGTGATTGGTCTCCAATCAATTCAGCATATCTATCATCTTTATTGGGGAATGTATGAACTACCAAATGGCTATTATACGCATCTAATTTAGATAAGTATTCGGCAGCTTTAATAACTTCTTTTATGGGTTGATTATTTTCTTCTCCAAGATTCCAATTCATTGATAAATGATGTCCAAATCTTGCAATAAGTTCTCGGTAATAAAGCTTGCTCTCTATACCAAAAACACCATTATCCATTAGATGGTCGGTTTCGGTTTCGTGGGTTTTAAAGTGCAAAAACATGCCTTTAGTTTCTGCATATTCAAAAATGCGTTCCCATTGGTCTAATTTTGATACATCAAAACGGGTTTTATAAAACATGGTTTCCCATGCTTCCTTATTCTTCTTAATGCTAGCGTAATTTTCGTACTCTTTAATGGGCACTTTTAAAAGATGAGGAAAAACGTTTCTATCATCGCCATCTACATTAAATGTTAAAAATGAAAATACGTTTAACTCTTCACTAGCTAAATAGTTTATAGCACCTAAAAGGTTTTTACCTTTTGATTTTTGCCATAAAAAGGATTCTGCTTTAGAATCAAAATCTTTAGCATGCGGTTCCCATGATTTTTGAAACCCCAAGGCATTTGTTGACTCATCAAAATCTGTATATGCCAATAAATTCTCAGGCGCATCAACTCCTAGTTTTATAAAATATTTACCTATTTGAGCAAACTTTAAATAATTTTCACCCACATACTGTAGTCTACCTTTTGCTCTATTATCAATTCCAGTTTTATCAGATGCCGAGATTAAAAATGTTCCTGACTGTCCGTCCATATACCCAGCACTAGAAGCTTGAGAAACATCATCGCTTATTGCAATGTTTTTCCCCGTTTTAAAAGATACCGAATACGTCCACTCTCCTATTTCATCGGGTGTAAATCTTGCTTGCCAAATATTTCCAGACGTACAACTAGTTTCTGCTGCATTACCATCAGCAGCATAAAATCCTGGAATTATATAAGTTTTGTCTTTATTTTTAAATGTAACATCTAAGCGGTAATCTAAAAACGGATTATTGACATCCGTTTCACTGGTTTCTGGTCCTTCAAAATTTAAAGTTATCTTGTGCCACTTTTTTAATTCGCCACCTATTTTTACATCTTTATACTCTTTACAAGAGTTTAAGCTAACCATAGACAGCAGTGACAAAACCAGTATCTTCATTACCTTCAAATGGGGTATTTAGTAGATTTTTAAAATGAATTTATCTTAAGTTGTATAATATGTTTTCCTGGAGAAAGTCTTATTGACTCAAACGCCGAAGGCACCTTTTCTCCATTGTGAATTAGATCTTTTCCTTCTAAATCGTTTAAAGAAAACTCTGCTACCATATTGCCAGGTATTTCAATGGTATAAGTTTGCAATCTAGCTCCATTATACTTGTATTCTGCTTTTATGGTTCCCTTTACTGTTGGTACTTCAATAGAACTACTTTTTAACTTACTCATTTGAGGCTTAATAGTTGCAATGCCATAACCCGGTGTTTTAGGCTTTATACCCCATAATCCACGAGGAATTACATTAGCAGGAACAGCTCCCCAAGCATGGTTCCAGTCTAAATTTACTTTATACTCGTAATCCCAAGCCTCTAAAGTTATTGTAGAACCTACTCTAATCATGTTATACCAACTTCTTTTGGCTTTACTTGTTAATAACTCTAAAGCGTAATCTGCTTCACCAGCATTATATAATCCATCCATTAAAAACTGGACGCCATAAACGCTACAAGCCATACCTCGAGATTTTACATATTCTACAACAGAGCTAATATGCTCTTCTGGTACTAATCCAAATGCTAATGGCATCATATTAGCATGCAAAGATGCGTGATCTGTTCCTATACCATCTACGTAAATACCACGTTCTTTATCAAACATTTGTTCGTTAACCGCTTTTTTTGCTTTTGCTGCTCTGTATTCAAAATCTAAAGCATCTTCTGTTTTGCCTAAAATTTTAGAAAACTCAGCCATAATTTTCATATTCTCGTAAAAGAATGAATTAATTACAGTACTGTATGGCTTAAATACAAATCCGTCGCGTTCACCTTTGGTTTTACTTCCTGCAAAGTTTTTTCCTGGCCAATCAACTATATCTGTTAATGGTTTCTTATAGCCTTCGGGGAAACCTAGTTTTTTCATAAATGCTGCATCTACTTTTGTAGATGTTATTAAACCATCTTCGTTTGAAAGTTCATAAAGTGATTTATGCTTTAGTGCTTCATAATAACGCTCTATTAATTCTGTATTACCAGTATACATATAATCTGCATAAATCAATAAAGGGACATGTTGCTGCCATTCTGTAGGCCATGTTGGGTGTTTCATGAAATATTCTATGGTACGTCTTGCCATTGCATATTCCCTATCTGTAGTATAATGACTTAATTGATTTAAGTAAGCGTCTGCCTCATAAGGTATACGTTCTCTGTCTCCATCTACATAAAGTCCGTTAAATGTTGTAGCTTTTATAGAGTATTTACATAAATCCCAAACTTGATTTAAGATATTATTATTACTATTAAAGCTACTTGCCTCTTCATCCCAATAGGTATGAAATGCGAGCTGTGTAAAATTGTTGGCTTCAAGTTCTCCTTCAAAACCTTCAATTTCGGCATACCTAAATGGCACTAAAGGGGGAAAGCCTTCTGGTAGAGGAATAGCCTTATTTGGTCTTGTATTTCTCTCGTCTGTATGAACTTTAATTTGATATTCTGTTTGCCCAGGTTTGACATCAACTTTAAGCTCTTGATATCTTATATTACTCTTGGTTGGAGGGGTTCTATTTACATTACCTTTATCATCTAACATTTCACCTACTCTCACAGTAAGTGTGTGAGGTGTTTTTGCTTTATATGTAAAATTCATGGTAGCAAATGCTGCTTTTCCAAAATCTATAAAGTAAAAATCACCACGTTTTTCAAAATTCACAGGCTTTATACTATCAATTTGAAATTTATTTTCTGTTGAAATGATATAGCTATCACTTTTACCGATTGTGAATTTTTGAACTTTAGAATAGTCTACTAATCTATTTTCTTGATCCCAAATTCTAACTTTCCAGAAATAAGTTTTTCCAATTTCAAGAGGTTTTCCTTTATATTCTACATTGGTTGACTGACTAGAAGCTACTCTATTACTATCCCAAACATCGCCATTATTAGCATTGATTTTAGACTCACTTGAAGCCACCAAAATTTGATAAGCATTTTGAAATTTGGATTCAATAGGTACCGTCCAACCAAACTCTGGTTTTAAATCGAATATTTCAACTTCGGTTTCTGGCTCTCTAATTAACTCTACTGTTAAATCTGTTGGTCCTTTTCTGTATTTATCGCTATTTTTTGCAATTAATTCATCTAATTTTGCCCTTAACTTTTTAGCTACTTCTTGGTATTTTTTCTTTCCTATTAAATTTTTAGTTTCTAGTGGATCTTTCTTTAAATTATAAAGTTCTTCAATAGATTTATCATTAACGTATCTAAAGTATTTCCATTCTTGAGTACGTACACCTTCACTTGGTGGTATTTCACTAAAGTCCCAAATATGCTCTATTAAAATAGTATCTCTACCAATAGTATTAGTTTCTTGATTTACAATTGGCAACAAGCTTTTACCTTGCCAAGTTTTTGGTGCTTCAATTCCTGCAATATCTGCAATTGTTGATGGTATATCTACATTTAGCACCATATCTTTTACATCTTGATGGTTATTTGCTCTGGGATCATAAATAATTAAAGGAACTCGTATAGAATTATCATACATTAGCCATTTGCCAGCAAGTTGACGTTCTCCTAAAAAATAACCGTTATCTCCCATTAGAATTATAACTGTATTTTTATCTACGCCTTTTTCTTTTAGCTTGTTTCTAATCTTTTTAATTTCTAAATCTATTCCAGAAATCATTCGGTAGTAACCTTTTAAACTGTGCTGATATTTTTCTGGGGTATCATACCGCCATGTCCAACGTAATCTATTAAAACCATCTCTAACAATTTTTGGTTGCGCTAAAAAATACTTTTCATCTGCTAATTCTGGTTCAGGAATGGTTGTATCTTCCAACAAATTATCTGTTGTATTTTGCCAAAAATATTGTTCTGGGGCACCATCATGAGCATGAGGCGCACTAAAGCTTAACGATAAACAAAAAGGCTTTTTATTGGTTGCATTTTTTTCAATAAAATCTAATGCTTGTTGGCCTGTATATCTTGTTAAATGTACTGTATCTTTATCTATGGTTTTGTAATAATAACCTCTTCTATCTTTATAACGATTATTTCGGTCATAAGACTCGTATTCATCAAATTGTTTCTCTAGACCATTATAACGTACACCATACTTTCCAAAAAAACCTGTATAATATCCATTATTCCTTAAAAGTGTTGGGTAGGAGTTTGCCATATATTCCTCTCGTATATTTCCTGTTTGGAAATTGTAATTATGTGAGCGTTCATACAAACCTGTCCAAAGAGTAGCTCTACTAGCGGCACAAATTGGGGTAGTTGCAATAGCTGTATGGAAATAAGTTCCAGAATTTGCTAAATTATCCATTTCTGGAGTTTCAACAAATTTATTTCCAGCATAACCAATAGCGTCAAAACGTTGATCATCTGTTAAAATAAAAATGATATTTGGCTTCGACTCGTTCTGCCTATCAGATTTATTTTGAGAGATTGTTATATTAAAACTTAAAATTGATAGTATGAGACCGAATAAAAACTTGATTTTATACATTTAATAATAATTAATTGTTGAAGATTTTTAAATACTATTATGCCTTAAACACAAAAAAGCTTAAAGTCATATTAAGCCATAAAGTTAAATTAATTATTAACTTACATTATCCTGCACTGTCCTGAATTTCACAAAAAAAATCTCCTTTATAAAGGAGATTTTTTTTACTAACCTAAATAACTCTAAACTAACTTTTACTTTTATTACATAAAAATAAAGTATAACATAAGAAACCCTATCCTGCTCTATCCTGAAAACAAAGGTTTTACAAAACGTTAATTTTATAAAAAACAAACATTTGATGAATAAAATTAACCTGTTTACAAAAAACAATTTTACACTAAAATTTATATTTGTATAATTAAAAATAGCGGACATATAGCCCGCTATTTTTAATATAGTTTAAAAACTTATATATTATTTAATTATTCTGTTTTCAATTCAACAGCAAATTCTTCAAATTTAACATCTCTGTCTCTAATCACTAAAGTATCTTTAACTGTGTGTAACAAATCAATTGTTGATGTTGTTGTTGAGACTAATGAACCAAAAAAACGTTTCTCAGTAACTTCAACTTCTTGTTCATGGTATTGATAATCTAAGTAGATTACGTCTCGACTTTCTCCTCCCCATTCATCGCCATCTTCTACAAATTTTCCTGATCCAGTTACGGTAACAGTACTACTTGGATCTGCATTAGAAACCGTAATTTCTTCATTATCGTTGAATGTTAAAAGTAAAGACAATGTATTATTAGTTGCACTGCCTGGTCTTCTAACATTAATAGTAGCAGTTACTTTATTCCTTCCTGCAGTTGATAATGGAAGTAATTCATCATCTACAACAAATTCTGATCTATAAACTGTAGAACCATCAATATCCTCTGTTGTTGTTTCTGTTGGATCTCCATTTTCGTAAACTGTAACTGATTCATTAGACCCTACAGCTTCATCTTCTCCACGTCTTAGATAGATACCTTGATATTTATTCATATACTTGATACCAAAAAGCGTATAGTCTTTAGGTTGTATTTGCCAATCTTCTGTTTTAATCTTAATAGGATTTGTAACACCTTCAGCTGGCACTCCTGTTAAAAGCGAATCTAATTCTTCATAATCTGTAATTCTTAATGGAATAACGTAATGTACTTCTCCATATTCTGCAAAAGAAAGAGGGTCTTCAAAAAACGCATCAGTTAATTGCACAGGAATACGCCCTTTAATTGAACCTGCTGGTATTGTTACAGGGCTTTCCTGCTCAATAGTGTAATACGAAGAAGGTAATACCTTCACATTAACTGAGTCAACTCCTAATTCAACAGGGTCAATCAACTCTGGTTCCAATTCAAAGTATACTTTTCTATCTTTATTATTTTCATAGACTCCAGTCATGGTCACACCAATTTCGAATCGACCGTTATTATCATTCTCATTAAAACCCAAATCATACTTACCCTGAATTAGAGTTCTAACAGGTGTTTGAAATGGAAAATATACCGAAGTTGAACCAAAATCGTCAAATTCATTTTCTTGATTTTCGCAAGCCATTAAAACTAAGGCGATAGCACATATAATTACATATTTTATTTTCATGTTTAATATTTTTTATTCTTTTAAATTACACAATTACCCTACCAGCCATTATTTTGCTCAAGTTCAGAAAATTTAACAGTCTCTGAATTAGGAATTGGCATATAAGTTGCAAATGGTTGGAAATTTCTAATTTCAACAGAAGGCAACTCTACATAATTATTTCCGTTAAAAAAGTAGCCTTTAGCAGATTCATTTAAAGGTAATCCCCATCTTCTAAGATCCCAAAACCTATGTCCCTCAAAACTTAGTTCTATACGACGCTCATTTCTAATAAGTTCACGCATATCTTCTTTACTTGTAATAGATGCTAAGTAACTATCTGGTTGTGCAATTCCTGCTCTATTACGTATTGCTGCTATTACATCACGGGCACTAATACCGTTAACCTGATAGTCAGGACCTCCAATTTCATTAGCTGATTCTGCTAATATTAAAAACAATTCTGTATATCTAAAATACACATTGGCATGTCTCTTACCTGAAGCAGTACCATCATTATTAATTCTAACGTCTGGATGTAATAATTTTTTTAGATAATACCCAGTAGTTGTTGATTGCCCAGGGATAGAATCTAGCCTGTCATTTCCTCCTCCAACACCAGTATTAATTGTACCACCTCCAAAAGAAGCGCCATTAACAACAACATATTTTTCTAGCCTAGGGTCTCTATTAGCATAAGGGTTTTGAGGATCAAAACCATTAGCTTCTGTTGCAGGGTAACCGTCTTGCATTGGGAATGCCATTACAAAGTTATGTGTTGGGTTAATCTCCCCATTTCCATTGACTGAAGGTGGAAACATTCTTTTTTCATAGTTAAAAGAATTATTTCCAATAGATCCACGCCAAAGCATTTCACTACCCAATATGTTATCATCTGATTTATAAAACTCATTACCATTTGGATCTAAACCAGAAACACCTCCAATTGTATTTAAAATTTCAGCGGCATTATTTGCTGCTATTTCATAATAATCTTGGCTATCTAAAAACGATGGGCTTGCTGCAAAAAGTGCCAAACGTGCTTTTAGGGCTTTTACTATCCTTCCTGAAATACGTAAATCAAAAAAGTTATCATTTACTAATTGATATTTATCATAATCAAAATTTTCTAAATCTGCGTACCATGGGTCTACTTCTGCTGCGCCTAATCCATAATCTGTTGGTAATAAATTAAGTGCCTCATCAAAATCTGCCATAATAGCCTGAACCGAGGCTTCAAATGATAGACGAGGTATGTTAAAGTTACCATCAGGTTCTATAAACTCGGTAAAGTATGGAATACCTAGCAAATCTCCAGATGTACCTATACCAGCATGTGCTTGAAGCACATAAAAATGGTGCAATCCTCTTAAGGCTAACGCTTCTCCCTTCATACGCATCTGAAACATTTCATTAGTTAATGGATCTGTACTCCATTGTGTTTCTCCTACTTCAATGATTTCTAGAAATTGGTTTACCCAAAATACACGTTCGAAACTATTCCAACGGGAGGCAGGGTTAAATTGTGCATTTAACTCGCCAAGCGCCATTCGCTTATAGTTGTTATTCAAAATATTACTAACAGCATCATCAGTAGCTGCTTCAGAAAATGAATATTGATTAACTAAGCCTGTATACCCATTTAATAATACACCTTCTGCTGCATTTGGATCCGTGGTAATATAATCAAAACCTAACCTATTTTCATCAATAGGTTCCAAGGTATCACAAGCTATCATGCTAGCAAAGACCAACACAATTACTATATATTTTATTAAATTTTTCATTTTATTTATCTTAATTTTCTAATTATATTAAAATGACATTCTCAAACCAAGCGTATAAGCTCTAGTTAAAGGTGTTGTTCCTATTTTTAACTGTCGTACATCTTTATTTTTTCCTATTTCAAACAAACTAGTTCCAGAAATATTTACACTTAAATCCTCAATACCTAATTGATTACAAAAAGCTTCCTGAAATTCATATGTTAACTGCGCACGGTTAATTCTAAAGAAACTCGTGTCAAACAACCAAAACGTAGAAGTTCTAAAATTATTTTGATTTGTTTGCGATGATAATCTAGGGAATGTTGCAGTATCTGCCGTTTCTGGTGTCCAGCGTCCTAAGACAACTTCAGAATATTTATCATTACCGTCAACTGAATAATATTCATTATAGCTACTGCTTAACTTATTACCGTCGGCTCCTGTTTGGCCTGCCCCCAATACAAAAAAGTTGAAATTTTTGTATTTTAAATTAAGATTAACTGCATAAGTCCAAGGGCTACTAGATTGCCCAATAGCAACTCTGTCATTATTATCAATAATATTGTCTCCGTTTTGATCTTTATATTTAATATCTCCTGGTTGAACACTACCAAATTGTGGCACAGGCAAACCTGCATTTAAATTACCATTTGTATCAAAATCAGATTCCGCATAAAAACCTTGGTCTACTAGTCCAAAAATTGTTGAAAGCTCTCTTCCTACAGTGTCTTGATAATCAAATTCAAATAACTGAGATCGTTTAACCGCTTCCGTTTTACTGTATAAAACATTAGCGCCAATACCTACAGATAAATCATTAAAAGTTTTGTTGAAATTCATCCCTAGTTCAAAACCAGTATATAAGTTCTTATCATAATTATTATATGGTCTGAAGTCATCATAATAAGAAGGATATAGATTATTCAAAAATCCTACTTGCTTATCAAGTTCAGACTTAAAATAATTAAACTCGAGCCATAGAGAATTCTTTAAATAGGCTTCGAAACCAATGTTTAAATCAATACGCTCTTCAAATGTTAAATCAAGATTTTCTCCTTGTGTAATATCTATCCTGCGATTAGAATTACCATCAGCCCAAGTAAAATTTGAACCATTTGAATAGTTTACATCATATAAATAGTAACCATCAATTCCTCGATCAGACTTTATAATACCAGCTGAAGCTTTTAACTTAAGGAAGTTAATAAATTTACTATTCTTTAAAAAAGATTCTTCGCTTAAAATGTAAGCTATACCAGAAGTTGGTGAAAACCCACCTCTATTTCCTTCTGGTAGTTTTATAGAATTAGTATAGGTTCCTGTAAAGTCAACAAACAGTTTTTTCTTAAAATCATAAGTCATTTGAAATCCTAAGTGAGCATCAACATCTGTTTGTTTAACATCATTTGCTCTTTGCGAATTGTAATAACCTAATAAAGTGGTGTTTATAGAATGTTTCTTAGCAAAAGTGGTATCGTAATTTAGAAGTCCATAAAAACCAAATCGAGAGACAAAACCATTAGTACTAACATTTTCAGTTTGATCTTGTAAGTCTTCGCCAAAAACACCAAGACTTGTTATGCTATCACCCTCCCAAGTTGGTTCGTAAGTTTTAAATTGATTATTTATAGATAAATTGTAAGAATCATAAAAATCAAAACTTATATAGGTTTTAGCTGATAAGCCATTTGTTACCCTATCTAAATCAAAATTTATGGTATTGTTAAACTGTGTAGAACGAAACACTGTATTTTTATATCCACCAGCAATAGCTAGAGCTATAGGTGCATCTGCCCCAAACTGTTGTGTTGACCCTAAAAGCATCCCATTAAACGTGTTTGCTGCTTGTAATTGTCCTGCAACTGTAGGATCGCTTGTGTCTATAGCATCTACAGGTAAAAATGGCGAATAGGCATTAGGTCTTAACGTAGTTGCAGCGCTTAACAAATTAGCTCTAGACGATTTATCAGTACTTATAATAGCAATACCATCTAGACTACTAGTAATCCAATCATTTACTCTAAAATCTATGTTACCTCTTACATTAAAACGGTTTGTTCCAGCATTAATATCATCATTAATATTAACCCAATCCTCGTTACGATTCCACCCCACATTAACATAATACTGATTTTTATCATTTCCTCCAGAAAACTCTGTGATAATACTTGTAGAGCTAATAAAGGGTTGTACATATTCACTTGAATATAAATCTACATCTGGGTATTTATATTTGTTAGAACTTGTTCTAAATTCTTGAATAAGTGAAGGGCTATAAAAATTATCTAACCCATCATTTTTTCTCGCTTCATTAAAAAGCTGCATATATGCCGCTGAACTCAAATAGTTAGGTAAAGAAATAGGAACTTGAATACCAGAACGAATATTAACATTAATTTCTTTTTTATTAGCTTTTCCGCGTTTGGTATTAATAACAATAACGCCATTTCTTCCTTGGCTTCCATATAAAGCAACAGCATTTGCATCTTTAAGTACTGTTATCTGCTCAACCTCTTCCATATTTAGGATATTAGGATCACGACCTATTACACCATCAATAACAAAAACAGCGCTTCCTAAACCTCTAACATTATCTGAGCCTTTTACACCTAACATGAGCCCGTTAATATAATCTCTAACCCATTGGGTATTGTCATAAGTTAATCGCTCTTTCGTATTAATTGACGATACTGCACCAATAATATTGCGTCTATCTTTGGTGGCTACTCCCATCTTTATCTCGTCATCTTCTGAAGCGAGGAAAGGCGATTTCACCATAGTAATATTATCGATTAAATCTGACATAGCAATAATTACAGATTCATAGCCTTTTTTCTCAAGTACTACAGAACCTTCATCTAATAGTTTAATTTGAAACTGTCCGTTAACATCCGAAGATGTCTTATCTCCTTTAGGGCTAAAAACATCAACACCGCTTAGGGGGTTACCTTGTTCATCAACCACAGTTGCTGTTACCTCTGTATCATTTGTTTGAGCCATTGTAACATTACAAAAGCAAAATAACATTAAACTAACTAGAGTAAACAACTTATATAATTTATTTATCTTCATTTTTTTCTTTATATTAATTAAAACGAATTTGTACAAGACTACCATCCTGGATTTTGAGGAAAGCCTTCGTAGATTTGTGTTTGCTCAACTGGAAATGGTAACCAATAGTGCTTAGGGAACTCACAAATTCTTTCTACAAGAAGTGTTTCTGTAAAACTACTTCTGTTTTGTGGAAAATCTAAAGCTAATTTTCTTCTGTATTTAGCTAAATGGGCTACTCCCCATCGTCTAATATCTACCCATCTATGTGCCTCATAACTTAACTCAACAGATCTTTCTCTTCTTAATTCATCCATAAACTTGTTGTTATCTGCTACTATACTAGGGTGCACATGAGGAATACCTGCTCGGTCACGCAATAAATTTATTGCAGCTTCCGCAGTTAAACTGTAAGAAGCAGGTGCTGTGGTTGCTCCCTTAGATGCATGCAGTGCCTCTGCATACATTAAATATACATCTGTAAGCCTCATATGCATACGTACGCCAACGTATTGGCTTATAATAGGGTTCCATCTGGTATGGTACTTACCGTCAACTTTAGGGTAAAATTTAGTCCACATATACCCAGTATTATTTAATACTTTGATGTTTTCTGCACCAGTACTACGGTGAACTCCTTTGTTAGTAGAAGATTCAAACCAAAGTTGGGCTGTTTTATGAGGATCGTCAGCCCCAGGATCTATAACATCTCCATCTATAATATGCCATCTATAAAAACGAGGGTCACGGTTTTCAAAAGGTTTAGTAGGATCATACAATGTTGGTCCGTAAAGACCACTAAGGTCATCTTCTATAGATAGCCCATTAGCCATTCCAAAATTGTTATGGATAAAGTTATGTGTAGGACTAATAACCTCATATCCAGCAGAATTGGTGTGAATAGCTTTGTTTACTCCAGATGTCATAAATCTTCGAGGTTGTATGGCGTTACCACCAGTTGCAGCAAATATAAACTCTGTGCCTCCTGGCCATGCACCAGGTGTTGGTGATTTCCAAAATACTTCGTCGTAATTTTCCCATGAAGCTAATGCATAACGCCCTTGGTCTGCTAATTTAAGAATACCTGAAAAAGCCTCAACTGCCATATCGCATAACTCGGTATCATAGTCATATGTATCTATAGTTACATTGTTACCTTTCATTAATGGGCTTGCTGCTAAAAGTAAGTTTTTACCTTGAAAAGCATATGCCGTACCTTTAGTAAGCCTACCCTTGTTTTCGCCTAGTGTTAATTGCCCGTAAGGTTCGTTATCCCAATCTACAGGTAATAATTCAGCGGCTTTTTTATAATCTTCGTTAGCTAATAAAGCTACTTCTCTATAAGTCTCTGGACGTGGTATTCTAAAATCATCAATTAATACTTTGTCTATATATGGATAACGCCCCCAAAATTTCATAATCTCGTTATGAAAAAATGCTCTAAAAAAGTAGGCTTGACCAAGAATAACATCTTTTTCTGCTTGGGTTGCATTTACCATTAAATCTAACCCTCCATTTTCAACACTTTCAACATTTCTAATTACAATATTTGCTTTACGAATGCCTCTTAAACTACCTTCATATAAACCAGGTCTTTGTTTATTAAAAGCATTTGGATTTTCAACATTGGCTGAATTGTTTCCTGTTGATCCGTAATCAGCTTTATAATGGTTATTTAGGTAACAAAAATTATCTTTTATAACATCGGTAAATCTTCCTGCATCAATATCTCCACTTGCTTTTGTAGGTCTATCAACAAATCCATCATCTCCTAAAAGAAAATCTTGGAAGGTATGTGCTTGCTGTTCATAAGACACTACTAGAGCGTACATTTCTTCAACAAATCCTTGCGCATTTTTAAAGGTAGAAAAAACATCTTCTTCCTCTATGAGTGCCTCTGGTGCCACATCTAAATAGTCTTCGCATGAAAACGAGAATACGAGTCCTAAGATTATTAATATTTTTATTTTATAGTTTTTCATTAGTTCTTTTTTTTAAAAATTCATATTAAAACCAAAGTTAAATCGCTTTAAGGTAGGATAATCTCCTCTTGACTGTGCCGTTCCAGAAGTGTTAAATTCTCTATCATCTGGCATATCAGACCATAAGAATAGGTTATTTCCATTTGCAAAAACTTGAAGTTTTTTTAGCCCTAGTTTTTCACAGGTCTTTTTTGGTATATCATAAGATAACGTAACTGCCTTAAGTCTTGTTAATGACCCATCTAACCAATTATCTCTAGGATTGGTTGCTCCTAGAACTCCAAATGATGGTTGTGTATCTGTATTATTTGGCGTATCTACTGTCCAATAATCTAAATCTTGCTTAAAGATTAAAGGTGTAGAATTACTAAACGTTTGGTTACTATACAATCTAGACGCATTTTGAGTACCATACAACTGTGCTGAAATACTAAAACCTTTGTATCGAGCACCTAGAGTAGCACTCCAAGTTCTTTGCGGTTGTTCAGGATAACCGAAAGGTGCATTATCAAATTCAGAATTATAAATACCGTCTCCATCAAAATCTACAACATCATAATATCCTACACGTGTTAAATCTTGATTTTCATTTTGTGGTGTTGACATGTAAACATCATCCCAACTTGTTAATATACCTGCAGGAATAGCTGTTCTTCTTTGTCCAATATTAAAACCTGCATCATTTTTATAAGCAGGCTCCAGAAATGGATCATCTCTTCTTATTACTTTATCTATTGCTTGTGTAAAATTAAAATCACCAAATATATTGATACCATTATCAAAGGTATAACTAGAACCAAGAACAATCTCATACCCTCTAATTTCAACGACTCCTTGATTAATATCTGGTGGCGTTGCTCCATAGAAATCTGGCAAAGTCTGGATTTGATTACCAATAACTACAATATTATCACGATCTTCTGCGAAATAATCTACCTCTCCAGTTAATAAGCCATTAAACACCGAGAACTCTGCTCCTATGTTATACTTAGTAGCCGACTCCCACTGAAGATTTGGGTTTCCTACTACATCTTCTCTATAAAACGTATAAGGCGATTTTCCTGTATACGAACCTGGAACCAAATATGCAGCCCCACCAGACTCCCATTGAGATGCATATTTCCATCTACCACTAAAATTATCATCTCCAACTACACCATAAGACCCTCTAATTTTAAGTCTGTCTAACCAATCAGCGTTCTCTAAAAAAGTTTCGTTTGAAGGGGTCCAACCTAGTGCTATAGAAGGGAATAAGTCGAAACGATATCCTGGACCAAATTTTTCAGAACCATTGTAAGCGCCATTAATATCTAAAAAGTATCTAGAATCATAGTTATACGTCACCCTTCCTACCCAATCTTCACGATATCTTGGAAAAACACTTCCTTTTGCAGACTCTTGTCTTCTAACTAAAAATAACGCTGTTAAGTTATGCTTATCTGCAAAAGTTTTGTTGTAATTAAATGAAAAGTCATAAACCAATCTACGTTCACGTTGATTGTTCTCTACTTCTGAAGTACCTAAAGACCAAGGGCTTTGAACATAATCGAATCGAGTAGTTACATCTGGAGTAAGAATACTCTCTACATCGCCATCATAAACTCTATAAACCACACCGCCATCATTTAAAGATTGCTCACTTCTTTGGCTATTATCTAAAGAAAACCGTGCTTGAAAAGACAAGCCTTCAGTTATAAAATCTAATTTTTGTTTTAATATAAAATCTGTATTGACTTGAAAGGTTCTATATTTATCATAACCCAAAGCCGATAAAGTAACTACAGGGTTTACGTATACGTTAAAATAACTAAACGGCTGTCCATACAAGCCATCTGGATATACAGGCGTGTAAAGACTTGGCGCTACTAAGTATAGCCCATTAGTTACATTAGCTAAGTTACCAGGCTTCTCTCTAACACCTAAAAAACCTGCTAGATTAACAGACAACTCTGTAGTATTTGTAATACTAAAATCGATATTACTTCTAAAATTAAATCTATCATATCTATACTCACCTAAATACCCTCTTCCATTATCATACTTACCTCCATCAAAAATATCACTAACAGTTTGATAAGCCAAACTACCAAAATATTTAGCTGTTTTATTACCTCCTCGTACAGATAAATTAATTCTGTAATCTTGTGCAAAATCTTTCAACAACTCATCTTCCCAATCAACATTAGGATAAATATAACTTTCTTCTAAACTAGAAGGGTTACGGTATTTTTCCACAATAGCTAATGGCGTGTAATTATTCCATGTATTAGGTGCTTGAGCTATCCCTCTTAAAATAGCACTATTTGCTTCTAACAAACCATCATAAGCATCTAATTTTTCTGGTAATTGAGAAACTGTTTTAATGGTTGTATTAACACTTAGCGACAGTTGTGCTTTTCCTTCCTTACCTCTCTTAGTAGTAATTAACACTACTCCATTAGCTCCTTCAACACCAAAAACTGCCGTGGCAGAAGCATCTTTAAGCACCGATATGTTTTCAATATCGTTCATATCTATATCACTCATAGACCTTTTAATACCATCTACAAGCACAAGCGGGTCGCCATTACCATTCCATGAGCTTCGTCCACGAATAAAGATCCTCATATTATCTTCCCCAGGAACTCCACTACCTTGTATAGCGGTTACACCAGGCAAATTTCCCTGCAATGCTTCTTCAACATTAGAGATACCTGCCGTCCTTTCCATTAAATCCTCTCCTTTAACTTGAGTAATAGCAGCTACTACACTTTCTTTCTTTTGCCTACCATAACCAACAACCACAACTTCATCTAGAGTAGCAATATCTTCCTCTAAAGTTACATTAATAGTTGTTTGTCCTTTTACTGGAATTTCTAAAGTTTTGTAACCTATGTATGAAAATTGTAGTATTTTTTCACCAGAGGTTAGTTCAAGAGAATACTCTCCATCAAAATCTGTTGATGCGCCTCGAGTGGTTCCTTTTTGAATAACACTCACACCAGGTATAGGCACCCCAGCAACATCTTTTACCACACCAGAAATCCTTTCCTGAGCTTGTAATTTATTGGCTGAGAAACTGGTAAAAACCAGAACAACAAATAAGACTAACACAGAAACAGGAAATTGATCCTTAAATTTTTGTTTCATTTTGAATTTTAGTTTTAACATATTTTTAGTTTATTTAGTAAGCATAACCGTTAAAATTTTAACAATAAATGGTTATAATAACATGAAACAATTTTACAATTAAAGTAACTCAATTGTATCCTGCCCTATCCTGTTATAATGGTTTTTTCTAAAAAAAATAACTTTTTCAAGACTACAAACCAGAAAAGCCCATCTTATTATTTATTAACAAAACAATAACAGTTCTCAATTAAAAGTTTGTGAATTTTTAAGTTATTTACCATTTTATTAATAGGATAGATTAAGAAATAATTACTTACATTTTTGAATAGTGTAAAAACTCAATACATAAACTTATCTTCTTTGATTTAAGCTATAAAACTACATACTAAACTTTATAAAGAATCTCTTAAGATAAGCTTAGTTGTTAAATATAATTGTAAAGGAACATCTGAAGAAATAAACTTAGCTACCTTGGCTCCAAAATCTTTAAAATCTATAGAAACTACCGATATACCTTTATAAGTAAACTGCTTTAAAGGAGTATCATTATAAGACAAAATTCCTACTTCTTTTCCCACTTCTAAGCCTAATACTCTACTTTGTTTTAACAATTGGTATAAAATACGGTCATTAACGCAAATGTAAGCAACCGTTTTTTCTACCTTTAATTCTTTTGAATTACCACAAATAGCGTAAGGAAATTTATTTTTTTTACAAAATTTTTCAAAAAATTCAACACTTTCATAAGGATGGTATGTATATTCTGGATACACAAAAACTAATTTTGAATATTTTTTAAAAACCTGTTTAGCTTCATTTAAACACTTATAAAAAGATTTTCCAAAATCTTGAAAAACATAATTATCAAACAAGTTTAAATTTGCATTCCAATCTATTAACAATAATTTATTTTTATTTATTTTAGAAAGTGCTATTTTAACTTCTTCATGATCAAACCCCATTACTATATACTTATAATACTTTCCGTTGTCTACATTTAACATAGACTTGAAATTTTTAATATTATAGTGATGAAATTGTAAATCAACTATAACATTATTTGGTAAACAACTCATGAAAGAATGATAAAATACTTCTTTATAGGCCTTAAATGTGCTTATTAATAGTAACACTCTTTTCCTACTTTGTGTAATGTAGTAACCTTTATTTGGTGTAGAATCTATATACCCTTCTTTTTTTAACAGTACATAGGCTTTGTATACAGTATCTCTAGAAACTTTATATTCCTTACTAAAAGTATTAATTGAAGGTATTCTATCTCCTTCTTTAAGTTTATTTATATTAATAGACTCCTTTATTCCATTAACTATTTTAATGTATTTAGGATTATCATTATCGTCTAAATTCTTTAATATAATTTTATTTTGAACCATTTATAAAAACACTATAGAAGATTATTATGAAGCACAAAAAACTACTTTTTTAGAAAAACTTCATTATAACTTTTATCAAAAAAAAAGAAATATCCCATTAAATCTATCCTGTACTGTCCTTAATGAAAGTTATTTAAAAAAAATGTTCTTGGTTTACAAACAGCCTTTTAAACAATCCAGTAGAGTCGCTTTCCACAAAAACATCGGGGTGCTGCGATGAGTTTAGGATGAACTTATGCCCTGTAGAATCTTGGTAGGCTCTAACAATTAAGCTTTCTATGGAATCGCCTTGAATTGTTAACTGATAATCTGCCTTAGGTTTTGGAACAAACCCATCAACAAACTGCGAGCTGCTCTGGTAGCGTAGCCTATTAAGGTACTGAGCCACTTTGGTAGAATCGGGAGATTTCCCTTCCATATCCCAATCGGTTCCCTTCTTAGAAAGCAAAAAGCCCTTATTATCTTTAGATTCTAACTTCAATTGGGTAATCTGTTCTCTATCTACCTTTAAAAACTCGGTATTACGCCATGCATTGAATTTCCTTTTAAAAATACTGGTTATCCCACTTTTTAAAGCATATGTCTGGGGGTCGTTGTTTACCCTGAAATAAGTAACACCATTAACAGCAGTCCTTCTGCCATATGTTGTACTTCCAGATTCTTTATAAACCGTTTTACCTAAATAAACTTTTGTTGGCTCCTGTTTTCCCTGCTCCTGTATTTCAATGCATTGAGCCAAGGAATCTACCAATCCGTAAGAGCCCCATTTGTCTTTTGTTTTAGCAACCAACTGTTGGGTTTCTATTGCTTCCAGTTGGTCTAATGTATTTTTCACAGACAACTGGTTGGCCTGGGTTTTTACCTGGCCCTGCTCTACATGCCACATTTGGTTATCCTTTGAAAGCACAATGGCCTCTTCATTAGTTGTTGATGGAGGCCGAATAGTGATTTTACTAATTTGGGAAGCATCTAGCCGAACAACCTCGGCCTTAAAATTTACCTTACTCGTTTTTTTAAAATAATTTGTAGCTACAAACAGCAAAACCAGACCAACGAGTATTGCTATTAATATCTTGTTTTTTTTCATCTGTTTAATGCTTTTATTTCGTTAGTTTCTATTCGTAATTTTCTTCTATCCTCCTACTGCGCTTATTCTTATTTATTTGCATTCTTATCACACCATAAACAATTACCAATACTATGGGCATTAAAAAGTTAAGGTATTTTAACGTTGTTTTAGTACCATCCTCAAGGGTCTCTATTGGGCGATAACTAATGCCTTTATTCCGGAGGTCTATCAATCCAGTATCGTCACTTAGCCAGTCTATGGCATTAACCATGAGGTTTACATTGCCTTGCTGTACTTGCTGCTGACCTTTGTTAACCGGAAAATCGCCATCTGCAACCACACAAATGCGCGAACGGTTACCGTTACTATGGGTTTGCTCTAATACACCAGCCAATATTTGGTTGGGAGCGTTAAAGTCGTTTTGAGTCCATTGTTTTTGGATATCAAAAAATTGAGGAGCCCGTAACGTTGCAGAATTTTCTGAAGAAAAAGCCAAAGGCGTAAATGTAGAAAGAGAGTCTTTGGCTGAAAACGCCATAGAACTGGCAAACTGCATAACCACAGCATCCAGTCCTTTGGTTATTGGGTGGTCTGCAAACTTGCTTATAATAGGAATATATGGGAAAGATACATTTGTTGTAAAATTAAAGAAGCCCTGTTGCTGTTGTACACCCACACTTGCACATTGAGCATCTACAACAAAATCTTCATGAACCTGTAGCCCTTTGTCTTCAAGCCAACGTTCGAGTCCTGTAGAAAAAGCACTCCCATAAGAAGTATTTAAATTGCCGTTTACCCGGTTTAGAGCAATAAACAAGTTGCCTCCATTTTCCAGAAACTTATCCAACTGGGCGAGGCTAGCTTCGTTAATTGTATCAGTAGGGCTAACAATGGCCAATGTCTTAACACTTTCAGGAACAGGCGTACTATCGTTTACTTTTACAGGTTTAAAATCGTACAGAACATCCAGAGCTGTTTTTACTTGGGCGAGTTCAGTAATCGAAGCTTGTCCGTTACCTTCCATCAAGCCTACTTCCGGTTTGTGGTCAATCGTCATTTTCTTTATAGACGACGACAGCAAATATTCCAAAGGAGCTCCAGGCTGCAAGAACGGAATCACCTCTTTTTGCTCTTCGAACTCTAAAACCGCTCCTAAAAAGGCCTTTTGCTGCTTCATTTGGTCTTTCTCACGCACATTAATCATTACCGGGTTTATGCCCGCTTCAATAGCTTTGCGCTCGGTCGCTTCATTTTCGTTGGGATTAATAAAAGTATATACCAAATTATTGTTGGATTTTCTAGCGTATTCTATTAGATACTCTTCAAAATCGCTCCTGGTCTTCACAATGTTAGGCGGTAAGTTTTCAGAAAAATAAGCTTTAACCGTAATGGGGCTTTCCAAAGACTTCATGATATTCTTTGTGGCCTCACTTAAAGTATATTGCTTGTCTTCGGTTAGATCGACCCTAAAAAAATACTGTTCGGACACTAAGTTTGCAAAAACGAGAATTCCAAGAACTAATAATATCGTTATGTATGTTTTTTTCATAAGTCATTGTATTGATTAAGCAAAATGTCTTTTAGATAAGGACCACTCGCCAAGATAGAGCCCTAAAACGGTTATAGAAAGAAAATAAACCAAGTCTTTTGAGTCTATAACGCCTCTGGATATAGATTCAAAATGCGACTGCAGGCTTAAGGACTGAAATAGCTGACCTAGACTTCCCGTAAAGTTTTGAGCCAATACCCCAAAAATTATATGGAAAAACAGGCCTATCAAAAGGGCTGTCATAAACGCCACGATTTGGTTAGTGGTTATGCTACTAGCAAAAATACCTATAGCGGTATATGCTGTACTCATTAACAGAAGCCCCAAATAGCCGCAAATAGTTCCTCCATTGTCTAAGTCACCTATATTAGAAACAGTTATAACATAGGGCAAGGTGGCCAATAAAGCGATGCACACCAACAAAACTGAACCTAAAAATTTACCAAGTATCAATTGGCGGTCGGTTATAGATTTTGTTAACAAAAGCTCTAAGGTTCCTGTTTTTCTTTCTTCTGCCAGCATTTTCATGGTAATGGCCGGGATAAAAAAGAAAAGACTCCAAGAGGCCACATTAAAGAACACACGGAGAGTGGCCTGCCCTACCAAAAATATGTCATTTCCGTAAAGCCAGGTAAAAAACCCACTGAACCCTAAAAAAAGCCCTAGGATGATATAGGCTATAAGCGAATCGAAAAAAGTTGCCAATTCCCGTTTGGCTATAATCCAGATTGTTTTCATAATTAGTTTACCGTTAAGTTTCTAAAAATATCTTCCAGTTTGGTTTCCATTGGGGTCAATTCGGTAAGCACCCACTTTTTTTGAACACAGAGGTTAAAAATATGTCGTTTGGAGCTCTGTTCGGATAAGCTTTGTACCTCAAACATATTGGAATACCCCTGTACCTGCTCTACGGCTTGAACAGTATCGAGTGCTTGTAAAGCCTGTAAAATAGCTTCGGAACTGCCGTCTTCTATACGCAGCTTAAGCACCTCATTGCCCTGAGCTTGCTTTCTTAATGTTTCCGGAGTACCATTTGCCACGATTTTTCCTTTGTTGATGATGAGAATACGATCGCAGGTAGCCTCTACTTCGGGCAGGATATGGGTACTGAGGATAACGGTTTTTTCTTTTCCCAAATCGCGGATGAGTTTCCTGATTTCAATAATTTGATTGGGATCCAGACCCGTGGTGGGTTCGTCTAAAATCAAAATTTCAGGATCGTGTATCATGGCCTGAGCCAACCCCACACGCTGACGGTAGCCCTTAGACAACTCGCCTATTTTTTTGTGCTTTTCTCTATTTAAGCCACAAATCCGAACCATTTCTCGAACCCTTGTATTGATATCAATCTGGTTTATGCCCTGAAGAGCAGCACAGAATTCCAGATAGTCTATAATGGGCATATCGAGGTACAGCGGGTTGTTTTCTGGAAGGTAGCCAATGTGTTTTTTTAAATCGTTGGCAGGATCTGCAGCACTTTTACCTCCTATATAGATATTACCCTCTTCTATGCCTATATAGCCAGTAATCATTTTCATTGTGGTTGATTTTCCTGCCCCATTGGGCCCTAAAAAACCCAGTACTTCTCCTGTCTTGACCTCAAAGCTAATATCATTTACAGCGGTTTGTGGCCCATAGGTTTTGGTTAGTTTTTCAATTTGAATATCCATAGTTGATATATCGCATAATGTATATTTGGTTAAACAATAATTTCAACTTTATTGATGGTTTCGTATTTATGATTAGTAAATATTCTTCTAAAAAAGTAAGACAGACAATGAAATCCTTTGGATGGTAAATTGGGATACTTATCTGTAAAATTTAAATTCGAAAAGTTTAGTCTTCAACAGAAGAAAGAAGGAAATTAAACCAAACTGTTTTTTTACAAACTGTAAATCAGCTCTCTTTGCCACGTTATTTAACAACACGTTTATTAGTTTTTCAATTGACCAAACAGAAAATGCGGGCAAAAAGCTGTTTTCTTGTCCAATAAATTGCATGTTGTAATTCTTTCAAATTCTCGCTAAAGTTAAAAAATCTAAAAAAAAACGAAAGTTAAAAAACGTTAAAGTGTCTTTACTTAAAGGCGCTTCATCACTCTGTTATTATTTAAAAGATTTTTATTTTGTAACGAAGTCTTTTTTTGCAAATATTGTTCTAAATCTATAATGAAATTATATTGAGATGCTTCAAAAAAATATCATTCGTCTACTTCTTTTGCACGAAGAAGCGTTTTATATAACTTTCCGTAGTATAGTAGTTCTTCAAAGTGCCAGGTTTAAGAACTCCTGCGTATTTTCATTGTGGTATTTTATCAAATCAAGAAGCGTTTTATATTTCTCATCTTGCTCGACGAACCTTGCTTAATTGAATTTAAACTAACATACTAAAAATCAGAAGACAACTATTTATAACATTCTAAAAGCTTAGCATACACTTGATATAAATAAGTATTTATTGGCTTATCTTCTGGTGTCTTGGCTGCAGTTGTTTAGATTTAGTATCCCAATAGGTAATCGATGTTTGTCTTTTCAAACTGATTTCTTCACGTTTCCAACAACAGTAACCCGCACATAAACGGGAACTAAATTGCTTTTTTCTTGGCAAAATTTAATACATGAAACAACAAAATTAAATTCTATCTAAAGCTCTCGCTTAATATCGATATCATAGGTAAAATAATCGGTATGGTAATATACTTTATTAAACTCAACGGGTCTATCTCCAACATCCAAGACCAAACGTTCCCGTTCTAATACGGCATGATTGTCGCATATTCCTAATGCTTCAGAAATTTTATGACTTGCTGTTATCGCTTTTAATCTTTCTTTAGATGTTGAAACAATAATATCGTGTTCGGTCTCCAATAATTCATAAAGTGGCTTTTTAAAATTCTCACGACCTGTAATCCCAACTCTAGGATGAAAATACGAAACAGAATACAGAAACTTACCTTTTTTTGATCCTCTAATCTTCTCTAGTTTCCATATATCTTTACCTTTTGCAACTCCTAAGGCTTGGTAAACCTCATCAGTTGCTTTAGTCAATTCAATAGCCATATAGTAATCTACAACTTCTATTCCCTTACTACGCATTTCGTTGGTAAAACTTATCCAATTATCAAGTCGAGTAGATATTTTTTTAGTAACCACCTTTGTTCCCACTCCTTTTTTACGCTCTACCAACCCTTCATTTACCAATTGGTTAATCGCTTGACGTATGGTATTCCGTGATACTCCTAATTTTTTCGATAAAGCAACCTCTTTAGGTAAAAGTTTATCGCCTTTAGCATACTCCTCTTCTTGCATTAAGCTTCTTAAATATGCTTCAATTTGTGCATATAAAGGTATAGGACTAGACTGGTCTAGTTTGAATTCCATAATTATCTTGTTTTAATAACATCAAATATATAACAAAAACACTACACCACTGATATAATTAATCAAGCAATATGGTTGTACTCTACCTATTTTTTATGCTTAATTGCAGGCTTAGGCATGTTTTCTACGCCCCATTTTTTATTAGGTTCTGGCCCCATTTCTAATTCTAACTTCCCTCCATCTAAGAGTGCTTTACTAGAAAACCAAAAGTTATTTAACTTTTTACCATTGAGGGTTGCACTTTGTACATATTTGTTGTTATACGATGCGTTTTTTGCTTCAATTACAAAAGATTTTCCTCTTCCATATCGTCTTCCCAAATCGATCTCTACCTTTTCAAAAATTGGGCTTCCTATTTCATAAATAGGATCTACTCGAACTCCTCCATCGGTTTGAAAAAGCCCTAGAGAAGCCATGATAAACCATGCACTCATTTGTCCTTGATCCTCGTCGCCTAAATAAGCGTTAGACACTCCGAAACCGTAATACCGATCAATAATATCTCTGCTCCATTTTTGCGTTAACCAAGGTTTTTTAACCCAATTAAACAGGAATGAAAAATGCATAGATTGTTGATTTCCTTGTGTAACTGGAAAATCCCAATACAACTCATTAGGTGCATTGTACCGCCAAGGACTGCTTATATTAAACCCATCATCCAAACGTTTTGCAAATTCGTCCTCACCAATAATGGCCGCTAGTGCGGGAACATCTTGTGGAACAAAAAAGGTTAACTGCCACGCATTTCCTTCAACAAATTGAAAATTACCTGCTGTTTTAATGGGGTCGAAATCTGGAAACCATTCGCCATTGGAATGCCTTAAATGCGCATATCCGGTGTTTGGGTTAATGGCATTTTTCCACCAATACCCCCTTTGTATAAATTCGTCATATTCTTTATCTTTTCCTAATGATTTTGCTAGTTGTGCTACCGAAAAATCATCAAACGAATACTCTAGTGTATTTGAAAAACGCCCTTTATTATATGGTACATAATGGTATTTTAAATAAGGCTCTAAATCTCTATTCCCCGCATAACCATTACCAACTTTTTGCCCCAAGGTTGTCTGCATTTTATAAACAGCTTCAAAAGCTTTTTCAGCATCTATATTACCAACTCCCATGTGGTAAGCACTTACTATAAGTGGAATTTCATGTTCTGCAACCATAACTGGTATATATTCCATTCCTGCTGGACCTTTAGCTAACCAGCCATTAGCATCATACATTCCTAATTGAGAATTCACCCATTTGGATGACCAATCTGGTGTGACTAGATTCCAAAATTGATTTAAATTCCAAAAGGTATTCCAAAAAGCATCACAGCCTAAAGCTACACCGTTTGTGTCTTTAATTTTTTGAACCTGCTCTTCAGCATCTACCCAGCTACCATCAATATCACTAAATATATTTCTACTTACTAAAGCACGATACATGTTTGAATAAAACCTTGTTTTTTCTAACCGGTCATTTTCTGTAATCAAGACTCTCTCAAACAAATCGTTCCAAATATTTTCTTGATTTGCACGTACTTTTTCAAAACTCCATCCAAAGGGCTTTGCTATTTCCTGTTCTAAATTAAGAGCGGCATTTTCAATACTTACATATGATATAGCGGTTCTTGATTGTACCACTTGGTTTTCCTCGGTATTAAATTCAATATAAGCTCCAATACCCTTAGGATTTTCAACTTTTAACTCTTCGGTATTTGTAATAGTTACCCCCTTGTTTTCTTCTTTATTTCCATCTACCCAAATGCCAAACCCCTTAATTGGTCTATCAAATTCCATTACAAAATGCACGGTGTACTCTTGTGCTATATCATCCCATTCTTTGGGCTCGTCTCCCCCTTCTATATAGTGCTTTCTATAATGACCTTCCCCCCAAACCGAAGGCGATATTTGCTTACTATAGCCAACTATTTTATAATCGTTTATTTTTTTAAAATACGCTTCTTCAATTTGATATGTATATTCTGAAGGTATTTGAAGATCTACTAGAATCCTAGAGTTTGGTTTATCTTTGGGGTAGGTATAACGCTGAAAACTAGCACGCGTAGTAGCTGTTAGTTCTGCCTTAATATTATAATCACTAAGCAAAACAGAATAATAGCCTAAAGGAGCCTGCTCCGACTTTTTATCTATGCGAGAACGGTAACCAGAATCTGGTTCTCCTGGATTCCCTATTTCTGTAATTAAGGGGCCATTTGTTGGAAAAGTTCCTAAACCAGCCATGGTCCATTCGTGTATATGACTAAAAGTACCCACACTTTCAAATGAAGGTTGGTATCCTGCTTGCCAGCCACTTTTTTGATTATCTGGACTTATTTTAACCATTCCGAAGGGCATCCACGGTCCAGGAGCAATCATCCATCTGGAATGCCCCGTTCCTATTTTTGTATCCACATAGTCCGAAAGAGCATTTAATTTTTGCGACCCTCTTTTCATGTTTCCTTCTTCAATAATTTTACCATCTAATAAGACAGTATAACTACTGGTTTTTATTGTATTTACTGCTGGCATGGGTGCTTCATAAATACTTCTACCGTGCTCTACAGTTTCTTCGAATATAATTTTATTATCTACCTTTACTTGAAGCAATGGACTTTTTGAAAGGTGCTGAACATCCAACAACAATGGCTGAATTTCTTTTCCATTTACCTTTAATTCGTAATCTGCCGTTGAAACATCTCTTAAAAAAGCCTTTTCTGGTTTTATCAACTCTATATTTTCTGGACCTTCTAATCGAACCTGATCAAAAACTAACCAACTGCCTTCTAAAGTTGTTAATTGTATTCTATTTCCTCCATTTTTTATAAACTCTTCAGAAATAGGAATACTCAATATTTGTTCTTTTGTACCGCTATTTTCTCCTTTTAAGGCTTCGGCGTTCTGCCCGTTCTCTAACTTAAACTTCCATGATTCACCATTAACACTTACTTTAAATAATGGAGGTTTCTCAGGATTACAATCCAAAATATCAACAACCAATCTCCAAGAGCTGTTTTTAGGTTTTTCATTAATTCCGAATAGAATATTTATTTCATGCGGACGTATGCCTGCTAATACCGAAGTACCGCCCCAATAATCCGTTACACCGGGTAACACAAAAGGGAAGTCTTTTCTTTCGTTAGAAAACCCAATTAAATAAAAGCGGTCTTCCCAACCAAAATCATACTCTAAAAACTTAGTATACTCAGAATTTGCCAAAGCAAATTCTGAGCTATTATTATCAGCTTTTCCTATTTGCCAAACTGTTGATTCTTGTCCCTGTAAAGAGGTAAACCATACCAGTGCAGCTATTGAAATGTAAATTTCAAGGCTATTTAAATGTTTAAATTTTAACATGCGTCTTCTTTAACAAAAGTAACAACTACTTTTGCCTTACTATTTCCTTTATTTTTTAATTTATACTTTTGGGTTGCTGCAGGTACAGCAAAAGTTTCTGCGTAATAAAATGTTTGTTGCTGGGTAGATACACTTAATTCTACTGCTGTACCTTCTACAAGCATAAGAATATGACATTGGTTGTTTGTTTCTATAACCACCTCATCTTCAAATTCGTACCTATAAATATCGTAAAAATGATCTGGATGTGTTGGTAAATGAATTTTTTGCCAACCTTCTCCTTGCGCTTCAACCGTGGGTTTAGATATTAATGTATCTTGCACAACCGTTCCTTTACGGTTAAAGTTTAAGTTTTGAAAAGCTCTTTCTATATTTAAAGGTCTTGGATTTCCTTCTAAATCTAAACGTTGCCAATCATACATTTTAAAAGTATATATATAAGGGGTTGCGCTTATTTCTAGCACCATATTATTAATTCCAGAGCAATGTACAGTACCATGAGGTATTAAAAACAAATCGTGCTTTTTTGCGGGCATTTTTTGCACATATTTTTCAACATCTAACTCTGCTTTAGTTTGGTAACTATTATCTAGAGCAGCTTTAAATTCTTCTGGATTAATATCTTCTTGAAAACCAAGGTATACCTGGGCATCGCTTTCTGCATCTAAAATATAATAGGTTTCATCTTGGGTAAAATTTTCTCCAAATTCAGCTTTTATATATTCTGGTTTTGGATGACATTGTACAGAAAGATTACCACCATCATAAGTATCTAAAAAATCATAACGAATTGGAAATTCATATTTAAAACGATTAGCAGCATTTCCTAATACATTTTTATATTCTAGAAACATTAACATATCAAAAGATACTTCTAACCACCCATTTTGATCTCCAAATATTAATCCGTTTTCAGGCACAATCATTTCAAAAGACCATGCGTAATTAGGTACATTAGGGTTTAACCCCTCAATATGTTCTTTTATCCAATTACCTCCCCATACCCCAGGTTCGAACCAAGGTCTTACTCTAAAAAAGTTTTGAGATATATTGGTTAAACTTTTTCTTAAAGCTTTACCTTCTGTCCAAGTTGGTTGCTCTGGACGTTGTTGGTCTATGATGATATCAAATTTTGGAAGTAATTTCTTTTTTTCTTCATTTAGAACAACCCAATCTACAAAATAGAAGTGCTTGTACATTTGTTTGTGCGGTTTAGCTTGAGAAAATCCTAGATTTGTTATCTCATTTGCACGCATTCTATATTGTAATTCATTTTTGGGTAAATCTACGTACACTAAACAGCCTTTAATCTTAGATAATGCCGCACCAGTACCAAAAACAATTTGTACATCTGTACGGTTATCTAGTTGTATATTGGCTAACTTTTTTTGGTTAAAATAATCAAGAAGTTTTAAATCTGTTTTTTTACCAAAAACAGGATCGTCACCATTTAAATATGGTGCAACTATATTATTTAACTCATTTTCAGGTTTTAAACAATCCTGTATATTATAGGTACTTACTGTAAATCCATTGCTTTTTAAAATCGCTGTTAAATTGTTTACTATTTCAATCCAATCTACACCTACATAGCCATCTATAATAATTGTTTTTTCGGTTTTTAATCTATTTGCTAAACTGTTATAACCAACTGCTATTTCTCCATCAACTAGCTTATGTATTGGGTTAATATTATAGGTGTTTTTATTTGGTTCATTACTAACTACAGGCAGTAAGTTTTGACTAGTTTCTCTATTCATTTTTAATATTTTAGGTTAACTTCTTTCCTCTTGAAGTTCTTTTCTATTGATTATTTATATTGACTGGAGGCGGTGTTTGCAAGCCCCATTTTTTATTTGGTGTATTTCCTAGCCATATTTCCAGTTCTCCACCTGCTGCGAAATCATCGTGATAAAACCAAAAATTATTTAGCTCTTTTCCGTTTAATTTTGCTTTTTGTATATAGCAATTTTCAGCAGAATTATTGTATGTTTTAATAACAAACTCTTTTCCTTTATAATACTTATTATCAAGTTTTATTGTTACTTTATCAAAAACAGGAGCCGTAATTTCATAAAAAGGTTTTTGAGATTCAGTCCCTATGATATTAAATAATCCTATAGACATTAATGCACTAACGCCTCCCATCTGCCCTTGATCTTCGTCATGGCCTCCCCAACCTAAATCGGGTGTGATACCTCCATAAGCTTTTTCATTTACTTGTCTTACCCAATATTGAGTAAGCCACGGCGCATTGGCGTAGCTAAATACATGGGCATTTGAACATCCAGGTTGGTTGGCATAACTCACATATCCTTTGCTGTAACTATAAACAAAATCGCTATCTTTTCCTTTATTGAAGGCAAAGTTTAATTTATCGCATAACACTTCATCTCCGCCCATTAATTGAGCTAATCCAGGAATATCGTGAGAGACTCCCCAAGTTGCTTGCCACGCATTGGCTTCAACATAGCCCCAACCTCTTAATGGATCATTATGCGTGAAGTTTCCTTTATGATCTACAGGGAACAATAATTTATGCTCTTCATTAAAACATTTTTTCCAAGAGTCCGATCTTTTAATAAAGTAGTTATAATCATCAGTTCTACCTAACTTATAAGCCATTTGAGCTGCTCCCCAATCTTGAAATGCTGCTTCAATGTTAATACCTGCATTATTGGGCCACCAACCGTTTTCTGCATAAAATTCTAGGTCGTGTTTAAAGAACTCTCCGCCACCCATCATACCACCTGGCATATGGTTTTTCTTAATTTGCTCAAAAGCATTTTCGGGGTCGGTTTTAGTAAGTATATCTTTCATGTAAGCACTTACTATAAGATTTGTTGATGGGCACCCCGTCATTATAAAAGAATATCCTCCTCCCGAAGGACCTCGTGGTAATAGACCGCCATTATTAGAATAAGCAACCATTGATGCCGCCATATCATCTTGTATTTCTGGCCATGCCAAGCCCCACAGCACATTTAAATTCCATTGGGTTAACCAAAAAGCATCGGAGTTATACATGTTATGTTTTACCTTCCCGTTGGCATCTAAACCTGGGTTTTTTACTTTAAAATTAGCATCGGTAATAAAACCATCAGTTAAGTTTCCGGTATTCTCTTTTTTACCAGTAGTACGATCTGGATAATCACCGTTTACATCATTTATTCGGTGACGCCCAAGCAATACGTGCCACAGATCTGTATAAAATTTAATACGTTGCGCTACGGTACCACCTTCAACCTTTATATTACTCATCCAATCGTTCCATTGGTTTCTACTATCTTGCGCAACTGTATCAAAATTCCAAGTGGTACATTCTGTTTTTAAATTATTTCGTGCATTCTCAATGCTGGTATATGAAATGGCTATTTTTAACTGCACCTCATCTCCTGCTTTAGATTTGTATTTCATGGATACACCTCCATTATCGCCTTTTAAAGATGAAATATCTGTAAAGTTTTTGTCTTCATTCCAACCATCAAGAGATTGCCATTTTTCATCAACTTGAACAACAAAATATATTTTAACGTCTTTTGGCCCCACATTATAGGCTCTGTCAACAGAACTTATAGACCCTTCAAATTCTTTATTATTAATTTTAGTAACATCTGCATTGGTCATTGTGCTATTACCTAATAAGCCTCCAAGAGAAAGCAATAATTGCGACTCAACATCTTCCGTCCATTTAAAACGGTAAAAACTAACACGATCGGTAGAGGTTTGTTCTACCCATACTTTACTATCTGGAAGGAACACACGGTGATATCCAGGTTGCACAATTTCATCATCATGTTTAAAAGAAGATTTCCAGGCATCTTCCCCTTTTGTTGGGTTTACGCTAGCCAAGGTTGGCATTAGGTTAAGCCCAGAGAGTGTCCATGCATGAATTTGCGGAAACCCTAAAATACTATCTGAACTATGGGCGTAACCACCTCCACTATTGTTCCAATTGATAGTCATTGGTGCCGCACTAACCACGCCATAAGGGCGCGAACCTGTTGCAAATAAAAAGAAACGCCCTCTATTAGTTTCTATATAAGGATCTACCCATTCTACAGGAGTGGTGTACTGATTAGGTGATGCATATACTTCAATTTCTGAAAGCCCCATTTTATTACCATTCGATTGTTCTGCTACAAAGCGTACAGTTTTGGTGTTTTTTTCTTCAAATTCTATAGCCTTGGCACTGCCGTCTTGAGGTAAAACAATTTCTATTGAGCTACCATCACTAAAAATCAATTTACCTTTTAAAATTCTAGAGTTTGGTTCTGGATGATTAAAAATTACTACTTTATTTATTAATTGAGATGTATCCCAGTTAAGTTCAATCCAGGCATTTTTGGATTTAGCCAACCAGTTTCCTTGGTTTTTCACTGCGATAATTCCATCATTAATTTTTGAGCTATTGTTCTTTTTGTTTAAAGACGAGGAAGCAGTGACTTTTGCTTTTGAAGCAATACTTAAAGACCTCGCATAAAGAGATTGACAACTCCATAGCATTAATACAAAAAACAAGACACTAAACTTGAAATTTTTCATTTTTTTTAATAGAAATTAAATGTTAAATATTTTTATCTGTAGCACATATGACCTCGTATTTAATAACAATGCAAATCATTATGTATATACATATAGACAAATATATAAATTATTTTGAAATACAATACCTATTTAGTGCTTTTTAACCCTTTTTTAATAAATTTAAAAAATACGACTAGGTGTCTTTTATCTAAAAAAAATTATTGTTTACACATGGAAACTAGACTAGTATCCTGTTTTTTTCAATGAAAACTAATGCTTTGTTATTTTAAATAATCAAGTTAGGTAGATTTACTGTTTAATTTGATTTTTTGTGGGTTCAACCATTTCAAAAATTAACTCGCCTCCGTTAATAATGTCTTTATGGGTAATGTAATTTCTATTTAATTTATCACCATTTAAAGTTACCGATTTTACCACTAAATTTTCATCACTTAAATTATTGGCTTTAATTGTAAAGGTGTTGCTATTCGGCAGTTTTATTGTAGCTTCTTTAATCTGGGGCGCCCCTAAAATATATTCTCCTCCGGTAGGATTTACGGGATAAAATCCTAATACCGAAAACATATACCATGCCGACATTTGCCCGCAATCATCGTTACCCATGAGTCCGTCGGGTTTTGTATCGTAATAATCATCTACAAGGGTTTTAATTATTTTATCTGTTTTTTCTGGTGTGTTGGTATATTTATATAAGTAGGGTATATGATGACAGGGTTCATTTCCGTGCCAATATTGCCCATAAGTACCATGTATATTCCATACTAAGGTTTTAACTTCTGGTTTAGATTCTGAAAAAAACATATCATCCAGTTTTTGAGCAAATGCGTCCTTACCTCCCATGGTTTCAACTAAACCGGGAATATCATGAAGCACATGAAATTGATAATGAAACGCATTCCCTTCTGTAAAATCTGAACCTTCTAACCACTCTCCAACAACTTCAGTAACATCTACATGTTCTTTAAATACACCTTCAGCATTTTTACCGCGCATAAACCCACTTTCTTTATCATAAATATTCTTGTAATACCTTGCTCGCTTATAAAGAAAATCGGCTTCGTCACTTTTGCCTAATTTTTCAGCAAACCTTGCCGCCGCATAATCATCATATATACCTTCTAAAAGTCTGGATACGGTTTCCCTTCCATCGTCAATTGAAGATAGTTTAACATCATAAGGAATGTAACCAAAGGAATCTATTAATTGTACATGATTACGGTAATGTGGTTTTGTTACAGTGGTCCATACGGCATCAAAAATATCATCATCGGTATACTGCTTGGGTTTTATTCCTTTTAAATACGCATCAACAATTACTGGTACAGCGTGATTACCTACCATGGTATGGGTTTCTTTTCCCCATAACTGCCATCTTGGTAAATATTTATTGGCTTCTTTTGGATTAAGAGAATCTGTCACCATGTGTGTATAACTATCTAACATTGATGTGTTAATATCACTAACCAATTCTGGACTTAAAATTGTGTACATAGGGTTTGCCGCTCTAAATGTATCCCATAAGGATAATGTAGAGTAATATTTACCACTAGACGCCTTTTGAATTCCTGAGTTGGCACTTCGATACTGCCCATCTACATCGGCAATATTATTAGGTTGAATATATAAATGATACAGAGACGTGTAAAAGGCTTCTTTTTTCTTTTTATCTCCTTGTATAGAAATAGTGTTTAAAATAGCATTCCATTTTTGGTTGGTGTTTTTTCTAACACTATCAAACGTATTCCATGAAGCAACTTCTGCTTCTAAATTCTTTTTTGCTTCTTTAATACCAACAGTTGATACCCCTATCAAAATTTCTAGTTCCTGATGGCCTTCCATATTAAAATCCAATACATATCGAGGTGCTTTCTCTGTATTATCTTTTGGAGCTGGTAATTGGCGCTTGGTTACTACTGGTTTACTAAATTTAATTACATAATATAAATCTCTAGCGGCCCATTCTTTTGCTTTTCTATAGCCTGATAATACATACTCACTCTCAAATTGCTGGGAGGCTTCCAATATATTCGAGGATATGGTGTTGATATCCCAAGATACGCCATATTGCAAATCTATGAGTAGTCGTGCTTCTTCTGGGTTATCAAAAGTATATTTATGATAAGCGACATGCTCGGTAGCAGTAAGTTCTGCCTTTACTTTAAAATCGTCTAAAAAGACTTTATAATATCCTGGTTTTGCTATTTCTGTTTCTTTTCTATAAGTTGATTTAAAATTAAACCGAGATTCACTATTGATGGTATCCGTATTAATTGGAAGCAATAAAATATCTGACATTGATGGGCAGCCAACCCCATTTAGATGTGTTTGGGTAAAACCTATCAACCAAGGGTCATTATATTGATAGCCCGCAACATGATCCATTTCATAACCTTTATAATAGGTGTTGTAAGATTCTGGACTTGGTTGCACCATTCCATGTGGGGTTGTTGCGCCAGGAAACGTATGGCCTTCATTTTGGGTACCAATAAAAGGGTTTACGTATTGGGTATAATCTGTGCCGTTAATTTCATTTTGACACGAAAACAATCCTATGGCAAACAAAATAAACAAGCTTTTTTTCAAGATAAAACATAAGAAAGTGTTATTTTTAAAACACTTATACCACAAATACTTAACTACTTTTATCATGATATTTTTACTCTTTTATATAGTATTTACTCTCTATTAAGATTACTAAGAGCTGCTTTCATATAGCCCATTGCATAAGCCATACCCGCATACCAAGGGCCATCGCAACTCATCTGTGGCGTATGGTCTGGTATTAAAACACCTTCAAATTTATTTTGTTTTAAAATTTCTAAAATCTTAAACATATCAATATCGCCCTCGTCTACAAATACCTCTTTATAATTAGGCACTTTACCAACAACATTTCTAAAATGGATATAGGCTATCTTGTTTTGCTTGCTGTATTGGTCTGTGGCTTCATACACATTGCCTTCGGTCATTTCAGAAATGGTTCCTAAACAGAATTCTAAATTATTATTATCACTTGGTTTGATATCTATAAGACGCTGATACATATCTGGTTGATACACCAATCTTGGTGTGTTTCTTACATAAGGCATTGGTGGGTCGTCTGGGTGGGCTGCCATTTTAACTCCGGCTTCTTCAGCTACTGGTATTATGTGGTCTAAAAAGTATTGTAGGCGTTCCCAAAGTATAGCGTGCGACACTCTTTCTACGGTGCCCTTTGGGGCATTGTCGTCATAGACCATATTCCATACCATGCCGTTTGGTATAGGTGTTTCATCTACCAAACCTTCCATTCCTACTGAAACCGCACCACCGCGGGCAAAAGGTTTTTCAACTCTACTGGAAACTCCTGCCAATGAAAAATTGTAACCAAAAACAGGAATACCTGCTTGTCCTACAATTTTAATTTGCTCTTTTACCAACGCTATTTGTTCCTCTTTTTTTGGCCCATCTAAAAGAATATCATGCCAAATAGAAGGGTCGAAATTTTCAATAGCGTACCACTCTAAACCATGACTATTAATATCGGCTTTAATTTTTAGAAGCTCTTCTAAAATCCATAGCTCACCATTTCCTGCCTTACCCCAACCTCTATCGCCTCCAATGGGTTGGTTGGCGTTTGATTTATTATTATCTGTATTACCAAAATAATCTACCATGTGCACTACTAAATGCGTAGCACCACATTGTTTAGCAAATTTATAATGCTGTTCGTTAAGCATGTGACGGTATAATCCGAATCCTAATTTCATTTTATTATTTTTTATGTTTTGTTTAAAAATGATTGGACCTCCTTATCGGAATATCCACAGTATTGTTTTAATATCTCTTCGGCATGTTGATTTAATAGAGGTGCTGGTCTATCAATATTTTGCGGTGTATCACTAAATTTTACAGGAAATCCTGTTGTTTTAACCTTGCCTACTTTTGGGTGGTTATACTCCAATATCATCTCGTTGTGTTTTATTTGGGGGTCGGTAACCATTTCCTTAAATGTATTAACTTGAGAACACCAAATATCTTGTGCTAAAAGTTCTTCTAACCAAACTTTAGTTGTTTTAGTTTTTAAAACCGCTTCAATATCCAACTTGATAACATCACGATTTTCAATAATGTTATTAGAGTTAAATGTTTCAGAATTATATTTTTCAAGACCAATAGTTTGTGCTATTTTCTGCACAGAACACATCCCTATTGAGATATAACTATCTTTAGTACGATATATACCATAAGGAGCCCCAATCCATGGATTTGGAATACCACTTTCACTTCGTTCAGGGTTACTTCCTCGGTGTAAAAAAGCAGTAATTTCCTGTATATGAAACCCAACCGCTGAATTGAGTAGGTTAGCTTCTATTTTTTGTCCTTTCCCCGTTTTTTCTCTGGAGTAAATAGCAGCTAAAACAGATTGATTGATAAATAAACTTGTTAACAAATCTGCTTGTCCTACAGCGGTTACCACTGGAATCTGCCCTTTAAAACCATTTAAAGCGGGCCCTCCACTTATAGACTGCGCCAATAAATCTTGACCAGGTCTGTGTAAATAAGGTCCCGAAGCTCCATAACCTGAGCTTGAACAATACACTAAACCCTCGTTTAATTTTCGCATATCTTGATAACCTAACCCCAACCGTTCCATGACTCCAGGACGAAAATTTTCTACTAAAACATCTGCCTTTTTAATAATATCAATTGCTATTTTTTTATCAGTAGCATCTTTTAAGTTTAAAGCAATACTTCTTTTATTTCTATTGAAACTAACAAAAGAGATACTCTCACCTTCTGGAAACATATTGCCATAAGCATAGTGTCGCATCCAATCGCCTTTAGGTGGTTCTATTTTAATAATTTCTGCACCCATATCTCCCAACATTTGGGTAGCCCAAGGGCCTTGCGCCAATTGCGAAAAATCGGCTACTATTAAACCTTTTAGTGGTCCGTGCTGCTCCATAATTTATTGGTCAGATTTTTTTATGAATTTTTGAATAGCCGCTTGTGCTTCCTCTTGTAAATACAATTTCTTAACCGTCTGCGCTTCGTTATCTATGCGTTCTTCAAAAGGTGTGGCGGTTAAACTTAAATTTACCAACCGCTTTAATTCTGCAATAGATTGTTGAGGTCTTCTGGATAATTTACCCGCATAATCCATAGCTTCAGACAGAAAATTATCATTTGGAAATACAGCATTTACAATACCCCAATCTTTTAAGGTTTTAGCATGGTACTGCCCTCCTAAAAACAACATTTCTTTCACTCTGTTAACGCCTATTTTTTGAATTAACCTTTGCGTACCACCGCCACCAGGAATTAAACTTAGAAACACTTCTGGTAGTCCCATTTTTGCATCTTCGGAAGCAACTATCAAATCGCAAGACAGTGCTATTTCAAAACCACCACCTAAGGCAAAACCATTTACAGCTGCAATCCAAGGTTTTGATGCATTTTCAATAGCATCATATAATTGTTTACCTTTTTCCTGAAAGGCATCAAATTCTTCTGCCGTTTGATTGCCATATTCTTTAATATCAGCTCCTGCCATAAACGCTCTTCCTTCTCCAGTTATTACAGCGACATTTACGTCATCATTTGAATTAATCCATCGGATACCTTCAACAATTTCATCCATCATTTGGCGGTTCATGGCATTTAATTGGCTTGAGCGATTAAATTTTAATACCGCTATTTTACCTTCAATTTTAAGTTCTATGGTTTTAAATGAATTCATGGGCTCTAATTGATTTATAAAGTTGGTTCAATTGCTTTATAATAGTTTCCGCACTAATGTCTTTTAAAATACCTTCGTGAATAATATCTGCACCTTGTTCTTGAAACCCGTTCCATCCTGGATGTTGCGGACGTATATAAGCGTTTTCAATGGTCCATTTGGTATCCTTAAAAAAGTTATTACACAAGGTATTATTTACTTCATTATACCAGGCATTTTTACTTGCTGGTTGCCCTCCGTTATGTGTAAATATGCCCTCTTGAACCTCTGTGCTAGCAACATAACTCGCATATTTTGAAGCCATTTCAGGATGTTTTGTTAGAGCAGACACAGCTAAACCTACACCTCCCATAATGGTTGAAACATCTTGTTGTGCACCAACTGGACTGTTGGTAAAATGCACAATGTTTTTAGTATAGTTTTTTCTGGAATAATTGGTGTATCCAAAGAGATAAGGGGAATAAACTATTCCATCCTCATTCCCCATATTATTTAAGATTTGGATAGGGTTCCAGTTTATAGATTGCGGATGAGATTGTTCTATATGAAATTTTATGTCATTTAAAACTTTAATACCAACTTTTGAATTGATTTCATTGTCTACAATAAATCCCGAACCAAAATTTTGAGCGCAAAGTGTTAAGAATGTACACCAAATATCTGTAGGACATAATGCCCAAGCCACTGAAAACCCAGCAGGTAACTTTTTATAAAATGCTTTTAGTTCCTCCTGATTTATGGGTAAACTCAATCCTAAACTATCTATAACATCTTTTCTATATGATGCCACTAAAGCAGCCGCATCAATGGGAGTTGCATAAAAGTGATTCTGGTAAGTATAAATATCAAAGCATTTACCTAAAGCCTGTTGTTTCAAGGCCTTTAATTCTTCGGTTTTTATATAGTCTTCTAACTTAAGTAACAAACCATTTTTATGGGCTTGCCCCATGTATGGGTGATCTATAGTTATGATATCGAAGTTTTCAATTAAATCCTCAATTGGCGTATCTCCAAATTCTTTTAAAGAGCGTACTTTCCAAGTAATCCTAACATTTGGATTGGATTTTTGAAATGTCTTTGATGTAGCTATGAGTGGTTCATACCCTCTTGGATGGTCCCACGCTATACCTTTTAGTTCAATCATTATAACTTGTATTTATTAACGCTGGTTTATAGCCAGTTTATGTTAACTGGCGTATTTACTTTTAATGTTGATTTTTTTTGAAGTGTGCCATCGTTGGTATTTATTTCGAACACTACTAAACTATTACTGTCCTGATTGGCAGCAATAAGCCATTTGCCTTCGGGATGGATATTAAAATCCCGTGGGGTTTTACCATAGGTGGATTGATGCCTCACAAGTGATAACTGTTTTGATTGGGTATCAATTTTAAAAACAGCAATGGTGTCGGAACCGCGATTAGATGCATACAAAAATTTTCCGTTAGGATGCATTCGTATGGCCGCCCCACCAATTGCCCCATCATGATTTTCAGGAATAAAACTTATCTTTTGAACAATGCTAGGTTCTCCCTCGGTTAAATCTGCAACAAAAATCTCACCTGTTAATTCTCCTAGTATGTAGGCAAACTTTTGATTGGTATCCATTACCATGTGGCGTGCACCACTACCGGGGTTAATTGATATATCTAAACTAGGAGTAGCCTCCCATTTTTGTTCTTTTTCTTTCCATTGATACGCTTTAGCTGTATCTAAAGTTAAATCTACTGCATACATTTGATTGTTAGCAAAAGGGTATATCATATGTGCATGTGCCGCTTCTTGTCTGTCTTTATTGGGACCAACACCTTTGTGCTTAATTTCTTGAGAATAAGGTTCAATACTTCCATCCTTATTGATGGGATAGGATAATAGATTTCCAGACATATAGCTAGCTAACACCAAGTTGTTATCTATTATTGCTAGATGACAGGCGTAATCGCCCTGTATAGGCTGTGAATTTATAGTACTTAATGTACCATTTTCACCAACCTTATAAGCATATAGCCTTGGTTGTAAATTTTGGTTAGTTTCCTCTACAGCATACAGGTATTTTTTATCTTCAGAAATTACCATGTAACTCGGATTTCGTTGTTCTATATAGTCTATATTATGAATTTCACCTGTTTTTAAATTAAATTCAAAACAACCTATCCCTTCTCCTTTTGGATTTTCTGCTGGGGTACCTTGCCCCGTATAGCTTCCTGTGAAAAAAACTCCCATACTTTGTAATGCTATAGTTATTAAAATTAGTTTCATCTATTTATTTGGTTTTCTTTGAGGGCGTGGATCATATTGTATGGTGTGGTTCATGTAAGCTCCATCAATATACAAATCTGCCCCGTTTATATAATCTGCCATATCACTTGCCAAAAAGGCTACGGTATTGGCAACTTCTTCTACATTTCCTATTCTACCAGATGGTATCCAATTATGAAACTTCTCTCGTCCAAATTTGTTAATTTCCACTCGATTCATATTGGTTTCTATAGCTCCCGGCGCAACTGATACCACTCTAATATTATCTTCTGCTAATTCTAAAGACAAACATTTGGATAACATTTTTAATCCAGATTTTGCTGAACAGTAATGAATTAATCCTTTTCTTGGCACAGTATCATGAATTGAAGAAATATTTATAATAACTCCACCTCCATTCTTTTCCATACGTCTTCCTGCTTCTTTGGCACATAGAAAAGGGCCTTTTAAGTTGATGTCCATAACCCTATCCCATTCGTCTTCTTCTAAATCTAAAACATGGTGTACACTCTCGCTACCTGCATTATTTACAAGGATATCAATAGCGCCTATTTTAGTGTCCATTTTGCCGAACATTGCTTTAACTTCTGAGGCATTTGCTACATTGGCTTTTCCTATACTTGCGTTAACCTTGTATTCAGCTTTTATATGGTTAGCCACCGCTTGCGCTTTCTCTTTGTTATTAAAGTAATTGATAAATACATCTGCCCCACAGGCAGCCAATGCTTTACAAATTCCGGCACCAATACCTTGACTTCCTCCTGTTACTAGAGCTTTTTTCCCTTTTAAATTAATTTTTGTCATTAGGTTTTACTTTTGTTGGTTATTAAAACAAGCTGCTACCTTCTGTTTCAGTTCAGTTATTTGTGCTTTATTTAATTGAAAAAACTCAAAGTCTGAGATGTGTGTGTTTGATTTTTCAACGATAATAATCTCGCTTCCTTCTTTCATAGCAATATTATGCCACGTATTGGCAGGAATATTATAGGTAATGTTTGTTTTTAAAAGTTCGGTTTCAAAAACCACATTACCATCTTCTATTTTTGCACCAATTAAAACAGCTTCTCCTTTTAAAAGGATAAACACCTCATCGGTTAAAAAATGAACATCTAGCTTTTTTATATTATCTATGTGCTGCTCTGGCATATAGTTTAGCTGTGCTACTTGCCAGCCTTCTCGTATTAAAAACGGGTGATAACCATTACCTTCTACTTTGTACTGTTCAATAACATTTTTATCCATAAAGTTTCAATCTTTTGTTTTGTCTTGTTTCCAAGACATTTCTATTTCTTCTAATGTTTTGCCTTTGGTTTCTGGCACAAACTTCCATATAAACCAAATAGCAGGCAGTGTTAATGCGCCATAAAGGAAAAAGGTTCCCGATGGTTTTATGGTTTCAATAAACACTGGGTTAGTTAATGTGATAAAAAAACCTGTAACCATTAAAGATAAACTACCAATACTAACTGCCAAACCTCTAATTTTAGTGGGGAATATTTCACTAATAATAACCCAAACAATAGGGCCATAAGAAAAAGCAAAACATGCTACGTAAAGTAATAATGGAATAATAACTAAACTAGAACCTATAGCAAATAAGGTAGCCACGCCAAATAAAGATATGGCTGCACCCACTACACCAATTAGAAGCAGTTTTCTTCTCCCGTAACGCTCAATATTTATGATGGCTACAAATGTAAAAATGGAATTTACCAATCCTACTAAAACCGCGCCTAAAAATGAACTTTCTACACTTTTAATGGATTCATTTAAAATATTGGGCGCAAAATACATAATGGCCGCAATACCACTTAAATGTGAAAACATGGGTAGTAAAATCCCTATTAAAAACGGACGCCTTAAATAAGGTTTTAGTAAGTCTTTAAAACCTTGGGATTCAGTTTTTACTACAGATTGAATTTCGTTCATTTGAGATTTCGCCATAAACTCTCCCATAGTTTTCACCATTATGTCGTATGCTTTATTTTCTTTGCCGTTTACTGCCAACCATCTTGGGCTTTCAGGCACCATAAACAACAGTAGTAAGAACAATAAAGCTATGGGGATTTCTGTACCAAACATACCACGCCAAATTTCTTGAACAAACAGCCAATTCCAAAAACCACCACTTTCTTGTGTAATAACACCGGCTGATTTTCCTGCGTTATTTAACACCATCCAATCTACTAAAAAGGCCAATAGAATGCCTAGGGTAATGGATAGTTGGTAAAGTGATACCATTCTACCTCGTTTTTGAGGCAATGTTAATTCTGAAATATAAATGGGTGCTACAACAGAAGTTATACCTACGCCTATACCCCCAATAATTCTAACTACCACCAAAAATATAAATGAATTGTTAGCCGATGCCGATACCCAATAGGCATTATTTAAATTGCCTAAAAATTGCGGTGGTAACATAGAACCTAAAGCTGAAATCAATAAACATATGGCCGCCACTATCAAAGCTTTTTTTCTACCAAATTTATCTGTTATACTTCCTGATATAATACATCCTAATATGGTACCTAATAAAGCCGATGACACCACCCAACCTAACATACTTGCTGACAAGTTGTATTGACTTTCTAAAAATGTATTACATCCGGAAATTATGGCCGTATCATATCCAAAAAGGAAGCCTCCAATAGTAGATACGAAACTGATTCCGTAAACATAAAATGATGTGCTGGTTTTCATAATTTGTATTTAGTTTAGTGCTGGTTTGTTTTTTCTTCTACATAATTCCAAATTTGTTATAAGCATCTACGGTACTCATGCCTTCCTCTAGAGCTTTTTTTACGAGTTGCTCTCCTCTGGCCTTTTCTATGGCTCCATTAAACACTTTTACTTCAACTTCTTTTGGTATAACAACTACGCCATCTCTATCACCATAAATGATATCTCCTGGGTTAATACGCGTGCCTTCAATTTCTATTGGTACACGATAATCTATAACCTTTCCTCTAGGGCCTTGGTCTTGGGCATATCCTCCGTATGAAAATGTTGGAAAATTAAGGTTTAAAACTTCATTGGTATCTCGTGAATAGCCATGAAGCACAGCACCTGCAGCCTTTAGTTTCATAGCTCGGGTACTCATTAATCCTCCCCAAAGTGCATATCTGGGCGAAGAACCTGAACAGATATAAACTTCATCCTCTTTTAAATCGTCTAAGGCTTCAAACATAATCCCAAAAGGCTTTTTCATCATGGGGTTTTTTGTCTCTTTGGCGGATTCTTCAAAAACATCGGTCTCTAAAACTGGCATAGCCCTACCTATAACCACAAAATCTGTGCTTAAAGGTTTTATGTTTGGCGGTAAAAATTGATGTTGGTACCCCAACGTGTCTAAAATATCACCTACTAGGGCTACAAATAATTCAGATTTTGCTATGGCAAATAACTCCTTATCGTTTTGCCACAATGCTTTTTTACTGGTCATAATTTAGTTTTTATTTTTAAATTTAAGTTTGTAAGTATCTATGGCATTGTGCCCTATATCTATTTTCAGAATATTTCCTGAAGCTTCCAGTTGAGCTTCTTCCTCTTCAATTAAATTGGTTTTAATTAATGTGTGTATTGGTTGTGAGAACTCTATGGTTGGCTTTTTATTTTCTCCTTCCATTTCTACCAGCCTTAAAATAACATCATTACCCTTTTCACTCTTTTTTATGGTGCTAACACGAACCATAGAATCTGATACGTTTACAAAACTGCCACTTTCAGGCAACTTAGCCAGTTTATTCCTACTCTTCTTTACTACGGATCTAAGAGGGTGGTTTGAAGCGGTACCAAATTTATAAGCAAAAGATGAATTTGGTTTACTCGTGCCTAAAGAGAACTTAAAATGGTGATCACCTGTTTGATGGTACCAATTACCTTCTCCATGACAACTCTTGTGCGATGCTAATAAAAGCCCTTGCAGCACGGTGTACGGAACAGCTTCTCTAGTAGGGTCTATCCAGTCTGCAACAGCAACATCGGTTGACATGGCTACTAATAAATCATCATTTTCTGCCGATATAAAGTTAAGTACCTCACGTGGGTGTACAGTGTCTGGTTTACTATCATAAGTTCCACCCCATGCCCAACCGCCTGGAGCATTTTTCATTTCAGAAGCACCAACCTCTGCAATTGCCAATGGTTGTTCTAGTTTTATTTTAGAGTTATTCATATTTAAGGGAATAGCAAACCTAAACTCCCTATTGTGCGTGCCGTCCCAATTAACTAGGTCTATTAAAAAATCTATTTTCTTTTCTTGATGAAACACCCTAACTTTTTGAACAACTTCTGTATGTTTAAATTTAGTTTTAGCCATATATTCTGTAAATACTGCACCATCTTCTGTTATCTGCCATAGCATGTTATGGTTACTGGTTTTATTGTATCCATCCATGTTTGGTTTGGTCATTTGGGTAAATTCTCCCGCACCATTTCCTTTGTAACCTAATGTTAGAATATCTCCTCCAGAAAACTTTGTTGTTTTGAGAATTTCTTTTTTCAAAACATTATCGTATAGATACGTTATACCACCATTACCTAGGTGGAGGTTATAAAAGTTATTTGACAATACATTTGGCAAGACCGTTTTATTTACTTTTAAATTCTTTTTACCTTTTTTAAGATAAAAAGTTTTGTAACCTAATGAAGGAACATTTGAAACGTGAATATGTAAACTATTTTTATTTGCAGCGCTTACTTGCGAGGGTACAACTTTGTTGTTTTCATCTACCACATAGTATAAACTTGCATTATCTAAATTGATGCTAACCAAGCCGTTTCTTTCCCATGACAAATCATTAAATACGATAACGGCATCATCTCTATCTGTTTTTATTTTTTTTGATAATGATTTTAATGAATTTTCTAGCAAGCTATTGGCTTCACTAGCCGCAAACTCTAGTTTGCTTTTAAAAATACTATCGGTTATATGTCCGTTTTTACCACCCCAACCGTGGTCTGGATAAATAGATTCTTCAAAGGCTTTAGATAAACGTTCTGCTGGATAGTTTTCAAAACTATTGTTAATCATAGCGTCTATAGTGTTAAAAATTTCGGCAGAGGGGAGAATCCTTCCCGCTTCTCTTGATGCAGATATTGCTTTATGGTGCCCTGGGCCATGAATATAAGCCCAAATGTTTGGTCTGTCTCCTTCCAAATATTCAAACTTGGCTCCTGGCTGTTTCATTTCAGACAGAAAACCAGTAACCGTAGAGTGTTTTATGGTTGGTATTTTAACATCTGCCATTTCTACAATCTTATTCCATTCTGTAATAATTGGACCGACATGTGATGGCCCTGAGGCATCATTACTTAAAACTACAGCAAAATGAGGTGGTAAATTGTGTTCTTTATAATATTCTCCCCACATTTTCACTCTTGTTTGCAATTTTCGAAGTGCCTCAATAGCATCTTCTTCAAAAAATTTGTAGAACATGATAGCCCAACCGTAATTCCCTGGAGAATAAGTGGCCACTGCAGAGCCATCTGGCGAATGCCAGTTATAAAAACCTTCTCTCATTCTAGATACAAAAAGATTTTCTACACCAGACTTAGCGAGTATTTGTGGAAATTGTAGAGTCCTTCCAGGAACATCTGTATTATAGGCTGTTTTTTCGTCTACATTATCAAAATTATCTTTAATCCATAGTTTACCAAAATACATTTCCCTAACCAGTTGTTCTCCCATTTGCATGCCTTCGTAGGGTTGATTGTAAGTTGCGCCCCATGTAAAACGCCCCTCTTTATAACGCTGTAAAACTTCTGGTTTACGCTCTGGTTTTTCTTCAATAAACTCTTTTAGGTTTAGCGTTTGTTCCATACCAAAATAGTAAGCCTTATCGGTCTTCATGATATCTAAAGCAGGCGCAATAATTTCATTGATACGTTCATGTCTGCATACATCAGGCGTATCCATCCATGCAATATCTTGATGAGAAGAAGATATTACATGAAATGTTCCTTCTGAGAAATACCCCCAATCAGGCATTACAAGTGGTGTGAACAATTGCTTTTGATTTTTGGACGGTTTGGAACTTATAAACTCAATGGTTTCTGGATATCCAAAAATGGGCAACCAAGCATTGGCGTTATGAGCATCATGGTGAATATTTATGGTACGTCCATTTTCAAAACGTATCTTTTTTAAAGAAGATTTTACATTTCCTTCTATATGGGCTTTAACCACAAACTCTCCTTCAACTTGCTTATATTCATATGGCTTTGGGTAAGCAATATTAATGATTGATTTACTTTGGCAAAACCCGTGATAAAACACAAAAAGCGCCAAAATACTGAAAGCTTTCATTTTAAATTTTCTATTTTTTTCCATTGTTTTAATGCTTAATTTATTTAGTTGGTTGCTAAACCGGTTTAGTTAGTGTTGAAATAAAAATTCCTAATCTTTTATTCCACACGATTTTCTTACTTCTAGTTTTAAATCTAAAATTATGTTTTCATAGTTTAATTTATTTGTAGTTTTTCTATTTTCAATTTTTTTTAATAAAATTTCTAATGCTAAACTTCCAATGTCATTAATAGGCTGTATTACGGCTGTAATTGGAGGGCTTATTAAATCAAAAGCTTGGGTTTCGTCAAAACTTACAATAGCTACCTCTTCTGGAACTTTAACGTTTATACTTTTTAGTATCCTTAAACCTTCCATAGTGAGATAATGCGTTCCAAAAACAAGACTATCAACATTTTCATTTTCTACTAGCTGTTTAATAGCATTTGGCATTTCATCCGCAAAATAGCCCTGGTTTAATGTCTTTACCCGTTTTTCATCTAGTTCTATTCCACAATCATTTAGTGCCGCCTTGAACCCATTATACCTTTGATTTAAAGCATCTAAAGGTGTATTAAGCGATATAAAGCCCAATTTACGTCTTCCCAAATTCAAAATATGCTCTGTGGCAATCTTCATTCCTTTAAAGTTATTTACAACTACATAATCTGTTTCTTTATCGGGATAATGCCTATCTATAAGTACAAAAGGAACCCTTTCATGCTTAAGCATTTGTATATCATCTGCATTATTTTGCGTTGAAGCAATTATAAGTCCATCAATTTGCCTATTGAGCATTGATCGTATAAGTTTGTTTTCTTCAACTGAATCTTCATAGGTACTACTATACACGACATTATAGCCTAATTTTTTTGCCTTTTTTTCTATTATACCTGCTATTTTAGCATAAAACTGATCTGAAATATCAGGCACAATTAAACCAATAGCCTCACTTTTACCTCTACTTAATCCTCTTGCTAGTTGATTGGGCGCATATCCATTTTTTTTTGCATATGCCTTTATTCGCTTTTGAGTTTCTTGACTAATTTTATTCTCATTTCCCTTATCATTAAGCACTAATGATACCGTTGTTTTTGATACATTTAAGTCTTCAGCTATATCTTTTAACGAATATTTTTTTGTTTTACCCAAGCTAAACCGATTTAGTCGGGCTAAAATATTAATTATTATTAAATATTTCTAATCTTTTTTTAGTTTGTTCTGGTTTATAATACATTTTTACCCTCCAAATCAATTCTTCTACATTTACTATTTTAAAGTTATCGTTTAATTTGCTAGCGTTTAATTTAGCTATTCCCGGACCTATTATTGGACCTAAAACATTTTCTGCCAGTTCATCTTTTGAATTACCCGTATCTGAAAACCTACTCCATGCATGAATGGATATCAAATTAAAAGGATTACTGTCAGATTCTGAATTTAACTTATTGGCGATGTATGTTGGCGTACCTTCGCGTTCATGATTTTTGTTTCCAAAATTCCACAACGAATATTTAACGGTTATTATTGGAATATCATACCCATCACTATTGGTTTCCCAATAAATGTCACCTTTACCACCGGCATAGGGCGAATATTGTACGGCCAATATACCCTCTAATTGATTGTTGGCTTGTATGTAGGCTCGGTAGGCTTCTTTTGCTTCATTTGAACTCACATTTTTTGCCATTAACGACAAAACTTTAATGCGGTGTTGGCGCATATGTGCAGCTGTGGCATTAGCGATTTGCTTTAAACTTTCTGCTCTGTTTCCTTTTATTCCAAAAAGATCGGCATAGTTATAACCGCCCCCAAAAGTCTGTACGATTGAGGTATTTTCACCTTGTTTATCGAACAGTAACTGCATAACATCTGGAGCCATCATAGATAAATTATCAACCGGGAGACCAAAGGCTATTTTCATGTTATCGGCTTCGGGGTGTGTAAAATAATACTCTCCATCAAAGCCATTCATCATCCATTGCACGTTATCGCCATCAGATAAATGATAGGATACGTATTTTTTGCCTTTTTCAGAAAAATCTATCGACTTTGGATCCAGAACCGTTGCTAACCCACTTTGACGTTTTTTATAAAGTAGAGACGTTAAATTTAAATTGTACATCCAGTCTGCAGGAACCATGATATTTCCAGTTTCTGATACTTTGTTTACAAATAAATCTTCGCCTACGCCATGTTCCCATCCGTAAATGGGTGAACCAGGTTTTAACCACTGCAATACCTCATTAAACAAAGCCGTGTTTTGTCCTGCCGAGGCATCGTTATATTTTTTGTTTAAATTAATTACAAATAAATTGTTTTTGATAGCAAACTCTCTTTGTTCTCCTGTTTGAAGCGGCATAACCACCAAAGCATTATTTTTGCATTTATCTTTAAACTCGTTCCATGCATCTTGAGTGTTTTTTTTTGACGCATCATACACCATTTTATAACCTAATGAATCAAAATAGTCTTTATCTCTAACATCTACTATAATAGCATTATACACATGCGAAGCCACGGTGGCTACCGTATTACTTTCTGGATTATTTTCAACATCTGTTAACACGTAACCATTAAATAAATCTTTCACTTGTACTTTTACACCGTTAACCTCAGTATAAGCTTTCGTTACAAGCTCTATTCCTGTTGTTTCACCGTGTTCTTCAACACCTATTTGTGCTAATCCTTGTTTTGCTAACTTATAGGATTCTTTGCCACTATGGTCATGCAACCATATGCCAATATCGCTTTTTCCTAGATCTACAGCCCTGTTTACCAAACCAGAAATAGATTGGCATAACAAATGGTATTGCATACCTTTTGTTAATTCTTTATGGCCCAATTCATTTTTATGAAGTTTGGGTATTAAACCTGTAATACTCCAGTATTTTTTGGGCTTTACTTGCATTTCTAAGTGCCAATATTGCCCTTTATCTTCAAAAGAATCGTACTGATCATTATAAACTTTAGCATCTTTCTTATGCTCTGTATCTGTATTTTCTTTTTTTAAATTACTATTACAAGAATTTAATGATAAAGCGAAACCTAGTAATACAATTACTATTTTATTCATAATTATTTTGATTCTAGTTTTTTATACTTAATGAATAAGGAACCGATTCGTCTGTATTTGCCCAATTTTTATTAGGAGTGGCGCTCATTTCAAATTTTAAGGTTCCGCCTGCCATCACATCATTATAATCTAAATACGATTTATTGTAATCCTTACCATTTAAAGTTGCAGATTGGATATACACATTTTCCTTAGTGTTTTGTGGTGCTGAAATTTCGAAAGTGTTTCCATTTTCTAAATGAATAGTTGCCTTTTTAAACAATGGACTCCCTATAACGTATTGATCTACACCTGGTGTTACCGGATAAAATCCTAACGAACTAAACACATACCAAGCAGAAGTTTGACCGTTATCTTCATCGCCACAATACCCATCGGGTGTAGGTGCATATAATTTAGTTAATACTTCTCTTATTTTTTCTTGCGCTTTATACGATGCATTGGCGTAATTGTATAAATATATCATGTGCTGAATGGGTTGATTACCATGCGCGTAATTACCCATGTTCATGATTTGCATTTCACGAATTTCGTGTATGGTAAATCCGTAGTATGAATGATCGAAAACTGGAGGCATTTCAAACACTTCATCCAATTTGCTTTCAAAAGCATTTTTACCACCCATTAATTCCATTAGCCCATTTACATCGTGAAAAACAGACCATGTATAGTGAATGCTATTCCCTTCAGTAAAGGCATCGCCCCATTTAAGTGGGTTGAATGGTTTCTGAAATGTACCATCTTCATTTTTACCACGCATCCATTTGGTTTCTGGATCGAATAGGTTTTTGTAGTTTAAAGATTGTTTGTAGAAACGTTCTGCAACATCTTTCTTCCCTAATTTATCTGCCATTTGAGCCATGGTAAAGTCGGCATAGGCGTACTCTAATGTTCTTGCTGCATTTTCGTTGATACCAACATTATAGGGTACATAACCTAATTTATTGTAATATTCTACGCCTTCTCTCCCTACAGATTTTAGGGTATTCCCGCCTTTAGAAAGTGGTCTTCCTTTGGAAGTCGTTGCATTTTTTAACATGGCTTCAAATAGCACCTCTTGGTCTTTTATGTGAACGCCTTTTAAAAAAGCATCGGCTATAATGGGTGCTGAGTTAGACCCTACCATGCAATCTCTATGGCCTGGACTAGCCCACTCTGGCAACCAACCCGATTCTTTATAGGTATTAGCAAGACCTTCCATAATTTTTGAATTTAACTTTGGATACATCATGTTGAAAAATGGAAACACAGCTCTAAAGGTATCCCAAAAACCATTATCGGTAAACATATATCCTGGTAAAACTTCTCCGTTGTACGGACTATAATGTACAATAGCATTGTTTTTATCAATTTCGTGAAATTGTCTTGGAAATAACAATACACGATACAAACAAGAATAAAAGGTTCTTAAATTATCAATATTATCATCTTCAATCACTATTCTACCTAATTCTTTCTCCCATGAAGCTTTTGCCTTTGTTAAAGTGGTTTTAAAATTATCATCTCCTATTTCTCTATTTAGGTTAAGTTGTGCTTGCTCTGGACTTATAAAAGAAGAGGCTACTTTTACGTGTACTTCTTCACCTTTTTTGGTTTTAAAACCTATTATTGCTCCAACGTGTTCACCCTCATTTTCGGTACTGTTTTCTACTAAGGTCCAATTATCGCCCCATGTATGGGTTAACTCAAAATCTTTATCAAATTCTGCAACAAAATAGTTGTGAAAATTCTCTGGAACACCACCGCTATTGTTTCTGCAATAACCAATAATTTTACGTTCTTCAGGAATAATTTTAACCATGGACCCTTTAAAAAAACCGTCTAGTAGAATATAAGATTGATTTTCGGGAAATGTAAATTTAAAATGTGCGGCTCGTTCTGTTGGGGTCACTTCTGCAACCACATCATAATCGGCTAAATAAGTTTTATAATAATGTGGTTTTACGGTTTCGGCCTTATGCGAAAACCACGATGCGCGCTCGTCTTCTTTATATTTTAAGTCTCCTGTTACTGCCATTAATGAAAAAGCGGCATAATCATTAATCCAAGGGCTTGGTTGATGGGTTTGCTTAATGCCTCGAATTTTATTTTCATCATATTTATAGGTCCATCCATCTCCCATTTTAGAGGTCATGGGAGTCCAGAAATTCATACCCCATGGTGTTGCTATGGCGGGATATGTGTTTCCGTTTGATAGTTCAAAAGAAGAGTCTGTTCCCATTAAGGGGTTTACAAAATCTACAAAACTTTCGTCTTTTATTGTTGTGTTGGTTTCTCCATGTCCGTCTTCTGTATTAACACAAGAGACAACGAATAATGATAATATTAAATAAAATAACTTCTTCATAAATAATGTTTTATTAATAATAAACCTCTAAAAGTTTAGCTTTTGTAGCTTTTAAATGTAGTTGATTTAAACTTGCAGGAATTAATAATGTTTCTCCCTGTTTTAACTGATAATTTTCGCCATTACTGGTAACAATAACCTCGCCATCTACACAGATATAAATAACGAATGAGTCTATTGTAGAATAATCTTTTTTTACCTCTTGATTTAAATCTAGTATATTGGTTTTAAAATAAGGAGAATGTACTAGAGTGTTTGATACATTTTTATCATGATTATAATGTGTTTTATAAGTATTATGTACGTTATAATCTATAACATCTATGGCCAAATTGTTATGTAATTCTCTTTTCGCTCCAGTTTTAGCGTCTACCCTATCGTAATCGTAAATTCTATAAGTTATATCGGAGGTTTGTTGAATTTCTGCCAGTAAAACACCTGCGCCTATAGCATGCACACGACCAGTTGGAATATAAAACGTATCACCCGATTTTACAGTTTCATGGTGCATAACATCTAAAATGGTATTGTTGTCTAGGTGTTTTTTATATTCGCTCTGCGATATTTCCTTATCGAAACCAACAATTAATTCTGCATCATCATCGGCTTGCATAACATACCACATTTCATTTTTTCCAAAGGAATTATGACGCTCTTTTGCTATTTCATTACTTGGATGTACTTGAATTGAAAGCGGTGTTTTAGCATCTATAAATTTAATTAGTAGAGGAAAAGTGTTTCCAAATTTTTGATACACTACTTCCCCTACTAAATTTTGTTTATAATTTGCTATTAATTCTTTTAGTGTTTTATTTTTTAATGTACCTTGAGCTACCAAAGTTTCATCATTTTCAACACCTGAAATCTCCCTAGACTCTCCTATATTTTCTTCTATATAATTTTTATGTAAAACCGTTTTTAATTTTTCACCACCCCATATTCTATACTTATAAAGTGGTTCAAATTTTAATGGGTATAGTTTCATTTTTACTTTTATCTGGTATTTTTATACTGTTGTTTGCTCTTTACAAAACAACTTAATTTATTCTTTATCGACCTAGAATTTGTGTGCATTTTAATGGAAAAAACCTTAAATGTTCTTGTTGTAAATAAACATAAACTATTAAGGTTTAATACCATACTAGGTTTGCACTTAGATGAAGTGAAACGTTTAATCTTGTAATTTCACAGCCACAGTGAAGTCGCCCCACAGGTTACTTCTATCTAGGTTATCAATATGTAGCCTTACGCTAATAATACCATCGCAGTAAGAAATAAAATTATCATCACTTTCAATGCTTTCAGCAGTCATATACCACGGTGCACCAAAATCTCCTATTTCTTGTAAATCTACCGATGTCTTTAATGTTACGGGGTCTACATTTATTATCATTGGAACAGCATTTCCTGCATCGGTTGATAATATATAAGAATATTGATAGTCACTTATTTTAGTAACCTCTCGCTTATGGCCTTTATTAGGCATCCACCCATGAGGTGTATTATGTTCTGAAATCACCTCGTATTCACCTGTTTTTAATTCAATAGTTTTTATGGTTTCCGTTTTAAATGCGGTATAAAACGTATCAATTGACTTAGTATCTGGAACATGAAGGGTTCTGAACTTAAATGGTGTTCCTTCTTTTATCCCCTCTAAAGTTGTTGCTTGGTCTTGGTTGGTAACCATAATTATTTGTTCTTCATCTAAATCATTTATATAATTGACTTCTACCCCAATCATTGATGACACAGGAGGCACCCAATTTATAATACCGCAAGTGGCAGACTCAATTTGTCTATTAAAAATAGAGTTTTGAAACGTATCACCGAAAACGGTTCCTGAAACATTCTTTACTACAGATTGGTTTCCAAATGTATCAAACGTATAAAGTTGAAAGTTATATACGCCTTCTTGTAAATTTTCTATCAGTAAATCTATAGTATCATTGACCTTGGTTCTAGAAAACATGACCTCTGTAGAATCTTGTCTGTTTTTCCAAAAAGCCTTGATTTTATTGACTGTAGGATCGCTACCTAGTACCATTGCTAAATGTATTCTGTTTTTTCCTGGATAAACTATTACAGAATCTACCTTGGCTGGGTATACAATATCTCCACCTTCTTTATATTTATTATATTCATCTATAGGCGAGCAGGAAGCTAAAACCAGCAACCCTAGAATTAAGCATATAACGCTTATATGTTTTATTATAGTTTTCATTTTTTTTATATTTAAAGTGAACGTATACTTAGTCTATTGGTTGTCCCCACAGGGATATCTCATTAAAATTAACATACGTTCCGTTTGACCAATTACGTAATGTTTTAAATCTAATATACCTATACCCCTTTGTATCTAGAGGAAACACAATTGTTTCCCCTGCTTCAGCAGCAGCAAGATCATCGTTAGATAATTGTCCATTAGGTAAACCTGATGGTTTTATTTGTTCATATTCAATTATCAAATCCCAAGACTCCCAACTACCATCAGGAGCAGGATCATTAGACCCCCAAATTTCAATGTTTCTAGGGTTATGCAAGCTATAAAGCCAACGCGTACCATCAGATCTCATCCACCAAGTCAACCTACTTAATTTCACTTTTTCTCCAAGATCAAAAGAAAACCACTGAGGCATCCTTGCTTGGTCTCCACTAGAATAAAATCCACCGCCTTCGGTAATATCATCATTGAACAAGGCTGGTATATTACCACCATAACCTAATATAGCATCATTAGGTAAAGTTAAAGGTGTAATTTGATTTTTATCAATCTCCGTTTCAAAATATGGAGTCAAACGAACTGTGGTAGTATCAGAAATATTCCCCCAGCGGTCTCGAATATAAACGCCAAAGTTTGTCTCTACAGATTCAAATCCTCTAGTAGAAAAACGTCCTTCTATTTTCTGTGTGTAGTAAGTGTTATATGGAATAAAATTACCTAGCGAATCGTTAGCCAGTACAACAATAGCCAGATTATCTTCTGTTGGGTTTTCAAAATCAACAAAAATTCCTCCAAAGTCTGGTCCAATATTTAAACTTTCACTAACATTTTGGTATGGTGCCTTTTCTGGATTTACGGTTACTGTGATTGGTTTTGAAACATTTTCGCCTCTATCTACAGCATAAAGTTGCACCTCATAAGGCTTGTTTTTCCCAAATCCAGTTAATGTCATTTCATTTGTATAATATGACGCCTTAGCTTCTCTAACAACATTTCGTTCTGTAGTATAAACGGCCTTAGCATAAAACACGTCTGGATCGTCTGGAAGTGTATATCTTAATATAACACTACCAGAGAGGTTTTCAATCTGTACATCTGAAATAGAACCTGGCGGCGTGCCATCATTTTCTGTTGGCTTTAACAAATCTGTTGTACAGCCCACAGAAAATACCGTTATTAATATAGCAACAATTAGATGATATATAAATTTTTTCATGGTTTAAAGTTTTATTTTTTTAGTTTGGATTACCACCCAGGATTTTGAATTAAATTAGGGTTAGTTGTGAGCACATTATCGGACAGAGGCCAAAAATAATCTCGGGGTACATTAAACTTTTGATTAAACAATAACGTTTTTCGGTTATAGGTTTCATAATCTTCTTGTCCAATATCCCAACCATAAATTGGTGCGTTTAATAGAGTTCCAGATTTTTTCCAACGCTTTAAATCCCAAAAACGTTTTCCTTCTAAAGCCAATTCTATTAACCGTTCTTGATGTATTATTTCTCTTAAGCCTTCTTGTGTAGTGTATTTTCCTGGATTATTAGAAAAGTTACTCCACGATGTTTCTACCGTTTCTAAACCAGCTCTTTCTCGTACTTTATTAATATAATTTAAAGCTAAAGCATTATTACCAGTTTCATTTAATGCTTCAGCATACAGTAAATATAAATCTGCTAATCGCATCACGGGCCAAGGGTAAAATTCTAAACTCACTCCACCTCCTTGCGATATTACCATATTCCAGTTAACCAGTTTTTTAGCATAATATCCTGTTATAGAATACAAAACACTCTGTTTTTTACCTGCATGCTGTCCTGTTTTGGTTTTTAAATCCCAGGTATTATTACGCATAAACCATGTGGCGCCATCAAAACCTAAATTTGCATAAAATCTTGGTTCTCTATTAAAATGTAGACCTACTGTTTTGTAGCCCTCTTGCATGCCTTCATCACTAGCTTCAACGGTACGCAAATTATATCTATCTTGGTAACTCCATGTTTTATCTTCATCAATAGGCACTCCATTTTCGGTATAAAATAATTCTGCTATACGTAAGGTTGGAGCAAAATGTGCTTTTAGATTTAAACTAGTAATATTGGGGTCTAAATTAGGGCTAGCGGTTAACTGTACCGCCCATGAAGGCACATCGGATCCTACGTTACCCCAAATAAGCTCAGAATTCCACTTATCGCAAACTGCATTTCTAATGCTCATTTCAGTTTTAATTCTATCTGTAACTCCTTGGGCATTTTCATCAAACTCATACAAACTAATTCCTGCGGCCTCACATGCTTCAACAGCTTCTTCACAAGCTTTTAATGCTTTGTTCCATTTCTCAATTTCGAAATTAGTGTTAAATAATGGGGTACCATCATTGGCTAAAAAGTTATCGTAATCTTTATTACCATTAAATAACGGACTTGCCGCAGTTACTAAAATACGAGCTTTTATAGATAGAGCTATTGGTTTTGTAATTCTACCAAGTTCTGTGGTTTTATTATCAATTCTATCGGGTAAACCGCCGTTTGTTCCTTCTTCTGTAACAGAATCTATTAAACTTACTATATAATCTACCACTTCATCTACTGGTCTTCTTTCTACTCTAACTTCATCGGAATTTGCCGATATAGGTAAGTTCTTATCTACAATAGGTATTGGGCCATACAATTTCATTAAATACCAATGATAATATGCTTTAAGAAATTTAACTTCTGCAATCCATCTGCTTTTAAGAAACGGTTCTAAATCAATTACCTTTTCAATATTTTCTAGAAAAATATTACAAGACCGAACCCCTTGCCATAGTGGGGGAACCCGACCGCCTCCTTCCCAAAAATTCATTAGAGGGCTTACTCTATTTTGTAAACCACGAGCAATTTGGTAAGGATCTAACGAGGTTGCATAACCATCAGGAATTGGCCAAAAAATCCAATACTCATCGCCTGCATAAAATTCAGGATTCCCCTCTGGATCATCAAACCGAGGTAAATAAGAGTAGCAAGTAAAAAGGTACTTTTCTGCTTGTGTTTTATCAACAAAAGCATTGTCTATGGTAGCAACGTTATCTGGAACAACGTCTAGATAATCACTACAAGAACTGATTATTCCAAAAAAAGTTAAAACAAGCAGTATATTTATTTTTTTTATTGTTTTCATGTTTTTTTGTTTAAAAATTAAAGGTCATTCCAAAGTTAAGTACACGTTGAATTGGGTAACCTAAACCATTACCTCCCATTTCTATATCCCATAAATCGAAACCGCTAATACTTAATAAGTTTATACCACTAAAATATAAGCGAGCATTTGACAAGTGCAGATTTTTAATGACGGCATCGGGCAAACTAAAACCTAACTCTACAGATTTTAGTCTTAAAAACGCTCCGTTTCTCATAAACCAGGTACTTGTTTGTGTGTTATTTGTATTTAATGTACTGCTCAACCTAGGCCAAAGCGCATAAGAATCTCGGTTGGACTCAGACCAGTGATTGTCTGCATAAACCTGTAATAGTGCATTTTGAGATCCTGCTCCTAAATCGGGATTTGCAACAAAGGGAGCTGTTCTTACGGGGTCTATCCAAAAAGAAGACCGAGCAGAACCTTGCAGAAAAAACGAGAAATCGAAATTTTTATACCCAAAAGACAATCCGCCTCCATATATAATCTCAGGAACCGTAGGATGCCCTATGGGAACTCTATCTAAATTAGTAATTTCTCCATCTCCATTAACATCTCTATATTTTATATCTCCAGCAAGGTATTCTCCAAAATTTTGTTTTGGTGAGTTTGCTACATCATACTCATCTACAAATAAACGCTCTGCAATAAGCCCCCATTGTTGTGATAATGGCTGTCCTTTATGGAATAAATGACTATTTTCTTCAGAGTATTGCGGTTCTTCAAAGAAAAGAAACTCACTATGGGCATAGGTAAAGTTAGCTCTTCCTTGTACCCAAAAACCACTGGTAAAGGATTTGTTGTAATCGAAAGAAATTTCAAATCCATTTGATTTGGCCTTTCCTACATTTGCTCTAATTGGTGCAGATAGCCCCATTGTAGCAGGAATAAAAGCTCTATCCATTAAAATATTACTTCTATTCTCGGTAAAATAATCGGCTTGAATCTCTAAATTGTTAAACAAATTAAGCTCTAAACCAAGATTCATTTTCTTTGCAGTTTCCCAGCTTATATCTTCATTGGAATAACGATTTACATTTACCCCAGGTCTTGCATATTGAAAATTGGTACCAAACCATGCGGCTCTACCTCCTGCATTTAAGTCAACTTCTGAAAGATAAAAAAACCTATCTTCTGCACTACCAATGGCATCGTTTCCAACTAAACCATAGGTTGCTCGTAATTTCAGTTTAGTTATGGTGGATTTTAAACCTTTCCAAAATGGTTCGTTAGAAACAAACCAACCAATACCTGCTGACGGGAAAAACCCATACCGATGAGATTTATGAAAACGTTCTGAGCCATTGTAACCAAAATTAAATTCGGCCATATATCTTGAATCATACCCGTAAGTTAATCGCCCCGAAACACCTTGATTTCTATAGGGCAAGGATTTTTGCAAACTACCCTGATTAGCAAATAATTGGTTTCTTCTTGTGCCAACCAATAAACCAGTAACCTCATGTTTTTCAGAAAATGTATTACTGTAATTTATTGCAACCTCTGTATAAGTTGCCGAATTTATATCTCTTAGACCTTCGTTATAGCTTAAATAATCTGTTGCCGATAATTCATTAAGTAAATTCAACTTATAAGAATCGTTAGATTTATCATAGCCATAAGCCGAATAAAAATGTGGGTTATAAAACCTAGAAACATCAAAAAACGAGTAGCGTTCTGTATTAAATAACATTCTTGCAGATAAGCCAGGGGTTAAAAAAGATAAATCTTGTTTTAGTTCAAATTGAGCAGACATATTAGACCTTGTGTAATCCTTGTACCCTTTAACCATATCTGCATAGGGGTTAATAAAACTAGGTTCGTTACCGCTAGACGCATTACTACTATTACCAAATAAAATGTGTTTAGCAAAAGGTTTAACTTCTGACGGGTAATAAGCAGGAAACATTACTGGATTAGATCCCAATATTTTAGAAAACATACGTGAACCGCCATCAATAGGTCCCGTATAATCATCAAAAGAACCTGCTAGTCTTACTATAGCTTCTGTAGTTTCTGTTAAGTCAATATTTATATTAGATCTAAGCTGATAATTTTTAAGGTTAATATTACTATTGAAGTTATTTCGATCATCTACTTTTAAAATCCCATTATCTTTACTAAAAACCCCCGCTATGTAATACCTTGCCACTTTACCGCCACCACTAACATTTAAGTTAAGTCTATTGTTAACTGTAAAATCTTTTAACAATTGCTCCATCCAATTATTTGCTGGATACACATACTCATTTAAACCCGCTGCGGTATTATCTATTTTATTTTGCGAATACGGCAAAAACCCAATAGGGTTTCGTGTAAGTACCGCTTCATTTTCTAATTCCATGTATGTTATAGGATCTGCCAGTTTTAATTGCTTTGTGTTACTTGAAAAGGAAGTTTCGTAACGTACAAATACTTTTGCTTTTCCTTCTTTTCCTTCTTTAGTAGCTATTAATATAACACCATTTGCACCTCTTGCACCATATAGAGAGGTTGCGGTAGCATCTTTCATAATTGAAAATGAGCTAATATCATCTGGCGACAATTGTGCCAATTCTGTAGTTGAAGATTCTACCCCATCTATTAAAATTAAAGGATCTACCTTATAGCCAAAACTAGTGACCCCTCTTATAAAAAAAGAAGCATTATCTTGTCCTGGCTCACCACTTCTTTGGTAAGAGATAACTCCTGGTATTCTTCCTGCTAAAGCTGTTGTTAAATTACTTGATGGTATTTTTAATTCACTAGGTTTAACAGTAGACATGGAACCAATAACACTGGACTTTTTCTGTTTTGAAAATGCTACAATAGTAACTTCATCTAATTCATCTTGACTTGGCACTAACTGAACATTCAAGTTCTCTTTACTTCCTACTATTATTTTTTTTGTAGTATATCCTATATAAGAAAACACTAATACACTTTTTTGATTAGTGACACTTATAGTGTACTCGCCATCAAAATTGGTAGCTGTTCCATTTTGCGTGCCTTGTTCTAGAACCGTCACGCCTGGCAGTGGCACACCTTTTTCATCAGTTACAATCCCTGATATTGTCTGCTGTATATAACTATGGTTAGTTCTATCTAACACATCTTTTAGAGCAGACTCCACTTTTGTTAAATAAACATGAGATACCTTTGTTAAGGCAAATGAACAGTGAAAAAAGGAAAGAACTATTACAAACAATAAATGTTTAAAATGTTCCTGCCTAAAAATTAAAAATTTACATTTCATAATAATTAGTTTGATTGGTTTAATTGGTTTAATTGGTTTATGAAAAACCCTTAAGATAAATTGAATAATAAATTTTATTCATTGTAAAACTAAGTACAATAGGAATGCGATTATGATATTAAAGTCACTAAAAATGAGTCAATATTAACATTAAGTATCAATTGATTTTTTAAGATTATATTTTGCTTCAGAATTAACTTTCAAAGATTGACTTAGAGTGAGCCCTTTATTAAAAGCTTTAAATTTTTATTGAAGTGCTGAATGGTAGGAAACCTAGAATGTAGAGCTATGGTATTTATAAATTCTTTTTTTGAGTCTAATAAAAGTCGCTTTGTATAGTTAATACAATATTCATTTAAGAAATCAAAAAAATGTTTTTCCTTTTTTTTGTTTGAATAAACGGCAAAAAGAAGGCTTGGTTAAACATGCTAAATCCGCCATTTCCTGTAAGGTAATTTTATAAAAAGTTTGTTAAAAAAAGAAGTTAGCAACCATTGACAGGCTATAATATGTGGATTTATTCGCTCTAAACAGAAGAAAAAATTTAATAAAACTATTAATTACTATTTCTTCCAGCTTTCTTCTATTTCTTCTAGGGTTTTGCCGCTAGTTTCTGGTAATTTTATATATATGAACCCTAATAAGAAAATAGCATTTACCATAAATATCCAGAATGTAAATGCTCCTCCAAAATTTTCAAGCATAACAGGCGTAAACTGTGTTATGGCAACCACGCCAATCCAAACCATAAAAGTAGCACAAGACATGGCTAAACCTCTTGTTTTTGTAGGGAAAATTTCTGATATAATCACCCATGGAATTGGACCTAAAGACGAAGCAAAACAGGCAATAAAACCAAGTATAAAAATCAATGTTAATATACTAGCACTTTGTTCTGTATAAAACACAAAACCAACACTACACAAACAAATTATCATTCCTGTTAACCCCCATAGTAAAAGTTTTCTGCGTCCCACTTTATCTATAAAACCAATAGCCACAAATGTAAATATAGTATTTACTACTCCAATAATAACCGTTTGAAATAAAGATGATTCGGCATCGAAACCAATATTTTTAAAAATTTCTGGTGCATAATAAATAATAGCATTAATACCCGTTATTTGTGAAAAAAGGGCTAAAACCATACCTATAAGTAAAGCTGGACGGAGACTTTTGGAAAACAGTTCTTTTACCGTACCCTTTTCTGTTTTAAGTGTTTCTTTTATTTCATTTAACACTTTTTCTCCTTGTATGTTACCATTAACTTTATTAAGTATTTTAGAAGCTTCTTCTGTTCTATTTTTTGAAGCTAACCATCTTGGACTTTCAGGAACTAACAAAAGCATAACAAAAAACAATGCGGCAGGTATAATTTCAGAGCCCAACATATAACGCCATCCCATCTCAACGTTCCAAGTTTCTGTACCTGAACTAGCTATTTTTAAATTGATAAAATACACAATATTGATACCTAAAACTATAGCTAGTTGATATAAGGTTACCAACATGCCTCTTTTTTTTGCTGGAGCAATTTCAGATATATATAATGGAGATAGCATTGAAGCTGCACCTACGCCTACCCCACCAACAAACCTTGCTATTACAAATTGTGTTAATGTATTTGGCATTGCTGAACCTAAAGCAGAAATGGAAAAAAGAACAGCTGTTACAAACAACACTTTTTTTCGTCCGTACTTATCACTAAAATAACCAGCAACCATAGCACCTAAAACACACCCCCAAATAGCACTTGATGCCGCCCAACCTGTCATGGCTGCAGATAATTCAAACTTTGTTTGCAAAAATCCTATAGCGCCAGCTATTACAGCTGTATCATACCCAAATAACAAGCCTCCTAAAGCTGCTGTGATGGTTAATAAATAAACATAGAGCATGTTTGTTTTTTGATTTGTATTGTTCATTCTTAGAAATTATTTAGTTTAGTTTTTAGCTTGTTGGTAATTTAGTTATAAACTTGGTTCCAAAAATTAGGGTCAAACAGTTTGGCACTGCCAATAATAGCTGCTTCTTCCATAAGTTTTGACATTTCAAATTTTATTTAAATTTAATTTTGTCCATATGTATAGACAATTAAAGATTACGCAATATACTAATATTTTAAAAAAATATAACATTTTTAATTTAGGAATAAAAATAATTACTGTTCTTCCTAAGAATGATGCTTGCCCACTAGCCTCTAAAAGACATATATAAATTATTCGTTTCTTATATTTTGAGACGGCTTTACCTATTATTATCTAATTCTAAAACTAGATTACTATGAACTGGCAATCCGAAGGTTTATTTTGCAGACTAAAACCATGCCTCTTGAAATTCAAGAAACATCACTAAGTAATTTGTGCATTCGGGCTTAAAAAATTTTAGAAGCTAAAGCTGGATGTACTAAAAAGCAATAGCTTTAGCTTCATCTGAGAATATTAAAACTTGTAGCTTAAGTTTTAAAAGTATGTTAGATCTATTTCCAAGTTAATTTAAAAAATTTATTTTCTAAAGCTTTAATATTTAATTCTGAGGTTTCTTTAATTTCTTCTCCAACAACATTAACTTCAAAAAGTTTTACAGGTTTATCTGAAAAAAGTTTTGGTATAAAAGCACTATCCAAACCTCCTACTTCTCTTAAGTGTAAAATTATTGCACTCTCATTCTCTAAAGGTGTTGCGTTAATTATAAGTACATTATCTGGAATGTTTGAAAGTATAGATAACGAATTGGTTGCCTGTTTCTCTATTGGACTGGCAGGAATAACTCGTGCCAAAAAAGGCACTCTGTTTTCCCAACCAAACTTTGTAGCTGTTTTTGCACTATTATCATTTGTACTGGTAAGATTATAAGTCCAGGTATACATACCACGTTGATCTGCATTAAAATTTGTAGTCCAATAATTGTTCATTGGCCAACTAAACAAGTTATTACTTTTTGGTACAGCTCCATACTCAAAACGCCCTGTGTTAATATCTCCAAATTGCATAATAGGAGCTTCTGGAGACACCAATATTATTTGTTCTTTGTCATTTTTAATTTGCACAAAGTTTTGAACTGTGTTCCAATCGTTTGCCGATCCTGGCACTTGTTCTACACCTGCTTCCATAGGCCCTCCCGAGATTTCAAAATGAATGTTTGCATCATCTAATTCAAAAGGGAAAGCGATATAAAAACTTTCAGGGTCAGTAATAGGTTTTTTCTTTAGTTCAAAAGCAAAATCTATTCTTTTTGTAGTATTAAAAAGCCTAATTTCAAATGAAAATGCATCTGCTTCATCATAAGCTGTTTCAGTTTTACCTCTGAATTTAATAGTATTCCAAATTTCACCTTCACGTATTTCTGATAACCAAACGCTATCCAATGATTGCCTTGTATAGTCTGTTAACGGACCGTTGCTCTCTCCATTTATGGTTCTATTTGTAAACAATTGCTCCCTCCCTTTTAACTTTTCTAAAATAAATTCTCCTAAGTTGTATTCTGATTTCTCATCAATTATATTTTTAGCAATGTCTTTATCATATATTTGATCTATACTCCCTTTTTCCTTATCTATTTTAATTGAATACCAAGGGTTATCTAATTGAATAAAATTGTCTCTTTCTTTATAATTGAAATTAGTATTATGGCTATGTACTTCACCATCACCATGCGAAAGCGAATGCGAATGTTCTTCTTCATATACTTCTATATTAAATTTTTTATAACCAAAAGATGGTATGTTTTTTACCCAAACTGTCCAATATGTACCACCATGCCAGGGTTTTAAAATTTGAGCAGGATAAATGACTCCATTATCATCTACTAAGCGTATTTTTTTTCCAGGAGGAACTTGCTGATGATCTATAAATACTTTCACCAAACCTTCTCTTTGCCAATTTAAAGTATTAAAAACTGCTAAAGAAGGTGTTTTGGTTTTCCCCATATATTCGCTTAATAAACCTTTTGCTTCTTCAACAATCATATTAGAACGTCTTGAAGCTTCCCAAGCATATGATTCTTTAATTTCGCGTTGCTCCATTGTGGCTTTACCATAAGGATCTCCAACACTTCCTTGTGCTCCAAATGTATGCTCTCCATAAAACAAGAGTGCCTTATTTGTTTCAAATATGCGGTTCGATATACCTTTTGGCATTTTAGCCCCCAATAATTTAGCCATAGACAAACCACCTTGTCCAGCAATAAGATCTGCATGAGCATTTCGAGTGGCTGCTACTTCTCTGGCTCCAGAAGCAAAACCATCGGTCCACCAATCTGGCCAGTGCCCTTTTACTTCTATTAATTCATCTCCGTATTCTTTCTCAAAATCTTCGAAAAAATCTTTTGCTACAGCTGTTTTTATTTTTGGCCATTCATATTTTTCATTCCATTGTTTAATCAAATGGCTAGATTTCATAGATGGTGGTGAGTTATCGGTCATAAAACCAGAATGCTGCAATGCCGTTTTATCATAGGGATAACCTCTTTCCTCAAGCTTAACTAAATACTCAAGTAGTCGTTTTTCAAAATCTTCAAAATCATCAGTATGCACACCTATAGCGTTACCTGCCATATAATGCTCTGCCCTAAAGGTTAGCATCTTTTTTCCTGAAGGAGATACCCACCAAAATGCTAAAGGAGTATCAAAAGATATAAGTGCTTTATGCCCATGGGTACCCATGGTTAAATATTTAATATTTAAAGAATTAAAATAATCGTTCATACACCACGCAATACCGTTAACATCGTTTTGCATTGCTGAAGTTATTTTTATTCCTTTCTCTGAAATATTTTTAATTGGTGCTAAAGAAGCAGCTAATGATTGCTCATCAGGTAGTTCGTTAAAATTAAAATACATTCCTGTTACTTCAATTCTCCCCTCTTTAACACGTTGCTTTAATCTATCAATTTGGGTTTGAGACCTACTATTTAAAAACTCATCTACCGCCCAAGATGCTTCACAAGTCCATCTAAATTTTGAGGTTTCAGGAAAATCGTCAGTAGCATCACAATAATCTAAAGCATAATCTATATAACGTGGGTGTTCAGCTAAAATTTCGGTTTGAGACCTTGTATATCCAATATCTGTGTGAGAATGCTGTACAAAGTTTACATGCCACTTTTTTATGGGTTTCAATTTTACTTTTGTAACTATTTCGTCATCACCTAAGTCTAACTTTAGAGTTACTATTTTCTCTTTTTTCACCTCAGGGTAAAGTATTTTAATAGTTTGTGCTCCTGGTTTTAAATTAATTTCTCTATCAAATTTCCCATCAATAAAAAGTTTTCCTTTTGCTGGTTTTTTTATAAAAACAATTTCTGTTGATAACGTTTGTACTTTACCATTTTTTGTGTTAATGAGCGCTGGTAAAGGGGTTACATTTATAGCTTCTGTTAAGTTCTTTTTAAATATTTTGAAATAGGTATTTGATTTTTCATTTACTCCTTCAATACTTAATTTTAAAGTTGTTCCTTTTTTTATGCTTTTAGCAGGCACGGTATAATACAAAAAACCGAAACATCCGTAATTATCATCTAAATAATGACGTTCAAAACTTAGTGTTTCATTATTCTCAAGAGGTAAAGTCCACCTAGTTTGTTTAGCAGTAGCTGTAGCTATTTGCCCTCTTTTCTTTCCGTTTACAAAGAAATTAAATTTAGTCCCGGGGCGGTCTCCATAATATCCTGCATAATGTACAAAAGTTACTTCTCCACTTTTTTTATTTACAGAAACGGGAGCTGTTTCCCACTCTATTTTTTGATTCCCTACGTTAGCTCTAGAAACCAACGTTTGATTTAGCCCTTCTACTTCTTTTGAGCGGTGTTCAATTTCATTTCCAGATATTTTTTCTTGATACCCAGATATAAATATTTCATTTGGTCTTTGATTTCTTTGAGCTAACATTATTGTACTATTAAATACTAATAGCACTATTATGTTAAATACTGATGTTTTGTTCCATTTCATGGTAATTCTTATTTAGTGTTTTAATTGCAAATTCCTTATTTTACTCTATGCATTATTTACTGTTAAAATTTCTTTTTTTAATTTTCCTAACTCAATATCTGGATTAAACAAAATAGGAAAACATTTGTCATTTAATATATCTCCGTCTACTCCCATAGGCGGAAAATCCTTTAAATCCTCTTGTCTCTCGAAACTGGATATATTAGATTTTGTGTTGGTATCCATCACATTAACAACAACTGCTCTTCGAGAACGTTCCGAATTATTTGTGTAAGACCCATGCATCATTAGTGGATGATGAAAACTGGCATATCCTTTAGGAAGCACGTTTGCTTTTTTATTGTTAAAATCTTTTAATTGCTCTGAATTTAACACTTCTTTTACAGCATCCATATCTCCAGTAAGCCCTGTAATTGGCAACAACCCCCAGTTATGACTGTTTGGTATATAGTATAGGCAGCCATTTTCTGTATTGGCATCATCAAGTCCCATCCAACATGTTAAGTGATTCATTGGTTTGGTAAATGTCCAGTAAGAAAAGTCTTGATGCCACGCCACTACACCACCGTGTTTAGCTGGCTTGCAAAATAGCTGGTCATGAAATAACCTATATGAATTTCCCATTAATTGATAAGCTGCCATTCTAAAAGCTGGTGCCCATAATAAATCATGAAAACCTAACATAACACGCCACCCGCCTATAGCATGAAAAAGTACTTTGTTTGGGTCTTCTGATTCATTACTTTTATAATGATAAAACAACTTTTTTTGTTCCTCATTCACTTTCTGTAATTTCTCCAGCTCTTCATTTAAAATATCTACTTGTGCTTCTGTCATTATTTTAACTCCAGATAGATATCCGCTCTTTTTATAAAATGCTATTTGCTCCTCGGTTAATGCGTATTGCATCCATTCTTCAGGTGTTTCTGGCTGTTTGAATAGATTAGATAAAGGACTATTATATTCTGATAAATCGTTTGATTTTAAATATCCCATGATTCTATAAAATTTAAATATTATTAAAAAAGTTTAGTGTGTTGAAAATATGTACTTCCCAATATTTCCAATTATGAGCTCCCGGATACTCATTATAGATATGTGGTATATTTTCCTGCTCAAGTGCTTCATGTAACTTTCTGTTTTCATTAATTAAACCATCATCAGTACCACAATCAAACCGAAAGGGAGAAAGAGTTTGTTTGTATTTTATTAATGTTTCTAAAACAGATTCTTCTTGTTTATTTTCTTGTTGAAGTTGATATATATTTTCCTCTATAAATAACTTCATTTGATTTAAATGCGTTATGGACGATAAACCGGTAAATGCTTTAAATTTATTACTGTACTTTGCTCCTAAACGTAAAGCTGCAAAACCTCCCATAGACAGCCCTGTGAGGAATAAATCTGACTGTGTACTAACTTGTGGAACACATTCAATAACAGCATCTACAGTATCCTCTGTTATCCATTTTTCAAAGTTGTTATTGGAATGCGGTATATAGCCACTACCATCACCCCATAATCCATCGGAAGGCATAACCAAAACCATTGGTTTTAGTTTATCTTCTGCAATCCATTTATTCATTTTAAAATGAATTCCTGCATAATGTATCCAGGAATTATGACTACCATAAACTCCGTGTAACAATATAACCATTGGTAGATTTTTATAGTTACTTCCCTGTGGAACATATACCGAAATGTCTCCCCTTCCTTTTAAGTGATTACTTTTTACAGTAATCTGTCTTACATTATTAGATTCATACTCTGGTTTTGATATTGTTATTGTTCTAAATTTTGATGCCATAATTTAATCTTCAAAAAGTATTACACCCTTTGCATTTTTACCTGCTAACATATCATTAAAAGCGTTTGGCAACTCATTAAATTTATAAGTATTAGTTACCATTTCATCCAAGAGTAAATCTCCCTTTTCATATAAATCCAACAGAATAGGAAAGTCTATTTCTGGTCTACACTTTCCATATAAAGGATTTATATAGGTTTTATCCCATTGAAAAAGATTCATATCTATGGTTATTTCATCTTCAATGCCACTTACCTGTACTGCAGTTCCTGCATTATGAATCATGGCTAATGGTGCTGCTCCTAAGGATGGTATTGCTGTACACTCAAAAGCATAGGTTGCACCACGACCTTGTGTTAGTGCTTTTACTTTTTCGGCGGCATTTAGCAAGTTAACATCATCTTTATCTGCCTGTATTGTGTGTGTTGCTCCAAATTTAACAGCCATTTTTAAACGTTTTGGATTAATATCTATGGCTATAATTTTGGAGGCTCCAGATATCTTAGCGCCTTGAATAACGCTTAAACCTACGCCACCCGTGCCCAACACCACAACAGACGAACCTGCTTTTACTTGAGCAGAATTAACTACAGAGCCATAACCTGTCATGACTCCACAACTTAAAATTGATGCCGAACCAAAAGGGATTGGCATATCATATTTTACTAATGCTTGTTCTTTTACTATAGTATGTGTACTTAAAGTCCCTATATTAAATGAACGCTGTATTCCTTTGCCTTTAAATTTTGTACCACTTAATCTTGCATGACCTTTAGAGATAGCTCCTCCACTTGTTTGATTTCCAACGGTTACAGGCGAATTATTTTCACAAATATTTTGATTCATTTGATCGCATTGAAAACATCTACCACAGGGAATAGCCCAATTTAATATAACCTTATCTCCCACCTTTACTTTAGTAATTTCACTACCTATAGCTTCTACTATACCAGCTCCTTCATGTCCTAAAATTAAAGGAGTATTCCAATTCAAAGAATCATAATCTGTATGACAAATACTTGCCGCTTTCATTTTAACCAATACTTCATCTCTTTTTGGAAGAAACATTTCTACTGTTTCAATGGTATAATCTCCTCTTCCATTAGTTATAGCTGCTTTTGCTATCATAAATTTCATTTTAAGAATTTGCAATTTATTGAATAAGCGAGTTGTCTTTTTCACGATTCTTAGCATAAAATGAATGAATATTAACTTTTTATACTTAAAAAATAAATTAATACATTTATATTAATGTAATATTGTAAAGATTGGATACCATAAATTTTATGAAAGCATCACTTATTAAGATAACATTTGATTATGCAAATACTTTTCATTGCGAATATTTAGAATTGCCATACTTTAACCACCCTTGGCATTTTCATCCAGAAATAGAGCTAACCTTAATACTAGAAGGTAACGGTACTAGATATGTAGGGAACAACATATCTAGATTTACTAATGGAGATTTGGTTTTATTAGGTTCTGGATTACCTCATTTATGGGAAAGTGATAGAACTGATTTTAAAAGTAATCAAAAAGGAGCTAAAGCTGTAGTACTTCAGTTTTCCAAGGATTTAACAGATACTAATTTTAAAAACTCAGCAGAATTACATGCGTTATCTATACTATTAAAAAAAGCAGATAGAGGACTTTTATTTTCAAAAAAATTCAGTGCCCAAGTTACGCCCAAACTTATTGAAATTAGTAAAACATCTGGGTTGAGAAAATGGACTCTTGTTTTTGAATTATTTTGTTTGCTTACGGAAACAAAAGATTACATTCCGCTTACAAATCTCCATTATGAGCCTAACTTAAAAAGTAGAGATAGCACAGTAATAAATAATATTTTTGAATATGTACGCCTGAACTTTAAAAACAAAATAACACTTGATGACATTGCAGGAATAGCTCACTTATCAAAACCCGCTTTTTGTAGATATTTCAAAAAGAAAACTTCAAAATCTTTTATTGACTTCCTTAATGCATACAGAATAGGACATGCAAAAAACCTACTAAGAGATAAACCTCATATGACTATAGGGAATATTGCTTTTGAATCGGGTTTTCCTAGTATTCAACATTTTAATTCTAAATTTAAAAAATATGAAAATTTAACTCCGAAGGCTTATAGAAAAAAGTGGGCACAAAGCAGTTAAATTTCACTCCCCATGACATTATACCTTCTATTTTTTATTTAAATATTTTTTCTGATTTCTTTAATTTGTACAAGTGTTTTTTCTTGGTTTCTGGTAGTTTTTATAAATAAAACCTAAAAAGTAACTGCGTTACCTAAACTCTCTAGCAGAACCTTAAATTATGTAATTAGTTAGAATGTTTATTTACAGAAGCCCCATACCACATAATATATATAAAGCAGAATAAAGGAAGTATAAAGGAAAAATTTACTTCAGACACCCCTAAAATTTGCGTATCTGTAACGCCATTGCCACCTAAATCTATTATCATACCCTGTAATTTAGGCATTAAGGCACCACCAACAATAGCCATAACCAAACCTGCAGACCCTATTTTAGATTGCTCCTCTGTTAAGTCTCCTAAAGCAATACCGTAAATCGTTGGAAACATTAAAGACATACAAAAGGATACTCCCACAAGTGTATATAAGCCAAAACTTCCTTGAATAAAAATAGTTCCTAACACCAAAGAAATGGCTAACAATGCGAAAAACATTAATAATTTTCCAGAACCAATAAACCTCAACATGTAAGTGCCCACAGCTCTTCCCACAGTAAATAATATAAACGCTACCATTTGGTAGTAGCCTGCTGTAACGCTATCTACACCAATACCTTCGGCATATTGATATATGTATGTCCAACACATAATTTGCGCCCCCACGTATAAAATTTGCGCTAAAACCCCTAGGGTATAGTTTTTATTTTTAGCTAAAGTTTTAAACGTTTCTTTAATACTTGGTAGGCTTCCCTCTTCTTTAGATTGTGGCATTTTGCTTACCAAAAACAGCACGAAAACGCCAATAAGTACTAAACCTAAAATAACATACGGATTTCTAATTACAAGTAAATCTGAAGTTTTAATTAATATTTTAGAAGCTGCGTCAAGTGAAGAGAAATTTTCAATATCATCAGACTGTAAATTTTTAAGCACAAACTGTTGAGCTACAAATAAGCCTAGTATTAACCCCACAGGATTAAATGCTTGAGCTAAATTTAAACGCTGTGTGGCAGTTTCTTTTGGTCCCATTGCCAAAGCATATGGGTTTGCGGCTGTTTCTAAAAACGCTAAACCAAAAGTTAAAATATATAAACCAAGACAAAAGAACCAAAATTCCTCTGTGGTGGCCGCTGGATAAAACAAAAGAGCTCCAACAGCATACAATGCCAAACCAATTAAGATACCGGTTTTATAAGAATATTTACGCATAAATATTGAAGCCGGTAATGCCATACAAAAATACCCTCCATAAAATGCCATTTGAACCCAAGCAGCTTGTGAGTTTGAAAGCTCTAGAACTTTTTTAAAAGCCTGTACCATGGGGTCGGTTACAGCATTAGCGAAACCCCAAAGTGCAAAAAGAGAGGTCACTAAAATAAATGGCAACAACATTTTAGCTGGCACCACAGAAATATTTGATTTCATATTTAGTTTTTTTAAAAAAATTTTATTGTGCAAAATCTTATACTTTTATGAAATTTAACTGTAAAATCTAGTCAAAAACATGTAATTATTCATTAGTATTAGTTATTCAAGCCTCCAACTAATACATTTAAAACAATTTAAATGTACAACTAATAAATAAGTGGATGCTATTAACTGTGTAATTATTTTATCATTTTAAGCACTCATATATCATTTTTCAAACTATTAATTTTAGTGGCAAATTACAATACCTAATATTATTACTTTTTAGAGTAAAATCTTCTTAAAATTTTATTTAATGATATTTTAGTATACTTTTGTAATCGATTACATTATAAGACAAAATTACATCTTACTATTTCCAATTTAAATAATACTATAGTTTAATGTAATAACAAAACCAAATTAGTTTTTATTGTTTTAAACATTTAAAGTAACACGATTTGTGTCGCCTTATTTAATATTATAAATAACTCTTTTTAAATATCTTCAATAATCCTTATTAAATGAATTCAAAATTTATACATGATAATTTCTTATTAGAAAATGAATACGCTGAAGAGTTGTATCATAATTATTCTAAAAATTCACCTATTATAGATTACCACAACCATTTACCTCCTCAACATATAGCAGAAAACAAGATCTTTGAAAATTTAACACAGGTTTGGATAAATGGCGACCACTATAAATGGCGCGCTATGCGCACACTGGGTATTGACGAAACTTTTATTACAGGCAACGCCTCAGATAAGAATAAATTTTTAAGTTGGGCTAAAACAGTACCCTATACTATACGTAACCCCTTATACCATTGGACGCATTTAGAATTAGCCAGATATTTTGATATTTATGATTTACTAAATGAAAAATCGGCTGAAAAAATATGGAACATCACACAAGAAAAACTAAACTCTAGCAACTACAGTTGTAAAGAGTTATTAAAAAAAGTTAATGCTGAATATATATGTACTACTGAAGACCCCACTGATAGTTTAAAATATCACAAACAATTGGCTAAAGATAACTTTAAAATAAAGGTAAGCACCGCATTTAGGCCAGATAAATCTATATATATTAATGCAGATGAGTATAATGACTACCTGGTATTATTATCTCAGGCATCAAACGTTGAGATTAATACATTTTCAACATTATGTGAAGCCCTAAGAAACCGCATACAATATTTTCATAATAACGGATGTAGATTGAGCGACCATGGTTTAGAACAAATCTACTTTGAAAATTTTACAGAACCAGAAGTCAACGCTATACTTCAAAAAAAACTGTCCAATAAAAACATTTCAAAAAAAGAAATAGTTAAATTTCAGAGTGCCTTATTGCTATTTTTATGCGAAACATATCATGAATTTGGTTGGGTACAGCAATTTCATTTAGGTGCATTACGTAACAATAATATGCGTATGTACCAAATTTTAGGTCCAGATACTGGATGGGATTCTATTGGTGATTTCCCCCAAGCCCTTAAATTATCTAAATTCTTAAATGCACTAGACCATAATAATAAATTAACAAAAACCATACTCTACAATCTCAACCCCGCAGATAATGAAGTTATGGCAACCATGATAGGCAACTTTAATGATGGCAGTACAAAAGGTAAAATTCAATGGGGCTCTGGGTGGTGGTTCTTAGATCAAAAAGATGGTATGGAAAAACAAATAAACACCCTTTCAAATATGGGACTAATTAGCTGTTTTATAGGAATGTTAACCGATTCTAGAAGCTTTCTGTCATTTCCTAGACACGAATATTTCCGTAGAATTCTTTGTAATTTAATAGGAAAAGAAGTACAAAAAGGCGAGCTACCCAAAGAAGAAATGAAATGGTTAGGAAAAATTGTAGCCGACATTAGTTACTATAATGCCAAAAATTATTTTGACATATAACCATATAAAGATACTATTTCAAAAAAAAATTAGATAATAATGAACAAAAAAATAAACCAAAAAGCTCTCCTAACAAGACAAAATATGGGATTAAAAAAAAAGTATCCCATTAAAATAGTGCAATTTGGTGAAGGTAACTTTTTAAGAGCCTTCATTGGATATGCCATACAAGCACTAAATAAAAAAGCAAATTTTAATGCTGGTATAGCTGTGGTTCAACCAATTGATAAGGGGTTAGTTCAGATGTTAAATAATCAAGATGGATTGTATACCTTGTTTATGAAAGGTGTGAAAAAAGGTGAAGAAATTCAAGAAAAAGAACTAATAACTAATATTGTAAAAGGAGTAAATCCTTATACAGATTTCAAAAGTTATTTAAGTGTAGCTAGAGAAGAAGCATTAGAGTTTGTAATTTCAAATACCACAGAGGCAGGTATTGCTTATGTTGCTAGTGATACCCCTAAAATGGAACCCCCAAGTTCGTTTCCTGCTAAATTAACTATTTTACTTTATGAACGGTTTAAGCATTTTAATGGTGATGCCAAAAAAGGTTTAACCATTATCCCTTGCGAACTTATTAACCACAATTCTGAAGCGTTAAAAGAAATTATCTTAAAGTATATTTCAGACTGGAACTTAGGTAATGAATTCAAAAACTGGATTTTAAAGCACAATTCATTTCATAGCACTTTAGTAGATAGAATTGTACCTGGTTACCCAAAAGATGAAATTGAAACTTATAATGCTCAATTAGATTATCAGGATAATTTAATAGTTGCTGCTGAAGTATTCTTGTTGTGGGTTATTGAAGGAGGCGACGAGTTGAAATCTAAATTGCCATTTCATAAAACAGATTTGGATGTTAAGATTGTTGACGATATGCAGCCTTACCGAACTAGAAAGGTTAGAATTTTAAATGGAGCACATACTGCAATGGTTCCTTTCTCTTACCTCTACGGAAACAGAACGGTAAAACAATCTGTAGATAACCATTTTACTGGCAACTTTATTAAAAAGGCCGTTTTTAATGAAATTATAGATACTCTTGATATGGATCGAAATGAACTTAATAATTTTGCTGAAGAAATTTTTGACCGCTTCAGGAATCCTTTCATTATTCATAATTTGTCAAGTATAGCCTTAAATTCCATTTCAAAATTTAAGGTTAGGGTATTACCCAGTTTATTAGGCTATGTGAAAATTCACAGCAAAGTACCAACAAATTTAACTTATGCATTTGCAAGTTTAATTCGTTTTTATAAAGGTACTTGGAATGGTGAAAAATTACCCGTACAAGATAGTGACGATATTATTAGAAATTTTGCACAAATATGGACGTCTAACAATTATCAGCAAATAGCCAAAGAGGTACTTTCTAATAAAAACTATTGGGATGAAGATTTAACAAAAGTAGATGGGCTATCAAAAGCCATAGCTTTAGCTCTTGAAGAAATTGATACTAACGGGATTGAAGTTGGCTTTGCTAATTACACTAAACAGTACTAAATTTTTAAATTACTACTATCACAAATATTAAAATGCAAAAAAAAATTATTAAAGTTAACGTAACTGATAATATAGCTGTTGCGTTAGTAGATTTAAGAGCTGGAGAAATTATTTCTTTTGAAGGAGAAGATATTAAGGTGCTCACAGATATTAAGTCAAAGCATAAATTAGCTTTGCAAAATTTTAGTACCGGTGATAGAATTATTATGTACGGTGTTCTAGTAGGATCAGCTAATAGAAACATTAAAAAAGGAGAAGTTTTAACCACTAAAAATGTAAAACACCAAAGTGAAAAGGTAACTGGTAGAACTGATGTTTTTAAATGGAAAGCTCCCAATATCGATAAATGGAAAGGAAGGACATTTATGGGCTATCATAGAGAAGACGGACAAGTGGGAACTGAAAATGTTTGGCTGTTCTTTCCTTTAGTGTTTTGTGAAAATAGAAATATAGAAATTTTAAAAAATATTTTTGAGAAAGAACTTACAAAACAAAAAGTAGACCCACACCAATTATTGTTACGTTCGTTAGTAAGTGGTAATAATAAAACTTCATCCATAGAACAATCCACCGATGTGTTTGATAATATTGATGTGAAGTTTATTACACATGCAGGAGGGTGTGGAGGTATAAGACAAGATTCTCAAAGTTTAGCCAAATTATTGGCAGGTTATATAAATAACCCTAATGTGGCAGGAGCCACAGTATTGAGCTTAGGTTGCCAAAACTTACAAATAAGTATTTTTAAGGATGCTCTAAACCATATAAATCCCAACCTAAATAAACCCATTCTTATTTATGAGCAACAACAGATAGGAACGGTTGACGAAATGTTATCTACTATTATTAAAGATACTTTTGAAGCCCTTAAAAAAGCTAATAAAATTAAACGCAAACCAGCTCCTTTATCCAAATTAAGGGTAGGGCTGGAGTGTGGAGGTTCTGATGGGTTTTCTGGTATTTCTGCTAATCCAACATTAGGAGCTGTATCCGATTTATTGGTAGCTTTGGGTGGCACAGCAATATTGGCTGAATTTCCAGAGTTATGCGGTGTAGAGCAGGAACTCGTAAATCGATGCGTTAATGATGCAGATGGTGATAAGTTTTTAAAGCTTATGAAAGCTTATGAAAAATCTGTTGTTGATGCCGGCTCAGGTTTTGACATGAACCCATCTCCTGGCAATATTAAAGATGGACTTATAACAGACGCAATGAAATCTGCTGGTGCAGCTAAAAAAGCAGGAACATCTCCAATAGAAGCCGTTTTAGATTATGGTGAATATATAAATAAACCAGGTTTAAATTTATTATGTACGCCTGGAAATGATGTAGAAAGTACTACGGGGTTAGTAGGCTCTGGAGCAAATGTTGTTTTATTTACCACTGGTTTAGGAACACCCACAGGAAATCCTATAGCACCAATAATCAAGGTATCGTCAAATACAGAACTAAAAAAGAAGATGCCTGATATTATAGATATTGAAACAGGTGCAGTGATACGTGGTGAGAAAACCATAGAAGAAATGGCTGATGACATGTTAGAGTTTATTATTAAGGTTGCCAGTGGTGAAATTCAAACTAAGGCTAAAATATTAAATCAAAATGATTTTATTCCTTGGAAAAGAGGCGTTTCTTTATAAAGAGATACAAATAATCAAGTTTACTTAGATATTGGAGTTTTTAAGGAAGACTTTCTTATTATTAATTCAGGGGTTAAAACAACATGTTTTTCAGACTTTATTTTATCTCCGTTGCTTACCTCTTCTAAAAACACTTGGGCAGTTATTTTTCCCATTTCAATAGGAGACTGGTCTACTGTTGAAATAGAAAGTTCCATAAAGCGAGTAAAAGGCTCGTTACTAAAACCTACAATACTAATATCTTCTGGTATTTTAAGACCATGTTCTCGTATTACTTGAATAGCACCCAGTGCAGAAAAATCACTTGATGAAAAAATGGCATCTGGACGGGTTTCCATAGCTAACCATTGTTTCATTGTCCTTCTACCTTCTTCAACTCTACTTCTAGATTCTATTACGAAATTTTCATTAAACTCAAGACCGTGATCAATTAATGCTTGTTTGTATCCTAAGAAACGATTTTTGAAAATTTCTAATTCTCTGTCGTTCGAAATATGGGCAATGCATTTACAACCTTGATTTATTAAGTGCTTTGTCGCCTCGTAAGCTCCATTAAAATCATCTATAGTTACGGAGCTAACACCAGGAATTTGTTTTCTCCTATCAAAAAATATTAACGGTACATTTTTTTTGGCTAAACTATCAAATACTTTGTCTTTGCTTTTTGCGTTGGTAATAGACATTAAAATACCATCAACTTGAGCATTTAACAAGGAATTTATATTTTCAATTTCTAATTTTTCTTCATCATGTGTTTGGCATACTATTACATGGTATCCTTTAGAATGTAATTCTTCTTCTATACCTCTAATGACTGAAGCAAAAAAGTTACTATCCATACGCGGAACAATAACTCCTACATTAAAACTCTTACCGCTTTTTAGTGCTTTAGCAAGGGTGTTTATCTCATAGTTCATTTCAATTGCAGTGTCTTGCACTAGTTTTCTTGTCTTTTCACTTATCTTGAGGTTATTGTTTAAAGCTCTAGAAACTGTTGCTGCTGTTAGGTTTAATTTTTCTGCTATATCATATATTGTTGTCTTTTTTTTCATGAACTATACAACTATTTATATTTAGCAAAAGTACTTTTTTAAATGCATAATAAGGCATATATAGACTAAATGTGCAGTAAAACAGTAGAATGATTTACTTTAAAAGTTTACTAGGACTATAACCAAATTGTTTCTTAAATACTTTACTAAAATAAAAGGGGTCATTAAAACCTATCATATCTGAAACCTCTGAAACATTATATCGTTTGGTTTTTAATAATTGTGCCGACTTTTTTAATTGAATAGTTCTAATAAATTCATAAGGTGTTAAATCGGTAAGTTGTTTAATTTTTCTATATAATTTTGAAGTACTCATACCTACTTCTTCAGCAATAAAATTTGGTGATAGTTTGGAAGAACTCATATTATTTTCAATAATTTCTTTTATTTTAGAAACTAAATCTATATCTAATTGAGAGTGTGCTAATGTTAATATATCGCCTTCTACTTCCCCTGAAAAACGTTGCTTTAGATCAAAGTGTAATTTTATAATATTATCAATACGTGTTTTTAACAAAGCTGGGTCAAACGGCTTTGTTAAATAACCATCTACTCCTATAGCATAACCTTTTATTCTGTTTTCGTTTTCGGCTAAAGCTGTTAAAAGTATTACAGCAATATGGCTAATATCTTCGTTAGATTTTAAGGCTTCAACAAATTCAAATCCATCCATTACAGGCATCATAACATCAACCACACACAAAACAGGTTTTTCTTTATTACAAATCTCAAGACCTTCCTGCCCATTTTTAGCCTCTAAAACCTTATAATAAGTAGATAAATATTGCACAACATAATCTCTAAGTTCTGTATTATCTTCAATAACAAGAATCTTTTGTTTTACATGAAGGTTTGGCAAAGGCTTTTCTCCTATTTGATAAGATTCAGTAATTTTTTGCTGTTTAATAGTGGTATGTTCGTTTACTGTTTGTACTATTTTTTTAGTTTCTACAGCATTAAATAGTTCATCATGGTTATATGCTTTTTTACTTACTGGTAATTCTACTGTAAAAACACTACCTTTTCCTGGTAAGCTTTTAACTTTAATTTCGCCTTTATGTATATCTACCAGTGCTTTAACTAAAGAGAGCCCTATTCCGGTTCCCGTGGTACTTTCTCTACTATTTCTGGCTTGATAAAACCTATCGAATATTTTTTCCAGACTCTCTTCTGGTATGCCAATACCATTATCACTAACTTCCAATATTAGTTTTTTAGAATCATTATCTTTTAGACCTAAAAACAAATCTATATTTCCGTTCGAATCGGTAAATTTTATAGCATTTGAAAGTAGATTGTATAAAATTTTACTAAACTTATCGATATCTACCCAACAAATAAGCGACGCTTCGTTTTCAATATTCAGGTTTAAACTTATGCTTTTTTCTAGCGCCAGTTCTGTAAAGGAATTGCATATACTTTTTACATGTTCACTAACATCTGTTTTTGCTACTTTAAGGTTTAGTTCGCCTGTTTCTGCTCTTCTAAAATCTAAAATTTGATTTACCAACCTTAACAGACGATTGGCATTTTGATATACCAAATTAGCCCGACTTAAAGTATAACCATCTTTTTGATTGTTTATTAGCTGTTTTGCTGGTCCTAAAATAAGGGTAAGTGGTGTTCGTAATTCATGTGATATATTGGTAAAAAATCGGAGTTTTTCATTATTCAACTTTTCATCACGTTCTCGTTTTACTCTTTCAAAAAGCAATTCCTCCTTTAATAGTCTTCGGTTTTTTAACTGATTGTTTAAAAAATATGCGGCAATAATAATTAGTATTAAAATAAATATAAAAAAGAGAGGAGTGAGCCAAAAAGGCGGTAGTACTTTAATACTGTAGCTTGACACTTTACTTTCATACCCGTTATTATTGGTTGCTTTAAGTTTTAAATTATAGTTACCAGGAGGTAGGTTTGCATACTGTATAGCACGAGAACCGCTGCCCGTTTTATTCCATTGCTTATCTAAACCTTCTAGTTTATAATAAAAGGTATTTTGTCGTTGATTAACATAAGACGGTATAGAGAATTTTACTGTAAAATTTCTATTATTATAACTTAATTGAGCTTGTTTGGAAAAATTTATATCTGTATTTATAACGACAACTTCTCCATGTTTTTCTCCGGGGTTAATGTTGTTATTACTAACTTTAAATTCGGATATTACAGGAATTGGAGCGTTTTTGTTTTCTTTTATATTTAGAGGATCGAATAGTATGATTTCTTTATTGCCTCCGATATATATTTTTCTATTGTTAAAATGTAAAAAACCACGTTTATTAAATAAATTTGAACGTACCCCGTTATTAACATAAAATGTTTTGTAGTCGTTATTCTTAGGATTGTATTTACTTATTTTATTATAATTTAAGTTTAACCACATAACACCTAAACTATCTGTGGTTATGTCTGTAATCCAATCGTCTGCCAATTCCTTGGGTACGGTTTGGTGTACAAAGTTATTGGTTGAAGGGTCATAATAATTTAGCCCCTCTCTAGTTCCTGCCCATAAACGTCCTTCTTTATCAAAAAACAAATCTTTTACTTTGTTGTTTGATAGCCCCTTTTTATGGTCTCTACATACATATTGTTCTATGGTATTTGCTTGCATGTTATAACTAAAAACGCCTTCTTCTGTGGCTATCCAAAATAAGTTTTGCGTTTCTGAATACACTATTTTATTAATATCCTTAAATTTAGGGTTATTGTTTTTCACAAACTGCTTCGCTCCTGTTTTTAAATTAAACTTTACAAGCCCTTCACCTTGTGAGCCTACTAAAATCTCATGGTTTGATATTTTATAAAAAGCAAACACTGGCGAATTAACAAAACCTACATTTAGTTTTCTTTGTTTATTATTTTTATAATTATATTCTACAACGCCACCATCCCACAACCCAATATAAAACACCATATTGTCTTTTGTGTAAATACTGCTTACATGAGTATAGTTATCGAGTACTTTTTCAAAACTGTCGTTTTTATTCAAGAACAAACCTTTGGCATGGGTACCAATTAAAAGGTTATTGTTATATGTTTTTGCAAAAGAACTTATAATTGGGATTTGATTGTTTCCTGTAAAATTTAGTCCTAAAGCTTTAAACTGATTTTCAAATGGGTTTAAGCTTTCCAGTCCATTTTCTGTACCAATCCAAAGCACACCAGAATAATCAAAATACAAGGATATAATGTAATTATTTACAAGTGAATTGGGGTTGTTTAAATCGGTAGTATGCTGCTTAAACTTTCCTTTAATAAAGTCTTCTATTGAAGCGCATTGAATAATTCCGTTAGACGTACCAAACCAATAGCTCCCATTTGGTCCTTTGGTAAAACATCTAAAATAACTACTAAGTGTATTTGCTTTTATAAGCTTAAACTTATTATTAATTTTATCTAGCTTAAACAGTCCTTCTCTAGTTCCTACAAAAATATTATATGCTTTATCTTCAAACACAAAATAAGCATTGGAATTCTTTTCTGTAATACTATTTGGAAATAAGGTATAATTTTGTAAATCTGCTACTTTACCAAAATCATCTAAAAAAAAACTATACACTCCATTTGTAAAACTAGTTACCCAAATTCTTCCGTCATGTGTTTGGGTTATCCCTCTTATATTATCTATTTCTCCTAAATCTACCCTATGAAATTTATTGGTAGTAGTATCTAGATAACATAACCCGTTATTTAAAGTTCCTACCCAAATTCTTTGGGATTCATCAATATATATAGATCTTACTCTATTGTCTACTAAAGCATATTTATCTTGAGGGTTTGCATGAAAAGTTTTAAAAGTAGATGTTGGTATATTGTATTTCGTTAAGCCATTGTCTGTTGCAATCCATAAATTAGATTTATCATCGGATATTATTTGTAATATATCATCACTATTAAGATGGTTTGAAGTTTCTTCCTTGGCTGTAAACACTTTAAAATCATAACCATCAAAACGGTTTACGCCTCCAAATGTGCCTAGCCATAAAAAACCTTTTTCATCTTGTACTATACTTCTAACCGAATTATGAGACAAGCCTTGGGTTTCATTATAATGCTCAAAATGAAGATCCTGTGCAAAACCTTTAAAACAAAGCAATAAAACTATAGTGTATAATAATTTAGTTTTGAACATGATAACTGCTGTAATTGATTTATTTTTAATTTTACCGTTACTTAAACTAATGCTTGACGTTCTTTTAAATACCTTTTGTAAGTTAAGCGAATTCCGCACTTTCTTTATTCCTTTCTAAATTTATACTAATTACCTTGATTTGGATTAAAAAAAATAAACAATTATATTGACTCTTGACCTTGTTTATTCTAAACTAAGAAACATGATAACTGCGTTTTGGTAGCTCTACCTTAATCCTTTTACCCCTATAATTGACAAAACTACACTTAAAAACTTCTATCGATAGTGATATGATATGTTTTTTTAACCATCGTTTTGTTACAACTGAATTAATCATTTGTTAAAACCTCTTTTTCTGTCCCTACAGACTTCACCCATCTCCTTAGTTCATAATCCTTCTGGCCCGTCAGAGACTTTTCCACTCGTCATGATGGCACCACTAACAGCCTGCTCCAACAAATCTTGTCTTAGGCGGGACATGTAAGAGCCATCGGCACCCCAACCACTGACAGAAAAGTAAATGATTTTAGGATTTATTTTTTTTTTAATCGTCATAGCCATAGCCCAACCGTTTCATGACACCGAAACAGAAGTTTTCTACAACAACATCTGTTTCCTTTTCAAGTTTATAAATTATCGCTTTTCCCTATTCAGATTTAATATCAATGGTCAACGAGCGTTTATTCCTGTTCCATGCCATAAAACAAGGCAACTCATTGCCTGCAATCCATTTGTTGAAAAAGGTCATTCCTCTGTAAATATCTCCAGTCCCGTTACATTCCTCTTTAATGACATCAGCACTTAAATCCCCCAACATTTGGGTGGCATAAGGGTCTTGTAGTAATTGAGAAAAGTCTAAAACTTTTACGCCTTTTAAAGCTTTTTGCATTTTATAAGTGTTTAATTTTCAAAATTTCGAGGAAAAGTCGTTAAGCTTCCATCTATAATTATATCTTTTCCTGTTATAAATCGTGCCTCATCGGATGCTAGGAAAACGGTTGTAATCACCACTTCTTAGGGTTGTACCAACCTTAACAGCTTTTTTTATACAAAAGGGTCTCCTATGAAGGATACCTATTGAATTATAGGTTCATAAACTTAACAAATAACAGTCAATTTAAATGATTTTTTTGATATATTTGAAAACTAAACCGATTTAGTGCAATGCAAACTTAAAAAAATAATACTAAACTATGCGGTTAATTATCATTATTTGTCTTAGTCTAACAATTAGCGCTAATGCTAATCACCTTGACAAAAATCCTTCTCTTTATTTCCACGAAGGTAATAGTAATAGTCATATTCAAGAGCTTAACACCAACTATAAGCTTTATAATGTTTGTAAAAATGATTTCGAAGGCTATACCAAACCTTTAAGTGGTAGAGAGTTTGGAAATTATGGTTGTATTAGAGAAGGCTTGTATGCATCACTCTTTACACGCTCTAACAGTAACGACGATCCCATTGCATTTCTTACCGGTAAAGTTCCTGTAGATTACAATGAGGATACCGTAACGTTTTTCATGATAAGTAACCTATCTTTAAAACATAGAGACCATTTTAATATCCACGTTAATGGCAATTTTTTACTTACGTTTAAACCTAACAAAGAAGGGGTCTTAGAAATAACAGACCCAGTTTTCAAAAGTGATGTTGAATTCATTTTGGTAAAACGTGATGGTAATGGCGACGGTTACGGTGCCATGAGATTAACAGTACCCACTTCTTTTTTAAAGAAGGGTAAATCAGCAAAAGTTACGATAGAAGGTCATAGAAAAAACGACAATGCTTGGGCAATGATTTTTATGGCGAATGACGCCGTTGAATACACTACGAAGTTAGCCCTTAATGGCGTGTCCTTTGACTTAAAAGAAAAAAACGGTATTCTTTACGTTGACGCCCCAACACATTTTGCTGGTAAAAAAGTGTTTGTAACCAGTGATGGTGTTAAAAGCTCAACCAAGACATTTGAAATTGTTGGAGAACTAGCAAAGGCTTCTTTTAAAATTCAAGCACCTAAAACCAGTTTTTCCATTAGTTATGGTAATGAAACCATGACCATACTTTTTGAAAATAATGATGGTACCATCACAACAACTGATATCCAAGGGCCATACCTCTTACATCACAATTGCAAATATAAAGATGAATGGCGTGCTACCTTAACAAAACTTTATCGGCCTGAATTCTATGATACTTATGATGCCTTTTTTGACAAAACATACGAAAATGGTCAAGTGTCCATCATGAACTCTAGCCACCAAGATATTGCCTGGGTTAATAGACCTGAAGTATGTATTATTCTCAGAGATACCATGCTATTAAAACCTGTTATTAGAGATGCATTTATTAGGGATGATTATGGGTTTGATATAGAAGATGGGCTGATGTTAAGGGAATATTTGAACCGTAATCCCGATTCAAAAGAAAAAATAACCACGCTTTTAAATAAGCAACTTATATCGGTTGGAGCCTCATACAACTGTCCCTACGAAGATATGTACGATGCGGAAGACCAAGTACGCCAATTGTATCTAGGTAAAAAATGGGTAAAGAAGACATTTGGCGGATACGATTCTAAAGTGTATTGGAATGTTGATGTGCCAGGGAAAACCTTACAATTGCCGCAAATATTGAAAAAGGCTGGCGTAGATTATATGGTCATCAGTCGTCATGCACGTGGCATGTTTCATTGGGCTAGTCCTGATGGTAGTTCTGTTTTTGCCTATTCTCCCGGACATTATGGTGTTGATGAAACCATGTTAAGACGCGGAGAAATGAAAGACAAAATAAAATACGGTGCAGAACAAATTATGTTTTGGGAAAAGAACTTTGATACTGACAAAATACAAACACCACTACTCTCTAGCCAAGATATGTTACCTGCTATCGATTATTCTGACTATATCGAGGCTTGGAATTCATTTGAATCGATAAAAACCGAAGATGGCGAAACTCAAAACATCCATTTACCTCCAATGGAATTAATGACGGTTGATGAGTACATGCCTCTTGCAGAGAAACACGCTACAAAAGTAGATACCATTATTGGCGAACGCCCAAATGTGTGGGTATATATCCATGGCGCAGGTCATCACGAAGCTTTAACCGCTAGTAGAGAAGGTTCAAAATTATTACCAGGCGCAGAAAAATTCTTAGCCATTGCCAATAAATTAGACCCTGCTAAAATACCTTATCCTTTCGAGGAATTTGATGAAGCGTGGCAAGCCAAAATATATCCAGACCACGGTTGGGGTGGTCATGATGGCGACGTCACCGACAATCTGTTTAAGGCTAATTTGGTAAAATCTAGAGTTATGGGGCAAAAACTTTTAGATAGGGGTATCAACTTTATCTCGTCCAAAATTAAGAAAAACGATAAGTTAGGCATGCCTTTGGTTTTATTCAATAGTTTATCATGGGATAGGATTGACCCCGTTACGACTAAGGTTCAATTCTCGAAAGGTTCCTTTTTTAATGTTAGTGTAGTCACTTCAAAAAAAGAGCAAATTCGTTCTCAAATCAGTAACCCAGAATATTATTCAGATGGCAGTCTTAAAAGTGCAGTCATCACTTTTATAGCCAATGTCCCCTCGATAGGATATGCTACATATTACCTTCAGAATAAGGCTAATTCAAAAAGCAATACAAAAACCAATGGCAATACAAACCAATACGAAAACCCCTATTACAAAATTGATTTTGAAGACGGTGGTATTGCACAGGTTTATGATAAAGTTTTGAAGAAGAACTTATTTAAGAATGACACTTTTAAAGTAGGCGAAATATTTACTATGGAATCTGTAGGAACCGGAGCTGGCGAGTTTTCAGATGTGCAACAACCCACCATGAAAGATTTCGACCATGTGAGTAAACACAACCCAAAATGGGAAATTATAGAACATGGTTCCGTCTACACAAAATACATGCTGGAACAACCCATTTTACACACCATAGTAAGACAAGATATTACTGTTTACCACGATTTAAAACGTATATATTTTAATAACAGTTTAAGAAATTGGGATGGCAAGTTATATCGAGAATTTAGAACTGCATTTCCCATAAATATGGATAACCCCGAGGTAGCTTACGAGGTGCCTTTTGGAAATGTAAAGGTTGGGAAAGACGAAATTGAAACTGCTGGGGACTTTTATACGCCTCTTTGTAAAAACGTTCGCCCTAGAGGTATTATAGACTGGATTTCGGCTACTGATGACGATATGACCGTAACCTTAAGCTCCTCTGTCTCGACTGCCGATTGGAAAGACCCAACAGAACAAACGGATACCACAATTTTACAGAATTTATTGTTGGCAAGTAGAAGGTCTTGCCATTGGGAGGGCAACGAATATTCTCAAGGTGGTGACCATTTTTATCATAACGTATTAACTTCCACAAAAAAAGGTAGCGTTGAAGGCAAAAAAATAGCCAAACAGGAAAATGAGCCCATTCAAGTGGTTGTAAACCCTATTACAACAGCAAAACCTTATTTACCGCAAAATTTAAGTTTCTTCTCTATTGATGCGGACAATATTATCATAACTACTATTAAAAAAGCAGAAGATTCTGTAGATTTTATTACAAGGATGTATAATGTAGAGGGTAGTACGGAAACAGTGAATCTATCCTCTTATTTTGATATTAAATCTTATCATCATACCAACATTATTGAAGAAAACCCTGTACCAGTTTCACCTCAATTGGAAATTGGTAAATATGCCATAGAAACCTATAGTTTAAAAGTTGATTAATAGCAGTTATATTTTCTTAAGAGAAAGCCAGCATCACTTTAAAGATAGCCGGCTTTATTATTTATTAACAGCTTTTATCACGAATTAATTGGTAATTACAGGAGCATCAATTGGAGTTTTACTTTTTACCACAATATAGGTAGAAATGGCATAGAAAGCTCCTGTTTGTCCAGATTGCGTACCCCCGTCAGACTGGACTTGCAACAAAAAGTCGGACATTTTTTTTAAGACCTATGCCACATTTTTAAATTGATAAAATTCTTGTTCTACTTCGTAAGGAGTTTTGTATCCCAAATACGAGTGTAATCGTTTCCCGTTGTACCATATTTCGATGTATTCAAAAATAGCAGTCTTAGCCTGCTCTATAGTTTTAAAATCATCATCATAAATAAGTTCAACCTTTAATGTTTTAAAGAAGGATTCAGGAACTGAATTATCCCAACAATTTCCCTTTCTACTCATAAATTGAGTCACCAACGGGTTGGATTTAATAAATGTTCTAAATGTTTTTGAGGCGTATTGTATCCCTCGGTCTGAGTGAAATATTAAATTCATGTTTATATTGAGCTTGCTTACAGCCATTCTCCATGCAGGAACAATTGTTTGATTGGTGTGTAAACTTGTACTCAATGACCAAGCTATTACCTGCCTGTCAAACAGATCAATAATGGTGGTCAGGTACAGCCAGCCTTGATTGGTATGGATGTAAGTGATATCGCTGACCCAAGCTTCATTTAACCTACTGGGATTAAAGTTTCTGTTCAATAAATTTCTGCAAACCAGATATTTGTGATTGAAATCAGTGGTAGCCTTAAACTTCCTTTTGTGCTTGCTCACCCAATTGTTCGCCCTCATAATTTTAGCCACTCTGCACCTAGATATATAGTGGCCTTTACGTTTTAGTTGCTCAGCTATTCTCGTGGAGCCATAACGCCTTTGGCTCAGGAGAAATTCCTTTTTTATCAAATCCGTAAACAGGCTATGTTCCAGTGTTCGTTTTGACGGGCCGGCACTGTACTACCTATAAAAACTGCTCCTACTTACTTTAAAAACCTTGCACATCCTCTCGATTAGATATAAATGTTTATAGCTGGCTATAAATCCATAGACTTCCCTTCGCTCTTGGAGAAGATGTGCACGGCCTTTTTTAATATCTCAAGTTCAAGCTCCTTTTCCTTTAGAGCTTTTCGAAGTCTTTTAAGCTCTAAAGTATCATCGGGGATTGGTTTTTCAGGCTTAGGCAATGTAGCTGTTTTAGCTGCCTTGCGCCATTTATAGATTCTAAGGACCTCTATGTCCAGTTCGTCTGCTAGTTCTTTTATGTTATCTCGTTGGTAACTTAACCAAATTTAATTCGGGGCTGTAATATCGTTTTTTCATGTTTCTAAGATATTTGTTTTGTAACAAACGGTCTTAAATTTTATGTCCGAGTAAAGTTAACAACTCCACTCTCAAAACAACTCTTATTAAGTAGTTCATGGTGTGTTTATACTTTCAACTAATCTTTTTGTATTCCTTGGCGACTTATAATACATATATGTTTCATTATTACTAACCTATGCTGTGGAACCAATAATATTTACCTGTATATTTTTTCGCTAATTTAGTGTTTTTTTATCGTTATGAGTATTCCGAATCTTCAAACATTTCTTATTTATAAAATTTTCATTTCATATTATTAAAAACTAAAATTTAAACATTAGCTACTCCTTTTAAGAATAATTTTTAATAGGAATACCTAAAAACTTCTTTTTCGACAAACAACTTAGCAAATAAGCCAAACAACTTATATCGGGTCTCCAATAACTTTAATTGGAAAAACAATAATCTTATCACTAAATTTAAAGTTTAAAATAGTATTAATTTATGTTATTTTTTTCAATATATTTGAGACACTAAATCGTTTTAGTTTTTTATTTACCTAACAACTAAACCGATTTAGTTGTTCATAAACTACCTAATCTAGTAAACTTTATAAAAATAGAGGAACTTATATTTTTACTTATAACATGTAGTATGGACACTATTTGTTTATAAATAGTTACCTAGCATAATATTTACATTATGAGGAAACTATATATACAAAAATGCATTTATAAAAAAACACCTTTTGTCTAAACTAAAAAAAGAAAAAAATGACGTTTAAGATTAACAAAGTAATCCAACATCTTTTTTTAATATTAAGTATTCTATTAGCAACATGCACCTCCTTTGCTAATATGTTACCTAACTTACTGTATCATGGTGGAGGAACTAATGTAAGTCACATTCAAGAATTAAACACAAATTACAAATTACATCAAATATGCAAAGATGATATAGAAGGCTACAAAAAAATGCTTTCAGGCTCAGAGTTTTTTTTATACCCATCACTTCGTGAAGACCTTAATATTTCAATGATTGCAAGAGCTACCACAGGTAAAAAAGGCTTTGAGTTTTTAACAGGAGAAGTGCCTAAAAACTACAGTAAAGATATGGTTAACTTCTTTTTTTTAAGCGATATTGATTTTAATTTAAGGGAGTCATTCGACATTTTTGTAAACGACCAACACCTGCTAACTTTTAATTCTAACAAAGATGGTTCTTTGTCTATCACCGAAAATCCTGGTAATGGTAATGCTCAATACTTTTTGGTAAGGCGCGATGCCAATGGCGATGGTCTGGGAGCTTTCAGGCTATCGGTACCTACCCCAAAAATTATAAAAGGCAAAAGTGCTAAAATTAAAGTGGTAGGACGCAAAAAAAATTCCAACTGCTGGTTTATGATTTTTAAGGGCACTGATGTTGTTGAGCGTATTAACAAATCGGTTACAGAAGAAATGGCCTTCAGTATCAAGCAGAAAGATAATGTACTGTATGTAGATGCCCCTGCTCATTTTGCTGGCAACCCCATTCAATTAATTTCCGACGGAAAAAAGAGCAAACCAAAAACTTTTAAGAGCCAAGGCGAATTAGCTAAAGTGTCTTTCGAAATTAGCCCCCCTAAACATAGTTTTAAGGTTATTTATAACAATGAAACTATAACAGTAACTTTTGAAAAAGGCGATGGCTCTGGCATGAAAACAGACATTGTTGGTTCATTTTTATACCATCATATTACCAATTACAATCCCTACTGGACTGCTTCTTTAGCCAAACTTTATAAACCTGAATTCTTTGATACTTATGATAATTTCTTCGATAAGAAATACGATAAAGGTTTAGTTTCAATAATGAATTCCAGTCACCAAGATATTGCTTGGGTAGATAGACCTTCGGTTTGTATTATTTTAAGAGACACGTTGTTATTGGCACCCGTTTTAAAGGATGCTTTTATACGCGATGACTATGGTTTTGACATTGAAGATGGTTTAATGTTACGTGAATACATAGACCGCCACCCAGGTTCTGAGGCACAAATTACAGAATTATTAAATAGAAAATTAGTTTCTGTTGGAGCCACTTACAACTGCCCTTACGAAGACATGTATGATGCCGAAGACCAAGTACGCCAATTATATTTAGGTAAAAAATGGGTAAAAAAGACCTTTGGTGGATACGACTCTAAAGTATATTGGAATGTTGATGTACCTGGTAAAACCCTTCAATATCCGCAAATACTAAAAAAAGCAGGTGTAGATTATATGGTTATTAGTAGGCATGCAAAGGGAATGTTTCATTGGGCGAGTCCAGATGGTAGTTCTGTGTTTACTTACTCCCCTGGGCATTATGGAAACGATTTATTATACCTAACCAGAGACATGAACAGCAAAATGAAATACGGAGCAGAACAAATACTTTGGTGGGAAAACAGTTTTGAAGATGGCAAAATACACACCCCCCTATTGTCCAGCCAAGACATGTTGCCTGCCATTGATTATTCTGACTATATTGATACTTGGAATACCTTCGATAAAGTAAAGGATAGCAACAGAAAAGAAGTTGAAGTGAATTTACCGAAAATGGAACTTATGACGGTTGATGAATACCTACCGCTAGCAGAACAACATGCCACCAAAGTAGATACCATCATGGGAGAACGCCCCAATGTATGGGTATACATTCATGGGCCAGGGCATCATGATGCTCTTACTGCTAGTAGAGAGGGTTCTAAATTACTACCGGCCGCAGAAAAATTTCTATCCATTGCCAATAAATTAGACCCTGTTAAAACACCTTATCCGTTTGAAACTTTTGATGAAGCGTGGCAAGCCAAAATTTATCCAGACCACGGCTGGGGCGGTCATGATGGCGATGTTACCGATAATCTATTTAAAGAAAATCTGATAAAATCGAGAACCATGGGGCAAAACCTTTTAAATGAAGGTTTAAATATCATTGCATCTAAAATTAAAAAAAATGAAAAAATAGGAATACCTATTGTGCTTTTTAATAGTTTGTCTTGGGAAAGAACAGACCCTGTAACCACTACACTACAATTTCCAAAAGGTTACAAAAATGGCATCACCATAGTTAATAAAGACAAAAAAATAATCCCATCACAAATTACAAATGCCAAATATCATGACGATGGAAGTCTAAAAAGTGCTGATGTTACTTTTATTGCTAAAAATATTCCATCTATAGGATATGCAACCTACTATGTTAAAAACAAAAAAACAACCTTTGCCAACAATACCAATGTTTCAAAAAGTGTTTATGAAAACCCTTATTATCGCATCAATTTTGAAAAAGGTGGTATGACTTCAGTTTTCGATAAAGAATTGAACAAAGAATTGTTTGATAATAGCGTATTTAAAACAGGCGACGTTTTCACCATGCAATCTGTTGGTAATGGCGCTGGAGAGTTTGGAGATATACAGCAACCTACTATGGTAGACTATGACCAAGTAAGCTTGCACAATACCGATTGGGAAGTTTTAGAAAATGGTCCTGTGTACACTAAATATAGAGTGGAACAACAAATAAAACATGCTATAGTTAGACAAGACATTACCTTGTACCACGACTTAAAACGTGTGTATTTTAACACCAGTTTACGAAATTGGTCTGGAGAACTTTATAGAGAATTTAGAACAGCATTCCCAGTAAACATGGAAAACCCTGAAATAGCCCATGAAGTACCTTTTGGTACTGTAAGAGTAGGCAAGGACGAAATTGAAACTGCTGGAGAACGCTACACACCACTATGTAAAGACGTACACCCAAGAGCTATTATAGATTGGATTTCGGCAACCGATAACGAAGTTTCTATAACACTAAGTTCATCAGTAGCAGCCGCAGATTGGATAGACCCAACAGGTAAAACCGATAGCAATATATTACAGCATTTGCTATTGGCCAGTAGAACCTCGTGCCATTGGGAAGGTAACGAATATTCGCAGGGTGGAAATCACGATTTTCATAATGTGCTCACCTCAACCAAAGCAGGTAGTGTATCAGGTCAAAAGATAGCGAAACAAAAAAATGAGCCGATTCATGTGGTAGTTAATCCCATTACCGCTTCAAAACCTTATTTACCGCAAAATTTAAGTTTCTTCTCTATTGATGCGGACAATATTATCATAACTACTATTAAAAAAGCAGAAGATTCTGAAGATTTTATTACAAGGATGTATAATGTAGAGGGTAGTACGGAAACAGTGAATGTATCCTCTTATTTTGATATTAAATCTTATCATCATACCAACATTATTGAAGAAAACCCTGTACCAGTTTCACCTCAATTGGAAATTGGTAAATATGCCATAGAAACCTATAGTTTAAAAGTTGATTAATAGCAGTTATATTTTCTTAAGAGAAAGCCGGCATCACTTTAAAGATAGCCGGCTTTATTATTTATTAACAGCTTTTATCACGAATTAATTGGTAATTACAGGAGCATCAATTGGAGTTTTACTTTTTACCACAACATAGGTAGAAATGGCATAGAAAGCTCCTGTTTGTCCAGATTGCGTACCCCCATCAGACACCCAATCTTCAAAATCGTATTCAAAATTAAATGTTACATTAGAATTTGATTTATCAAACTCATCAATCCTAACTGGCACTGCCATTCCTGGGCACCAACCGGCTCTATCTGATGCCCAATTACCTCGTTGCGAGTTTATTTTATTACTACCACACCCTATTGGTTTAAGCTCGTGCGTAAACTTAGTTTCATTATCAATTTTAATTTGATGCGTTCTAAAACACCACTCAGCACAACCTCTACCATCGCTATCGGCTGGAGTTGCATGTCCCCAACCACTTATTATAGTTCTTAAATGTGTACTAAATGCATTACTAGGAACAGTAATTGTTTTGGATAAATCAAAGCCTGCGGAACTACTACCGTATGGAACTCCTCCTAAAGAAGAACTGTTATAAGCAAGAACTTCTGAGACGGCGTAATAGGGAAAATCTGGAATGCCTTCTTCAAAATCAAAATCAACCGATAAATTCCAACCGTCATCTCCCCAAGTCTCTATAAATGCACGAAGTTCTACTTGACCTTCTAGAAGAGATTTAAAATCGGTAACATCTATTTCAATACCTCGTGTTAATTGTGAGGTGTCTACTCCATAAGGTGTAATGTATCTCCCCAACTCAAACCACTTTTTAGTTTTTTTATCCTTGACACTGATATTGGCATAAACATCCCAAATATTGCACCCTGCATTGGGGCAATCTAACTGTATAAACATTTTCACAGCCTTAACATTAGTATTATCTTCATTTAAAGTAAAAGTTGCTATTTTACTTTGGCTAAGACCTGCTCCAAATGCTATTCTGGTTTTACTAAACGTTTTATAATTTAAGGTTTTGAAATCTTGTAGAGGATTCTTAGGTTTCTCAGAGGTATTTGTACCATCTGCAGTATTGCCACTACAACAAAAACTAAATACTAATATAAACTGTAAATAAACTGAAATTTTTAATGCTCTTTTTAATAATTCTGTATTAATGACTTTATTCTTCTTTATCATTTTTTATTAAATATTACATAAATAGGCGTTTCTTAATAGAATAAGTAATACTAACAGTAAATTTATATTTAATCTTTTGAACCAAATAATAAATTATATTACTATTAGCATGTAAAATTCATTTGTAGTTTGAATATAAAAACCTTTATCACATTCCATATAAAAGAAAAAGAAGCACCTTATACAAGGTACTTCTTTTTACAAAAACCAAACTAATTAAAACGAAATATGTTTTAATTATTCCAAACTATACCGCGCATTTCTCCGCTATAGTTTCCTGTTTCATCACTAAATTGAATACCTTTAACTCTGTTAAGTGGAAAATACATTTGAAGATTTGGCTCTGAGCCATCGATATCGGCATCAAACTGATTAACAGAACGTACTTGATCCCAAATCCTAAAGTCTTTAATGGATCCATTCATTTTTGCTCCCCAAGAATTTCCAAGCCAAGTTTCACCCCATCCAGAAACGTTTGGTACACCAATATCTGTTGATTGCCCAACCATTTCACCATCAACATAGATAGATGTGGTCATTGCCGTATTATCATGAACTATAGCAACGTGCTGCCATACTTGTGATTTTACTGATAGAGCAGGAGCTTCAGGCCCTCCCCAACCACCAACATCGGTGAAGTTCCATAAACCTCCTGAAGCAAGAATTTCTTCTTCTGTTGGCTCTGTAAATCCATACACCCTTAAACCATAAGTACCATTACCAAATATTTCGCCTGACCCGCCCATTTGTAATGTTTTTAGCTTAAGATCAAACTCTACTGTGTAATCTCCTTGCGGCGTATAATTTGGTGTAATTCTTAAACCAACAGCACTAGGGTCATCTCTATCAATATAAATACCATCTGCAGAACCAACTAAATTTGAATTAATTAAATCTATTGCGCTTGCTATTGCATCAGCTGCATCATCTAAAGCAGATTGTCTTGTTTCATTAGCTACAACATCATTCGCATTAGCAAGTATACTATCAATATAGTCTAAAGTTCCTACAGGATAGTCACCATCCATATCGCCTTCGGTAATCGTTGCCCTAAAATCGGTAATTTCCTGAATAGCAGCATTTAAATTTGTATAGTCTAAAACTATTACAGGTGGTTCTGAAACCCATTCTACAGTTCCATTAATTGTTGCGTTAAAATTGCCTGTTACATCTGAGAAACTATCTCCTAAATTAGACCCAAATGGAAAATAACATGATAAACCCGCTTCTGTTCCTTCTACAGAAGTACCAATATTTGCTTGTATTGTTGATTGATCCAATGCCGAATCCCAAACTTTAAATTCTCTAAATAAGGCATTACACACGCGGTCGGTCCATGTTGGTCCATTACCTATTATAAAAGGACCATCAGATGCTCCTATGGTTTCATTGTGTGTAGCAACCAACTGTCCTTCTATATAGAGCGATTGTGCAGAACCTGTATTAGTATAGGCTACATTAACCCATTGACCGCTTTTCAATGTTTCTTCAGGAGCAGATGTTACGGGCCAACCAGCCCCTGTGCCAGTAACGATTTCAATAAGTCCATTTCCAAAATAACGAACTGTATTACCATTTGATGGTTCACTTTCCATTGAAAAAAGATTGTTTGAATACCCTGCTTGGTTTAAATCAACAACATATACTTGTAACTCTATTGTAGAGGGTCCCAATAATATTGGTTTAATATTATCAGAGATTTGTATCCCAGCCCCAGCAGATTGTTTTACCCAAGGAAAAGCTTCAGATACTACACTAACCAAAAACTTATCTATAGCCGCATTTAGTTTAATAACAGCATCATCAATATCTGCTTGAGATTCCGAACTTTCTATTCTCTTATAAATCCAGTTAACTACATCTTGAAGTGCCTTTTTAGAGCCTGGTTGATAATCTCCTGCATTAATACCTTCAACACTTGTGGCTATTAAGTCTTCAGCCTCAGCTATTCTCTCTTCTAGCTGAGCAATATTAAAATTCTGTGTAGTTGAATCATCGTCATTATCACAGGATACCGTAAAGAACAGTACTACCAGCGGTAATGCAAATGCTACTTTTTTTAAATTGTTTAATATCTTCATCTTATTTTTTTGTTAAAAATTACTATTCATCAAACCATTAGATTTTGTTTTTGTGTCTGCAACATCCCACCATAACTTGTTATCCATACGGTTTGTATCAATTGTATTTTGGTCTGGTGGTAACATATCTGATTCTGTGTTAAATGCATTATCTGGATATCTAATACGTTTCACATAAGTTCCTTGTGCTACTGTAGAAGCACTACTTACACCATCTATAGGTAAAGTAAGATCTGGGTAATCTGTACGTCTAAAATCTACCCAAGCTTCTCTTCCATTAGGGAAGTTAGCTATGTATTTCTGGGTTATCAGTTGCTTTAATTGTTCTTCATTTGAACCAGACAATACTGGCACTTCATTTATGTATGCAGTTGCCGCAGCAGGATCTACACCTACAAACTCCATAGAGGCTCTCACTCCTTCTTGCATTAAAGTTGTAGGGTCTTCTCCTATCCACCCTCTTAATGCGGCTTCAGCTTTTAAAAATACCACTTCAGCATATAGCATTACGGGTTGATAATGATCTATTTCAGCATCGTTTCCTGTAAAACCAATATATGTGGTATTCTCATTCATTGTTGCAAAATCATTAGCATCTGCAGGTAAGATATTATATCCATTTTCAACACCTTCAAGACGTTCACTGCCAAACATTGGTGAGCTTTCTTTGTAACCAAACCAAATTCTTGCCCTAGGATCTTCCATAGATGTTTGAGAGTACATCAAATCAATAAATGTTTTAGAACACCTAATATTATCCCATAAAATAGCCATATTACGTAAATAATCATAAAAGCCATTTACCCAAGCTGGTATATGTGCTACATCATCATTACTTTGCATTACTCCACCATTAATAGCAGCTACTGCTTCAGTTTGTGCTTTCCCTGGATCTACATTAGAAATTCTCATAGCTAATCGTAATCGCATAGAATTTCCAAAACGTTTCCACTTATCTAAATCCCAACCATATATTAAATCACTAGCACTTGGCATTATATACTGGTTTGTATCACTAGCATCTATAGCATTTACTGCATTATTTAATCTATCAAACAAATCGTAATAAATATCACGTTCAGTGTTGTAAGGCACTTTTGACCCAAAGCCAATGTCGAAGTATGGTAAATCACCATAGTAGGCTAACATTCTGGCCCATTCTGAAACTTCCCAAATTTCTAAAACTTGCATTAAATTGTTATAAAATGGATCATCACCATATATGCTTTGAAGTGATTTGATGTTAGCCAAACCATCTACAAAAAATGCATTCCATCCCGTAAAAGCCCATCCATCTACATACTCGTACCTACCAGACTCAAAACCAGATACCGTATTAGCCCAGTATTGTGCATAAAAATCTGCATATAAATTTACGTTACGTTGATAATCAAAAACTGGCGTAGTAACAATTCTGTTAAATAATAGTTCTGGTTGAGGGGCAGTAACCGCGTTGGGATTCGTGTTAATTTCCTCAAAATTCTCTGTACAACTGACTGCTATAAAAAACACGCCAGTTAATAGCATTAATATTTTTTTCATAATTCTTTTTTTAAAATTTAACATTCAAAGAAAAGCCATAGGTTCTTTCTACTGGCACAGGAGAAAAGTCAAAAGCTTGACCTCCAACTGATGAGTTAAACGAACTTGCATCAGGTACTGTGCCCGGTGTATTTCTATATAGGTAAAACAGATTCCTTCCTATTAAAGATAGTTTAACACTATTAATTACTCCTTTACCTAAAGACTCAATTATAGATTTAGGGAAAGAATACCCAAGAGATAATTCTCCTAATTTCATGAACGAAGCGTCATATATAAATTCTTCGGATATACCAGATACGGTTTGCCAATAAGATTGAGGACTAACTATTGTAGTGTTTGAGCTACCATCAGCTAGAATACCATTAGGTGTAAAAAAAGGCTCTCTTCCTAAAGACAAGGTTCTTAATGAGTTACCTGTACTTGTAGCAGCCGCTTCAGTTAACGAGTATATATCACCGCCTTGTTGCATAGTAAATAAGGCGTTTAAGGAAACTCCTTTGTAAGCTGCATTAATACCAATTGAACCTGTAAAATCTGCTTGAATATTACCAATTTTCTCTTTTTCAGTAGTATTTGCCGGTAAACCATCTGCTCCTACTATAAGATTTCCGTCAGCATCTCTTTGGTATTTAAATCCATAAATATCACCATAACGCTCACCAACATAACCACGTACTTCTTCTATGATAGTATTACTTTTAAAGTATGTGAAAAAATCAGCTCCAAAATCGGGCAACTCCTCTATTACACCTTTATTAGTTGCAAAATTAAGAGTTAGGCCTAGATTAAAATCTTCAGTTTTAACAGGTATTACAGTTGTATACACCTCAATACCCTTATTAGAAATCTCACCTACATTAGTAAGTAAACCTGAATAAAGACTTGTTGAATTTGGAAGTATCGAAGCGATTTGATTTCTAGTGCGCTCATCATACAAAGCAATATCAAAATTTAAACGATTATTGAACAACCTAAACTCTACACCAAGTTCTGTGGTGGTTGAAATTTCTGGTTGCAAAAAAGGATCTACCCCTGTGGGTGGTGTGTTTGTTTGCAATATATTGAAATTACTATTAAAGACATTAAATGTTGGTTTTGTCTCTTGAGGTTCAGAGGCTTTACCTACTTCTGCCCAAGTACCTCTTACTTTTAAATAATTCATCCAGTCTGGCATCTCAACCATTTCTGAAATTAATGCACTTAACCCCACTGATGAATATAAAAAAGAGTTGTTTGCTATGGGTAAAGTAGAAGACCAATCGTTCCTTACCGTAGCGTTCAAAAACAAATAATCTTTATAAGATACATCTGCAAAACCGTATAAGGAGTGAATTTCCTCATCAATAAATTGCTCATTAGCTTGTATATTGGAACCTGCATTTAAGAACAATGTACTTTCAAAATCCAACTTACCAGATGATGCATTTAGAGACTCGATACCCCTTCGCATTTGATTACCACCAACACTAATTCCTAAATTAAAGTCTTCGTTTAAATCTTTGTTATAACTCAATAAAAACTCGGCATTCTCTTCTTTAAAAAATGATTCTGAAGTATTAATAGACGGTGTATTATTAAAAAATATTTGATCTTCAAAGCGCGCACCAAACACTTGCTCGTAGCGATAAATATCTAAACCATATTTAACTTTTAATCTCAGTGCCTCTGAAAACTTAACATTTGTGGCTAAATAACCAAATGATCTATTACGTTGATCTCTGTTAAAATTTTGGTTTTGTAAAAAGTACGGGTTTCTGTTATTGGCATTAGCGTTTTCTGTTAAAACTGCACTCGGTCCAAATAATATTTCTTTTGTCTTGTTATCTTCAATAACAAAACCAGGAGACAAATCTTGAGTTCTTATATTAGCCGGCATTGTGTTAAAAAACGACACAAAACTATATCTACCAATGGTTGGTCTTTGAAATCCTTGCGTATTAATGTAAGACACTTTTGCGTCAACATTTAACCAAGGATTTATATCGTAATTAGCTTTAAAATCAAAATTTAAACGCTCTAAAGCTTGTCCTTCATAAATACCTTGTGTATCATCTTTACTTACCAAAACCTTAAAGTTTCCGTCCTCGCTTCCTTTAGTAAAAGTTATGGCGTGTCTTGTGCTTACGCCTGTTCTTGTAAAATCTTCTAATAAATTAGATTCAGATTGATAAGGCAATAACTCACCCGTCCAAGCCTCTCTTTCTACACCATCAAACCGAGGTCCCCAAGACACCCTTGAGCTAGGATCGTAAACACCATCAATACCTTGGCCATACTCCCTTTGGGTATCCAGAAAAAAGCTAGCTTCAGAAAATGTAGTAGAGCCTGTGTATGATATACCTAAACCTTGAGAACGTTTACCGCTTTTAGTTGTTATCAGCACGACTCCATTACCACCACGCGCACCGTACAATGCAGCTGCGGGACCTCCTTTTAAAACTGAAATGGTTTCTATGTCATCTGGGTTAATATCCAAAAATCCTCCACCGTTAGAGTTACCACCAAATAAATCTTCTGCATCTGATGTAAAGTCTTGTGTAGAAAAGGGTACTCCATCTATTACCCATAGTAGTTGATCATTTCCGCTTAAGGAACTTGCTCCGCGAATATCTATTCTTGGCTTACCTGTAATACCTCCAGAATTGGTAATATTAACCCCCGCAGCTTTACCTTGCAAAGCAGATGTAGCGCTTGGGTTTGCAGCAGCTGTAATAGTTTCAGAATCCACCTCTTGAACCGCATAAGCCAGAGCTTTCTTCTCTTTTTTAATACCAAGAGCTGTTACTACAACTTCATCTAAAGCCTCTAGGCTTTCTTGCAATGTTACATTAATTACTGTTCGAGAATTAACAACCTCCTCTTTTGTCACATAACCAACAAAGGTAAATACCAAGGTTGCTGTAGGACTAACATCTATAGAATAGTTACCATCAAAATCAGTCGAAGTACCGTTACTAGTACCTTTTACCATTATATTAACCCCTGGAAGTGGCACTCCATTAGGATCTAGTACTGTTCCATTTACAATACCATTTTGCGCTTTTATTATGTTTGTAGACAACAAAAACACAAAAACTAAAAAGAATAATAATTTTTTCTTCATACTAGTTTTAATTTAATTAGTTTAGAAATAGTTAAAATTTATGTTTAAGTAAATGTTACAAAAAAGTTAAGAATCCAAAAGGTTTTTCGACCAACAACATGCTATAAAAGCTAAAGGTGAAAAAAATTGAAGGTGAAAACCTAAATTAATTATTTTTAATTCATTAAAACGTAACAACTTATAAAATAAGCTTTAAACCAATAGGTTTCGCTACTTGTTTACAATCTACAGCGTTTTATTTAATAACTTAAATATGCTTTAGAGTTGTTACGTGCACTCGAACATAAAATACAAGACCTAGAGCATCAACAAGAATAGTAGTACTATTAAAAGTATATCTAGGCTCAGGGTTTCTAAAATCATGAAAGATAATAATTGGGAAAGTAAACATAAAAGAAAGTTTAAGATCTCTATAGATTCCAATTATAAATGTTCAGTTTGTAGAAATCTGTTAGATAAAAACTTTAACCCTAGCAGATTAAATGAAGTTTGGGTATATTATATTACATATATTAAAACTCAAAAAGGTTGAATGTACCTGACTACCTTTATTGATTTATACGACAGACAAGTGATTGTTTAATCATTAAGTACAATCCTCCATATAAATCAAACCTTTACTCCTGCATAGAAAATGGCTATATCCAAAAGATAAATAACCCTATCTTTACTTTTACATACAGACAAAGGTATCCAATATGCCTCAAGGGAATTTAGAAAAATATTAAAATCTAATATTTTTATTGTACAATACGTGAGTAGAAAAGCAAATTGTTAGGATAATGCTGTAGAGAAATCCTTCTTTAAAACTCTAAAAAGTAGAACTAGATTTATGATAGTAAATTTCAAACCATAAAACAAGTTTCTTTGAATATATAAAATATGGTATAATAACAAGCGTAAACATTCCTATTTTTAGGATATAGGACACCTTTTTTATCAAAGTAAAAATGTGGCATAGGTCTTTAAAAATTTGTCCTACTTTTTGTTGCAAGCCCAAGTAAATTCTGAGTAAGAGCTTAATACAGAAACCATATTAACCACAAAAAATGTAATAATTTAGGTCTAGCTGATTAAGAATAATAGAAACTTTTAAAAGGTACTAATTTAATCTAATTTATAAAAACTGTCAACCTATTTTAGGACGACTCATTGGTTTAATATTTTGCTCTTAACCTCCTCAAGGTAAGACCTACCTATAACATACCTTAAACCTTCTATTTCAACACTATTACCTTCAACAACATCAATTTTATCTATAGCTATAGTGTAAGACCTATGAATGCGTATAAAATTATGCTTAGGAAGTAATGCTGTAAAATCAGACAAAGTACTATGAATGATATATTTTCCTGTGGTGGTGTTTATTCTTAGATAATCCTTTAAAGATTCAACAGTTAATATTTCATCCAAATAAATCTTTTTCATTTTCTTTTTATCAATTTTAATAAAAAGATGTTTTCTAATATTATTATTTTGATTCATTGTAGTTGTCTTCCTAAGTTTATGTTCCACTTTATTAATAGCTTTAATAAATCTTGGAAACTCTATAGGCTTAACGAGATAATCAAGCACATTAAGCTCATAGGTTTCAACCGCAAACTCTGTATAGGCTGTGGTAACAATAATCAAAGGAGGGTCATTCAGTGCTTTTACAAAACTCAACCCATCAAACAAAGGCATATTAATATCCAAAAACATTACATCTATTTGTTCACTTTTTAAAAAGTCTAATACCTCTAAAGCGTTACTAAAGGTTTTTGTTACCTCAAAACCTTTTATTTGCTGTAGATAATTCTTGATAACGTTTATTGCCAAGGGTTCATCATCAATTATTATACATTTGGTACTCATGCTACTCGTATTTTTAGTTTTGCTATAAAAATATTATCTACTTCATCAAATTCTAAGTTATAATCATTTTCAGAATAACCTAGCGAAAGCCGTTTTCTAACATTTTTAAGCCCTATCCCTCCCGAATAATTATTACTTAAATTTTGATTTATAATTGAAGGCATTGGATTTAATACACTAAAATATAGAAAATCTTCTTCAATCTTGAATGAAATTAATATTTTAATATTACCTATATTTTTATTCACCCCATGTTTAAAGGCATTTTCAACTAAAGATAACAGAATAATGGGGGCTATTTTTTTGCCTTGTATATCTCCAGTTATAGAAACCTCAACCTCTAAAGACTTACTATGCCTTATTCGTTCTAAATCTAGATAATTTTGCACACACAAAATTTCCTTTTCTAATGTTTGTCTCCGTTGTCGTGTTTCATATAACAGGTACCGCATGAGCTCAGATAATTTTAAAATAACCTTAGAGGTTTTTTTTGATTTTTCTAAAGCTAGCGAATGAATGTTATTTAATGTATTAAAGAAGAAATGAGGTGATATTTGGGCTTTTAAAAACATGAGTTCGGTTTCTAAATTTGCCTTTTCAAGTTCAGCCACTCTTCTGTGTTCCTGTAAATAATCTAGTGTTATTTTTATGGCTGTTACAAATGTTATCACATATAATTCACCAATCATCATATCGATAACATAGTTAAGGGATAGTGAATTAAGCGTTTCTGGACCTTCAGGCCAAACGTTATGACCTATTAAAAGATAGGTAAGATTAAACTTAACCAAAACCATGAGAAATATAGAGATTAACACCGCCATTACATACAAGATGTATTTTCTCTGGTACACCAAAAACGGCATTAAAACAAAAATATTTAAATAACACAAAACCATGTGGATAGGAAAACCTAGTAGATTAGTCTTTAGTGAATATACATAATCGCCAAAATAGCTCCCCCACCTAAATGTATTGAAAGAAAAATAAATCAACCAAAAGATTACATGAAATTTAAAGGGTAGTTTATAATATTCCTTAGAATTCAAAATTTTAACCATGGTTTCTTTACTATATTTTTTCTGGTGTTTAACTTAGATTAGACGTTGTCCGTCTAAATTTATTTGGGAGGACGATAAAATTATGAATTTTTACATTAATCCAAATTATATGAAGCATATATTATCATATTTATTATTAACTGTTTTGCTTTTGGCTTGCAACAAGCAAAGTAAAAATTCTTTGGCAAACAACACTAAACCAAAATTAATACATCTTGTAAATACTTTTATAGGAACTGGAGGACATGGGCATACGTATCCAGGAGCTACAGTGCCTTTTGGTATGTTACAAGTAAGCCCTGTAAATGGCATATCAGATTGGGATTGGTGTTCAGGTTACCACTATACAGATTCGATAGCCATAGGTTTTAGCCATTTAGCACTAAGCGGTACAGGTATTGGAGATTTAGCCGATATATTGCTCATGCCAATTAACAGAGAGATAGATTTATCCCCTACACCTAAAGGAAGAGATAGCCTAAACTATAAATCGAAATATTCTCATAAAAACGAGAGCGCTTCTCCTGGGTATTATCAAGTTTACTTAGAAGACCATAATATTAATGTTGAGTTAACTACATCGCAAAGAACCGCCTATCATAAATATACCTTTAGAGATGGCGATAAACAATCGGTGGTTTTAGATTTAGGCTATGCAATAAACTGGGATAAGCCTAGAGAAACCGCCATACATATTGAAGACGCACAAACCGTATCTGGTTATAGATTTAGCACAGGTTGGGCAAAAAACCAAAAGGTGTTTTTTGTTGCTAAATTTTCAAAACCCATAAAAAACTCTAAACTATATAACGAAGGTGATTTAACAAAAAACAATACTGTTAAAGGTAAAAAAACAGCTACGCAATTAGTTTTTGATAATCAAAACACAAACCAACTTTTTGTTAAAGTGGCATTATCTTCAGTAAGTATAGAAAACGCAAAAAAAAATTTAGACTCTGGTAATTTTGATTTTGAAGCTATTAGGCAAAATGCAGAAAATATTTGGGAAACTTCACTACAAAATATAAAGATTGAAACCCCAGTAGATTCCCTAAAAACAATGTTCTATACTGCACTTTACCATAGTCAATTAGCACCAGTGACATTTAGCGACAAAAACGGAGCATTTAGAAAGGAAAATGACAGTATTGTAATAGCTCAAGATTACACAGCCTATTCTACATTTTCACTCTGGGATACTTTTAGGGCAGAACACCCATTACTTACTTTAGTCGCCAAAGACAAGGTAGCCCATTTTATAAATTCCATGTTAGCATACTACCAAACCAATAAAATTTTACCAGTTTGGACATTATACGGTAACGAAACCAATACCATGACGGGTTATCATTCTATACCAGTCATCGTAGAAGCTTACCTTAAAGGCATTCGCGGATTTGATGCTGAAAAAGCTTTTGAAGCAATGAAGAACACGATGATGCAAGATGAAAGAGGCTTAGAGCATTATAAGACCTTTGGCTATATACCTTATGAATTGTTAGATGAATCGGTTACCATAACTCTAGAATATGCCTATAATGATTGGTGTGTAGCACAAATGGCTAAAGCACTAGGAAAAGAAGAAGATTTTAATTTATTCATGCAACGTTCAAAAGCATATCAGTATTTATTTGATAAAGATACTGGCTTCATGCGTGGCAAATCTAAAGATGGTAAGTCGTGGAACACACCTTTTGACCCTAAATATTCAAACCACAGGAAACATACAGATTATACCGAAGGTAACGCATGGCAACATAGTTGGTTTGTACCTCATGCCGTTGAAGATTTTATTGCTATGCACGGCGGTAACGAAAACTTTACATCTAGATTAGAACATCTATTCACAGAAAGCTCAGATATTACAGGAGACAATGTTTCTGTTGATATTTCAGGACTTATCGGCCAGTATGCCCACGGTAATGAACCTAGTCATCACATTGCCTATATGTTTAACAAGGCCAATAAACCTTGGCGCACGCAATATTGGGTAAATCATATCTTAAACACACAATACAATACTACTCCAAATGGCTTAAGTGGTAATGAAGACTGCGGACAAATGAGTGCTTGGTACGTATTTAGTGCCATGGGGTTCTATCCCATGAATCCAGCTTCAGGCAACTATGAAATAGGAAGTCCTATTTTCGAGAAAACAACTATCAAATTAAATAACAATAAAGCATTTGTTATTGAAGCTGAAAATGTATCAAATAAAAATATCTATATACAATCAGCAACCTTAAATGATAAAGATTTTAATAGCACAATTATCTCTCACAAACAAATTATAAACGGAGGCTCTTTAAAATTTAAAATGGGTCCAGAACCCAATAAAACCTGGGGTGTAAAAAATTAATTTATGAACGCTATTGATGTTACAATAATTGGAGTATATATAGCACTAACCTTAGGTGTTGGTATTTGGATTTCCAAAAGAGCTTCCAAAGGTTTGGATTCTTATTTCCTAGGAGGAAAAAGCATTAAATGGTACTATTTAGGACTTAGTAATGGCTCTGGGATGTTTGATGTCTCTGGTACAGCTTGGATGGTTGGTATCCTATTTTTATATGGTGTTAAAAGTTTTATGTTTATGTGGATGTGGCCCATTTTTAACCAGATATTTGTTATGGTTTTTCTGGCCGCATGGATAAGGCGCTCTAATATTATGACAGGTTCTGAGTGGATTTTAACACGCTTTGGAGATGATAAAGCTGGCAGAGCATCACATCTAATAGTCGCCATATTTGCCATTATTGCTTCGATAGGTTTTATAGCTTATTTTTTTGAAGGCGTTGGTAAATTCTTAACCATCATATTGCCGTGGGATTTAACACTAATATTTAATGATTCTGTGTTGTTATCATCGGACCAAAGTTATGCTTTAATAATAATATTCCTAACAACCATTTATACTATAAAGGGCGGTATGTTCTCTGTTGTAGCTACAGAAGTTTTACAATATGGCATTATGGTATTAGCAGGTATTTTAATTGCAAGCTACACTTTTATTTCAGTGTCAGATATACAATTAGAGACTGTTATTTCAAAAGAATGGAGTACCGTCTTTTTTGGTTGGGAGCTCGATGGATTCTGGGATGGTAAATACCAAGCCTTTAACGATTTAATTGATACGCAAGGTTATAAAATGTTTGGAGCATTTATTGGCATGTCCTTGTTCAAGGGGTTCTTTGCCAGTATCGCTGGACCTACCCCAAGCTATGATATGCAACGTATACTCTCTACACGCTCCGTAAAAGAGGCGGCCTATATGAGTGGATTTACTAATTTGGTTTTATTCATTCCTAGATATTTGCTTATAGCAGGAATTGTTATTTTAGGTTTAGTATTTATTGCTCCAGACATGGCTGTATCAAATACACTATCTACAAATGATTTAGAAATAATTTTACCTAAAGTTATAAATCATCATGTTCCTGTTGGTATTAAAGGGATACTTTTAGCAGGGCTTTTAGCAGCATTTATGTCTACATTTTCAGCGTTTGTAAATTCAGGACCCGCTTATATTGTAAATGATATTTATAAAAAATATTTTAAACCAGAAGCTACTCAAAAACATTATATAAGAGCAAGCCATCTTGCTTCTTTTGGTATTGTAATTTTGGGTGTTATCATGGGCTTTTTTGCTGAATCTATAAACTCAATTACATTGTGGATAACAAGTGCACTATATGGAGGCTATGTTGCAGCTAACCTTTTGAAATGGATTTGGTGGCGTTTTAATGGATGGGGCTACTTTTGGGGAATGGCAGCAGGACTTGTAGTAGCAACCCTGCAATTTGTTTTGGAACAAAACCAGAATAACTTTATAGTGGGCTCAATTATGTATGAAGCCGCAACTTTACCTGCTATTTATGCTTTTCCAGTGATACTTATACTCTCATTAGTTGGGGCATTTTTGGGTACTTTTTTAACCCCTCCTACAAATATAAATACCCTTAAAAACTTCTACACTAATGTAAGGCCTTGGGGTTGGTGGAATCCTGTTTTTAAGTCTATTAAAGATACCAATCCTGTTTTTAAGAAAAATAACGATTTTCCAATCGATATGTTTAACTGTGTTATTGGAATTGTTTGGCAATCCAGTATGATATTGTTGCCTATTTACTTTATGATTAGAGATTACACAAATATGTTTTGCGTTTTGATACTATTTGCAGTAACTTCTGTAATTTTAAAATTTACTTGGTTAGATAAAGTAAGGAAGTATAAAAATTAATTAAAAAAATGAAGCTAATTCCTTGGGAAGAAAGACCTAAAGAGTCAAAAGATGTAGTATGGCGTTATAGCCAAAACCCCATTATTAATCGTGATGCCATTCCTACATCCAACAGCGTTTTTAATAGTGCCGTAGTGCCATATAAAGATGGTTTTGCAGGTGTATTTAGGTGCGATAATAAAGCAGTGCAAATGAATATTTTTGCAGGTTTTAGTGACAATGGCATAGATTGGAGCATCAACGAGACCCCTATTAAATTTAAAGCTCACGATAAAAATCAAGTTCTTGGCGATTATAAATACGACCCCAGAGTGGTGTTTTTAGAAGACCGCTACTGGATTACCTGGTGTGAAGGCCATAATGGCCCTACTATTGGTATTGGTTATACCTTCGATTTTAAAGAGTTCTTTCAATGTGAAAGTGCCTTTTTACCTTTCAATAGAAACGGGGTATTATTACCACAAAAAATTGATGGAAAATATGCTATGATGAGTCGCCCAAGCGATAACGGCCACACGCCTTTTGGAGATATCTATATGAGTTACAGTCCCGATATGAAATACTGGGGAGAGCACCGGCACATGATGTCTCCTACATCTTTCAAAGATAGTGCGTGGCAGTGCACAAAAATTGGAGCTGGCTCTGTGCCCTTTTTAACCAATGAAGGATGGCTTATGTTTTATCATGGGGTTATAAATACCTGTAACGGATTTAGATATGCCATGGGTTCCGCGATTTTAGATACAGACCAACCTCATATTGTAAAGTACAGAACACAGCCCTACTTGCTAACACCTTCAGAAATATATGAACAGGTAGGCGATGTCCCCAATGTAATTTTCCCTTGTGCGGCGTTACAAGATGTAGAAAACGATAAAGCAACCATTTACTATGGAGGCGCAGATACCGTGGTAGCCCTAGCCTTTTGCTATATTAGTGAAATACTAGAATTCACAAAAACAAACAGCATATAATAGACATGAGATTAATAGCACCAATACATCCTCTTTTAAAAAAAGGCTTATGGAACATAGTTTTTTTTTCCCTAGGGTTATATAGCTATGCTCAACAAACAATACCTTCTACACCTAAAACCTATATAGCAAACTACACCAATGAAGCTATAAAAATTGACGGTTTAGAAAATGAAACTTCTTGGAAAAATGCACAATATTCAGATACATTCATTGACATAGAAGGTGTTAAAACTCCCAAGTACAAAACCCAAGTAAAAATGTTGTGGGATAGACATCATATTTATTTTTTTGCTCAACTAGAAGAACCACATGTATGGGGAACATTAAAAAAAAGGGACACAATAATTTATCATAATAACGATTTTGAAATTTTTATCGACCCAGATGGCGATGCACATAATTATTATGAATTTGAATTTAATGCCTTAAACACACTATGGGACTTATTCATTACAAGACCCTATCGCAATGGTGCATTAGCACTTAACGATTGGGAAGCTAAAGGCATAAAATCTGCAATTCATGTTGATGGCACCCTAAATAATCCCAATGATATTGATAAAAGTTGGAGTATCGAGGTAGCTATTCCATTAAAAGTATTTAACACATCATACTATCAAACTATAGATTTGAAAGATAAATATTGGAGGGTTAATTTTTCTAGAGTACATTGGGATTTTCAACTAGAAGATGGAGTTTACCAAAGAAAAAAAGATGCTAAAGGCAAACACCTTCCAGAATACAACTGGGTATGGTCGCCTCAAAATGTTGTAGCAATGCATCAACCCGAAACATGGGGCTATGTATATTTTTCTAAAGAAGGTGGTAATTTTACCATTCCAAAAGACGAACATATAAAATGGTATTTGTTTGAACTTCACAATGCTTTAAAAAGTAAAAGCATCGAAGTAAAAAACATAAACAATCCGAAACAAATTCTAAATAAAACTATAACCCCTAAATATGAAGTCCATAAAACAGGGTACAATATCTGGGTAGAAAGTCCTTTTTCCAACAAAACCATCATCATAAATCAACATGGTAAAATCATCGTAAAATAGTACTCAATATGAAATCGATATATCAATTACTTACTATTATTTTCATTGTAACAGTATCTTGTTCAAAAGAAAAAAAAGGCATCAATACTGCGCAAACCGAAAGCACACCACCACCTTTTAAATATTGGGTTTGGTATGGTGCTGGAGCTAATGTTGCAGATAGTATTCATATTAAACAATTCAAAAAATATGCGAGCTCAGGTATAAATGCTGTGCTTATTGATACAAGGGCAGATGCCAATTATTTATCTAAAGTAGCGCCATTAGCCATCAAAGAAGGTTTAGAGGTTCATGCGTGGATGTTTACCATGAACAGACCGGGAGACACTACGGCGCTAAAACATCCCGATTGGTATATGGTAAGCCGTAGCGGAAAATCGTGTTTTGAGGACCGCCCTTATGTAGATTATTATCAATGGCTTTCTCCCAGTCATCCAGAAGCCCGTAAACATATTTGGACTCTTGTGGAAGGTTTAGCAAAGGTTGAAGGCATTAAAAGCGTACATTTAGATTATATTCGATATCCAGATATTTTTCTTCCTGTGGGCTTGTTACCAAAATATAATTTGGTGCAAAACGAAGAATTACCAGACTTTGATTTTGATTATTCTATGGCTTCCGTAGATAAGTTTAAAAAACTATTTGGAAAAGATATAACCCAAGCCGAAGTCCCCGCCATAGATATTGAATGGAAACAATTTAGACTCAACGAAATTAAATCTGTAGTAGATGGCGCTTATGATATTGCCCATAAACACGGTAAAGATCTTACCGCTGCGGTATTTCCCTATCCCGAAATGGCAGATCACATGGTGCGCCAACGTTGGGACAAATGGAATATTGATGCAGTAATGCCGATGATTTACAATAATTTTTATAACGAAGGGTTAGATTGGATAGAATTCGCCACAAAGCAAGGGCTTACCGATTTAAAAGCAAAACAAACCAAATTACATACAGGCCTATATTTACCTGAAATGACCGATAATGAATTGGCAAAGGCCATTGATATTGTTAAACAATCAGGAGCCTCAGGAGTCGCTTTTTTTGATATTCAAGACTCCCATTTTGAGGTAATAAAAGCTTCTCATTAATAAGTGTTTATGAATAAGGTTTGTATTTACATATTATTAATAAATCTTGCGTTTTCTTGTAAAACGAATACAGATAAAAAGGAAAACACCAAACCTTTGGTTGATTATGTGAATCCGTTTATTGGTACCGATGGCCCAGGAAATACGTATCCCGGTGTAAGCGAACCCTTTGGCATGGTACAGTTAAGCCCAGACATAGGTATTTCTGGTTGGGATAGAATCGCTGGGTATTTTTACCAAGATTCCATTATTACTGGGTTTTCTCACACGCATTTATCGGGTACTGGAGCAGGTGATTTATACGATATTCTGGTTATGCCAACCAATAGCAGATTCAATAAGCGTATAGAAGCCAATAACTTCAAACCCTATTCATCGTACAGTCATGAAAAAGAAAAAGCATTCCCTGGATATTATGCAGTCGATTTGTTGGATTATGGCATAAAAGCAGAATTAACGGCCACAAAACGAGTAGGCATTCATCGGTACACCTTTCCTAAAGATGGCAATAGCCAAATACATATTGATTTAGGCTATGCTTTTAATTGGGATAAACCCACAGAAACGTATATTGAAAAAGTAAATGATACCACCATACAAGGCTACCGTATGTCCACAGGTTGGGCAAGAAACCAAAAAGTGTATTTTCAAATGCAGTTTTCAAAACCTTTTGATACGCACCACTACTATAAAAACGATACGCTAAAAATTTACCCAATAAAAGGCAATACCAAAATGGTATTAAAATATCAAACCCTAGAAAATGACCAAATCATCATCAAAACAGGATTGTCTTCTACAAGTTGTGAGGCTGCAGCCTATGCTATAAAAATGGAAACTACTGGCTTTGATTTTGATTATCAACAGGAAAAAACCACATTAGTCTGGGAAAATGAATTAAAAAAAATAGTTATAGAAACACCCGATGAAGACAAAAAGAGCATATTCTACACTATGATGTACCAAAATATGCTTACCCCAAATTTGTTTAGCGACTATGGAGGAACTTACAAAACCGCTAATAATGAAAATGGACAGTTAAAACCAGGTATCAACCCCATTTCTAAAGCTGAAGGGTTTAATAGATACGATACGTTTTCCTTATGGGACACTTTTAGAGGAGCACATCCATTGCATACCATTTTACAACCAAAATTGGTACCGTATTTTATAAAATCGTTATTGGCACATTATAAAGAAACAGGAGAATTGCCCGTATGGTCTATGCAAGGTAGTGAAACCAATATGATGATTGGTTATCACGCAGTTCCTGTAATTGTCGATGCCTATTTTAAAGGATTTGATTTTGACGCACAACTCGCTTACCAAGCCTGTAAAGAAAGTGCTATGGCAAACGATAGGCAAATAGATGTTTACAGGAAGAAAGGCTATATACCAGTTGATAAACACCATGAAAACTGGTCGGTTTCTAAAACTATGGAATATGCTTACGACGATTGGTGTATTGCCATGTTCGCACAATCATTAGGTAAACTTGAAGATTACAACTATTTCTTAGAACGTTCTAAAAATTGGCAAAATCTACATAACGCAACCAACTCTTGGATGCAACCTAAAGATGAAAAGGGCAATTTTATCACACCTTTTGTTCCCAAGGAATACAGTCCCTACTTTTGCGAAAGCAATGCGTGGCATTATTACTGGTTTGTACCCCATGATGTAGAAACTTTAATTGCAAAAACAGGTGGCAAAGAACGTTTTGAACAAAAACTAGACTCTATGTTCACTTATCATCCCAAACCGACCGATAAATTACCTCTGTTCAGTACGGGAATGATAGGTCAATATGCACATGGCAACGAACCCAGTCATCATGTAGCCTATTTGTATAATTTTATAGATAAGCCCTCCAAAGCGCAGAAATATATACGTCAAATTTTAGAAACGCAATACAAAAATGAACCGAATGGACATTGTGGCAATGAAGATTGCGGACAAATGTCGGCATGGTATATCTTCAACGCTTTAGGATTTTATCCCGTTAATCCAGCTCAAAATGCTTATGCCTTGGGGGCGCCACTTTTTAATTCGGCAACCATTACGCTATCAGATAATAAACAGTTTAAGGTTGTTGTAAAAAACAATTCAAAAGATAATGTTTATGTTAAATCGGTTTGGCTTAATGGAGAAATTCTAAACAGAGATTACATTACCCATAAGGAGATTTTGGCAGGCGGTACACTTAAATTTGAAATGAGCAATACTCCTAATTTAAATAAAATCACAAATAAGCTAAATTCAGCCAAAGTTTATGGCAATTTCCCTTGATAATGCATTAAAATCTCATGTACCAAAAAATACCTTATAAGTATTTTTTACTAAATAAAAATTAAACATGCAATTTTTAAAAAAAACACTAATTATTAGCACGATTTTTAGCTCTATAGGGTGTCAAAACTCTAGTTCTAAAGAAACGGTTAAACATGAAATAATAAAACCTGTTGTTATCTCTACATGGAACCACGGCTTGGTAGCAAACGAAGCTACATGGGCACTATTGGTAAATGGCGAAAATGCTCTAGATGCTGTTGAAGCTGGCGTAAAAACAGCAGAAGCAAACCCAGAAGTTCAAACTGTGGGTTTAGGAGGTTTTCCTGATAGAGAAGGAAACGTAACTCTAGATGCCTGTATTATGGACCATAATAATAATTGTGGTTCTGTAGCATTTCTTCAGCATATAAAACATCCCATCTCTGTGGCGAGAATGGTAATGGAAAAAACACCTCATGTTATGTTGGTTGGAGAAGGTGCGCTACAATTTGCTTTAGAACAAGGATTTAAAAAAGAAAATTTATTAACAGAAAAATCTAAGAAAGCTTATGAAGCATGGTTAGAAAATTCTCAATACAAACCCACAATTAATATAGAAAATCATGACACTATTAGTATGCTGGCATTGGATGAAAATGGCAACCTTTCAGGAGCTTGTACAACAAGTGGTGCAGCTTGGAAAATGCACGGACGCGTAGGAGATTCTCCAATAATTGGAGCTGGTCTATTTTTAGATAACGAAGTGGGTGCTGCCGCTGCTACAGGTATGGGAGAAGCTATGATGAAAACTGCCGGAAGTGCTATGGTAGTAGAATTAATGCGTCATGGAAAATCGCCAGAAGACGCCTGTAAAGAAGTTGTAAAACGCATATATAAAATCTATCAAAACGCTCCAGATTTAGAATGGTTGCAAGTAGGGTTTATAGCTTTAAATAAAAATGGAGAATATGGCTCGTATTGTTTAAGACCCGGTTTTAATTACGCTGTACAAACCAAATCAATTAAAAATCAATTAATAAACGGTAAATACTTTTTACCTTAGAGTTAAAAAAATAAAGAAATATGTTACGGTTTAAATTACTTAAAAATCTTATACTAGTACTATTTATAACTTTAACTGCTTGTAAAAATGATCCAAAAAAAGATGTAGAGCAAAAGACTGAAAATACATCAAAAGATTTTACTCAATTTGTCAACCCATTTATTGGGACTTCAAACTTTGGTACAACTAACCCTGGTTCCGTTGCAGTGAGAGGAATGGCAAACGTATCACCTTTTAATGTGGCTGGTCCGCAAAATTTGCCATTAGAAAAAGACAGCCGTTGGTTATCCACACCTTATGTACACGAAAATACCTTTTTAACAGGGTTTAGCCATGTCAATCTCAGTGGTGTGGGTTGTCCAGATTTGGGTGTTATTTTAGCAATGCCAACCACAGGAAATTTAGAAACCAATCACTTAAATTATGGGTCTACATATTCAAAAGAGTCGGCCTCAGTCGGGTATTATACCAATACACTAGACAAATACAATATTAAGGTTGAAACTACTGCAACCACACGAGTTGGTGTGAGCAAATATCACTTTCCCGCAGGAAATGCCAATATCCTTTTAAATTTAGGTTTAGGCTTAACTAACGAAGAAGGTGCCATGGTAAAAGTAGTTTCTCCTTATGAAATTGAGGGTATGCGCTCTGTGGGTAGTTTTTGTTATTACAAACCCGAAGAAGCATATCCCATTTACTTTGTGGCACGTTTTTCAAAACCAGCAGATACTTTTGGTGTATGGAAAACCCCTAGAAGTTATGATGGCGTAGAAGGCAAATGGATGGGGTATAACGGAAAGAATCGTTTAAAAGAAAATTATACCAAAGAAGTCGTTGGCGATAGTATTGGGGCATATATGCGTTACAATTTTAAAACTCCTACAGTGGTAGAAATGAAAGTTGGTGTGTCTTATGTCAGTATCGAAAACGCCAGAGAAAATCTAGAGAAAGAAACAGCAAATAAAACGTTTGATGCTGTTTTAGCTAACACCAAAAATGATTGGAATCAACATTTATCCAGAATTGAAATTGAAGGCGGTACTAAGGATGACAAAACTATTTTTTATACTGCTTTGTATCATACATTAATTCATCCTAATACTTTAAATGACAGTAATGGCGAATACCCCAAAATGAGAACAAGAGAAACTTTAAAAACCGATGGCACACGCTATACTACCTTTTCTTTTTGGGATACCTATAGGAATCTACACCAGTTAATGAGTTTGGTATATCCCGAACAGCAATCCAACATGATAAAAAGCATGTTGCAGATTTACGATGAATCAGGATGGTTACCTAAATGGGAACTTAATGCTACCGAAACCACCACCATGGTTGGCGACCCCGCAGGAATTATAATTGCTGATACGTACCTAAAAGGCATTACCGATTTTAATATTGAAAAAGCATACGAAGCTATGAAAAAGAGTGCTACTCAAATTGAAAATAATGCTTTAAGGCCTGGACTAAAAGATTATATTGAAAAAGGGTATTTAACAACTAATACTACACATAGTGGCTCTGTTTCTACTACTCAAGAATATAATATTTCAGATTTTGCCATTGCACAATTAGCTAAAGCCCTAGGTAAACAAGAAGATTACAAGTTATTTTCTAAAAGAGCCTTATCTTACAGAAAGCTATATAACGACGAGTTTAAATTGTTAAGACCAAAAAATGAAGATGGCAGCTGGTTAACACCCTATAACCCAGAACATGGAGCTAATTTTGTTGAAAACGTTGGTTTTATAGAAGGTAATGCATGGCAATATACCTTTATGGTATCGCATGACACAAAGGGTTTAATTAACCTCATGGGAGGCGAACATAAGTTTGCAACCCAGCTGGAAAATGTATTTACAAAAAAACACTTTGATATGGCCAATGAGCCCGATATAGGGTATCCATATCTATTCAAATACATTAAAGGACAAGAGTACAAAACAGATGCATTGGTACAAGAACTTCTAAATACATATTTTAAAAACACACCAGATGGATTACCAGGAAATGATGATACAGGTACCATGAGTGCATGGGCAGTATTTTCTATGATGGGAATTTACCCCGTAACTCCCAGTGAACCTAGCTATGTTATTTTCCCTTCAACATTTGATAAGGTTACCATTCATTTAAACAACATGTATTATCAGAATTCTAAACTTATTCTATCAAAAGAACAATCTAGAGGTAGAAATCAAGTATTTGTAAATGGCAATACATACAATCATCATTTTATTTCACATGACAAATTAACGAAATCTAACTAATTATAAAACATAAACCCCAAAATCTATAATTGGGGTATATTTTTCTTCGTACACATCTGTATAGCTCTAAGCACTGTTTTATTCTATAGGTTTATTGTTTGCATAATTTTCTAGCATTTGTATTGCTTTGTAAAGCACACCTGCAGAACCACGGAATGTCCCAGACCCTTCAGGTGTATTTTTTATAGTATACCATTCGTAAAAGCCAGCATTGTCTTTAACCCGTTTTACCATAGGTTGTAATTGCTGATAAGCTTCTTCTATATATCCATTTTTAATAAGTTGCTGAATCATACGGGCACCAAACCAAGTCCAATCTCCGCCGTTTTGGTAACTGTAAGGAAACATACCTTTATTTTCGAAAGAGCCCTCGGGATAAGCCGGATATAATGTTAAACCAATAGACCCAGCTCCCAATGCGTTCACATTGGTTATCATTTTATCTAGAGATACTTTTATTTGCTCTTTTGAAAGCAATTTTGCTTCTATGGCTATGGCTGTTCCTCCGTGATAGTAAATGTTATTTTCATTGAAATCCTCTGAAAAAGGCGAACCATCTAAATATACATGCGGTATAAACTTTTGGTTTTTATCATCCCATAAATATTTCATGGTATTTTGTGCGATATCCTGCCTTATAGGTTGCCACTTTTGTTTTAAATGTGGCGCCAAAGCCATCATATTATCTAGTGCAACAAGCATCATAGCGTTATCGTAAATATCTATAGCGTATTTGGTGTCGTCGGTAATGTAAACGCCCCAAGGATGGCAGTGCTGCACATCGCCCCAATCTGCCGTAGTAGCACCCCAAATTAGTCCGTATTTATCACTCCAACGGTGGTTTAATAAAAACTCCATAGCCCATTCCATACGCTGTATTATGGTTTTACCGCCTATGGTTTCATTTAAAAATGCAGTATCGCCTGTTTTCTTTACATACTTATAAACAGCTTGAACTAGAGAGGATTCATGGTCGGTTTCAACATCATTTTTTTGACCTGCATAATTGGACTCTAAATCTGTAAAAATATAGGTGTAACCATCTTTGGTTTGTACGGCTTTTTCTTTTGGTATAAATCCATCAACGATGTTGCCATCTTCTCTTTGAAGCCTAAAAAATACACGTAAATTTTCCTTTAGGGCTTCTTTAGGGAATACTTCGGCCGATAGTTCTATAAATGTATTATAATCGCGTATCCAAACCTCGCCATAACTATCTCCAGCATTAAATCCAGTTTTAACTACTTTAAGCGCTTTTTCTTTAGTATAGGCAAAGTATTCATTTGTTTTAATTTGTTCTTTTAGTACTGTGTTTTCTTTTTTAGTATTTGCACAATTACAAATAAGTACAGATAATACTATTAACTTTAAATATTTCATATATCATTAAATTTATTTTAGTATTGAATTTAGTAACTACATTTTTTGTAAAACAGGAAGTATAGTGTTATACAGTTGGTCATCTATTAATACGGCACTCCCCATGAATGCCGATTTTTCCTTTAAATCTGACACTACAATTTCTACACTTATACCCTCACCTTTAAAGTAAGACTGCATAGTCTCTCCAAATAAAAAGTAAGCTCTAGAAATATTACCTCCTAAAACTATTATATCAATATTTGATTTTTTTATCCATGGAGTTAGGAAAACCCCCATTTTAGTACCAAAATCAATAAACAGTTCTTTGGCGTAAGGGTTTGTTGTGCACAACCCTACAATCTCTTTTACACCAACACATTTATGCCCTGTTTTTTGTTTAAATCTGTTAATTAAACCACGAGTAGAAAAATAATCGTCTGCCAATTCATTTTCAAATGGCACATGCCATAAGCATCCATCTTGCGGTACCTCTTCTCCTTCTGAAACAGGCACTCCGTTTTTTATAAAAGCAGAGCCAAAACCTGTGCCTAAGGTTACAGACAACATAGATTTGTAGGTTTTAGCCTTACCAAATTTAGCTTCTCCAAGAGCGAATGCTGTGGCATCATTTATAAACCTAATTTCAATTGGATGGGATAGATTCAAAAATTCCAATAGTCGTTCCCTAACATTCATACCGTAAGTATGTTCATATTTGCCATTTTGCCCCGTAAAGCAAGAAATGCCGTTTACATAATCAAAAGGCCCAGGCATTGCAAAACCAATACCTGCTACATATTTTGAACCAATTTTATCAATAGATTTTTTAATAACATTGCCCCATGATTTGATAACTTCATTTATAGAACCATGGCTATTCACATGACTTTCTGCATAACTATCTAACAGTAATTGCCTACTTTCTAAATTGAATCCCATACAACTTATATGACTTCCTCCAACGTCAACTCCTATTGCTATATTTTTCATTCTAACTTTATTATAATATCTTTAAAAAAAATGTTTTAAGCGCTTATTTTTTATTTTGTCTTTAAAAGAATAAATCGTGTTTCAAAATGTTCCACTAAAAAAGGTGCGGTTAATTTCTTAATTATTTCTCCTAAACTGTTTACTAGGTAAACCTCGTTTATTCCTGGGTTTTCAAGAATTTTATTGATATCTAAAATAGCGTGATCTCCTTCTGTTTCACGTAAATGTAAAATAACGCCATCATTTTCTTCTGTTGGTCTAGAATGCACTAATAATAAATTATCTACCAGTTCAAGGTTTATTAACGATGCTGTAACCTGCTGGTGTTTAGATTTTTGTCTTCCGCTATTTGCTTTGGTAACAAAAGGTACGCGGTTGCCCCAGCCAAATTTAGTTGCAAACGTGTTCGATTTATCTTTAGAAGATGTTATGTGGTATTTCCAGTTTAATTCTCCAAACTGACTAGCCCTAAAGTTAGTTACCCAATAATTGTTAAGTACCCAAGAGTAAATATGACCTTTATTTTTTACTGGATTTTTATAATAGTACCTACCCGTATTAATACCGCCAAACTGCACCAAGGGTGTGTCTTCACTGCAAAATACTACTTGCGAATTGTTTGATTTTACAGAAGCATAATTTTGAATAGTATTCCAGTCTGAAGATGAGCCGGCCAATTGGTCTATACCAGGGCGAACTGGCCCTCCTTGGGCTTCAAAAACCAATTGCGCATTTTCATTTGCAAACGGAAACGCAACATATAAACCTTCTGGTTCAATGATATCAAGTTTTTTCATGTTGTACAGAAACTCAATCTCTTTTTTATGATGGTGCAGTCGAATTTCTAAAGTGATGCCGGAGGATTCTTCGGCACATTCTGGAAGTTGTGCTTTGCATATAATAGATTTCCAGATGTTACCATCTGTGATTTTTTCAATTTTGAAGCTCGAAAACTTGTAGTGTTTTTCATTTAGCGGTTTAAAAACAGTGTCTCTTCTTGTGGCTGTTAATCGCTCTAGGTCTCTTCTATTTTTAATTCTTTCGTAAACCATAGAACCAAAAGTGTGTTTGCTTTGCGTATCGAGGAGTTCTTTATGTAAGGCCTTATCATAAATGCTAATAATGCCTTTTTTAACTTCGTCAATTTGAATCTTATAAAAAGAATTTTCAACGGTGGTTGTTACAGGTAATTTTAAATCTTTTGAAGTTGCTTTTTCATCAGCTACTTGAATTGTATATGTAGCATATCCCAATGGAGGCACATCTTTAACCCAAAGTGCCCAGTATGTACCTTCTGAACGCTGCCCAATAATCTGTGTGGGTATTTCGTTGCCTTTACTGTCAATAATGCTTGTTTTCTTATCTAGTGGTAAGATGTCGTAATCTATAAAGACTTCGGCTATACCACTTCTAGACCAATTTAAGGTATTGAAAACTGTTACTGATGGTGCTTTGGGGATTTTTACATGGGGTTGAATTAACCCAATAGCTTTTTCTCTTAATAAATTTGATTGTTGATTGGCAGACCATATATAAGAGGATTTTTGGCTCCATTGGTCCATCGTGTTTTTATTATAAGGGTCTCTAATGCTCTCTGCTGCCCCGAAGGTATGCTCACTATAAAGTAATAAGTTATCATAACAGTTTTTTACCTCATCATGTATTTGTTTAGGAATATCCCCTCCTGCAGCTTGTACCATTGATAACAGCCCCATAGTTGCTAGCATTTGTGAATAGCTATTACGTAGCACTTTGGTTTCTTTCATGGCAGAACCAAAACCATCGGTCCACCAATCTGGCCATGATACCTTCTTTGTTTCTATATCATCGGGATGGTTTTTCTCGATGTGCACCATAAATTCACTAGCTAATGCAGATTTTAGCTTTGGCCATTCATAAGTGTCGTTCCACTTTTTAATGATATCGCAGGCTTTTGTTGAAGGTGGAGAATTATCTGTAGTATAACCAGAAAATTGAAAGGCTACTCTATCAAAAGGATAATTTTTTTCTTCAAGTCCATCTAAATATTTAGAGAGGTTATTTCCAAAAACATCCATTTCTCCAGAAACAAGCGCTAGAGCATTTCCGTGCATATAATGTTCACTTCTGTAGGCTAAGAGTCTTTTTCCAGAAGGCGATTCCCACCAAAAGGATGTAGGTTTACTGAAAGGTAATCTAGCCCGATGAGCATGAACCCCCATAGTTAGGTATTTTACTCCCGTATCTTCATACATATCTGGCATACACCAACCAATACCATTTACATCATTTTGCATTGCTGTTGTTACGTCTATACCTTTAGCTTTAAATTTTTTAAGGGCTTGTAGTTGAATAGCCAAAGCGGTTTCGTCTATAGTTTCAGAGTAATTTAAAAACATCCCTGTAACCTCTATTCTTCCTTCTTTTACACGTTGTATAAGGCGTTCTACTTGTTCTTTTGGCCTACTATTAATGTATTCTCTCACGGCCCAAGCTACTTCACAAGTCCAACGAAATTGTGCTTCTTTTGGATAATGGTCTGTTTGGTCACAATAATCCAAGGCGTCATCAATATATCTAAGATGTTCTGCTAAAATTTCAGATTGTTGACGGGTGTAACCAATGTCGGTATGACTGTGTTGTACCAAATAAATTGTCCATTCTTTAATTGGGTTCAATGCAACAGAAATTTGTTCTTTGCTATTTCCATATTCAATTTCTGCCTCAATCGTTTTTGGTTTTTCAACTTTTGGAATTAAAAAATCTATTTCATTTAAACCTGTGTTTAGTTTTACTTTTTTCAATTCACCTTCAACCAAAACGTTGGCATTAATAGGTTTTCCTAAATGCACCAAACTAAAGCGAATGACACTAAAAAGCTTATCAGCTTCCTTTTTTATAACCTTCAATTGATGTGCATTAAAGTTATTTTTAGGTGAAATTTTATACGTCATATACCAAGCGTTGCTATTGTTGGGTACACCTCCAATTTTCAATTTTACAGGAGCTCCTAGAGTTACTATTGATGTCGGCATTGTAAGTACGGCATAGCCCATTTCATCTCTATTTGAATCTACCATAGATTGAATGAAGTTGAGTGACACACCGTTATCACCATGAATGGTTCTGTTCTTTTCCTCTGTGGTACCAGGATTTTTAAAGGTTAATACTTTTTTATCGTTTATTGATAAATCGAAAGCTTCGGGGTTATGAGTAACATCCATTCCATATACCCAAATAAAGGATACAGTCTTGTTTTTGTATGATTTAGGAACAGCTACCGTTTCCCATTCCATGGAACCTACATCTTTGGTTGCCCTTGTTAAATAACAGGGATCATTGTACGAATGAGGGGATGGATATGCAAAGTTAACTCCAGAAATACCTTTAGCATAGCCATTTAGATACTTAGATTGTGCCGAAATATTTAAACTGACGCTTGCCAGTAATATAGCGGATAGAAATTTTAATAGTTTCATAACGTTGTATTGGTATATTGATTAGTTAACCGGTTAAGCAATTTTGAAATAAAAATTAAATGCTTCCACAAGATTGCTTAATATCCAGTTTGGTTTTCATTATTATATTTTTGGTTTCTACAACGTGGTTTTCAATGGCGTCTAATAATAAGTCTACAGCGGTATCTCCCATTTCTATTATAGGAAAATCAACCGATGTTAGTGGAGGGTCGAACAAATCGAATCCTCTATCTTTTCCAAAACTTACTACGGCTACTTCTTTGGGAACATTTATGTTATTTTGCTTTAATAAGCGTAAACCTTCTTCGGCCAAATAGTGTGTAGCAAATACAATACCTTCTACTTTTTCTTTATGTACCAATTCGTATATTGCCACTTTGAGGCTGGCTTCAATATTATCGTAAGTTACATGTTTAACAAGATTCGGGTTATAGTCAATACTTTTATTTTCATGTGCTTGTTTATACCCTTTTAAGCGGTCTTTTATTGAATGGAGTTCTAAAGAAATTGATATATAACCAATACGTGTTTTACCATTATCCATGAGTAGCTCTACGGCTGAAATCACACCATCCTTATCTTCTAATGCTACAACATTGGTTTCTATATCGGTGTATGTTCTACCCACAATCACAAAGGGAAAGTTCCTTTTTTTTAATTTTAAAATATCGTCGTGGTTTTTTTCACTCGATACGATTATAAGACCATCTACCTGCCTATCTAACATAGACTGTATAATTTTCGATTCTCTTTCAGGAGACTCACCTGTGCTACTAAACACCACATTATAGCCCATTTTTTCTGCTTTTTTTTCAATGCGTCGTGCAATTTGGGCAAAAAAGCTGTCTGATATATTGGGCACAATTAAGCCTATCATGTTACTTTTTCCTAAGCTTAGACTTCTTGCTAATTGATTGGGTTTGTAGTTGTGCGCTTGGGCATACTGTTTTATTCTATCTTGTGTTTCCTTGCTAACCCTTTTTTCATCGCCTCTATCGTTCATTACATAAGACACTGTTGTCTTAGACAGATTTAATGCAATTGCGATATCTTTGAGAGAAATACTTTTCAAGTGAATATATTAGTTTAACCGGTTAAGCAAATATATATACTTTTTTATAATAATTGAATTTTTAAGAGGATAAAACTAATTTTAAACGCATTATAACTCTAAAAACCACGACTATAATCATCATGTACCAAAATAGTTAAAACATGTAAAAGTTTAATTTTTTTTTATCAATTCTACCCTATTATTAATGTAGGCTACTAATAGATATTTTAAATTTTATTGAAACCAGGAAGTATTAGTGTTTTTCTTTTATCATCCTAGGTTTATTCTCTATAAATTCAATACGATAATAGTTGTTCTTGTAAAATACGTGGTGTAAGATGCCGTTACCATTAATTGGCCAAGTATCGTAATTTAGAAGCGATGCTTTATGTATTTCTGGATAGAAGCCAAAGAAATTTTTCAGCATGACCTGAGATATCCCTATGCCTGATGAACTTTCTCGGTTATTCCATCCGCGGTCTGCTATACGTACTCTTGCGGTTTTATTTAATTTGTCATCGCCCCACAGTTCTCTTGCTTGTGCCCAACAGCCTTCATAAGTAACGGGTTCTATAGCTCTGTAAAATGATAATGCATCAGTAGTGTAGTCCATATTACTCATGGCATCCATAACTTCTGGAATCCAACCATCAAAACTACCTAAAGGCCCATGGTCTGGCCTGTCTGAATCTTTGGCCGCTATATCTTTTAAAGACTGTGCTCGCATCCATGAATCTGTTCTTAATTCTGTATTAAGAAACCCCATCATTTCATTTCGAATATCCAAACTCACATCGTTAGCTAGATATTTTCCGAAGTAAATAAAATCTAGTACATGACGTACTTCTACTGTTTTATTGTTAGGATATAAGCTATTCCAAACACCTTTTCCTGCGTATAATTTAAGAATACTTTGCGTCATAGCTTTTGCCTGTTTCTCTAGTGTTTTGGCTTTAGCAACATTGTTCTTTTGATAATGTAGCTTTGCGGTTTCTCGCATCATCCATACATAGCCAATATTAAACGATGGTACGATATGTACATAGGTTGGTACGCATTCTAACAAATTTGCTGGGTTAGCACCAAAATCGGCAAGATTGTACAATTCGCTTTCATACCCTTTTTTACCATAATTTGATAGGTTTTGCCAGTTTAGAGCATAAGATTCCAAATGCTCCATAACTGTTTTTGTTCCTATTTTTTCATCTAAAAACTTGTAATCTCCCGTGGTCACTATATACGCACGTATAATTCTGAACAAACACCAATAATTAGCAGAATAGCCATTACCTACGCCTTTGCCTCCAAAATTGTCTTTTCCATAATGCAAATTAGGATTTATTTCTATCCAAGACTTAATGTGCTCTTTCATCATTTCTGGATCTACCACTGCCCAAAGTTCAGACCAAATGGCAATGTCCCAAAAGAAAGTTGTTGTCGCTCCCCATCTAGGGCCTCCTGTTAAATACACACGTTTGTGTTCTGGTAGGTTGGTGTTTAATAAATAAAGAAGCGTTATAGCTCCTGTGTAATAAACTCTTTTTACCTTTTCATCATTGGTTTCTAAAACAGGAAAGCACCCAGAGACAAGACTATTGTTTGGTTTAAATAAATTTTGCCATTTATCTTCCCATTTCGTTTTTACTGATGCAAATGCAGTATCAAAGGTGTTTTGCCAGTTTTGTGTTTGGGTTTTGAGGGTTTCTAAGTTATTATTGTAGGATAAAAAATATTTGATGGTTTTTGATTTTCCTGAGGCTAGTGTTACATTCCATTTGGCTTTCCCTCCACAATTTCTAACGGATAGACTATCGGGTTTGGTAACCAAAGAAAATGCAGAAATTGCTGGAGTGTTTTTATCTTGTATATAAATATTTTGCGCTTCTTTATGTGTACTAAAATGTGGGGAGTTAAGAATAGCGTTGTCCTTAGGCCAATTTGTTTCTTGTTCTGTGTGATTTAAAGTTATGTGCTTTCGCATATCTTCTATGGCTTGGTTACGATGCTCAGACCTTTTTCCGTCCCAGTCTGGGTATGGGTACCACCAATTCCAGTTACCATCTTCATATTGGCTTATATAACCTATCATATCTAAATCTATCTGGACACTTTTCTGCTCGTTGCTTTTGTTTGTGATGTCTATCTCCCACATTATGGCATTATCCTCCACTAGCATTCGTGTGGAGCTGTGTATTTCAAGGCCATTTACAGTAGCTTTTCTTAACGCTTGATAGGGTTGCCAACGAAAGTGTGATGCTTCAGGTGTTATACCGTTAATTTTTAGCGTACCTGTGTGGTGTCCGCCAGAAAATGGAGCAGACACAAACCAACTTATCGATGTTAAGTCTCGATTAAGTAGTGCTTGCCCTCTAAAATTGCGTATAGAAGGCTCTATTGCCATAGTATCTGATGCTATCCATTTCCCTGAAATCTCATCAATTGTTGGAATGTTAGTTGCAACAGATACATTGCTTCTTGCCTGTGTTTCACATGAGATTAAACTCATATTTAAACCTATTAAAATAATTAAAACTACTATAGTTTTTAGGTAGTATTTCATAATTTTCTAGCTAAGTAATTTAGGGTATTTTTCAAGTAGAATTAATATCATCTCCCCAAAATACGTGTTTACCCATGAAAACCAAGGACGAGTAAAATCTTCGGGGTGGTCTGGTAAATACGATTCATGAATAAAACCTGTACCTGCGTTACTTCGTTTTATTTGTTCTACACAGAACATTATTTCTTCTTTGTCATCTGTTGTTAATGCTCTAGAAATTGTACTTAATGGCCAAATACGTTTTGGTGGCTCAAAGTAGTGTGTACTGCCAATGCCCTCGGTAAATTTACCTTTTACAAATTTAGGATTCCACTCACTAAGCAACCATTTTCTGGTATTTTGGTACACGGGGTCGTTTATATCGCAAGCGTCTATGTAAGGTAAAGACATTAAATTTGGTATTGTGGACTCTTCCAACAGTAATTGGCTTCCAAAGCCATCTACTTCAAAAGCATACATTTTGCCAAAAACCTTGTGTTCTATTATGGCATATTCCTTAATGGCGCTGTCTATTTGGTCTGCCATTTTTAAGCAACGCTCTGCATAGGTGGTATTATTTAAAATGGTCTTGAACATTTCGGCTAGGTGCTTTAATTCTACCACGGCCATTAAATTATCTGGCACATAAAATGGGAATACGCAGGCATCGTCTTGACGGTGTGTGGCATGTATCATTCCAATTTTTCTGGTAGGCCTTCCGTAACCATTATTTGCAATAACCTCATTGGCTTGTGTGGTTTCTCGCATAAAGGTGTAAGGCCCAAGATTATCAAAACGTTGTTGTTCTAATAGTGTTTGGTAGATAAGTTTCATGGCGTTTTCCCAATTGGCATCAAAAGGCGCAGTATCTCCTGTGGTTTTCCAATATTTGTAAGCCAACCTGATAACGAAAAGAAGCGAATTGATTTCCCATTTGCGTTCATGCAGTTCGTCCTTCATGTCGGTTAGGTCGTCCTTCCATTGACTAACCTCACTTTTATCTTTTTTAAACGCATTGGCATAAGGGTCTACCAAAACACAGTCTGCCTGCCAGTTTATTAGCCCCACAATCATCTTACGCAATTTTTCATCTTTATTGGCAAAAGGGACGTACGGCCATACTTGGCAGGTAGAATCTCTTAACCACATGGCATTTATATCTCCTGTAATGATATGGCTTAATGGCCTGCCTATTTCTTCTTTATAAAATACAGTAGTATCTAGGGTATTTGGGAAACAATTCTCGAACAACCATGCCAACTCTGGGTCTTTAAGTTGTTTTTTTACTTTTTTTATAACCTCTTCAATAGCTTTACTGGTAAACAGTCTCTCTTTTTTTGGCGGTCTTTTCGATACAAAATCTTTATAGGTTGTTTGCGAAAGAGTAAATTGCGGAGTTAATGCCAGCCCCATGGAGCCCAATGCAGTTTGTTTTGCAAACACCCTTCTATTCATTGTTTTTTTTAATTTTTAAAGCTTCAGCTTTCATTAAATTAATAGCCTTACCCAAAGCGCCTGCGGCACCAAGAAAGGTGTTAGAGCCATGAGGCTGGTGGTCTATTACCGAATACCATTCATAGAACCCTTCGTTTTTGATGACGCGGTCTAAAAATGGATTGATTTCTTGATAGGCCAATTCTAAATGCCCTGTCTTAATCATAGTTTCAATGGTTCTTCCGCCCCACCATGTCCAGTCTGCGGCATTAACATATATATAAGGTTTTGTGTCTTTATTAGCAAAACTCTTGTAAGGGTATGGTGGATAATTAATTATAGCCACGGTCATAGCGCCAGACAAATCTTTTATAGCTAACATTTTTTTGTAGCAGCTTTCTATCTCTTCTTCAGTTAAAAAACCTGCTTGAATTCCGTAAACCGTTCCGCCTAAATAATAGATTTCATCTTCATCAAATCCCGAAAAAGGCGAATCTTCTATATATTTATGAGGAAAGAATTTTTGACGTTTTTCATCCCACAAGTGTTTTCTAACGTTTTTTGTAATAAACTCCTTTTCATTTGTCCAAAATTTATGTTTTTCTTGGTCTTCCTTAATCCATTTTAAATATTCGTTTATGGCTAGCACATAAATGGCATTATCATAGACATCTACACACCAATGTGTATCTTCTGTTGTAAAAACACCCCAAATGGTTTCGGGTTGTACATCGGTCCAATCTATAGTAGTAGCACCTTTTATAAGTCCAAATTTTTCGGAGTACATATTTTCTTTAAGAAAGTTCAAAGCCATTTCACATCTTTCTAAAATGGTTTTCCCATTTTTGTTTAGCTGAAGAATGTCTTTATCGCCTGTAACTTTTATGTATCTTGCTAGTGCCAAAATTAACGACGCTTCTTGGTCGGTTTCTACTGTATTTTTGTGGCCTTTATAATTTGGTGCAGTCTTGGAGTATCTATACTCATAACCTCCATCGTTTTTTAACTCGGTATAACCATCAATGATATTTCCGTCTTCCCCTTGAAAATCAAAAAATAACAACAACCGCTCTTTGATAACTTCTTGAGGATTGACTTCTAAGGCAACTTCAATGAATGTAGCAAAATCTCTCACCCATGTTTCTGCATAATTGCTGCCTGCCTGAAATCGCCCGTCTTTTGGTTTTAAGGTTTTTTTTGCCTTTAACAGAACAGAATCTAAGCGTGTATCGGCTAAAATAGTTTCGGCTAATTCCAATTCTGGGTTGTCTTGTGCTTTATTATTAGTAGAGGTATTGCAAGATGATACAATTAGTAATAACGTGATTAGTACTGAAAATTTAAGCATGTTTAAAAATTTAGTTTTTATCTATTTTATTCAAAGTATCTAGGTAAAGTGGATAATCCACCATCTATTTTAATATCATCTCCATTGATGAAAGCTGCCTCATCAGAGGCTAGGAATACTGCCGTCATTGCTACTTCTTCGGGTTTGCCACAACGTAGCATTGAAGCTTGGTTTATGGAAGCTTTTAAAAATTCTTCGCCTTCGGTTTTAACTCTTTCTGCAAGCATAGGTGTTAAAATAGTGCCTGGGGAAATACTGTTAAACCGAATGTTTTTGTTTCCAAATTGACCTGCCAGTTGGTTCGTCATAGAGAGTAAACCTCCTTTAGCCGCGGCATAGGCCGTCCAATCATCCCAACTTCTATGTGCTTGGGTAGATGATATGTTAATAACACTACCGCATTTGGCGGAAATCATGTGAGGTAAACAGGCCCGAATACTACGAAATGCTCCTTTTAGGTTGATGTTCATTAGGGTATCCCAATCATCATCTGTCATTTTAGTAACTTCTCCTGGTATTGCTACTGCGGCATTGTTTACCAGTATATCTATTTTGCCAAAGGTATTGATACAGGTTTCGGCTAAGGATTGCACAGCCTTGGTGTCGCCTATGTCGCAATGCATATATATTACTGTGCTGTTACCGTTTGCTAGCCGTTCTGCCTCTTTTTTACATTTTTCCTCGTTTATATCTGCCATTAAAATATGGGCACCTTCTTTAACGAAAGCCTCACTAATAGCGAGTCCTATGCCATCTGCGGCACCTGTTATAATAGCTACTTTATCTTTTAATCTGGACATTTTTATTTTTTATTAAGCCAAAATTTTTCTATTGCCTTTAAGGATTTTCCTTTGGTCTCGGGTAAAATTTTAATAACTATCCATACCGACGGGATGGTACATAGGGCGAAAAGCCAAAATGTGCCATAGGGCTTTAAATTTTCCAGCAACCAAGGTACCAATTGACCTATTACTGTTGCGCCAATCCATAAAGCAAAGGTGGCTATAGACATAGCAAATCCCCTAATATTGGTTGGATAAATCTCTGATAATAATACCCAAACCACAGGACCGAATGAAAACGCAAAACACGCTACAAATGCTAGTATAAAACCAATGAGTAGATACGGACTATTTACATCTAAATAAAACAAAATACCTATAGCGATGAGTGAAATTAAAATTCCAGAAATGCCAAAGAGTAATAGTTTTTTACGCCCAAACTGATCTATTTTCCATATAGCAATTAGTGTAAAAAGTACGTTTACTATACCTATAATTACTTGTCCTCCTAATGCATCTCCCAGTTGCAATCCAGCTTCTTCTAACAGTCTAGGTCCGTAATATATGACTGCATTTATACCGCAGAGTTGCGTGGATAACGCTAAAATCACCCCAACTATCAAAGCTGTTTTAAAACCTCCTTCAAATATTGAGCTTATTTTAACTGTGGTTTTATTGGTGTTGTTAAATAACTGCAGTTCGTTTTTTGTTTCATTTTTGCCTACTATTTTAACTAGTATGCTTTCGGCTTTATCTACTTTACCCTTACTTAAGAACCAACGCGGACTTTTTGGTATAAAAAACAAAAGCACTAAAAATAAAAAAGCTGGAATGGTTTCGCTACCTAACATGATACGCCAGACTTCTGAAACAAACACTTTTTGTACACCTTCAGAGGCGTCTGCAAGTCCATTGGATTCACTAATATCTAAAAACCATGCATTGGTAAAATAGGCTACCAAAATTCCCAGAGTAATGGCAAATTGGTATAAGGACACCAAACTCCCTCTAATTTTTGCTGGTGCAATCTCTGAAATGTATAATGGAGATAGGATAGATGCTAAACCAACGCCGATACCACCTACTAATCGATAGGCGATAAGCATTTGAAAACCTTGAGATATCATACAGCCAAATGCCGATATGCCAAATAAAATTGCTGATGTTATTAGCATTTCTTTTCTACCGTATTTATCACTTGAAACACCAGCTATTAGGGTACCAGTAATGGTACCTACCAGAGCACTACTAACATACCACCCTTGTAGAACTGCATCCAATTGAAACTGCTTAGTCACTAAACTAATGGTACCAGAAATAACTGCGGTATCAAAACCAAATAGAAAGCCTCCTAAGGATGCTATAAATGCTAATTTATAAACAATGGCTTTATTCATTCAAAAAACTTCTATTTCAACTTAATTAAACAAGAACAACTTTTTTTTTCAAACATCCGTGTTTTTTTAGACGAATAACCTTTATACGTTCGCTAACAACAGTAATAAATGGCTTTTCTTTCTAAAACACTTGTTCTATTGATTTAAGGTAGCAATAATACCTTTTATGTAACCAATAGTAAAAGCTCTACCACGTTCTTCCCAAGACACATCGCCAATCATTTTTGGCACGTGTCCCGGCATAATCATTCCTTTATAGCCAACTTCTTTAAGCTTTTTCAGCATCTTAACAGGGTCATAATACCCAGGCATATCCACAAACACTTCATTTAATTTGGTATCATTTACCAATGAGTTAGATACCGTTTGAAAGTGCACGTAAATTAGCTTATCCTGTTTAGCAAAATACTCGGTAACCTCATCTATGTTTGCTCCCATGGCAGAAAAATTACCTAGGCAATATTGTAATCCGTGATTTTCACTTTCTACCATAGACATGGCTTTTTTATAGGCTTCAAAACTTCTAAAAAGTTGTGGTACGCCTGCCAAACTTGGCACGGGTGGGTCGTTGGGATGAAGCGCCAGAGTTACCCCTGCTTCTTCGGCCACTGGTAAAACTCCCTCAAGAAAGTACTGGTAGTAGTCCCACATTTCTTCTTCTGAAAATACGCGTCCGTGAGACAGTGGCGCTCTTTTAAAATCATCAAGGTCTATGCTCATAGATTGAGCTCCACCACGAATTGGAAAGGTTGTTGATGAGCGCCAAACCCCTGTTGGAGTCCATCCATAACCTAGAACGGGAATGCCTGCAGCACCCATATTTGCTATGGTTTCTTGTACATGCTTTAGCTGTTCTTCCCTACCAGGTTGCCCCATCATTATTTTGTCGTAGAAGGAAAACGGCATGTTTTCCAGAGCCAAAAATCGGATACCTGCATTTTCAACTGTTTTGCGAAGCATCAAGAGGTCTTTATATTCCCATTGGTGGTCTCCTGGAAGTGGCAGACTGTCAAAATTGGTATCGATAAGATTGTTCCTGTACATATTCAGGATAATTTCATCTACCCCTAATTGCTTAATTAAAGTTAGTTTTTCTTCGGTTGGGTGCATAAAGGACCCGAATCCTGGGCGCATTGGCAAATCCTTCCACTGCCCCGTTTTTAAAAGTCGTTCCATATTAATTTAACGCTACACGTATTATTTTTTTATTGAATAAGTTTCGCCATAAAACTTTGTAGTTTCCAGTTGACCATTTTTATAAATAGAAAATGTTTTTTGTTCTAGCTGAATGCTATAGCTATTGTTGTTCCATTGCACATTTTCTAACAAAGCTTCACCAATATCCTCGTGGTTATAGGGTTTTATGGATAAACTGTTTTCCTGAATGTTTACGCCAAAAGTCCCAAAAATAATAGCCTCCATTCCAGCTCCAGCCGCAATTTGTAATGGCATTGATGAACGGTCTGCCTCTGGAGCATCAATACGTGGATTTTGCGGGAGGTATGGAAAATGATCTATGTATCGCATGTTGCGTTTTAAAACATCCCATCCTTTACCTGCAAATCCTTTTTGGTATAGATTTCGTGAAATACGCCCTGGCATGCCTGCATATTGGCCACCGCCTCCCCAGTCTGAATCGATTAAATCCCAGTGTACGCTATCACGACGAGCTATAGAATACACTCCATATTTCCCTAAAAATTCACCTTCTTGTAAATGACTAACTAACTTGTAAGCCTGATGATCTGGTAAATAATCGGTGCCTAATAAATCGAAAAGGTGGTAAGTCCAAATGGTGCCTTTGGTGCCATCTGGATAATAATTATCAAACCACCCCAATTCTTCATTCCACATATACTCATCAACCAAAGCTTTTAATTTTTCAGCGTCTTTAAAGAATCTCTTTTCTAATTTACTTTCATTTCTTTTCTTCGCCCAATCGGCCATGGTGTATAACAAATCGATAGTTAGTGTATTGGTAATAGGCACTGCATGATTATAACCATCGGTACGGATTTCAATAATTTTTTCGGTATTATAACCAACATCAATCAATCCTAAGTCATTGGTATAGTTGGTCTGTAATTCATCTACCCAAGCTTGCATCCATTGCCAAACGGTTTTACCAGCAGCTTTTTCATCAAAAATGCTAAAATCATTAGTATGCCTTAAATAGGCTTCAATCATAATTTGAAGTGCAAAAGGCTCCTGAATGTAGAGTATTTCCCAATGTGCTCCATTCCAACCTACATAGGTTTTTTTGAGTTGTACTTGCTCAAAATCTGTGATGATGGCGCCTTTTAAACTTTCGGGGTCTAACATGGCAAGAACATCAGAGGAATATGAATTATCCCAGCTAATGGTATATGGCCAAGTACCTACTGCCCAAAATACATCAGTTATATAATTTGGGTTTTCGTAACGACTCATCATTACAGATAGTAAACAACGGTAATAATACTCTTGTAGTTGTTTGTTAGAACTCGTTAAAACTGGCATTTGTTTGTAAGCCCAAGCTAGCATATCGCGGGTCTTTTTATCTGCCTTTTCCATACGCTCCTTAATGTCAGCTTGATACACTTTGGGAGCGCCATTTTGCGGTTCGTAAAACTTAACCGCAAAATAATAGGTAGCTGTTTCACCAGGAGCAATACTAATTTCAAATCCTTTTTCACTAGTTTCCTTTATGGAAGAAGAAACACGGGCATGGGCCATATCACTGCCTATGGTATAGGTATCAATTTGCTTCGATTTTGTATCACCCTGTTTAAAGTGACATACCATATGTTCTGCTACCTGATTGGGTATAATGGTCATGTTTAAATCTTTGGAATTTCGATTGGTTAATTTTAGTTTAATAAAAACCTCATCGTCTTCAAAAGACACACTGGTCCAGCTTTTTGCAGAAAAACTCACCCATTTTTGGTTATACTCTTTATGAAAAGTACCTGTTCGCATATATTGATTGGGTTGCCATTTTTCATCTTGCGTTACCATTATTGATGGTGAATTAGGGCGAAAATTACACCCAAGAGGATCAGGTGCGGCTCCATCATCAATCCATGATTTCCATTGAATCGGCACATCATCATTAATTATTCTATCTGTGCCTTTGTCATAGAAATTCAGATTAAAATTGTAGCGTGTAGATTCTATTGGTAAAAACCATACATTGGTAAACTGAGTAATACTGTACTGTCGTGGTGATACAAAACCACGGTAATTGACTAGCAGCACTTGCTCATCGTCAAAAGTCATATCTTCCCTGTCCATGGCATAGTATTCTGGATTGGCAGGGGTTAATTTTTTTTGACCCCAAGCGTTCTGGTATAAAACGCTCAGTAACACAACTATTAAAATTTTTAAGTGCTTCATATTAATTATTATTTCACTGTTACTAATTACATTCCTAATATATCAGACCGAAGAATTGACTCTCCTTTTTGATCTAATATCAATAATTCATTTATCCTAACTAGTCCTGCTTGATTTTCTCTTCCACCTTTAACAGGCAATTTATCTTTATCAAAGTAAATCATCACACCATCAACCAATAACGGTTCATCAAATGTTACATGAAATTTGTTTCGGATTTTCTTGTCGGGTGTATTGGTAAATTTCACTTCTTTTACATTCTCTCCATTACGCACAAATACACGGAATTGGTCGTGAATTGGGAAAATATCACCATTATCGGAAATAACGGTCAATCCACCAACAGTTTTTAACTCTCCCAAGTTAACACCCAGCCAAACATCTTTTGGTTCTTCTTTAGTATTACCAAATTGTTTTGAAACCCAACCACTGTAATAACTGCCATCGGTTGCTTTTAGTGAATTAAAATGACCATTATAATCAGACTGACTAATATTTTGATTCACGTTCACGAAACGACGGTATCGATAAGCCAATTCTTTGGTGTTTGCCTTATAAACCTCTACATTAATTACACTAGCTTCTGTAATTTCGAATGGGCCAGAATACTTTTTAGCTTTGCTTGTATTTGTTCTGGTTTCAGTAGAATAATACATATCGTATCCTGGTTCACTGCATTCAATGGACACTTTAGCTTTTGGTCTGAAAGTTTTGAATTCTTTCGTTGCTATGTATTCATGCTTAATTTCTACAGGTATTTTTTCCATATAAGCATATGCCGCATCAGAATATTCGCCCACATTTCCACTATTATCAACTGCAGCCACTTTGTAGTAATAAGCTGTATTTACTTTAGCCGTTTTATCCTCGAACATCTGTCGGTTTAATTCAGAATTACTGTAGGTATAATGAAAACTGAATGTACCTTCCGAAGGAATAAGAGTGTTAATCAGGTTACTTTTATTGGGAACAAAATCGGCAGATTCACCTCTGTGAATAAGGTATTTGTCTACGTCTTTTTCAAAATTGGAATAAAACCAAAGATTAATAAAATCTTCGGGAGCTAATGGCGAAACATGTACTGTATAAACACCTTGTACTTTATTTGGTTTGGCATCGGCCTCCTCTGTTTTTAGCGTAGTACATTTAATTGTTTGTGAAGCAATACCTCGGTTATTAAATTCATCAACAGGTTCAACTTTGTAGTAATAGGTTGTATTAGGCTCTACTCTTTTATGTCTTCCTCCAGCATAGTCTAATACAGTTTTATCTAAATACGAAGTTCCTTCTGAATAACCTAAATAATTAAGCGCATTCAACTTAAAATCAGGGCTTTTGCTGCGATAAATATTGTAAAAACTAGAATTATCACCCTCCCAACTAAGCTTTACTTCTTCATTTGAAACAGCCAAGGCAGTTACATTACTTACAATAGGTTTTTGAGATGGCTCACTTAATAAACGAATGTTTTTTATACCATGTCCGTTTATATTAAATTCTACTTCGTTATTTGAAACTGATATTTCTTCTTCATCATTTTCCAACAGGTTTAAAACAACTGCTTTATTAATGTCCTTATTTAAATTGAGTTTCATTTTAACTTTTGAATCTTTACCTGCCAGTTCAAAAAGACGAACAACCAATCCATCGCCGTTGGCTTCTGCCTTTTTAAGGGTACTAATCACAACATTATCTTTATCGGTAGATAAGAATGATTTTTTAGACGGAAGTTTACCCTCTTTATTTTTTTCAATGTACTGCGAAATAATTGGGTTTGAAGTTTCCCAAGCAAACTGGTATGCCTTTCCTCCTTTCCAGTCGCCAGAATGACTGCGAATAGAAAAGGTATAATTTTTAATACCTGGCTGATCTACCTTTACGTTGGTTTGGAAGAAATTATTCATCAAGTACAAAAACATGTTGCTGTTTTTTGGTTTAACAATCTCTTCTTTAGGACGACGCCCGTCGTTGTTCCAATATACTGGACGAGGATAACCATAGTTGATACAGTTGGTTTCGATGGTAGAAAGGGTTACACCAAAGTTATCGTTAGAAGCATCTGCAAAATGTTGAATAGCATAGAAAGCAGACTCCGAAGCTTCAAATTGCAAATCTTTGTTACCAGGCTGAGTAACTGCTCCAGACAATTCATGGTGGTGTTGATAGTCTGGCACCGAAACAGGTATTGCACAAAAAGCAGCCTCTTTCATGTAACGGTTCCAACCACCAGTAAGCTCTTCTCCATTCGATAATTTATCTACCTCTAGAGCAAAATCAATTTTCTTTATTTTATGGTGAATGTAAACCACTAACTCAACTTTACCTGTTAAATAAGCATCTTGACTAATATGAATCTCATCCAACACTGCTCCTTTGTAGTACTTTATGCCAGTAAATTTCGTCTTCTTCCATTCTCCACTAAAGTGGTCGTAGTGAATGTATTCTCCAAGGGCATATGGAGAGGTTTTATCAATAATGTTTTTATCTAACTGTTTATCAATTACATCAGAAATAATATTTTTTGTTCTATCAATCGAAATTTGATAAAAATCATTTTCTATAGAATTTGCCTCACTTATTGATGAACTACTGTACCCCGCTTTTTTAGTTTCCTTAATAGTGTAAGATTTATATCCCATTGAAGGAATATTTTCGGCATAAAAAGCAAATCTACCATCTTTTAATTTTTGTACCTGTATTGGCTTTTTTGTATCGGCATCGATAATCTGAAAATGTTCAAACGGCAGCTTACTAGCTTTAAAATACACCAACTCATCACGTTTCCAGTTTAGAGGATTGTAAACTACCAATGCACTTTTTTTCGATTGAATTTGCGACCCAAGTTTTTGGAGAGAAACACTTAATGCCTGCTCGTTTATATCAATGGCTTCGTCTACCAATTTTTCGTGCATTACATTTTCGGTTTCGTAATATTTATGATTTCCCCCGTCAATAGCACCATTGGTGTGCTCGTGATACATTATAATACGGTTATAAGCTTGAAATAATTCCTTTTCTGGATATTCCCCACCCAATGTCATAGCTATACTGGCCAGTTTTTCGGTGGTAGGAATTTCAGAACTAGCTTTACGCGCTCTTGCCAACAGGTTGGCATCAATAATTTCCTGATCGTTCCAACTATCGGGCGCATCTTTAGCTGTTTCCTGAATCATGCCTGGTTTCAACTGCTGAGCAATATCATCGAAATAGGAGCTTATTACTGAACATCTAAATTTAGGATATTCGTATTTTGAATTCCACTCTTTAATATTATTGGCATTCTGCATTGATGGAATGGCAAAGTCGTGACTATCGTAAGCCAGAATGCAATCAAACTTCCAGTCTAAATCTACATGGCGGTTAATTAAATACGAAACACCATCTAAATCCCATTTGGCAATTTTATTAGGAGAGTAGTATGAATCGGCTTTACATAATGGGGCTTTCTCATTGTCTCCATCGGTGCTCAACCATCTAAAAACAGGTTGATCTATCATATCCTGCAAGTTGTTAGGGTGGTTACTACCATGCATAAAATAAGGGATATCTGCTTCTTTAAGATATAAAGGCCATGTACGGCTAACACCTGTGACATCATTTATTAAAGCAACTTTAGCGGGGTCAATATCCAGCATGTCTTGCACGTAGCGGTTAGGAGTGTAAAAACTACGTGCCATCATTTCGTACCCCACCATTTGCGTAGAGATGGTGTTATGGTTGGCAATAATTTCAATACGTCCTTCCTGTATTCTACGTTCAAATTCTTTAATCTTTTCTGGTGTTTGCTTAGCCATCCAGCGAATGAGTGCTTCACTAGTTTCTACATTCCATCTAAACTGGCTGTTTTCATCCCAACCATCAGTTTTGCGGCAATAAACAAGAGCTGTGTCTATTTCACTTTCACGAACCGCTTTTCTTAGGTTTTGATAGTAGGTGATAAAGCCTAAATCATGATGTGAAACAGCAGCATAATAAACTTTCCACTTTTTTTGTGGCTTCCAAATAAGTGTTTTTTGTGCTACAATTTTACCTCTGCTATTTAACAGTTCTAAGTTAACTTTAGTTGCCTTATTTATATCAGCAATCATAATATCATGCACCGAACTACCTTTTTCCAGAGTGCCTAAATCTTGGTAATAAGCCTCTAAGCCTTCTACCTCAATTTTTAGTTTTATTGGAGTTTTGTTTGTTTTATTCTCAATACTAAGTTTAACTAACTGTTTTAGAGCTTCTCCTTTTTCTACTTTAGGAAAAAATGGTGTTGGTTTTACACCTATTATTTCAATTTTAGAGTTTTGAGCACTTAATGAAAGGTTTAAAATTAGAACAACTAAGATGAAAAGATTTCTCATAATTTTCTTTTAAAATTTATACTTATATAGATTAATTTTAAAAACCAGACAAAAATATCTCAGTTTAATAATGCATTTGAATTAGCTAGCGCACCAATCCTATAGCACTATATGAAAGGAATAAATAGTTTAGTGGTTTTTAATAGACTGAATAATAAATTTTATTCTCTGTAAAATTAAGCACAATAAGAATACAATTATGATATTAAAATCACTAATAATGAGCCAATATTAACATTAGAGTTTAGCCGGTTTTTTGGGGTTCTATTTTACCTAAGCATTAACTTTTAAAAATTGACTTGGAGTAAGCCCATTATTCAGAGCTTTAAACTTTTTATTGAAATGCTGAATGGTAGGAAAGCCAGAGTGTAGTGCTATAGTATTTATAGATTCTTTATTAGAATCTAATAAAAGTCGTTTTGCATAATTAATACGATATTCATTTAAGAAATCAAAAAACGTTTTTCCTGTTTTTTGTTTAAACAAACGACAAAAGGAGGGTTTGGTTAAGCATGCTAAATCTGCCATTTCTTGTAGGGTTATTTTATCTTTAAAATGTGTTTCAATGTAGTTAAACACCTTATTTACTAATCCGTGGTCTTTCCTTGTTAACTGTGGTAAATATCCTGGGCTAGCTAATAATTTATAACCTTCAGCTTCTGTTAATTTAAATAATAAGTTAAATACAGATATCCATCTTCTGAGTCCTGTTTTATCATTAATTTCCAGAAATAGAGGTTTAATTTCTTTACTTGTTTTTTGAGAAAATGATATACCTCTTTGTGCTAGTGCAAAAAGCCTAATTAAGGGTTGTAACTCTTGAGCTTTTTTAAACATATTATCTATCATATCTGGAGGAAATTGAAGTGTAATACGTATACTTCTATTAAATTTTTTATTTTTAGCAGAAGTCTCTGTGCTATTATTTACCCACATATGAGGCAAATTTGAACCTACCAAAACTAAATCTCCAGCTTTATATCTAGATGTATGATCTCCTATATATCTTATCCCCTCACTTTCTAATATTAATGTTAATTCTAACTCAGGGTGGAAATGCCACGGCATATCAAAATTAGGTTTATCCAAATATGTACACCGAAAAGGAGTTTCTTCATCGAAAAGAATTTTGTAAAATGATGCTTTCATTCTTGAGTATTAACGTATTTTAAAACTTATCTAAAATTAAATATAATTATGCTATTATTGACACATTTTTAAAACATTCAACTAATTAAACTTATTAAGTTTTAATTAAAAAATATTTATCATTAAGGCTCCATAGCATAATATTCATAATAGCTAATTTAAATAATACATCTTTAAAATGAGCAAGTTAGTATTATAGCAACGAGTTTTCTAGATTGAACTTATTTTAACATTAAGTCTATTAGATTAAAAGTTAAATGAATTGAAAAGAATCTAATTTGAATAAAATTTACTATCACTCGGTATAATTTTACTTTTACTTTTACTTAAATCAACACTAAAATTAGTACTTGGAGCTCCATTTAAAAACCTTTTGAAGATTATACAGAATTGTAAAAAGTCATTTTCTATTTCTGAAGGCTCATTAACCTCTTTAAAATGAATTAAGTAAGAATTTATAATGCTTCTATAGTTTTCAATATTTTTTTCTCCAATATCATCAAATGCCAAGACATCTGCAGAACGTAAGCGGTACAAATCGAACAACATATCAAAACTTGTCCAGTCATCAAAATCTTTTAAAGCTGTTTCTTCAATTGACACAAACTCAGCAACACTTTTTTTATTTAGGCCTAGTAAAAATTGGGTAAACGGCATGTTCCATTCGTTTTCTAAAAACCTATTATTAATTAGTCCTTTTAAATGGTTTTGGGTATAATCCTTATAGTTTTTCGCCTCTAAAATAGTAGAATCCCATAATGCTTTCTCATCATTATTTTTTAAAAAGGCATATTCTTGTTTGTAAAGTGGGAATAGTTCCTTAAATCTAGGAACGGAATCTATTACTATAGTTTTAATTTCAATCTCGTTAGATGAAAATGTTGCAATTTTATACGCAGGGATATAAGCGGCTAACGAAGGTATTTGCACATTTACCAAAGTACCTAATTCAAAGGCTGCAACACCAGTATCATTTATGTGCATATGACCTCCAAAATGTACCTTAACACCCGCTTCTATAAATGCCTTGGCCACTTCGTTTTGAGGAACACGATGGAGTTGCATTTTATCTTCTCCCAATAGCATTCGTATATGTTCTGAGGCTCCGTCGTTAAATTCTACCGTTGGGTAATGACTGAATACAACTAGCTTTTTATTAAGTCTTTTTGCGCGTTTAGTAATGGTTTTTATCCACTTAAAAAGATGTTTTTTATGCGTTAACACATTATTATAGCCAATACTTGCGCTAGAAAAAGTGTTTTCATCTTTGGGGACATACACGTTAGCATCAATAGCTAAAAACCAAATGCCTTCTGCTGGTTCTACCAAATAACTTACATCTGGAATTTCAGATCCATTGGGTTCCATTTTATACTTTCTATTATCTAATTCTGCTTGTTTTGCAGCGTCTTTAAAAGTATAATCTGAATAATTATAGTTTGAAAAAGGACTTTCCCAGTACACATCAGTTTTCTTTGGAAAAAAACCAAAGTCCCTTAATTCTGAAAGAATTTCGGTATATCCTAATTTGGCGATATCTTTTGTGAACACCGGTTTTAATTTAGAATTGTCTTTTGAATTGAATGCTTTTTTCGAACTAAAAATAGCTTTTTGTTGGCCTCCTTCTCCAAGAAAATCTTCTTTACCAGATTCTTGATAAAATGGACGTACAGGATCGTGATTGCCCGTGGTTAGAATAAATTTAATGCCATGATTTTTTGTGTAACTATCTAGTATACTTTTTAAACCTTTAATATTGAGCATTTGGCCATCATCACTAAAATCTCCTGGCAATACCACATATTTTATATTCCGAGAGACTACATTATCTAAAGCGGCCAAAAATGCAAAATAATTTTCGTTAAATAGTCTTGTAGATTGCAATTGAGATTGCATTGTTCTGGCTAAGGTATATTTGCCTGTTTGCGGATTTAAAACACCTTTATAATTATTATCTGAAAAGCTTCCGTAAATATCTTGTAAGTGCACATCGGCCATAAAGGCTACTTGAAAACTTTTATTGTCTTTCTTTTCTAAACAAGAAAATACAGATAGTACAAAAAGTACGAATACAATAAGTTTACGCATATAATATTACATTTTGGTTTCTGGTGGAAATGCATACGAAGTTTTCCAACCTCCTAAATCTATTAAAATTTGGTCTAACATTACTCCAGGATCTACCATCCAGATCTTTAATTTGTGCTTTCCTGACGTGTTTACTATTTGCTTAACGGATTTAACCGATGCATTTTTTAACACATTTTGTTTCCAAGTTTCACTTCTGCCAAAGGTTTGAAAATCGACTATTACAGGTTCTGCATTGTCTATAGCCACTGCACAACGCACACCTGAATTATTATTAAAAGCATGTGTAGGAACAGCCTGCAAAAACACATCTACCTCCCCAAAATTAAAGGTATAAAAATCATACTCCAAAACAGGGCTATTTTGTTTTATAGCCTCAACACGAGTTTCAGAAGTTGCGCTTCGCGGAAGAGCTACGCTAACATTTCCTGTATAGCCTAAACCACTAAAGGTAGTCCATTCAGCTTCTTTTCCTTTAGTTTTTCTAGTATAATTTTCAGCGTTTATTGATACAAAACCTTTGTCTTCAACAAAACCTTTATAATCTTCTAAATTCTTAAATTTTGGGTTGAAGACTGAAACACCAAGCGTTGTAGTTTTGTTTTTTGTTATTACATCTATGGCCGAATTCACTTTGTAGCTTGGTGGTATTAGCTGGTAATCATGCCCTAACGGAGCTTCCTTTTTATTTTCGCCTTGTGGTACTTTATCCCAATCTATAGTAACCCAAATACGCTCTTCTAATTGGTTTTTATCTAATTTCCCGGAGGTTTTAGAAAGTATAATCCAATCGGCTTTAGGTTGTAATTCCCACTCCAATTCGCCTTGTCCCTTTAAGAACACATCCATATAGTACTTATTTTTAGTATAAGCATTAAACACAGGAAAAACATCGGCATAAGAGTTTATAATCTCATTATTTACCTCCATTTGATACCCCTCTATGGCTATACCCAAAGTGTTATGTTTTTCTGTTAAAGGAATGGACGCTGTAGGTTCTGCAAACACAGGTAAGTGCCTAGGCGACATGCTCATGATGTGCTTCCATTTACCGTTTTGAAGTGTGTTGTTAAAATAGTCGGTTTCTTTTTTAATAGTTTTGTAAGCCTCTAAAGATTTCGATGCAAAATCCTTAGCACTCTCTCGTCCTTGTGAAGCCACAAACTCATTTTTATAACTGTAAAGCCATTTTAAATTTAAGTTTGATGCGCCAACAATTGGGTAATAAACTAGCTGATAAAATGCATCTGCTCTGTAACTGGGAATAGTTTGCTTTAACTGTTTTACTTGGTCTATCAGGTTTTCGTGCGCTTCAATTCTCTTAAAAACCTCATCACAATAATGATACTGAGTTAACTCGGTTTTACCCGATTTAGTAACGGGTTCTACTTGACTCCAAGCCATAAATTCTGGTCGGCGCTGAAATGCTAATTGGTTATAATCAAACATTAAATTAGTAATAGCTTCTGCATTACTATTCCCAAATTCTCTTGCGCTCCAATTTATATGATGTTTTTTAACAGCATCGTTATTTTTAAAAGCATCAATATGCCAAGCCATATCCAAAAACAATTCTATATTGTACTCATGAGGTTTGATATCACCACAATTTAAAATCCAGATATTTTGCGAACCAAACTCATATGCTTTAGTCATTTCTTCCCACATTAAAACGGGGTTTGTAGAGTTCAACCATAAATAGTCATGAGGTCTTCCCCAATACGATGTATGGTAATAAACACCAGCACCACCACTACGTTTTTGCTCTTTGGCATTACTTAACTGGCGCATGTAACCGTAGTTATCGTCGGTCCAAACCAAACTAACATCTTCTGGTAAATTCAATCCACTTTGGTAGTAATGCAACACCTCTTTGTACGGCACAAAAGCCTGAGGTTTTATAACACCTTTTTTAGAATTTGTTTTTAGAATCTTGCGTTGATCTGTTATAACCTGTTCTAATAGTTTTACTTGCGATTGGGTATCATCTTCCCCAACAATCATAGGAGAATCGTGTTCTCCACGCATACCAAGGGTATAAATACCTTCAAAATTTGCAGTTTCTTTAGCACGCTTTTTGAATAACGTTTTTATAGATTCTGAATTGGTATCATATCTATAATCGCCCATAATATCATGATTCCATTCTGCATTAATGTTACATAACATAGGCTCTGCATGTGATGTACCGATAACTATGGCATAATCGTCTGCCACTATTTTATTCTGCGGATAATGGTAAAATGCTTTGGTACATTTATGCATTGCAGGCCAAATGGTATTGGCACGCAAACGCAGTAAAAGTTCAAATACTTTAGCATAAGTTTTTGAACCAATATCGCCTGTTTCTGGTTCATAATTTAATGCCGACCACCGTTGCAATCCCCAATCTTCGTCATTTAAAAAGATGCCACGGTATTTTACTGATGGTTCTCCATAAATTTTATTTTCTATATGAAGCACTATATTTTCCTGCTTTGTTGGGGTAACATCGGCCCACCATTCCCACGGGGAAACACCTATCATTCTAGAAATTTCTAATAATCCATAAGCTGTTCCTCTTCGGTCTGAACCAATAATAACTAAAGCTTTCTCGACATTTTGTGAAGGTTTTTTTATAACTTGAATACTATAAGTTTCCCATTTGTTTTTAATTTGAGAAACATCCATATTGTTTTTTGAAACAATTTGATTAATGTATTTGCTTTTTCCTAATGTTCCTGCTATAATTTGATATTTCGCTTTTTTTTTATTGATTACCATATTTTTTCCTGAAACTTGTTTAACATCGTTTGATAAGAATTTAGAAGCTAAAGCAACAACTTTAGCATCTTTTTCATCAATGGTAATTGATGCCATGGTTCCGTTTTCAACTATTGGGAACTTGATAGTTTGCTGACTCCAAGAACTTATACAAAAAATCAAAAACAGCGCAGTCAAATATGTATATTTCATTTAAATGGTTTTTAAGAGTTCTGGCTTCTCGTTATATAATTTTAAAATTAACTCGCCAAATAGTGTATTTGCCCAAGCAAACCATGATCTAGAAAATTTAGAAGCGTCATCTTTATGAAACGTTTCGTGTATAAAGCCTGTACCATCATGGGTATTCATCAGTTGCTTAATACACCAAACAATTTCGTCATCGCTATCGCTAGTCATCGCCCTTAAAATAATACCCATGGGCCATATGGTATCTAATCCTGCATGTGGACCACCTTGCCCTTCTCCTGCTTTTCCTTTAAAGTAGTAAGGGTTATCATCACTTAAGAGATAAGCCCTTGTATTTTTATATACCTCTAAATCGTAATACCGCTCGTTCATTAAATATTTCATTGCTATTAATGAAGGAATGTTTGGATCATCAATAAATACTTGATTTCCAAAGCCATCTACTTCATAAGCATACACTTTTCCGTAATTTAAATGTTCTGAAATGGCATACGTATTTACAGCCTGTAATACTTCTTCTGAAAATGATTTACATTCATTTGAAAATGAATAATTTTTTAAAACATTGTTATAAATTTCACTTAATTGCGCTAATGATTCTACGGCAAATAAATTAGACGGAATCAAAAATGGATACATGGTGCCATCATCTGAAGGTCTAAAAGCAGAACATATTAACCCTACTGGTTTTATTGGCCTGCCTTTTCCGCTAAATGGTGCTGTAACATTTTTATTTCGTCTAACACGCTCAAAATAATAAGGCGTTTCTCCTTGTTTTCGCTGCTCTGTTCTTAAGGTATTTACAGCTAATCTCATGGCTTTGTCCCAATCTTCATCAAAAATTGAGGTATCTCCAGTTTCTTTATAATATCCGTAAGATAAACGAATAGCGTAGCACAAAGAGTCTATCTCCCACTTACGCTCATGAACTCCTGGCTTGGGTGTTGGCTTATCATCTTTCCATTTGGTCTCTCTCGCAACATCTTTATAAAATGCATTGGCATAAGGGTCTAGCAAAATGCATTTGGTTTGCCTGTTGATTAAACCTTTGAAAAGGTTTTTTAGTTTTTTATCATTGTTAACCAAAGGTAAGTAAGGCCATACTTGAGCTGTAGAATCGCGCAACCACATGGCATCAATATCGCCCGTAATAATAAAGGTATCTGGTTTATTATTTATAAACTCGAAATCTACGGTAGTATCCAAAGTATTTGGAAAGCAATTTTCGAACATCCACGCTAACTCTTCGCTACGTATTCCTTTTTTTACTTTTTTTATAACCTTCTCAACTTCATTACTTACAAAAGTTCGGTTGTTTAAACTTGGTCTGTTTGACACGTACTTTTTACTTTGAACCGCCCATTGCATAGCTGAAGCCGAACCTATAACCAAACTAGTAACTGTTAATGTGCCTTGTTTTAAAAATTTACGTCTAGTACTCATTATATGATTTTTTAAGACTAATTTACACCCCATAATTTGTTAGGTGTTGCACCTAAAACTAACTCTAAAGTACCTCCTTTAGCTATTTCAGAATAATCTATCCACGATCTATTTATCTCCTTTCCATTTAACTTAGCAGATTGTATATAAATATTCTCTTTTGAGAAATTTTTTGTAAATATCTGAAATGTTTCAACCGTTGTATTCTTATTTGTTAAATTGATAGATACCTCCTTAAAAATAGGCGTACTAATTTGATATTTTGTATCTCCTGGGCATATTTGATATAAACCAATTGCGCCAAGATTATACCATGCAGACATACAACCAAAATCGCCATCCATTTCTTCTAAAAATCCATCGGGTGTATCTTTATAGATATAATCTGTTATGGGTGTTTCAAAATACCCGTGAGTGCCGTATAGTTGGGTGTTGGGTTTTGTTAACAATCTATTCATCCACTTTTGAGTCAGCCATGGGGCTCCTGCTCTATTAAACAATAAAGGGGCATGCAAATCTATTTGGTTACCTGCAGTGTATAAATTGTTTTCGAAAAAATAATTGAGTGAATCTATGAACGAATTTTTCCCTCCCATGGCTTCAACCATACCATCTACATCGTGTAATGCATTCCACCTCCATTGCCATTTAGTACCTTCGTATGTGTACTTTTCACGATTTTCTCGTGGGTCTTTTGGGAAATCTAACCAATTTCCATCTTTATCTTTTGCTCTAAAAAATTTGATATTATAATCCCACGTATTTTTCCAATAATTTGAACGTTTATTAAAATAAGTAAAATCTTGATCTTCACCCAAATGTTTTGCTAATTTAGCTAAACACCAACTATCCCAACAATATTCTCCTGTTTGGTCTGGTCTTTTGGGAATATAGCCAATATCATCATAGCTTTCAGGCATTTGCAATAAAGCCTCATGTTTTAAATGTGGGTAAACTTTCTTTATATCTAAGACATCATGATACAACCCTTTGAAATAAGCATCGGTCATAACCATAAGCATATGTTCATGTCTTACAGTACTAAAATTACCATAACCATTTTTACCATTAGCTCTAAATAAAGGAGAGTTATGTGGTTTGTGATTACTATTAGGAAATGGATCCCAATTATCCGCTTGCTTATAAGTATCATAAATAGAACTCACTATATCCGAATACACGTCTGGGGCAAACAAACTATAAAGAGGATACTTGGTTCTGAAAGAATCCCAAAAAGCAAAACCATTATAATATTTATAACCTTTAGCCTTATGTAATTCTAGGTCAAAACCTTTATAAGTTCCATCAAAATCAGATTGTACAATTGGTAAAAAACATGTTCGATACAAAGCGGTATAAAATATTCTTTTATCTCTATTATTTTCGCCTTTTACATTAATTGAAGACAATTGTTTTTCCCATGAATTGGCTACTTCATCTTTCACCTCTTTAAAATCCCAGCCTTTACAGGTTGCTTCTAAATTTTTTCGAGCACCATCAATTCCGGTAAAAGAAAGACCTACTTTTACCATTAAAGGGGTATTTAAATTTCCAAAAGAACAGATAATAGCTCCTGTAGATTGTGATTCTAATGCAACAACCTCATCAGAAAGCTTTTTTACTTCCATTAATGGATGACTAAATTTTGCAACGAAGTATATTCCTCCTTGAACATCCAACTCACCCTCCAAGGTTGTTTCATCTATTTGTTTGAAAGTTATGATTTGATTAAAATCTATTTTTCCAGCTGAAAAAAGAATTTTAGCTGGACTATTTTCCTTAAAAGAATACTTATGGAAGCCCACGTAGGGTGTTGCTGAAAGCTCTACTCTTATACTATCATTGGTAAATAACACACTATAATAACCAGGACTAGCTTGTTCTGTTTTTTTATCTATAGCTTCAATAGGCGATGCTAGCCAACTACTATCTTTAACCAAGGAGAATGGCATTAACGACACAAGCCCTGCACGATCATAAATATGTCCGCCTCCCGAACTTCCTGTTCTTAAATGACTAAAACCACGAACACTAGTATCGGCGTAATTATAGCCTGAATGAGCCCAATCTCCATCCCCTGTTAAACTACTAGGGTATGTATCTGGACCTAATTTAACCATTCCAAAAGGCGATAATGCCGACGGATGCCAATGCCCATGATCACCCTCCGTACTTATAAACGGATCAACATAGTGTAATACATTAGGTTCCTGCACTTCTTTTTTCGTACAACTATAAAAAACTATTGTAATAAGTACAATTTTAAGATATTTCATAAAATATCATGTATTTTATTTTTCCATAAATAGCTCTAAAACACCACCATTTACTAACTCTTTATGAGATATTGTAAACATTTCAATTTCCTTGTTATTAAATATCGCTTTATTAACTCCTGAATTAGAAGCCCTATTATTTGTCATTTTAATTTGCAAAGTTTCACCCGTATAATAGTCTGAGTGTAGTTGAATAGTTACTTTATCAAAAATAGGGCTACCAATTTGATACTCTGGATTTCCCTCTGTACCACCATTTACTTGAAACAGCCCAATTTTCATTAATACAGCAAGGCTTCCCATTAGTCCTTGGTCTTCATCGCCATTATATCCTGTTGAAGGAGATAAACCGCCAAAAACTTTAGAAGTAACTTTTCTTGACCAATATTGGGTTAAATCTGGTCGACCTAATTTATTGAAAATAAAGGCTGTTTGAATAGATGGTTGGTTACCATAATTTATGGGGATTTTACGATATTCTGGATGTAATTCTGAAGCATGAGATGTCCCAGATGTAAAGTTTAATTGCTCTGCTTCTTTAAATTGAGTATTTAATTTTTCAACAGCCTCTTTTTTGCCTCCCATAAGTTCAGCAAGTCCTTCATAATCGTGTGGCACAAACCACGTAGATTGTGCACCGTTTGATTCTATAAAACCTTCTTCATAATTATATGGGCTATACTCTTTTTGCCACTGCCCTTTTATGTTTTTGGGTTGCATCCAGCCTTCTTCATTTAAAAGCGTCGCATAATTTTTAGAGCGCTTCATGAAGTAGTTATAGTCTTCAGTCTTATTTAGTTTTAAGGCTAATTGAGCTAGTGTCCAGTCTTGATAGGCATATTCTAAAGTTAAACCTGCACCATCTTGATGCCCGCCAAACTTTCCTTTCGGGTTAGGATGTGGCACAAAGCCTTTTTCCATGTAAAAGTCGAGTCCGCCACCTATATTGGTTTTATGCTCGTAACCCGCTTTTTCCATGATACCACCTTCTAAATGATTTTTCTTCAAAGCATCATAAATATCTTCTAGATTTTCCTTCAAAATACCTTTTTGAATCGCGCTAACAAAAAACGGTGTGGCTGGTGCGCCTGTCATAACGTAGGTGTAATTTCCACCTGATGGTCCTCTGGGAACCAAGCCGCCGTCTTTATAATATTGAAGAAAAGACATGGCAAACTCCTCATAAATATCGGGGTATGCTAATCCCCAAAGGGTATTTAATGTCCATTGCGCTCCCCAAAGTGCATCAGAATTATAATGATTAAATTTTGGTTTTCCTGAAGCATCCAATGGCAATTGCCCAATCTTAAATTCAGCACCTGTATTATCTGGATATGCACCATTGACATCACTAATAATACGTCTGCCTTGAAGCGCATGCCATAAATCTGTATAAAAACGTCTGTGTTGTTTTTCGGTATTGCCTTCAACCTTTATTCTACTTAATAACGAATTCCAATGGTCTTTAGAATCTTGAACAACGGTTTCAAAATCCCAATGAGGTAGTTCTGTTTTTAAATTTAACTGAGCATTCTCTTCTGAAGTATATGAAATAGCCACTTTCATTAGCAAAGGCTCTTTTAAATTGTTAAAATGCATTAAATAGTTCCCCGTTTCTTCATCTTTTTGTAAAGTATTTACAGATGCATTGAGTTCTATTTTAAAAAATATCTTTAGTGCTTTTGGTCTTCTGTGGGTTGGTGTTGCCACTACCGAACCTACAAATTCTTTCTTATTAATTTGGCGCAGTTTTCCTTGGGCATTATCTGATGGACCGAGCACAGTATTTAAATTAAAAAGAACCGCATTTTTGGTGTTTTCTGGAAATGTATATTTGTGAAAACCTACGCGTGTAGTACTTGTTAATTCTGTTTTGATATGGTAACGTTCTAGTTCTAAACTATGATAACCAGGAGTTACGACTTCGTTATCATGACTGAATTTTGAATAAAAGTCTTTAAAAACACTATCGGTATTCGCATCAGAAAGCGTTACAGGCATAACCGACACCCCCGATATTTGCCATCCATGTATATGGCTAAAGCCTTTTATAGTATCGGTTTTATAACGGTAACCACTGCCCCAAGCGCCATCTATTTCATTATCTGGACTTAGATTTACCATACCAAAAGGACGGCTTGCTGATGAAAAAAAGAACCACCTTGAATTTTCAGTATCTAAAGTAGGATACACTAAACTAGTATAATCTACGAGTTTATTTTCTTTAATAACAGATGTTTCTTTCTTGTTCTTTTCACAAGAAAAAAACATTAATAACACCGTGGTTACTGCGACTATATAATTTTTCATACGTTTATTTAATAATAAGACTATTTTCTTTTATGTTATCACTAAACACGACATTTTTGTGCTCCTTAAAAACAAATTGTTTTTGTGTTGCTTTTGGTACATTAACAGCATTTAAGTGTGCTCCTTTTACATTATGAAAGACAAAAGCGGGTCTAAAATCGGGATTTTCTAATTGTAATTTTACATTTTTAAAAGTGATATTGTTGGTGTGTTTTACATAAAATGCCCACGCTGGCAATTCGCCAAACATTGAAAATTCTGGATAGTCTTTTATTTTTTCGGGAACCTGTTCTAATCGGCTTAACGGCACATAGGCCATCCCTTTTGTAGCTCTTCCCGGATAAGTAATCTCTACATTTTCAATAGACACATTTTCAATACTATGCCCTGGTATACCAACAATGGAAGAAGGAAAAGGATTGTGAAAGAAATCTACCTCTGGCCCTCTTAAATCATAATCAATATCGGGTCTTCCAAAAGGCACTTCAACCTTGATGTCTGTTAAATAAATATTTTTAACACTTCCGGGGGCTTTTCCGCCTCTATGCCCAAGACGAATAAAAATAGCATTCCCGGTGTTTTTAGCTATAATGTTAGATACTTTAATATTCTCAATATCACCCCCATCAACACTTTCAATAGCTATGGCAGATCTAAAGGTATCAAAAACCTCAATATTTTCAATAGTTACATTTTTAAAACCACCATATGATGCTGTGCCAAATTTTATGGCGCTTGCACTACTTTTTATTGTGCAATTAGCTATGTAAATACTGTCATTATAAAAATTAGGAAAATAAGATTTAAGGCAAATACCATCATCGGCTGAATTTACATCGCAATTGGTAATTTGCACATTTCTGCAATCGGTAATATCCATACCGTCATTATTCCAATAAGCTCTGTTAACTATTTTTAAGTTATCTAATTTTAATTTTTCACATAACTCGAATGACAATCCCCAACAGGATCCATTTTGAAGGTTTAAGTCTAATATACCTACATTTTTACACATAGAAAATCTTAACAACTTAGGTCTTGCCGTTTCGTTGGGACGCATGCGCCTGTAGTTATATTTTGGATCTATGCGTTCTCCTGAATGATGCAAACTATCTACCGCCAGTGCTAATTTTCTGCCTTGACCATCAATTTTACCTTCGCCATAAATTTTAAAATTATTGGCTTTATAAGCTACTAAAAATGCCATATTAGAGTAATCATCTCTTTTTGGCGATTGGGGTCTGTCTGGCATTGGCACATCTTTATAATGGTAAGGATTGGTACTCCCTAGCAAAACAGCATCTTCTTTTAAATAGAAACTTACGTTAGATTTCATTACCAAACTTCCAGAAAGATATTGTCCTTTAGGAAATACTAGGGTACCGCCTTTATTTTCATGAACCCGATTTATTAGTGTCTGTATGGCTATTGTATTTAAAGTTATACCATCTCCAACCACATCAAAATCTGTTACCAAGTATTCCTTGTTATTTGTTTTCTTTTGGTATGTTTTTTTTACTTCAGCATCTACTGGTTTTGTTTTGGCAACATCTTTACAAGCTCCAAAAAGAAACATCATTACAAAAATGCAAAAAACCGAAGTATGACAACTTAATCTATATTTCATAATTTAATTTTGTTTTCCCCATTGTTTATTGGGCTTATCACCTAATTCAAAATGCAAAACACCTCCTTTAGAAATAGTATTGAAATCTATAATACTAGAATTAACTATTTTGTTGTTCCATGTTACTTTTTGAATGTATATATTGTTTAAACCTTTTTTTGACGTGGTAATTTCTAAAGGTTTACTATTAGTTTTAATTGTTATTTTATTAAACTGTGGTGCCGTTAAAGCCACCTCTGTACTACCTGGAAATATAGGATACATGCCCATTGACGACCAAAGAAACCAAGACGACATGGTACCGGCATCATCATCCATTTCTTTAATAAAACCATCTGGTGTTGCCGTAAAAATCTTTTTTACAATTGGTGTTTTAAATTTTTCATGGGTGCCGTACCAATTGTTAGTTTTCTCGTTTAATAATTTATGAATTAAGGCTTGAGTTTTCCATGGTGAATTGGTGTAATTGTATAAATATGGTACTTGAATATCGGGCTGATTGCCTATATTAAACAACTCATTATTAAAAAAATAATCCAACTGCTTTTCAAATTCATCTTTTCCTCCCATCATCGTTTGAATGCCTTGAATATCAAAGGGAACAAACCACCTGTACTGCCACAAAGTCCCTTCGTATAAACCATCGCCATGCATGATATCAGAATTATCATCCATCACTAAGAATTTATCTTTCCAAAGTGTTTTATACTCAAAAGCTTTATTTTTATAAAACTGAGCATCCTCATCTTTACCAAGTATTTGTGCTATTTTAGAAAGCGCCCATAAATCATAGCTTGACTCTAATACATTATCAGGAGATTTAAAAGGCAAATGTTTTGCTTCTTCTTTCATTTCATTATATACATCGGCTAACGAATAAGGTAAAATTCCTTTTTGATGCGCATCTAATAAAACGGGAATAGTATGTTCTGTTCTTATAGTTAAAAAAGGCTCCGTTTTGGTTGCCCAATCGGGTTTACCTTGTTTATATAATGCTTTTAAAGACCATAACATGTCTTTATATTGGTTTGGATACAATAGAGAGAACAAGGGTAACTTGGTTCTAAAAGTATCCCAAACAGACCACCCATGATAATAGGGTGTATCTACTTTATATTTTTCGCCATTACTTCCTCTAATCATTCCGTTTTCATCATTTATAATGAAAGGCGATTGTGTGGTATGATATAGGTGTGTGTAAAATAATTCCTTTAAAGTATCATTTTCTGTTTCAACATCAATTGTGCTTAAAAAGTTGTTCCATGACTGGAAAGCTTGTGTTTTAACCTGAGAAAAACTTAACGTCTTTGTATTTTTAAGGTTATTAATAGCACTATTTTCATCAACAACCGATAAGGCGCAACGCAATAGGACATCTTGATTTTTGGCAGTTGAAAATTTAACTATTAGTTTAGAACCTTCTTTAGTTATTTCTGAAGTTTCCTTATTAAAAGCAATTGCAAAATAAAATGTATAAGCTCCCTTTTTGCAAACATTCACGCTTGTAATTTCTCCACTAACAACACCATTATTTATATTGAAGTTATCTGATATATGCCCTACATAAGAGCTTTCTAAATCTATTGTAAAACCAGATTTTTCTGACTTAGGAAATGTATATTGATGAAAGGCTACTTGTCTGGTTGCTGTAAGTTGGGTTTTTATACCATTGTTAAGGGTTACGGAATAATATCCAGCTTGGGCAACTTCATTTTCTTTTGAGTAGGTTACCGAATTTGGAATTGAATCTTTACCTGAAATAACAAAAGGCAACACTCTTAAATTACCGCCTACGCCTCTACACCCAACGCCCGAGAATCTCGTATTTGAAAACCCTATTATTTCATTGGCCGCATAATCATAACCAGAATGTGCCATTGGACTAGTGTCTGGAGCTGGTTTTACCATACCAAAAGGCACCGCTGCGGCTACATCTGTTTGTCCGTGATCATCTGCGGTACAAATAAATGGGTTAATGTAACTTGCCTTATTGGTAGCTACAAATTCAACAGGCTTTTTATGCTGCTTGTTACAACCAAGAAACAATAATGTTAAACTAAAAGATATAGTTAAAGAAAAAAACTTCCACATAAACAAGTAATTAAAAGCAAAGGCAGGAGACTATGCCGCCTGCCTTCTAAACTAAAACAACTAAACTAACTCAAAAAATGCTTTTGAATTAAACTAATACTTAGGGTTTTGCTCTAAACTTCCATCTGACAGTTCTATTTCCTGCGAAGGAATTGGTCGAACTGTATGTTTAGCTGGATCAAACGAACCATGATCTATAAAATGTGGATTGTACATGGCAACACGCTCCTGTAATTTACCTGTACGTTTTAAAACATTCCATCTATTAGACTCACCTGCTAACTCTAATGCACGCTCGTTTAAAATATCATCAATAGTTAAACTATTGTAGTAGTTTGCCACTCCGGTTGCACGTTCTCTTACTCTATTTATGTGAGGTAAGGCCGCAGTAACATTACTCGCCCCCAAATAAGCCTCTGCAGCAATTAAATGAGTTTCTGCAACACGAAATACAAAAACATCTCTGTACCCATTTCCATCTTGTGCGCGTTCATCAAATTTTGCAAAAATTGGAAAGTTTACATTATTTAAATTATTTGAATATTGGTATAACGCTCCTGGAACATCCTCAGCCACATCAAAACCATAATCTGATGGTTGGAATACCCAGTAACGGTTTAAACGATCTTTTAACTCTGCTTCTGGTAAAGTTGTTTTAGGATAGTATACTACAGTATCACCTACGGCAATATTTTCTACGCCGTTTTCAGAAGCGGGTGAATTTACAGTTGCGTATAACACTCTATGCAACGTTACATCATCTCTAGAATCATTATCTTCAAACAAACTATAGAAAAAATCAGTTGGCATAGCCGAAAAAGACTGTTCACCATAAGGGTTATTTGTTCGTGAAATTCCAGCGTAATTATGAGCAATATTCATAAATATGCCATTTTTATTATTACTTCTGTTATTTACACCTTCAGCACCGTATTGTATAGAAAATAGTATTTCTGGATTCAATTGATTATCAAAATCGAATACCTGAGCATACGTTTGGCTTCTTATATCATAACTTCCAATAGCTGCTTCTGCAAGTTGCGCTGCTGTTTCAAAATCTTGAGTTGTACCAAAATCTTTGTAACCTTTTGTTAAATAAACCTCAGCTAATAAATGTTGTGCTGCACGTTTAGAAAAACGACCAAATTCGGCTGGAGCAGTTTCTAAAACCGGTATGGCTTCCTCTAAATCTTTTATAATTTGTTTAAAAGTATCTTCTTCAGAAGAACGAGCGTAATCGTATCTGATTTCTGAAACCTCATCTAAATAAACCACAACTCCACCATATTGTTGCACTAAATTAAAATACGCTAAGGCTCTTAGTGCTTTGGCTTGCGCTATTCCTAAATCTCTTTGCCCAATTAATGCAGACTCCCATGAAATTTGATTTTCATATCTATTGATGGCGATATTCGCGGCACTTATTACCGAATAATTGCCATACCATGGTCCTGCTCCATCTCCAGATGCCATGTTGCTGTACTCATTTAGATTATTTATACTAAAAAGTTGACCATTTTGAGTAAATAGATCTGTACCTAAAAAAGCTTCGCTATAATACTTATAAGGCTGTCTTAATGCAGTATACACCGCATTTACCAATTCTATTGCATTATCTGAAGTATAATAGTTTTCAGCCGTTACTGCTGATTTGTTTTCTTCTTCAAGATAACTATCGCATGCTACTAGACTTACTAACAAGCCCATAGCCATAACTATATATTTAAACTTATTTTGAATTTTCATTTTATTTTTTTTTAGAATCTAACATTTATACCAAAAATTGCTGTTTGTACAGAATATGCCATTCCGTAAGAGTTCTGTAATCCTGTTTCTGGATCTGGCCCTTTATAATCAGTAAAAATGAATGGGTTTTTAATATTTAAAGATAATTTTAAAGAACTCAAATGAAGCTTATTAGCTAATGTTTCAGGAAACGAATAACCCATGCCTATATTTCCTACTTTTACAAAAGACATATCTTCAAAAAACCACTCATTGGCCTGCCCATTTGATAGTGCAGCTCCAGGTAAAGGGTATTTACCATTTTGATTATTTGGTGTCCAATAATCTAAATCTATTTTATTAAATTTTGCGTTATCAGGATTGTGAGTGGCAAAGTTTTGATAGAATTCAGAGTGTCCAAACACACCTTGCCTTGTATAAATCATTACATTAAAATCCCAATTTTTATACGTAAAATTATTGGTCATACCACCAATCCAATCTGGGGCATGATTACCAATAACCACTTTATCTTGCTCATTAATAAGGTTGTCGTTATTTTGGTCTTTAAATTTATACATACCAGGAACAGCATTATAAACAGCAGCCTCTGCAGCCTCATCCATTTGCCAAATACCTAGTTTTTCATAGGAATACATTGCATCTATAGGCTGCCCTACTTCTAGCACCCCATGCCTACCGTATGGTTGTTTTTCAATATCACCATCTAATGCCAATAACTCGTTTTCATTACGGGCATAATTTATACTTGTTTGCCATCTAAAATTACCCGTATCAATATTCACGGTTGTTAATGATAGTTCTATACCTTTGTTTCTTACTGAGCCAAAATTTCCCACAGTACCAGAGAAAGAGGTAAGCCCCATGAGGTTTCTATTTAAAATAGCATCTACCGTTTTCTTATTATAGTATTCTGCCTCAGCTCTAACACGTCCTTTAAAAAAACCTGCATTAACACCTACGTTAAATTCTTTTGAGCGTTCCCAAGTTAACTCGTCATTAATTAAATTACCTAAAGTATTACCTAAAGCATAGGTATCACCAAATTGATAATCTAATTGACGAAGTGTAGCTTGTGAAGCATAAGCTCCTACTGAATTATAATTACCAGATTCACCATAACTTACTCTAAACTTTAAATTAGAAATCCAGTTAATGTCTTTCATAAAGTTTTCTTCTGAAACTTTCCAAGCTAATGCCGCTGATGGGAAAAACGCCCATTTGTGCCCTTCTGCTAATTTTGAAGCGCCATCGTACCTTCCTGTAAAGGTTAATAAGTATTTATTATATAAACTATAATTTACTCTTGCTGCAAATGAAGAAACAGTTTCCTTTCTAAAACTTGTACCATAACTTCTTACATCGGCTCCTGCTTGAGTATTATAGAAACCGAACAAATCTGAACTTAAGTTTCGAGTTTGAATTCCTGATCCCTCAGAATCCTCGTAACTTATAGCAGCAATTAAAGTGGCGTTTAAACTATGGTTTTCATTAAATTCAAAATTAAAATCGGCAGTGTTGTCCCAGTTATAACTTCTAGTGAAACCCGCATTATAAACCGCACGAGTTCTGGATTGATCATTTCTAGATGATTTGGTTAGTAACCCTCTGTACTCACCACCACGACCTGAGGCAAAAGAAGGCGCAAAGTTGGTTTTAAGTTTTAACCATTTTACGGGTTGATACTCTAAAAATGCATTCGCAATAAAACTTGTATTTCTTTGGTTGGCAGTCCAAGATCCATCTACCTCGTAAAGCGGGTTTATGAATCTTACATCTTGTGCATCTGGCAACAATTTTATAGTTCCGTCTTCATTATAAGGTTCTACAGTAGGAGCTAACCTCATCGAACTTCTAAACAATTCTAAAGAACCCGCTTCTCTATCGGTAGTTGTAAAATACCCTTTTACTCCTAAAGTAAAATTATTTTTAAATTTTTTTGTTAATGACACCGATATATTAGAGCGTTCAAAATCCTCTATCCCCATTAATCCTTTATCACTCGTATACCCTAAAGTAGCATTGTAAACTAATCCATCTGCACCTCCAGAAATGCCTAACGTATGTGAGGTTTGCAATTGCATATCATGACGAAGTAATTTTCTCCAATTGGTGTAATTTCTGTTTGCTACATTAGCACGTTCGCTATCGCCAATAAATTCGTTGTCTGTATCAATTGTTAAATTATTGAAGTCTTCAACAGTAGCAGTACCATCTGTCCATTCTCCAACCCATTGCTCTCCTCTTAAAACATCGCTTACAAAAGCAACATACTCATCTCCATTAAACATATCTGGTTCATTTACCACATTGTTTACACCAAAAGTAGCATCATATGTTATTTGTGTTTTACCTTCAATACCAGATTTTGTAGTAACAATTACCACACCATTGGCACCACGCGAACCATAAATAGCCGTAGCCGAGGCATCTTTTAGCACATCAATCTTTTCAATATCTGCTGGATTAAGAAAACTAAGATCTCCAACAAAAATACCATCAACCACATATAATGGTCTTGATAAATCTAAGCCCAAATCGTCACTTACACCATCGTTTCCTACGTTAGCATTTCTAATTACGGTGTTTCCACGAATTTTAATAGACAATGGCGACCCTGGTTTTGAGTTTACACGCCTAACATCTACACCTGCTAACTGTCCTTGAACAGCTTCAGCTACATCGGTTTTTCGAGTCTCTGTAATAGCTTCAGAATCCAAAGAAACTACAGATCCAGTGGCATCACTTTTCTTAACAGTACCGTACCCCACAACCACAACTTCATCTAAACTTTGAGTATCTTCACTCAACTTAATACTATAGGTGCTAGACCCATCTAAATTCACTTCTTTAGTTGTAAAACCAACGTACGATACAGTAATCACACCATTAATATTTGATACACTAAGAGTGAAGTTGCCATCAAAATCTGTAACAACGCCATTATTTGTTCCCTTCTCTAGAACATTTGCTCCTGGAAGTGGCATACCTTGGTTATCTAGAACCACTCCCGAAATTTGATTTGATTGCGCCCATGAGGTTAAAGAAAAACCAAAGAGCAAAACCAACAATAGTAATTTTGTTTGTTTCATTATTTTAAAGTTTTAGTTAGTAAAATTTTGTTAAAACTACATTTTTAATATTCTAGTCTCCTAGAAAATCAATTCAAAAGCATGTAATTTTCACTACACAATACTTAAATTATATAACAGTAAGCAAAGACAATTACCTTCTGCGTTTTTTTTTAAACCTCTCTTCCTTAATTCTTTTATTTATCACCTAATTTTACATACAATTGAATAGATTTTACATGCTTAACTTCCATTTTACAGGTTAACTTTGGATTTACCACTAAAGCTATAAAAAATGGACATTAAAGAAAACTACAAAAACCCATTAAAAGATATTGATGATTGGGAAGAAAATCTTATTGAAAGATACCCCGCCCCTAACACTCCTAAAAAAGAAAAAGAAGCCTTTAGGAATTATGTTGATTCTGAACGCGCTGAAACTGTTCGGGAATTTTACAGATTAAATCATATCAACCAAACCTATGATTTTGTTTGTAAAAAGGAAGAGGAATTCTTAAAGTTTAACAAAAAAGAGATGTCTCTTTGGGAGGCCATAGATTTTTTAAACACACTAGTAGACGATAGCGACCCAGATATTGACTTGGACCAATTACAACACCTATTACAAACCTCTGAAGCTATTCGTGCTGATGAGCATCCAGACTGGTTTGTTCTTACGGGTTTTTTGCATGATGTTGGCAAAGTATTGTGCCTGTTTGGTGAACCGCAATGGGCCGTAGTTGGAGATACATTTCCTGTTGGTTGTAAATTTTCAGACAAAATAGTATATCCTGAATTTTTTACTGATAACCCAGACAATTCAAATCCAAAATATAACACAAAATATGGGGTCTATAGCCCAAACTGTGGGTTAAACCATGTTAAAATGAGTTGGGGACACGACGAATATCTATACCAAATAATGAAAGACTACCTTCCAGAACCCGCACTGTACATAATAAGATATCACTCATTTTACGCTCAGCATCGTGAAGAAGCCTATTCTCATTTAATGAACAGTAAGGACATTGAAATGTTTGAATGGGTTAAAAAATTTAACCCATACGATTTATATACAAAAGCTCCCGTAAAACCGGATGTTAAAGCTTTAAAACCTTATTATGAAAACTTAGTGAAAAAATACCTGCCAGAGACACTAAAGTTTTAAGACAACTCTTTTAAACAACCTTTTTTAACATGCTATATACGTACTTAGGCTTTTTTGGCTTTACTTTATTTGTTATTTTTTATACTTCCTACAAACTAAGAAAAGACAAATTTACAACTTCCCAAGGATACTTTTTAGCTGGAAAAAGCTTAACCGGACCTATCATTGCTGGTTCTATGATATTGACCAATATCTCTACCGAGCACTTAATAGGAATGAACGGAAGCTCATATAAAAATGGCATCATTATCATTGCTTGGGAGGTTACCTCGGCGATTGCCCTAGTTATAGCCGCAATATATTTTATCCCTAAGTTTATAAAAATGGGATTAACAACTATTCCTGAGTTTTTAGAAAGACGATTTGATAGTTCGATTAGGTCCATTGTGGCATTTTTATTAATGTCATCCTTCGTCATAACACTATTACCTATAGTGCTTTACTCTGGAGCCATAAACATTGAAAGTGTTTTTGATTTTTCAAAAATGTTTAACATCTCTAAAGAAGAATCTTTAATTTACACAGTTTTGATTATTGGAATTACGGGCTCTTTATATGCAATCTTTGGTGGATTAAAGGCCGTGGCCTATTCAGACTCTTTAAATGGTATAGGACTCATGTTAGGTGGTTTACTAATTCCTGCAATTGCATTATATCAAATAGGAAATGGAAACATGATGAACGGCTTGAGTACCGTTTATAATTTTGCGCCTGACAAATTTGACATTATAGGCAAACCAGATTCGGTACTTCCTTTTTCTGTACTATTTACAGGCTTAATGATAAATCAGTTATATTTCTGGGGTATGAATCAAGCTATCATCCAACGAGCCTTTGGTGCGAAAAACTTAATTGAAGCTCAAAAGGGACTTATTTTTACAGGTATATTAAAACTTTTTGTTCCTGCCATAATTGTGTTACCTGGCTTAATTTCATTCTATTATTTTAAAGATGAATATTACAGTTCCCCGATTTAATTTACCCCATGCTAGTAAAAAAAGTACTCCCCTCCTATTTATACGGCTTTTTCGCTGCTGTAATTCTGGGTGCCGTTTTAAGCACTTTTAACAGTGTTTTAAATTCTGCAAGCACTATATTCTGTTTAGATATCTACAAAAAATTAATTGACAAAAATGCCACAGACTCAAAGCTTGTAAAATATGGTAAAACATCATCATTTATATTGGCCATTATAGCCATTTCTGTAGCTCCTTTAGTGGCTTATGCTCCTGATGGTCTTTACCAGTTATTGCAGCAATTAAACGGCATATTTTTTATACCTATTTCTTCAATAATTATTGCAGGTATATTCTTTAAACAAATAAACACCAATGGCGCCAAGGCTGGATTGTTTTTTGGGTTTACGTTTTATATTCTTACCACCTTTATTTTAAATATAGATATTCATTTTGTGCATTTATGGGGTATTGAGTTTGTTTTAAACTTTATAATCATGTTTTTAGTTTCTAGATATTCAGTTGACGTGCAAACATTTTCCTACAATAAAGTAAATATTTCTAATGAAAAGCATTGGGCTAATGTTAATTTAATGGGCATAATACTAATACTAATGACTATATCATTTTATATTTTTCTTTCGTGATAAAAAATAGTGTTTTTCATTTTTTTTATATCATTTATCATACCGATTTTTGTTTTAAGCAACAAAATCCTTTTACAACTCAATAAGAATCTAGCCTAATTTGGATAAGAATAATTTAAAAAACCTACTACTCATCTAAATTAATGGTCTGGCATACTTTCCCCAAAATAACATTAAATAAATTCATTTTCAATTGATTGCACAATTTTGATTTACCCTAACACCTCCTGCTATCAATTTATTTCTTAATCTTATATTACCTCGAAGTATCAGAAAATCTTTTGATTTTCTATCCTTGAGTCAACTATTCAACAAAAAACTTATTCAAATTAAAAAATTTTCTACCTCATTGAATCGCTCCCTCAATATTTTCATGTCGTCACTTACTTTGCGTTCGATTACTTTTCCTTAAATTTGGTTAGTTGATATTCTAGAGTGACGTAGTAATTTTGAAACCGTTTCAATTGGTACTCCTTTAATCAATATTACCTTTGCTGCAAATGTATGTCTGGTGATACGAAATGCAAGGTTCTTTTTAACATCAAAAAAATTGGTAATTTCCTTTAGATAGATATTAAGCTTTTGATTTGATATTTTTAGAAAGAGTGTTTTTAGCTGGGTTCTTATGTTTTTACTTGTCTTTCTAAGCTTTGATTATCTTTAGCAATTTTGGTAGTATAGGAATCGTAATTACCTTGGTGGTTTTCTCTCGATTATATCCTTCCATCAATTATCTTTCCGTTAGGTTTATCACATCTATATATTTCGATGGTTGTCTTTTCAAACTGATTTCTGCACGTTTCCCATCAACAGTAACCCGCGCATAAATGGAAGCTAAATTGCTTTTTTCTTGGCAAGATTTAACCAAAAATGAATACTCAATTGTTTTTGAAAATCAAATCGAAGCGAAAGTCAAATTCTAAATCGTTACCAATATAGTGAAAAATTTCGGGACCAGATAGGTAACCGAATAGGTAACTTTTGTTTTGATTTTAAAGCCAACTATATGAAATCAACAAAAATTAAAATCACTGAAAATCATATAGTTAGCTTTTTATTGATGTCCGTTGACACCCTTTTTGTCGGGATGACAGTACTACAAATTACCGAACAGCACGATTTTAATAAAAACAAGAAAACATAACATATTTCAATATTTAAAAGACTTTACGAACATTAATTTTATTAAAATATTTTAACCTATTTGTTTTTGTTCGTTTTTATGGCGCATTTATGGCGCATTTTTCGTATATTCGATATAGCTTAAATATTCAATTGTGTTTATCTTATCTTTTTCATATCGTTCAAAAAAGAACGTGGCATATTTACGTTTACGTTTTCGACATGGTTCGACTTCAATCGAAGTCCCCACAAAAATAGAAACGCCAAAATCATTTTGGGATGAGTATAAAAAAGGCATTAACTTCAGGGATGTTCTCAAATCTAATTTAAAAAAGGATATTGATGAACATACTAAAGAGTTAAAAACATACGTACTCAACGAGATTGAAAAGATAGACCCTTCTACAATTGACAAAGATTGGTTAAAGAAAACTGTAAACGATTACTATAACCCTCCCAAACCTGAAGACTTTGAGGTTATCCCCCATAATTTAATTGCTTATTGGGATTACTACTTAAAACAACGTGGTAGTGAATTAAAAGAAAAAATACACTCATATCAAAAGTGGATAACCGTAAGGAATAAAGTTCAGATATTCCAAGACATAACAGGAAAACAATTTGAAATAAAGGATGTTAACGAGAATTTCTTAAAAGGATTTATAGAATGGTGTAAAAATCAAGGGTATTCAAATTATACTATCGAAAAAGAGTTTGCCTACGTTAAAATGGTTTGCACTCACGCACGAAGCAAAAACATTGAAGTAAGCCCAGAACTGGACAATCTTAAAGCAAGGTTAAAAAAACCACCTACAGCAAAAATATATTTAACATTCGATGATCTCGAGGAAATTAAAGGTGTTAAGGATCTGCCTGAGCATTTAGAAAATGCAAAAGACTGGCTAATCATTAGCTGCTATACAGGACAAAGAGTTTCTGATTTTATGCGTTTTACTAAGCAAATGATACGGAAACACAAAGGAAAATACTTTTTAGATGTAAAACAAGTGAAAACAGGTAAAGCGGTTACAATCCCTCTGCTACCGGATGTTATTGAAATATTAGATAAACGAAATGGAGAATTTCCCCGTAGCATTTCAGCCCAGAAGTACAACAATTACATTAAAAAAGTTTGCCTTAAAGCCGAGTTAAAAGAAAAGTTTAGAGGTAAGATAAGAGAATGCATTGCAGAAGATAAAACGAAAGCCACAAAGAACGATTTTAGAGGTATAGAGGGTGAATATGAAAAACACCTACTTGTTAGTAGCCACATAGGACGTAGAAGTTTTGCTACTAACTTTTACGGTAAAATACCCACGACCTATCTAAAGAACATAACAGGACACGGAACAGAGGCTATGCTGTTAGCTTACATAGGAAAAACAAGTAAAGACACGGCGTTTGAAGCCTACGATTTATTATTAAATGCTAAAAAATAACACAATGGAGATATTTCTTAATTGGAAGAACTACAATCTAAACATGCTCCCTGAAGATATTAAGAAAGAATACAATGAAAAAATAATCCCGAGCTTTGGCTTTGACAAGGAAGCACATTTTTTAAAATCATTTTTCAAAATTCTTAAAGAAAAGTTATTTAACCAACCGCTACTTTTTAAAACAGAAAGCTATAATTATTTTCAAGGAGATAACCTAAATCATTCAGAACACAGTAAAGCTTACTACAGCCAAATAGAAAGGTACATTCAAGGTTATAAAGAAGGTTTAAAATTAAGGTCTTCCCTAAATTGTGAAAAGCTGTTTCGCCAACTAAAAATAGATTTTAATAATTTAGATTATTCAGAGTATTTTAAATATAATGGTGATAATAGTTTAATAGTGCTAGTTGATGAAAATACCCCGCAAGAATTTTATTCCTTTCCAATAGATTTATACGAATACGGAAAGAAAACAGGTTATTTTATTAACTGTTGGGAACTTTTACTAAAAGAATATTATCCAATAATTCATTCTGACTCATTTAACAAATCAAATCTAAAAAAGACTAAAAAATATAAACACTTACTTAATATCGGTATAGCCCTTGCAAAAGGAGAGCTTGATAAATACTTAGTAATTTCAAAAACTCAAACTATAATAGGTAATACCAAATCGTTTAACCACATCTCTGTAGAAACTGGCTTGGATGAACAATACTTAAAATGTACAATTAAAGACTATAATGAAGGAGTAAACAAAACAAAAAACCTTCGTCATAATACAGAAATCATTGATGATGTATTAAAGCGTTTACAAAATGAAAATTGTAAGCCTAGTCTTTGGTTCTTAAACCATTTCAATAAAACTTAGTACTACTTTAGTACAGTACTAGTTTTTTGTACTACTCTATTCTATTCATTTTTGTCTTTGAATTTATAAAGACAATACGAAATGCAAAATCCTTTTGAAACATTACAACAAGAAATTAAAGTACTAGGCGAAAAAATAGACGCTCTTTCAACACAACCCAATGTTAACAAATCAGCATCAAATACAGACCCATTAGCTGACTTCATTCCAAAAACCGAGGTGAGGGGAAAACTTGCGTCAAGTAGCACCTTATGGAAGTATGAAAAGGAAGGCATAATTGATTTGTTCTCCATTGGAGGGAAACGATTTTATAAAAAATCACAATTGATAAATGCGTTTACCAAACTAAAAAAATAAGGCTATGGAAGCAGCAACTAACCAAAGCCTTAATAAGTCTTTTAGAACGAGACAAGGGCAAGATACAAATAAACACACTCAATTAAAAACCATCTTTAAGTATTTACACGATCACATTGCCACAAACTCTATGGTCGCCAAAGCAACAGGTGTACCTCAAAAAAACATTTGCCGCTATAAAAGGATATTACAAAAAATGGGAGTGCTAGTAGAAGTTAAAAAGGCATATTGTCAAGCAACAAATCATTTAGCTTGGTATCTATCAACAAATCCAAAGTATCACCAACAATCTAACCAGTTAAGCTTGTTTTAATTATGGAAAATACTAGATACAAAAAGCCTGAAGCAGTCAAGAAACTTGAAAAATTGGCTCAAAAAGTAAATGTAGAACACCATCCTAACTTTCCTTACCCACCTAAAATAAAATACAGGGACGACACAGCAAATGGACTTACAAAATGCATCGTAGACTTTTTAAATCTGAAAGAGCATCAAGCAGAGCGGATCAATAATACAGGTAGGATTAAAGATAACCGAAAAAATTCCATTGATGTACTTGGCAGGGTGAGAACAGTTGGCAGCATTAAATGGATTAAAGGAACAGGAAACAACGGCACAGCCGATATTTCAGCTACAATTAAAGGTTATTCGGTAAAAATAGAAGTAAAGATTGGTAAAGACCGACAAAGTGAAGCACAGCAAGCCTATGAAGCTCAGATAAAGAAAGCTGGAGGGTTTTACTTTATTGCCCGAAATTTTACTGACTTTATTAATTGGTATAACCTAAAATTTGAAGTCAATGAGTAAAATCAGGTACATAAATTTTCCTATACAACTTTTAAAAGGGTTTCTTATTGACGATACTAAGTGTTTGTATAATATAATGTGTTATGGCTGTTATACGCATAGTTTAAAACATGATTTAGCCCCCCCTTATCAAGCTTTTAAAATTGCTAATAAATACTTTAAGATTCCATTTATTTTAGATAAATCCAGTTTTGAAAATGGGGAAGAACTTTACAACAGTATTCCAATCAAAAGCCCCAAAGTTGGAATATCTATAGAAATGCTCCTAGATTTCTATAATAATTATAAGGAAGAATTTGATAAAGTATGCTTTCTTGGATTTCTTGCATTAAAAAGTATTGTCCAGAACAAAACATATTGTAAAGTCACAAATAACTATTGGATTAGTAGAATGGACGGACAAGAAAAAGTTCATAACGAGGTTATCGGTTTATCAGATGCTATTTCAAAATATAATAATGAATATCAACTAGGCAAGATTAAAAAGGAACTAATCCTGAATTGGCATTTAACACATTACAGCAGATACACTAGAGGCTTTTATGTTTCTTTTAAGTTAGACCTTGATAGTTTAGTATACGAGGCAGAAAAGAGGCGTAAATCAACCAGAGAAAAGCAACTAAGGTTTGAAACACAAAACGCTATTAACAAAGCTTTAAACAAAATTGAAAACCGCTAGCGTATCTTTTTCTTTTTTGGCGAAATTTTTTTCTTTTTTTGTCGTCGTCGACTTTATTATAGTATCTAAGCGCCGGCAAGCGCGTTTAAAGTAGCTTTCTATAATATCTTCTTATAGTAGCTTCCTATAGTATCTTTCTATAGGTCGTGTAGTTTTGAAAAAAAGTTTGAAAGTAAAATGAAACTAAAAAATAAATCCAGAAAACCCTTTTTTATAGGTCGTGTTATGGTCGTGTATGTTTTTTTTAATTTACTACTCAGTCTTCTAAGAAAAAATCACAAAACGTAAAATAATTAACAATCCGTAACATTTAGTTTTAAAGCCCTCATTTACTAAAAAAGATAAAATAAACTAAATTAGCAATGAATCATCCCTTTTATGAAAACCAAGAACAACAAAACTCCACAACAGAAACCCTTAACAAGAGGGGAAATACTTGCATTAATTGCTCTGAAGCAATACAAAGAATCAAAGAATCAACAGGCTAAATTTGATGAATAAGGACAATTTAAATTCAAAAATGACACGGTTGGAACGACTAAGGCTTCTGGCTTTTAAAAACGTCCAAGAGAAGCGAAATCAAACACCCCTGAAAATGTCAGAGAACGAGAGAGCGAGACTTCAAGCGTTCAAGAACGTTCGGGAGTCCAATCCGAACAACCAACTGAACCACGAAAAGGGAAAAGCGAGCGCATGGTTTCTTTTAGGTATGGCTTTATTTGCTGTATTTTGGTTTTGCTTAATATTTTTTACTGTTTTGAAATTGCATTCATGGTTATATGAATTATTAGGTTTTAAAACTCAGTAACCTTATTTATATTTAATTCATTGATAAAAGTTTTAAAATGTTATTACTTGTAGCAGATGAAATACAACTATGAAATAAGTTTTAAAAGATAAAACGAATAATCGAAGTAGCGCCTATTTCGTTTTTTATAAGCTGACTACACAAAAGAGACCACCCCCTACATAAAAATAGAAACATAATAAAAACATAATAATATAAGTTCTGAACTTTGCCACTTATGTATTTTACTAATGGTTCCAGAGATTTATTGTACTAATAAAGCAGCTCATAATTTATAGTGTGAATAAAAAAATTCTATGTGTGTTACTCTATGGGAGGGTATAGATTATACTAGAAGCTCCAGGAAAAAGGAAAAACGATAAATTATAAGGGTATGGGGTATTTGTTGAAAATTGAGTTGAAACTTTTTAGGTTTTTTAAACTGCTACCTTACTCCGATTTACTCATTACAAATTCTCATCTACATATCTTGTTGAAAATTCTTTGTACTTGTAGCCGTTGTTGAGGTTTGAAAGGAAAATGTAATTCTAAAATCCGAATAGTGATTAAAAATATTTCGATAGATCTAATTCACCAATGGAAACATATTTACCTTCTTTGAATATAAATAATTCTTTTGAATCTTTTCCATTATCTTTTGTTGTGTTAAATAAATCTCGGATATCTACGTCTAACTCTTTAGCAATATCCATTAACAATTCAAATCTGGGTTGTTGTTCTCCTTTGATAATTCTTGAAAGGCTGGTTTCAGTAATACCAATTTTACCAACTAAATCCTTTCCAGTCACACCTTTTTCCTTCAATAGCTCTTTTATTCTTAATACGTTCATATTATTAATAATATTTAGCATAACAAAGATACATAATTTACGCTATACGTAAATATTATTAATAATAATTTACAATGAATGTTGTATTAATTGTATTATTACGTATATTTGAAATGTTTTAATATACGTTTTATGTAAATTATTTATTAATTCTAATTATAATACAATGAAAGTTAGTACTGAACAAAACAAACAATTTTACAATTTACTAGATGAATTTTTCAACTTTGCCTCATTGGGTTACCACCTAGCCAATCAAAACGAGCTACTTAATGCATTTCTAGCGGCTTCATTTGACCCAGACTCAGGTTTCCCCTCAGACAATGTGCAAGAGGTTATTTACCTATCAACATTTCAAAGCGAATTTATTATAAAACTAAAAGAGCTTTGGGAATCTTATAAAACCACTAATAAAATAGATATGTAGATAAATTCATATCATTTTTAATAGAATTATTCATTTGGGTGTAAAGAAATTTACGCCCTTTTTTTATTACCGATAATCTTCGGTATTATAAAAAATATTATTTAATGACAATTATTATTTTCCTACATTTTGCACCTTTATTAAAAGTGTACAATTTTATGGCAAAACAAAACAACAAAACAGGCTTTTTTGTGGAGTCACCGAAAATTTAAAAAGTGATAATAATATTTGTATTTTAGCGTAACTTCAACGGCTATAGAAGCCTTGAATATTTAAGCTGATAAAAAGGGGGAATTATTGCCCCTTTTTTAGTTAAGTTATATTAAAGGCGCATTTATGGCGCAATTTTAAAAACAACAAAACCTCAACTATATTATTATCAATTAGTTAAGGTTTTCATTCGTCGGGATGACAGGATTTGAACCTGCGACCACACGGCCCCCAGCCGTGTACGCTAACCGGACTGCGCCACATCCCGATTTAAAAATTAGTTTTCAAAGAAAACACATTTTTTAATATTTACAAAAAAAGCCAAAGCAAAACACTTTGGCTTTTTTAAAAATAATTATTCTTTTTAATTATAAGACGAAGTAGATACTTCAAAATTAGCATCTTTTGCTGCTAAATAACGTTCTGCATCTAGTGCTGCCATACAACCTGTTCCTGCTGCTGTTACTGCTTGCCTGTAAACATGGTCTGCCGCATCACCTGATACAAAAACACCTTCTACATTGGTTTTTGAAGATCCTGGTTTATTTATAATATAACCTGTTTCATCTAAATCTAAATAATCCTTAAAAATGTCTGTATTAGGTTTGTGACCAATAGCTACAAAGAAACCTGTGGCTGGTATTACGTGCTTTTCTCCTGTTTTATTGTTAAAAACACGAACGCCTGTTACTACTTGTCCGTCTCCTAAAACCTCATCGGTTTCTGTGTTATGAAGTATTTCTATATTCTCTGTATTTCTTACTCTAGCTTCCATAATTTTAGAGGCTCTAAACTCATCTCGCCTTACAATCATAGTTACTTTTTTACATAACTTAGATAAGTAATGAGCTTCTTCACAAGCTGAATCTCCGGCTCCTACAATTACAACTTCTTGGTTTTTGTAGAAAAACCCATCACAAACGGCACAGGCTGATACGCCTCCTCCTAGCTTTAAATATTTTTGTTCTGATTCTAAACCTAAATATTTAGCAGATGCTCCTGTAGAAATTATTACAGTATCTGCATGTATTTCTTTTGTATCATTTACCCATATTTTATGAATATCACCTGAGAAATCAACTTTTGTAACCCAGCCATCACGAATATCAGTTTCAAAACGTTTAGCTTGCGCTTGTAACTGCATCATCATTTCTGGTCCTGTAATTCCTTCTGGATATCCTGGGAAATTTTCTACTTCATTAGTAGTTGTTAATTGTCCACCAGGTTGAGATCCTTGATATAATACAGGATTCATATTGGCTCTTGCTGCATAAATGGCTGCTGTATAACCCGCAGGTCCTGAACCAATAATTAAACATTTAACTCTTTCTATATCTTCTGCCATAATTTTATTTATTTAGTATAACAAATGTAGAATTTTTGATGTAAAACTTACATAGAAGTTATTAACACTTTCTTATAACTGCATATTTAAAATCTATAGAATGAAGTTGGTGTTGGTTTTTTTTGTAAATTTAAGAATAACCACCTAAACTCAATAGACATGAAAAAGCTTCTATACTTTACGTTTATTGTGTTATTTGCCTTAACAAGCTGCAACACTAATAACAAACAAAATGACACGCAAACAGAACCTCAACAAGCCACTAAAGAATATACGCTTGAAGGAGCATGGGAAATAGATAGTTATATAAACTACAGAGGCAATGGAATAGTAGACACCATTAAATCTTCTAACGAAATTAAACAAAGAAAAATGTTTTCTAAAACCAAGGTTATGTGGAGTAAATTACGAACTTGGGATTCTTTAGATTGGTTTGGAGTTGGCGATTATACCTTTAAAGACGGTATTTTAACCGAAAAATTAGATTATGGCTCTAAACCATTAAATAAACGTTTAAAAATTAGTAATAAATGGAATTTTAATATTATAATTTCAAAAGACAAATTCACTCAAATTGAAGTTGATAGTTTAGGAAATTACATTTATGCTGAAAACTATATAAGAGTAGATTAGCTAGTTTAAATTAAATATTTCAATAACATTATCTCCGGTAGATTTTTTATAACCTCTAAACATGCCTTTGGTATTAAAATCCCAAAAAACGTTACCGTATTTATCTAACAAAATCATACCGCCTTCACCTCCTAATGGAGCTATCTGATTAAAAATAACCTCATGTAGTGCCTCCATAGGATGTGTGTTTTTGTATTGTATTAAATTTGAAACCTCATGCGCTGCTACGGTTCTAATAAAATATTCACCAGTTCCAGTGCATGAAATTCCACAAGTAATATTATTAGCATAGGTACCAGCTCCTATTATTGGAGAGTCTCCAATTCTTCCATACTTTTTATTTGCAATTCCTCCTGTAGAAGTTCCTGCTGCTATATTACCTTGTTTATCTATTGCAACAGCACCTACGGTTCCGTATTTGTTATCATTTAAAATATTTTCATTTGAAGTATTAACTACTCTTGTTTGATTGCCTTGTAATCGTTTTAATTGATTATACCTGTTTGAAGTAAAAAAATAGCTACTATCTACCATTTCTAACCCCAATTTTTCCATAATTCTTTCGGCACCTTTACCAGAAAGCATTACATGCTTAGTACTATCCATAACCATTCTTGCTGCCAAAATAGGATTTTTAACATGATTTATACCTGCTACGGCACCACTATTTAATGTTTTTCCGTCCATTATAGAAGCATCCATTTCTTGATTACCTTCACTATTAAACACGGCACCTTTACCAGCATTAAATAGAGGTGAATCTTCTAAAACTTTAATGGCTTCTTGTATAGCATCTATAGATTTCCCGCCTTTTTCAAGAACAAAATATCCTGCATTAAGAGCCTCTTGAAGCTTATCTTTATATACTTTTTGTTTTTCCTCATTCAAATTTTCAGGAACAATACCATTTCCTGCCCCACCATGAATTACAATAGCAAATGAATTTGGGTCTCTTTTAGGCGTTTTATCATTTGTTTTTACTTCAGAATTACATGAAATAATTATAAAACCAATAATAAAAACCAATATTATTTTTTTCATGGTTATTGCTTTTTAACAAGATAGTTATCATCCCAATTTTTTACATGTGGTTCTCCTAATTTACCTAATGATTTGGCAATGACTGTAGAAACGGTAGCATCTCCTGTAACATTCACTGTAGTACGACACATATCTAAAGGTCTATCAACTGCAAAAATCAAAGCAAGTGCTATAGGCAATAAATCGGAAGGAAACCCTATAGCTTCTAATACAATTACCAACATAACCATACCTGCTCCAGGAACAGCAGCACTACCAATAGAAGCTAACAAAGCGGTTAATATAATCATTAATTGGTTACTAAAAACTAATCCTTCTGGCCATAAAACCTGCATAATAAAAACGGCTGCTACCCCTTGATACAAACTTGTACCATCCATATTAATAGTTGCTCCTACAGGCAATACAAAACTTGCTACTTCTTTATCTACCCCCACATGTTCTTCTACGCGTTCCATAGTTACAGGTAAAGCGGCGGCACTACTACTAGTTGAAAATGCTAATAATTGTGCTGGACTTATTTTACTTATAAACCATAATGGTGATTTTTTAGCATAAATTGACACTAATAATAAGTAGAAACAAATCATTAAAACCAATCCTAAAACAACAACCCCCGCGTACTTTAATAGAGCAAAAAGGATATCCGGATCATCTGCAGAAACCACAACCGTTGCCAATAAAGCAAATACTGCATATGGTGCTGAAAGCATTATTAAATCAACCATTTTTAAAACAACTTCGTTTAAAGAATCGAAAAAGCTTTTTAGAGGTTTAGCTTGTTCTTCTGGAACTAGAAGTAAACATATTCCTAATAAAATAGCAAAAACTATTACTTGCAACATGAATTTGTTATTACTCATAGCAAATACGGCGTTATCTGGAACCATATCTACCAAAAATTGTAGCGGACCTGCTTCTTTTTGCTGTTGTGCATTACTTAAAATGGTTTTGGCTTTATCGCTTGTAGAATACTTTTCTTTAAGCATTGTTACTGTTTCTTGAGTAATACCATTCCCTGGCTTTAAAGTATTAACTAGTCCTAATCCAATAGTAATGGCAATAACAGTAGTGATAACATATAAAGTTATTGTACGAAGCCCCATGTTTTTAAACTTAGAAATATCTTTTAAATCAGATATTCCTTTTATCAATGATGCTAAAATTAGGGGTACTGCTATGAGTTTTAATAGCTTAACAAATATTTTACCAATAGGTTCAATCCAATCCATCACGAACCCTTGCCCTTTTACTGATGCCATAATGAATCCAAAAATGACACCTAAAACCATTCCTATTAATATTTGCCAATGTAATGCTAGTTTCTTCATATTTCTATTAAAAGTTTTAATCTGATTATAAACATACGGAATTTGAAACAACTAATTTAATAAGACTATAGTTTACAAAAAAAAAGCATTGCAATTGCAATGAACTTACAGGGAAAATCGGATAAATTTCATTTCCTTAACTTAAGAGTTCTATATCTCAAAAAGAAAAGTGTAATTATTTTCAATTATACCATATTTCTATATATTCAAAGACTGCTAATTTAGCTTCCTTAATAGTTTTAGAATTTTTATTCGATTAAATGTAGTAACTCCAGTTTGTTACTTATCAATTGTTAAACTTAGTATACTTAGTGATTTCTTTATTATTTAATATGAATTTCACAACTATTTTATTTAAAATTATTCACACAAAGGATAGAATTAAGACAAAGAAAACCCTAATTTTCGTGTGCGCACACGAAAATTATATTTATATTTGCTCATCCGCATCTTAAAACAAAGAATAACAACTAAATTTATAAATAAATGAGTAAAGTAGTAGTAGTAACTGGAGCAGGTGGTGTTTTATGTAGCACATTGGCTAGTGCTTTAGCAAAACAAGGCCACAAAATAGCTTTGCTAGACCTTAACCTTGAAGCAGCTAAAAAAGTTGCTGATGAAATAAATAAAAATGGTGGTGAAGCCATTGGTGTAAAAGCTAATGTATTAGAAAAAGAATCACTTGAAAATGCCAAAACTGAAGTTAATAACCAATTAGGTAGTTGCGATATTTTGGTTAATGGTGCTGGTGGAAACCATCCGCTAGGTACAACATCAAATCCACACTTACATGAAGAAGATTTAACAAATACTGCTGAAGGTTTTAAAACATTTTTCGATTTAGACCCTAAGGGTATTGAGTTTGTTTTTAACCTCAACTTTATTGGTACCTTATTACCTACCCAAATTTTTGCTAAAGATATGGTAGGCAAAAAAGGGTGTAGTATTCTTAACGTATCATCAATGAATGCCTACACGCCACTTACTAAAATACCAGCATATAGTGGTGCTAAAGCTGCTGTATCAAACTTTACACAGTGGTTAGCGGTTCACTTTTCAAAAGTAGGTATTCGCGTAAATGCTTTAGCTCCAGGGTTTTTCTTAACTGAGCAAAACAGAACGCTACTAACTAACCCAGATGGCTCTTTAACTCAAAGAGGTCAACAAATTATAGACCAGACCCCAATGGGACGTTATGGCGAACCAGAAGATTTAATAAGTACTACACTTTATTTATGTGATGATGCTTCATCATTTGTAACTGGTGTGGTTATTCCTATTGATGGTGGCTTTAGTGCTTACAGTGGTGTTTAATAACTAAATTATTTAAAAAATGGAACAAACATGGCGTTGGTACGGACCAAATGACCCCGTATCATTATCAGATATAAAACAAGCAGGTGCTACAGGAATTGTATCTGCTCTTCACCACATCCCTAATGGTGAAATTTGGACAATTGATGAAATTGAAAAACGAAAACAAACTATTGAAAATGTAGGATTAACGTGGAGTGTTGTTGAAAGTATTCCGGTACATGAAAATATAAAAACACGCTCTGGTAATTTTCAAACATATATAGATAACTATAAAAAAAGTATAGAAAATCTTGCTAAATGTGGAATAAACATTGTTTGCTATAACTTTATGCCTGTTTTAGATTGGACTAGAACCGATTTAGGTTTTGAGGTTGAAGACGGCTCTAAAGCATTACGTTTTGACACCACTGCCTTTGCTGCTTTTGAACTTTACTTATTAAAACGTCCGGGAGCAGAATCTAGTTACACAAAAGAACAACAAGCCGAAGCTAAAGCTTATGTTAATAGTTTATCTGAAGATGAAAAAACCACTTTAGTTAACAATATTATTGCCGGCTTACCTGGTGCTGAAGAAGGCTATACATTAGAACAGTTTCAAACTATTTTAGATACTTATAAAAACATTGATGCCGATAAGTTACGTGAACATTTGGTTGCCTTTTTAAAAGAAATAATTCCTGTTGCTTCACAAAATGATGTATTAATGTGTATTCACCCAGATGACCCTCCATACCCTATTTTAGGATTACCACGTGTGGTGAGTACAGAAAGTGATTATGCTCACATATTTAACGAAGTACCAGATAGAGCAAATGGTATTACATATTGCACCGGTTCTTTAGGTGTTAGAGCCGATAATGACTTAGTACAAATTTTTAAACGTTTTGCAAATAGAGTACATTTTATACATTTAAGAAGTACTAAGCGTGATGAAAAAGGGAATTTTTACGAAGCTAACCATTTAGAAGGAGATGTAGATATGTATAGCGTTATTAAAGAAGCTCTTTTAGAAGAAAGAAAAAGAACATCTGAAGGCTTAAAAGATGCTATCATACCTATGAGACCAGACCATGGCCATCAAATGCTAGATGATTTAAAAAAGAAAACAAACCCAGGATATTCTGGTATTGGGAGGTTACGTGGTCTTGCAGAACTACGAGGTGTAGAATATGCTATAAAAAACAGCATGAACTAAATTCTATAAAACAGAAACACAAAAAAGTCAGAAACAAAGTTTCTGACTTTTTTTTATCAAACTGTCAACCTATTTTAGAACGTCTCAAACATAATACTTCTCAAACTTTTCGTATCCTTTAGCTGTAAACAATCCTTTGAAAAAGAGTTTGAAAAAAAAGTCTAACATTTGATAATGCTCCTCTAGCTTTTTTTGCTCTGAACTACTATTAAAATAAGCTGCTATAATTTTAATAAATGATTTTACATACGCCTCAATAAATAAATTCTTGTTATAAAGCCCTTCTTTAATTCCCCGCTCCATATTCTTATTTATAAGTGGACGCAATTTATTAGGATTTAAACGTAAAACCTGTAAATAAATATCTATATGGTATTTTTTTAAATCTCTTATTGTTATGGGGGATATTGATTTAAAAACAGTACTAATTAGCTTTATATATTCTAACAATTCTTCTACAGCATCTTTTGATTTATCATGTATTACAGACAATTTCAATAAAAATTCTTCTGTCTTGTTTTCTACAATGCATTTTAGCAAATCAGATTTACTATCAAACAGTTTGTAAAGAGTTCTTTTAGAGATGCCACATTTATTTGCAATATCATCCATAGAAACCACTTTTATGCCATAATTTAAGAATAATAGCAAAGACCTATTCAATATTAATTGCTTTTTAGAATTGGTCATCTCACCTTTTTTTACATTTTAAATAGTATTTTGTATTTGCTTCATCTTAACATCTTAATCGAAAACAATTTATTTACTTAATTACAATACTCTTTAACACCTTTTAAAGCTCTATTACAAATAGTAAACTTTGCCAATTAATATTTCACTAATCTTGTAGAACACTATAATTTCCAAGTGCCAAAAGGTATTTTGCTATATTAATCTTATACTTTGATTTAGCATCAATTAAAGCATCTTTAGCTTCTTGGTTTATAGCTTTAGCCTCTAATAAATCTGATAAATTGGTTAAGCCTGCATCATAAGTGTCTTCTAATTCCTGCAAATATTCATTAGATTGATTTAATGATGTTTGGGCTATTTCAATCTGCTTATAAGACTCTGTTAATGTTTTATATTCTTTAGATATTTGAATTTGCATTAACTGAGATTTTTCTTCAAGATTATTTTTGGCCATTTCTATTTTAAAATTGTGCTCTTTACGTTTATGAGAACCACCCCACCAGTCTGATATTGGAATAGATAGTGACGCAAAAACAACGCCATAGAAATCGCTATTATATGCTACATCAAGATACAATCCACCAACACCAACACCTAATTCTGGAAGATGCTCTCCGCTAGATAGCTTTTTTTGTAACACTTCAGCTTCAACAGCTTTATTTAGTAGTGCAGTTTCTTTTCTATTTTTAATAGCTATTTGAGGTTCTTGATAATAAACACTTGGCTTTTTTATATCTATTATACTATCTAACACTGATAGGTTTTGGTAATCTTCAAGACCTAGATGTTGTGCAAAAACCATTTTTAAAACATCAATTCCGTTAGTTAATTTTAGTTTATTACCTTCAATTTTATTTAACTCAAGCTTTACTTTTAGCACGTTACTTTTTTGGGTTAAACCTGCCTCATAAAAATCGTTCACCTCTTTATGAAGATTTTGTAAAAGTGTTTGATAGTTTTCTATGGTTTTCTTTTTTTCATTTAAAGCTACCAAATTCCAATAATACGCTTCTGTTTTAACCATTATTTCACTTACATTAAGATCATGCTGTAACTCTTGAACATCTTTATTTAAAGTTGCCAGTTTGTTTCCTATTTTAATTCTGCCTCCTGCATAAAGGGGTTGTATTGCTGTTAATGCTGCAGAATTTGTATAATCTAAAGTTTCTATTGAAAATGACGGAATGTATGCAAACTGTGTTGGATTTACCAAATTTTCAGGATTGCCATCATAAACTGGTAAATTCATTTCAGGTGTTTCAATTTCTAATAAACTTTTTGATGATTTAAAAAGACTAGCTGATGCACTGACCTTAGGGAAATAATTGGTAAAAGCATTTTTCTTTAGCTCTTTAGCTGCATCAATTTTTAATTTTGATTCTTTTATACTTAAATTATTTTTTAATGCTAATGTTTTACATTTTTCTAAGGTATAATCTTGACCAAATAATTGAATACCTATTATTAAAAATACTAATAAACTAATATTTCTCTTTGCCATTACTTTTAACATAATTAATTTAATTTAGCTTTTATAGCTGCTTTTTTGGCTGCTTTCCCAATAGATTTCCAGAATAATATTGGCAACACTAATAAGGTAAGTACCATACCTGTTAACAACCCAAAACAAATTACTGTACCTAATGGCCCCCAAAGCGGTGAGCCACTTATAATCATTGGTATTACTCCTACCGCAGCCGCTAATGAGGTTAAAAATATTGGGCGCATTCTTCTTTTTCCTGCTGCTAATGCAGCTTCTTTGTAAGACATTCCATTAGTAGTTACCAATTGGCTTGCATAATCAATTAAAATAATACCATTACGTACTACTATACCCATTAAACCAATAATGCCCATAAATGAAGTAAAACCAAAAGGGTAACCTAAAAGTAGTAGTCCTAAGCCTGCGCCAAAAATACTCAGCAACATTGTAGACATAATTAGTAGTGATTTTCTAATGGTTTTAAATTGAAACATGAGAATAAAAAATATTAAAACAACACTCACTCCCAAAGATTTTGCCATAGGAACATAGTTTTCAATATTTGCCTCATGCTCTCCACCATAAGTTATATTAACACCTTCAGGTAATTGTAAAGCTTCTATTTTAGGTTTTACAGCATTAAATGCAGTAACCCCCAATTTACCCCTTGCTACATCTGCCTTAACAGTAAGTGTACGTACTCCATTTCTTCTAGCCACTGTACCTTCTGTCCATTCTGGTTCTAATTTGCCTATGGCTCTTAATGGCAATGACTCAAAGGTTAACGGAGAAGTTACATATTGATCGTTTAAATCATTAATACTATTTTTTAAATAATCTTCTTTTGATAGAAGTACATTAATTGGATAATCTTCTTCCCAAACTGTTGTAACAGGTAAACCATCTAAAGAAATTAACAACGATGACGCTACCAAAGATTTTGCATAACCTAATTGATTAGCTTTATTTTTGTTTAATTGAACAGAAATACCAGGTCTTTTTTCATCCCAATCATGTCTTACCCATGTAAGGTCTTCATTCTGGTTAAGTATTTCAGCAACCTGTTTTCCTACTTTCTTTAAGTCTGAAATATTATTAGAAGCTATTCTAATTTCAATGGGAGAACTAAATGACTCCATTGCTAATTGTTTCCATTTTATATGAGCGCTTGGAAAAGCATCTTTGTATTTTTTGGTATACTCATCAAGTACTTTAATGGTAGCTTCATCAGACTCTGTATTTAATAACAACTGCCCATAGTTTTCTGCCGGTAAATGTGGTGCATATAACGCATTAAATCTTGGGGAACCATTACCTATAAAACTAGCAATATTTGTTATTCTACTATCTTGATTTAAAATACTTTCTAAACTATCAATTACTTTTTCTGTTTTACTAACTGATGATCCTTCTGGTAGGTATACTTCTATAGCAAATTGGTTTCTCTCCATTGCAGGAAATAACTTCCTATCAACATTCATTAAAAATATAATGCCCAAAATTATTGATAAAACGCCCCCTACAACTGTAAGTTTAGGGTTTTTAAAGCAAAAATTTAATGCCTTATTAAATGTGTTTTGAACTCTATCTAAAACACTTTTTTTGTCATCATTTTTTTCTTCTTTATGAAGCCCTGTTTTTATATAAGCGAAACACATAAATGGCACTAATAGAACCGCTACTAGCATAGAAATTAATAATGCTATACCAATAGTTACTGGAAAAGTCCCTACAAAATCGCTGGCTATTCCTGTTAAGAAAAACATTAAAGGAAAAAAAGATGCTGATATTGCTGCCGAAGCTGTTAGTACAGGAACAAACAGTTCTGTGGCAGCTTTCCAAGCAGCGTTCCAAGGTGTTTCTCCATGATCAAGTAGTTCTACATGACTATCTATAACAACAATTGCGTTATCTACCACCATTCCTAAAACCACTATTAATGCTGCTAGCGAAACAATATGCAACTGAATACCCACCAACTGCATAATTCCTAATGTTATTAATATAGAAACTGGTATAGAAACCCCTGCAACAGCAGCTACCCTAAAAGGTAATAATAACATGGTTACTATAATTACCGCAACAATAGCTATTACAAATTCCTTTAAAAAATGAGAAATAGATTTATCTACAACATGAGGTAAGCTGGATATTATATTTAATTTTATATCATCTCCTATGCTCTTAGAGAAATTATCTAAAGTGTTTTGAACCTCATCACCAAATTGTACAATATTATTGCCTTTTTGCATTTCTAATGAAAGTAGCAAAGCATTATTACCATTATTACGAATGTAATTTGTAGGTTTTTTATAACGCCTTTCTATGTAAGCAACATCTTTTAAACGTATAGCATTATTATCTTGATCATTAAAAATTATTTGCTCTTCTAAATCTTTTTCAGACTCAAACCTTGGTGGCAAATGAATAGGTAAAACTAGGTCTCCATTATCTAACTGACCAGAGTAATTTAAAGACTCTTGTAGTTTAAAAGATGCCAGTATATTAGAGGGTTTTAAATTAAACCTAGTGAGTTTTTCTGGTTTAATATAAATATGTATTTCTTCTTTTTGAGTACCAAAACGCTTTATTTTAGATACGGTTTCTACCTTTCTAATTTCGGCCTCTAAATCTTTCATTATGTCTTCTAGTTCTCTGTAAGAATGTTTTTTTGATGACATTGTTATTAATAATGCAGAAGTATCGCCAAAATCGTTATTACCTATTAAAGCCAATACTCCAGATGGTAACTGCATTTTAAGTTCACTTAAACCATGTCTTAATTTAGACCAAAATTTATCGGCATTTTTAACATTATCATTCAATTCTACATAGATAATCATTTGCCCTTCTTTGGAATGAGAATATGTTTTTAGTTTGTTAACCTCCTCATAACCAAAAATATAATCTTCTACAACGGTGGTAAGCTGCTCTTCAACCTGAAGCGATGTTGACCCAGGAAAAACACCAACAATTACTCCTTGGCGTACAGTAAACTCTGGAAACTCCCTACGTGGCATGTTTTTTAACCCATAAATTCCTAAAAGCATCATAACAGCAACTATGACCAATACAATTTGATGGTGCTTCATAGTAGCTTCTATAAAATTCATTTTTTTCATAAGTAATTACTATTATAATAATGAGTTAAAATATCACTATATCATTTTCAGAAAGCTTGTGTTGACCATCTGTAATTATCACATCTCCTTTTTCTAAACCTGATAATATTTCTATGTTATTGTTAATAAAAGCACCTAATTCTACATAGATTTTAGAAACTGTTTTATCTTTTAATACTTTGAAAACATAGGGTCTGCCGTTTTCTTCTTTTAAGACTGAACGATAGGGAATTGTTATTTTACCGTTATGAGGATTTGTTTTTATAGTAACATCACATGCCATACCAGATTTGATAATCAAATCAGGGTTTTTTAGAAGAATTTTTACTTCGTATGTTTTTGTTAACATATTGGCTATTACACCTATTTTCTCTATGTATCCAAAAAATTCTTTATTGCCTATGGCTGGTATAACAACCGCTACTTTTTGTTCTTTTTTTAGTTGATTGATTTCGTTTTCAGGAACCGCAATTTTAACATACACCTCATTTAGTGAAACTAAATTAAAAACGGGACTTCCGGGTATTGAACTTGAGCCAACCTCTACATTTCTAGAGCCAATAAAGCCCGAACTTGGCGCCTTTAAAGTGCAGTTAAGTAAATTTTGATACGCAATGCTGTTGGCAGATTTAGCTTGCTCTAATTGTGAGGTTACTTCCTGCATTTGTATTTCAGGCAAACTTCCTTTATCGTAAACAGATTTTAATCTATCAAAAGCATCCTTTGCTTGATTTAAGGCTGCAAGAGTTCCTTTGTACGCATTTTGTTGAGATATATCATCTATTTTGGCAAGTATTTGCCCTTTCTTTACCCAATCTCCCTCTTCAACATAAATGGAGTTAACAGTTCCAGGAAGTAGAAAACTAATAGGTGTTGAAACCTTTGGTTCTATTGCTCCGTTGTAGGTTAAAGTCTCTCCAATTGTTTTATTATCTATTTCAACAACGCTTACCTTTATTTGCTTTGTAGAGCTGTTATTATTACTCTGTTGGTTAGATTTATTACAACTTACAATAAGTAATAGTACTAATAAGGAAAGTATCTGTTTTTTTAACATCGCTTGAAAAGATTTTAAATAAATTCTTTACAAAACTATTTATAAATCTGTGCAAAAAACAGGTTTAAACAAAGCTTAAATTGGTTCTAAACAATCATTTTTAACTTAAAAACCATTATCAAACATCATTTTTTGGTTTAAATACAATAATTTTTAAGTTTTCATTATCCATTTGAAAAAACTATTTTTCAATATTAGATTTTCTATAATTTAAAGGAGAGATACCTGTATGTTTTTTAAAAAATTTACCAAAAGCAGATTGATCACTAAATTGTAATTCATTAGCTATTTGAGCAATCGTTAGTTTATGATTACCCAACATTATTTTAGCTTCCATAACTACAATTTCATTGATTAATTGACTAACCGTTTTGCCTGATACTTCTTTTAGAATTTTTGATAAATGACCTGGAGTAACACATAAAATATCTGCATAAAATTGAACAGAACGTTCCTCTTTAAAGTTTTCATTTAACAACTTTAAAAAACGAAATGTTAACTCTTCATATCTTGTTTTTTTTATTTCAAGGTTAGGGTAAGATTCTTTAAATTTTGCAGTATAATAATACATAACAACACCAAAAGAGTTGGTGATTATTTCATTCCAAAAGAGCGTTTTATCATTATTTTTTTCTTTAATTATTTGAAAAAGGTTAACAAATAATTTCACATCTTTTGATGATAACTTCAATTTAGGTATATGGTAATTTACCAAAAAACTAAACGCGTCAATTTCAACAATTTTATACGAATTTTTAAAAATAAAATCTGCAGTAAAGCTCAATGCTGCTATTTCTAAATCTTCTGAATAATCCTGTAAATGAAATACCGTTTGAGGTGTTAAGGCTATAATTTCATTTTTCTGAATTGTATATGAAATTAAGTTTAAGAGAATATTGAGTTTTCCTTGACGCACAATTAACAAACCATAATTATCTATACGAAATGGATAAGTAAAAGGAATGTTTTCAAATTTATTTTGAGAAATATGTACATGAAAGTCTCCAGATTGTAGAGGCTCTCCTAAAGCTTCTGCAATCTCATGAATAGTATGCTTTATTATAGTATTATCGGCCAAGTCATGTTATTTATAACGCAATTTAATGTTTTTTGTGTTATCTAAAAATCTGAATTTTCCTGAAATAGGTTAACTAAAAATTAAGCAATTAATTATACGTCTATTATGAAATCAAAAGCGATGAATACATCACATCTCCTTCCCTTAGGCCTGTGGCAAAAATTATTATATTTACTCGCAAACATTACAATCATAAGCTATAAACCAAATAAAATAGAATGGCCGAACCTACAGGGATTTTTATTGAATTTGCAATTGATGAAAAGGCATAAAAAAACTGCTTAACCATAAGTTCAAAAAAGCTGCTTACCATAAAAAACTGAGGTATTATTTTTGCGAACTGCTATACGATTGCAATTACAATCCGGGTAATATATTTATCTTAAATTATAATGTAAAGACAAACAAATGCTTCATTGCCTATGTATTGAACCACTTTGAAAAATCGTTAATATACCCACATCCAATAAAAAAAGCTCTTAGCAGAACCTAGTACGCAATCCATTAAAAAGGTATCGGATAACTAATGAACCAATCATAGAAGGCTAGATATTGCAATTTACATTTTTATGGTCCGTACACTTCGTACATAATTGTACACATAACGAACATCACCTTGTGGACCAAAATATTTAGGGTATTGATTTTTATTTCCACTCTTGGGGTCACTTCTTTGACATCCTGCCCCATGCACATCCATCAACTGGTTTCTCATTTTCCCTTGTCCTTCGCCAAAAGCAATATAAACTGCTCCAGAAGCTGGGTTTACACCATCTAAATGTGTTGTACTGGTCCAGAAGAACGGATATTGTCCGCCATTCCCTTCCGGATCTTTAATTTCAGTCGTAGAAAAAACAGGATCTATAGCCGGTGAATGGGTAGTTTGTGGCGATCTGGAATAATCGACTATACTTTGGAGTTCCTTGGCATTAGGCAAACGCCAATCGGAATATCCGGCAAGTTCCAAATGTTCTGAATACGCCAAAGCAGCTTCCCAATCACGTGCCACACCATCATCGGCCTTTTGCCACATGAGCCCTGTAGCATAGTCGCTTACCGTACCATCGCCATTGTCGATAAAATTGTTTTTTCCATACGCTGGGTTTCCTCGTACTAATCGGAAATACATGGTATTTGGTTTTCGTTTTCTTTTATTGATTTTAGGATAGCCTTTGATACGGCCGTCAATAAAATTAACTCCGAATATGGTTGCATCATTTCTCATGGTTTTTCCAACATACACTGTTGACGCCCATGTTTGTGCGTCAATTTCACGTTCTCCTATTTTAGTGTTGCCTATAGGTTGATTAAAATAATCGGTATCAATAAATAGCTTGTTAGATTTTGCTCCTTTAACTTGACCTGTAAACTGAATTAGAGAATACAACTCTTTGATGGTGGGTACCCTCCAGTCGTTATAGCCTCCTAATGTAGAATTATTTGCTTTTTTTACGGCTTCTTCCAAAGTCATTTTGCTCCCCATATCTTGTTCCCACATTAAGCCGGTAACGTTATCTGTTACGGTACCATCACCATTATCGGTATATGAAGGCTGATTACCATTGTAGTTGGCATCTTGTCCGTAAAAAGCATCGCCTTCATGAGGCTCTGAAATTTCACTATTATTACTATAAAACGCTGTAACGCCAGTATCAACAATAGGATAGCTTATTTGTGCAACGGCAGAATAGCCCATAGACAGGCAGATACTTAGTGCTGCAACTCCGCTTTTTATATGCTTTTTCATAATCTTTAAATTTAACCTATACCAAAGGTCTATATTTAAACATTAAAAAAAGAACACAATCAATAGAAAGCAACTTTCTATCAATGAAATTTTAGTTGAAGAAATGGGAGCTCAAAAAAGCCTTGAAAGCGTCCTGATAGGTATCGCTCACTACAATAGAATCTTTTGGGCCGTAAATGATCCTATTGCGCTCTACGGTAACAATATGGTTAAGATTTACAATAAAAGAGCGATGAATACGCATAAAATGCTCTTTTGGTAAGATGTCTTCAATATTTTTAAGACGTGCTAAGGTTTTTACAGGCTCACCTTGCATTACATGTATAGCGACATATTCTTTTTGTGCTTCAAGATATTTTATGTCATTAAAATGGATTCGAATATGTTGTTATCCCGATTTTATAAATAAAAAATCATCTCTTTTTTTAAGTTCGGGCATCAATTGCTGCTCTTTATTTATGGCTTCTGCCGCTTTATTGGCAGCCGTTAAAAAATCGACATATTCAATAGGTTTCAACAAATAATCAACGGCATTTACTTTATAGCCTTCAACAGCATATTCACTATAAGCCGTAGTAAAAATTATTCTTGGAGGATGCTCTAAGGTTTTAGCCAATTCCATTCCGTTTAAATCGGACATATGAATATCAAGAAAAAGTAAATCGACAGGATTTTCTTTTAAAAAACCAGTAACTTCTAATGCATTGGTAAATTGTCCTTTGAGTTGCAGAAAAGGCGTTTGCTCTATGTAAGACACAATTTGTCGGAGTGCCAAAGGTTCGTCGTCTACAGCTATGCAAGTAATCATATAGGTATTTTTATAGTCGCAATATATACATTTTCATGTTCTGTATGTGTAAATACGTAGTTATCATGATATAGCAAGCTTAAACGTTTTTCGGTGTTTTCAATACCTATCCCTGTTTTTTCAACAGTTCTTAATTTTTCGTGCACACTGTTTTTAATGGTAAATTCAAGTTCATTTTCATGAATGTATAGGTCGATATGTACAAACGATTTCTGCTCATAACTTATGCCGTATTTAAAGGCATTCTCCAAAATATTCGTAAACAAAAGCGTTGGAATAAAAATATCAGGAGGGGCTTTAGGCAAGTTTAATTTAATCTCCACGTCTTCATGAAAGCGCAACTTCATAAGCTCTACATAACTCTCAACAAACTTAATTTCTTTGCTTAAGGCTATAGGTTTGCTGCTAGATTCATATAATAAATGGCGCATTAAAACCGATAGTTTTCCAATAGAACATTTAGCTTCTTTAGAGTCAAAATCAACTAAGGCATGAATATTATTAAGCGTATTCATTAAAAAATGAGGACTCACCTGATTGCGTAAAAAGGCAAGTTCATTTTTAACGTTTTCTTTTTCTACTTCTGCTTTTTGTTTTTGAGTTTCCGCCCATTTTACAGAGGTTCTCATTCCTGTATCAAAACCAACCAATAAAATGGATAATAATATTAAATTTACATAGGGCGGATAGGTTTTAGCACCTGTTTGTCTTTCTAAGTTTCTTAGTGGTTTAATGGCTTTTTTAGAATTAGGAAATTGAAGTCTTGTTTGTTTTTGTTGCGGGTTTGTATTTTGAGAACGAAATTCTTTACGAATAAAAATTGACCCCATTACAGTGAGTCCAATGACAATAGTTACAGATAATAGATAGAGAAACTTTTTATTTTTAAATAATAAAAATGGCGTTAATACAAATCTGTTAACACAAAATATAATCAATAATGGAAGGTAATCAATCCAAATGTTAAAAATTACATTCCAACGTATAAAATTGCTGTTAATCCATTGGTAAAATAAGGGTAAAATAAATAGCAGTAACCAAAATAAAAAGATAAAAATTGTCTCAAAAAAACTAGAAGGCTGTTTATTTAAGATTGTTTTATTCATACTGCTAAGATACATTTAGATTGAACTAATTAGCAAAAAACAAAAATGCCGATTCTAGTTGTGGTATTCAAAGATTATCAACAAAAAGTGCGTTATGGTCAATAAAAAATGCTTTTCGACATGTGATTTATCTTTGGGATTGGGAATAGGGCTTACTATATTTCAAACGAATTTGAATTAAAGTCATTTTGGATCAATCTCAAAAGTTGGGTCTAAAGAGAAAAATAATTTTCTTTGTACTTTAAATTATATTGATGAATAAAGACACTGAGTTATCCTTGTTAAGTTTAATATTACCAGAAGGAATATTAGAGTATTTTGATATTGTTGGATTCGATAAGAAGCCTATAAAGCATGTTTTATATGAGAACCGTCTAACGATATATTTGGAGGAGAAAAAACAAATACCATCTAAGTACAAGGATTGCAAGTATAAAGCCAGTGGCTTCATGGAGCCTCGAATAATCGAGGATTATCCCGTTCGAGACAATCTACTATCATTAAATCTTAAACGAAGGCGTTGGGACGTTCTACTTGATAAAAAGAGGATTAAAGTAAGTCGTGAATGGGATGAATTTATTGCACAGGGAACTCGAATATCAAAAGAGTTTGCTGCTTTTTTAAAAGAAATCGACTGATAATACTGCTCTGAGCAGCCAACAACTTGGGCGCCAGTATGGTATGTCCGGAAAAAGGCTTCAAAGACATTATAAGGATCACTTAAGTGATTTTAAGCAATGGGAGCATAAGAGTCATGCTAAACAGTGGCTTGTTTTCCCTGAAAACTTAGGTTCTTATTTATCCATTGATGAGACAGCGCTGTCCAAGGGAGAGCTCTATACCATCATTACCAATAAGAAGGCCAAAGGAAAGAAAGGGGCTTTAGTTGGGATATTCCACGGAACTAAAGTGGAGCCTATTATCGAACAACTCTTGAAGATCCCAGCAAAAAAGCGTGCTAAAGTGAAAGAGATTACCTTAGACATGGCTAACTCTATGAAAACAATCTCCACTAAATGTTTCCCGAAAGCCATCCAAGTAACAGACAGGTTCCATGTACAGAAGCTGGCAATAGAGGCGCTCCAAGATCTTCGTATCAAATACCGATGGGAAGCTTTGGATCAAGAAAATGAACAGATAAAGCTATCTAGAGCTGCCGACAAAGAATTTAAACCTGTAACTTTTTCTAATGGTGATAGCTCAAAACAACTCCTGGCCAGGAGTAGATATCTACTGTATAAATCCCCAGATAAATGGACTCCAAATCAGAAAGAGAGGGGACAGATATTGTTTAATGAATACCCAGAATTAAAGAAAGCTTATGGACTTGTTCAAGGCTTGAGGAATATTTTTAACCAAGCCATAGATATTAAAGTAGCTTACACCAAACTAGCCCACTGGTACAAAGATGTAGAGGAGTCAGGATTTAAGAGCTTCCAAACGGTAGCCAATAGTATTACTTTAAATTACCGCTCTGTACTCAACTATTTTATAAACAGAAGTACTAATGCTTCAGCTGAATCCTTTAATGCCAAAGTAAAGGCTTTTAGATCTCAATTTAGGGGAGTCAGGAATACGGAATACTTCTTATATCGCTTGATTAAATTATATTCTTAAAATGGTAAAAACCCAGATTTTGGACTTGATCCGTCATTTTCAGAAATCATTTACAGATGAAGCATCAAGATAATAAAATAGGCTCTTTTTAGTATACTAATTTGAGGTAAAAACAAAAAAAAACCCTTCATAATAATATGAAGGGTTTCAAAAAAAGGCGATGACCTACTCTCCCACAAACGTAGTACCATCGGCGCTAATGGGCTTAACTTCTCTGTTCGGAATGGTAAGAGGTGAGCCCCATTGCTATAACCACCTTAAACTGTTGGTTGTTAATTTGTAGTTTTTAGTTGTTGTATCTTTTTCCAACTAATAACTATCAACTATCAACCGCGCTACTTGCGCAAATATTTTAACATATTGAAAAAAATGACATGAATATAATTTCTACTCTTATAAAAAAACAGGCGTACAATAAGCCTATGGGTTATTAGTACTACTCGGCTATGACATTACTGCCTTTACACCTATAGCCTATCAACGTGGTCATCTCCCACGACCCTTTAAAGAAATCTCATCTTGTGGTGGGTTTCGCGCTTATATGCTTTCAGCGCTTATCCCTTCCAAACGTAGCTACTCTGCAATGCTCCTGGCGGAACAACAGATACACCAGAGGTTTGTCCAACTCGGTCCTCTCGTACTAGAGTCAGATCCACTCAAATTTCTAACGCCCACTGTAGATAGAGACCGAACTGTCTCACGACGTTCTGAACCCAGCTCGCGTGCCACTTTAATGGGCGAACAGCCCAACCCTTGGGACCTTCTCCAGCCCCAGGATGTGACGAGCCGACATCGAGGTGCCAAACCCCCCCGTCGATGTGAGCTCTTGGGGGAGATCAGCCTGTTATCCCCGGCGTACCTTTTATCCTTTGAGCGATGGCCCTTCCATGCGGAACCACCGGATCACTATGCTCTTGTTTCCAACCTGATCGACTTGTAGGTCTCTCAGTCAAGCACCCTTATGCCATTGCACTCTACGCACGGTTACCAAGCGTGCTGAGGGTACCTTTAGAAGCCTCCGTTACTCTTTTGGAGGCGACCACCCCAGTCAAACTACCCACCAAGCACTGTCCTCATTCCTGAGTTAGACTCTAGATAAGCAAAGGGTGGTATTTCAACAATGACTCCACAACGCCTAGCGACGCTGCTTCAAAGTCTCCCACCTATCCTACACATTACTTATCCAAAACCAATACTAAGCTATAGTAAAGGTGCACGGGGTCTTTTCGTCCCACAGCGGGTAAACGGCATCTTCACCGTTACTACAATTTCACCGAGCTCATGGCTGAGACAGTATCCAGATCGTTGCACCATTCGTGCAGGTCGGAACTTACCCGACAAGGAATTTCGCTACCTTAGGACCGTTATAGTTACGGCCGCCGTTTACTGGGGCTTCATTTCAGATCTTCGCCGAAGCTAAACCCTCCACTTAACCTTCCAGCACCGGGCAGGTGTCAGGCCATATACGTCATCTTTCAATTTAGCATAGCCCTGTGTTTTTGATAAACAGTCGCCTGGATCTTTTCACTGCGGCCCACCAAAGGTGGGCGACTCTTCTCCCGAAGTTACGAGTCTATTTTGCCTAGTTCCTTAGCCATGAATCTCTCGAGCTCCTTAGAATTCTCATCCCAACTACCTGTGTCGGTTTAGGGTACGGGCTGCTTCACTCGCTTTTCTTGGAAGTCGCTTCTCTGGATTATCACCGCAACCGAAGTCTTAGTGTACTATCGCCGTGTTACCACTGGCTTTAACGTGCTATTCCGTCAGCACGCACCAAATATACGCCTCCGTCACTTTTGTTGTGAGCAGGTACAGGAATATTAACCTGTTGTCCATCCACTACCCCTTTCGGGTTCGCGTTAGGTCCCGACTAACCCTCAGCTGATTAGCATAGCTGAGGAAACCTTAGTCTTTCGGAGTGCGGGTTTCTCGCCCGCATTATCGTTACTTATGCCTACATTTTCTTTTGTAGCTTCTCCAGCATACCTCGCAGTACACCTTCAACGACACTACAATGCTCCCCTACCAATATTAAATATTCCATAGCTTCGGTAGTATACTTATGCCCGATTATTATCCATGCCGAACCGCTCGACTAGTGAGCTGTTACGCACTCTTTAAATGAATGGCTGCTTCCAAGCCAACATCCTAGCTGTCTAAGCAGTTCAACCGCGTTTTTTCAACTTAGCATACATTTGGGGACCTTAGCTGATGGTCTGGGTTCTTTCCCTCTCGGACATGGACCTTAGCACCCATGCCCTCACTGCATTATATCATTTTATAGCATTCGGAGTTTGTCAGGAATTGGTAGGCGGTGAAGCCCCCGCATCCAATCAGTAGCTCTACCTCTATAAAACTAATAATACGCTGCACCTAAATGCATTTCGGGGAGTACGAGCTATTTCCGAGTTTGATTGGCCTTTCACCCCTACCCACAGGTCATCCGAAGACTTTTCAACGTCAACCGGTTCGGTCCTCCACTGTATGTTACTACAGCTTCAACCTGCCCATGGGTAGATCACACGGTTTCGCGTCTACCACTACTAACTAAAACGCCCTATTCAGACTCGCTTTCGCTACGGATCCGCACCTGAAGTGCTTAACCTTGCTAGCAACGGTAACTCGTAGGCTCATTATGCAAAAGGCACGCCGTCACACGTAAACGTGCTCCGACCGCTTGTAAGCGTATGGTTTCAGGTTCTATTTCACTCCCTTATTCAGGGTTCTTTTCACCTTTCCCTCACGGTACTAGTTCACTATCGGTCTCTCAGGAGTATTTAGCCTTAACGGATGGTCCCGCCAAATTCATACAGGGTTACACGTGCCCCGCACTACTCAGGATACTACTATCTATACTTCGCTTACCTATACAAGACTATCACTTTCTCTGGTCTGTCTTTCCAAACAGTTCTAGTTCACTTAGTGTCGAATATTGTAGTCCTACAACCCCAATATTGCCGTAACAACATTGGTTTGGGCTAATCCGCGTTCGCTCGCCACTACTAACGGAATCACTTTTGTTTTCTTCTCCTCCGGGTACTTAGATGTTTCAGTTCTCCGGGTTTGCCTCCCTAAGGATACTATATCTTCAATATAGTGGGTTACCCCATTCGGATATCTGCGGATCAATTTGTATGTGCCAATCCCCGCAGCTTTTCGCAGCTTATCACGTCCTTCGTCGCCTCTGAGAGCCTAGGCATTCCCCATACGCCCTTATTTAGCTTATTGTACTTTTTGCTTTTTTAATGAGTTATGATTAATTAGATTGTCGCTCGCGTGACTCTAATTAATCCAAATTACTTAAAACTAGATCTTATTCTAATTTTATTTTCATGTATCTTTTTCAATATGTCAATGAACCTTTTTCCGCTCTGCGGAATTGTGGAGAATATCGGAGTCGAACCGATGACCTCTTGCGTGCAAGGCAAGCGCTCTAGCCAGCTGAGCTAATCCCCCATGTATTTTCAGTAGTCAGTTATCAGTTAACAGTTATCAGTTAATTGATGACCTATACGTCAACTTGGGATACCCAACTTCTAAAATTTCCTTTCAATATTTAATGAACTTATTAAGATTTTCTTACCCAACCTTAACTTGTAGTCTCAGGCAGACTCGAACTGCCGACCTCTACATTATCAGTGTAGCGCTCTAACCAGCTGAGCTATGAGACTGTACTTAGTCGTGAGTCCTCAGCTTTTAGCGCTTAGATTACCTAATCACTAATACTTAATGACTTACTTTTATATTTTAAAATTAACAGCAAGAAGAATAAACTATTTCTTTCTTAAAAACTTTTACCTATTAGTCGTCTTTCTCTAGAAAGGAGGTGTTCCAGCCGCACCTTCCGGTACGGCTACCTTGTTACGACTTAGCCCTAGTTACCGATTTTACCCTAGGCCGCTCCTTGCGGTGACGGACTTCAGGCACTCCCAGCTTCCATGGCTTGACGGGCGGTGTGTACAAGGCCCGGGAACGTATTCACCGGATCATGGCTGATATCCGATTACTAGCGATTCCAGCTTCACGGAGTCGAGTTGCAGACTCCGATCCGAACTGAGATAGGGTTTATAGATTCGCTCCACCTCGCGGTGTGGCTGCTCTCTGTCCCTACCATTGTAGCACGTGTGTAGCCCAGGACGTAAGGGCCGTGATGATTTGACGTCATCCCCACCTTCCTCACAGTTTGCACTGGCAGTCTTGCTAGAGTTCCCATCTTTACATGCTGGCAACTAACAACAGGGGTTGCGCTCGTTATAGGACTTAACCTGACACCTCACGGCACGAGCTGACGACAACCATGCAGCACCTTGTAAGTAGTCCGAAGAAAGATCTATCTCTAAATCATGCAACTTACATTTAAGCCCTGGTAAGGTTCCTCGCGTATCATCGAATTAAACCACATGCTCCACCGCTTGTGCGGGCCCCCGTCAATTCCTTTGAGTTTCATTCTTGCGAACGTACTCCCCAGGTGGGATACTTATCACTTTCGCTTAGCCACTGAACCGAAGTCCAACAGCTAGTATCCATCGTTTACGGCGTGGACTACCGGGGTATCTAATCCCGTTCGCTCCCCACGCTTTCGTCCATCAGTGTCAGTACATTATTAGTAATCTGCCTTCGCAATTGGTATTCTATGTAATATCTATGCATTTCACCGCTACACTACATATTCTAACTACTTCATAATGACTCAAGATTAGCAGTATCAAAGGCAGTTCTACAGTTAAGCTGCAGGATTTCACCTCTGACTGACCAATCCACCTACGGACCCTTTAAACCCAATGATTCCGGATAACGCTTGCATCCTCCGTATTACCGCGGCTGCTGGCACGGAGTTAGCCGATGCTTATTCTTACGGTACCGTCAAGCTCCTACACGTAGGAGGGTTTCTTCCCGTACAAAAGCAGTTTACAACCCATAGGGCAGTCTTCCTGCACGCGGCATGGCTGGATCAGGCTTGCGCCCATTGTCCAATATTCCTCACTGCTGCCTCCCGTAGGAGTCTGGTCCGTGTCTCAGTACCAGTGTGGGGGATCCCCCTCTCAGGGCCCCTACCTATCGTTGCCATGGTGTGCCGTTACCACACCATCTAGCTAATAGGACGCATACTCATCTTATACCGTAACCTTTAATATCTCTCTCATGCGAAAAAAATATACTATGGAGCATTAATCCAAATTTCTCTGGGCTATTCTCCAGTATAAGGTAGATTGTATACGCGTTACGCACCCGTGCGCCGGTCGTCAGCAAAGAGCAAGCTCTCTCTGTTACCCCTCGACTTGCATGTGTTAAGCCTGCCGCTAGCGTTCATCCTGAGCCAGGATCAAACTCTTCATCGTTAAATTTTTAAGTCTTTTATGACTTTTACTATTTAACAACTAATAAGAATTTCTAGTACTCAAAATGGTTTATTCTCTTGTCTGATTTAATCGTTTCCAACTAAATCTTACGCTGTCAATTTCAATATGTTTATGAACTTTTTTTGCTTCGCTAATATTCGTTTCCTCGTTTAGCGGGTGCAAATATAAAACCTTTTTTTATACTCACAATACTTTTTTTTGATTTTTTTGAAAAAAATTTTTTAACCCTTTTTCTCTACTCTAATCTTGTACTATGAACGTCTGCTTAACTTGGATTTTATTCCTCGTTTTTGCGGGTGCAAACATAATACCTATTTTCCTTTTTGCAATGACTTTTTTAATCTTTTTTTATGGTTTTTTTTATTCTGTTTTTTACTGACTTATTATCAGTTATTTACAGCTAATATTTTTTTAAGAAATTTATTGACTTTTGATTTGTTGTTGATGGGAAGTTATGCAAATGGTACTTTATTATATGTATAGAGTTTGCTTTTGCGGATGGGTGCGTTAGGGATTGAGGCATTTGTTGAAGCTCCCCGACCTAAGGAGGGAGCGACTGCCGAAAGCCCGACCCGAAGGTACGTAGGGGAACGCTATTATTGTTATTTAAAGAAATTCCAAACGACACCGAAGCGCACTATAAAGTCTCTGTATGGGTTATTGGGTGCTGAAAAATAATTGTAGCCTGTAAATGCTGAATTGAAGTGTTCTGCTTTTAGAAAGAGACGTGTTTGACGGATTTTTGCGTTTATGAAAAAGTCTAAACGTGGAAAGTCTCCATATTCTTCGGTATTTTGAACATAGAATTCTGCTAAAACAGGATTATAGGCGTTCATATAGTATTTTGTGAAATAGTTTAATGTAAGTCCTGTTTGCATAAATAGGGCTTTTTTAAACATATGGCTTGAAAAGTAGAGTGTATTACGGGTTGTTAGCTCTGGTACATTGAGTGTATTATTATTGTCTTGTACGTTTTGATACAGTACTGTATTATTGAGTGCAAATTTACCGAACTTTATTTCGTTTTCTAATTTGGCTCTTAAGTAGGTTATGGTACTATTGTTTTGGTAGGGTTTTATTGCTTGCTCTGTATCTGTAATATCATTGTCTTGTTTAAAGTACACATAATCTGTTATTGTATTAAGATCTACTGTGATATTTGCTAGTTGCTTATATTTTAGGTTAAATGCTAGTTGTTGGATTTCTGTATTATTAAAGCTGTTTTGCCAATTGTAATTTTTGTAGCTGCTTTGGTGTAATAAGGTGTTGTATTTTGGGGCTTGTGAACTGTGGTTTAATGATGCTGATGCTGCAATTTCTTCATTTAGATTAAATGTTGCTTTTGCTTTTATAAAATTACCATCAAAATCTCCTGCTACGTTTAAACCAAATTCTCCATCTAACTGAAAACCTTTGTATTGTTTTTTGTATTTACCGCCTACGGAATACACATTTCCTTTTAAACGATTTGTTATTGTTGTGTTATCTAGGACTATTACTTTGTTGTAACCGTAGTTAAAGTTATTGTTACTTACATTGAATTGTAGGTCTCCTATTAAGTTGTTACTGTAGTTTACATATACTTTATTGTAAAAGTTTTCTAGGGTATTTCTGTCTTTAATATCTGAACTCACAAAAGATTCTCCAAAAAAACTTGTTTCGCTTGATGATTGATCGTACTGAAAGTACTTATCTTCAAAAGACATTATATGTCCTATTTTAATTTCGTTTTTTGAAAGGGAGTCTTTTTGAATGAGTTTATAATCATGTTCTAAATGAAACCTTTTACCTACTAAAATGCTTTCTGCGTTTTCAAAGTTTACTTCTAGTATGGAGCGGTCTATAAATTCTTCATCGCCATTTGTAAAGTTTGTTACGCTTGTATCTTCTAACCCACCATTTTCTTGATTCATTAAATCTTGGGTTACTATGTGCCCGCGCGCATTATATCTTTTATTTTTTGATTGATAGTTTGATGTAAACCTAAAGTTACCTGTACTGGTTAAAGCGTTTTGATATTTACCTAAAGACCTTAGTCCTTTATAAGCTATTGAAAAGTTAAATTGAGGCGATGTATTAATGGTTATAAAGGAGTCTACCAGTTGCCCCTGCTCAAAAGCTGTTTTAAAAAACAATTCTGTTAATGGTGTTGGTACTCTATAATAATTTATATCTTCTATTTCCCAATAATTAAAATGTCTTGCTGTAGCCCCAAAACCAGGCATTAAATTAGTATTCTGAAAATTGTAGGTTAAACTATTATATGTTTGTCCTAAATTGGCAAATGGCATTAACCCAAAATTATCTTTTCTTAAGTAGTTAAATTTATATTCTTTTTTTATTGATAAGGTGGTATCTACATAAGTAGTATCATTTTCTACAGAAATAATTTGATACTGCGTTATATCTGCTTTTTTTTCTTGTTCTTTTCTAGCATTTCTATTGTTAGATACAGAATCTTGGTCTTTTCTAGGCGGTCTAGAGTTTCCTTCTGGATTAACTTGAGCTTGTACTATACTAAAAATACAGACAAAAAAACATGCCAAAACAGTTTTTACAATGATTCTATTTCTTTTAATATATAAGGTTTTTGACATGTAAGGCATATTCGATTATAACGAAATTTTTCTAACTGTATTTTATAATTTTTTTTTCAACAAGCAAAAGTAATTATTTGAACGGAAAGAGCCTCTAATTATTTTAAATAAAGAAAGCCAACAAACATGTTGTTGGCCTTATTTTAAATATTAAACAAGAATATTTATTTTGAGTTAGTCAGTCGCAAACATCTAAATATTAAAACGAAAAAACAAACAAACAGATAAAAAACATACTAAAAACTGTTTTTTATCAGGTTTTTAAAATTAATAAATTTTTATTAAAAAGCATTAAATTTTATGTTTTTTTAATGGTTTTAATAATTTCAACAAGTTTTATTAAACAATTATTATATAAGCCATCTAAACTGCTCAAACATATTATACGTGCATAATTTTTACACATAATATTATAGATTTGACAATTAAATTGTAAACATGTTATTAGCTAACCATTCTAATTTTGAATTTGAGTGTGGTACAGACGAGGCAGGCAGAGGTTGTCTTGCTGGTCCTGTTACCGCTGCTGCTGTTATTTTACCTAAAGATTTTAATAACACCGTTTTAAACGACTCTAAGCAATTAAGCGAAAAGAAACGAGCATTTTTAAAACCTATAATAGAAACTAATGCTTTAACCTTTGGTGTTGCTCATATTTTTCAGGAAGAAATTGATCATATTAATATTTTAAATGCTTCTATTTTGGCCATGCATCAATCTATTGAAAAATTATCTATTAACCCCGAATTTATTATTGTAGATGGCAACAAATTTAAACCCTATAAAAATATTCCTTATGAAACTATTATAAAAGGAGATGGTAAATATTTAAGTATTGCTGCCGCTTCTATTTTAGCCAAAACCCACAGAGATTTTTATATGAATAAAATTCATGAAGAATATCCTATGTATAATTGGAAACAAAATAAAGGTTACCCTACCAAAGAGCATAGAGAAGCCATTAAAAAATATGGTATAACAAAGTATCACCGAAAGTCTTTTAGATTATTACCCGAACAATTAAAATTAGATTTATAAGTTATTATCTTTACTGCAAATTAATTTGTTAATGAAACCCTATTTCTTAGCCCTCTTATTTTTAATTTCACTTCAAAGTTGTTCTAACCTAAAAACAAAACGTGTAGAACTTATTGATTTTGTTCCAGAAAACAGTTCTGTTATAATAAAAACTTCAAATTTTGAAAGTCTTAAAAACACCATTTCAAACAATGATGTTTTACAGGAAATTTCAAAAAGTAGCACTTATAAAAATTTAGAAAAAACTCTAGAAAACTCATCGCTTATAAACCCTTTAGGCAATGTGTTATTATGTTTTTCAAAAGACTCAACCGACAGTTTACAATATACTATTATAACTAAAAACCATTCTAACTTATTTAAAACAGACTCGTTAAAAAATTATACCCAAGAAACTTTAAACTATAAGAATAAAACTGTTGTGAAATCTGTTTTAAACAATCTGCCCTTATTTAGTACAATTGTAGATAGTACATTTTTTGCATCTACCTCTAAAAACATTTTAGATGGTGTTTTTATTCAATCTAAAACTAACCAAGAGCTTAAAAAAATATATAACACAACCAGCAACAACAAAACATGTTCTGTTATTATTAAACCAGATTCTACCTTCATTAAGCAGTTCTTTTTAGAAAAAAATCTTCAGTTTAAAAACTTTACTAACTACCTTGCTTTAGATATTGATGCTAACCAAAACGAAATTATTTTAAATGGTATTACAAAAGCAACAGACTCATTAAATAGTATTATTAATCTGTTTAACAAAACCATTCCACAAGAAAACCTAACAGCAAACATAACCCCATCTAATAGTGATGGATTTATGAGTATTACTTTTAATGATTTTAAATCTTTTGAATCTAATTTAATTACCTACAATCAAAAAGATTCTACTTACATAAGTCCTAGTTTATTTAATGACATCATTGAAATTGGCATAATTTACCAAGGAAATGAGCAGGCTATTGTTTTAAATTCTATTGATAATATTGCCACAAAAGATGCTCTTATAGGTAATAGAAATATTGTTGATACTTATAGAGAAATTAATATTTATGATTTTGAAACTCCTTTGATATTTTCAAAAACTTTTACACCTTTTATATCATTCAATAATGCTAATGTGTATTGTGTAATTGATAACTTTTTTGTGTTTGCAGACTCTAAAGAATTTCTGCAAACCATTATAGCCAATTACCAAAACAAAACCACGTTTAGTGAACGTAGCTATTACAAAAACATAAAAGAAAATTTAAGTGATGAATCTTCTCTTTTATGTGTTTACACACCATCAACACTCAATAAAATCATCAATATTAATTTAGAAGAAACGCTAGATTATAATTTGAATAAATACCACACTTCTGCCCTACAATTTATTTACGATAATAATTTTGCACACGTAAACGGCGTTATAAAAAAGAGTAAAACAAGAACCTCTTTAAACTCAGTATCAGAAGAATGGAATATTAAACTTGATGCCGATATTTTAAACAATCCACAATTTGTTACCAATCATATTACCAAGCAAAAAGAAATTGTGGTTCAAGACATTAACAACAATTTATATTTAATTTCTAACAAAGGAAAAATTCTTTGGAAAAAGAAACTACATGGCCCAGTTTTAGGAGAAATTAACCAAATAGACATTTATAAAAATGGCAGATTACAACTTTGTTTTGCAACCCCTAATAGAGTTTATGTTATTGACAGAAAAGGTAGAGATGTAGCTCCATTTCCACGTAAATTTAATGATAAAATAACCCAACCATTATCTGTTTTTGATTATGATAATAAAAAGAATTACAGACTACTTATTACACAAGGCAAAAACCTTTTAATGTACAATGTACAATCTAAAATTGTTGAAGGGTTCACATTTAAATCTGCCAATAACAATATTGTTTCACAGCCAAAACATTTTAGAATTGGTAGTAAAGATTATTTAACTTTTAAAACAGAAAACAAATTATACATTTTAGATAGAACCGGACGCACACGTGTAAAACCTAAAACAAACGCTTTATTTTCAAATCAACCTGTTTTCTTGTATAATAATCAATTTACAACCACTACAAACAATGGTAATTTATATTCGGTAAGTACAAATGGTAATGTATCATTAAAAAATTTAGGATTTACCAAAGACCACTATTTAACTACAACAAGTAAAACACTGGTAGCTTTAAACGAAAATAAACTAACTATAAAAAGCAAAACCACAGAGCTAGATTTTGGTAGTTACTCAAAACCCAAAATCTTCTATATAAACGATAAAATTTATGTAACGGTTACAGATAAACAATCTCATAAGGTATATCTTTTTGATAGTTTATCTAAATTAATCCCCAACTTCCCAGTTTATGGAAACTCTTTAATTGAATTAAACAATATAGACAAAGACAGAAACCTAGAGCTTGTAACCAAAGGAGAAAGCAACTCTATAATTTTATATCAAATTAACTAGTTGTAACTAAAAAATCAAATTGTCCGAAATTATTTGTTGTTAAGAAACTAATTTTTATCTTTAAGCCAGCTATTAATCAGACACATACAATGACACTCCACCTCTCTCTAATTTCAATTTGTTTATTTAAAGTATAAAAAATTAAATTACGGTAATATTATTATTACCCGAAGTCCTCAAATCTCAGGCGCCAAAGTTTTATACTTTGGCGCTATTTTTTATGGGTTTCTCTTGTTAAAATTATTACTATTGTAATCTTAAATTTAAACTATGATTTCAAGAAAAAACGCCTCCATATCAAAATTTATCATCCATAAAGTAGGTAACAAACATAACGATACTAAAAATGCATTTTCAGAAAAAACCGTTGAGTTTGATGAAGCTAGTTATGACCTCATGTTACCTTTTTTGTTAAGACCCTTTGCTAGTGCAGTACAAACCTATAGGTTTAACCATCATGCCAATATAAGCTTAAACGAAATCAACAACTATAGCTCTCAAATTTTTAATGATGAAGAAGCCTTTGTTGAAGTTTCAAAGCATATTGTAATGCACCTATATGAGCAATCAAACTCAGCAAATATAAAAACAGGCGATGTACTTGTAGCTCTTTTTGAAGGCATAGAATTTAATGATATAACTACCAACGCTCTAGGAATTTTTAAAATTGAAAATAAGGTTAATTTCTTTCAAACATTTCTAGAAAATAATAGTTATGATGTCTTAGTACAAAAAGGCATAAACTCTAAAAAAGTTGATAAAGGTTGCCTAATTTTAAACCAAACCGATGCTGAAGGCAATATTATCTTTAGTGTTGATAATAACAATTATGACGCGCAATATTGGATCAATCAATTTTTAAACATTAAATATGCTGATGATGCCAATAATCACACCCAACAGTACATTGAATTGTGCAAAGAATTTTCTACAGAAATTATTAAAACCACTTATGGTGCACAAGAACAAAATACGTTTTTAGCAAAAACTATTGACTTTTTTAAAGAAAACGAAGTAGTTAATGTAGAACGCTTTAAAGACGAACTTTTTGAAGAAGACAAACACAAAAACGAATTTGATAATTATAAAAAAACGTTTGAAGGCGAACAAAACCTAATTATTAGAAATCAGTTTGATGTAGCCGAACGTGTTGTAAACAAAGAAAAGAAAAAGATAAAAACCGATATTAAATTAGATACCAACATTCAAATAAAACTAGATATTGATGCCCCTGATGCCTCTACCGAATACCTAGAACGTGGCTATGATGAAGAAAAGAAAATGCACTATTATAAAGTTTTTTTTAATGCTGAAAACTAAACTACATTTAAATTATTAAATTTGAGAGTAATAACTAACTCCAATTTATGTCAAAAACTATTTCAACCAAAGATTACGAAACAGCATTAAAAAAACTTCATACAGAACTAGTTCATCTACAAGAATGGGTTAAAAACCAAGGTTTAAAAGTAGTCATCCTTTTTGAAGGGCGCGATGCTTCTGGTAAAGGCGGCACTATTAAACGATTTACAGAACCTTTAAACCCTAGAATTTGTAAAGTGGTAGCATTAGGTGTTCCTACCGAGAAAGAAAAAACACAATGGTATTTTCAACGCTATGTAGAACATTTACCTCATGCAGGACAAATAGTTTTATTTGATAGAAGTTGGTACAACAGAGCTGGAGTTGAAAAGGTTATGGGCTTTTGCACCCAAGATGAATACGAAGAATTTTTACGCTCTTGCCCAGAGTTTGAACGTATGTTGGTTCGTTCGGGTATTATTCTTTTAAAATATTGGTTTTCTGTAAGCGACGAAGAACAAGAAAAGCGCTTTAAAAACCGTATTAACAACCCTTTAAAGCGTTGGAAGTTTAGCCCTATGGATTTAGAATCACGCTCCCGCTGGTTAGAATATTCTAAAGCTAAAGATGATATGTTTGCTCATACCGACACCAAACAAGTGCCCTGGTACGTGGTAAATTCAGATAATAAAAAACGAGCTCGTTTAAATTGTATTAGCCACGTTTTAAGTAAGATTCCTTATAAAAAGATGAATATTAAACCTATAGAACTCCCTAACTTACCAGATAAAGATGCTTATGTACGTCCGCCAATAGATTATCAAACATTTATTCCAGAAAAATACTAATCAAGGATAAACAATTAAAACTAGTAATTTTAAAAATTTGTTATTATTCTTAAAGAAGGATTATATAGCATAGCTAAATAAAATAATCTTAACAGTCAACATGTATTATACATGAATTTAGAAATAAAAACTATAAAACTTCAGCCTCAAAAAGTGCGGTAAAATGCTTTATTAATTTATCTTTCACCTCAGATTCGTCAACCAATTTTTTACCCAGTTCTACATTTAAACTAGTTACGGCTTTTCCCCTTATTCCGCAAGGTATAATATTATCAAAATACCCTAAATCGGCATTAACATTAAGTGCAAAACCATGCATAGTTACCCAGCGACTTGCCCTAACCCCCATTGCGCAAATTTTTCTTGCAAACGGAGTACCTACATCTAACCAAACCCCCGTTTCGCCTTCACTTCGCTCTGCTTTTAAACCATATTCGACTAAAGTTAAAATAATCATTTCTTCAAGTAAGCGAAGGTATTTATGAATATCGGTAAAAAAGTTTTCTAAATCTAATATAGGGTAGCCTACAATTTGTCCTGGACCATGGTAGGTTATATCTCCACCTCTGTTAATTTTATAAAATGTAGCTCCTTTTTCAGCAAGTTGTTCTTCTGTTAAAAGTAAATTAGACAAATCGCCACTTTTACCCAAGGTATACACATGAGGATGCTCAACAAATAAAAAGTAATTGTTGGTCTTTAAATCAGTTCCCTCTCTCCTATTTTTTATCTTGGTATCAACTATACCTTTAAACAACTGCTCTTGGTAATCCCAAGTTTGTTTGTAGTCTTTATGCCCTAAATCTTGCAGTTCAACTGTCTTATTCATAGACTGCAAAACTACAACATTTTTAAAATTTATCTATTAGGGTTGTTTAAAATTACTAAGGCAGCTATAACTCCAGGAACCCAACCACAAAGCCATAATAAAAACACAATAATAATAGAGCCACAACCTTTATCTAATACTGCTAAAGGCGGACAAATAATAGACAGTAAAACTCTCCAAAAACTCATTTATAATTTATTTATTCGATTGATGTATTAATTTGACGTAACACTTTGCTTTTTGTTACACTAAATTTTATTTTAAAAGATACGTATTAATAGTATCTTTGTGCTCTTAAAATTCATACACAGTATTTATAATATGTCGCAATTATCAGAGCAAGAGCTTGTAAGAAGAGAAAAATTAGTAAAATTACGTGAGTTAGGTATTAATCCGTATCCCGCAGAATTATACCCTGTAAACCACACTTCAAAACAAATAAAAGATAATTTTGAAGAAGGTAAACACGTTATTATTGCCGGAAGGTTAATGATGATTAAAGTGCAGGGGAAAGCTAGTTTTGCACAGTTACAAGATGCCGAAGGAAAAATACAAGTGTATTTTAACAGAGATGAAATTTGCACAGGTGAAGACAAATCTAAATACAACGACGTTTTTAAAAAACTAATTGATTTTGGTGATTTTGTAGGCGTAAAAGGTGAGCTTTTCACCACTAAAGTAGGCGAAAAAAGTGTTAGAGTTAAAGACTTTACGCTTTTAAGCAAATCTTTAAAACCATTACCATTACCAAAAGAAAAAGATGGCGTAGTTTATGATGCCTTTACAGATCCAGAACAACGTTACAGACAACGGTATGCAGATTTAGTTGTAAACCCACACGTTAAAGAAGTATTTGTTAAGCGCACAAAACTATTCAACGCTATGCGTGAGTTCTTTAACAACGCTGGTTATTTTGAAGTTGAAACTCCTGTTTTACAACCAATTCCTGGAGGCGCTGCCGCAAGACCTTTTATTACACACCATAACACACTAGATGTACCTTTATACATGCGTATTGCTAATGAGTTATACCTAAAACGTTTAATTGTTGGCGGTTTTGATGGCGTTTATGAGTTTTCTAAAAACTTTAGAAACGAAGGTATGGACAGAACTCACAATCCAGAATTTACAGCTATGGAAATTTACGTTTCATACAAAGATTACAACTGGATGATGGATTTCTGTGAGCGCCTTTTAGAACATTGTGCTATAGCAGTAAACGGAACCACAAAAGCTACTTTTGGCAAACATGAGGTTGATTTTAAAGCACCTTACGCCAGAGTTAGTATGACAGATGCTATTAAACATTTTACAGGTTTTGATATTACAGGTAAAACTGAAGATGACATTAGAAAAGCTGCTATTGATATGGGGATTGAGGTTGATGAAACCATGGGTAAAGGCAAATTGATTGATGAAATTTTTGGCGAAAAATGTGAAGGCAACTACATACAACCAACCTTTATTACAGACTACCCAAAAGAAATGAGCCCACTCTGTAAAGAACACAGAGATAATCCTGAATTAACAGAACGTTTTGAGCTCATGGTTTGCGGTAAAGAAATAGCCAATGCCTACTCTGAATTAAATGACCCCATAGACCAACGTGAGCGTTTTGAACACCAATTAAAATTAGCCGAAAAAGGAGATGATGAAGCTACAGAATTTATAGATTTTGACTTTTTACGTGCCTTAGAATATGGTATGCCACCAACATCTGGTATGGGAATTGGTATGGATAGACTCATTATGTTTTTAACCAATAATGAATCTATTCAAGAAGTATTGTTCTTCCCTCAAATGCGCCCAGAGAAAAAGCAAGTAGCTCTTACTGATGAAGCAAAAGCTATTTTTGATATTTTAAAGAAAGTTGAAAAATCACCTTTAACAGAGTTAAAATCGCAATCTGGTTTATCAAATAAAAAATGGGATAAGTCTATTAAAGAACTTACCAAAAACAAATTAGCAAAGGTTGAAAAAACTGAAGAAGGGTTGTTTGTAGAGGTTATTTAAATTTTAGTTATATAATAAAAGAAAAAAAACCAGTAGCCTTAAGATAACTACTGGTTTTTTTCAACTAAACTAACTAACTAACTAACTAACTAACTAACTAACTAAATATGAATTTAAACTTATTTTAATTCTTCTCACTAAATTAAAATATATAGAGTTCTCTTCTCTATGAAAATCAAATTATGGTACAAATTGACGACAAAAAAACCATATAACCATACATATTTAGAAAGGTTTAACAGCTAAACTTAAATTTTATAAATATTTTAAGAAATTCTTGCTCTTTTAACTTCATTTATTCTTCAAAAATAATTATCTGTGGCTATAATTATTCTATATTTACTCAATGTTTAAAAAAGCTATCTTTATCATTTTAGCAACATTTACAACTACATTGTTTGGTCAAAAACAAGATAGCTTGTCTATTAAAAATGGTATAGATAATCCCTCGCTTTTAGCAACACATCACTTTGGTATCTTCAATTCTAGAATAAATAGTAATTTTAAACTTAAGGCTTCAAAAAACAAAACGTTCTCTTTTAATTATACAAGCGGTAATACTTTTCATCCGTATGTAGAATCTTATTTTCCTAAAGACCCAGAAGTAAGAGAGCAATCAAGTAACGTAATTTGGTACCATAGAAATTTCTATTTTGTAGACCAAGAAACTACACCTGCAGATTACATGAATATTGTTGTTGATGCTGTTATTAAAGAATTTAGAGCAACCTTAAATATTCCTATAACCAAAAGACAAGAAATAGGTATTACATTACGTTCTTACTTAATAACAAAAGGAAAATATCCATTTTCAATTTTCACAAATGACGAAACTATAGAATGGTTTCATAGTAATATTGCTGGAGGCGAAGACCCTTTTGGAAGGAGATATTACGGGTTGAATAAAGTTAATTTTGAATATTTAGACCGCAATGGAAATACACTAAAGTTTGAAAATAACGATTTTTTTATTGGAGGAATTGAATTGTCTCATTACTACTATCCTAAACTTTCTCTAAATAACAAAAACAACATCTACATTAATCTAGGCAGCCATTTAGGTATAAATACTTCAAAATATAATCCTTCTTTAGACTTTGGTATTTCTGCTAATTTGGTTAAACATCTACCTTTAAAAAATAAATATCAGTTAAACTTTGGTCTAGGTGCAAATGTACTACGTAAAAACCTAATTAAGTTTAGTGATGATGCAATAGATTTAGGCAACAACCCATATATAGGAACCTTTGAAGCAAACACAGAAGTTACAAAATTCACCAAGAAAAGGCACTACAATTCTTTAGGTTTTAATTTCCAACTACAAACTAGATATAATAAAAAAGAAGAAGCTGGTTATTACAACCTTAGAGGCAAGTGGCAGGAAATAAACGGTGGTTGGTATAATGGTGTTGCTACGCTTTATAATACATTATCAACTTGGTCTTTTATATATACTTACGGCCATTCAAAATACAAACTAAGCTTATTTTTTAAGGAAGATTTTGTAATTAATAACGCTCCAGATTTTCAAACAGGAATTCATTTAAAAGTCCCTGTTTTTAAGTAATTTAAAAACATTTTTTATTTAACTTCTTCAAATTTAGATTGTTAATTTCAAGTTAAAAACAATATTCCATTAAACCTTTCTTATTTACTAAAGTCAAAAAGGCAAATAACTTTTAAATTTTAGTAAGATGAAAAAAATAATATTAATTGCATTAGCTTTTATTTCAATTCAAGCTTTTGCTCAAGAAAACAGAAAAGATAGGGGAAACAGAGGTGAAAGAGGGAAACAAATGATGAACCTTACACCAGAAGAAGCCGCTACTTTACAAACAAAAAAATTGACCCTAAATTTAGATTTAACTGAAAAGCAACAAGCACAAGTTAAAGAAATATTATTAGCTAATGCCATTGAGAGAAAAGCAATGATGGAAGAACGCAAAGCCAAAAAAGAAAGTGGTGAATTACAAAAGCCTACTAAAGAAGAGCGTATAAAAATGGCTAATGCCAGATTAGATAAGCAAATTGAAATGAAAGCTAAAATGAAAAAGATTTTAAATGAAGTTCAATATGCTAAATGGGAAGAAGCACAAGCAAAAATGGCAAAAAGAGGCAAAGGCAAAAAGAAAGGTGAAGGCAGAAAAAAAATGTAAAATTAAACTAAAGAATTTAGTTTGTTGATTGATTAGGTAGTATCTCACCAAGTGTGTAAAGTTTAAAATATCGAGGGTTGCAATCCTCGATATTTTTTTGATTAATTTTAAATTTTATACCCTTTTGAAGAAAAAAGATTTATTAAACGATAAATTTTTGAAACAATTCAAAACAGACAAAGAGCTTACTTCATTTTTAAAACCCATTCAAAATCGAGGTAAAGAAATGTATTTTCTAAATCAACTACCCAAATATGCGTATAGTGCATCAAATCAGGAACGCTAGCAGATATGTGGTGTGGAAAGATAAAAAGACCTTCTCTAAGGATATGAAAAAAATATATAATGCGCCCACCAAACAAGCGGCTAAAGCTGCTTTGAACGACTTTGCAAAAACCAGGGAGACCAAATACTTATATGCCGTTAAAAGCTGGAGAGACAACTGGGACGAACTTACCGTATTTTATGAGTTCCCTGTGGAGATTAGAAAAATAATTTACACCTCCAACCTTGTTGAAAACCTTAATGGAAAAATCAGGAAATACACTAAAAATAAGCTCTTGTTCCCAACAGACGAAACTGTAATGAAATCCACGTTTTTAGCCTTAAGGGAGGCTACTAAAAAATGGCCTATGCCAATTTCATAATTGGGGCATTATTTTAAACCAGTTTTTAATTATATTTGAAAAAAGGGTGCAACTTTAGAAAAAGTGAAACCCTCGATAAATTTTGTTTACACACTTTAAGGAATAGTGTCTTTAAAAACCTGTATGCATTAAACGGTTTACTTCTTTCTATCTATTACATAATTTACCATAAGTTCTAATGAGTTTCTAAACTCAGACTCTGGATAGCCTTTAAGAATTGTAAGTGCTTCTTCTTGAAATGCCTTCATTTTTTTAATAGCATAATCTAATCCGCCATTATTTTTTACAAAAGCAATCACTTCTTTTACACGCTTTTTATCTTTATTATGGTTTTTTATAGAATTAATTAACCAACTTTTATCTTTTTTAGAAGCGTTGTTTAATGCGTAAATTAAAGGTAATGTCATTTTTTGTTCCTTAATATCAATACCTGTAGGTTTTCCTATTTGGGTATCGCCATAATCAAACAAATCATCTTTTATTTGAAAAGCCATCCCAATAAGCTCCCCAAACTTTCGCATTTTTTCAACATCATCAGAATCTGGTTTTACCGAAGCAGCACCTAAACTACAACAAGCAGCAATTAAAGTAGCTGTTTTTTGCCGGATAATTTCATAATAAACAGCTTCTGTAATATCAAGTTTTCTGGCTTTTTCAATTTGAAGCAACTCACCCTCACTCATTTCTCTAACAGCTATAGAAATAATTTTCAGCAAGTCAAAATCATTGTTATCAATAGAGAGTAACAAACCTTTAGATAGCAAATAATCTCCAATTAATACCGCTATTTTATTTTTCCAAAGGGCATTTACCGAGAAAAAACCTCTACGCCTATTACTATCATCAACCACATCGTCATGAACCAATGTAGCTGTATGAATTAATTCTATTACCGATGCGCCTCGGTAAGTACGTTCACTCACCTCTCCGTTTGATACTAGTTTAGAAACTAAAAACACAAACATAGGGCGCATTTGCTTCCCTTTACGGTTTACAATGTAAGTTGTAATTCTGTTTAACAAAGCAACCTTGCTAGACATGGATAATTGAAACTTTTGTTCAAAAAGATCCATTTCAAAAGCAATGGGCTGTTTTATTTGCTCTACTATCTTCAAATTTTTCTTTTATAAGAGACCAAATATAATACTAATTAGGTAAATAAAATGGCGCTTTATTAGAATAGCCTTTTAAATTATTGCTATAAAATATGATGAAATTTTCTAACTTTTGTTTGCTAACTGTCCGCAAGCAGCATCAATATCTTTTCCTCTACTTCTACGCACGGTAACGGTTATGTTATTAGCTTCTAAAACATTTTGATACATGTCTATAACATCTGCATGTGCTTGCTGAAATTCGCCATCATCAATAGGGTTATATTCAATTAGGTTTACTTTGCTAGGAGCAAACTTACAAAACGCAACTAAGGCATCTACATCTTTACGTTTATCGTTAATACCACTCCAAACCACATACTCGTAAGTAATTCTATTTTTAGTTTTAGCATACCAATACTGCAATGCTTCTCTTAAATCTTTAAGCGGAAAGTTTTCATTAAATGGCATGATAGAACTTCTAACCTCATCTATAGCAGAATGTAATGATACGGCTAGTTTAAATTTAACCCCATCATCGGCCATTTTTTTTATCATTTTTGGTACACCAGAGGTAGACACTACAATACGCTTTGGAGACATACCTAAACCTTCTGGAGACGTTATTTTATCAATAGCTTTTAATACGTTATTGTAATTCATAAGTGGTTCTCCCATACCCATGAAAACAATATTACTAAGGGGACGATTGTAGTAAAGCTTACTTTCTTTATCAATAGCAACTACTTGATCATAGATTTCATCTGGATTTAAATTACGCATACGTTTTAAACGTGCGGTAGCACAAAATTTACAATCTAAACTACATCCTACCTGACTGGAAACACAAGCAGTTGTTCTTGTTTTTGTTGGTATTAAAACCGACTCTACTATTAAACCATCATGTAATCTCACTGCATTTTTAACCGTACCATCGTTACTGCGTTGCATAGTATCTACCTCTACATGGTTAATTACAAAATGGTTTTCTAGCATTTCTCGGGTACTTTTTGATATGTTAGTCATATCACCAAAAGTATGAGCAGATTTTTGCCAAAGCCACTCATATACTTGATTGCCTCGAAATGCTTTATCTCCCTGATTTACAAAGAACTCTCTTAACTGTTCTTTTGTTAAAGCTCTTATATCTTTTTTGTTAATTGCCATATATTTTGCAAAAATAAAGAAACGTTTTACGAATAACGATTTTTGATACAGTATTTGACAAAATTGCTTTTGAAAGCAACCTTGTTATAAAAAAAAAGCCCCGTAAAACGAGGCTTTTATACATTCTATTTTATCTTAGATTAAATAATTAACATGGCATCTCCATAACTATAAAATTTATACTTTTCTTTTACAGCTTCTTCATAAGCTTTCATAATAAAATCATGACCCGCAAAAGCAGACACCATCATTAAAAGTGTAGATTTTGGTGTATGAAAATTAGTAATCATACAGTTTGCTATACTAAAATCGTATGGTGGAAAAATGAATTTATTTGTCCAACCATCAATTTCATTAAGCAATCCGTTAGAAGACACAGAACTTTCAATAGCTCTCATAGCAGTTGTACCCACAGCACAAACACGCTTTTTGTTTTGAATAGCTTCATTAACGGTTTCAACCGCAGCTTTAGCTATGGTAACTTCTTCACTATCCATTTTATGTTTAGAAAGATCTTCTACTTCAACAGGGTTAAAAGTACCTAAACCTACGTGTAAGGTTACCTCTGCAAAATTAACACCTTTAATTTCTAAACGTTTTAATAAATGCTTTGAAAAGTGCAACCCTGCAGTTGGAGCAGCAACAGCACCTTCTTTTTTAGCATAAATAGTTTGGTAACGCTCTTCGTCTTCTGGTTCAACTTCTCTTTTTATGTATTTAGGAAGTGGTGTTTCGCCTAACTCCTGTAATTTTCTACGGAATTCAGTGTAAGAACCATCATATAAAAAACGAAGCGTTCTACCACGTGATGTTGTGTTATCAATTACCTCTGCAACTAAAGCATCATCATCACCAAAATATAATTTGTTTCCAATTCTAATTTTTCTAGCTGGGTCTACCAAAACATCCCATAGGCGTTGTTCTTCATTAAGTTCTCTTAATAAAAACACCTCAATTCTAGCACCCGTTTTTTCTTTATTACCGTACAGTCTAGCTGGAAATACTTTAGTATTATTTAAAATTAAAACATCATCTTCATCAAAATAATCGATAATATCTTTAAATAATTTATGTTCAATAGTTTGTTCTTTTCTGTTTAAAACCATTAAACGCGCTTCATCTCTGTTTTCTGAAGGGTATTCTGCTAATAGTTCTGGGGGTAAATTAAAGCCAAAGTTTGATAATTTCATCTAGTTTTGTTTTTTAGAAAGTTGCAAATATACAATCTGAGAATAGGGGTTGTCAAGTATTTAAGTCATTATTATTGAGATATTTTAAAACCTATAGATTTTAAATCTTCCCAAAAGGTTGGATACGACTTAGAAACTACCATAGCATCTTCAATTACAATTGGTTTTTTTAAGGCTATTGGCGCAAAGGCCATGGCCATTCTATGGTCATTATACGTTGCTATTGGCACCAGTTCATTAATACCGTTTGAAGCTTTTAAGTGAAGTGATTTATCTGTTATATCAACTTTTCCTCCTAATTTTTCTATTTCAGTTTTTAAGGCTACCAACCTATCTGTTTCTTTAATTTTTAATGTATGCAATCCTGTTAAATCACAAGGTACTCCTAAAGCAAAACACGTTACTACTATGGTTTGCGCTATATCTGGTGCGTTTTTTAAATCTAAAGTTAGCGGTTTAACTTCAGATGTTTCCTTTTTTAAGGTGATGTTATTACCATCAAATTTTGATGACACTCCAAAATGTTTATAAATATCAACAAGTGCAGAATCGCCTTGTAATGAATTTTCTTTATATGATGACAAAGTGATTTCTGTTCCCACCTCAGTTAGAGCAGCAATACTAAAGTAATAAGATGCCGATGACCAATCTGACTCTACAACTAGTGGTTTTGGATTTGCGTTTGAAGGATAAACGGTTATTACATTATTTTCAAAAGCTGTTTTAACACCTATTTCATTTAACAGACTTAATGTCATATTAATATATGGCACTGAAGTAATATCGCCTTCTAAAGTAAGTTCTATACCATTTTCTAATTTTGAAGCAATTAACAATAAGGCCGAAATATACTGGCTACTCACATTTGCTTTTAATGATACTTTATTTTTGGTTAACTTTTTACCTTTTATAGCTATGGGAGGAAAGCCTTCATTTTCAACATAATTTATATCTGCCCCCAATTCTCTTAAAGCATCTACCAAAATTTTAATAGGACGTTCTTTCATGCGTTTAGACCCTGTAAGTAGTGTATCTCTTCCTTCTTGTACCGAAAAATAGGCGGTTAAAAAACGCATGGCGGTACCTGCATGATGGATATCTACTACTTTTTCTTTTGAGGCTAATGCCTTAATCATTAAATTACTATCATCAGAATTTGACACATTAGTTAGCTCAATTTCTGGAAACAAAGCTTGTAACAACAGTAATCTGTTAGATTCGCTCTTAGAACCTGTAATTTCAATTGAAGATTGTTGTTGTATAGTTGATTTATGTAGGGTAATATCCATTAAAAAACGCTTCTAAAATTAGAAGCGTCAAATATAAATATAAATTATTTCATCTGAGAGGTTTTATAGTGTACAAAACACTTGAACCTTTTGAATTTCAATTTATTTTCATGATTTTAATTTTTCATTTTGATGGTGCCTGTCATGGTCTCGTTTTGCTTTTTTATCCATACGCTTATCAAAAGCGGCTTGTAAATCAACCCCTGTTTGGTTAGCAAGACATAGTACTACAAAGAGTACATCGGCAAGTTCTTCACCTAAATCTTTATCCTTATCACTTTCTTTTTCGCTTTGCTCACCATAGCGACGCGCTATTATTCTAGCAACCTCACCTACTTCTTCAGTAAGTTGCGCCATATTGGTTAGTTCATTAAAATAACGTACACCGTGTTCATTAATCCAATTATCTACAACTTTTTGAGCGTTTTTTATATCCATATCTTTATTATTTACTCTTTGTTCTTAGAATCTATAATTATTGTTACAGGGCCATCATTTACTAACGCTACTTGCATCATGGCTCCAAACTGTCCTGTTTGAACTTTTTTACCCAAGTCTGATTCTAATTGTTTAATAAACGTTTGATATAATGGAATGGCAATATCTGGTTTAGCCGCTTTAATATAGCTTGGTCTGTTTCCTTTTTTGGTTAGTGCATGTAATGTAAACTGACTTACCACTATAATATTACCATCAACATCTTTTATAGATTTGTTCATTACATCATTTTCATCACTAAAAATACGTAAGTTGACAATTTTATTAGTTAGCCATTTAATATCTTCTTGTGTATCTTCGTTTACTATTCCTAAAAGAATTAAGAGTCCGTTATTTATTTCAGCAACTCTTTCTCCTTCAACAGTTACACTAGCTTCAGATACTCTTTGAATTACTATTTTCATTCTTTATCCCAATTATCAGTTCTGTAATTTTCATCTTCACCTTCTATAATTTGCAGGTAGCTTCTGTAGCGGGAATAGGCTATTTCATCGGCTTCTACTGCTTTTTTTACAGCGCATTTTGGTTCTTGTAAATGCAAACAATTATTAAACTTACAATCTTGCTTTAAAGCAAAAATTTCAGGAAAATAATCACCTACTTCTTCTTTATCCATATCTACCACACCAAAACCTTTTATTCCAGGTGTATCAATTATTTTTCCTCCAAAATCAGTATCAAACATTTCTGCAAAAGTAGTAGTATGTTGCCCCTGCATATGTAAGGTTGAAATTTCTTTTGTTTTTAAATTTAAATTAGGTTGAATAGTATTTACTAAAGTAGATTTACCAACCCCTGAGTGACCAGAAAACATGCTCACTTTATCTTTCATCATGGCTTTTATCTTATCTACATTTTTTCCGGTTTTTGCCGAAACACCTATACACTCATACCCTATTTTTCTATAAATATGTGCTAAATATTTTGCTTCTAAAAGTGCTTCTTCATCATAAGCATCTAATTTATTAAAAATTAAAATAGTTTTAATTGAATACGCCTCTGCAGTTACTAAAAACCTATCTATAAAACTTGTTAATGTAGGCGGATTATTAATGGTTATCATTAAAAAAACCTGATCTAGGTTAGCAGCAATAATATGGGTTTGTTTAGAGAGGTTTACGGATTTACGTACAATGTAATTTTTTCTCTCGTGTATGTTGTATATAATACCAGATTCAACATCGTTAGCTTTTTCTAATTCAAAATCAACCACATCACCTACCGCTATTGGATTGGTGCTTTTAATGCCTTTAATACGGAACTTCCCTTTTATTCTGCATTGGTAGGTTTCACCCAACTGGGTTTTAACGGTATACCAACTTCCGGTAGATTTATAAACTAGTCCTGTCATATTTATTCCAAAAATAACTTAAAATAATTATATAGTTTATATGAATACATCTATATTCGGCATATTAAATTTTATAAACAAATCAACAACATGAAAAAATTAATTTTAATTATTGCTATTGCAGTATTTGGTTTAACTGAGGTTAATGCTCAATATGAGTATAAAGTTATTACTAGTGTGGAATCTATTGTCCCTAACGGACTAGGACGTTCTAGAATTATAAGTGCTAATGACACCAAAGATTACAAAGAATTTACAACTACACAAACTGAAGAAGACAATACACGTAATAAATCTAAACGTGGCGAAATTAGAGTGAAAGGTTATGACGAAACAAAACTTTTAAACTTTTATAATTTAGGAGGTATTAGATTTCAAAATATTGCAGCAAATGATGCTATTATTACTTCTAAAATTAACACTATGATTGAAGAAGGATGGGAACTTGCTTTTGTAAATACCGGTGTTGAAAGTGAAGGTGGTAAAGGAGATGGACAAGGTATTTTTATTACTAGATACTTTTTTAGAAGAAGTAAATAAAAAACATTACTCATAAAAAAATGCCTCGCAAATGTGAGGCATTTTTATTTATATAAATTACTTATTATTAACCGTTAATAATTTTCTCTTGGTGGTTAATAGATTCTTGGTGAATAGCTTTAAACATTTTTAAGATAAACTCTTCACTTAAACCATGTTCTTGACCTTCAAGTACCATTCTACCTAAAATCTCATTCCAACGTTTACTTTGTAAAACAGAAAGATTTTTCTCTTTTTTAAGCTTTCCAATACCATCAGATACTTGCATGCGTTTTCCTAAAAGTTCAATAATTTCATGATCTACAACATCTATTTGGGCTCTTAAATTATCAAGTTTATTATTGTAATCTGCCTCTGGATCTTCTTCTTTTTTAACCTTTAAATCTCTCATGATTTGAACTAAGGTATTTGGTGTTACTTGTTGTGCTGCATCACTCCATGCTTTTTCTGGGTTATGATGTGTTTCTATCATTAAACCATCAAAATTTAAATCTAAAGCAACTTGAGATACATCAAAAACCATATCTCTCTTACCTGTAATATGAGAAGGATCGTTAATTAATGGAATATCTGGGAATTTGTTTTGAAATTCAATAGCCATTTGCCAGTTAGGGTTATTTCTGTATTTGGTTTTTTCATAAGTAGAAAACCCTCTATGAATAGCGCCAATATTTTTAACGCCAGAACTATAAATTCTTTCAATCCCTCCTAACCAAAGTGCTAAATCTGGGTTAACAGGATTTTTAATTAATACTGGTTTATCTGTACCTTCTAAAGCATCTGCAATTTCTTGCATGATAAATGGAGAAACTGTTGAGCGAGCTCCAATCCAAAGCATGTCAATATCATGCTCTAAAGCTAGTTTTACATGAGCAGCATTGGCTACTTCTGTACAAACTTTCATTCCTGTTTCTTCTTTTACTTTTTGTAGCCACTTTAGCCCTAAAGCTCCCACGCCTTCAAAATTACCAGGTCTGGTTCTTGGTTTCCAGATACCCGCTCTAAAATAAGTTACGTCTGTATCTTTTAATTCATGAGCAATTTTTAATACTTGCTCTTCTGTTTCTGCACTACATGGTCCTGCAATCACTAACGGATGATCTAAATTTAAATCATCTAACCAACTTCTTAATTCTTTTTTGTTTTCCATAATTTTTAATAAAATTTCAAGCTTCCAATTCCAAAATCCAAGTATTAATGCCTATTAGAATTTGGGATTTTATTATTGTTTTTTTTGTTAATTGATTCCGTTTAATATCTCTTTTATATAATTTGTGTTTTTCATCTCATCAAAAATGGCTTCAAAATTATCTTGTTTCATTAAGTCTTTAAAATGAGAAAGGTTGTTTATATATTCTTCTAATGTTTCTATAACATTGTCTTTATTTTGTTTGAAAATGGGAGTCCACATTTCAGGTGAACTTTTAGCTAGCCTTACTGTTGAAGCAAAACCACTGCCTGCCATATCAAAAATATCGCGTTCGTTTCGTTCTTTATCAATAACCGTTTTACCTAACATAAAGGAGCTAATGTGCGATAAGTGAGAAACATAGGCTATATGCTTATCATGGGCTTCTGGATTCATATAACGAATACGCATTCCTAAATTTCTAAAAATCTCTAAGGCTTTTTCCTGAAGTTTAAAGGCTGTTTTTTCTACTTCGCAAATAATATTTGTTTTACCTTCAAATAAGCCACTAATGGCTGCACTTGGACCCGAATGTTCGGTACCTGCAATGGGGTGTGCTGCTAAAAAATTTCTCCTTTTAGGATGATTTTCTACGGCTTTACATATGGCTTCTTTTGTTGAGCCCGCATCTATTACCAAAGCATTATCTGGAACTTTATCTAGTATGGTTGGTAATAGTTTTACCGTGGCATCAACTGGAATAGATACAATAACCAAATCGGCTTGTTCAATATCATCAAAAGTGGCTTTTTTGTCTATTAAATTTAATGATAAGGCTTGCTCTAAAGTAGCATCTTTTCTGCTTATACCATGTATAACAGTATCTGGGTTATGCTTCTTTATATCTTTAGCAAGACTACCGCCTATTAATCCAATTCCTATGAAATATATATTCTTCATACTACTTAATTCTTACTATACATTCTTCTATTACTTCTGCCGGTGCACAAAGTGAAAACCTTATGTACCCTTCACCTTGGCTACCAAAAATGGTTCCTGGTGTTATAAACACATGGTTGTTTTTTAGAATGATATCAATAAACTCTTCAGACTTTATACCATGTGGTAATTTAGCCCAAACAAACATACCTGTAGCGTTTTCATCATAAGTACAATTAAGAGTTTTGGCTAATTTCCAAACCAAATCTCTACGTTTTTTATATACATTGTTTAATGCTACAAACCAATTTTTAGAACATTTTAAGGCTTCTATAGCGCCTTTTTGAATGCCATAAAACATGCCCGAATCCATGTTACTTTTTACTTTTAAAATGTTACTAATATGTTCACTACTACCCAAAACCATACCTACTCGCCAACCAGCCATATTAAAGGTTTTGCTTAAAGAGTTTAACTCTAAACAAACTTCTTTTGCTCCATCTATATTTAGAATACTTGTGGGGTTGTCATTAAGCACAAAACTATATGGATTATCATTTACAATTAAGATGTTATGACGTTTGGCAAAAGCGACTAAACTCTTAAAAGCAGCTTCTGTTGGTTGTGCTCCTGTTGGCATATGCGGATAATTTACCCACATTAACTTAACATTGCTTAAATCTAACTTTTCTAGTGCATCAATATTTGGCAACCAATTATTTGCAGCGTCTAATTCGTAAAAAACGGGTGTAGCGCCTACCAATTTGGTTACAGATTGGTAAGTTGGATAACCTGGGTTTGGAATTAAAACAGCATCGCCTTCATTTAGGTAAGCCATTGATATATGCATAATACCTTCTTTACTCCCCATTAAAGGAAGAATTTCATTAGCAGGATTTACGTTAACAGAAAATTGCTCTTTATAAAATGATGCCATAGCTTCGCGCAACTCTGGAACCCCTTGATAACTTTGATATTTATGAGCGTTAACTTCTTTTAAACTACTTGTTATAGCTTCAATTACCTTTTGTGGTGGTTGCATATCTGGACTACCAATACCCAAATTAATAACGGGTTTACCCTCTGCAATCATGGTATTCACTTCTCTCAATTTTCTTGAGAAATAGTATTCTTGTACGGTATGCAATCTGTTAGCTACTTCAATCATAACTTTGCATTTTTATATTCACCTAATATTTTAAATCCTTCGGCCATTATTTCTATAAGCGATTTTGCTTTTTGGAAATCGCTGTAATCTTCAAAAGTAACATCAACAAAAAAGGCATACTTCCAAGGTGTTTCAATAATTGGTAAGGATTGTATTTTAGTTAAATTCAATTTACAATCGCTCATTACATTTAAAATGGTGGCTAAACTTCCTCTTTTATGGTTAGCCTCAAATTTTATAGACGCTTTATTTATTTCGCTTTGCGACACTTCCGAATTGGTTCTTTTTACAATAGCAAAACGAGTCTCATTATTTTTTATAGTTTGGATACTGCTAGCCAAAATATCTAGCTCAAAAATTTTAGCTGCCAAAACACTGGCAATTGCACCTACATTTTTAAGTTGATTGCTATGTATTCTATCTGCTACCTCTGCGGTATCTTTATCCTCTACTAATTTAATATGAGGATGTTTTTTAAAGAACTCCTTACATTGTAATAGTGCCATTGGGTGAGAATACACCTCTTTTATATCTTCTATACTTTGCCCTGGCAACGCCATTAGGTTATGCTGGATATCTAAATAATGTTCTCCAACAATATGTAAATTATGGCTATCTATTAATGCGTAATTTGGGATTATAGAACCTGCAATAGAGTTTTCTAAAGCCATAATAGCTGCGTCACAGTGCTTGGTGGTTAAAACCTCAACCACTCTATCAAATGTTAAACATTCTATAAGTTCTACTGAATTATCAAAAAATTGTTCTGAAACAATATGATGATAAGATCCCTTTACTCCTTGTATTGCTACTGATTTTATCATAAAAAAAAGTCCCGATTTTCACCGAGACTTATATTTAAATTTATTATTTTAATTTACACATATAAAGCCTCGTTCCTTTAACTAAAAAAGAAGTAATAAAAGCTAAAATATGTATAAACTGCTGTTGTTCTCATAATTACAGCGGCTAAAGTAATTAATATTTTAAGAAATCAAAATTGTAAAATTACTTTTTTGTATTTTTTTTAAAAGTTTTAAAGATTTTACAGCAAAACTTACTTTAGTTTATATAATCATTTATTTTTGAAACAAATATTTTAAATATGTCTATTGAGGTTAAAAATATTTCGAAGCGCTACGCTAACCAAAAAGCTTTAAATAACATTTCTTTTAAAGTTGATAAACCTGAAATAGTTGGGTTCTTAGGGCCTAATGGTGCTGGTAAATCTACAATGATGAAAATTTTAACCACTTATATAAAACCCAGCAATGGAAATGCTAAAGTAAATGGGTTTGATATAAACCAAAATACCCAGCAAGCTCAATTAAGTGTTGGGTACTTGCCAGAGCACAACCCCTTATATACAGAAATGTATGTTAAAGAATACCTTAAATTTAATGCTCATATTTATAAAGTATCAAAAGAAAGAATAAACGAGGTTATAGAACTTACCGGATTAACTCCCGAAGCACATAAAAAAATAGGACAACTCTCTAAAGGATACAGACAACGTGTAGGTTTAGCCACAGCGCTTTTACACAACCCAGATGTTTTAATTTTAGACGAACCCACCACTGGTTTAGACCCCAATCAGTTGGTTGACATAAGAAGCTTAATTAAAACCATTGGTAAAACAAAAACCGTGTTTTTATCTACACATATTATGCAAGAAGTTGAAGCCATGTGTGACCGCGTTATTATAATTAACAAAGGTGAAATTGTTGCCAACAAAAAACTTTCTGAATTAAGAGAAGAAAAAGAACAAGTTGTAATTGTTGAATTTGACTTTAGAGTTGAAAATGCCTTTTTAAAACAATTACCTAAAGTAAAAAGCGTTGAAAACACACATGATTTTGTTTATGAAATTACATTTAACACTTCAGAAGATATGCGCTCTTATGTTTTTGACTTTGCGCATGACAATCAATTAAAAATTCTTCAGCTAAACCAAAAAAACACCAGTTTAGAAACTTTGTTTAGAGACTTAACCAATAACTAAAATTACTTCTTAAAAACAAATATTTGCTTATCTAAATTATTTATTTAAATTGGTTAACCAATTTTAGGTTTTATAAAAACCATGACAAATATCATCTTTAAAAGTATATTCGGTTATTAATTTTGCACCGTATTAAATTTATATTAACACAGCATTAGATAACTATTTTAAATTATTAAACATAAATCAAAATAGTATCTTTATAAAAATTAAACAGGTATAATGAGCAAAGGAATTTATGTCGCTACTATAGAACCAAATAGCGGCAAATCGGTAGTAGTTCTAGGGCTAATGCGTATGCTATTAGGTAAAACTGCTAAAGTAGGTTATTTTAGACCAATTATTGAAGATGTTGAAGCAGGAGAAATGGACAACCACATTAATACGGTTATCTCTCATTTTGATATTGACATTAATTACAAAAAAACATTCGCATTCACCAGAAGTGAGGTATTAGATTTATATAATCAAGGAAAATCTGGTTATGTTATTGATGAAATCATAAAAAAATACAAACGCTTAGAAGAACATTTCGATTTAATTTTAGTTGAAGGCACTGATTTCTCTCATGAAAATTCTAGTTTAGAACTAGATATAAACATGTTAATCTCTAAAAATCTAGGACTTCCAGTTATTATTGTTATAAATGGAGATGGTAAAAAGAAAAAAGAAATTGTTGATAGTGTACAGCTAGCTCATGACACTTTTAAAGAAGAAGTAGATGTACTTTCTATAATGACCAATAAAGTAGATGAAGAACTGCTAGACTGTGTAAAATCTAAATTACTAGAGCGTATTAATGATACCAATATTGCCGTAATACCAAAAATTAAAAGTTTAGCAAGCCCAACCTTAAAAGAAATTGTTAAAGCACTTGATGCCAAAGTTTTGTTTGGCAAAGACATGCTTAACAACCAAGTTCAAAAATCTGGAGTGGGCACCATGCAACTTAGAAACTACTTAACAAAATTAAAAGAAGGCGCTTTAGTTATAACAGCAGGAGATAGAGCCGATATTATTCTAGGTGCTTTACAAGCCCATATATCTAAAAATTATCCAAAAATTTCGGGTATTGTTTTAACTGGCGGATTAATTCCTGAAGAATCTATTCTAAAATTAATTGAAGGATTATCTAGTGTAGTGCCTATTATTAGTGTAAACGACGGCACGTTTAATGTCGCAAACGCTATAGGAAAAGTTAAGTCTAAAATTTATGCCGAAAACACAGAAAAAATATCTATATCAATTTCTACTTTTGAAAAACACGTAGACACCGATAAGTTAGCCGATAAGTTAGTAACATTCCAAAGTGATATTTTTACTCCTAGAATGTTTCAATACAACCTTTTACAACGTGCATTAAGCAATAAAAAACACATTGTTTTACCAGAAGGTTATGATGAACGCGTACTTAGAGCCACTGCTAGATTAATAAATGCACAAGTAGTTGACATTACATTAATAGGTGAAAGAGACAAAATTCAAGAAAATATTGAACTTAATGACATTCCTCTAAATCTTGATGATGTAAACGTAGTATTCCCTCAAAAATCACCTCATTTTGATGATTATGTAAATACTTTTTACGAACTAAGAAAACACAAAAATATAAATATGGATATGGCAAAAGATGCCATGTCTGATGTATCTTATTTCGCTACTATGATGATACACAAAGGACATGCAGACGGTATGGTATCTGGAGCGGTACACACCACAGCACATACCCTGCGTCCTGCATTACAATTTATAAAAACAAAATCAGGTTGTAATATTGTATCTTCTGTATTCTTTATGTGTTTAGAAGATAGAGTGTCTATTTTTGGTGATTGTGCTATTAATCCAAACCCCAATGCAGAACAGTTAGCAGAAATAGCTATTTCATCTGCCCAAACAGCTTTAGACTTTGGTATTGAACCTAAAGTAGCTATGTTATCATACTCATCAGGTGCTTCAGGAAAAGGTGAAGATGTAGATAAAGTTAGAAAAGCTACTGAAATTGCCAAAGCCACCAATCCTTCACTAAAAATTGAGGGACCTATTCAATACGATGCTGCCGTAGATAAACGTATTGGAAAAAGTAAGTTACCAGACTCTGATGTTGCAGGAGAAGCTAGTGTATTAATTTTCCCCGATTTAAATACAGGAAACAACACTTATAAAGCTGTACAAAGAGAAACAGGCGCTCTTGCCATTGGCCCTATGCTACAAGGGTTAAACAAACCTGTTAACGATTTAAGTAGAGGCTGTACATCTGATGATATTTACAGCACCGTAATTATAACCGCAATTCAAGCCCAAGAAATATAATATGCAAGTACTTGTTTTAAACTCAGGAAGTTCCTCTCTAAAATTTCAATTATTCGCAATGCCAGAAGAAACAATTCTTTGCTCTGGTTTAATAGAACGTATTGGTTTAGAAGAAGGAAAATTCATATTCAAAACTAATAAAGATAAAATTGAAATCTCAACTCCTATAGCAAATCACAAAATTGGATTAGAGCTATTAGCAAAACAATTGCTTGATAAAGATACTGGAATTATTTCTTCTGCCAACGACATTGATATTGTGGGACATAGAGTAGTACAAGGTGGCTCACTATTTAAAAAAACAACAGAAGTAACCCCTAGTGCTAAAGAAAATATTAAATCCCTTTTTAGCTTAGGACCTCTACACAACCCAGCCAATTTAGAAGGCATTGAAGTTGCAGAAGCAGTTTTTCCTAAAGCTAAACAAGCTGTTGTTTTTGATACGGCTTTTCATCAAACAATTCCAGAACACGCTTATAAATACGCCATACCTAATGAGCTTTTAACAGAACATAAAATTAGATTATACGGGTTTCATGGCACAAGTCATAAATATGTTTCAGAACAAGCCATTGCTTATCTAAACAAAAAAGAATCTAAAATTATTTCAATTCACTTAGGAAATGGTTGTAGTATAACTGCTGTAAAAGACGGTAAAAGTATAGATCACTCTATGGGATTAACACCTTTAGATGGCTTAATTATGGGTACCAGAAGTGGAGATATTGATCCTTCTGTTATTTTTCATTTAGCTAGTGAATTAAATTACAATCTAGATGATATTAACACACTTCTACTTAAAAAAAGCGGCATGCTAGGTTTAACAGGGTTTAGTGATTTAAGAGATATACAAACCGAAGCTGAAAAAGGAAATAAATCTTGCCAATTAGCATTGCAAATGAATGCTTACCGCATTAAAAAGTATATAGGAAGTTATGCAGCAATATTAAACGGACTAGATGCTATTGTATTTACTGCAGGTATTGGTGAAAACTCAAGTTTAATACGCCAACTAGTTTGTGAAGATTTAGATTATTTAGGAATTGAATTAGATACTGAAGAAAACAAAGTTCGTACAGGTGGTTTACACGAAATTAACTCTAAAAACTCAAAAGTTAAAGTGTTAGTCATTCCTACGAACGAAGAACTAGAAATAGCAAAACAATCGGTAGATTTATTCAAAAAGTAACCTACCGGTATAGAGTTCCTCTACTTGAATCACAGGTGGTTGGTTTTTAGAAATCACATCACCTGTGCTTCTTATTACTCCTTGAATAGATTGTTGTGGATTCACAATCATGTCATTAGAACTTCGGTGGGAAATAGTAACGTTTTCTGCTAAAAGATGTGCTCCTTCAAAACGGCTATTACTTGCTGCAAACGTTATATTTAAATTAGTAGTGCTTCCACTTACATAACAATTAGACAAATTATTAAAAACAATGATAAGACTATTGTTATTTACATTTAAGTTAAATTCACCATTAGTAATGGTATCTGGGGCGCCATAATCTTCAGACAAAATTGTTAAACTAGGGTAGGTTAACACGCCATTTGAACTAATGGTATACTGTGTAGAACTTCTAATTTCTGTAATGTTAGGAGAGATAACATACACTTTGGTTACACCGTAGTCTCTAAAATAATTACAAGTATTGTTATCGGTTAAAATTAATTGGCTATCTACTACTTCAACAGTAACATCATTCATTAAGTTATCGCCTGTTTCAATCACTACTTTTTGGGTAGCACCTTCGGTTATAATTAATTCAATATCTCTATTTACAAATATTTTGCTGAATGCTTCAACCGAAATTTCTTGTTGTATAATATCTCCTGTTTTTTGAAAACAATCGTTAGCATTTTCATTGTCACAAGCCACAATAAAAAGAAAAATGAATATGTATTTTAAGATTTTCATAATCGTACACCTACTCCAAATTCAACTGCTTCGGCTTTTGCTCCATGTGATTTTAATGTTAATGCACCAAAAAATTTATCACCAAAATAACGTTTTAAACCAATACGGAAATATGTACGCCCTTCAAAATCAAACGGATAATACACATAATAACCTAATTGAGAAACCAGACTAATTCTATTTACAAATAGCTCATGGCCTGCATAAATACCAACCCGCTTATAATCTTCGTTACCAGACACATCTTCTTCTGTAAACGCCACCGCTTTATACTTTATATATTCCTTTAAAAAATTAGAAAAAAACACATCGGTTCCTAATTGTAAAGCACTTTTTCTATTAATGCGTTTATCGGCATAAGCCGACAAAGTATAAAACATAAATTGCCCACTATCAATAATATCGCTTTCATTAACCCCACTTCTAAAAACTAGGTTATATTTAATGGGTTCTGTAAATTCACTATCATTTTCTAGTAATGTATGTTGATACTCTGGATTTGTATCTTCTAAATTGTATGTTAGTCCCAAATTTAAGGCTATAGAATTTATACTGGTATTAGGCGCCTTTACATTAGCGTTAGAATAATGAATAAAGGTTAAACCTGCTTGCAAACCAAACCTGCCAAAAATACGTTCCTTTTTATAATTTAACATGGCATAAGTAGAACTCAAAATACGAGATCCAAAAGCAATATTCCTGTAGTTTTCTTCTTTATCATAAGGATTTGTAGTATACGCTATCCCCTGACCTATTCGCATCATTAAATTCCTCTTAAAAAAATAAAAATTATAATGAGCATATAACGAATAGTTGTTTCCTAAAACCTCATTCTTTAAATTTTGATAAGCAAAAGACACACCATAATCTGGGTAGTTATAACGCTGTTCCCAGTCTTCAAATCCAAAAGTTTTTTTGTTCCAACTTAAAATCACCCCCTCTGGATGCCCCTGAATTAAATGTAGGATATCATCATTATGCAATGCAATATTACCTTTAAAGTAATTCACATCAAAATAAGAGGCATACTGCTTTTCTTGAGCTACAGTAACATAGCAAATAAGGCAAAAAAAACAGGCTAACAAAAACTTCATTGGGGTGAATTTACGCAGCAAATGTATAACATTAATTAGAATAAGGCCGAAGCAACAGCCTTAATATTGTCACTCTTTCCCATGGAGTAATAATGCAGTACGGGAACACCAAAATCTAACAGTTCTTTACTCTGCTGAATAGCAAACTCAATACCAACTTGTCTCACTGCCTTATTATCTTTACAAGCCTCTACAGCATCAATTAAATCTTCAGGTAAATCAATTTTAAACACCTGAGGCAACAGTTGTAAATGGCGCTTTACTGCAATAGGTTTAATACCAGGAATAATTGGCACGTTTATGCCTATTTCTCTAGCTTTTTTAACAAACTCAAAATACTTTTGGTTGTCAAAAAACATTTGAGTAACAACATAATCAGCCCCCGCATCTACCTTGGCTTTTAAGCGTTTTAAATCGGTTTGTAAAGATGGAGCTTCCATGTGTTTTTCTGGGTAACCAGCTACTCCAATACAGAAATCAGAATTACTTTCCACCTCTACATCATCATGTAAATATTGCCCTCTGTTTAGTTTTGCAATTTGCCCTACAAGCTCGCTAGCAAATGCGTGTCCGCCTTCACAGGGTTTAAAATAAGGTTCATCTTTCATAGAATCTCCACGCAATGCCATTACATTATCTATACCTAAATAATGGCAATCTACCAACACATATTCTGTTTCTTCTTTAGTAAAGCCACCACAAAGCAAATGCGGTATAGCATCAACATTATACTTATGCATAATAGAAGCACAAATCCCCACCGTTCCTGGGCGCATACGTGTAATACGTTTATCTAATAAACCATTACCTTTATCAATATACACATACTCCTCGCGTGAGGTGGTTACATCAATAAACGGCGGATTAAACTCCATTAACGGATCTATATTATTATACAAATCCTGAATATTTTTACCTTTTTTAGGCGGTATCACTTCAAACGAAAACAAGGTTTTTCCGTTCGCATTTTTAATGTGGTCTGTTACTTTCATTTATATTTTTTATCATTTCCACCTCAGCAGAAATAAATCCATATTTTCTTTTTTTGGGCGTTCCCCTGCGGGTCGCGCTTTTCGCGTTACACGGTAACTTGCTACAATCGCTAACGCGGGTTAATCAGCCAAATTTGCGTGCAACCATTTTCTAGCCACCTCTTTGCTTATGCCTTTTCTCACAGCATAATCGGTTAATTGGTCGTCTTTAATTTTTCCCAATCCAAAATATTTGGCTTCCGGATTAGCAAAATAATACCCCGATACAGCTGCTGCGGGCCACATGGCTAAACTTTCGGTTAAGGTTACACCAATAACATTTTCAACATCTAACAATTGCCAAATGGTTTTTTTCTCTAAGTGATCTGGACACGCTGGATAACCTGGTGCTGGACGAATACCTTTATAGGTTTCTTTAATCAGTTCATCATTACTTAAATCTTCATCTGCAGCATAGCCCCAATGTTTGGTTCTTACTTGTTTATGTAAATATTCTGCAAATGCTTCTGCAAACCTATCAGCAATAGCCTGAGCCATAATAGCACTATAATCATCGTTTTTAGCTCTGTAACTATCGGCTAATTCTTGTGCACCAAAAATACCTACACAAAAAGCACCAACATAATCTGTTTTTCCAATATCTTCTGGCGCTACAAAATCTGCTAAGGCATGATTTGGAACACCTTCGCGCTTTTTTAATTGCTGACGCAAGGTTCTAAAAACGGCAATTTCTTTGCCTTTCTTTTTTACCAAAATATCATCATGGTTAACGGTATTAGCTTCAAACAATCCAAAAACTGCCTTAGGTTTAAGTAATTGTTTTGCTACAATTTCTTGAATCATAGTTTGTGCTTCCTCATATAAAATGGTAGCCTGTTCACCAACCAAGTCATCTTTTAAAATATCGGGGAATTTACCATGTAAATCCCAGCTTCTAAAAAAAGGGCTCCAATCTATAAACGGTAAAAGGTCTTTTAAACTTAATTGTTTAAGCATTTGCACACCCATTTCTTTGGGCTTTACTATGTTTGTTTTATCCCAATCTATTTGGTACTTCCTTTTTCTAGCCTCTTCAATAGAAATATATGATTTTTGTTTACCACGTTTTAAAAACTTGGTTCTAAACTCATCGTAATCTTTCTTCAGTTTAGCAACATATTCATTTGAAGATTTTTTGTTTAGCAAATCACCAACAACAGTAACCGCACGCGATGCATCATTTACATGAACCACGGCATTTTTATACTGTGTATCTATTTTTACAGCAGTATGAGCTTTTGAGGTTGTTGCCCCACCAATTAACAATGGAATTTCAAAATCCTCGCGTTGCATTTCTTTGGCCAAATACACCATTTCATCTAACGAAGGCGTAATTAAACCTGAAAGCCCTATAGCATCAACACGTTCTTTTATGGCCGTTTCTATAATTTTTTCTGGCGGTACCATCACGCCTAAATCTACAATTTCGTAGTTGTTACATGCCAGTACCACGCTTACAATATTTTTACCAATATCGTGTACATCACCCTTTACAGTAGCCATTAATATTTTACCAACGGGTTCTGCCTCTTCGGTTTTTTCGGCTTCAATAAATGGGTTTAAATACGCCACTGCTTTTTTCATTACACGTGCCGATTTTACTACCTGAGGCAAGAACATTTTTCCTGCTCCAAATAAATCGCCAACAACGTTCATACCAATCATTAAATGCCCCTCAATAACATCAATTGGTTTTGCAGCTTCTTGTCTGGCTTGCTCAATATCTTCAATAATAAAAGCATCAATTCCTTTAACAAGCGCATGTGTAATTCTGTCTTGTAACGGATTTTCTCGCCATGATAAGTCTACTGTTTTTTCTGCTCTAGAACCTTTAACGGTTTCGGCAAATTCTAATAAGCGTTCTGTAGCGTCATCACGTCTGTCTAAAATAACATCTTCTACATGCTCTAGTAAATCTTTTGGAATATCGTCATAAACCTCTAACATTGAAGGGTTAACAATACCCATATTCATACCTGCCTGAATAGCGTAATATAAAAATACGGAATGCATAGCTTCTCGCACTATGTTGTTCCCTCTAAACGAAAACGACACATTACTTACACCACCACTCACACTAGCATTCTCTAAATTTTGACGCACCCAACGGGTGGCTTCAATAAAATCGATAGCATTTCGTCTGTGTTCTTCCATTCCTGTTGCCACAGGAAAGATGTTTAAGTCGAAAATAATATCTTCAGAAGGAAAGCCAACCTTATCTACTAAAATACGGTAAGAACGTTCTGCAATTTCAATTCTTCGTTCGTAATTATCGGCTTGTCCAACCTCATCAAAAGCCATAACTATAACAGCTGCACCGTAGCGTTTTATCTGTTTAGCTTCCCAGATAAATTTATCTTCACCTTCTTTTAATGAAATGGAATTCACCACGCCTTTGCCCTGTATTACTTGCAAACCTGCTTCAATAATTTCCCATTTAGAACTGTCTATCATTATTGGTACACGACAAATATCAGGTTCTGCAGCAATAAGGTTTAAAAATTTAACCATAGCTTCTTTACCATCAATAAGGCCATCATCCATATTGATATCAATAATTTGTGCACCACCATCAACCTGATGACGTGCAATATCTAGCGCTTCATCAAATTTCTCTTCTTTAATTAAACGCAAGAATTTACGAGATCCCGCCACATTTGTTCGTTCACCTACATTTATAAAGTTGCTGTTTTCATTTAAAACCAAAGGCTCTAAACCAGACAATTTCATGTATTTTGTTTGTTTCACTTTCATATTTCTTGCTTCATTCTATTGAATTACTGAGACAAGTTCAGCAAAAGGGCGTGGTTTATATTTTGCAGCTATTTCTGCAATTACTTTAATGTGTTCTGGACTTGTACCACAACAACCGCCAATTATATTTATTAAATTTTTCTTTAGATACTCTTCTATTTGAGCCCCCATTTCTTCTGGAGACTCATCATATTCACCAAAGGCATTTGGTAATCCTGCATTTGGGTGAGCCGAAACTGCAAACTCTGTTTTGTTAGCAATAGCTTCTAAATGTGGTTGCAATAAGTTAGCACCTAAAGCACAATTAAAACCTACTGATAGTAAAGGTACATGCGATACTGAAATTAAAAATGCTTCGGCTGTTTGCCCTGACAATGTTCTACCAGAAGCATCAGTAATGGTGCCGCTAAGCATTACCGGAATATCTATATTGCGTTCATCTTTAACTTGCTCTATAGCAAAAAGAGCAGCCTTGGCATTTAAGGTATCAAATACGGTTTCAACCAACAGTAAATCAGCGCCACCATCAACCAACGCTTCGGCTTGTTGTTTGTATGCTATTCTTAATTCGTCAAACGTTACAGCTCTATATCCAGGATCGTTTACATCGGGCGACATGCTTGCTGTACGGTTGGTTGGCCCCATAGAACCAGCTACGAAACGCGGTTTATGCGGTTCTTTTTTAGTAAACTCATTAGCCACTTCTTTGGCTATTTTTGCCGACTGATAATTGAGTTCATACACCAAATCTTCCATTTGATAATCTGCCATAGCAATGGTAGTACCAGAAAAGGTATTGGTTTCAATAATATCGGCTCCAGCTTCTAAGTATTTAGCATGTATGGTTTTTATAGCTTCTGGCTGGGTAATAGACAATAAGTCGTTATTACCTTGTAATGGAATAGGGTAGTCTTTAAAGCGTTCTCCTCTAAAATCCTCTTCGGTGAATTTATAGGCTTGTAGCATGGTACCCATGGCGCCATCTAAAACCAAAATTCGCTCCTTTAAAGCTTTGTATATGTTTGACATTTTTTGATATTACTTTAGTGTAACATCATCAAGAAAAGTAAAAAATACTATTCGTTATCTTTCTGTTTTATGTCTGAAATAATTTCAGAATTAACAGTAGAACGTAGCACCTTCTTTACAAGTTAAAGGGTTGCCAAGGTTTCATTGGGTCTATTCCCTCTACCTTTCTTGATAACACTAACACGTTAATGAACTTGGTTGACAAAAATAGTAACTATATTCTTGTTATCCTATTTAATTTAATGCTCTCTTATTCAAATAAATCTGATGATAAATAACGGTCTCCTCTATCACAAATAATAGCAACAATGACACCTTTATTAATAGAAGCTGCAACTTTTAAAGCACAAAACACAGAGCCTCCACTACTCATACCTGCAAAAACCCCTGCTTCTTTTGCTATACGTTGTGTAGTTACTTTGGCTTCATCTTGTGTGACCTCAATGACCTCATCTACTTTACTCTTATTAAAAAATTTAGGCACATATTCTGGAGACCATTTTCTAATGCCTGGGATTCTAGAATGATCATCGGGTTGTGCCCCAACAATGGTAATGTTGTTGTTTTTTTCTTTTAAAAACGTAGATACCCCCATAATGGTTCCTGTGGTTCCCATGGCAGATACAAAGTGAGTGATTTCACCATTGGTATCTCTCCAAATTTCTGGTCCCGTAGTTTTGTAATGTGCTTTCCAGTTATCATCATTTTCAAACTGGTTTAAAAGCGTATAGCCTTTTTCATCTCTTAATTTAAAAGCTAAATCACGCGACCCTTCAATCCCCACGTTAGAAGGTGTTAAAATAACTTCAGCACCATACGCTTTCATGGTCTTTACACGTTCTTCAGTTGAGTTTTCAGGCATAATTAGTACCATATTTACCTCTAACAATTTGGCAATTAATGCTAGGGCTATTCCTGTGTTTCCGCTGGTAGCTTCAACTAAAGTATCACCTTTTTTAATGTCGCCTCTTTTTAAAGCTTCATTTATCATGTTAAAGGCAGGACGATCTTTTACACTTCCTCCTGGGTTATTGCCTTCTAATTTCAACAATAGCTTTACACCTTTTTTAGACACTAAATGACTTGCATCTACCAACGGCGTGTTGCCTATAAAATCTAAAACTGTTTTATTTAATGCCATTTTTTTTAGGTCTAATTTTTATTTCAGTTTGATACGTTACCAATGAGTTTTCGGGTACCGATTCTGTTATCCAAACGTTTGCACCAATGATACTATTGGCTCCAATTACAATATCTCCACCTAATATTGTGGCATTGGCATAAATACAAACATTATCTTCTATAGTAGGATGCCGTTTAGTTGATGCTAAACTTTTTGCTACCGAGATTCCTCCTAAAGTAACACCTTGATAAATTTTTACATTTTTACCTATTACAGACGTTTCTCCAATTACAATACCTGTTCCGTGATCGATATAGAAAGACTCATCTATTGTAGCGCCTGGGTGAATATCTATACCTGTTATACCATGAATAAATTCACTCATCATTCTTGGAAGAATAGGCACTTTTAATTTATATAAAGCATGACTCAATCTATAAACTGAAATAGCATAAAAACCAGGATAAGCCAAATATATTTCTTGTAAATTATATGAAGCTGGGTCATTGTTTTCAAAAGCTAAAGCATCTAAATCTAACATTCTTCTTATTTCTGGAAGGTTAGTTTTAAAGGTTGCCCATATTTGTTCTGCATTATCAACTTCAAGCGTTTTAAGTACTTTCAAAAAAGTTTTTTCGAGATATTTTGAATGTTCTTCGTCTTGCTCACAATCAAATAATGAATAAAACAAACGCTTTGTAAATGTTTTAACGGTGTCTTTTAAACAAACATTGTAACTTTTCATTTGCACAAACTTATTATGTCTTTTAAATACTAAATCCTGCAAGGTAAAAAAACTTACAGGATTTAAAGATTATATAACCAAGATAAAATTTACTTTATAGCCTGTACTACAGCTTTAGGAGCTTCTTTACGAGACCCATCAAAACCATCAATACCACTAACTGTTGTATATTTTAAAACTAAACGTTTTCCTGGGTTTATAATTCTATATGCTGCTTGACACATTAATGTTGCTTCATGGAATCCACAAAGAATTAATTTTAATTTTTCTGGATATGTATTTACATCTCCTATGGCAAAAATACCATCAATATTGGTTTGATAGTTTCTAGTATTATCAACCTTAATAGCATTTTTTTCTATTTCTAAGCCCCAGTTTGCAATAGGACCTAATTTTGGAGACAAACCAAATAATGGGATAAAATGATCGGTATCAATAGTAAAAGGTTCTTCGTCTTTCTTTTCTACAACAACACCTGTTACTTTACCATCACCTAAAATACCTGTAACTTCTGCTGGTGTTATTAAGTTTATTTTACCTTCATTTTTTAATTCTCCCACTTTTTCAACAGAATCTAGTGCTCCTCTAAACTCATTTCTTCTATGAATTAGGGTTACAGATTTTGCCACATCTGTTAAAAAGATACTCCAATCTAAAGCAGAGTCTCCACCTCCAGCAATAACCACATTTTTATCGCGATAAATTTCTGGATCTTTAATAATATATTCAACGCCGTTATCTTCATAATCAGCTAACCCTTCAATGGCAGGTTTACGAGGCTCAAAAGAACCTAAACCACCAGCAATAGCTACCACAGGCGCTTGGTGTTTTGTACCTTTATTGGTTGTAACAATAAACGAACCATCTTCTTGCTTTTCTATAGTTTCAGCACGTTCACCTAAGGTAAAACCTGGCTCAAATTGCTTGCCTTGTTCCAACAAATTTCTGGTTAAATCGCCTGCTAAAATCTCTGGAAACCCAGGTATATCATAGATAGGTTTCTTTGGATAAATCTCTGAACATTGTCCACCTGGTTGTGGTAAAGCATCAATTAAATGACATTTTAATTTTAATAAACCTGCTTCAAAAACTGTAAATAATCCAGTAGGTCCAGCTCCGATAATAAGTATATCTGTTTTAATCATTGTTCTAATTCTAATTTTACTTTTGAATTAATCCTTTTGTGAATTCGTTTAATTTTTCAACTTTTTCTTCGAAATCACCTTTTATTGTTTTTCTATATTCGTTTAAATTTTTCACTAAATCGTCCACATTTTCAGGGATAACGTCTTCAAAAAACTGACGTAATCGTTTTGCTGTTGTTGGCGATTTTCCGTTGGTACTAATAGCCACTTTTACATTGCCTTTAGTAACAATACCACCCATGTAAAAATCGCACAGTGGCGGATTATCGGCAACATTAACCAAAATGCTTTTTTTACGACAATGCTTATAAACCTTTTTATTCACTTTAGGCTTATCAGTAGTTACTACTACAATATGTTTGCCTTTTAAAAAATGCTTTTTATATTTAGATTTCACCAAGGTTACATTCCCTTTTTTTGCTAAAGATACTGTACCCTCTCTAAACATTGGTGACACTAATGTTACACAAGCATCTGGACTAGATTTTAATAAGAACGTTAGCTTTTCTTCGGCCACAAAACCACCTCCAACAATAAGCACATTAAGCTGTTTTACTTTAAGAAAAATGGGGTATAAATTATTGCGTTCCATAATTCTTATTTAAAACTGTGCCTTTACGCTATCATAAATAGAAGTAAGCTTTACTCTTTTATTTACCACTTCTCCAATAACTATAATAGCTGGAGATGAAAGTTGTTTTTCTTGCACAACCGCTTCAATAGTTTCTACAGTACCAATACCAACAGTTTCATTATCTCTTGTTCCATTTTGAATGATGGCTACAGGCGTTTCTTGTTTATTTTCATTTGAAAAGGCCTGTACAATTTCACCCAATTTATGCATCCCCATTAAAATAACTACCGTAGCAGTTGACTTTGCAGCCAACAACACATCATTAGATAATTGATGATTTTTTGTAGTTCCTGTTATTACCCAAAAACTCTCTGAGGCGCCACGTCTGGTTAACGGAATGCCTTGATATGCTGGCACACCAACTACCGATGAAATTCCGGGGACTACAGCTGTTTGTAACCCAAAATCTTTTACATAATCTATTTCTTCTGCACCTCTACCAAAAATAAATGGATCACCTCCTTTAAGCCTTACTACATGCCCTCTTTCATTTGCTTTAGAAACTATTAACTCATTAATTTGCTCTTGTTGAAATGCATAACACCCTCTACGTTTACCTACAAAAATAAGCTCTGCATCTGCCGAGGCGTATTTTAGTAAACTCTCATTAATTAGTGCATCGTACAGGATAACGTTAGCAGATTCAATGGCTTTAATGGCTTTAAGCGTAATTAAATCTTCGTCTCCCGGACCAGCACCTACAACGGTTAATTTTGGTATTATTGCACTCATTAATGTAGTTTTTAAACAACTTGTTTATTTGCAGTATCTAATTCTGCTTCTCTATAAGCCCTTACTTTTTGTAAAAATACGGAAGCATTTTCAATATATTTTAATGCAAAATCTTTAGATGGTGCAAATTTATTGATTTGATAAACTATATCGCTGAAAGTTCCGCCCAATTCAATTTTATTACTTTCTACAAACAATTCATCAAATTGTTTCACAATACCTGCATGTGTATTGGTTTTCTTGTTCTCTGCGGTTAACAAGGCTTTTGCTGAATTAATCATTGAGCTATAAGCGTGATAAATAGCTCCAGAATACACACCGTTACTAACTGATTCTTTAGCATTTTCAATTTTTTCGTCACTTTCTAAAAACAACGTAGCTACTAAATCTATTACAACACCAGCACACTCACCAACGCCAATTGCTTTAACATATTTTTCATTGGTGCCCCAATCTATAAAATCGGCTTCTGTTAAGTTACTAGCATCTTGTAAATCTTGAAGGAAATCATAAAAATATTTTTGACCTTTCTCTTTATAATAATCTACAAACTTTTTTCCGTTTGCGTTTGCTTCGTAATCATTTAAAATTCTACGCAATGCTTCGGGGCCGCGTCTACTTGGTACTTTTACTACTTTATCGGCAAAAATACCGTTACCATCACCTAAATTTCCACCACCTAAAAGCACTTGTAGCGCAGGTGCCACTAATTTATCTGGCGTACGAACAGACATTCCTTGGAAACCAATATTTGCCATATTGTGTTGCCCGCAAGCATTCATACATCCACTAATTTTAATAACTAAATCTTTGTTATTTAAATACTGCGGATATTCGGCTTTTATAACTCGTTCTAACTCATCGGCTATTCCTGTACTACTGGCAATTCCTAAATTACAAGTATCCGTTCCTGGGCAAGCTGTAATATCAACCGCTTTGTTGTAACCAGCTTCTACAAAGCCTAATTTTTCTAATTCTTGGTAGAAGAATGGCACTAATTCTTTCTTTACAAAAGGAATTACAATATTTTGACGTAAGGTTAAACGAATTTCTCCGGCAGCATAATTTTCAACTAAATCTGCTAATAATCGCGCTTTATCTGTATAAAAATCTCCTAATAACACTTTAATACCTATGCCAACATAACCTTCTTGTTTTTGAGGAATTAAATTGGTGGATTTCCAAGTATTAAAAGCTGTTTCATCTTTAATTTCCACTTCAGGAATAGAGGTGATTTCTACTGGTGTTGACGTTTCATAAGCATCAGCATCAATAGGAACAGACTTAAACTCTATGGCTTTTTGTTCTGCATCAATCAGTTCTTTAAACGCTTCTAACCCTATATCTTTTAATAAGAATTTCATACGGGCTTTGGCACGACTTTTACGTTCGCCATAACGATCAAACACACGTACCACACCTTCCATAAGTGGTATAATTTTATCGGTTTCTATAAAATCGTAAAATAAATCTGCATGGCGTGGCTGTGAACCTAAACCACCACCAAGCATGACTTTAAATCCGCGAACACCATCTTTTATTTTGGCAATAAAACCTAAATCGTGTAAATAGGATAATCCTGTATCTTCATCTGAAGAAGAAAAAGACACTTTAAATTTACGTCCCATTTCTTGACAAATAGGATTACGTAAAAAGAAACGAAATAATGCATCTGCATATGGCGACACATCAAATGGTTCGTTTACGTCTATTCCTGCAGTTTCACTAGCAGTTACATTACGTACCGTGTTACCACAAGCTTCTCTTATGGTTATTTCGTCTTTATCTAATTCTGCCCACAATTCTGGTGTACGATTAATATCTACGTAGTGAATTTGAATATCTTGACGCGTTGTAATATGTAAACGCCCTCTAGAATATTCATCAGACACATCAGAAATTCTGCGTAACTGGTTGCTTTTTACTTTTCCGTAAGGTAATTTAATACGAATCATTTGAACACCTTCTTGACGCTGCCCGTAAATGCCACGAGCTAAACGAAGGCTTCTAAATTTTTCTTCGTCAATTTTACCATTGTTGAATAATTCAATCTTATTGGCTAATTCAATAATATCCTTTTCAACAACCGGATTTTCTATTTCTGTTCTAAAACTTTGCATTGTTTCCTTACCTTCCTAAATAAATTAGGAAGGATTTTTTAGTGTTTCCCTTTTTTCTTTTTCCGTTTCTTTTTTTAGTCTTTACGGTAGACTATGATTTTATTGAATGAAACCTGCTCCTACGGTATTATTTGATTGTGAATCAATTATAATGAAAGATCCGTTTGTGCGATGGTTTTTAAACTTATCATAAAAAATAGGTTTGTTTAGTTTAAAACTAACCTGAGCAATATCATTCATGCCTAAACCAGATACACCTTCTTCTATACCTGAGTAATCTGGGTTAATTTTATGGTGAATGGTATCTACCTTAGCTAAAACTTTATTTACACCATGTTGCACAATGTATTTAGTACCTGGTGTTAATTGTTTAGAATCCATCCAACAAACATTAGCTGTAAACTGTTTTTCAATAGTTGGCAAATCTCCTTCTTTAACAATCATATCTCCACGACTCACGTTAATATCGTCTTCTAAAGTAATAGTAACAGAAGAACGTCTTGATGCTGTTTCGTACTTTTCATTATAGAAATAAATTTCTTTTATTTTAGATTTGGTTTGAGAAGGCAATACAACAACCTCATCGCCTACACTTAAATTACCCCCATACACTTTTCCTGCATAACCTCTAAAATCATGAAAATCTTCAGTTTTAGGACGAATTACATATTGTACTGGGAAGCGCGGTGTACCTACATTAAAGATATCGGCTTTGTCTAATTTTTCTAAATGTTCTAATAAAGCCTCTCCTTTGTACCAAGGCATTTTATCAGATTTATTAACTACGTTATCTCCTTTTAAAGCACTTACGGGAATAAATGAAATGTTTTGATCTTGATAATCACGCTTTTTCATTAATTCCTCAAAATCGGCTTTAATTTTGCTATAAACTTCTTCAGAATAATCTACCAAGTCCATTTTATTAATAGCCACTACAACATCTTTAATTCTTAATAAATTATTGATGAAAAAATGACGATTAGTTTGCTCAATCACGCCTTTTCTGGCATCAATTAATATGATAGATGCTTGTGAAGTTGAAGCGCCAGTTACCATATTTCTGGTATACTCTACATGACCTGGAGTATCTGCTATAATGTAACTTTTATTTTTTGTTGAAAAGTAAATGTGTGCCACATCAATGGTGATACCTTGTTCTCTTTCGGCAACCAAACCATCTGTAGCTAAAGAAAAATCTAAGTAATCATAACCACGCTGTTTACTTGTTTTTTCAATGGCTTCAAGTTTGTCTGTAGTTAATGATTTTGTATCGTAAAGAATACGCCCAATTAAGGTACTCTTTCCGTCATCTACACTTCCTGCTGTTGCTATTTTTAATACTTCCATGCTTTTATAGCTGTTAGCCTTTAGCTGTTGGCTATTGGCTTGTTTAATATTTTATTTGTTTTTTTCGGTTTTTCGGCTAATAACCATGAGCTAAAAGCCAGTTGCAAAATTTGCGAAGCAAATTTCTAAAAATACCCTTGTTGTTTACGTTTCTCCATGGCGGCTTCAGAGCGTTTGTCATCAATACGCGCACCACGTTCTGAAATTGAAGAATCTCTAATTTCTTCAACTACTTTTGTAATGGTTGTAGCATCTGATAATACGGCTGCGGTACAACTCATGTCTCCTACAGTTCTAAAACGTACCATTTCCTCAATCACTTCTTCATCTTCATCACGGTATACTATACCATCTTCTGCAGACCAAATCATTCCGTCTCTTAAGAAAACTTTACGTTTGTGTGCAAAATAAATAGAAGGGATTTCAATATTTTCTTTTTCTATGTAAGACCACACGTCTAGCTCTGTCCAGTTTGAAATTGGGAATACACGAACGTTTTGCCCTAAATCTATTTCACCATTTAACATATCAAACAACTCTGGTCTTTGGTTTTTCTCATCCCATTGACCAAAATCATCACGTACTGAAAATATACGTTCTTTTGCTCTGGCTTTTTCTTCATCTCTTCTAGCGCCACCTATACAAGCATCAAACTTAAATTCTTCAATAGCATCTAAAAGTGTTGTGGTTTGCAACATATTTCTACTTGCATAACGCCCAGACTCTTCTTTCACTTTACCTTGATCTATAGAATCTTGCACGTTTCTTACTATTAATTCTAAGCCTAACTCTTTTACAAGTCTATCTCTAAATTCAATAGTTTCAGGGAAATTATGCCCCGTATCAATATGCAATAAAGGAAAAGGTATTTTAGCTGGGTAAAAAGCTTTTACTGCTAATCTTACTAATGTGATTGAATCTTTTCCTCCTGAAAATAACAACACAGGTTTTTCAAACTGAGCTGCTACTTCTCTCATGATATAAATTGCTTCGTTTTCAAGCGAATTGATATGCGATGTATCTTTCTTCATAATATTATTTTTAAGCGTGTAAACCACACTCTCTATTTGCTAATGCTTTTGTTGGGTCGAAATATTTAAATTCGTTAGGTAAATTATGTTCTTCTAAATAGGTGTCGAGTTTTTCGTCTGACCAGTAGTAAAAGGGACTTACTTTCAGTACACCATCGGCACTTAAACTAAAAATATCAATACTGTTTCTAAAGGCGGTTTGCCCTTGGCGAAGGTTTGTAAACCAAACATTTGGTTTATGCTCTTCCATAGCTCGCCTAAAAGGTTCTAGCTTTACCTGTTCTGTAAATTCTGCATGTTTAGGGTCATCTACACTTGGTACACCTAAAACTACATCTCTATGTGCAGCTGTTTGCTTTGGCACATATAAAAACACATTTAAGTTTAAATCTTTAATTACTTGTTCTGCGTGTTTATAGGTTTGTGGTGTATTATAACCCGTATCACACCATACTACAGGAATATTATTTTTTACTGAATTTACAGCATGAAGAATAGCAGCTTCATAAGGTCTAAAATTGGTTGTTACCACTGCTTTATCATTAAGCTCTAGTGCTTTTTTTATAATTTCAGCAGGAGACGCTTTTTTGAATTCCTTGTTTAAACTTTGTATTTGCTCTTCTGTAAACATATCTTTTATATATTATTTTCCCCACTTAATAAGGTTCCAAAAACGTTCGTGGAAAAAGTATAAAATTAATTTTGTGACAAAATCTACTGAAGCTATAGAAGCAGCAAGCGATATTTTTCCTGTTAATATGTAGGATACCAACAAGGTATCTAAAGTACCAACAATACGCCAACTAAGTGCTTTAGCTACACTGCGTATAGGTTTTTCACCAACACTATCCTCTTTATAAGTAGTTTTTTGTTTACTCTTTAATAACATTTGCGCTATCATTTGCCATTATTTTATATTAATCCTATCAATTTAGTAGGGATTACAAAAGTAATACTTTTTATTACATGACAAACAACATTACTAACTTTTTAGAATAATGGAATATTTTTTAGGTAATTGGTATAAAATAAATACTAAATCCTTATAAATTTAAGAATTTATCAAGCTAATTAAGAGCTAAATCAGCTAAAGTAGTGTTTCTAAAGACTTTTAAAGTACTGTCTCTCACCTCTATCATAAGCTTATGAACACTGCATTGATGTTCATCTGGACAATCATCACACTTTTCGTAGTAATTTAAACTTACACAAGGCACCATGGCTATAGGCCCTTCTAAAACACGCATAACATCGGTCATTTGTATTTCAGATGGTTCGTTTCTTAGGTAATAACCACCATGTTTTCCTTTTTTAGAACCAAGTATTCCTGCTTTTTTTAAGGTTAATAAAATACTCTCTAAAAACTTTTGAGGTATGTTTTCGCTTTCAGCAATCTCACCTACCCTTACAGGTTGTTCTCCTTCTTTCTTAGCTATATAAGTTAAAGCCTTTAATCCGTATTTAGTTCTTTTTGAAAGCATGCCGCTAATATAAACATTTGAGGATAAAAAAAAACCTCATTAAAATGAGGTTTTTGCTTTATGAAATTTTAATTGTTCTAGGAGGCTTTTGTTTTGCCTCTTCTTTTTTTGGAAGCTGTACACTTAAAATTCCTTCTTTATAAGTAGCTTTAATTTTAGACTCATCAATATATTCTGGTAAAGAAAAAGTTCTCTTAAATGATGAGTAGCCATATTCTTTACGAATGTGATTATCTTCTACCTGATTATCTTCTTTATGAACCTCTGATGAAATAGATAATACTTCATTATCTAAGTTTATAGTAAAATCTTCTTTTTTCATTCCAGGAACTGCCATATCTACAAAAAATGCATCTGCAGTTTCTCTAATATTAACTTTTGGCAAAGTCATTCCTGTATTGAAATTAGGCATCATAATAGAAGGAAAATCAGTACTAAACATTTTATCTATCCAATTAGACCATGCAGGGAAATCAGCAAATCTATCAACTTTTGCCAAATTTCCATTTTTTTGAGTTGTTGTTACTAGATTGCTCATAATTTAAAATTTTAGTTAAACAAATAATTTTATTAATTACTTATGCTACACCGGTTATTGCATCTGAAGACAACAACGTTTTTGGTGTGTTTTGCGCTATGGAAATAAACAGACCCCCTTTTGAATATTGAGAGTTTAGCAAACTATTAAAACTGCTATTAGGTAGCACTAAAAAGCATTCTACAAAAATTGGTTTCTTTTTAATTTCACCGTAATTAGTTTCAATTTTAGCTAACATTACTTTTAGGGTTAGAATTCCGTCAGAAACATCAACTACATAATTGTTCGGACTTAAAAGTGGTGCTTTTAAACGAATTGTTAAAACGTCGTCTTTCACATCCATTTTTAGTTCTGTAAGTTTAAAAGATGATTGTTTAGACAGGTTTAAAACTTTTTCATTCTTATCAATTACTTCCATAACAAATAATTAATAATTAAACAAAAAACTTAATTGCCTTAAAAGGTTATAAAACAGCATCTTCTAAAAAGTTTCTTTATTAAAGCAAACCATTGTAGAAATGCTGATTCACCTCAAAAAGACATTGTTATAAAAACAAAAAAAATACCAAACTAGCTTAAATCAATTTTTTGTATGAAGTACACTCTTTACAATGAAAAGTTGACAGAAAATCTTAAAAAATTCTTAATTAAAAATGACACTTTTTCATTTTTAATTACCTTAAAATGAGAATGTTTAATTACCTAAAGCTTGTTCTAAATCTGCAATAATATCATCTATATGTTCTAAGCCTACAGAAACACGTACCATGCCATCGGTTATACCTGCAGCAGCTTTCACTTCTGCTTCCACCTTTGCATGTGTAGTACTTGCTGGATGCGTAACAATGGTTCTGGTGTCTCCTAAATTGGCAGATAACGAACACATTTTTATACTATCTAAAAACGTACGTCCGCCTTCTAACCCACCTTTAACTTCAAAAGCTATAATATTACCTCCTAAACGCATTTGTTTTTTAGCGATGTTATACTTAGGATGCGATTTTAAAAACGGATATTTTACCCATTTTACTTTGGGATGATCTTCTAAATAAGTTGCTAATTTTAAAGCATTCTCACAGTGTTTTTCTACTCGAACTGCTAAGGTTTCTAAAGATTTTGATAGTACCCAAGCGTTAAACGGACTCATTGAAGGTCCTGTTAATCTGGAGAACAGATATATTTCTCTAATCAATTCTTTTTTTCCAACGGTAACACCTCCTAAAACACGCCCTTGTCCGTCCATTAGTTTGGTAGCAGAATGAATTACTAAATCTGCTCCTTGTTTTATAGGGTTTTGTAAATATGGTGTTGCAAAACAATTATCTATTACCAATAATAAATTATGCTTTTTACAAATGGCACTTAGAAACTCTAAATCTAACACATCAACTCCTGGATTTGTTGGTGTTTCGGCGTAAATGAATTTGGTGTTAGGTTGAATTAAGTCTTCAACAGAATCAACTTCATTGATGCTAAAATATGAGCATTCAATATTCCACTTTGGAAAATATTTAGTAAACAAACCATGAGTTGCACCAAATACAGAGCTACAAGACACTACATGATCTCCAGCATTTAACAGGGTAGCAAATGTTGAAAACACCGCTGCCATTCCACTAGCAAATGCAAAACCTGCTTCGGCACCTTCCATATCACAGACTTTGTCAACAAATTCACTCACATTTGGATTACCATATCTACTATATAAATCACGTTTTTTTTCTTCGGCAAACGACGCACGCATTTCCTCGGCATCATCAAATACAAAACCCGATGTTAAATATAAAGGTACGGAGTGTTCTGAAAACTGTGTAGTTTCAGATTGATTGCGAATAGCTTCCGTTTCAAAATGCTTTTTCTTGCTCATAATTTTAATTAATATGTTTGGATAACCTTAAAATATCTCCAAAAACACCTCGAGCGGTTACTTCTGCACCTGCTCCAGCACCTTGAATAACAATAGGTTGCTCTCCATAACTCTCTGTAAAAATTTCAAAAATAGCGTCGCTTCCTTTTACATGACCTAAGGTACTGTCTTCTGGAATAGACACTAATTTTACTTCTAAATTACCCTTATCTTGTGATAAATCTCCTGATAAATCACCAACGTATCGTAACACGTGTCCGGGTTCTTGCGCCTCTTTTATCTTTTGGTATTGTTCATCTAAAACATGCAGTTGTCCTAAAAATTCTTCAACCGAAATATCTCTGTAGGCTTCTGGAATTAAATTTAAAACCGCTACATCTTCAAATTCATTTTGTAAATCTAACTCTCTTGCTAAAATTAATAGCTTTCTAGCTACATCGTTTCCTGAGAAATCCTCTCTAGGGTCTGGTTCTGTAAAGCCTTTATCAATAGTTTCCTGAACAATAGCACTAAACGGTTTGTCTTGCACCGAAAAATTATTAAACAAATAACTTAATGTACCAGAAAACACCCCTCTTATACGCGTGATGTTTTCTCCCGATTCGTGCAGTAACTTAATAGTATCAATTAACGGCAATCCTGCACCAACGGTAGTTTCATAAAGGTACTCCTTTTTATTTTCATCAAGTTGTTGGCGTAGTTCTCTATAAAAATCGTGCGAAATGGTATTGGCTATTTTGTTAGACGACACCAAATCGAATCCAGCTTCAATTAAAGGAATATAATTTTGATAAAAAGTAGAACTTGCTGTATTATCTACTGCTATTAAATTTTCTAAATGATGATTTTTGGCATAGGTAATTATATCATCAATAGAACTTTCTAAAGTACTTGAAGCAATGGCTTTTTCCCAATTAGAATTTACGCCTTTTTTATCTAACAATAACTTTTTAGAATTAGCAATAGCAAACACATTTAAATTAATGCCTTTGCGTTTTTCAATATCGTCTTTCGACTTTAAAATTTGATTAATTAAAGCCCCACCAACACCACCGTGACCAAAAATAGCAATGTTTATTTTTTTAGAAATACCAAAAACTTCACCATGAATTACGTTTAATGCCTTGCTAAGATCGGATTCCTTAACCACCAAACTCACATTCTTTCCTGTTACTGTATTATTGAACAATAACGGTGTGATTTGATTCTTTATTAAAGCGTTGAAAGGTTTATGAAACGAGCTTAATTCTATACCCACAATGGAAATAACGGCTACATCATCTACCACATCAATTTTATTAACATCTTGTGAGTAAAAATCGCTTTCAAACTCACGCTCTAAAGCAATAACAGCTTGGGTAGCTTGGTCTGCATCTATTATAAGTCCAATACCTCTTTCCGACGATCCTTGAGATACAATACTCACACTAATACCATAATTACTTAAGGCTCCAAAAATTCTGGCATCAACACCAATTTTCCCTAACAAACCTCTACCTTCTAAATTTAGTAAAGCTACATTTTCTAAAACCGATAAAGAGGTAACCTCTTTGGTACTAGGTTTTGCGGTAATAAGTGTACCTTCATCTTCTGGATTAAAGGTGTTTAAAATACGTAAGTTGATATTTTTTTCAACTAGCGGAATTATGGTTTTGGCATGTAATACAGATGTTCCAAAGTTTGCTAATTCATTAGCTTCACTAAAAGATAGTTCTCTAATTTGTTGAGCATCTGGCACCAAATTTGGGTCTGCCGTATAAATACCACTAACATGGGTATAATTTTGTAATTCTTCGGCATCTAAATAATTGGCTAATAATGCTGCTGTATAATTGCTGCCATTTCTACCTAAAGTTGTGGTTTCGTTTTTTAAATTTGAAGCAATAAAACCGGTAACTACATTTACAACACCGTTGTTCTTTTTAAAATAAGCTTTGGTGTTTTCTTTTGATACTTTTGATAGTGGTTGCGCATTACCAAAAGACTCATTGGTTTTTATTAATTCGCGCGAGTCTACTGCTTTAGCTTCAATACCCCTTTCGTTTAATAATTGAGTAATGAGCTTTACAGCCAACAATTCTCCTTGTGCCAGAATATTATCTTTGGTCTTTTTGCTATAATCGCGCAACAGACTAATGCCTTCAAATAATTTATCAAGCACTGAAAATTCTTCAGAGAAATCTACCTGTTTTGAAGGCTCTGATTGGTAAACTTTAAAAGCCTCTAAATCTTGTTTATAGTCTTCACCTTTTATAGCTTTATTTAAAATAGCTTCTAAGTCATCGGTAGCATTTCCACGGGCGGAAACCACAACGCTAATACGCTCTCCTGCCTTTACCTTATTTTCAATAATTGAAAGTACGGTTTCTAAACCTTTTCCATTAGCTAGAGATTTCCCTCCAAACTTCAATATTTTCATTCTTCGTCTTTTAGAATTTGGCACAAAAATGCCTTCTATTATTTTTTCAAGTTGGTCATATTCCATTAAAAAGGCATCATGTCCATGCACCGAATGTATTTCACTGTAGGTTACGTTTGGATGTGTTAACGCCAGTTGCTTATGTGTTTCGCGGTTTTCTTCGGCAGTAAAAAACAAATCAGAATCTACACCAACAATATGAATTTTAGCTTCAATATTCTCTAACACATTAAAGTTGCTAGAACGCCCTTTGGTTACATCAATTGTTTTAAGTAATTGATTCATTAATTTATAGGCCGACAACTGAAACCGTTCTTGTAATTTTTTACCATGATGTAGCAGCCAACTTTCAACATTAAAAATTTCAAGATCGTCATTTTTAGTACGCTGAAAGCGCTCTTTGAAAGACTCTGGTGTTCTATAACACAACATGGCATGCATTCTGGCATCATGCACGGGGTTTTTAGAATTCAACAAAAATTGTTCTTGAATTTGGCAGTTGGCAATTAACCAATCGGTAGATTTCCAATCGGTTGCCACAACAATTAAATGTTCTGAAAAATTAGGTTGTAATACTGCCATTTCCCAAGCAATACCACCACCTAAAGAACCGCCAATAGTAGCAAAAATTTTACCAGTTTTTAATTCATTTAAACCCTGTAAAAACAGTTTAGCTACATCACGAGCAACAAAATCTTTATAGTTTTCAATAATAAAACCATCAAAACCATTTCCAGGTATATTAAAAGCAAGCACCGTGTATAGTTTGGTATCTATAACCTTGTTATTACCAATTAAATCTTTCCACCAACCATCTTTTCCAGCAACATTACTGTTACCTGTTAAAGCGTGATTAACTAACACAATAGGAGCAGAACCAAGTGGTTTCCCAAATACCTGATAACTTAATTTTATTTCAGGATTTAGAACACCACTTTCGGTCTTGTAATTTTTTATAATGATATGTTGTAACTCGTTTTCCAACTTGTTGTTTCTTCTTAATTTATATTTCAGCAAAAACTGCTTTTAAATCTGCTTTTAAATCTGCTAAATCTTCAATACCCACAGATAAACGAATTAGATCTGGTGTAACACCTGCCGATGCTTGCTCTTCTTCATTTAATTGTTGGTGTGTTGTACTTGCCGGATGGATTATTAAAGATTTAGTATCGCCAATATTAGCTAGCAAAGAAAATAACTTGGTTTTATCGGCAATGGTTTTAGCAGCTTCAAAACCGCCTTTAGCACCAAAGGTTACAATTCCGCTTTGACCTTTTGGCAAATATTTATCGGCTAATGCTTTGTATTTGCTACTTTCTAATCCTGGATAGTTTACCCAAGCCACTTCTGGTTGCTCTTCTAGCCATTTTGCTAAAGCTAAGGCATTTTCACTATGTTTCTTAATTCTAACTGATAAGGTTTCTAAACCTTGTATGATGTTAAATGCGTTAGTTGGACTCATAGCGCCTCCAAAATCACGCAAACCTTCTAAAATTAATTTGAAAGTGTATGAAGCAGCTCCTAAAGTTTCGTAATATTTTAAACCGTGATAACCTGCTGATGGTTCTGTAAATTCTGGGAATTTCCCGTTTGACCAATCGAAATTACCACCATCAATAATAGCGCCTCCAAGCGATGTTCCTTGACCGCCAATATATTTTGTTAATGAGTGAATTACAATATTTGCACCGTGTTTTATTGGATTTAAAAGTGCTGGTGTTGCCACCGTATTATCAACAATAAATGGCACCCCGGCCGCCTTAGAATGTTCGGCAATGGCTTCTAAATCTAGCACATCTAATTTTGGATTTCCTAAAGATTCTACAAAAAAGGCACGTGTATTATCTTGAACCGCTTCTGCAAAACTATCAGGATTAGATCCATCTACAAAAGTTGTTGTAATACCTAATCTAGGCAAAGTAACACTTAACAAATTGTAAGTACCTCCATATAAACTACTAGATGCTACAATGTGGTCTCCAGCTTTTAAAAGTGTTAACAAACCTGTTGAAATAGCTGCCGTACCAGAAGCAAATACCACAGCGCCTATACCGCCTTCTACAGCAGCTAAACGTTCTTGTAATATTTGGTTGGTTGGATTATTTAAACGTGTGTAAATAAAACCTAACTCCTGTAATGAAAATAGGTTAGCAGCATGCTCAGAATCGTTAAAAACATACGAAGTTGTTTGGTAAATAGGTACGGCTCTGGTTCCTCCTGTTGCTTTTACATCATGACCCGCGTGTAATGCGTTTGTTTCTAATTTTAAATCGCTCATTTTTCTAATTTTTTTTTGATTTATTTTATTATATAAATTCAAAAGCCAAAATGCGTTATTACTAACGTACTTACCATAGAAAAATGTTACAAAGAAATTTTAAAAATTACAGGAAGTAATTTTGTTAAGTTATCTATCCAAACACCAATAAATGAATTGGTAGTTTAAGTAGAATTTAGCACCTTCTTTAATAAGTTTAAAGGGTTGCTAAGGTTTCATTGGGTCTAATCCCTCCACCTTTCTTGATAACATTTCAATACGTGAGTTGAACTTTTGTTTTGCAAATATTGGTTCAGAAAAATTAAAATCCTAATTTTTTATTGAAAAAATTTTTTAGTTTCAATTCAAACTCTGTTCAAATTTATCTTTAATTATATCTTCTATAGGCCTACTTTCAATTTTAGATTCTAACCAAGAGATTATGTCTAAATACAGGAATGCTCTACTTTCATAAGGATCATTTTCAAACTCTTTAAGCTTTTTATGAAGCTTAATGAACTCATTTTTTACATCTTGTGGATAAATATCTCCAAGGTTACGTAAAAACTTAATGAACTCTTTTTGTACTTCATACAAGTCTTCCATTTTAATTAAAAACTTATAAGTGCTTTTTATAAGTACATCTAAGTTATAATCTAAACCTGCTTCGTAGTGTGCTACTAAATTTAAAATTCTTGAGAAACATAATAAATCTTCGCGCATATGCAATGATTTATTACTAATTATCTTATCTAAAAACCGTATACATCCTTTATTATCGCCCGCACCAAAATACATACTTGCTATCTTGTAATATAATACCATTACATGGTGCTCATCAATTCGGTTTCTGTAATTTTTAAGTTTTACTAAGACTTCATCAATTAATGATAAGCCTTCTTTAAAACTTCCTTCTATAAAATGTAAATTAAATTTATTGGTATAGATATAAAGAAAAGCCAACCCGTCAATATTATCATCTACAGGAAACCATTTTTCTTTAGTAACCGTTTCTAATTTTTCTAAATATTCTTTAAATTTTTTATACTTACGCAGATAAAATAAGGATTCTAACAAATAGTGATTCCCTCTCATAAAGAATACCGGATTGAGCACAATCATATCTTTATTATCATAAAAAAGTGTAACCCATCTTAAGGCGTATTTGTAACAAGACAAAAAATCTTGGGTTAAAAAGCTGTACCACAAATGAGCTTTGTAAAGCCACAACTTTTCTCTAAATCCCAATGTATTAATATCATATTCTGGCAAACGAGCATGAAAATATTCTGTAATACGTTTGTGCTCTGAGTCATTTTTAACATAGCCAGTTTTTAAAAACAAGCCATACAATTGCAACGACAAATTAGAGAGCTTACTAGCCACCACATTTTGTTGGCTTAATTCTTTGGCTTGTATGGTTAATTCATCGGCTCTATTACTTAAACTTCGGGTAATATATTGTGACTCTATGACTTTTTCTAAATCTACAATCTCATAGGCTATATTTTTTTCTTCATTAGCAATAGCCATGTTTTTTGCCTTCTCAAGAATTTTTAAACTTTGTTTATACAATCCTTTATGATATAAAATGGTAGCAAAATCTAACTGTTCTCTAATTTGAATTCTAGCGTCTTTATGCGATGGATTTAACCGCAAACTAATTAAAATTTGCTTATACAAATGCGCTTTTAAATTAGAAAGTTGTTGTTTTTTTACAATGCCTTTTTTTAAAATAGTTGCCTCATCATATTTTTGTAATTTATCTAAAATATTAAACAGGGTTAAAAATTTAGAGTCTTCGTTTACCCCCAATCTACCCACATAAAGCTTAAACTGCCTTTTCTCTGATTTAGACAGTGACTTTACCAATACAAACAAATTATCTTTTTGCTCTCTTGTCATAGTTACAAAAACAAGTTTAAATTACTGAATAACAACTAATTAACTTAATACAGAAGTAGTTAAACATCGTAAAAAAGTATATAAAGTTACGTGTTTTACGAAACCAAAATATACATTCGTAAAAGAATTAGAAAATATATTTTAAATAAATGTCTGATAATAAGGTTCAAATTTTTGATACTACGTTGCGCGATGGCGAGCAAGTACCTGGATGTAAGTTAAATACAGAACAGAAATTAGTTATTGCTGAACAGCTTGATCAATTAGGTGTTGATATCATTGAAGCTGGTTTTCCTGTTTCTAGTCCTGGCGACTTTAAATCGGTTGAAGAAATTTCTAAAATTGTAAAATCAGCAACCGTTTGTGGATTAACACGCTCTGTTGAAAATGATATAAAAGTGGCTGCTGAAGCATTAAAACATGCTAAAACTCCTAGAATCCATACAGGAATAGGCACTTCAGAATCTCATATAAAATTCAAATTTAAATCTAATCAAGAAGCCATAATAGAACGTGCTGTAAAAGCTGTAAGTTATGCAAAATCTTTTGTAGAAGATGTAGAATTTTATGCCGAAGATGCTGGTAGAACAGATAACGAATATTTAGCAAGAGTTTGTGAAGCGGTAATTAAAGCTGGTGCTACAGTTTTAAACATTCCAGATACTACGGGATACTGTTTACCAAGTGAATATGGTGCTAAAATTAAATACTTAAAAGAAAATGTTAAAGGTATAGATAAAGCTATTCTATCATGCCATTGCCATAACGATTTAGGTTTAGCAACTGCCAATTCAATTGAAGGTGTAATTAATGGTGCACGTCAAATTGAATGTACTATTAACGGTATTGGTGAACGCGCAGGAAACACTGCTTTAGAAGAAGTAGTAATGATTTTAAGACAACACCCTTACCTAAATTTAGATACCAAAATTAAATCTGAAATGCTTTATGGCATTAGCCAGTTAGTGTCTGACAGTATGGGTATTTACACACAACCAAACAAAGCTATTGTTGGTGCTAATGCCTTTGCTCATAGCTCTGGAATTCATCAAGATGGGGTTATTAAAAACCGTGAAACTTACGAAATTATAGATCCTAAAGCTGTTGGTGTAACAGAATCTGCTATTGTGTTAACTGCAAGAAGCGGAAGAGCTGCCTTAGCATATAGAGCTAAAAATATTGGGTATGAATTAACAAAACTTCAGTTAGATGAAGTTTATAGTAAATTCTTAGAATTTGCCGATAAGAAAAAAGAAATTGACGATAGTGATATTCATCAAATAATTGAGTCGACTTCCGTTTATAACGAAATTACGTCGTCTTAAATATTATAACATAAAAAGGGATGAAGTTAAACATAGCTGTTTTACCAGGTGATGGCATAGGACCCGAAGTCACTGCTCAAGCCGTCAAGGTTTTGAAAGCTATTGCTATGGAGTTTAACCATGTGTTCACTTTCAACGAGGCATTAGTTGGCGCCAGCGCCATTGATAAAACGGGCAACCCCCTACCAGAAGAAACCATTAGCATTTGCGATAAAGCAGATGCTATTTTATTTGGTGCTATTGGTAATACTAAATATGATGATAACCCTACTGCTGAAATAAGACCAGAACAAGGTTTATTAGGACTTAGAAAGACCTTCGACCTTTACACCAATATAAGACCCGTAATTGCTTACGAAGATTTACTAAACAAATCCTCATTAAAAATTAAGCAAATTAAGGGTACCGATATTCTTATTTATAGAGAATTAGCCAGTGGTATTTATTTTGGCGAAAAGAAATTTAGTGATACCGAAGCCTCTGATATTTGTGTTTATAAACGTTCTGAAATTGAACGTATTGCACATTTAGCATTTAAAGCTGCACAGGGCAGAAAACGTAAATTAACTTTGGTAGATAAAGCCAATGTACTAGCTAGTTCTAGACTTTGGCGTAGTGTAGTAACAGAAATTGCTGCAGAATACCCAGATGTTGCATTAAATTGTTTGTTTGTTGATAATGCCGCTATGGAACTCATTATCAACCCACGCCAGTTTGATGTTATTTTAACAGAGAATATGTTTGGTGATATCCTTTCAGAAGAAGCCAGTGTTATTGTTGGCTCTATTGGATTATTAGCTTCGGCTTCTATTGGCGAAAAACACGTTATGTTTGAGCCTATTCACGGTGCATATTCTAAGGCTACCAATAAAGGAATTGCCAACCCAATTGCTTCTATTTTAAGTGCCGCTATGTTGCTAGAACATTTTGGATTGTATGATGAAGCCTCTTTAGTAAGAGATGGTGTAGATAAATCGTTGAAGTTACACATTACAACACCCGATTTAAACACTAAATACGATAATATTAGTACTAGTAAAGTGGGTGATTTTATAGAAGATTTTATAAACAACCCAGACGAAACCAACTTAAACTTTACAAACATACATTTAGGACAGTCAACTATCATTTAATTATTATTTGAGTTAGTCGCCAATACACAATTAAACTAAAGACGTCCGTATAGAAAGAGCATCATTTAGGTGCTCTTTTTCTTGTTTATTGGTCTTACGAATAGTGTGTTTGAATAATTAATTTAGTAAATACAAACCGAACAGAAAATACACGAAATTCTTCGTTAGTAAACAATAATTACTTACAGTCCTTACAGTTGCTAACTATTTTTGTTTTAGTCTTTTTTTTATTCTCAATTTCTTTCATAGGTGAGTCACTTAGATAAGGAACTTTTGCAGAAGGAACATATTTACTTGTACTTATTAAGTGTGTTTCTTGGTCATCGAAGAAAATATGCGCTCCGAACGCTTTCAATACTTTATCCTTTGATAAGCCTCCTAAAAAATATGCCTCATCTACATAAACCCCCCATTTACGAAGTGTTTTTATTACTCTCATATGACTAGGTGCATTTCTCGCTGTAACTATTGCAATCCGTAAAGGTGTCAATTCAATTGTTGTTGGCAAATGCTCTTGAATTTTAGAAAGTTTGATTAGAAGTTTAGCAAAAGGACCTTCGTTTAAAGGTTCTTCTTCGTGTTCTAACTCATACTTATGAAAAGCATCTAGCCCTTCTGTTTTATTCCTTAGTTCGGATTCATCACTAAAAATAACTGCGTCTGCATCAAATGCTATTTTTACTCTATTATCATTTTCATCAAAAGATTTAGGTGGAGCATATATAGTTGCAGCAGCACAAGCTTTTGAATCAATAACAGTTTGAACATCTTTGTCATCTTTTGACAGAAACAAATCAACATCAAAAGCATCAATATAAGGCGCCAATGGTTCTCCTCCAGATAGAGCAACTCTTGTTATTTTTAAGTTATGTTTTTTTAAAGAGTTCAAAATCCTCACTCCAGTTTCAGGGCTGTTGCGAGACATAACAATAACTTCTACAATTTCTTTATCTGCTTGATTGTTCAGTTCAAGTAAACTCTTTACAAGATAAAATGCTGAACCAGGCTGTAAAAGTTCGTTTTCGTGTTCTAACTGGTATTTTCTATAACCTTCAATTCCTTCTTTGTTAAAGATAGCATTTTCTTCTTCAAGATTAAATAAAGCTCGAGAAGAAACCCCAATCACTAAAATATCTGAAAAGTTTACTGGCATATTCTTAGTTTTAATTGACTATAACAACTTAATATAAAATCGTTTTTATTTTACATCTAAGCTAAACGAAAATAGTTGAAAATTTTTACAAAACCAAGTAAGGTTTTAACTAAGACACTACCAAGTATTAAATAATGCTATATTTGGTCTATGCAACTTAATCTGGCTTTGTTAAAACATTACAAAACACCTTTACTAATTACACTTATTAGTTGCGGGCTATTTTTTGTATTTGCTTATAATTTAGAACGCACACAATATTTAAAGCTAGTTACCTTATACACTGCGCTATTTGGGTTGTTCTATTGGTTAATAAAAAAGCATAGCAACAACTTAAAGTTTTTAACTCTTATAGCTTTTCTATTTAGAGCGGTTTTTATTTTGGCTATCCCTAATTTATCACAGGATTTTTACCGTTTTATTTGGGATGGCAACATGACAATTCTGGGTTTTAATCCTTATTTATCTACTCCAGAATACCAGATATCTCAAGGTTTTTTAAATGATTTCCCTAATAAAATGGAATTGTATGAAGGCATGGGCAAACTTAACGCTAGTCATTTTACCAATTACCCTCCTATTAATCAATTTTGTTTTGTGCTTGCAAATTTATTTCCCGGAACAAGCATTTTAAGTTCTGTAATTGGACTACGACTTATTATTATAGCTGCCGATTTTGGAACCCTTTACTTTGGCAAAAAGCTTTTACAAATACTTAAACTACCTGCTCATCATATTTTTTGGTATATTTTAAATCCGTTTATCATTATAGAACTTACAGGAAACTTACACTTTGAAGGTGTTATGATTTTCTTTTTAATTTGGAGTTTATATTTATTGGTTTCAGGTAGGTGGATATGGGCTGCGGTGGTTTTAGCCTTATCTATTTCTACAAAGTTAATTCCGTTAATATTTTTGCCTTTAGTTTTTCAGTGGTTTATTTCAAATACTACAAGTAACAAACAAGGAATAACAAAACTTATTTTATTTTATACTATTGTTGGTGGTGTAACGCTTTTGCTTTTTGCACCATTTTTTTCAAGTCAATTTATTTCAAACTACACCGAAACTGTAGCACTTTGGCTTCAAAACTTTGAGTTTAATGCAAGCCTATACTATATTGCTCGGGAAATTGGTTATGCCCTTACAGGCTATAACCAAATTGCCATTATTGGAAAAATAATCCCACTTGTAGTTATTTTATTTGTGCTTATTATCTCCTTTTTTAGAAAGAACAAAACGCCTATAACACTTATTACTGCTATGTTGCTGGTATTAAGTTTTTATTACTTTACAGCCACCACAGTACACCCTTGGTATGTTGCTACCTTACTTGCTTTGAATGTTTTTACCAAGTATAAGTTTCCTTTAGTGTGGAGCTTTGTTATTATTTTAAGTTATTTGGCATACATACAAACAGGAAATGCCAATAAGCATGAAAACCTTATTGTTATAACTATAGAATACCTTATTGTGTATGGTGTATTCTTTTGGGATGTTTATAAAAATAAACTTAAAGCAAAGTGAGCGACTCTATTCTATAAATTACAGAATCATCTAAATCATCAAAAACTTCTGAGTAGGTGAGTTTAAATGTTTTGTCTATAAAAGATTCATCTTCTTTTAAATTGTACTTATACAATGCTTTTGGGTGAACTTCTTCAAAAGAAAGTTCGTCTCCATTGTCAAACCAAAATGTATAATAACCATCTTGATAAGACTTAAAAACCGCGGTTTTCATCTAACTAATCAAAATCAATATTACTAATCTGCTTCTTTATCAAAATCTGCTTCTGGAGCAGGTGGTGTACTTGTTGTTATATCATCCGTTTCATCTTCATCACCAAAATCTTGCATTGCCTGTACTAAACGCTTTCCTACCTTTACCAAATAAATGGTATCTTCTGTTCTCACTTCAACAGCTTCTATAACTTCATTTTTAGCATTTCTAAATGAAATTATATCGTCATCATCATAACCGTCTGGAAACTTCTCTACAAGAAGATTCAAGATATCTTCATTCAATTTTTGGTAATCTACAATTTTACGTATCATTTTACTTTGGGGTTATTTTTAAAACAAATACTAAAAATAATAGGTTCAATTTAAAAAATATTTCTGAAACTCAAACATAAAATTTTTAACCAATGCATTAAAATTAAACTTAGCACAAATGAAACACAAAAAAGTGTACCATAATATTATGTAATTGTTAAGTTTATTTAGAAAGTAAAAACACCCTAATTAAGATTGGTTTATAGCATTTGAAGCATTGATAGTTCTTCTTTAGAAAGGTGTTTCCAGTGCCCACGCGGAATGTCTTTTTTGGTAAGATGTGCAATGGCAACACAATCTATACTTATAACATCATAGTTAAAATAATCAAAAATGGTACGAATAATGGTGTTACCAGTATTCTTTATTTTTAAACCAATTTCTTTTTTTGAAGCACCTTCAATATAACTAATTTCTTCTACTGAAATGAGTTTTCCTTGAATTTTAAAACCGTTTTGGATTTTCTTTAAATCTTCTAGCTTTAAATTTTTATCTAATTCTATATGAAATAGACGAGGCACGCCATTTTTAGAGTTTTTAAATTTATTTTCAATTTCAAGGTCATTGGTAAACAATAGCAAGCCTTTAGAGTTTCTACCTAAACGCCCAATAGGCTTTATTCTTGAAGAAGTAGCATTAGCAACTAAATCCATAACGGTACGTCCTTTCCCTTCGCTAGTGGTAGTTGCAAATCCTTTAGGTTTATTTAAAAGTACATAAGCTTTTTTCTCTGGGTTTACTCTAGCGCCATCATAACGAACCTCATCTGTAGGTTTTACTTTGTAACCCATTTCTGTTACTACTTTACCGTTTACTGACACTAAGCCCGTAGCTATATGAACATCGGCCTCTCTACGAGAACAAATACCAGCATTAGCAATGTATTTATTTAACCTAATTTCATTGCTGTTTGATTTTTTGGCGGAAGCACTTGTTTTTGATACTCCTTTAGATTTATTTTTATTAAATCTTCCTGAAGGTTTTCCTTGTCCTTTACCTTGTTGCTTGCTCATAAACGCTAATTTTTTGCAAAGATATACTTTAATTTACGATTGACGATTTTTGACTACCTATTTATAATTTTTATCTCTGTTAACTAAAATAAAATTTAAGACGAAACCCACGTTAGAGTTTACTCATACTGTTTACTTTGATAAATAAGACATTGTGAATGCTTTTTGTAGCTAGTTAGCCTGTAACACAGAAAGCCCAAAACTTTTAAATTCGGTTTAAAATAACGCTTACATCAATTAGTAAAATACTAAACACCCCTGCTAACAAAATAAATTTTAAAATATTATGAAGTATGAGATAATGAATTTTTGTTTTAGAACGCCAGAGTATGACTAAAAAAAGAACAAGTAGCACAATACCCAAATAAAAGAATATATACATGTGTCCTATTTGAAAACGAAAAAGCAAAAGATAAGTAGGCACTAATGTTAATACTGCTAATGTTGTAAGCATTATTTTAGAAGCTTTTTCTCCGTAAGTTATGGGTATGGTATGGTAATTCTGAGCTAAATCGCCTTTTATGTTTTCTAAATCTTTGGTAAGTTCTCTCATAGAGATTATTAAAAACAAGTAAGTAGCATGCACAAAAATGACGGTTTCATAATTTTTGTAATACATAAAAATGGCAAAAAATGGTGTTATAGTTAATGTTGCCGATGTTAAATTACCTATAAATGGCAATCTTTTAAGCTTGTGTGAATAAAACCAAATACCAAAAATGTAAAGAGAAAAGAATACTACGGCTTTAAAAGACACATAACTTGCCATAATTACTGCCAAAAAATTAAGTACAAAATAAAAGGATAGTTTGGTATTTTGGCTTACCAACCTATCTAACTTTGACTTTATGGGGCGATTGATTAAATCTTTTTCTGAATCGTAAAAACTATTAATAATGTAACCACCAGCTATAGTAGCTGCAGATGCTAGAACTAACATAAATAAATTTACATCAAACACAACACCTTTTAAGGGTATATTGGGTGCAAGAATATATATAGATGTTAGGTATTGAGCAATTACAATTACCAAAATATTATAGCCTCTAATAACAGAAAACATACTAAAGAATTTTAGTAAAATATGTTTCTGTTGTCTTGATAGCATAGAAACTAAATTTGATGAGAACCTGAAATATATTCAGGATAAAATAAAGCTATTAGAAATTATAAACTACTTCTAATTTATGACCCGCAAGTGCTTGTTTTGCTTTTTGTAAATCTTCTGTAAAACCAAGAATGTAACCTCCGCCACCAGAGCCACAAAGTTTTAAATAGTAATCATTGGTTTCCAGTCCTTTTTTCCAAAGGTCATGAAATTGCTTTGGTATCATAGGTTTAAAATGGTTGAGCACCACTTTAGACAACTGTTTAGTATTTGAAAACAACGATTTTATATCGCCCTTTAAGAAATCTTCAACACAAGCATCAGTATGTTTTATAAATTGATTTTTAATCATTTTACGAAATCCTTCTTGCTTCATGTTTTCCATAAAAATCCTAATCATAGGCGCGGTTTCACCAATCATACCACTATCTAATAAAAACACAGCACCTTTGCCATCAGTTTTTTGCGATGGAATTCCGGTAGCTTCTATATTGTCTTTTGAATTTATAAGAATAGGAATGCTTAAATAACTATTTAACGGATCTAAACCTGAAGACTTGCCATGAAAAAAAGATTCCATTGCCGAAAAAATTGCTTTTAATTTAAGCAGTTTTTCTCGCGTTAAATTTTCAAGAACGGTAATTTTATCTTGTGCATACTTATCATAAATAGCTGCTACTAGAGCACCACTACTACCCACACCATAACCTTGAGGAATGGAAGAATCAAAGTACATACCAGCTTCAACATGCTTGTTTAAGGCCTCTAAATCAAACGTAACCAAACTAGCATCTAAAGTTTCTAAATATTGAGTAAACTTCTTTAAACTTTCGTTTGATTTTTTTGCTTTTCCAGAAAGATTCTTATCCGTTTTTAATGCCCCATTGTAAAAACTATAAGGAATAGATAAACCTTTGGAGTCTTTAATGATACCATACTCTCCAAAGAGTAATATTTTAGAATAAAAAAGTGGTCCTTTCATAGTTTCAACTGAAAATTAACAATTTATAATTGATAATTATTTTAGTTTTGAGGTTTTACAACATTATCTTTCTTCATTATCAATTATCAACTACTCATTGTTAATTGTTTAGCCCCAAAGCCTATTTGATCACAAATATACTGCCCATTTTGACAATATGCAACTAATTCATTTTTAATGAATTCTATAACTTGTTCGCGTTCATTTTGAGGATATAACACATGCACGTTAGCTCCTGCATCTAAGGTAAAACATATTTTTGATTTTGTTTCAGTTCTATACGCCCATATTTTATTAATAATTTGTAAAGTATTAGGTTTCATTAAAATAAAATAGGGTAAGCTAGTCATCATCATAGCATGTAAAGTTAGCGCCTCACTTTCTACAATATTTATAAAAGCATATAAATCACCTTCTTTAAACACCTTTATTAACTGAGAAAGGTTATTATGTGCTTGTTGAAAACGCTGTTCTGCAAAAGGGTGGTTATGCATTAACCCGTGACCTACCGTACTACTTACTTGTTTTTCGCCTTTATCTACTAATAAAATAGTGTCTTGATAATTTTTAAAATTTTCATGAACCTCAAATGGGTACTTAACACCAAATAAATTAGAACTATTGGTAATTTCATTATGTGCTCCCCAGACTACTAAATCGCCTTCAATACTTCTACAAGCACTTCCAGAGCCTAAACGTGCTAAAAAGGAGGCTTTTTGATTGAAATAATTGCTAGTTATTTCTACTTCACTCAAAGAACGTTCAACACTCATTAAACATAAAGCTAAAGCACTCATACCAGAAGCAGAAGACGCTATTCCTGAACTGTGAGGAAACGTATTGGTAGTTTCTATTACAAAATGATAATTTTTAATAAATGGAACATACTGCACAATACGCTTAAAAAAGGTGTCTATTTTAGGCTTGAAACTGTCTTTTTTTTCATCATTTAAAAATACTTCAAATGAAAAATTATTAGAGGTTTCTTTTTTAGAATAACTCAATTTAGTGGTGGTTTTACAACCGCTAAGGGTAAAACTTATAGAAGGGTTAGCTGGAATTTGGTTTTCTTTTTTTCCCCAGTATTTCACTAAAGCAATATTACTTGGAGACTCCCAAGTTACGCTTCCGTTTGCACTGGTTTTATATGCTTCTTTTGGTATAAAATCGTTTACAGTCATTTAAGTTATTTGAGATGTCAAAGATAACAACTTTAGCACGGTTTTATAATTTCTAGCAGTAGAAGTAGTTTTTAGCTTGTTTTCAAAAAAATTATTGCTGCATTTAGCTTTACCGTAACCAATAGTACAATAAAAATAAATACAATTAGGCGTAATTAGAAACTCTTCATTAGGGTAAGATGTAGCAGTGAGTTTTTCTACAAAATTTTTATCTGGATTGGTAAACAAAAATGTAAAATAACTATGCTCTTTTTTTTCTTGTGGAAACGGACAATCATTAAATATTTGTTTTAATTCACTTGGTAAAATCACCAAAACAGGTACTTCAAATCTAAAATGTGCTTTTATGGCCTCTTGAATTTTTAAAGCCAAAGCGTCTTCATTTGTTTCTGAAGAATTAAAAATAACATTCCCACTTTGAATATAGGTTCTCACTTCTTTAAAGCCTTTTTTCTCTAGTAACTCACAAAGTTCTGCCATAGGAATTCGCTTTTGTCCGCCAACATTAATTCCCCTTAAAAGCGCTATGAAAGTTTTCATTTAATTTGAAATATTTTTAGCAACAATGTAAGCTCCTGTCCATGCGTTTTGAAAATTAAACCCACCCGTAATGGCATCAATATTTAACACCTCTCCTGCAAAATAAAGGTTTTTATGTAGCTTACTTTCAAAGGTTTTAAAGTTAACTTCTTTTAAATCTACGCCACCTGCTGTAACAAATTCCTCTTTAAAAGTACTTTTACCATCAACATTAAATACAGCCTTGGTTAATTGAGTTGCCAAGGTCTCTAACTGCTTTTTATTTATTTCTGCCCATTTAGTGCTCTCATCAATAGTTGATGCTAATACCAATTGTTGCCATAATCTTTTAGGCAATTCAAACTGTGAAAATTTAAAAACTGTTTTTTTGGCTAATGCTTGTTTAATGTCTTTTAAAGCACCTAAACACTCCTGAAAATCTTGCTTTATGAAATTAATTTCAATTTGAAATTTATAATTTTTTTCAGCTAATTCTATAGCGCCCCAAGCCGATAGTTTTAAAATGGCTGGTGCGCTAAAACCAACATGCGTTATAAGCAGTGGTCCCTGAGATTCTAATTTAGAACTTAAAACCTTAACCAAAACATCTTGAGCCACCACGCCAGGGATGTTTTTAATACGTTTATCATTTACATTAAAAGTAAACAATGAAGGTACAGGTTTTACAATATGATGATTCAATTTTTCTAATAACCGCCATACTTTTGGGCTACTTCCGGTAGCAACCACAATGTTTTTAGCATGAAAATTATTGGTATTGGTTTTTATCTCCCAAAACTCTTGATGTTTATTGATAGATTGAACTGTGGTACTGTAAAAAACAGCTACCTTATGCTTGTTAGCTTCTGTTAAAAAACAATCAATTATAGTTTGAGAAGAATTAGATTCTGGAAACATGCGTCCGTCTTCTTCAATTTTTAGGGCAACTCCGCGCTTTTCAAACCATGCAATAGTATCTCCAGTCATAAACTGATGAAATGGCCCTAGTAATTCTTTTTCGCCTCTTGGATAATTTTGAACCAACTCTGAAGGCATAAATTCTGCATGTGTTACATTGCAACGCCCTCCACCAGAAACTTTTACTTTTTGCAAACCTTCTTTACTTTTCTCTAAGATAGCTATCCGTAAATCAGGATTTATTTCTGCTACATTTATTGCTGCAAAAAAACCAGCTGCACCACCTCCAATTATTATAACATCATAATATTCCATAAATAAAAAAATCAATGTAAATTTAGCATTTAAATCTACTATATGCTTAAACAATCGTTCTTATTTCTTTTAGCCTTATCAACATCCTGTAATACAGGGAAATTAAAATTTATAAATGATTTGCCTAATGATTTAAAGGAAGTTTCTGGTACTGAAATTATTGAAAACTCCAATGTAATTTGGATGCTAAATGATAGCGGAAACAAACCGTTATTATATAGTTTAAATACCAAAGGAGAAATTATTAGCGAGTTGAAAATTAATGCTAAAAACCATGATTGGGAAGATTTAACATCAGACTCTCAAGGAAATCTTTATATAGGCGACTTTGGTAATAACAACAACAAAAGAGATAACTTAGCCATTTTAAAGGTTAACAAAACTGCTTTAAAAGAAGGTAAAAAAGTGGATGTTGAACGTATTAGCTTTAAGTTTAAAAATCAAACAAAATTCCCGCCTAAAAAGAAAAAAATGTTTTTTGACTGCGAAGCCTTTTTTCATTACAATGATAGCTTGTATTTATTTACAAAAAGTCGTGTAAAAAATAACTTTGGAAAAACCAATCTTTACAAGCTGCCTGCAACAAAAGGCAATCATGTTGCAGAATTAGTAGGGTCTTTTAACACTTGTAATGAATCTGATTGCTGGATTACCTCTGCAGACATAAGTAATGATGGTAAACAGATGGTGTTATTAACACCTAAATCTGTTTGGGTATTCTCTAACTTTAAAGGTGACGACTTTTTTAATGGCGATGTAACCGAAATACCTTTTGATTACATCTCACAAAAAGAAGGCATTTGCTTTAAAGATAACAACACTTTATTAATTACAGATGAAAAAGCCCATGGCGAAGGAGGTAATTTATACAAATTAAGCCTTAATTAAAACCCAAAACCTAGTTTGAAAGCTAAAAGCACACCGTCATCACTATTAAAAGCCGATAAATTTAAAGTTATCACATCTGCTGCATTTGCAAAAACGCCACCGCCTATAGAGGTATTCAAAACATTAGAATGATTTTCTTTGTACCAAACACGACCATAATCAAAACCACCGTAAACGCCAAAATTTAATGGCAACAACCCCGTTTTAATTTTTCTAAGGTTTAAGCGCAAGTCTGTACTTTGCACAAAGGAAGACATCCCTGTAAAACGTTCATTTCTGTAACCTCGTAATCCGCTATTTGCACCAATGTTAGCGCCTTGGTAAAATTCTATATCATCTTCATCACCAATATTTATATGCGCTTTTACTTTAGAAGCCAAAACTAATTGCCCACTTGGTATTACCTTATAATCAATACCCAACGAAGGGATAAAATACCCAAAACTCTTTGAATTATCTATGTTTGTTGTGTAACCTAATTGAAAATTAGATTCCATACCTAAAGTAGGAAAGGCTTCGTTATCTTTATTATGATAACTATATTCCATTTTAGCACCTAAAAACGTATTATTAGTTTCAATATTATCGCCTATAAATTCATTTATAAATCGACCTTCGGTTTCTTCTACTTCAATAGATTCATAGTTAAGTCCTATTTTAAAGCTAGCTCCTAACTCACCTTTCCATATCAATGCTGGTGAAAATTTTAAGGTTTGCAATTTTACTCTGTTATAGTTTAAACCTACATCTAAACCATCATTTTCATCAGCCTCTGGGTTGTTTGTTTCATTACCAAAACCAAAAAAGTTAATGGCATAATTAGGACTTGTAAATCTTACATTTAATTGAAGGTTCATATTACCAACTACATTAGCAAATTCTGCATTGTACGCAACATCATAGCCGTTTGTTGCAAAATAGTATGCGCCAGAAACAGTATGTTGTGATGTAAATGGATTTCTAGCAAAACCGTAATGTGTATAAGTATTTATAAAGCCTATTTTTAATCCATCATCAGGATTAGCCCCTATTGTTGGAATAAATTGATTGGTATTACTTTTAGGCTTGGTATAATCATAAATATTGGTTTCATAATTATCTGTTAGCTTTTTAATTCCTTTATTTGTAGCGAAGGTGTTTTTCTTAGTTTTATAATCGTAAATTTTTATTTTTTTACCGTTTTCTATGGTATAAACATCGTTATTTTGCCCACCCACTAAACGCATTTTAATTAAATTATCACCTTCGCCAAAAACTTTAAATACATCTTCATCATCTATTCCATAGACCCAAACTTCTTTGGTTTCATTAGCATTGAATAGTTTCTCATAAAACACATCTGCCTTTTTGCCTTTTTTAATTCTATACCCAGTAACTTTAGTATTTCCGTTAGGCATTCTTTCAATTTCAAAAAAATCATCCTTATCGGTACCCGTTACAAGCACATATTTATTTAAAGCATGGTAATAACGATTTGCTATTTGGGGTAGGTTTTTAAGTCTTTGTTTTAAAATTTGTTTGATTTTTAAAATTGTTTGGGTTTGTACTTCTTTAGGAAATTCTTTAAAAGCCTTATCTATAACATCATCTGTAATATGCTCTTGAATGTATAAGGCTTGTTCTTGCCACTGTTTTAAAGTTGTTTTGTTAAGCAGCATCATATCTAATGAAAACGGGCTATAATTAAAACCTTTTACATTTCTAATATCTTCATTAAAACCTTCCATTAATTTTAAAGGCGGAATCACCCTAGTTGCAAAATTCATTAAGGCACCATCTCCCATTATTGAAAAAGCTTGATCTCTATCTCTTGGAATGGGTTTGTAAATTATTTTTCCAGAAGCTTTATCTTTAAACTCGGCCCATCGCCACTGGTCTATATGTCTATCCCAATCTCCAATAGCCATATCAAATAAACGTGCTCTTAAAAACATGATATCATCTACCTCATATTTTTCGTCCTTACGCAGTTTTTTAATTAAATCATCAGTACTTTCTATTTTGTTAGAATATCCAAAACTTTTAAGATTTCCATGACCATCAGAAACATGCTCTTCTATCATATACAATTCATCCCCAAAATTAGTATTAAATTGTCCTAAAGCATCTTGTTTAGGCACGTAATACAACACAGGATTGGTGTGGTATAAACCTACAGCATCTGACAGTTCTCCAGTTACAAATGGCGCATAAGGATGAGAGCCTGTATAGAAATCTTGCAATAACCGTTCTGTTAAAGTATTATCGAACTGCCCTTCAATATATTGATCTTTAAAAGCCATAGCTTGCAGGTACACAACCGCACTTTTTCTTATAGCCCGCATAACATAGCGTTTACCCGCTTTATCTTTTAAGTGTAATGATTTTGATTGATGTCCGCCTCCTTTTCTAAATGGTTTTAAACCTCCAAATAGTGTATCTAAATTTACCGTTGGTGCATTAACTTTAACACCGTAATATTCTCTGTAACGATCTCCCCAAACGGTTTTATAAAACTTGCTTTTATGTACTTCTTCTTTGGTATAAACAGATGCTTTTACTTCTTTAGGAAAAGAGGCATTGTATTTAGCTGTATGTTCTTTTTCATCTTCTGAATAAACTTGATTTTGGTATATAAGCTCATTGTTTTTAGCAGAATAAAACCTAACATAAGATGATCCATCTTTTAAAACATCTAATCTTGCATACCCTAATGCACTTGATGAAAATTCACCAGATACATTTCTGGTAGCAGTTGATTTAGAGCCTGCACCACTAATTATTTGTGGTAAATTATCTTTTACCAAATATTGTAAACCGTGTTCATGCCCAGACACAAAAATAACTTTATCATTTTCTTGAGCTAAAGTAACTATACGTTTTTTAAGCGTGTTATATTTTTTATTTTGAATATCTGCCGGAGAAACGCCACTGGTTTTTCTGAGTATATTTTTTAATGTTCCTAAAATTGGCAAAGGTGTTAAATGAGATTTAAAAGAATATTGCCCCCCATGAGGCCCATTAGTAAACATAGGGTGATGTATGGCTAAAACCGTAGTCTTTCCTCGGGCTTTTTTTATTAAACCCTCTAGTTCTTCAAAAAATTTAGCTCTGGTTTTAATTTCGCAATCATCGTTCATGGTTGGGTGTTTATCCCAATTTGTTATATACCATTCTGAATCTATTATTATTAAAACAATATCATCTGATATATCAACTTTTTCTATTGGGCATCCATCTTCTGGTAAAAAGGTGTTTTTCCCTAACCTTTCTTCTATATATTTTTCTTGACGTTTGAGTCCTTTTAAACCATTATTATACCAATCATGATTACCCGGAATAAAAATAGCATCGCCTTTAAAATCTTTAACAATATCTGTTTGAACATTTAACTGATGTTCTGCAAATGCTCTGTTTTTTGATTTTTTAGCAGGCATTCCTTTTGGGTAAATATTATCACCTAAAAACAATACTGTACTATGTTTTGATGCCTTTTTTAGTTCTTCACCTAAAACTTCAACTGTGGGCGACTTACTTCCTATTGGCGAATTACCAGCATCTCCAATTAAGTAAAAAGAATGTATAATATCTTCTTCTTGAAAATTGCCTGTAACCACAACGCCTTTATATTGAGCTTTATAGGTAGCACAATTATTTAATAATATAAGTGAAATGAAAATTAAAAATAACCTTAAATGATGCGTCATTTGGATGGGTAATTCTGAATTATAAGAACTGTAATTTTGAGTATCCTACTTTAACTTTTCTGCATATAACTTTCTAAACTTTGCCAATTTAGGCGTTATTACAGCATTACAATAACCTTGTTCTGTGTTGTTACTATAGTAATTTTGATGATAATCTTCTGCTTGATAAAAAACATCTAACGGACTAAGCTCTGTAACAATAGGGTTTTCATAATATGAAGCCATGTCTTTTAGAATCTTACTAGCTATCTCTTTTTGATTTTCATCATGATAATAAATAACAGACCTGTATTGGGTACCTACATCTGCTCCTTGACGATTTAAAGTTGTAGGATCATGAGTTGTCATGAAAATGGTTATGATATCTTGATAACAAATTACATTAGCATCAAACGTTACTTGAACTACTTCTGCATGTCCTGTTAAACCAGAACAAACTTCTTTATAAGTTGGCTTACCAGGGGCATTACCACCAGAATATCCAGACACTACTTTTTCAACACCTTTTAACTCTTTAAAAACGGCTTCTGTACACCAAAAGCAACCACCTCCAAATGTGGCTAATTGTATATTTTTATTCATTTTGTTTTTCTAATTGTAAAGATTCAGAATTAATACAATAACGCAAACCGCTAGGTTCTGGTCCATCAGGAAAGACATGTCCTAAATGGGCATCGCAAGTATTACACATAACCTCTACCCTAGCCATACCAAAAGAAGTATCTTTTTCGTATTTAATAGCATTATCTTTGATGGGTTGAGTAAAACTTGGCCATCCGGTGCCAGAACTAAATTTAATTGTAGAATCAAATAAAGGAGCACCACAACATACACAACTGTATTTACCTGCATCATGGCTTGTACATAAAGCTCCGCTATGCGGTCTTTCGGTGCCTTTTTGCCTTGTAATTCTATATTGCTCTGGTGTTAGTTGAGCTTTCCACTCTTGTTCTGTTTTTTCAACACGAATATCTGGTTTTAAATTTCCGTTTACCGAAAAATTAATAACATCTTTCCAAGTTATCATATTAATTATTTCTTTCTTTGTTTTTACTAATAACTATGTCGGTACTTTATTCGTTCTCTTACACACTTTTAATTTGCAACATATTGTAATTAAAGATTGAAATTTACAACAAATAAAATCGTTTACATACTTTAATGCAAAGTTTAGTATTTTTACATTAAACCTTATAATTTATGAGTAACCTTTTACTAGAAACCGAAAAATTTGCTACAAATCTTTTAAATGAAGCGTTAGACAAATCTTTTGTTTATCATAATTTAACACATACACAGCGCGTTGCAGAAAAATCTCTAGAACTTGCAGAGCTTTGTAACGTAACAGATGCAGATAAAGAACTGCTTGCTCTAAGTAGCTGGTTACATGACACAGGTTTTATTAAGGGTTGTAAAAACCATGAAAAAAACAGTGCCAAAATTGCACGAGAATTTCTAGAATCTAAAAAATATCCAGCCGATAAAATTGAAGCTGTTTGCCAACTTATTATGGCAACTGAGATAGATTATGAGCCTAAAACTCTACTAGAAAAAATAATTAGAGATGCTGATTGCTCTCATGTTGGAAGCAAGAATTATTTAGAATCATCTGAACTTTTAAGAAAGGAATGGGAATTATTAGATAACAAAATATTAAGTGAAAAAGAATGGTTAGACAACAATATTCACTTTTTAACTAAAAAACATCACTTTCATACACCAGAAGCTGCTTTATTATGGGGTAAAAGAAAAAGCAAAAACCTTTCTGAATTACTTAAAAGAAAAAACAAGATAGTTGAAAACGAAAAGAAGTTAAAGCAAAAAAAAGAAGAATTAAAATTTAAAAAAAACAAGGTTGCATTACCAGAACGCGGTATAGAAACTATGTTTAGAGTTACTCTAAAAAACCATATGCAACTAAGTAATATTGCTGATACTAAAGCTAATATTTTACTTTCTGTAAACGCTATTATTGTGTCTATGGTTTTAGCAAATCTTATTCCTAAACTAGACAATCCGTCAAATTATTATTTAATTACACCAACAGTTATTTTTGTGGTTGTAACAGTGGCTTCTATTGTATTGTCCGTTCTAGCAACAAGACCCAATGTTACTAGAGGTAAATTCACAAAAGAAGATGTAGCTAATAAAAAAGTTAACCTTTTATTTTTTGGCAACTTTCATAAAATGAAGCTTAATGATTTTGAGTGGGCTATGGGCGAAATGATGCAAGACCGTGATTATTTGTATTCTTCAATGAAAAAAGACCTTTATTTTTTAGGTTTGGTTCTTGATAAAAAATACAAAATTCTTAGACTTACCTACAGTGTTTTTATGGTTGGAATAATTGTAAGTGTTATTGCATTTGCTATTGCTTTTCAATTTTCTGGGGCAGGATCTTAAACTATTTTATTGATAAGATTAAGCTTTAATTTCTTTCATTAAATCATCATAAGTATAGAATGATTTATCATTTTCATTTTTATGATAAAGCACACTTACACGTATAGCTTTAAGTCCTGTAACCGCTTGTAAATCTTGAAGTTCTACTATTTCAACATCTGTATCTAAATAGTTTTTATCTTGTAAAAACTTAATATAATGCATGTACTCTATCTCGTCTTGTTTTTGAGAATAGACTATACTTATTTTCCCTTTTTGAGTAATGCGCTCGTTTGTTCCTTTTATATAAGCTTTATCAACTCGTTTTTTCACAATTTCATATCGGGCATTATAAGTACCATCAACATCAAACTGCTTTTCATCCATTCTAAAACTAATAGACAATGGTTGATTGAATACTAATATCATGGAAGCCACATCTAATGAAACAGGAAGGTCTGACCGCATTTGATAATACATATTTTCCATTTCACACATTACTTGCAACTGCCACAAGCGTAAATTATATAAGTATAATGGATTAAAACTATCTTCTTTAGTAATAGATTCTCCTATGTACATATTATGCTCTACACCATCTGTTTTAAAACGCTCAAAGTAGTGAGGATACATTGCTTGAGCTTCTTTTTGCTTACTATCTAATAAAGAAGCCATTTCTTGGTTAATAGTTGCAATAGTATCATCATAATCTTTTCTGTGCTTATAAAGCATTTCTACTTTATCATCAATATTATTATGATAGCCTTCTATGAGTTCTGACAATTCATCAATCTTACTTAAGTGCTTAAAAGTAGGTTCTACATCTTGTTTAAAAAACTCTGAGATTTGTTGCTCACTATCTACTTGAAAGTGATTTTCTAATTCTTCTAAATATTTTTCTACCTGATAGATATATTGCTCGTAAATAGGAAGTGGTTCTATTTTTGCAGCCTTATTCAATATACTTTTTACAGCATTTAGCTGTAGTTTTAAATCTTCTTTGGTTGCATTATTTCTAGCTTCTGAAGATCCTTTGATATCAATTTGACCATAGAGCGGATAAACCCCTTCAAAAACAATTTTTCTAAAACGGGCTTCTTTTCCTAATACCTCATCTTTTATGAATTTTTTAGCCTCTTTTACAAACCTCCAGTGTACACTTGGGTGTATTGATGTACATTCCTTTTGAATTATAGCCTCAATAAGGTTTTCTTCTTCGGCTTTAGAGCGTTCAATAGCCGAAATAATATAAGGCATAACATCAACCAATTTATTAGCATTAATGCTATTTAAAGCTTTTGGTTTATAGGAAATAATTTCAACTACTCCCATTAATCCATAATCATTGGCAATAGGAAGAAAAATAGCGCTTTTTATACCTTGTTCATGTAAAGCTTTTATTTGAGGTACTTTTCCTTTTGATTTACTGTATGCCTTATCTACATCTGAAATAGATAGGTTTTTATGCTCATTAATTAACCTGTTATAAGACCATACACATAATGCTTTTTTACAATCTTCTTTTTCTAAATCACTTAATAAAAAGCTACTAGCACTAACACCATAAAGACTTTCAAATGTATTGTCTTCTGCATTATACATAGAAAATCCTACCTTTATATCTTTAAGACCAAGTAAAGACCTGAATATTTCATAAAATCTTTCTATGAAAGAGGCATCTTTATGACTTTCATCTGAAATAAGTGATGATTTTATATTAGAAATAGATTGATCATCTGTAACATCAAAAATATTTGAAATAACAAAGCCTTCAAAAACATAGCTATTGGGCGGAAACTTTTCTTTCCACAAATCTAAATTCTCAAAATTATCTAATAATTCTTCATAATCTTCTTGAGTAATTTTAGGAGCATTAGGCGTTGGTTTTATTTTACAAAAATCTGCATTATACATTATTTTGTAATATCTCATAATACCATTGGCATCTGGTATTTCATAATAAAACGGACGCTTAAAATTTAAATCATAACCATAGCAAAAATTTAAAATAACCGTACAAGCAACAATATACCTATAATCTTCTGGCATATTTTTTATGTGAAGTTGAAAATCTTCTCCTGCTGTTTCTATGATATTTTTAAAACGTTCTGATTCATTAAAAATAATATCATGAAAAGGAATTGAGGCTGTTTTTATTTCGTTTTTGGTTAGTACTGGACTAAAAGAGTCTTGAAGTATTATTTTAATTTCTTCTTTTCTTTGTTCTAATACCTCAGTATTTGTAAACCCATCACGCAACTCTGGATAATCTTCAGCTATTTTCAAGACGTGTTTAGCTCTAGCTGCAACAAATGGGTCTTGATTTGTAGCTAAATCTTCATAATAATCTAAAAGGTTACTAAAACTTACTTTTAGAATTAATGGCGATTCAATATTATCGTTAATGTTGGTCATAGAAATAGTATTGCGTGACAAATTTACAAATATTTGTATTTGTCGTTACATTAAAGACTACATAACACTTAAAATGTTACAACTAACAACACAAATTATTTACTATTTAGTTTCTAGAAGAACAATACTAAATTCTGAATTAACACTAACTTTTCCGTTTTTAACTTTTAAATTTTGATTTGAATATGCCTCATGCAGTTTTTCACCATTATTAAATACAGAAGAAACATCTATTAGTTTCTCTCCTTTTGAAAGATTTAAACCAACAACTACTTTATCATGATAGTCTTTTATTGAAAAACTTCTTGAAAACACAAATGGGTTAGAACTTATCATTTGATGTTTGCCCGCTCCAACTGCTGGATGGTTATTTCTAAATTGCCCTAATTTTTGCCAATGGTTTAAAATTTCACTGTTACTTTCTTGCGCTTCCCAATTCATAAAAGATCTTAAGTTGGCATCGCCACTAGCCCCATCAACCAATAATATACGCGCTAATTCATCGCCGTAATAAATTTGAGAAGTTCCTGGGGCTAACAATAACTTATTGGCTGTTTCAAAAGGTTTTCCGCGTTTGGCATCAAACGGATTGTGATCATCATGTGAACTTAAATAGTTTAAAACACCAAATCCTTTTAAATTTGAATGAAGAATACTGTCATATTTGGCAAACATTTCTTGAATAGGCATTTGTTTGGCGTTCCACTTAAATTCAAAGTTTATTTGGCTGTTAAATTTATTATCAAAATAGTTTTGTTTTTTATCACCGTAATCAAAATACTTTCCAGAGCTTATTCCGTAATTGTACACCTCTCCCACTAGATAAAAATCGTTATTATCCAATACCTTGTCTGGGTTGTCTTCTTTAAATTTATTAAACGCATCATCGCATTGGGTTTTAAATTCTTCCCAAACATAGGCTTCGGTATGTTTTACGGTGTCGCACCTATAGCCATCTATTCCGAACTCTGTAATATAATCCGTTAGCCATTTAATAATGTAGAAACGCGGTGCCCTGGGATAGCCTGTTCTTTTAAAAAAAGCCTCTAACTCTGCCATTTCTTGCTGGTACCTGCCTTCTTTTTTCCATTTTTCAACCAACTGTTGTGGCAAATCAACATCTTCATTACTTTCTGTTCTTATATCCGGTAAATTCTCAACCAGGGTGCAGCTTACAGTAGACTCATAATTAGTGTACTCACATTTGGGTTCTGTTCTTACCCAATCCTGTGGCCAAGCAGGATCTTTTGCTGTTACCGGCCCCGTGTGGTTAATTACGGCATCCAATAAAACCCTAATGCCTTTTTTATGAGCCGCCTCTACCAACTCGTGCAAATCGTCTTTCGTTCCAAAATTGGGATCTATGGCCGTCCAATCTTTTGTCCAATACCCATGATACCCGTATGTAAGCCCCGTACCTTCATCGGTACTTCCGTGAATTTGCTCGACAATAGGAGTCATCCAAATGGCATTGACCCCCAAATCGGTAAAGTAACCTTCGTTTATTTTTTGGGTTATCCCTTTTAAATCGCCCCCTTTAAAACCTCTTAATACTGCTGTTTCTTTGTTTCTATTAAAATTAACGTCGTTAGCAAAATCTGCATTGTTAAATCTATCTACTAGTAAAAAATAGATATTGGCACCTTCCCAAACAAAAGGTGTTTTTTCTTTCTTGTTTTCGTTATCCTTACAATTAATGAATAGAACAAATGAAACTAAAGGAATATAAATTAACGCCAGAATTATGCTTTTTTTCATTTTAATAAATTTTAAGAATAAACGATTCTAACGGGTTAATTTTAATATTTATAGTTCCTGTGGAATTTTTAATGTTCAAACTTGACTTATACTTTCCATATAACTCATCTTTAACAGTATAAACACCATCTTTTAAACTTAAGGTATTGATTAACTCTTGTGGGATTTCTAAGTTAAATTCATAAGAATTAGAATCGTCAAAATTAGATATAACGATTAGTTTTTCTTCAATACTCCATCTTACAAAAGACAATACTCTATCTGAATAATTATTGGTATGTTTTCTGTTATACAAATGAATATCTTGATAATTACCGGCTAAAGCTGTACTATTAATTGTAAAATTTAGCAAACGTTTATAGAAGTCTCTTAATTCTTTTTCTTCGGCAGTAGATTGTCCGCCATCAAACTGTTTATTATTTACCCAGCGTTGTAGTGTTGGCACCCCTATATAATCAAAAATTGATGTTCTTGATGGTTTCCCAAAACCAGCGTCTTCTGCTCCGGGTTCACCCAATTCTTGCCCAAAATAAATCATGGTTGGAGAGGTGCTAATAGTTGCAGAAACTACCATAGCAGGTTTTCCTTTTTTTGCATTTCCTGCAAACTCTGGACTGGCAATACGTTGCTCGTCGTGGTTTTCTAAAAAATGGAGCATATGGTGTTCTATGTCTTTTAAATCCTCTTGAATAGGTGGAATATTATCTGTTTTTCCGTGTCCTTGCATTACGTGCTTAAGAGTATCATACAACTGAACTTTATCATATAAATAATCCATTTTTCCTTTTTTAATATAATCTCTGTATAAGCTTGGATTGTAAACTTCTGCCAGTAAAAAAGCCTCGGGATTTTTGTTTTTAATATTAGAATTCATGTAACTCCAAAACTCAACCGGTACCATTTCGGCCATATCGAACCTAAAACCATCTACCCCCATATCTAACCAGTACAGAGCAATATCCTTAAACTTTTTCCATGAGTCTGGAATTTTTTTATCTTTCCAAAACTGTAAATGCGCTTTGTAATCTTTGTTTTCAAAACCTTCTGGAAGTTCATCAAAATCTTTAGTTCCATCTGGTGCAATACCATAGTTTATTTTTACGGTTTCGTACCAATCATTCATTTTAGGTTGAGATAATCTAGACCCATTACCTGTCCATTTTGCTGGATTTTCATCAAATTCACCATCTTCTAAAGGATGTTTTTCATCTCCTAAAGGAGAATAATTATTTTCCCAAACGGGCACTTTAAATGACTCATCTGGGTTGTAATAAAAGTTATTGTTTACATTATATGTAACCGATTTATCATCATTAGCGCCAAAATCTACCACGCCTTCAGGGTTGGTTAAACCTTCATAATTTCTAGCTACATGGTTGGGAACTATATCGATAACAACTTTTAACCCTGCTTTGTGAGAACGCTCTATGAGCGCTTTAAACTCGCCTAACCGATTATTAACATCTACAGCTAAATCTGGGTTTACATTGTAATAATCTTTAACCGCATAAGGTGATCCGGCACGCCCTTTTACCACATCGGGATCATCCATTGAAATACCAAACTCCGTATAATCTGTAATAACATCATGATGCGGTACCCCAGTGTACCAAATATGCGTAACTCCTAAATCTTTAATTTCTTTTAAAGCTTTATCTGTAAAGTCGTTAAATTTTCCAACGCCATTTTCTTCAATAGTTCCCCAGGGTTTATTGGTTGAATTAGTGTTTCCAAAAAGACGTGTGAAAACTTGATAAATAACTTGCTTTTTCTTTAAAGACGTTCTTGCTACCACCTCTGTTTCTTGTACTTTTTTACACCCCAATATTACCGTAAGCACTATCATGGAAGCTAAAGCAATGGTTTTATTCATTTTATTATTTTTTAAATTTTATTAGTATTTTTTTACCTTTTGAAGCTTGCCAAACCACTGGTACAGTTAATGATTTTAATTTACCATCCCATTCAACGTTTACTTTTTTACCACCTACATTAATACGTTTTGGCTGTTTTTGTATGTTATGAACTATAAGGTTAAAATATTTGGTCTGTGAATTGTAATTAACTCCTACTTCGGCTTCAAATTCAATTTTCAAACGGTTTTTATCAAATGTTGCTTTATACTCTAAAATTTCATAATTATTTGTTTCTGAAGCATTGGCTAACGCCCCATCATCATTATAAAATTCAGCTTTATTTTCCTTTACAGATTCGTCAAAATAATAATGTACATCTAAATGATTAGCATTGTACGCTTTGGTAGACTGCATTGGTTTTGCCATAGGAATAAATGCTCCGGCCCTAATAAAAGTGGGAATATTATTTTCTTCAAGTAAAACTGTTTTTGTTTGTCCGCCTTTTACTTTTTCATCTGAATAAAAATCGAACCAAATGGCGTTTTTAGGAAAGTACATTTCCTGTTCTGTTTTGCCTTGTTCTAACACTGGAGACACCAAAATATCATGGCCCCACAAATAGGTTTTTGAATAACCATAAAGCGAAGGGGTATTAGGCTCTTCAAAAAATAAAGGTCTCATTAACGGTTTACCAAACTGGTTATTTTCATAGACCAAATTATAATTATACGGCAATAACTTATAACGCAATTCTATAGCCTTTTTGGCCAAAACCTTAGCTTTCCCACTTCTAAAAACGGGTTCGCTAGGGACCTCTTCCTGTGCATGAGGTCTGTATATTGGTTGAAAAACACCATATTGCAACCAACGCACGTAAAGTTCATCATCTAAATTGGCGCCGGCAAACCCACCTAAATCTGAATGCATGTATGCCAACCCTTGCATGCCCATTTGCAATGCTATTTCGGGTTGACTTTGTAAACCGCCCCAAGTTCTATTTACATCTCCAGACCAAGGAACCATACCAAAACGTTGTGAACCAGAATAGCCAGCACGCATTAATATAAATGGTCTTTTATCTGGATTAAACTCTTTTGAAGCCTCATAAACTAATTCTGCCCAATTATGGCCATAAATATTATGTAGCTCATTGGCTGTTCCAGTGGCGTGTATTAGTTCTTTTGGGTGTACTTCTGGTTCTCCTAAATCACCCCAAAAACCAGTAACACCCATTTTTAATAGATCTTTATATATATTTTTAAACCATTTTTTTCCTTTTGGATTATAAATATCTATGAGTCCCGTATTGCCAAAAAAGAAATTGTAGGTAAATGGATTTCCTACGGAATCTTTAGCCAAAATATCCTCTTTAACGGCTTCATCCCATTTTTTTGATGTAGTTAAAATAAAGGGCTCTGTAATTAAAATAGTTTCAACATTATTATCTCTTAGGTTTTTAATCATTTGCTTGGGGTTTGGGAAAGAATCTTTATCAAACTCTAAATTTCCCATTGTGCCCATAACCTCTTTTCCAAACCAATATAAATCTAATATAACCGCATCAACCGGAATTTTTTCTTTTTTAAATTTAGCAATAGTAGCTTCGGTTTCTGCTTCTGAATGATACCCAAATCTACTAGAAAAATTCCCTAAAGCCCAACGTGGCAGCATAGGTTGTTTTCCTGTTAAATTGGTATAATTATCTAATAAATCATACCAATTTTTGCCTACAATAACCTGATAGGTTTTTCTGCCAGAAACAGTTTCGTAAGCAAGTGTATTATCGCCTTTACTATCTAAATCTAAAAAACCAATTGGTGCATTATCAAAATGAATCAAATACTGATTAGATGATAATACAATGGGCATGGTGTAATTCATTAATTCACTTCTGGTTTCATAACCATAATGCGCTCTATTATAAAGTTGCAACCTGTTCCCTCTTCTGTTCATTCCTAAAGCACGGGCACCCCCACCGTACAATACTTCATCTTTAGAAAGGTTAAATTGAATGGTTTCTAAACTATCATTTTTAACATAACCTGCTTTTTCTGAAATAATAGGCTTGTCTTTATATACATATGAAATTTGAAAAGGATGCTTTTGAATTTTTACAGTAATACCTTCTTTTGCTTTGAAAAAAACGTTGTTGTTTTTAGGGCTATAACTATAAACCACATCTACTTTTTTGGGGTGCAATATAACGGCATGTGAGACATCATCAAACTGCTCTCCTTTTGGTATAAATGTGGTCTCAACAATATCTTTTGTATAAAATCGAATTTTATATAAACCGTCGTTTACCTTTATTGTTAGAAAATCTCCTTCGGTATAATTTACATCAAAAAACGTTCTGTTCTTATTTTGCCCGAATGCAAATAAACCGATAAAAACGAATAAAAAAACTGTACTAAATTTGTTCATTTGTATTACCTAATAAAAATGTTAACGGAATATACAAACGCTGATTCCATGCATTTTCTGAATGGTTTGCTCCTTCAAACATTAAATTCTTTGAGTTTGTTTTATCATACCCCTTAGATGCTAATATTTCATTTACTTTAGGCGCGTGCTTAGGGTAATGTGCATCTAATGTTTCTGTGCCATAATCAAAATAAAGTTTATGGTTTTCTGCCGATGGTAAATTAGCTTCCATGTATTTAAAAACAGCTTCTGGCAACGGATTATTTTCTATTGGAGCGGCTCCTTCCCAATGCGTTGAAAGACAAGCGGCCCCAGAAAAAATATTAGGATATTCGCAAATAGCATACATACTCATTAAACCACCCATACTGGAACCCGCTACAAATGTATTTTCTCTATTAGTGTAAACGGAGTATGTTGAATCTATGAATGGTTTTAACTCTTCTACTAAGAATTTAAGATAATTATCGCCGTTTAATAGAAACTCATCAAATCCTTCATAACCATCATGCAGCATGGATACATCGGTATCTTTATTTAAATTATAAAAAGCTTTTTGTGGAAATAAATCAAACCACCTTAACTCCTTGATATTATGAATACCAACTACAATAAAGTTTTTGGTTATTTTATCGTTCATAAGTTTAGATGCCCACTCATCTACCTTCCATTCTTGCTTATTCCATGTTGTGGTGCTATCAAACAACATCTGTCCATCATGCATATATAAAACGGCATATTTTTTTTCTTTTGAATAGTTTTCTGGCAACCAAACATCAACTGGTCTTGGTTTTATATACTTAGATTGTATGCTATCTATTCTATATAATGAACCACTAGACAAAGTGGCATTTTCAATTTTAAAAACATGCTTTGAAAACGTTTTATCTGTTTTGCAAGACATAAAAAACAAAAGAAAACTTATTATAAAAAAACGGTTCATCTTGCTAAATCTTAGTAGTTAAAATTAGGCTCCCTTTTTCTTTTAATTCTAGAACATCATTCCATACAAAAGTTTCTCCAGTAATAATGTTTTTTAAAGTTTTGCCCTTTAAACCAACCTCATCAAACCGGTCTAATTCAAGCTGAATTGGTGTTTCATTTTTATTGATTATATGCACAACCACTTCATCTCCTAAACTTCTAAACAACAGATAGGTTTTGTTTTTTGGGGCAAAATGAATTGTTTTTCCTTCATGAATGGCTTTACTGTTCTTACGATAATTGAGTAATTTTTTAACGTAAGATTGCATCTCTTTTTGTTCGTTGGTCAATCCGTTTCTTGTAAAAGCATTTACAGTATCGCCTTCCCATCCTCCTGGAAAATCACTTCTTACTAAGCCATGATCTCCTGGTTTTTCAAAATCTCCCATTAAAATTTCTGTTCCGTAATAAATTTGCGGAATTCTTGGTAAGGTTAAAATATAACTAAGTGCCATTTTGGTATTAGTTATATTACCATTTAGCTGGGTAAAAATGCGACTCATATCATGATTATCAGGAAAAATCAAGATATCTTTTGGTGTAGCATAATGAAAATCGTTTGCCAAACCTTCATACATTTTAACTAAGCCTTTATCCCATGTATCTTCTTCATTGAGCCCTTCAACAATATTGCGTTGCATAGCAAAATCCATAGGCGATTTTAAATTGGAGTTGTACCCATCTTTATTGTTTGCGCCATTTTGCCAATAGCCAATAAGCAATGGGTTATAGCTCCACTCTTCGCCTACAATACTAAAATTAGGATATTCATCCATAATAGCTCCCGCCCAAGTACTCATAAAATCTTTGTCTGAATACGGATAAGTATCTTGACGTATACCACCTAAATTTGCTGTTTCAATCCACCAAATACTATTTTGAATGATATATTTAGCCATAAAAGGATTACGTTGATTTAAATCTGGCATTGCAGAAACAAACCAACCATCGGTCATTTCTTTTTTATCTTTTATTGAAGCGTAAATATCTTGGTTAGATGTTCTTACGTGATTAGATTTTATAATGTTTTTATTATCCCAAACATCTTTATTTTTTTCAAAATTATCCTGATGATTTACCCAATCTTTAAATGGTAAATCTTTCATCCACCAATGGTTTAAACCACAATGATTAGCAACTTGATCCATGACTAACTTCATGCCTTTTTTAGACATTTTAGAAGATAGTTCTAAGTACTCATCTAAAGTTCCAAACCTTGGGTCTATTTCATAAAAATTAGTCATTGCATACCCATGATATGATGCTTGTGGCATATCATTAGTAAGTAGCGGACATGGCCAAATGGCCGTAAAACCCATATCATGAATGTAATCTAGATGGTTTATAATACCTTTAATATCTCCGCCATGTCTGGCATAATCATCATCTCTATTAATAGATTTTTCTAAAAGTTTTTCATTAATATCATTTGATGAATCTCCATTTGCAAAACGATCGGGTGTAATTAAATAAATAACATCAGAGCTATTAAAACCTACATAATGTTGTGAAGCCTTCTCTCTAGGTTTTAACTCATAGGTTTGCTGTTTTTTATCACCATTTTGAAATGTGAATTCAATATTAAACTTACCGGCTTTGGCGGTTTCATTAATAATTAAATCTATAAACAAATAGTTAGGACTATCAGCTTTATGCACTTCACTTATAGTTACCCCTTCGTAATTTATTTTAGGCGTTGCTTTAGAAATATCTGGGTGTTTTACCAATAACTGAAGGTTTTTATTTTTAAAACCTACCCACCAATTAAGAGGTTCTATGCGTTCTATTTCGTTAAATTCTTCCATAGATTGTGTTGAAGATTCTTTAGTAACATCTTGCTTTTTCTTATTACAAGAAAAGCTAAGCATAACTAAAAATACAACTAATAACCTTACACCTGTTTTCATTTATTCATTAAAATAAAATTATACTGTTACTAAATTATTAGGCGCAATAGTTACTAAAGAATTATTAACTAAAATTTGCAATTCTTGTTCACCCTCCATTTCAAAATTTGTTTGGTTTTGTGTTACATTTACTTTTATAATAGCATCTCTAAAATTCACTTTAAACGAGTAACCTTTCCACTGTTTTGGAATTCTAGGGGTAAAAGATAGCATGTTGTTTTTTACACGCATACCACCAAAACCTTCTACAATACTCATCCAAGTTCCTGCCATAGAGGTGATGTGGAGGCCTTCATGTACTTCATGGTTATAATCATCTAAATCTAAACGCGAAGTGCGCAAGTAGAAAGTGTAAGCTTGTTCCATTCTATCTAATTTAGCAGCTTGAATACTATGTACGCAAGGTGACAAAGAGCTTTCATGAACGGTAAAAGGCTCATAAAAATCGAAATGACGTTCTAATTCTTCATCAGAAAATTGATCTTCAAAAAAGTAAAAACCTTGAAGTACATCGGCTTGCTTGATATATGGCGAACGCAGAATTCTATCCCAGGACCAATGTTGGTTTATAGGGCGCTGCGATTTATCTAAATCGGAAACAGTTATTAATTCTTTATCTAAAAAACCATCTTGTTGTAAATACACTTGATGTTTTTCTGAATATGGGAGATACATATTATCTGCAACAGCTTTCCAAAGAGCTAATTCTTTTTCGGTAAGGTTAAGTTTTTTAACAATTCTTTGAAAATCTAACACATATTCTTCTTCTACCTTTTCTATATTTTCTAAAGCATAATTAATACACCATTGTGCTAAATAGTTAGTGTACCAATTATTATTTACGTTGTTTTCGTACTCATTGGGGCCTGTAACACCAAGAATAACGTATTTGTTTTTATCTTTTGAAAATGTAGCACGCTGTTGCCAAAAACGGGCAATTCCAATAAGTACTTCTAAACCTTTCTCGGGGATATAACTATAATCGCCCGTATAACGGTGGTAATTATAGATGGCAAATGCAATAGCCCCATTACGATGAATTTCCTCAAAAGTAATTTCCCATTCGTTATGGCATTCTTCTCCGTTCATGGTTACCATTGGGTACAAAGCTGCACCGTTTGTAAACCCTAATTTTTCGGCGTTTTCAATGGCTTTTTCTAAATGGTTATAACGATACGCCAACAAATTTCTGGCTACTTTTTGATCTTTAGTTGCCATATAAAACGGAATGCAATACGCTTCGGTATCCCAGTACGTACTTCCGCCGTATTTTTCGCCCGTAAATCCTTTAGGCCCTATATTTAATCTGGAATCTGTTCCTAAATACGTTTGGTTTAACTGAAATATATTAAAGCGGATACCTTGCTGTGCTTTTACATCGCCATCAATAGTAATATCTGCTCGTTCCCAAATACGCGCCCAAGCCTCTTTTTGTTTTTTTAATAAGCTATCATATCCTAACTTAAAGGCTTCTTTTAAAACACCTTTTGCAGCCGAAACTAGTTGGGTTTTATCGTGATTTCTATCAACCGTATATCCCCCAAATTTGGTAATACTATAAGTATCACCTTTTTTAATATCTTGGGTATAATTATATGAAATATCGTTTGAATTTGTTTGAATAGTTGGGTTGTTAGTTAAAGGTTTTTCATTAACCGAAACTTGAGACTGCATAAAAGTACAAACATAAAAATCTGTTTTCATGGTTTTAGCCTCAATAAAAGCTTGTTCTTTTTCATGGCTCACCTTTATAACATCCCAGAATTTATCATCCCAATTGGTATCTTTATTAGTTATACCGTTGTCTAAATACGGTATAAAACTAATTTGAGCATCTGTATTTATTGGGGTAACACTATATTTTATAGCACCTAGCTCATCTAAATCTAAACTTAAAAAACGCTTAGTAACTACTTGAACTGTTACATTATTTTGCAGGGTTGCCACAAAACTTCTAGACAGCCACCCTTCTTTCATATTGAGTTCTCTCCTAAACTTTTCTACCTTTTTACAGGTATTTAAATCTAGTGATTCTCCGTTAACAACAACGTTTATTCCTATCCAGTTTGGAGCGTTCAGCACTTTGGCAAAGTACTCTGGATAACCATTTTTCCACCACCCTACACGGGTTTTGTCTGGGTAATAAACCCCCGCAATATAGCTACCTTGAAAGGTTTTACCCGTGTAAGTTTCTTCAAAATTGGCTCGTTGCCCCATAGCTCCATTACCAATACTAAATAAACTCTCGGAAGATTCGACTAATTGAGGCTGAAAGCCTTCTTCTATGATTGACCAATTATCTGGTTTTATATAATCTTGATTCATTGTTTTCTCAATTTAAAGTCGTTAACTTTTCAAAAAAATCCACTGGAATTTCTGTTAAGTCATTGAAATTATAATCTGCTTCGCAAAGGGTGTTTTTATCACCTATTCCAACAGAAATCATATGGGCTTTATTTGCCGCTTCTACACCAGCAATAGCGTCTTCAAAAACAACACATTGTTTTGGTAGTAGGTTTAGTTTTTTGGCTCCAATTAGGAATACTTCAGGATCTGGTTTCGCTTTAGACACGCTGTTACCATCAACAATACCTGCAAACCTATCATATAGCCCTAATTGTTTAAGAATTAATGGTGCATTTTTACTTGCAGAACCTAACACATATTGTATTCCAGCTTCATCTAAAGCATCTAATAGTTCTGAAGCTCCAGGAAGAATTTCGTCGGCCTTCATTTTTGTGATAAAGCCCAAATACTCTTCGTTTTTACTAACTAAATATTCTTGCTTTTTTTGTTCGGAAATTTGTACCCCTCCTATATCTAAAAGAATTTCTAAAGAACGCACTCTACTTACACCTTTTAGCAGTTCGTTGTGCTCTTCTGTAAATTCAAATCCTAATTTATTAGCTACGCTTTTCCAAGCTAAATAATGGTACTTAGCGGTATCTACAATAACACCGTCTAAATCGAATATAACTCCTATTTTGTTCATTTTATTCCTGAATTATATCATCAACATCTTTTACTTTTGACACTAAAGCAGCAGCTATTAAAAAGCTTATACCACTTGTTACCAAAGCAAAAATTGCATGATTGCTGTAAACATACTTAACTAATGGACCTCCTATTAATGCGTTGATTATTTGAGGTATTACAATGAAGAAATTGAAGATCCCCATATACACACCCATTTTCTTTGGTGAAATGGATCCTGCAAGAATAGCATAAGGCATAGCCAAAATACTTGCCCATGCAATACCAACAGCTATCATAGAAACGATTAGCCAATTTTTATCTGGCATAATGTAAATAGAAAGCAAACCTATACCACCTATTAACAATGAAATTGCGTGTGTTTTTTTTCTACCAATCTTTTTAGCTATTCTGGGTAAAGCAAATGCATAAAAAGCAGACACTAAATTATAAACTCCAAAAAGAATACCTACCCAATCTCCTGCATCTTGAAAGGCTGCGCTACTGCTATCTGTATATGATAAACCATAAACATGTTGTGCAATAGCAGGAGTTGCAAATACCCACATGCCAAATAGACCAAACCATGAAAAAAATTGTACCCAACTTAGTTGCCTCATGGTGTCTGGCATTTTTTTAAAATCTTCAAAAATATCTAATAAACTAGATTTCTTGTCTGGGTTTTCTTCTAGAGTTTCGTTATCAAAACTTGCTAGTTCTTTAGGCGAATACTCTTTAGTGGTAGTTACCGTAACTAAAATTGAAACAATTAAAATAATGGCTCCAATAATGAATGATAAAACCAAATTAAAGGGTACTGTACCTGGTGTAGCTTCATTTGAAACACCAAACCAATTAGTTAATGCATATGGCAACCATGAACCAATTACAGCACCAAAACCAATTAAGGCTGTTTGTACACTGAACCCAAGGGTTCTTTGATCTGTTCTAAGGTTATCACCTACTAAAGCTCTAAAAGGCTCCATAGCAATGTTGAATGAGGCATCCATAATCATGAGCATACCTGCACCAACCCATAACGCTGGTAAAAATGCAATAAATAAATCGGCTTGTGGCATAAGTATTAAACCAACAGAGGCTAAAATAGCGCCTACAAGAAAGTATGGCTTACGTCTACCAAAACGCCCCCAAGTTTTATCGGAATAATGACCAATTACTGGCTGAACAACAAGCCCCATTAAAGGTGCTATTATCCAAAACCACGATAGTTCATGAACATCGGCTCCGAAAATTTGAAGTATTCTACTAGCATTGGCATTTTGAAGGGCAAAACCCATCTGAATTCCTAAGAAACCGAAACTCATGTTCCATATTTCCCAGAAACTTAATCTACGCTTTTCCATTAAATAGTATGTTTAATTAATACTATTTGATAAGCGATATTACTTATCAAAACTTATTTGAGAAGTGAAAATATAAGTCTTGATTCTGCAACAAAGATATAGAAAAGATTTTTAATTATTCTAAAAAAAAAATTATTTAGTAGATTCTCTCTCAATAATTTCGGTCTCAATAACCATTTTAATAAAGTCTTTTTTTCGTTCGTTGCTTGTTATATAAGAATTTTGTTCTAAATCTTCTGCTTCTAACCTATCTATAAGTAAATTAGCCGATTGTTCACCTATTTTTTGACCATGTTGACTAACAGTTGTTAAGCTAGGTGTGGCATGTTTAGATAACACCCCATCTGTAAAACCTATTACTTGAACATCCTCAGGAATATTTAAACCTAGTTTTCTTGCCACCTTCATTGCTGTTATAGCATAAAGTTCATTTACCGCAAAAATACCATCTATAGTTTTATTAGTTCTAAAAAAGTTTTCAATTTCATTTTCTAGAATTTCCAAATGGTTTTCAACATCTAAGCTATCGTCTATTTTTAATATTAAATCAGAATTAGCTTCAATATCACAATCTTGAAGCGCTTCTAAATAACCTTGTGTTCTTAATCTACCTACACTCACATAGTCCATTGTTGTAATTAAAGCTACATTTTTACAGCCCTTATCAACAAGCAGTTTAACAGCTTTTACAGCACTTTTTTCATCATCTACAATCACCTTATCACAATCTACTTCATTCACCACTCTATCAAACATAACAATGGGAATACCTTGATTTATTGTGGCGTTAAAATGATGATAATCTTGCTTTAGTAGTGTTTCTTTTGAAATGGACAATATAAAACCATCTATACTACCACCAGCAAGTAACTCCATATTAATAACCTCTTTGGTAAAAGATTCATTAGACAAACCAACAATAACATTATAACCACGCCTATTGGCAACCCTTTCTATACCTCTAATTACAGTTGAAAAAAAATGGTGTACTATTTCTGGTATTAAAATACCTATAGTTTTTGTTTTTCTGTTTTTTAAACTAAGTGCAATATTATTGGGCCTATAGTTATATAATTTAGCAAATGCCTGTATTTTTTGAGTGGTATCTTCACTAATTTCTTTACTTCCACTAAGAGCTTTAGAAACAGTAGAAACAGACACATCTAATTCCTTTGCTATTTGTTTTAATGTTATCTTTTTTTTCATGTAACTATTAATCAGGTAAATAGAAAATTCTAATTGTAAAGTTAAATATAAACATATTAAGCTAACCACTCAAATATAGGGTTTTATCATTTTTTTGTCTTTAAAATAAAAAGTTGTTAACACGAAAACGATTTCGCTAAGAATTTCGTAATTTAAAATTATCTGTTAACAATTTCTTTACATAGTTTTATCCTCGAGAAGTGAAAATATATTGACTAACTAAAACTGAGAAATTAATTCTAAAAGTTATTGTATGAAGACAACAGTGAATAAGTTGCTGATTTTCTTGTTTTTTGTGCCAATAAGTTTATTTGCACAAACAACAATTAAAGGAACAGTAACAGAAAAATCAACTTCCATTCCGCTCCCAGGAGTAAATGTTGTAATAAAAAACACAACAACCGGAACAGCAACAGATTTTGACGGTGCTTACCAAATTGAAGCTAACAAAGGAGATGTTTTAGTCTTTTCTTTTATTGGCTATCAATCTACAGAGATTGTTTTTGATGGTCAAAAAACACTTGACGTTCAATTAACAGAAGACACAGCACAATTAGATGAAATTGTAATTATTGGGTATGGTAGTGTTAAAAAAGAAGACTTAACAGGAACTGTAGACTTGGTTACGGATAAAGATTTTAATGATGGCCCTATAGTATCTGCACAACAGCTTATTAGCGGTAAAATTGCAGGTGTTGCCGTAACTTCTAGTAGTGGAGCTCCTGGTGAAGGCCAAGAAATTAGAATTAGAGGAACAGGTTCTTTAAGCCTTAACAGCTCGCCTTTATACGTTATTGATGGGGTGCCTATTGATAATGATGGGGTTGGAGGCTCTCGTAACCCTTTAAATTTAATTAACCCTAATGACATTGAAAGCATAAGTGTACTTAAAGATGCTTCGGCTACCGCCATTTATGGTTCTAGAGGTGCTAACGGTGTTATAATTGTTTCTACAAAAAAAGGGAAAGACAAAGAGTTTACATTTAACTTAAGCTCTTCTACCACAGTACACAACCCAACAAAAACGATAGATGTACTTAATGCTAATCAATTTAGAAATATTATTGAATTAGATTCTAATTACGACGATACAACTGCAAGCCTACTTGGTAATGCTAATACAGATTGGCAAGACGAAATTTATACAGTAGCATTTGGGCAAGACCATAACTTTAGTGCTTTAGGTAGTGCTTTTGGAGTGCCTATGAGAGCATCGGTATCTTATTCTAATCATGATGGTATTTTAAAAGGAGATAATTTTGAACGTCTTACAGGGGCTTTAAGCTTAACCCCTAAACTTTTTGATGACCATCTTAAAATTGAATTAAATGCTAAGGGTAGCTATACAGAAAATAAATTTGCAAATCGTGATGCCATTGGTAGTGCCTTAGTTTACGACCCCACACAACCTGTTTACGATAGCTCATCGCCATTTGGTGGTTACTCTGCATGGTTATCAGAAAACAGTTCAGCTACACTTGGCTACACACAAATTTCTTTATCACCTTCAAACCCAGTTGCTTTGTTAAACTTGGTTGATGATACCGCAGAGGTTAGACGCTTTTTAGGAAATGCAAAATTTGATTATACCCTACCTTTTTTCGAGGCTTTAACTGCCACCGTAAATGTAGCTTTAGATAAATCTAACAGCCATGGTCGTAAAATAACATCACAGTATTTATCATCTTCTGATATAGATTGGAATGGCTCACTTACAAGCTACACACAGGAAGCTACAAACAAGTTATTTGATGCGTATTTAACATATAAGCAAACCTTTAATGATGCTCATAACTTCAATATGGTTGCTGGTTACTCTTATCAATCTTTTGAATATGACAACTATAGTTATGATAGTGAAGATGAAGAAGACGGTAACCAATTTGAGTTTATAGATAAATCTAAAAACGTTTTATTATCATATTTCGGACGTTTAAATTACGATTACGATGGCCGTTATCTCTTAACAGCAAGTTTAAGAGCAGATGCTTCTTCTAAATTAAATCCAGACGATAGATGGGGCTTTTTCCCTTCTTTAGCATTAGCTTGGAATATTACTAACGAATCTTTCATGGAAGACTCCTTTTTTAATAACTTAAAATTAAGAGTTGGTTATGGTGAAATTGGTAACGTTAATGGCTTAGGAGATTATTTATTCTTAACACGCTATACAGGTAGTACAGATACTGCTAGATATCAGTTAGGATCAACCTTTTACCAAACTTACAGACCTGAAGCTATTAACGATAATCTAAAATGGGAAGTTGGCCGCACATTAAATATAGGTTTAGATTTTAGCATTTTAGATAGCCGTATATCTGGTTTATTTAATGCATATATTAGAGAAACTCAAGATTTAATTGCCACCTCTACGGTAGATCCATTTACAAACTTTTCCAACACCATTCAAGCTAATATTGGAGATATGGAAAACAGAGGTATAGAGTTTGCTTTAAATGTTATTCCTATAAAAACTGAAAACTTTCAGTGGAATGTAAACTACAATGTTTCTTTTAACCAAAATGAGGTAACTAATTTACCAGATGATCAGCCAACAGGTGGCATTTCTACAGGTACTGGTAATAATGTACAGGTGAATCGTGAAGGTGAATCGCCTTACAGCTTCTATGTATACAAACAAATTTATGATGTTAATGGAAATCCAATTGAAGGTGCTTTTGCAGATTTAAATGGCGATAACGTTATTAATGATGATGACAAATACCTTTATAAAGATGCACTTGCAGATGTTACAATGGGTATAAATACAGATTTGAGGTACAAAAATTGGGATTTAGCTGTAGTTACAAGAGCTAGTATTGGTAATTATGTTTACAACGATGTTAGTGCTTCAAAAGGCATTTTAAACAATGTAGTACCTACAACCAATAATTACTTAAGCAATATTGTTGCAGATTACTACAACACAGGATTTTACAATACAGAAGAAACTAACGCTTTAAGTGATCATTTTGTAGAAGACGGATCGTTTTTTAGAATAGACAACATAACACTTGGTTACAATGCATCTAAAATTCTAAAAGGAATAAATGCAAGATTTTACGGCTCACTACAAAACGTTGCTCTTTTCACCGATTATAGTGGAATAGATCCTGAAATTTCTGGTGGTATTGATAACAACTTTTACCCCAGACCTAGATCATTCGTGTTAGGCGTTAATTTCGATTTTTAAAAAAAGTAAACTATGAAGACATTAATAAAAAACCTAATTTTTCCACTAGCCGTATTATTATTTACCGCTAGTTGTCACGACGATTTAGACCAATCGCCAATAGACCCAGACAGCTTCACAGAAGAAAATGTTTTTTCAAATGCAGAGGAAGCTAAAAGCGCTCTTGCTAAAGTTTATGCAAGTTTTGCTCTTACAGGGCAAGAAGGTCCTGCAGGACAAGCAGATATTTCTAATATAGATGAAGGGTTTTCTCAATATACCAGGATGTTGTTTAACCTAAACGAACTTACAACAGATAATGCTGTTGTTGCTTGGGGAGATGCTGGCTTACAAGATTTACACGGTATGTACTGGACTGCTAGTAATGATTTTACAGATGCCATGTATAACCGTTTAGCTCAAACAGTATCTTTTGCAAATTCTTTTATAGATAACGCATCTAGTTTAAGTGATGATGTTGTTACAGAATACATTGCAGAAGCTAGGTTTATAAGAGCATTTGCGTACTATAACTTAATTGACTTATATGGTGATGTACCGCTTATTACTCAAATTGAAACAACATTACCTTCTCTAAGCACACGAGAAGAAGTTTTCGACTTTATAGAAACAGAATTATTAGACATTCAAAACAGTTTAGCTAGCAGCGGCTCTAATGAATATGGCCGTGTAGATGAAGTAGCTGCTTGGGCACTTTTATCTAAGCTTTATTTAAATGCTGAAGTATGGACAGGAACCGCTAGATTTGAAGAATGCGTGACTTTTTCAGAAAATGTTATCAACTCATCTTACATCATTAACACTACAGATACCAACGGAAACGGTACAGCTTACGATGAATTATTTTTAGCCGATAATGATACTAATGGCGCTCAAAATGAATTTATTTTTACCGCTAATTTCGATGGACTTAACAGTCAAACTTACGGAGGCTCTACATTCTTAATTCACGCTGCTATAGGCGGTAGTATGGATGCTAGTGCATTTGGTGTAAATGGTGGTTGGGCTGGTAACAGAACCACTAGCGCTCTTGTTAACAAAATGGACACAGGAGACCAACGTGCTATGTTTTATACAGATGGTCAAAATCTTGAAATTTCAGACATCACCTCTTTTAACGATGGGTATGCTATAACTAAATTCTCTAATTTAGATTCGCAAGGTAATCAAGGTAGTGATGCCTCTGGAAACTTTGCCGATACCGATTTACCCTTAATTAGACTTGCAGAAATTTACCTCAACTACGCCGAAGCTACTTTAAGAGGTACTAGCGGAAGTAATTCAACAGCTGTATCTCTAATTAATGAACTTAGAGAAAGAGCCTATGGAGACACTTCTGGAAATATTTCTGAAAGTGATTTAACATTAGATTTTATTTTAGATGAAAGAGCTAGAGAACTTTACTGGGAAGGGCAAAGACGAACAGATTTAGTTAGATATGACTATTTCACAACCAATTCGTACCTATGGCCTTTTAAAGGAAATACAGCCAACGGAACTGCTGTTTCAGATTTTAGAAATTTATTCCCTATACCATCTAACACCATTCTTTCTAATCCTAACTTAACGCAAAACCCAGGCTATTAAACTAAAAACTAAATAAAATGAAAAATTATATAAAACCTTTTGTAATAATCTTTACTCTATTTTTGAGTATAACCGCATGCGATACAGACGATGATTTAGTTTTTACCGCTGCACCTCAGGGCGAATTCGCTTTTACTAATACGTTTTTATCAGAATATGTACTACCTGCAGAAACAAGTACAAACAATAATATTGGTGTTGTATTTTCTTTTAACGATGCAGATTTTGGCGTACAAACTAATGTGTCTTATGAATTGCAATCATCAATACTAGGAGACTTTACAGATGCTACAACCGTTTCTACACTTTCTAATGCTAATAACCAAATTGAAGTTTCTATAGGTACTTTAAAAACTTTAGCCGAAGAATACGGTATAGTAGCTCCAAATTCTGGCGTTCTAAATTTCAGAGTTCGTGCATTTCCTGGAGACACATCCTCCACTACAGAAATGTTCACAGAAACGCAACAAATAACAGTTACCCTACTAGAAGCAAGCACAGGAAGTGGTTCTGGTATTGAAATTTCTTCATGGGGTGTTGTAGGCTCTGGTTATAATAATTGGGGAGCTTTCGCAGACGCACCTTTCTACACAACCGATGTAGCAGATGTTTACGTTGCCTATGTATCTCTTGTTGATGGTGAAATTAAATTTAGAGAAAATAACGAATGGACTAATGATTATGGTGATGATGGTGCAGATGGCACTCTTGATGCTGGTGGTTCAAACATTACAGTTACCGAAGGTGATTATAAAATTACTTTAGATATTGCCAATGGAACATACACTATGGAAGAATTCTCTTGGGGTGTTGTGGGATCTGGATACAACGATTGGGGAACTACTCCAGATGCAAAATTCACTTATGATTACGTAACAAATACATTTAAAGTTGGTGTTAAATTAACTGATGGTGAAATTAAATTTAGAAAAAACAACGATTGGGGTGAAGACTTCGGAGATACTGGAGTTGATGGTACTTTAGATGATGGCGGAGACAATATCACTGTAACCGCTGGATATTATGCCATAACTTTAGATTTTGAAAACGGCACCTATACAATGGAAGAAACAGATATTTGGGGTATTGTAGGCTCTGGATATAACGATTGGGGAGCTACTCCAGATTTCTCTTTAACACCTTTAAGCAATGATATTTGGGTTGCTGAAATTGTACCAATTGTAGATGGTGAAATTAAATTTAGAGTAAATGAAGATTGGGGAACTGATTACGGAGACACTGGTGTAGATGGCACTTTAGATGGTGGCGGAGACAACATTGCTGTTACTGCTGGAAACTATAGAATTATGTTAGATTTAGCTAATTTAACCTATGAGCTAAACCAAGTTAATTAATACAGTTTTTCAACAAATAATTAAAGGCTGATCTTAGTAGGTCAGCCTTTTTCAACTAAACTATTAATTTATGAAAAATATTTTTACTTTACTTTGTTTTTTCATTTCTAGCACTATTTTTGGTCAAGTTACCATTACCCCATACCCTTTTAATGTTAATGAATCTATCACTATAACTGTTGATGTTAATTCAACAGCATCAAACTGTAATGGCTTTTCAAACCCTACAAAAGTATACATGCATTCAGGTATAGGTGACGATTCCGATGCTTGGGGATATAATGTTGTTGGTAACTGGGGTGAAGACGATGGTGCAGGAGAAATGACTGATAACGGAAATGGAACCTGGAGCATTACCTTAGTTCCAGAAACTTATTACAGCTTAACAAGCACACAAGCCGAAAATGCTATTAAAATGGGCATGGTTTTTAGAAATGAAGACGGTTCGCAAGAATTAAAAGCTAATGACTGTTCAGATTTCTATTTTGATGTTGGCACATTTCAGGTAAGCTTAAGTAGTCCTGCTCAAAATTCAACAACCATACTCAGTTCTGGTGAAAGTTTATCTATTACTGCTTCTAACATTGGTGGTAACGCAGAATATGTGCTTAAAGCCAATGATGTTGTTATAAATACACAATCGGATATTTCATCTTATTCGTATACCCATACAAACATAACAAGCAACCAAATTTACAGCTTAGAGGTTACATTAAATGGCACCACAATTATCAAAAATTTCACTGCTCTGGTAGACCCCGGACAAAACATTAGCGTAATGCCAACAGATTATCAAAACGGCATTACTTATTTAAGCGATACAGAAGCCGTACTAGTTTTGTATGCTTCAGGAAAGGATTTTATTTACGTAGCTGGTAGCTTTAATAACTGGCAACCAGATGCTAACTATGCAATGAATTGGGATGTTACTAGAAATAAATTTTGGATTACTTTAACTGGATTAACTCCAGGACAAATAGAAACTTACCAATACTGGGTAGTAGATAAAAATCCCCCAGCCAATTCTCCAGAATTAGTTAAAACTGCCGATCCTTATTCAACCTTGGTTTTATTTCCTTTTGACGACCCATACATTTCTGCTACAACCTATCCAAACTTACCAGAATATCCCGAAGGTCAAGAACGAGAAGTAACCGTACTACAAACGGGGCAAACAGAGTATAACTGGCAAGTAACCAACTTTTCAAAACCTAAAAAAGAAGATTTGGTAATTTATGAAGTTTTAATCAGAGATTTTGATGCCGATAGAAACTTTCAGGATTTAATAGACAAAATAGACTATTTTAAGAATTTAAACATCAATGCCATAGAACTAATGCCTATAATGGAGTTTGAAGGTAATGAAAGTTGGGGATACAACACCTCTTTCCACATGGCTTTAGATAAGTATTATGGAACAGAAGAAAAATTTAAAGAATTTGTAGACACTTGTCATCAAAATGGCATTGCTGTAATACTAGACCTTGCTTTAAATCATGCTTTTGGTAGAAATCCTATGGTTAGAATGTGGATGAGTGACCCAGATGGAGACGGTTGGGGAGACCCCAATAGTGAAAACCCATACTTTAACACTACAGCAGCACATAGTTACTCTGTTGGTTATGATTTTGACCATATAAACAGCATTAGAACGCAAAATTATGTAGAAAGCGTTATTAAACATTGGATTGAAGAATTTAAAATTGATGGGTTCCGTTGGGATTTAACCAAAGGTTTTACCAATAATTGTGAAAATAACGAAGGCTGCACCAATGACTATAATGAAGATAGAGTTGATATACTAAAACAATATGCCGATTATTCTTGGAGCTTAGACCCTGATCATTACGTTATTTTTGAACATTTAGGTGTTGATTGGGATGCCGATGGTAATGGCTTAACCTCGCTTGATGAAGAAATAGAATGGGCTAATTATAGAGCAGACGAAGGAAAAGGCATCATGCTTTGGGGTAAAATGACTGACTCCTACAACCAACTAACTATGGGATATGCAACAGATTCTGATATAAGTAGAATGGGACACCTATCAAGAGGATTTACAGAACCAAGATTAGTTGGGTACGCCGAAAGCCATGATGAAGAACGGTTAATGTATAAGAACATTACCTATGGAAACACAGGTATTAAAGACGATTTAAATGCTTCATTAGGAAGAATGTCTGCCTTAGGAGCCGTTTCTTTAACAATCCCTGGCCCTAAAATGATTTGGCATTTTGGGGAATTAGGAATGGAAAACTCCATTTTCACATGTTCCAACGGATCTTATGACAATGATGGTTGTAAATTAGACACAAAACCGCAACCCCAATGGACAGAAAATTGGTTAGCAGACACCAACAGAAGCCAAATATATAATGATTGGGCTAGAATTAATGCTTTAAAAATAAATGAAGATGTATTTGAAGGCAATTATACTATAGATTCTGGAGACCTAACCCCCATAATTAATATTTATACAGGAGACTTAAACACTTCGGGGTCTGAACTTAAAAATGTAGTTATTGTTGCAAATTTTGAAACTACTACCCAAAGCATTGTACCAAATTTCCCTTATACAGGAATCTGGTATGATTTAATGGATGAAACAGGTAATACTTCTATAAACATTACCAATACAGGGCAGGCTATTAGTTTAGATGCTGGTGAATTTAAAATATACGGAAACCAAACAGCTTCATTAAGTACAGAAGACAAAATTTTTGAAACTGGTTTAATGGTCTATCCAAATCCTACAAGAAATGAATTTAAAATAAATAAAGAGGTGATTTCTGTATCTATTTATAACCTTACAGGAAAACAAATTTTAACCTATAAAGGTGATTTTGAAAAAGGTTATGCCTTTAATATTTCTAATCTACCTCCAAGTATTTATTTAGTAAAAGTTAAAAATAATTTAGGAGCAGAACAATCCTTTAAAATGGTGAAACTGTAGTTTAGTTTAGTTTTTGTTGTAATAAAAAAGCTTCTCTTAGTTGAGAAGCTTTTTTAATTTATATAAAGAAGTAAATTTAGTTTCCTTTTTTATAATCTGCTAAAAACTTAGCTAAACCAATATCTGTTAACGGGTGTTTTAACAATCCTGTAATAGATGATAATGGTCCTGTCATAACATCAGATCCTAGTTTAGCACAATCAATAACATGCATCGTGTGACGGATAGATGCCGCTAAAATTTGTGTATCAAAAGCATAATTATCATAAATCTGACGAATTTCAGCAATAAGATTTAAACCATCTGTTGAAATATCATCTAAACGTCCTAAAAATGGTGATACATAAGTTGCGCCTGCTTTAGCTGCTAATAAGGCTTGACCCGCAGAAAACACCAAAGTAACATTGGTTCTAATACCTTTATCAGAGAAATACTTACAAGCTTTAATACCATCTGCAATTAAAGGTAATTTTACTACTATTTGAGGGTGTAAAGCTGCTAAAGCTTCTCCTTCTTTTACCATTCCATCAAAATCGGTTGAGATAACCTCGGCACTTACATCGCCATCAACTAAATCACAAATCTTTTTATAGTGATTTAATATATTTTCTTCTCCTGTAATACCTTCTTTAGCCATTAATGATGGGTTTGTTGTAACACCATCTAAAATTCCTAATGCTTGTGCTTCTGCAATATCATCAAGGTTGGCTGTATCTATAAAAAATTTCATCTTATTTAGTTATTATTTTATTAATACTGTCTTTAAATATTCTATTACATTTTGGCTTACTTGCTCTCCTGTAAAGCCAAATTTCTCATCAAGAACGCCTGCAGGTGCAGAATAACCAAAATGGTCTAAGCCAAATACTTTTCCATTAGCTCCTACTAACGATTCTAAATTAACAGGTAATCCAGCAGTTAAACCAAATAACGGTTTATTGGTTGGAATCACCTTTTCTTGATAGGCTTTAGGTTGTTGTCTAAACAAACCTTCTGAAATAATAGAAGCGATACTAACTTTTAAATTTTCTTTAGATTCTAAAATTTCTGCAGCCGCAATTAAGGTTGAAACTTCCGATCCATTAGCCACTAAAACAACATCTGGATTTTCTACTTCCTTCACTAAATAACCACCTTTTTCTGCTCCAAGTGCTTCTTCATATCTAGAACTTTTTTGTGAAGGTATGTCTTTTATACCTTGTCTAGACAAGATTAAACCAGAAGGTGTATTTGTGTTTTCCATAGCCATTTTCCAAGCTACTGATGTTTCTGCAGAATCTGCAGGTCTTAAAGCTAAGAAACTTTGTTTATGGCTGTGGTTTTTAAGTTTTTCTAATAATCTAATTTGCGCTTCTTGCTCAACAGGTTGGTGCGTTGGACCATCTTCTCCTACCCTAAAGGCATCATGTGTCCATACATATTTTACTGGTAATTCTTGTATAGCACTCAATCTAATAGCTGGTTTCATATAATCTGAAAACACAAAAAACGTTGCTACTACAGGAATAACGCCTCCATGTAAAGCAATACCATTTGCAATACACGCCATAGTTAATTCTGCTACACCTGCTTGTAAAAATGATCCGCTAAAATCACCTTTTTGTAACGCTGATGTTTTCTTTAGGAATCCATCGGTTTTATCAGAATTAGATAAATCTGCCGATGATACAATCATATTTTCTACATTTTCAGCTAAATAAGCCAATACATTTGAAGAAGCAGCTCTAGTAGCTAATCCTGATTTATGTTCTATAGATTCAAAATCTAATTTTGGAAGTTCTCCTGATAAGAAAAAGTCTAATTTCTCTGCTAATTCAGGATTTTCTTGTTTCCAAGCATTAATTTCTGCTTTCTTTTTTGAAGCATTAGCTGTTTTTTCAGCTATTATATTTTTATAAAAATCGTTTACCTCATCAAAAATATCGAATGGATTTTCAACATCAGCTCCTAAATTCTGAAGAGTCTTTTCGTAATCGGCTCCCGTATTACCAATTGGTTGTCCGTGTAACTCACAATAGCCTTCAAACATACTTCCGTCTGCAGCTACACATCCTTTACCCATAATGGTTTTACCAATTATTAGGGTAGGTTTTTCGGTTTCATTATTAGCATCCGTTAATGCTTTTCTTATCTGGTCATGATCATGTCCATCAATAGTAACAACTTTCCAGCCCCAAGCTTCATATTTCATGGCTGTGTCTTCAGTAGTAACCTCATCTGTAGAGGTTGATAATTGAATATCATTAGAATCGAAAAACATAATGAAATTACTAAGTCCTAAATGACCTGCAATTCTACCTGCTCCTTGCGAAATTTCTTCTTGAATTCCTCCATCTGAAATAAAACCATAAATTTTATGGTTCATCCAATCTCCAAATCTGGCTTGTAAAAACTTAGCTGCAATAGCGGCTCCCACCCCCATTGTGTGCCCTTGCCCTAATGGCCCCGATGTATTTTCTATACCTCTAGCAACATCTACCTCTGGGTGCCCAGGAGTAATGGAACCCCATTGTCTAAAATTAGCAACATCTTCTTTTTTATAATTCCCTAATAGGTAATATTGTGCATACATTAAAGTAGATAAGTGGCCTGCATCCATAAAAAAGCGATCTCTAAATGGCCATGACATATCTGTTGGGTCATAGTTAAAAAACTCTGAATAAAGGATATGCATAAAATCTGCCCCTCCCATTGGTCCTCCAGGATGTCCTGATTTAGCTTTTTCTACCATGGCTACAGCTAAAGCTCTTATGTTATCTGCCGCCTGCTGATCAATTGCTTTGTTCATTTTAATGTACGATTAGTTGTTTACTTTAAGGTTTACAAATGTTTTCTTTTGAAGGAGTTAATAAATAAACATCTTTCAAATAAGAAAATTAGTTTTTTGCAAATATATAATCTTTAATTAGTTGGGAAGTTAAAAACCTAATATTTTCATTAAAAACAACGAAACCTTTTGAGTTGCTTTTTAAAGTATAAAAAAAGCCTCTCAAAATAAGAGAAGCTTTTTAAATTTTATAGTACAAAAGACTCTAATTTTATGAAATGCTTTGAAAATGAATCATCTCTAACACCTAAATTATTTTAAAATAATTACTAAGTCATCAGAATTTACCATAATGCCAGGTTTAAGTACTATTTGTTTAACCGTAGCATCGGCATGGGCTGTAATGGTTGTTTCCATTTTCATGGCTTCAATTATAAATAAAGGTTGATTCTTTTTTACTTTTTCACCTTGTTCAACCAAAATAGTAGATAACATTCCTTGAAGTGGTGCCCCTATTTGATTTTCATCACTTTTATCAATTTTAGTATGTTCTACTTTATCAACCTTAACGGAAGTATCTCTAATTTCAACACTTCTCCCTTGACCATTTACTTTAAAATAAATAGTTACAATACCGTCTTCATTGGGGCTTCCTATAGAATCTAATGTAACTAAAAGGGTTTTTCCTTTATCTAGTTCTACAATAATTTCTTCACCTACATCCATGCCATAAAAGAAATTTTTTGTTGGCAAATTCATGAGGTTATCATATTTTAAATGCTTATTAAAAGCCTCTGTAAAAACTTTGGGATACAATTGATATGACAGAAAATCTGTGTAATCAATTTTTCTACTTAAGTCGTACTCAAATATATTTTTAAAGTTTTTAAATTCTTCTTCAAGATCCATTGGAGGCATATGTGCATTGGGTCTATCTGTATAAGGTATTTCGTCTTTAAGAATTATTTTTTGAAGTTTTTCAGGAAAACCACCAACAGGCTGTCCTAAATCTCCTTTAAAAAAGTCTATTACAGATTGAGGAAACGATATATCATCTCCTTTTTCAAGTACATCTTGAATGGTTAAATTATTACTAACCAAATACTGAGCCATATCACCAACCACTTTAGAGCTAGGAGTTACCTTTACAATATCGCCAAATAATTTATTGACCTCACCGTACATTTTTGTAATTTCATGAAACCTATCTGCTAATCCTAAAGCTTCGGCTTGAGGTTTTAAATTAGAATATTGCCCACCTGGAATTTCATGTTTATAAACATCGCCTGTACCAGCTTTTAAACCAGATTCGAAAGGATAATAATACGTTCTTACAGCTTGCCAGTAATTTGAATATTCGTTTAATGAATCAATATTTATAGAACTTGCTCTGTCTTGATATTTGAGCATTTCTACTACTGAATTAAAGTTTGGTTGCGATGTTAAACCAGACATACCTGCAAGGGCAACATCTACTACATCAACCCCTGCTTCAATTGCTTTTATATAAGTTGCTGATTGAATTGAAGACGTATCATGTGTATGTAAATGCACTGGGATTTTTAATTCTGATTTTAACGCTGAAATAAGCTCATAAGCCGCATATGGTTTTAATAAACCAGCCATATCTTTAACACCTAAAATGTGAGCTCCTGCATTTTCTATTTCCTTGGCTAGATTAATATAATACTTAAGATTATACTTTTTATTGTTAGGATTTAAAATATCATTTGTATAGCAAATTGAACCCTCTGCTAAACCTTGGGTACGTGTTCTAACATGTTCTATACAAGGTGCTATAGATTTCATCCAATTTAAAGAATCAAAAATTCTAAAAACATCAACGCCATTTTCCCAAGATTGTTCAACAAATTCTCCTATTAAATTATCAGGATATGCCTTATAACCTACTGCATTAGACCCTCTAATTAACATTTGTAACAATAGATTAGGCATTGCTTTTCTTAAAAGCCTAAGTCTTTCCCATGGGTTTTCTTGCAAAAACCGTAAGCACACATCAAAAGTTGCACCTCCCCAAACCTCCATACTGAATATTTCTGGATGTTTTTTTGCATAACCTTCGGCTACCTTCAACATATCGTAAGTACGCATGCGCGTAGCGAGTAAACTTTGGTGAGCGTCTCTCATGGTGGTATCAGTAAAATGAACTTGCTTTTCATTTATTAACCATTCTGAAAATTTCTCGGGACCTAATTCGGTTAGTAAATCTTTTGTACCTTTTGGGTATGGTGCATTAGCATCAAACTTTGGCACAACAGGCTGAACAAATGTTTTATTGGGGTCAAGTTTTTTTACATCGGCATTACCGTTAACTATAACGTCTCCTAAATAAGTTATTAATTTTGTAGCTCTGTTTTTAGGAGCTTTAAATACAAATAAATCGGGTTGAGATTTAATAAAGTTAACCGTAACCTCTCCTTTTCTAAACGTGGGATGTTTTAATATGTTATCAAGGAAAGGCATGTTGGTTTTCACCCCTCTAATTCTAAATTCTGCTAAAGCTCTTCTAATTTTTCTACAGGCACCATCTAGAGTTCTACCGTGGGCAGTAACTTTCACTAACATAGAATCAAAAAATGGTGAAATTTTCACACCTTGATAAATGCTTCCTGCATCGAGTCTAATACCAAAACCCGAAGCACTGCGGTATACTGAAACGGTACCGTAGTCTGGTTTGAAATCGTTTTGTGGGTCTTCGGTTGTTATTCTACATTGAAGAGCGTATCCGCTAATTTGTATTGATTCCTGACTTGAAATTTTAATTTGGGTGTCTGAGAGTTTATAACCTCCTGCAATAAACAATTGCGTTTTTACCAAATCAATATTAGTAATAACTTCTGTAACAGTATGTTCTACTTGTATTCTTGGGTTTACTTCAATAAAATAGATAGAATTATCATCATCTACTAAAAATTCAACCGTTCCAATATTGTTATAATTAACGGCTTTACAAATTTTAATAGCGTAGTTATATAAATCTTGTTTGGTTTCATCTAATAGCCCATAAGAGGGAGCAAACTCAATAACTTTTTGGTAACGCCTTTGAACGGAGCAGTCGCGTTCAAATAAATGAACGGTATTTCCAAAATTATCGGCTACTACCTGAATTTCAATGTGCTTAGGGTTTTCAACAAATTTTTCTATAAAAACGGTATCATCACCAAAAGCCTTTAAAGCTTCGCGTTTACTTTCACCAAAAGCACTGCGTAATTCGTCTTCTTTTCTAATGACCCGCATGCCTCTACCACCGCCACCTGAAGCTGCTTTTAGCATAATGGGGTAACCTATTTTTTCAGCTTCTGAAAGAGCTGTTTCTATATCTTTTAAAGGTTTTTCATTACTTTTTATAATGGGTATATTATTAGCAATGGCAACCTCTTTTGCTGTTATTTTATCTCCTAAAGATTTTAGTACCGATACTTTGGGGCCAACAAAAATAATTCCGTTATCCTCACATTTTTGAGCAAAATCGGCATTTTCTGAAAGAAAACCATACCCTGGATGTATGGCATCTACATTATTTTCTACTGCTATTTTTACAATAGCATCAATATCTAAATAAGGTTTTAAAGGTTCATTGTCTTCACCAATTTGATAGGATTCATCTGCTTTATATCGATGCAGAGAATAACGGTCTTCATAAGTGTAAATACCAACCGTTTTTACGTTAATTTCTGTACATGCTCTAAAAATCCTGATTGCTATTTCGCCCCTATTGGCAACAAGTACCTTTTTAATTTTCATAGTTTAGTTAGTTTATAGTTTAGTTATCTTAAAAATATGGTTAAACTCAATGCCCCATGCGCTCCAATAACTAATGATTGTTCTATATCTGCTGTTTTTGAAGGCCCAGAGATAAAAACTCCAAAACCAGAAGATTGGTCTTGTGTTTTTTCATAGGCTTGGTGCATATAAGGCACAATATCTTTAGAAGAAAGCACTAAAACCAAATGTTTTGTAATAAAAGGAAGCACTCTAATAGGCAACTCGGTATCAGATACCCAAACAGCTCCGTTTTCTGCAACACCAAGACTACTTTCTAAAATTAGAATATCTAAATCCTCAAGGTCTTTTGGATTTTTAACAGTAGCTAAATCTAGGGTGTTAAAATCCTGTGTATTTTCTAAAGCAGAATAGTTTATAGCAGTATTTGGAATAATAGATTTTATTTGATTTATAACATCTTCATTAGAACTTGCCTGTAAAACATTACCGCCAACAATTTCTACTTTTTTAGTAAATTCTTTTATTATATCTAAACCTTCATTAAAAATACCTGCATCAATTTGAGGTAAACTTAAATGTTCTGGTTTGTTAGACTTTATTTTTTCTAGTATGGCTTCTCTACTTCCCATAGTTTAGTCTTTTTTGTTGTTATCTCTGTTATTATACCATTCATCAAAACTTTGTTTAGGGCCTTTTGGTAAATCTCTAGCTTTTCCCCAAGCATTAGGTTTAGAGTTTATTATAGATTTTGGTAAATTTCGTAAAGACCACCTCGCTACTTTTCCAACGGTTTCAAATTGTGATGGTTTTGAGAATATTTTCCCCATGACCTTCATAGATTGCTTTTTAATAAAAGGCTGTGGTGTTTCTTTGGTTATTATTTGTCTCCACTTATATAATTGGGTATGAATATCAATTTTAACCGGACAGACATCTGAACATGAGCCACACAAGGTGGAAGCAAACGGTAAGGTACTGTATTTTTTCAAATCTTTTCCTGGAGACAAAATAGAACCGATGGGTCCTGGAATGGTATAATCATAACTATGCCCACCGCTACGCCTGTAAATAGGACAGGTGTTCATACAAGCGCCACAACGAATACAATGTAATGATGCTCTAAAATCTGGTCTGCTTAATTGCTCTGAACGCCCATTATCTACAATAACAATATGCATTTTCTTACCTTTACTTGGCTTTTTAAAATGCGACGAATAGGTGGTTACGGGTTGCCCTGTAGCACTTCTTGCTAACAAACGTAAAAACACTCCTAAATGTTCGCGTTTTGGAATGATTTTTTCAATACCCATGCAGGCTATGTGTACTGGTGCTAAATGCGCTCCCATATCGGCATTACCCTCGTTAGTACAAACTACAAATTCACCTGTTTCTGCAATAGCAAAATTTACACCTGTAATAGCTACATCTGCTTCTATAAATTTCTTTCTTAAATGTTTACGCGCTTCATTGGTTAAATATTGTGGGTCTCCATTGGCAGGTTTTGTTCCTAAATGTTCTTGAAACAATTCATCAACTTCAAATCTATTTTTATGAATTGCTGGAAGCACAATATGACTAGGTGGTTCTTTGGCTAATTGTACTATTCTTTCACCCAAATCAGTATCAATTACTTCAATCCCTTCTTTTTGTAAATAGGGATTTAAATGACATTCTTCGGTAAGCATGGATTTACTCTTTACTACCTTTTTAGCATTGTTTTCTTTTAATATGCTATGTATAATTTTATTGTGTTCTTCTCCATTGGCCGCCCAATGTACTTCTACACCATTTTTTTTGGCATTTTCTTCAAATTGAATGAGATATTTATCAATATTGGTAAGCATATGCGCTTTTATACCATGACCTAAATTTCTTAAATCTTCCCATCCTTTTACGGTGTGTGCAGCTTTGTCTCTTTTATGTCTTACAAACCACAACGCTTTATCGTGCCAATCTACACGTTTTTCGTCTTTATTAAATATGGATGCTAATTTTGCGTGACTCATAGTTTTGATTTTGTTGGTCAGTTAGATGGTTTTGTTTTAATTACATTTGGCTATTTAATATTTCGGCTACGTGTAAAACCTTTAATGGTTTTTTGTTTCGATTAATTAAACCTTCTAAATGCATTAAACAAGAGGTGTCTGTAGCGGTAATTACTTCTACCCCACTTTCTAAATGGTCTTGTACTTTATCTTTTCCCATTTTTACCGAAACAGCTTCTTCAGTTACTGCGAAAGTTCCGCCAAAGCCACAGCATTCATCGCTTCTTTTTACAGGCATTAATTCGAGTCCTTTTACTTCACTTAATAATTCTTCAATATAAGAATATGAGTCTATTGCCAATTCTGAGCAAGACCCCAAACGCAAGCCTCGTAAACCGTGACAACTTTTATGCACACCTACTTTATGTGGAAATGAAGCCCCTAGGTTTTTAACTTTTAATACGTTTAAAATGAAATCGCATAATTCATATACATTATTACGTACTTTAGTAACATCGTCTGTTTGCGGAATGATATTGTAGTGCTTTTTAACATGATAAGCGCAACTTCCGGAAGGTGTTACGATATAATCAAAATCTTTAAAGTTTTCTACAAAATTATTGCAGGCGCCAACAGATTCATATTCGTAACCTGAATTTGCCATAGGTTGACCACAACAGGTTTGACCTGATGGATAGGAAACGTTTACTTTAAGTTTTTCTAATAGTTCTAAGGTTGCTATACCAACTTGTGGGTATAATTGATTTATGTAGCAAGGAATAAATAAACCTACTTTCATGAGTTTTAGTTTACTAAATGTTAATTTACAATACTAAAACGAATATATATAATTATCTATCTAAAAAATGACATTAACCAATACTATTTTTGCTTTATTATTAAATAATCATCAAAGATAAGCAACTTATATATTTTATTGCTAATAAAAAAGGGTTTGCTAAATCTGAAATATATCAGTTTAAACAAACCTAAAACTAAAACAACTTTATATTATAAAATCAATACAGACTAACCTTCGTAAGCTCTTGCAACTTATTTAGAAGTTCCTAAGCCTTCAATACCAAGTTCTACAACGTCACCAGGTTTCATATTATTTTATTTGTGTCTTTAAAAAATTATTTAATTTAAATTGACGATGTTTTAATTCTATAATTCTTAAGATAATCAGAGGGCGTGCAATTCATAATAAGCTTAAACTGTCTGTTAAAATTTGAAATATTTTTAAAACCAGACTCATAACAAATAGCTGAAATATTAAACTTATTTTCTATAAGTAATTTGCAGGCATAACCTATACGAATTTCTGTTACATATCGAGAAAACGTTTTTCTATTTACGCGTTTGAAATAACGACTAAAAGCCGATGTATTCATATGCGCAATATTAGCTGCTTCATCTAAACTTATATTTTTATTAAAATTTTTAAATATATAAGCCTGTACTTTATCTTGGGTATCACTTTTTGAAGATTTAAAAGATTTAACAAACCCCTCGCTTGCTAATTGTTTGGTTTGATTATGATTGGCTAACTTATCAAGAATAGTTAAAAAAGTTATAGTTTTATAGAACCCCTTTAGTTTCATCATATTTTGAATTTCCAAAATAAGATTTTTACTAACATTTAAAAACTTAATCCCAAACTTAGCCCTCTCAAAAAGCTTTGATAGATGGGTCATTTCGGGCGTTTTAAAAAAAGTGTCACCTAAATAATCTTGTTTAAAATGAATAGCAATGGCTTTAGCAGATTTATTAGAATCTTCTTTAAAATAATCTTCATCATTCAACCACATATGTGGTAAATCTTTACCAATAAGTACCACATCACCAACCTCAAATTTTTCAACACTATCACCCACAAAGCAGGTACCTTCACTTTTAAGAATAACAACCAACTCTAATTCTGGGTGATAATGCCAAATCTTTAGAAAATAAGGATATTCATTTACTTTAGTGGTAAATGAACTATTGCTAATACTGCTTCTATCTAAAAGATGGAGTTTCATAAAAACGACTACACACGGTATTATTTAAGCAAAAATACCTAAAAAGGTGCTATGAGTGCAAAAAAAATATTATTCTAGGTAAAAAGGGATCAACCCCAAAAGTTGTGTGTGAATAAAGATAGTTTTAGTTTTGAAGTTTTAAAATTATTGTATTGGAACTTACCTTAGACCTATTAAAACTGTTTTTACCTGAATTTTTAATTGACAATTTCGATTTAGTGAAACACACTAAAACTAACGAAATTCTTCATTTGTATGAATCATAATCCAATTTTTGCTTAAAACGGATCAATCTCAAAAGTTGGGTCTAAAGAGAAAAATAATTTTCTTTGTACTTTAAATTATATTGATGAATAAAGACACTGAGTTATCCTTGTTAAGTTTAATATTACCAGAAGGAATATTAGAGTATTTTGATATTGTTGGATTCGATAAGAAGCCTATAAAGCATGTTTTATATGAGAACCGTCTAACGATATATTTGGAGGAGAAAAAACAAATACCATCTAAGTACAAGGATTGCAAGTATAAAGCCAGTGGCTTCATGGAGCCTCGAATAATCGAGGATTATCCCGTTCGAGACAATCTACTATCATTAAATCTTAAACGAAGGCGTTGGGACGTTCTACTTGATAAAAAGAGGATTAAAGTAAGTCGTGAATGGGATGAATTTATTGCACAGGGAACTCGAATATCAAAAGAGTTTGCTGCTTTTTTAAAAGAAATCGACTGATAATACTGCTCTGAGCAGCCAACAACTTGGGCACCAGTATGGTATGTCCGGAAAAAGGCTTCAAAGACATTATAAGGATCACTTAAGTGATTTTAAGCAATGGGAGCATAAGAGTCATGCTAAACAGTGGCTTGTTTTCCCTGAAAACTTAGGTTCTTATTTATCCATTGATGAGACAGCGCTGTCCAAGGGAGAGCTCTATACCATCATTACCAATAAGAAGGCCAAAGGAAAGAAAGGGGCTTTAGTTGGGATATTCCACGGAACTAAAGTGGAGCCTATTATCGAACAACTCTTGAAGATCCCAGCAAAAAAGCGTGCTAAAGTGAAAGAGATCACCTTAGACATGGCTAACTCTATGAAAACGATCTCCACTAAATGTTTCCCGAAAGCCATCCAAGTAACAGACAGGTTCCATGTACAGAAGCTGGCAATAGAGGCGCTCCAAGATCTTCGTATCAAATACCGATGGGAAGCTTTGGATCAAGAAAATGAACAGATAAAGCTATCTAGAGCTGCCGACAAAGAATTTAAACCTGTAACTTTTTCTAATGGTGATAGCTCAAAACAACTCCTGGCCAGGAGTAGATATCTACTGTATAAATCCCCAGATAAATGGACTCCAAATCAGAAAGAGAGGGGACAGATATTGTTTAATGAATACCCAGAATTAAAGAAAGCTTATGGACTTGTTCAAGGCTTGAGGAATATTTTTAACCAAGCCATAGATATTAAAGTAGCTTACACCAAACTAGCCCACTGGTACAAAGATGTAGAGGAGTCAGGATTTAAGAGCTTCCAAACGGTAGCCAATAGTATTACTTTAAATTACCGCTCTGTACTCAACTATTTTATAAACAGAAGTACTAATGCTTCAGCTGAATCCTTTAATGCCAAAGTAAAGGCTTTTAGATCTCAATTTAGGGGAGTCAGGAATACGGAATACTTCTTATATCGCTTGATTAAATTATATTCTTAAAATGGTAAAAACCCAGATTTTGGATCAATCTCAAAAGTTGGGTCTAAAGAGAAAAATAATTTTCTTTGTACTTTAAATTATATTGATGAATAAAGACACTGAGTTATCCTTGTTAAGTTTAATATTACCAGAAGGAATATTAGAGTATTTTGATATTGTTGGATTCGATAAGAAGCCTATAAAGCATGTTTTATATGAGAACCGTCTAACGATATATTTGGAGGAGAAAAAACAAATACCATCTAAGTACAAGGATTGCAAGTATAAAGCCAGTGGCTTCATGGAGCCTCGAATAATCGAGGATTATCCCGTTCGAGACAATCTACTATCATTAAATCTTAAACGAAGGCGTTGGGACGTTCTACTTGATAAAAAGAGGATTAAAGTAAGTCGTGAATGGGATGAATTTATTGCACAGGGAACTCGAATATCAAAAGAGTTTGCTGCTTTTTTAAAAGAAATCGACTGATAATACTGCTCTGAGCAGCCAACAACTTGGGCGCCAGTATGGTATGTCCGGAAAAAGGCTTCAAAGACATTATAAGGATCACTTAAGTGATTTTAAGCAATGGGAGCATAAGAGTCATGCTAAACAGTGGCTTGTTTTCCCTGAAAACTTAGGTTCTTATTTATCCATTGATGAGACAGCGCTGTCCAAGGGAGAGCTCTATACCATCATTACCAATAAGAAGGCCAAAGGAAAGAAAGGGGCTTTAGTTGGGATATTCCACGGAACTAAAGTGGAGCCTATTATCGAACAACTCTTGAAGATCCCAGCAAAAAAGCGTGCTAAAGTGAAAGAGATTACCTTAGACATGGCTAACTCTATGAAAACAATCTCCACTAAATGTTTCCCGAAAGCCATCCAAGTAACAGACAGGTTCCATGTACAGAAGCTGGCAATAGAGGCGCTCCAAGATCTTCGTATCAAATACCGATGGGAAGCTTTGGATCAAGAAAATGAACAGATAAAGCTATCTAGAGCTGCCGACAAAGAATTTAAACCTGTAACTTTTTCTAATGGTGATAGCTCAAAACAACTCCTGGCCAGGAGTAGATATCTACTGTATAAATCCCCAGATAAATGGACTCCAAATCAGAAAGAGAGGGGACAGATATTGTTTAATGAATACCCAGAATTAAAGAAAGCTTATGGACTTGTTCAAGGCTTGAGGAATATTTTTAACCAAGCCATAGATATTAAAGTAGCTTACACCAAACTAGCCCACTGGTACAAAGATGTAGAGGAGTCAGGATTTAAGAGCTTCCAAACGGTAGCCAATAGTATTACTTTAAATTACCGCTCTGTACTCAACTATTTTATAAACAGAAGTACTAATGCTTCAGCTGAATCCTTTAATGCCAAAGTAAAGGCTTTTAGATCTCAATTTAGGGGAGTCAGGAATACGGAATACTTCTTATATCGCTTGATTAAATTATATTCTTAAAATGGTAAAAACCCAGATTTTGGACTTGATCCCAGATTTTGGACTTGATCCTTGATCCATTTTGACTTGATCCTATACAAGAGATAAGAAACAAAAGCTATTAAAATAAAAAATCCTAAAGTAAAAACTTTAGGATTTTTTTGTGGGCGCGAAGGGATTCGAACCCCTGACCCCTTGGGTGTAAACCAAGTGCTCTGAACCAACTGAGCTACGCGCCCTTGCTGTTAGCGTGTGCAAATATAACCTAGTTTTTAATTCTGCAAAAACTTTTTTTAAAAAAAATTAAATTATTTCTGCTACCACAAAAGTACTCCCGCCTACAAAAATAAAATCTTCAGGCGAAGAATTATTACAAGCTGCTCTATATGCCTCTTTAACAGATTTGTATGCTTTCCCTTTAAACCCCAATTCATTAAAAAAAGTTTTTAACTTTTTAACAGATAATCCTCTAGAAATATCAGGCTTACAAAAATAATAGGTAGCATGTTTAGGTAATAAATTAATTATTGTGTTTAAATCTTTATCATTTACAACTCCAAAAACTATATGCAAATCCTGAAAAGTTTCTTCTGATATTTGCTTCATTAAATATGTTAATCCCTCTTTATTATGCCCCGTATCACAAACTACTTTTGGATGCGTGTTTAAAACCTGCCAACGCCCTAGTAATCCTGTATTTTTAACAACCTTCAATAATCCTTCTTTTAAATTAGAATTGGTTATTGTGTAATCTTTTAGTTGTAATTCTTTAATTGCTTGAATTGCTGTTTTAATGTTTTTTGATTGGTAAATTCCTTTTAAATCACTTTCTAAAGCAACCTTAACTTCTTTATCTGCAAATACTATTTTAGAGCTGTACTGCTTAGCTAGTTTTTTAAAAACATCTTTAGTTTCAGTTTGAGTTTCACCAATAACAACAGGAATTTGAGGTTTAATAATCCCCCCTTTTTCTGTAGCAATTTGCTCTAGGGTATTGCCTAAAAATTGGGTATGATCTAAACCTATGTTGGTAATTACTGAAACTTCAGGGGTTATTACGTTAGTAGAATCTAACCTACCTCCAAGCCCCACTTCAATAATAGCAATATCAACTTTTTGCTTTGAAAAGTATTCAAATGCCATTCCAACAGTCATTTCAAAAAAGGATAATTGGTTAGCTTCAAAAAACGCTTTATTTCGTTTAATAAACCCCATTACAAATTGCTTACTTACAACTTGTCCATTTATTTTAATACGCTCTCTAAAATCTTTTAAATGAGGAGAAGTATACAATCCTACTTTATAACCAGCTTCTTGTAATACGGAAGCAATCATATGGCTTGTTGAACCCTTTCCGTTGGTTCCTGCTACATGAATGGATTTAAAATTTAAGTGAGGGTTTTTTAAGTGATTTATTAATAAGTGAGTGTTACTTAAATCTGCTTTATAAGCCGATTTCCCCTGGCGCTGATACATTGGGAGCTGAGAAAACATCCAATTGAGAGTATCTTGGTAGGTCATAAATTATTGTCCTAAACTAAAGTTGATACTCACAAAACCAACTTGAGTAGCTGGAGCGTTTTTATCTGCAGAAAATTTAAATGATAAAGCTGTTTTTTTAGCAGCTTCAAATAAGCAGTTCGTTCCTGTTGTGCCTTTTATACCAGGTGTTGCCTTTATTACTCTTCCGTTTCTATCAACTCTTATCTCTACAACAACAAGACCTTCTTCATTACAATCTTGCTTATATACTTTGTTTGAAATTTTCCCTCTTCCTCCTAGTCCATATCCAACGCCTCCCTTTCCTGGTCCAGAACCGCCAAAATAACTTGGAGCATAAGGATTTCCGTCTAACTGACCTTTATCGCCTGCTTTATCATCATTCCCTTCACTTCCTGTATCAGCACCTTCAGATTTACTTACACCTCCAATTAAAGCATCTAATTTTTTCTTTTTCTCCTCTTGTTCTCGCTTTTCTTTAGCAATTCTTTCTGCTTCTGCCTTAGCTTTAGCATCTGCAATAGCTTTTGCTTTAGCTTCGGCTTCTTTTTGTTTTTTAATAGCTATTTCTTCTGCATTATCTGCTGTTAAAACCTCTTCTTTTACTTCAGAAGCTTTTGTTGGCTCAGACTCAGAAACATCGGGTTGTGTGGGGGTATTAATTTCCTTAGGCTCTGATTTTATTGGCTTTTTAGGCTGCACGTTACCCGACCCAAAATTTGTTGTTCCAAAATTAACAGCAACACCATACTCCTCTGGTGGATCCATATACGGTGGCCCAACCACAAACATTAATAACAACAAAATTATAGCTATAAGCGCTGTAATTTTAGCTGAATTTTTTTCGTGTTTGGTTTTAAAATACTTCATTTTTAGCCTATATAGCTTAATTAGGTTTTACTGCTAGTATTACTTTAAATTTATTTCTATTAGCTATATCCATTACCGTTACAACGTTTTGAACGGGTACTGACTTTTCTGCTCTTAAAACTATGGTAGGTTTTTCTAATTTAGAAAGTGCTGCTAACAATTCATTTTCTAACACACTTTCTCCTACACGTTTTTGGTCTATGTAATAAGTTAAATCTTTTTTAATACTTACGGCTACAGACTTTTTATTTTCAGTTTTACCACTTGCTTTTGGTAATAAAATATCAATAGCGTTAGTGGTTACTAAGGTTGATGCCAGCATAAAAAAGATAAGAAGTAAGAATACAATATCTGTCATAGAAGACATATTGAATTCTGGCGTTACTTTATTTCTTCCTCTAAAATTCATATTATGTAGGCTCGTTTAAATGATCTAAAAATTCTAATGAATTTGCTTCCATTTGATATACCACCTTATCTGTTCTTACCACCAAATGATTGTAAGCAATATACCCTACAATACCAACAATTAAACCAGCAACAGTGGTTGTCATAGCTGTATATAAACCATCTGCTAATAGTTTAATATCTATTTGTCCGCCAGAGTTTGCTATTTCAAATATTGATAGTATCATTCCAATAACTGTACCTAGAAACCCTATCATAGGGGCTGCACCAGAAATGGTAGCTAATACACTTACATTTTTTTCAAGGTTATAAACTTCTAGTCTTCCTGCATTTTCTATTGTTGTATTAATATCTGCCAGTGGCTTTCCAATTCTTGTAATACCTTTTCCTATTAATCTTGAAACTGGAGAATTTACTTGGGCACATAATACTTGAGCAGCGTCTATTTTTCCGTTGCTCACATGGTCTTTAATTTGATTCATAAAATTAGAATCCATTTTTGATGCTGCTTTAATAGCGAACAGCCTTTCAAAATAAATGTATGATGCTACTATTAATAATATAAATAGAATAGCAATGATAATTTGACCTGCAGCACCTCCGCTACTAATAAGTTCTATTATTGAAAGTGTTTTTTCAACAGATTCTTCGTCGGTAAGTAGCTCTGTACCTTCTTGTGTAGTTTGTAGGGTTAAAAATGTTCTTAGCATATAATATAAATTTATTGCAACTGTATAACGTTTGTTTTATTGCTAAAGTATAACAAAATTAAATTTTCAGTTCTATATATCATTATAAAAAAGAAAGATTAGCAAAAACACTAATCTTTCAAATTTTATACCAATTTAAAAATTTTATCTAAAATAATGTTCTGGTAACCATAAATGCTGCTGCACCAACTAAAAATCCAACAAGTGCCAACCAAGAAATTTTTCTTAAATACCAAAAGAAATCAATCTTTTCCATTCCCATAGCTACTACACCTGCAGCAGAACCTATAATTAACATACTACCTCCTGTACCTGCTGAATATGCTATGAAATGCCATAATTCATTATCTATTGGCTCAGAAAACATACCTAAACTAGCTGCTACTAATGGCACATTATCAATTACTGCAGATCCTACTCCCAATAATAGCACTACTAAATCTGAAACGCCTTCATGTCCTCCTGGGTGAATTTCTGTTCCTAACATAGGCATAGTTTCTTGTAATGAATTAGCAAACCCAAATAATATACCTAAAGATTCTAATGCTGCAACTGCCATTAAAATTCCTAAGAAGAATAATATACTAGGCAATTCTATTTTTGATAATGAATAGTGTACTGGACTATGTTGTGCATGTGCATCACTTTCATATGCACCATGCTCTGTTAAACTAAACTTAGAACTACTATAAATTTCGGCAAAAGTGGCCACAACTCCTAGAGATAGCATCATACCTACGTAGGGTGGTAAATGTGTTACCATTTTAAAAATAGGCACAAACACAATAGCCCCTAGCCCAAGATAAAGCATTGTACTACTAAACCTTGATTTGGTTTTATCTTCATCTTCAACAATGTTTAAATCGCCTTTAAAAACAGGTAAGAATGAAGCAATTAAAGATGGTACCATCATACAAAGTAAAGATGGTACTAATAAATATCCTATTAAATGACCTGTAGTTACTTTTTTACCAATCCATAGCATGGTAGTTGTAACATCTCCAATAGGAGACCAAGCTCCACCTGCATTAGCTGCAATTATAATTAAACCAGCATACCAAATACGAATATTTCTATCTTTTACAATTTTTTGAAGTATTGATATAAGTACTATAGTTGCTGTTAAATTATCAATAATAGCTGAAAGAACAAATGCTAAAATTGAAAATATCCATAAAATTTTTGTTTTCTTTTTAGTTTTAACAAAGCTTTTAATTGTTGAAAAACCATCAAAATAATCAATGATTTCAACAATAGTCATGGCTCCTAAAAGAAACACCAAAATTTCTGATGTTTTCCCTAAATGATGCAAAAGTGTTTCCTCCATTAAATGCATTTTCTCTTCATGAGCAAGCAACCCAAAATTTTCTAAAAGGGCATGCTTACCAGAATCAAACCATTGCGGAAACGATTCAAGACCAAGTGCTATACAAGCCCAACAAATGGCCATCATCACCAGAGCAGGAATTAATTTATCAATTTTTATACTATGCTCAAGGGTAATAGCTAAATAGCCCATTACAAAAACTAAAATAATTACTGCTTCCATATATTTAAATAAGTTGATTTAATGCTATTTCAAAAGCTGTAGCACTAACCCCTGTTTTTGAAGGGTTTTTACTATACACTTTTTTAATAGCTTCTTTAATTGTATTTGATGTATCGTTAAAAATTGCTTCGTCTGTCATTTGTACTTTTCGTTCCATGAAATAGGCAAATACTCTTGCCATTCCGCAGTTTGAAATAAAATCGGGAATTAAACTAACCCGATGATCTGTATGTTCCATAATGGGTCCAAAGAAAATTTCTTTGTCTGCAAAAGGCACATTTGCACCACAAGAAATCACTTCCAATCCACTATTAATCATTTCATCTATTTGATGAATAGTAATTAAACGTGATGCCGCACAAGGTGCGAAAATTTCGGTTTTAATAGACCAAATTCTTTCATTGGCCTCTTCAAACGGTATCAAGTTTTCGGTTGCTAAAATATTACCCTTTTTGGATAGAAAAAAATGACAAATATCATTAAACGAAAAACCTTCCTCATTAATAAGCCCTCCATTTGAATCAATTATACCTACTATTTTCACTCCCATTTGAGCTAGATAAAAAGCGGCTGCACTACCTACATTTCCAAATCCCTGAACAACAGCACGTTTACCTTCAACTTGGCCTCCATAGATATTATAATAGTGTTTTACAGCTTCTGCTACACCAAAACCTGTAATCATATCTGCTACAGTATATTTTCTAGAAACGTCTGGCGAGTAAATGGGGTTTTCAATAACTTTTATTACACCTTGTCTTAATTGTCCAATTCTATTAATCTTGTCGGCTTCGGTGGGTTTAAAATGGCCATTAAAAACACCTTCTTGTGGGTGCCAAACGCCACTTGCTTCAGTTATTGGTATAACTTCATGTGTTTCATCTACATTCAAATCGCCACCAGTGCCATAATAACTTTTCAATAACGGAGAAACAGCAGCGTACCAACGCTCTAACACGCCTTTTTTACGTGAATCTGTTGGGTCAAAATTAATTCCAGATTTGGCGCCACCTATTGCTGGACCCGACACTGTAAATTTTATCTCCATGGTTTTTGCTAATGACAACACTTCATTCATATCTAAACCCTTTCTCATGCGTGTTCCGCCACCAGCTGCACCTCCTCTTAAAGAGTTTATAACAACCCATCCTTCTGCATCTGTTTTGGAATCTTTCCAATTAAAAACTATTTCTGGTTTCTTGTTTTCGTATCTTTTTAATAATTTTTTCATTTTTATATATCACAATAATTCAACTTAAAGCATAAAACTTATTATCCGGAGTGTAATTCTGGTGTAGCTAAAGCTGAGTCATGGTATAAAAAATGTTTTAAATTATTAAAGTAACAAATATAAAAAACTTAAAATCTTAAATATTAATTTTGGGTTATTTTTGAAGGGAAGTATATTTTTCCTGAGCTATGATTTTTTGAAGCACCTGTAACGCTTTTTAAACAATTGGTTTCATTTCTTAATTTTAAAGCACCCAAAAAGCCAAAAATCAAAGCCTCTTTAAATTCTATAATATCTTTTGAAGGAATTATGATTTTATTACTAGACAAAGCTTCAATTCTTTCTATTAAAAATAAGTTATAAGCACCACCGCCTGTAATTAATACAGAGCTTTGTGGAATTTGTGATATACTGTTAGAAATTTGTATGGCTATATGCTCTACAAACGTTCTTAAAACATCCTTTATATCTAAATTAAAAGCATCAATTATTGGAAAAACATTAGTTTTCACCCATTCTAATCCTAAAGATTTTGGAGGTAATTCATTATAAAAACTTAATGCATTGAGTTGTTGTAATAAATCGATATTAACAGTTCCACTTGCCGCTATTTTTCCTTCGTCATCATAATTTAATCCAAGATTTTTCACATATTGATTCAAAACGATATTTACCGGACATATATCATATGCAATGCGTTCATTATTAATATCTGAAGATATATTAGCAAAACCCCCTAAATTAATACAGAAATTATATTCTGAAAACAACAATTTATCACCAATAGGCACTAAAGGCGCTCCTTGACCACCCAAGGCAACATCTTGCGCTCTAAAATCACAAACCACTTTGTTTTTTAAAAGTGTTGCCATGTGTGGCATATTCCCAATTTGATAAGTAATTCTATTTTCAGGTTGATGTAAAGCTGTATGCCCATGTGAACAAACCGCGTCTATTTCTGTAATACTATGCTTTGTAATAAACTTATTTATTACATATGCCAAATGAGATGTATATTCCTTATCAATTTGGTGTAATTCTTCAATAGAATATGCTACTAAATTTCTTAGTTTCTCTTTCCATTCTTTATTGTAAGACACAGTTTCGGCTGCATGAATTTTAAATAGCCATTTACTGTTGTTATGATTAAATGACACGTAAATTAAGTCAATTCCATCTAATGATGTCCCAGACATCACCCCAATAACATTGTAGCTCGTTTTTATCATATTCACAAAAATAATGATATTTGTTAAAAATATCACATCAAATATTTATATTTGTTATCAATTTTATTAAACTAATAATTTGTTTATAGATTATGGATTTTAGTCTTTCTGAAGAACACATCATGATTAAAGATGCCGCCAAAGAGTTTGCTCAAACCGAACTACTGCCTGGTGTCATTGAACGTGATAACAAACAAGAATTCCCAGACGAACTTGTAAAAAAAATGGGAGAATTAGGTTTTATGGGAGTTATGGTAGATCCAAAATATGGTGGTAGCGGTATGGACACTATCTCGTATGTTCTTATCATGGAAGAACTCTCTAAAATTGATGCTTCCGCTTCTGTAATGGTATCTGTAAACAATTCATTAGTATGTTATGGCTTAGAGGCTTATGGAACCGAAGAGCAAAAAGAAAAATATTTAACTAAATTGGCTTCTGGTGAATGGATTGGAGCATTTTGTTTAAGCGAACCTGAAGCTGGTAGTGATGCAACATCACAAAAAACAACTGCCATTGATAAAGGAGGTTATTATTTAATAAATGGCACTAAAAACTGGATTACAAATGGCGGAAGAGCCGATGTTTATTTGGTAATTGCTCAAACCGACAGAGACAAAGGTTCTCACGGCATTAATGCTTTTATTGTTGAAAAGGGTATGGAAGGATTTCATGTTGGCCCCAAAGAAGACAAATTAGGCATTAGAGGTAGTGATACTCATTCCTTGCAATTTAATGACGTAAAAGTACCTAAAGAAAATAGAATTGGTGCTAATGGATTTGGTTTTAGGTTTGCCATGAAAACACTATCTGGAGGCAGAATAGGTATTGCTGCCCAAGCACTAGGTATTGCACAAGGCGCTTATGAACTTGCTTTAAAGTACAGTAAAGAACGAAAAGCTTTTGGTACTGAAATTGGCAACCACCAAGCTATTGCTTTTAAGTTAGCTGATATGCATACTGAAATTGCTGCTGCTCGCCATATGGTTATGAAAGCTGCCTGCGATAAAGATTCTGGTAATAATTACGACCTATCTAGCGCTATGGCAAAACTTTACGCTTCTAAAGTAGCTATGGAAACCACCATTGAAGCAGTTCAAATTCACGGAGGCAACGGTTTTGTAAAAGAATATCACGTAGAACGTTTAATGCGTGATGCCAAAATCACCCAGATTTATGAAGGCACCTCCGAAATTCAAAAAATTGTAATTTCAAGAAGTATTCTAAGAGATTAAATCTTTAAAACACAAACTAAATAACTCACTAATAAAAAGGTTTCAATAAGAAACCTTTTTTAGTATACTGTAAACTAAGCCTTTATAGCAAACAAAAAAAATCACTTATTGCAAAAGTTACAAAAACTTCAAAACTCAATGTTAAGTAACGCTATTTTTACCGACTTAACATACTATATTTTTATACTTTAGTTAAAAAAACACTTATGTCTAAAACGTATTACAACCCTGCAGACTTACGGAAATTTGGCAACATCACAGAATGGAGTGAAGAACTAGGAAATAAATTTTTTGAATACTACGGAAAAGTTTTTGAAGAAGGTGCACTTACTGCCCGTGAAAAAAGTTTAATTGCCCTTGCTGTAGCTCACACAGAACAATGCCCTTATTGCATTGATGCCTACACAAAAGACAGTTTACAACGTGGTGTTACAAAAGAAGAAATGATGGAAGCCATACACGTTGGAGCTGCCATAAAAAGTGGCGCAACACTTGTACATGGGGTACAAATGATGAATAAAGTAAATAAGTTAGACGGATAATATTTTTCGGGCGTTCCCCTAAAGGGTCGGGCTTTCGGCAGTCGCTCTCTGCGAGGAGCTCCAACAAATGCCTCAATCCCTAACGCAAAAAACGCCAAATAAATTAATAGTGCCCAATTCACAATATGTCAAAGTTAAAAACACAATCACTTCATAAACGCGAAAGCGCATTAGCCAATAGCAAAAGGCAGTTAGAAATTTTATCAAACGGTATTTTTAAAAGTGGTGAACTTCCCACTTTTAAAGATAAAATTTCTGAGACTAATCAATTCCCTCTTAAAGCTAAAAAATTAGAAATTCTTCAAATAAACGTTGGGTATATGTGTAACCAAGTTTGCGAACATTGCCATGTAGATGCAGGCCCTGACAGACAAGAAATTATGACCCGCGAAACCATGTTACAGTGCTTAGAGGTTATAAAAAGTACAGGAGCCCATACTTTAGACTTAACAGGAGGAGCCCCAGAAATGAACCCTAATTTCCGTTGGTTTGTAGAAGAAGCCTCTAAAGTAGGTATTAAAGATTTTATTGTACGCTCTAACCTTACCATTATTAGAGCCAATAAAAAATATCACGATTTACCAGATTTCTTTAAAAAATACAACGTACACGTAGTAAGTTCTATGCCACATTGGACTCGTGGAAAAACAGACAAACAACGTGGTGATGGCGTTTTCGATAAATCTATAAAAGCACTACAAGAACTGAATGCTGTTGGTTATGGTATGCCCAATAGCAATTTAAGGTTAGATTTAGTTTACAACCCATCAGGAGCATTTTTACCTAGTAACCAAGCTTCTATGGAAAAAGATTTTAAAAAAGTACTAAAAGAAGACTTCGGTATTCAATTTCATAATTTATTTGCCTTAACAAACCTTCCTATTAGCCGATTTTTAGATTATTTAATTGCTTCTGAAAATTACGAAGATTACATGTATCAATTGGTTGATGCTTATAATCCAGCAGCAGTTTCAAACGTTATGTGTACAAATACTTTATCGGTTAGTTGGGATGGATTTTTATATGATTGTGATTTTAACCAAATGCTAGAATTACCCGTTAACAGTAAAGCTAAACACATTTCAGAATACAACAAAGATTTACTTGAAGGTAGAAATATTGTAATTTCACAACATTGCTACGGCTGTACTGCAGGTGCAGGAAGCAGTTGCCAAGGCTCTGTTGCCTAAACTGTCTGTTATGCAAAAAAATATTTTAATCCTATTCATTTTCAGTTCAGTTTTTGGGTTTTCACAAAAGAAACTTGCCAAATTACTCAAAAAACATAATTCTGAAAACATACCATACATCTATGTTGAAGAATTACAATTAAATCCCACAAATATTATTTTTTTAGATGCTAGAGAAGAAAATGAATACGCCGTTAGTCATTTAAAAGATGCTATTTTAGTAGGTTATAATTTCTTTAATATAGATTCTACCCGCCAAAAAATCACAAATAAAGATTCAAAAATTGTAGTGTATTGTTCATTAGGAATTCGTTCTGAAAACATAGCACTAAAACTTAAAAAAGCAGGCTACACTAATGTATTTAATCTGTTTGGCGGTATTTTTGAATGGAAAAACAATGGAAATCCTATTTACAATTCTAAAGGTTTTGAAACCAATAAAATTCATGCATTTTCAAAAGAATGGGGTAAATGGTTAAAACAAGGAGAAAAAGTATATGACTAAAAATTTGGTTATCGTTTTTGTAAAAAATGCAATTCCAGGCAAAGTAAAGACCCGTTTAGCTAAAACCATTGGAAATGAAGCAGCTTTTCTAGTTTACAAAGAACTGGTTAAAATTACAGAGAAAGCTCTAAAAAACTTAAAAATTGACAAACGAATTTATTTTTCTAATTGTGTTGTTGAGACTGAATGGACAAACCACAACAAATACATCCAAAACGGGAATAACCTTGGAGAACGTATGAAAAATGCTTTTAATGATGGTTTTAATGATGGGTACAACCGCATTATTTTAATTGGCTCAGATTTGCCAGACATAAGTGCTAAACACATTAAAAAAGGGTTTTCTATTTTAAACAAAAAAGACCTTGTTTTTGGACCCGCTATTGATGGTGGTTATTACCTAATTGGCATGCGTAATATGCATAAAATGGTTTTTGAAAATAAACCTTGGAGCCAACCAAATTTATTAACCAAAACATTAAATCAATTAACAGAAAATAACATAACATTTAGTAATTTAGATACATTAAATGATATAGATACATTTGATGATTTAAAAAACTCAAGCTTTTATAAATCAAACAAATTATTACAAGAAAAAATTAAAAATTCTCATGATTAAATATATTGAAGAAACCGTTGATTATTTAAAAAACAAAGGATTTGAAACCCCAGAAGTGGGTATTATTTTAGGTACAGGTTTAGGACAACTTATTAATGACATTGAAATTATAACCCAAGCTAGTTACAACCACATTCCTAACTTTCCAACCGCCACAGTAGAATTTCATAAAGGAAAACTTATTTATGGTATTTTAGAAGGTAAAAAAGTAATTGTTATGCAAGGGCGGTTTCATTTATACGAAGGTTACACCCTACAAGATGTAACATACCCTGTTCGTATTATGGAAAAACTAGGCATAAAAACACTACTAGTTTCAAACGCTGCTGGTGCCATAAACCCTAACTTTAAAAAAGGAGAATTAATGTTAATTGAAGATCACATTAACTTATTAGGAAACTCTCCTTTAGCTTTTAAAGGCGTTGAATTATTGGGCGAACGATTTACAGATATGAGTGCTCCTTATGACGCTGAAATTAACTCAAAATTTGAAGCCATTGCTAAAACCAATAACATTACTTTACACAAAGGCGTGTACGCATCGGTTGTTGGCCCACAATTAGAAACCAAAGCAGAATACCGTATGCTTAAAATTATTGGTGCAGATGCTGTAGGCATGAGCACAGTACCAGAAATTATAGTTGCTAATCATTTAAAATTAAAAGTAGCTGCTGTGTCAGTTTTAACAGATGAATGCGACCCAGATAACCTAGAACCAGTAAACATTGAAGACATCATTGCTATGGCCAATAAAGCCGAACCAAATATGATTACTTTATTTAAAGAATTAATTAAAAGTTTGCAGTAGGCAGTCGCAGTACTCAATCATTCTGAAACTGAAAACTAATCACAGAAACTGAAAAACTTAGAAAAAATGAGCAACTATCTAGAAACCACTCACGATGTATATAAAGAAGCTGCACTAACTCCTGATGTTGGTCTGTGTTGTACCACCAATCCTATTTGGGAATTACCAGGATTAAAAATTCCTAAAATCATGCAAGAAATGAATTACGGCTGTGGCTCTACAGTGCATGCGCGCGATTTATCAAACAACCCTAAAATGCTATATGTAGGTGTAGGTGGTGGTATGGAACTACTACAATTCTCATATTTTAACAGAGAAAAAGGCGGTGTAATTGGTGTTGATGTAGTTGATGAAATGTTAGAAGCTTCACGTAAAAATTTTATTGAAGCCGAAGCGCTTAACCCTTGGTTTAAAAGTGAGTTTGTAGATTTACGTAAAGGCGATGCTCTTAACTTACCAGTTGAAGAAAATAGTATTGATGTTGCGGCACAAAATTGCCTATTCAATATTTTTAAAGAAAACGATTTAAAAAAAGCTATTGCCGAAATGTATCGTGTTTTAAAACCTCACGGACGCTTAGTTATGAGCGATCCAACTTGTGAGCAGCCAATGAATGATAATTTACGTAATGACGACCGCCTAAGAGCCCTTTGCCTTAGCGGAAGCTTACCTATTAAAGAATATGTAAAAATGTTAACCAATGCTGGTTTTGGTACTATTGAAATTAGAGCTAGAAAACCTTACAGAATATTAAGTCCTGAAGAATATGACACCAACGAATTAATTTACATTGAATCTATTGAAGTTGCTGCCATAAAAGACCCTATGCCTGCCGATGGTCCATGTGTATTTACAGGAAAAGCCGCTATTTATTTTGGAAATGAAGATTTCTTTAATGATAATGCTGGCCATATTTTACTAAAAAATCAACCTTTAGCTATTTGCGATAAAACAGCTACTAACCTAGCTGCACTTGGTAGAAATGATATTTTTATTAGTGAATCTACCTACCATTATGATGGTGGTGGCTGCTGTTAAAAAACTAACTATGATTCATTTTTTCACTCTGCTTTGTTGTTTAGTTTACTTGTTTCATTGTAAACCTAAAATGCAATCTATAACTACAAAAAAAACTAATAAAACTTCAATACACATAGCTAAGCAGCATGATAGCGTTTCAGAAAACATTCAAAATCGTGTTAATTTAAATAGTACAGCAACCCCATTCAATCAAGTTTTAACCAAACGTATTTTTAACACGCATTTTTTATGGAATAAACTTTTACAAAAGCATGTTTCAAAAAACGGTAATGTTAATTACAAAGGTTTTCTAAAAGACCAAAAAGATTTTTATGATTATTTACGCGCTTTAGATTTAATGTATAAGCATGAAAGTTTCAATACACTTTCAAAAGAAGAAAAACTTGCTTTTTGGATAAACGCTTACAATGCTTTTACGGTTGATTTAATTTTACGTAATTACCCTATTACTAGCATTAAAAATATAAAAGACCCTTGGAAAAAGCGCCTTTGGAAATTAGGTGATAAATGGTTTAATCTTGATGAAATTGAACATAAAATTTTACGTAAAATGAATGAACCTAGAATTCACTTTGCTATAAATTGCGCTTCAATATCATGTCCCAAATTACAAAATAAAGCTTTTACCCCTGAAAGCTTAGACACACAATTAACCAACGCTACAAAGGAGTTTTTATCAGATACTTCAAAAAATATTATTTCAAAAGACAGAATTAAAATTTCAAAAATATTTCAGTGGTTTTCAAAAGATTTTAAAACCAACGGCACTTTAATAGACTTTTTAAACACATACTCAACCGTACAAATTTCTGCTAATGCCAAAAAAAGTTTTTTAGATTATAACTGGAATTTAAATGAATGACTTGTACCATGCTAAACTTATTTCAAGCGCTCAAAAAATTGTAATTTAAGTGAATCATCAACTATCTATAATTATACCAACTTTAAATGAGGAAGCTTTTATTGAAAAATTGTTAAAACACCTGCTTCAAAATGCTTCCGAAGAAAATATTAAAGAAATATTAGTGGTTGATGGTGGCAGTACAGACAAAACAAAACACCTTGTAAGCCACATAATAGACACGCTATTACAAAACAAAACAAAGCACAATAATATAAAATTTTTAACTTCACAAAAAGGACGTGCCAAACAAATGAATATGGGTGCTAAACATGCAAAGGGCTCTATTTTATATTTTTTACATGCCGATTCATTTCCGCCTAAAAATTTTGATAAACTTATTATTAATGAAGTTAAAAAAGGTAACAAGGCTGGTTGTTTTAAAATGAAATTTAACAGCCAACATTGGTGGTTAAAATTTGCTGGATGGCTTACGCAATTCTCATGGAAAAGTGCCCGTGGTGGCGACCAAAGTTTGTTTGTAACTAAAAAACTTTTTAATATCATTGGCGGTTTCAATGAGCGCTTCGTTATTTATGAAGATAATGACTTTATTTTTAAACTTTACCAACAAAAACAATTTGTTGTTATACAAAAATGGCTTACAACATCAGCAAGACGCTACAACAAAACAGGCATTTGGCGCTTGCAATATCATTACCTAAATATTCATTTAAAAAAGTGGCTTGGTGCCAGTGCCGAAACTTTAAACAACTATTATTTAAAACATGTAGCTGTTAAAAAATAGCAAAAAAGCATGTAACAAAATGTTAATTAAGCGGTCTAGTTTTTGTAATGCCTTATTTTCATTACAAAATCAAAAAACATGAAACATATAATTACTAGAATTGTTTGCCTAATCACCATAACAACTTCGTTTGCTCAACAATCAATAAGTGCTAAATTATTAGACTCTACAACTCAAAAACCAATTCCGTACGCCAATATTAGTTTTGGAAAACAATCTGGCGTTATTTCAAACAGTAACGGGATATTTCAAATTCATTTTAAAAAGCACCTTAAGAAGAAAGACTCTTTAGTTATAAGCTGTATGGGCTATAAATCTAAATCTATTGCTGCTCAAAAATTTTCTGATAGTATTGTGTTTTTACAACCACAATCTATAGAGTTAGATGAAGTTTTAGTATCTAACAAAAAATACACACCGCTAGAAATTATTGAAAAAGCCCACGAAAATTTAAGTAAGAATTACAACTTCAATATTAGTAAAAGTAAGCTCTTTTTTAGAGAATCTAACTTTAACAACATCTCTAAAAACAACATAAGAGTAAAAGAGTCTTCTATTCCTGAATTTAACCAAGCGTTTATGGACAGTGTTATGAAAATCATGCCTAAAAACGCCTCTGATCATATTGAAATTTTAGGCAATTTTTATTCTAATCTAAGTAATGAAAACTCTCATAAACTAGACATTATAAAAGCTTCTCATCTTTATGACAAAAATTTAGAAGTATCTTTTGATGGTTTAGAAGAGCGTTTTAATACTATTTTTAAAAAGCACGTAAAACGCGACTCTTATTTCAAAATAAAATCGGGCATTTTTGGCACTAAAGAAGCAATAGATTCTACTCTATTTGATAGTGCAGACTCTAAAAAACAAAATGAAAGAGAAAAAACCGATGCTTTTATTGCTGAACAAAAAAAGAAAGAAACAGCCAGAAAAAAAGATTTTTTAAACCACAGAAAACAAACTATTGCTAGTTTAAAAAAAGGGAGTTTTATTTTTAAAGATTCTCATTTAAACTTTCTAGAGAAACCTAAAAAATACCTTTTTGAAATTTTAGACTACCTTTTTATTGGAGATGCTTTTGTTTATAAAATTAGTTTTAAACCTAAGCGAAGTGCAGATTATAAAGGTACTGTTTATGTAAACACAGAAGATTTTGCCATAATACGGGTAGATTATGAAAACGTAAATCTGCTTAAAAATTTTAAATTGCTAGGAATTTCATACCAAGAAAAGTTACACAAAGGCACACTAATTTATGAAAAAAACAGCACAGAAACCTATTCTCTTAAGTATGCAGAAGCTATAAATAACATAAACTTTGGTGTAAAACGCCCCTTAAAAATTATTGAGAAAAACAAACATGTAAAAGGTAGAAGAAAACAAAATGAATTATCTACAGAGCTTCATTTTGTAATGTCTAACACCACTAAAAAAGAATTGGTAGTTTTTGAAAATAAAATCATTACTGATGCTGATTTTAAAGCATTTAAGGAAAAACCAAATGTAAGCCCTACATATTTACCTGATTACGATCCTAAATTTTGGGAAAGCTACAATGTTATTGAACCTAACAAAGCTATTAAAGATTTTAAAAGTATTGAGTGATTTTATTTATTCCTACCCGTTTCATTGGGGTACAAATCTGGTAAATTATCACTTTGCCAAAACTCTTTTGTATCAATATCTATAGCAGATACTTTACCTTTAAAAGCTGCTCCCGTATCAATATTCCAAACATTAATGGCTTGCATTGGAACATCTGAATTAAAATTAGTAGTAGGTGTATGACCAATATAAATTTCTTTATAATGTTTTAATCGCTTAGGGTATAATTCTGAGTTTTCATGAATTTCTTTATCCATAGTTAAAGCCATTTCCCAAAGGGTTCTATCAAAATGCAAGGTTTGTTTAAACACTTCCTTTTCAACACCATGCATTGAGGTAAAGCCTGCATGCAAAAACAACCTATTTTCATCATCAATGTAGTAGCTTTTCATTTTTTCAAAAAACTCCAAATGCTTGGTTTTATCTTCTTCTGAAAAACCTTCATAACTCTCTATGGTTTCTTTACCACCATGAATATACCAAGTTGGAGGCACCTCTCCGCTTCTTAACCATTCTTCTGCCCATATATCATGGTTTCCTTTTATAAAAACACAATTTATTTTTTTAGATAACTCTATTAAAAACTGAATAACTTGGGCAGACTCACTCCAACCATCAACATAATCGCCTACAAAAATAAGGGTGTCCTCTTCTTTTATTTCTATTTTATTTAATACCTGAATTAAAGCCTGTAAACCTCCGTGAATATCTCCTATTGCAATAATGCGTGCCATTTTATAATACTTTTCTGCAAAACTATAGCAGAATTATAAAAAACAATGCTTTTTTAAAGTTAAGATTTAATTAAAAATATTGACCAATACCAAACACAAGCCCTTGTGAAGCATTTTGGGTGAGCCCAAAACCATAGTCTATTCTAAAAACCGCATTAAATATTTTTTTATGAATAAACCTGAGCCCTAACCCAGAATATACTTTAACATTATCACTGTTTGTAAAATCACTTAATGCACCGCCTGGGTTACGCCATGTACCACTATCTACAAATATATTACTTTGTAGGGCCACATTTTTTTTATCAATTAAAGTATGCCGATATTCTGTATTAAAAACTATAGCGCCTGTACCTCTATCAATGGTGTTACCAACACCTCTAATGTTTATATTATTATCTACTGAAAAAGGTGCAAAAGGTGTATTATCATTTTGTGATAAGCCAACGCGCATTCTGTTTGCCCAATTGCCTTTTTTGCCTACGCGTTTAAAATAGAAAAAGTCATTCCAAGTAATAAAAAAATTAGGCAGTTCACTATTGGTTGCTGTAACGTACTGAAAGTTAAACAAACTTCTAAACCCAGAAACATATTGGTAATGATAGCTTAAATTATTGTATTCATAAATTAACTTTGCTAACCATTTATTTACTTCTAAGCTTTGTGGTACCGTACTACTTGTTACACCAGCAACGTAATCATAATCTTCACTAAAATAGGTTGCACCAAACTCAATCCTGTTTTTAAAATTAATTTTATAAAGCCCTAAAACCTCAACAGACTCATTATTATACCTATAATCTGCAGAACTGTTATTAAAAAATACAGGCTCTAAAGTTGTTAAATCTTGTAAATTTATAGCTAAGCCTAATTTATTTGAGAATAAAAATGGGGCTCTAAAATTTATAGCATAAGAATCATAAATATCATGCTGATAAAAAGCTCCTAAACCAATATTTTGACCGAATAAATTAAACTCTGTAAGCCCTATTCTAAAGGCAAATTCGCCATTATTTGTAGTATAAATACTGGGTGAAGGTATTAAAGTGAAGCTTTCTTCAATATTAAAAACAACATTATAATTACCTGTTTCAGTTTTAAAAACCTGATAATAGGCGTGTGATACTGATGGCAATCTTTTTAAAAACTCCGTATCTTGGTTTAGCTGTAAAGAATCTAACACTCCACCAGCTTTAACTGTGCTTATCTTTTTAACAAAAGCTGCTTTAAGCCTTTTATTACCTTGTATTGTTACATTATTAACATGTCCTTGTGCGCTAATTTTAGCACAAAAAAACAATACGCATAATACAAGAAAACACCTCATTAATTTGCTACAAAAGATGAACTACTCACCGTGTTTACCCAATTATCTAAACTTACATCCATTACAATAAAATTATAGGTGTTATTTGACACTAAGTTTGGTGGTGTTCCGTTAGTTACATTCAAAACTACATTATTTAATTTATAATATTGAAATTTATTTTCGTGGGTGTAAGTTCCGGAAAGGAATTCAGAATTTTGTGTAGTTACAACCTGAAAAAATATAGCATTTAGGCTTTCATCAGCAATAGGCCAATTAAATTGAGGCATTTCCATTTGCTCTTGATTTATAGTTACAGCATTATTCCAAACTGTTGGCTGCGAAAACACTTTTGAACGTATAGGCGTTGAAATTTTAACAGTATCATCAACCATATAAACCACCACAAACCAATTTACTTTAGAGCGTACTTTAAATTGCTGCAATGTACCATCAATAAAGGGTTGCGCTACCGCTTTTACAAATTGGTATTTTGAAAAATCGTTACCATCAGTACCATCCGATTGGTATAATTTAAAATCTTTAGCACCAGCTTCAGGATAAAAATACACATTAATTAATCCTGCGGAAACCTCATCACTAGCGGCACAAGCAATAACATTATCTTTAATAAATTTTTTATTTGCAATGAATGTTGAAAGTATAGCTTCTTCATCTGCAACTAAAGGGACGTTATCATCACTATAACAGCTTACCATAAACAACACTAAAATTATGTATGCTATTTTTTTCATTCGAATTTTTTAAAATATGTACTTATTAATTTTTCTGCAGGTTTGTTTTGCGGTGTAAACATATGGTTTTGCGCTCCGCCAACTTGCTCATGGTTTACAAACCATTTCCAAACAAAACCACCTGCAAACCACTCTTTATGCCAAAAAGTTTCAAAAAGTGCTTTTGTGGCATTTACTTGTGCCTCTAAATTAACGCCTTGTATGCTTCGTTCACTTTTCCATGGTTCTCTACCTGAAAAATCTACGCTTCGGTAACCAAACTCTGTAAATAAAACAGGTTTATTAAATACCTTTTGCTTTGCTATAATTTCTGGCAAATGGTTATTCCAACCTTTCAAAGCATCTTCAAAAGTTGGCGTTTTAACATCGCTTACAGGAAAATAAGCATCAATACCTATAAAATCTAATTCACCCCAAAACGGTGTGCGTTTAAACTCATCCCAATTGGCTGCATAGGTTAATTTTCCTTTGTAAACCGTTTTAATTTTTTTTATAAGTTGAAACCAAAAGTTAGGCCTGTTTTTTATAAATGTTTCTAATTCTGTTCCAATACAAAAAATATCGGCATTTACCTCTTCAGCTAAAGCGGCGTATTCTAAAATAAATTTTGAATATGATGTTTCAAAAGCCTTCCAATTTTCTTCCGAAGTCATTTTAATAAACCCCGTAAACTCACCATGCCAAACCCAAATTTGAGGTTTTATCATTATTTTTATATGGTGTTTTTGTAGTGTTTCAACATATTGTTTTACACCTTTTGCGGTTTCACCAAACCATTGCCTATTGGTATTATAGGTTAACGTTGTACTGTTTAAACTTTTTACAAAGCCAAAAGGCATTACAGCCGCATAATTAGCATTTAGTTTTACAACCGGATTTACATGTGTTTCATTCAGAGCATTTCTAGATGCCACAAAACTAACACCATTTATTTTTTCAACTTGTGCTGTGCAAGATTGTAGCAACAGCAATAAAATTAGGAGCTTATATGTTTTCATTTTAAAAATATACAGCTCCTAAAGTACTATTAATTAATCCCTAAAACAAGGCTCTTAAACCTATATTAAACGTTTGCCCTAACCCAGAGCTTTTACCTCTTACAAAGTTGGTGTAAAGTGCTTCTATATTTAAAACATTGGTTAATTGGTATTTTGCACCACCACCAACGGCCGTAAAATCTTGAGAGAAATCATTACCTAAATCTAGCAACTGTGAGTGTTGTGCCAATGCTAAAACTGTAAATTTATTACTAGGAAAATAACTTAAAAATACACCCGGTGTTAAACGTAAACTGTTGTTTGCAAAACTACCTTCTAAAGAGGTTGAAAAATTTGGAGTGTATACATCTTCTTTTCCAAAGTTAAACTCTGTGTTTAATTCTGAAAAAATTTGCCAATCGCCACTTCCAAAGGTATAATCGTAAAAGAATCTATTTTGAAAAATGAATCCTTTTTGGTCAAAAAACACACCATCTTCAGTTTCATTACCTACTAAAGGAATGTGTAATGCTGTTTGAATAGTGAAGTTTGACACATTTTTTAACGGATTAAATTTTATTGCCGGCGCAATAGATGTTAAACCAGAACGAGCGGTTCCACGTTCACCATCAAACTTAAAAACATCAAGTGCACTTCTATCACCCACTACATTTGAACGAAACTCTAAAATAACACCTACGTTAAGTTTACTGTTTTTTGAAACGCCTGTAAATGCATCTAAAGTTGAAGTAAAATAGGTTTCTCTGCTAAGGTTTTTGGTAACATCACCATTTTCATCGGCTTCTTTAGTTTGGGTGTATAAATTATTAAACCACTTAATATCCCATTGTCCCTTTTTTAAAAGTTTTGATGGTGTGTAAGTTTGTATAACGCTACCCTTATTTTCTTGGTTTTCTTCTTGTGAAAAAGCAGTAAATGCTAAAGCCACAAATACTATGGTTATTAGTTTTTTCATGTGTATGTATAATTATTTTTTTTGATTATTGTTTATTAAGTTGCCAGTTATACTCAACGTATTTTATTTTGAAATTAGCTGGTATTTTTTCGGTTCTGTACTTATTTATAAAGTCTATTTCAGTAGTGCCATTCATAGTAAAATCTTCTTTGTACCACTCCATTATTTGTGATACCTCTACACGTTTCTTTTTAATATTCACCATTAAAAAATCACCATTCATAGCTTTCTTTGTTTGCGTATCCATTTGTGTATTTAACGTAGAAGGCAAATACGCTTCACTAATTAATGGCGGGCAACCAATGGCACCACAAACTAATACAAAATGAAAACGAGCATCATTAAATTGGTCACGTAATAATTTGTGCTCTATATCATTTAGCGTTATATTTTTTCCGCCAATATTGTGTTTAACTTTATCAAAAAAACCAGCATTTGCTAATGGCGAATTGGTTGGAAAATTATCTATTATACCTTTTATTACTGAAAGATTATAAGCGTTAATCCAAAATGCTTGATACATATTTGCATTGTTTTTTGATACGTTTACTGCCTGTGCTAATGCTATAATTTTATTTAAATCTTCAGGGTTTTTATGTATTTTATCATAAGCAACTTTGCCATTAGTTACATAGGTTTTAAAAAATGTATTGGCACTTTCAAAAAAGCTATTGGCTGTTTGTGCTGTTCCTTTTAAACCAAAAGTTAATAGTGCTATAATTAGTATTTTTTTCATGTTTTGAAATTTATTTTTTTGACAAAGTAACAACTGGTAAGTCGAACAAAATGTTAGCTAACTTACAAAACCCGAAAAAAAAATTAGCGTCTTAATAAACGTAAACACCTTACAAATAAAGAGTAATTTGAAGCCATTCTAAATTAAAACGCTGCATTAAGTTCTTATCTTTAGTTCCGACTCAATTCTCATAATTCAACAAAAATGGAGCATATTGTCATTATTGGAAACGGAATTTCTGGTGTAACAGCAGCTAGACACATACGTAAATTATCTGATAAAAAAATCACTATTATTTCTGCCGAAACAGATTATTTCTTTTCTCGTACTGCCCTTATGTATGTATATATGGGGCATATGAAATTTGAACATACCCAACCCTATGAAAATTGGTTTTGGAAAAAAAACAGAATTGAATTAAAAAAAGGGTACGTTACAAGGGTAGACACTAAACAAAAAACGCTTCACTTTATAAATAATGACACCTTACAGTATGATAAACTAATAATAGCTACAGGTAGCAAACCCAATAAATTTGGGTGGCCTGGGCAAGATTTAGATGGTGTTATGGGCATGTACCACAAACAAGATTTAGAAAGTCTTGAAAAATTTGCCCCTAATAACAACGTTTGCAAGAGAGCCGTAATTGTTGGTGGTGGTTTAATTGGAATTGAATTAGCTGAAATGCTTCATTCCAGACATATTCCTGTTACTTTTTTAGTAAGAGAAAGCAGCTTTTGGAACAAAGTTTTGCCCAAACAGGAATCTGAAATGATAAACAAAGAAATTATTAGCAATGGGATTGATTTGCGTTTAGGGGTTAATCTAAAAGAAATAAAACCCGATGAAAACGGAAAGGTTAAATCTATTGTCATTGCTGAAACCGGAGAAGAAATTCCATGCAATGTGGTTGGATTAACTGCTGGTGTTTCTCCTAATATTGATTTCATTAAAGATTCTGAAATTGAAACCAATCACGGTGTAAAAGTTAATAGATACTTAGAAACTAACATCCCAGATGTATATGCTATTGGTGATTGTGCAGAACAACATGAAGCAATAGGAAACAGAAGACCCATAGAAGCCGTTTGGTACACAGGAAGAATGATGGGAGAAACTGTGGCACAAACCATTTGCAAAAATAGAATACCATACAAACCAGGGCACTGGTTTAACTCTGCCAAATTTTTTGATATTGAGTATCAAACTTACGGTTGGATTTGGGCAGAACCTAAAGAAAATGAAGCTCGATTTTATTGGCAGCATGAAAGTGAAAAAAAATGCATTCATATAAGCTTTGATAAAAACACTAAAGAATTTATTGGTATAAATTGTTTAGGAATTAGAATGCGGCATGAGTATTTTGATAAAGCATTAACAGAAAAAAGAACTGTAAATTATGTTTTAGAACATTTAGCTGATGCCAATTTTGACCCAGAATTCTATAAACTTCATGAACCCGAAATAGTAGCTAAATTCAATAACGAACATGGTACTAACATACATTTAAAAAAGAAAAGTTGGAAACGTATTTTTAACCTAACAAACTGAAGTAAATATGGATAAGCATTCAAGTTTTGCAATATCAAACCCTCATAAAGTAACCTTAGATAATATTCAAAAATTAGGTTTATGGTTAGGAATAAGTGGTTTATTAATACTTGTATTAGCCACTCTTAATGTTCATTTAGAACCCAAAAATATTTTTGTTTTAGTGTCTATAGGATTTATTTTAATAGGCACAACAGTTTATGCCAGAAGAACCTATTTAAAACAACCTTCAGGAATAAAAAACAACCATGTTTGGTTTAAATCGCTAACCAATCGTAGTGTATTAGGATGGTCCGTTGGAATTATCCTAACATTATTCTATGTGCTATTATACTGGTTTCCAAAATTTTTAGGATTAGGAATAAATGGCGAACCTAATTCAGGACTCATTGTTATGTTTGATAGTATAAGCATGTTTTTTAAAGAGCAACCAGCAAGCCAATGGTTTGTATACGGTACTTTATACACCTTAGCCATTTTGGCTTTAGGCATCAAATTCATGTATAAATACCGTCATAACCAATACCAACTAATACGCACAACAGTTGTAATTATCTCGCAATTATTCTTGGCTTATTTAATTCCTGAAATTTTAGAAGGCTTAAATTCTGAAACCCCATATTTTGCCAAAGACATTAAAAACATGTGGCCTTTAAACTACTATTTTTTTGAATCTTGGCACCTAGATAATATGCTAAACGGAGGCACTTTAGGCATGTTCTATTTGGTTGTAGGTATTTTTATGTTTTTGGTTTTTACACCAATTATCACCTATTTTGTTGGAAAACGCTGGTACTGCTCATGGATATGTGGTTGTGGTGGTTTAGCAGAAACTGCCGGAGATCCTTTTAGGCATTTATCATCAAAAAAATTATCAGCTTGGAAACTAGAACGCTGGTTAATTCACAGTGTCATGGTTTTTATTTTTATTGTAACCGTAGTAGTTCTTTATGGTTACTTTACAGGAAGCGGAGAATTCTTAGGATTAAGCATTTACAACTACTTTAGCAAACCTTACGGATTTTTAATTGGCGCCATGTTTTCTGGAGTTATTGGGGTTGGCTTTTATCCTATGCTGGGTAATAGAGTTTGGTGTCGTTTTGGTTGCCCATTAGCTGGTTACATGGGTATCATCCAACGCTTTAAATCTAGATTTAGAATTACCACCAACGGAGGACAGTGTATTTCTTGCGGAAACTGTTCAACCTATTGCGAGCAAGGAATTGATGTGCGCGCTTATGCTCAAAAAGGTGAAAATATAGTACGCGCCAGTTGTGTAGGATGTGGCATTTGTTCTGCTGTTTGCCCTAGAGGTGTATTAAAATTAGAAAACGGACCAGAAAAAGGTCGTATCAACCCAACTGATGTTTTATTAGGTAATGATGTAGATTTAATGAATTTGGTAAATAATAAAACTTCTAAATTTTAATTAATCATAGGTTATTGTATTTTTGTGACTTAACAACTTTTTATGCCCATAATAAAAGTCATCATTCCTGCTTATAACGAAGGAGATTCCATTGGAAAAGTTATTAAAGATATTCCTGAAATTGTTGACGAAATTATTGTTGTTAGTAATAATTCATCAGACCTCACAGAAATTAATGCTAAAAAAGCAGGTGCTACTGTTTTAACCGAAAACAGAAAGGGATACGGATACGCATGTTTAAAGGGCATGAATTATATTGCTAAAAACACTCCTAAACCTGATGTTATTGTTTTTTTAGACGGTGATTATTCTGATTACCCTGAAGAACTCACCAAAATTGTTGCTCCCATTATAAACGATAATATTGATTTTGTAATTGGTGCACGTACAAAACATTTAAGAGAATCTGGTTCTATGACCAAACCTCAAATTTTTGGTAATTGGCTAGCCACCATGCTTATGAAACTTATGTTTGGTTCAAAATTTACAGACTTAGGTCCCTTTAGAGCTATAAAATACGATAAACTTTTAGCTCTGAAAATGGAAGACAAAACCTACGGTTGGACGGTAGAAATGCAACTTAAAGCTTTAAAACAAAAACTAACATATATTGAAATTCCTGTAAATTACAGAAATAGAATTGGAGTATCTAAAGTTTCTGGCACAATAAAAGGTGCTATATTTGCAGGCATAAAAATATTGGGTTGGATATTTAAATACAGTTTTAAATAATGATTTTAGAAACCATCATCATTGTTATTTACACCATTGCCATCTTACTAATCTTTATGTATGCTTTGGCGCAATTAAACCTGCTATTTAATTATGTTTCCGCAAAGCGAAAAGACAATGAGCCAAAACTGAATTTATCAGACCCTAATCAAATTCCATACGTAACAATTCAGCTTCCTGTGTATAACGAAATGTACGTTATGGAACGTTTATTAAATAATATTGCAAAAATAGATTATCCAAAAGACAAGCTTGAAATTCAAGTTTTAGACGACTCTACCGATGAAACTGTACAATCTACAGCTGCACATATTAAAAAACTACAACAAACTGGTTTAGATATTCAACATATTACTAGAACTAATCGTGTAGGATTTAAGGCGGGGGCTTTAAAAGAAGGCTTAAAAACAGCTAAAGGTGAATTTATAGCTATTTTTGATTCCGATTTTTTACCAAAATCAGATTGGTTAAAACGTACTGTAACTTATTTTAAAGATGAAAAAGTTGGAGTTGTACAAACCCGTTGGGGGCATATAAACAGAAATTATTCTTTATTAACAAGAATACAAGCTTTTGCTTTAGATGCTCATTTTACTTTAGAACAAGTAGGAAGAAATAGCAAAGGGCATTTTATTAATTTTAATGGTACAGCAGGTATTTGGCGAAAAGCATGCATTATTGATGCTGGCAACTGGGAAGGAGACACCCTAACTGAAGATTTAGATTTAAGCTACCGTGCGCAACTTAAAAACTGGAAATTCAAATATTTAGAAGATGTTGAAACTCCTGCAGAGTTACCAGTTGTTATTAGTGCTGCTCGCTCTCAACAGTTTAGATGGAATAAAGGTGGTGCCGAAAATTTCAGAAAAATGCTTTGGCGTGTTTTAAAAAGCAAGAATATTTCTGCTAAAACTAAAATTCATGGTCTCTTACATTTACTTAATAGTACCATGTTTTTAAACATATTAATTGTTGCTATTCTTAGCATTCCTATGCTTTATATTAAAAATGAATACGCTCACTTAAAACAGTACTTTTTGGTAATGAGCTTCTTTGTTTTAAGTACCGTTATCTTCTTTATTTGTTACTGGATTATGTACAGAAACATTTATGGCAAAGGCATAAAAAACTTTATGGGCTACATTGGTATGTTTTTCATGTTTTTTTCAATAGCTATGGGCTTTTCTTTACATAACTCTATTGCTGTTTTAGAAGGACATTTAGGTAAAAAAAGTGCCTTTGTAAGAACTCCAAAATTTAATATTAGCAACTTAAAAGACTCCTGGAAAAACAATAAATACATTAGAAAAAAACTTTCAGCTAATGTTATTTTTGAAGGTGCTCTTATGATTTACTTTGGCTTTGGTATGTATAGTGCCTTTATTGTAGGAGACCAAGGTGGTGATTTTGGACTATTTCCATTCCACGCTATGTTATGTGCCGGTTTTGGTTATGTGTTTTTTAAATCTATCGCTTCAAAAGTTTAAATTTTAACGCTCAAGATAAAAAAGTATCCTTCTTTTTAATTTTAACCATGTAAGAGTATTTTAATTTCTGCTATGCTTAAGATACTGGAAATTTAGCTCTAATTTTATCTAGGCTCAAATTATGAATACTGCCAACATGTGTATGTTGTTTTGATGTATCAGGAACATAGGTACTATCTTGCACTTGTCCGCCTATTTTTTGATAGGCTTCTCTAAAACTCTGACCTTCAACAACCAAAGTATTAATATTATCAACCGTAAATAAATATTTGTATTTATCATCGTTTAAATCAACATCTTTAACAATTACTTGTTGAATAGCATAGTTGAAAATATCTAAAATATCTTTTAGCTCTTCAAAAGCAGCAATCATATTTTCTTTTAATAATTGAAAATCTCTATGATAACCACTAGGTAAATTATTGGTAATTAACACCATTTCTGTTTGAAGCGCTTGTATCTTATTACATTTACCACGTATCAATTCAAATACATCTGGGTTCTTTTTATGAGGCATAATACTACTGCCTGTGGTTAATTCATCTGGAAAGGTAACAAATCCAAAATTCTGACTCATATACAAACAAACATCCATAGCAAATCGAGACAATGTATTTGCTAAACTACCTAAAGCAGCAGCAATGGTACGTTCATTTTTTCCACGTCCCATTTGTGCAGCTACTACATTGTATTTTAAGGTTGAAAAGTCCATTTCTTTGGTAGTTAATTCCCTATCAATAGGAAAAGAACTTCCGTAACCCGCTGCAGAACCTAATGGGTTTTGGTCTACCGTTTTTAAAGCGGCATTAAGTAGATACACATCATCAATCATTAATTCAGCATACGCCGAAAACCATAAACCAAATGATGATGGCATTGCCACTTGCAAATGCGTATAACCTGGTAATAGCTTGTCTTTGTGAGTTTCAGCTAAATTTAAAAGTGTATCAAAAAGTGTTTTTGTTTTGGTATGAATAAGCTTTAAATTTTCTTTGAAATATAAATGACACGCCACTAAAACCTGATCGTTTCTAGAGCGTGCGGTATGGATTTTTTTTCCAACTTCACCCAAAGTTTTGGTTAACTCAAACTCAATTTTAGAGTGTACATCTTCAAACTGTGCTTCTATAACAAAGGTACCATCTTCTATTTGAGATGCTAACTCATCTAACCCTCCTAAGAGTTGTTCTAATTCTTCAGTAGATAGAATACCTATACTTTGCAACATTTTAGCATGTGCTTTTGATGCTATTACATCATATTTAGCAATGTGAATATCTATTTCTCTATCATTACCTACTGTAAATTGCTCTATTTTTTTATCTATTGATATGCCTTTGTCCCAGAGTTTCATTTTTACTAATGTTTATTTGTTGATTTGTTGAACTGAAATTGTTTTGTTTATTAATGTATTTAAACAATTACACGATGCAACAATTCAACATAAATTTTAATTCCTTCTTCTATTTCGTTTAAATATATAAATTCATCGGCACTATGCGACCGTGTGCTATCACCAGGACCGAGTTTTAAACTAGGGCAAGATAACACTGCTTGGTCTGATAAGGTTGGCGACCCATAGGTGGTTCTTCCCATAGCAATACCCGCTTTTACCAAATCGTGGTCTACAGGAATGGATGATGAATTTAAACGCAAACTACGCGGTGTAATACGCGTTACTGGCGCTTCTTTTTGTAAAATTTCGGCAATTTCAGCATTAGTATAAGCATCGTTAACACGAACATCAATTACTAAATTTAAATCTGCTGGAACTGCATTATGTTGCTTCCCTGCACTTATTTGGCTCACCGTTAACTTTACATCACCCAGAGCTTCAGAGTTCTTTTCAAATTTAAAATCTTTAAACCATTGTAACGTATCTATAGCTTTATAAATCACGTTATCATCGTTTGGATGTGCTGCATGACTTGGTGTTCCTGTAAGCACCGCATCAAAGACTACTAAACCTTTTTCTGCTATCGCTAAATTCATTAAGGTTGGTTCGCCAACAATAGCAACATCTACTTTTGGAATAATAGGCAACATACTATTTAATCCGTTGGGACCACTGCTTTCTTCTTCTGCAGATGCAACAATTACTAAATTATATTTTAAATCTTTTTGATTATAAAAATAAGTGAATGTGGCAATAAGTGACACCAAACAACCTCCTGCATCGTTACTTCCTAATCCAAATAATTTCCCATCTTCAACAATGGCTTTAAATGGGTCTTTAGTGTATGCCGAATTAGGTTTAACCGTATCATGGTGTGAGTTTAACAATAAAGTAGGCTTATCATCATCAAAATACTTATTAACTGCCCAAACGTTATTTTTAATGCGCTTATAATCAATTTTATATTGCTGAAACCAAGATTCTAAAAGTGTTGCTGTTTGATTTTCTTCTGAAGAAAACGATTGGGTCTCAATCAGCTTTTTTAAAAGCAATATAGCATCTTGTGTTAACTGATTTATCATAAATACAAGGTTGTAAACTTTTGTTTTTTATCACTTATTACTGATGGATTTCCAATAAAAACTCTTGATACACCACTTGATAAAGCATGAAAACAATTTTCTAATTTAGGTAACATACCATCATGAAAAACGCCCTTATGTTTTAAAACTTCATAAGTTCCAGAATCCATATAATCTATAACCGAATTATCGTCATCAACAGTCATTAAAACGCCATTTTTTTCAAAACAGTAGTACAATTCAATATTATATAATTTTGAAAGGCCAATTGCTAATTCCGATGCTATTGTATCGGCATTTGTATTAAATAACTGTCCATTTTTATCATGCGTAATGGCGCAAAATACTGGTGTAAAATCTGCCTGAATTAATTTATTAATAGCATTATGTGAAACCGATTCTACATCGCCTACAAAACCAAAATCTATTTCTTTAACAGGTCTTTTTTTAGACGTAATACTATTAATATCTGCTCCAGTAAGCCCTAAAGCATTAATATTTAAAGCTTGTAATTGAGCTACTATATTTTTATTTACCAGACCACCATAAACCATAGTAATTACTTCTAAAGTATCGGCATCTGTTATACGTCTTCCATTTATCATTTTAGACTCTATTCCTAATTTTGATGCTATATGAGTAGCGCGTTTACCGCCACCATGAACCAAAATTTTCTTTCCTTCTAAATTAGAAAAATTTTCAAGGAATGTTTTTAAAACTTCACTATCCTCAATAACATTTCCTCCTATTTTTACTACTGATAATTTTTCTTTCATCCTAAACTTTTGTCATTATAAGAATTTTATGGCGAGGTAATCTATTCATAGATTGAGATTGCTTCATTTTATTGGCAATGACAGGTTATTTATTTTCTAAAAGCTTCTTTAATACTAATTGTGCCGCAAAGGTTCTATTATTAGCTTCCTCTATTACCAATGAGCTATCACTATCTAAAACAGCATCTTCTACTACTACATTTCGTCTTACAGGTAAACAATGTAAAAACTTTGCATCACCTATTTTATCTTTAGTAATCAACCATTCTGCATCAGACTTTATTACTTTTCCGTAATCTTCATAAGAACTCCAATTTTTAGCATAAACAAAATCGGCATCTTTAAAAGCTTCTTCTTGGTTGTGATAAATTGGTGTATTGCCCGTAATTTCGGGATTTAAATCGTATCCCTCAGGATTTGCAATTACAAATTCTACATCCATATTTTGCATTGCTTGTGTAAAACTGTTGGCTACGGCATGCGGTAATGGTTTAATATGAGGAGCCCAAGTTAAAACCACCTTAGGTTTTGCAACTTTTTTATATTCTGAGATGGTTATAGCATCTGTTAACGCTTGTAACGGATGCCCCGTAGCACTTTCCATATTTACTATTGGTACAGAAGCGTATTTTTTAAAAGCTTCTAAAACCTGTTCACTTTCGTCTTTTACTTTGTCTGTTAAAGTTGGAAATGCTCTTACTGCAATAATATCACAATATTGAGACACTACGGCTGCAGCTTCTTTAATGTGTTCGGCAGTACTGCCGTTCATAATAGTACCATCATCAAATTCTAAGCCCCAAGCATCGCCAGACACATTCATAACAATAGGATTCATTCCTAAATTTAAAGCCGCCTTTTGGGTACTTAAACGTGTACGCAAACTAGAATTAAAAAATAACAACCCTAAGGTTTTGTTTTTCCCTAACTCTATATGCTCTAACGGATTTGCTTTTAAAACCTTTGCTTCTTCAATCCAAGCATTGATGTTATCAATATCGTGTATAGATGTGTAATGCTTCATTTTAAATTTATATTATTTTGGTAAACGGCACCTTGTTTTTCATGGCGTTCAAAATAAAATTATCTTCTAAACCGTTTACTATCCATGTTTCAATATTTGCTTTTTTAGTAACCTCGGCAGCTTCAATTTTACTTTGCATACCACCGCTGCCATGTGAGGATTTAGAATTAACAACTTGAGCTTTTAAAGCTTCAAAATCTGACACCTGTTCTATGGTTTTTGGTGTACCATTTTCCATAGAACTTTTGGTGTAAATACCGTTTGTGTTTGTTGCAATAATAAACAAATCGGCGTTTAAAAGTGATGCTGTTAAGGCTCCCAGTTTATCATTATCGCCAAATTTAATTTCATCGGTAGCTACCGTATCGTTTTCATTAATGATGGGAATATAATTGTTATTTACCAAAACGTTAATGGTATTGGTTATGTTTACAATACTTTCTTCTTTTTCGAAATCTGAATACGATAATAAACACTGTGAACTTAAAAGGCCATATTCTCTAAAAATTTCTTGGTAAATTCTAATTAAATGCGGCTGCCCAATAGATGCCAACGCTTGTTTTACAAAAATTTCTTTGCGTTTACTTTCTAATTTCACAAACTGTTTTGCTACTGCAATAGCGCCAGAACTCACTACAATAAACTCACAAGTATCTTGAAGTTTCGTGATTTGATTTGCAATATCTTCAATCTTTCCTCTGGAAATATTATCGGTTTCTTTAGTTAAAGTATTAGACCCTACTTTAAGTAATATGCGCTTTTTCTTTTGCATGCTATCTGGTTTGTCCGTTACCAAAAATATACCATTTATTGGTTACCAAATGTTGTAACCCAATAGGCCCTCGTTGGTGTAATTTATCTGTACTAATGGCTAACTCTCCTCCTAAACCTAATTGTCCGCCATCGGTAAATCGGGTAGATGCATTATGATATACTGCAGCAGTATCTACATTTTCCATAAAAATTTTAGCTTCGGCCTCATCTTTAGTAATAATAGAAGACGAATGCCCGCCAGAGTACTTATTTATTTTAGCAATAGCATCGGTGTTAGATGCTATTTCACCAATAACAATTTTATAATCTAAAAACTCTTCAAACCAAACGTCTTCAGAATTAAAAGGGTTAATAGCTTCAAAACTTGACGTTTTATCATCTCCTAAAATTTCAACATTGAACTCTTTCAATTTTGAAATTAATGCTTCTATAAACTCATTTTTATTTGGCAGATTAGAATCAATTAGCACTTTATCAACAGCATTACAAGCCGAAATTTTTGCGGTTTTACCATTTACAATTACATCCAAGGCAATTGATGTATCGGCATCTTTATGTACATATACAAAATTATTACCACGCCCACTTACAATTACAGGACACGCTGCATGCTCTTTAACAAAGGCAATTAATCGTTCACCTCCTCTAGGTACAATTAAATCTACTGGTTGTGTTGGTTTTTCTAAAAAGGCTTGGGTTTCAGTTCTATTAAATTGTAAATATTCTACCCAATCGGTTGATGCATCTACTTCTTGTAATGCTTGATGCCACAGTTCCACAATTTTTAGGTTAGAACGCAACGATTCTTTACCACCTTTTAAAAGAATTTTGTTTCCTGATTTAAAGGCAATACCTGCAGCCTCAACGGTAACATCGGGTCTTGATTCGTAAATAATTAATACCGTACCAAACGATGCGGTTTTGTTGTAAACCTGCATGCCGTTTTCGTGCTTAAAACTAAAACGCTCTACACCAACTGGATCTTCTTGAGACGCCAAATGACTAACAGATTTTATCATCTCATCAACTTTAGAATCGTCTACTTTTAAACGATCGTACATAGAAATATCTTCGCCTTGGTACGATTCTAAATCAACTTTATTAATTTCAATAATTGCTTGCCTTTCTGCTTCTAAAAGTTTTGCCATTTTTAACAAAACAGCGTTTCTTTTTTCAATAGATAGTAAGGTGTTCATTTCTTCTTTTTTTATTGTTTAGCTTATATTCTACAATTATTCTTTTTGTATGCAGAACTTAGCTTTATAATTTTTTGTTAAACTTTTTATAACACCTTTTTTAAGGCATCAAAAAATTGATTGATATGTGATTTTTCAATATTTAAAGGCGGTAAAATTCTTAGTAACTTTTTGTTTGCTGCGCCACCAGTGAAAATATGATGATTGTAAATTAGTTTTTTTCGTAATTCGCTAACTTCAAAGTTAAATTCTAAACCAAGCATTAGCCCACGCCCTTTAACATTCTTTATCTCAGAAATATCTTTTGATTTTTCAATAAAACACTCAGACATTTCGTTTACATTATCAATTAAATGTTCTTCTTCAATAGTATCCAATACTGCTAATCCTGCAGCACAAGCCAAATGATTTCCTCCAAAAGTGGTACCTAACATACCGTATTTAGCTTCAATATCTGGATGAATTAACACACCCCCAATAGGAAAACCATTGCCCATACCTTTAGCTATTGAAATAATATCTGGCGTTACATTATAATGCTGAAACGCGAAGAATTTACCCGAACGCCCGTAACCAGACTGTACCTCATCGGCTATAAACATGGTGTTATTGGCTTTACAAAGTGCAAAAACTTGCTCAAAAAATTCTTTACTCCCTTGGTCTAAGCCTCCTACACCTTGAATAAACTCAACAATAACCGCACAAACATCACCTTTTTCTAATTCGGTTTTTACACCGTCAACATCATTTAAAGGTAAAATGGTTACCGCTTGTTGCGCGTTAATTGGTGCTATAATGTTTTTATTATCGGTTACAGCAACCGCCGCCGATGTACGTCCGTGAAAGCCATTACTAAAAGCTACAACACGTTTCTTTCCTGTTTTAAAAGATGCTAGTTTAAGCGCATTTTCATTAGCTTCGGCACCAGAATTACACAAAAACAATTGGTAATCTTTACAACCTGAAAGCGTTTCTAACTTATTGGCTAACTGCCTTTGTAACGGATTTTGAATAGCATTAGAATAAAACCCTAATGTTTCAACTTGTTTGCTAACTGCTGCTACGTAATTTGGGTGCGCGTGCCCAATAGAAATTACGGCGTGCCCACCGTAAAGGTCTAGATATTCTGTTCCTTTATCATCGTACACATGAATACCTTTACCCGAAACGGGTGTTACATTATATAATGGATAAACGTCAAATAATGGCATTTTTTCTTGTTGTTATTTGTTAATAGGTTGATGGTAGCTAGTTACAACTCACTGCTCACTACTCACTGCTTACTGCTTTACTGCTTACTGCTTACTGCTTAATAAAAGCGCTATCAACCGTTTTTTATTTCATTAATTTTTTCAAAAGAAGCGTTAATTCCTTGTATTAAAGCAGAACTCAATCCTTGATGTTCCATTTCATTTAACCCCGCAATGGTACAACCACTTGGAGTAGTTACCCTATCAATTTCTGCTTCAGGATGTCTTCCAGATTCTTTTAATAAACTAGCCGCCCCGTAACAGGTTTGTAGTGCTAACTGATGCGCTTCTTCTGCCTCAAAACCTAACTGAATAGCACCTTGTGTGGTAGCACGTACTAAACGCATCCAAAAAGCAATACCACTAGCACAAATAACCGTTGCTGCCTGTATTTGCTCTTCTGGAATTACCATAGTAGTTCCTAATTGGTTAAAAATGGTTTTAGCAAGCTCTATTTTTTCCTCACCTATTGCATTGGGCGACAAACAAGTCATAGATTTCCCAATAGAAATGGCCGTATTAGGCATAACACGAATAATGTGTTTATCGACTCCAATAACACTTTCTATTTTAGAAATGGCAAATCCTGCGGCTACCGACATAATTAAATGTTTTTTGGTAATTACAGATTCTACTTCCTCTAATACACTTTCTACATGCTTTGGTTGTAATGCAAAAATTATGACATCAGAATTCATTACCGCTTCTTTGTTGTAATTGGTAATAGTTACATAATCTTCATCTTCAAAACTTTTAACCGCAGACGTATTTTTATCACTTAAGTACAAAGAGGTGAACGACTTGTTTTTAATAAGTCCCTTAGCTATAGAACTACCTAAATTTCCTGTTCCTATAATGGCTATTTTCATGCTTCGTTTTTTTATTTTTATGGCGTTACCCACAAGGGGTCGCGCTTTCCGCTATATCTTTTTTCTCGTACCTCAAAAAAAGGATACCGCATCAATCGCTAACGCACCACTGTTTCTCTAAAAATATGTTGCTTTTAATTCTAAACCTGTGGTTTCTTCTAAGCCAAACATTAAATTCATATTCTGAACCGCTTGCCCCGATGCACCTTTTAATAAATTATCAATAATACTGGTTATTAATAATTTACCTTCGTGTATATGTAAATGCACTAAACATTTATTGGTGTTTACTACCTGTTTAAGATGTAAAAAATCGTCGCTTATAAAAGTAAAAACAGCATCTTTATAAAACTCTTTATAAATAGTTTTAGCTTCTTCAATAGTACCTTCAAAATCAGTATAAATGGTTGCAAAAATACCTCTTGAAAAATTTCCTCTATTCGGCATAAATAAAATATCTGAATTGAAACTATTTTGCAATTGTTTTACCGATTGATTGATTTCTCCTAAATGCTGATGCGTAAAGGGTTTATAATATGAAAAATTGTTATCTCTCCAGGTATAATGTGTGGTAGCAGACAATGAAGTTCCTGCACCTGTAGCGCCTGTAACCGCATTTATATGCACATCTTTATGTAACAAACCTGCATTTGCCAAAGGCAACAACCCTAACTGAATACTGGTAGCAAAACAACCTGGGTTGGCAATATAATTGGCAGATTCTATATCAGATTTATTAAGTTCTGGTAACCCATAAACAAAAGTTTTTCCTTCAAAAACTTTATCGGCTTCCAATCTAAAATCATTTCCTAAGTCAATAATTTTAGTGTTATCAGAAAATTTGTTAGCCGATAAAAACTTAACCGAATTACCATGCCCTAAACATAAAAATAACACATCTACATTAGGGTTTACAGTATCTGTAAAGGTTTTATTTAACGTACCTACTAAATCTTGGTGTACCTTACTAATTTGGTTACCAGCATTACTTGTACTGTAAACAAAATCTATTTCGGCTTCAGGGTGGTTAATTAACAATCTTATTAATTCTCCGGCAGTATAACCAGCACCACCAATAATTCCAACTTGTATTTTTTTCATTTTATATAGCTTTTGGCTATTTGCATTGATGTAAGTTTTAGGTTAAAAATTCAACCTTCAACTAACAACCAATAACTAACTATTTACCTGTTGATATATTTTATTTTGATTTCCAAGAATTTTAATAAATCCTTTAGCGTCATCTGCTGTCCACGCTTTGTTTTCTTCACCATAACTACCAAATTTAGCACTCATTAAATCGTGTTCAGAGCTAATACCATCTAAATCAAAATGGTAAGGTTTTAATGTTACAGTTACATCGCCAGTTACTTTTTCTTGACTGCTTTGTAAAAAGGCTTCCATATCTCTCATTACAGGGTCTAAATATTGCCCTTCATGTAAATGCATACCATAAAAACTTGCTATGTATTCTTTATGTTGTAATTGCCATTTAGTTAATGTGTGTTTTTCTAATAAATGATGAGCTTTAATAGTAATTAAGGCAGCTGCAGCTTCAAACCCTACTCTACCTTTAATACCTACTATAGTATCGCCTACATGAATATCTCTACCAATAGCATAGCCCGATGCTAAATTGTTTAACACTTCAATATTAACTTCAGGATTGTTTTCTACACCGTTTACAGCTACCAACTCACCTTTATTAAATGTAAGCTTAACTTTTTCTTCTTCGGCGTGTTTTAATTGCGACGGATACGCTTCATCTGGTAATGGTTTTTCTGAAGTTAAGGTTTCGGCACCACCAACACTAGTTCCCCAAAGTCCTTTGTTAATGGAGTATTTTGCTTTTTCCCAAGACATATCAATACCATTTTCCTTTAAATAGTCTATTTCTTGTTGTCTGGTTAATTGCTCGTCTCTAATGGGTGTTATAATTTTAATATTTGGTGCTAAAGTTTGAAAAATCATATCAAACCTTACTTGATCATTTCCTGCACCTGTGCTTCCATGAGCAATATATTCTGCGCCTATACTTTTAGCGTATTCTACAATTTCAATAGCTTGAATAATACGTTCTGCACTAACCGATAATGGGTAGGTATTGTTTTTTAATACGTTACCAAAAATTAAATACTTTACTACTTTTTGGTAAAACGTAGCTATGGCATTAATGTTTTTGTAGGTAGCAACCCCCATTTTATAGGCGTTACTTTCTATATGATCTATTTCTGCTTGGGTAAATCCTCCTGTATTTACACTTACTGCATGTACTTCATATTCTTTTGATAAACTTACCGCACAATATGATGTATCTAAGCCGCCACTGTAGGCTATAACTAACTTTTTCATTGTAATTAATTAAATTTTATTTTTAAGAATCTTATTAAATTGATTTATTTTAGATTCGAAATATGGATTAACGTAATATTTGTATTTGTATTCGTCTCTTAGCTTACCTAGTTTTTCTAAGGTTTCAATTAAAACTGGAGACAAATCTTTTAGCGTAATAAACTGCATACCTAATAACTCATTGTTGTGGTGCACAGTAGCATCTTGAGCTATTGAAATAAGAAATTCTTTAGAGAATTTTTTGGTTAAGCAATCCATTAAAAGTAGTCCTAAATTATGGTTTCTGTAAGCTTTATGCACCCACAAAGACGAGCGCTCAAAAACCGAATATTTATCAATAGTATGCCTATGAGCAAAAATATGCCCATAGATTTCGCCATCTTTCATTAAAAGATAACAACCATTTTTTAAACGATCTTGTAACATACCTACACTGGCATGATACATTGCAGGAAGATTTTTTGTTCTTTCTGAGATTATCTGCAAATTAGTTTTTGAAATCTCATAAGTAAAAACAACTTCTAAACCTTGTAAATCACAATAGGACTTAGCTTCCTCAACCACAATATTTTTATCTATATTCAATATTGAATTCATTTTTCAATAATTATTAAACACTTAAGAACTAATTAAACTTTAAGCATTTAATTAAGCCTTTAAGCTTTGTACTTTTTATATTCTAAATAATAACGAAAATTGAAAGCAGCGGATGCTTTCTTAAACTGAATAGCCCCTTAGGGGCGTGGTTGAGGAAAACGCACAACAACAGCTCTAGTAGTGTTTACTAGAACAAAAGAGATAAGAGATATGTTGTTTCCTGTTTTCACTGAATAACTATCTTAACTATTAACTCTAAATCGTCGGCGTGAGCCCCTTTCGTTAATATAAGCAGCAAAATTACAACTAATTATGAATTACACAACTAAATAATTGAAAAATAAACAGGTTTTAAATTAACTTTAAAATGAATTAATGAATTCTTAACTCAACCTTATTTTTATTTTAAATTTTATTGAAATTAAGCCAAAACTCCTACAATTTTACATAAAAAATCATAGAGTATGTAACTCACAGATTTTAAGAAGCTTTAATCTTCTCAACAAATAATCTATTTTTATTTTTTTAGCTCAAAATGTCTTGTAGATTTTTGAGTTTCTGTTGGAAAATCTGCAGGAACAGTTTTTTGTGTTACATTTCCTGTTGCAGCCCATTCTGTACCGCGTTTTGCTGTCGCTTCAATAATATGCTTTTTAAGAAACGAAGTTCTTCTCTAGCGTCTTATTTTGAATATTTTATAAAATACCATTCAATAACCATCTATAAATCAATACTATATTTAGTTAATTTTTAAAATATAGCACTATAATGAATTTAGTTTTTAAATAATTACACCTAAATTATACAATTAAAGCAATTTTAAAGGTGAATTATTTGTTTAGTTCCTTTAATTTCTAGTTTAAAGAATTAATCCAAGAAGCTATTTTTAAAGCCTCATTTTTAGGAACATTGGGTAACGGTGCCATTGGAACAGAATATTCTGGCCAATTTCCTGGTTCTGGTTTATAAATAAGTTCTACAATTCTTTCGTCTGAATAATTTCTTTTAGCTATATCTTTAAATGAAGGCCCTATTAATTTTTTGTCTGCACTATGACAAGCAACACAAGTGTTTTTTGTTAATAATTTTTGTACTTCTGTTTCGTCTATTTTAGATGCTTCTTGGTTGACCTGTTTTACTGTTTCTGTTTTTGTTTTTTCATAAGAAAATCCTTCTTTCTTTTTCTCTTCTTTGTCACCACACCCTGCTAACATAAGACCTGAAAAGGCAAATACTAGCACACTCTTTAATACTTTCATTATTATTAATTTATTTTAAATATTGGGGTTTTTATTTATTTCTACAACAGAACAATAGATTATTGTTAATATACGGATTTTAGCATATAGTATTTTAACTACAAACCTTATTTTATAAAATATAATCTGTACTAATAAAGTTAGAGGTTTTTTGCTCTAAAAGATCTGTTAGAATAGCATTGTTATACTCATTATCTTTTGAAGCCACAAAAGTTCTTATTGAAAATGAACGTAAGGCATCATGAACACTTAAGGTACCAAAAGCAGAATCTTTTCTTCCTGTAAACGGATATACATCTGGACCTCTTTGGCAAGAACTATTTAAATTCACCCTACAAACTAAATTAACTAAAGTATCAATTAGAGGAGAAAGGGTTTGAATATTTTTACCAAACAAACTTACTTGTTGTCCGTAATTAGACTCTGCCATATCATCAAGAGGTTCTTCAATATCAGAAAAAGATACTACAGGTATTACTGGTCCAAATTGTTCTTCTTGAAAAACTCTCATCTCTTTATTAACAGGATATAAAACAGCTGGAAAGATGAAGTTTTCGGAAATTTCACCACCTTTTTTATTCAATATTTTTGCGCCTTTATCTAAAGCATCATCAATCAATTCTTTAATATATGATGGTTTATCTACCTCTGGTAGTGGTGTTAATTTTACACCTTCTTCCCAAGGGTTTCCAAATTTAAGTTGATCTACTTTGTAGGCAAACCGTCTATTAAATTCTTCAACTATAGACTCATGTACATACAATACTTTTAAAGCGGTACAACGCTGCCCATTAAAAGATAAGGTTCCGGCTATACATTCATCAACTGCTAAATCTAAATCGGCATCTGGTAATACTATTGCTGGGTTTTTAGCTTCTAGACCTAAAACCATTCTTAACCTATTTCCTTTTGGGTGTTGTGCTTGTAATGCATTAGCAGATTTACTATTTCCTATTAATGCTAGCACATCAATTTTACCAGATTTCATTATTGGTGTAGCCAAAGTACGTCCGCGCCCATAAACAATATTAACTACGCCTTCTGGAAAACTAGCCTGAAAAGCTTCTAACAAAGGCGATATTAACAAAACACCTAATTTTGCTGGCTTAAATATAACAGGATTACCCATTATTAAGGCCGGAATTAATAACGTAAATGTTTCATTTAAAGGGTAATTATAGGGTCCTAAACAAAGTACTACTCCTAGAGGTCCGCGACGAATATGAGCATACACCCCAGAATGTTTTTCAAACTTAGCTGAATCTCTGTCTATTTGTTTATAAGCTTCAATAGTATCATAAATATAATCTACCGTTCTATCAAATTCTTTTTCAGAATCTGGTAAGCTTTTCCCTATTTCCCACATTAAAAGTTTTACAACCTCTTCTCTTTTGGTTTGCATATGCTCTACAAAAGACTCCATACAGGCAATTCTATCGGCCACTTTCATTGTTGGCCATAGCCCTTTTCCGTTGCTATAAGCTGATGTTGCTGAATGAAGTGCTTCTAAAGCCTCTTTTTCTCCTAACTGCGGAACAGTTCCTAAAAGTGTTTGCTTATATTCTGAAGTTGAAGATATTGTTGAATAAACCTTAGCGGTTTCACCATCCCAATTTTTCAGTTCACCATTTACCAAATATGTGTTTTGGTGTAAAAGCGATGTAATTTTATAAGCGTCTGGAATTTCTTTAAATTGAGTTGCCATAATTAACTACTTTAGATTCTTTTGTTAGCATCAAAGAAAACTAAAATAGCTTAAAAATACAGTTAAAATCTTCTCAAAACGCTATCTACAACACGAAAACGATTGCGAAAAAACAACAATACATCAAAAAGAAATTAATTTAATTTAAACCAAAAATTGAAACAAATCTGGTTTATCATTTAGGTAATCTCCATAAAAATTATGCGCTTTCATTCTTCCTATTAAAGGATTTAAATCATCAGAAGATTTTAATTGAATACCTACTACAGCTCTACCATTTTCTCGGTTTGTTTTTTTAGCATATTCAAAATAGGTGATATCATCATCTTTACCCAAAATATCTACTACAAACTCTTTTAATGCTCCTGCACGCTGTGGAAATTTTACAATAAAATAATGCTTTAAGTTGGCATATAATAAAGCCCGTTCTTGAATTTCTGGGGTTCTGGTAATATCATTATTACTTCCGCTTATTAGGCAAACAACATTTTTGCCTTTAATTTTTTCAGTGTAAAAATCTAAAGCCGAAATACTTAAAGCGCCTGCTGGCTCTACAACAATGGCATCTTTATTATAGAGTTCTAAAATGGTTTCACAAACTTTACCTTCTGGCACAGTAATCATCTCATCTAAATTCTGTTTACAAATAGGAAACGTTAAGTCACCAACTCTTTTAACTGCTGCTCCATCAACAAATTTTTCCATTTCTTTCAACTCGGTATTCTTATTATTTTCTATAGAAACTTTCATAGATGGTGCTCCCTCTGGTTCTACTCCAATAATTTTTGTTTTTGGTGATAAGGTTTTAAATACAGATGATAATCCTGCTGCTAATCCGCCACCTCCAACAGGAATAAAAATATAATCAATAGGTTTTTCTGCTTGCTCTAAAATTTCTAAACCAATGGTTGCTTGCCCTTCAATAACTTTTTCATCATCAAATGGATGAATAAACACTTTTTCCTTTTGCTTACATTCAATTACTGCTGCATGATATGCATCATCAAAAGTATCTCCTTCTAATTTTATGTTGATAAATTCGCCACCAAACATTTTTACCTGTTCTATTTTTTGATTTGGCGTAGGCGTTGGCATATAAATAGTTCCTTTAATCTTTAATAACTTACAAGAAAGTGCTACTCCTTGTGCATGATTACCTGCACTTGCGCAAACTACACCGTTCTTAGATTCATTTTCTGATAATGAACTTATTTTGTTGTATGCCCCTCTTATTTTATAAGAACGAACTTGCTGGAGGTCTTCTCTCTTAAAATATACATTGGCGTTGTACTTGTTTGAAAATCTTGTCCCATAATTTAAGGGAGTAAGTGCTGACACTTTTTTAATAGCTTGAGCTGCAAGTACCACATCTTTTATATCTGGAAAATATGCTATGTTTTCCTTTTGCATAATTATGATTTATAACATTAATTTGGATTAAAACCTACTTTGCTTGCAAGTTACACAATTGTATTTTCACTATAATTATTAAAAACAAAAAACCTCATAAGCAATACTTATGAGGTTTAATATATAATGTAAAATTGCTCTTAAACTATTGGTTTCATAGCTGTCATTGATGCTCTTAAAAAGGTTCCTACTTTTTCAACAGGATGCGATCTTAAAGCGGCATTAATTTCAATTAATCTAGCATTATCAACTCCTTCTCCGTTATCTTTTGCATATGGTTTGCCAATAACATCTGTATCAATGGTTTTCATAAAGTCTGCTAATAACGGTTTACAAGCATGATCAAATAAATAACATCCGTACTCTGCAGTATCAGAAATTACACGATTCATTTCAAATAATTTCTTTCTTGCTATGGTATTTGCAATAAGTGGTGTTTCATGTAAAGACTCATAGTATGCAGAAGCATCAATAATTCCAGATTCTGTCATAGCTTCAAAAGCCAACTCTACACCAGCTCTAACAAAAGCTACCATTAGCACGCCATTGTCATAGTATTCTTGTTCTGTTATTTCTACATCAGCAGCTGGAGTTTTTTCAAAAGCAGTTTCTGCAGTTTCGGCTCTCCATGTTAATAATTTTTCATCTCCATTAGCCCAATCTTCCATCATTCCGCTAGAAAAACGTCCTTCCATAATATCATCCATATGTTTTTGGAACAGTGGACGCATGATATCTTTTAATTCTTCAGATAATTCAAATGCTTTTATTTTTGCTGGGTTAGAAAGTCTATCCATCATATTGGTAATACCACCATATTTAAGACCTTCTGTAATGGTTTCCCATCCGTATTGAATTAATTTAGAAGCATATCCTGGCTCAATTCCTTTTTCAACCATTTTATCGAAACAAAGGATAGATCCTGTTTGTAATAATCCACATAAAATGGTTTGCTCTCCCATTAAATCACTTTTTACCTCAGCAACAAAAGACGACTCTAATACACCTGCTCTATCTCCTCCTGTTGCTACAGCATAGGCTTTTGCTTGCGCTAAACCTTTACCTTCTGGGTCATTTTCTGGGTGAACTGCAATAAGTGTTGGTACACCAAAACCTCTTTTATATTCTTCGCGCACCTCAGAACCTGGTGATTTTGGTGCACACATAATCACAGTAAGGTCTTCACGAATTTGCATACCTTCTTCAACAATATTAAAACCATGAGAATATGACAAGGTTGCTCCTTTTTTCATTAATGGCATTACTGCTTTAACAACGTTTGAGTGCTGCTTGTCTGGTGTTAAGTTTAAAACCAAATCGGCTGTTGGAATTAACTCCTCGTAAGTACCTACAGTAAATCCGTTTTCTGTAGCATTTACAAAAGAAGCTCGTTTTTCTTTTATAGCAGCTTCACGTAGTGCATAAGAAATATCTAAACCAGAATCTCTCATGTTTAAACCTTGGTTAAGTCCTTGCGCTCCACAACCTACTATAACTATCTTTTTTCCTTTTAAGGCATTTACACCATCTCCAAACTCTGAAGAATCCATAAACCTACACTTTGATAATTGCTCTAATTTGTCTCTTAGCGATAAAGTGTTAAAATAATTTCCCATTTTAATATTCTTGTTTTAATATTCAGTTTTCATCCATCTATGTATGGATGTTTGTTTAATTAATTATTTATTTTTAACTCCGTCTAATAATTCTGTTATTTTCATTTCATCTTTAGTAACAGCAATTCTACCAGAACGTACAAATTGCATAATACCAAAGGCGCTTAAATCTCTGCGTAATGCTTCAATTTCATGGCGTCTTCCAGATTTTTCTAAAACAAAAAACTGCTTGTTTACAGTTACAATTCTAGTATCACTTTCTTTGATGATATTTTGTATTTGAGGTTCTTCAAACAGTAATTCAGACTTAATTTTAAACATACATGATTCTGTAAAAATTGTTTCATGTTCATCATGATAATAAGCCTTTATAACCTCTACTTGCTTCTCTATTTGCCCTACTATTTTTTTAGCTTGGGTTTCTGATATTTTAACAACAATAACAAAACGGTTTACATTTTCAATTTCTGATTGTGATGTTGTTAAACTTTCTATATTAATATGTCTGCGCTGAAAAATAGCGGATATACGATTTAATAAACCTATATTATTTTCGGTATAAATTGAAATCGTAAGTGTTTTTATTTCTTCGTTCATTTTATAAAAGATATTAGAAAAAAGATGAAAGAGTAAAGACCAAATACTGCCTAAATTATTACTCTTTTAAAGAACTTTCATCTTATCTCTTTGTTCTATTTTCTCTATTCAATTATTAACTCAATCTAACATCTGAAACTGAAGCTCCAGTTGGTATCATTGGGAATACATTATCTTCTTTTTCAACACAAACTTCTAAAAAGTAAGACGATTTTGAAGCAATCATGTCTTTTACGGCATCTGCTAATTCTTCTCGTTTAGTAACTCGTTTAGCATTTATACGATACCCTTTAGCAATAGTAACAAAATCTGGATTAGTCATTTCTGTTGATGCATATCGCTTATCAAAAAACAGCTGTTGCCATTGGCGTACCATTCCTAAAAATTCATTATTCAAAACTACAATTTTTACTGGTACTTCTTGTTGAAAAACGGTACCTAATTCCTGAATATTCATTTGGTAACCACCATCGCCAATAATTGCAACTACTTCACGATCAGGTGCTGCCATTTTAGCTCCTATGGCTGCTGGTAATGCAAATCCCATAGTACCTAAGCCTCCAGATGTAATATTACTTTTTGTTTTATTGAATTCGGCATAACGACAAGCTATCATTTGATGTTGCCCAACATCTGAAACTATAGCGGCATCGCCTTTGGTTTGGGTGTTAATTTCTTTAAGCACCTCACCCATGGTTAAACCTTCTTTTTCTGGTAATAAATCTGATTTTATTACTTTTTCGTATTCAATTTTATATAAATCTTTAAACTTTTGATGCCACTCTTGGTGAGAATTTTCTTCTAACTCTTTTAATAACAGCGCTAAACTTTCTTTAGAGTTACCTAAAACCGCAACATCGGTTTTTACATTTTTATCAATTTCTGCTGGGTCTATATCAAAGTGAATTACCTTAGCTTGTTTTGCATAGGTTTTTAAATCGCCTGTAACCCTATCGTCAAAACGCATACCTATAGCAATAAGCACATCGCACTCATTTGTTAATTTATTAGGAGCATAATTACCATGCATACCAACCATACCAACATTTAATGGGTGTGATGTTGGAAGTGCAGAGGCCCCTAAAATAGTCCACGCCGCAGGAATACCAGCTTTTTCAACAACTGCTTTAAGCTCTTCTTCGGCTTCACCTAAAATAACACCTTGTCCCCAAACAATTAATGGTTTTTTAGCATTATTAATAAGTTTTGCTGCAGCTTTAACAGACTCTATATTAGTTTTTGGTACTGGGTTATAGCTTCTTACTTCGGTACATTTTTCATATTTAAAATCGAATTCTTGAACCTGAGCATCTTTAGTTATATCAATTAAAACAGGTCCTGGTCTTCCGCTTTTGGCTATATAAAAAGCCTTTGCTAAAACCTCTGGAATATCTTCAGCTTTTGTGATTTGGTGATTCCATTTTGTAACTGGTGTAGAAATGCCAACAATATCGGTTTCTTGAAACGCATCACTTCCTAATAAATGCGAAAATACCTGACCCGTAATACACACCAATGGTGTAGAATCTATTTGAGCATCTGCTATTCCTGTAATTAAGTTAGTTGCTCCTGGTCCTGATGTTGCCATAGCAACACCTACCTTTCCTGAAATTCTTGCATAGCCTTGAGCTGCATGTGCTGCTCCTTGCTCATGGCGCGTTAATACATGATGTATTTTATCTTGATATTTAAATAACTCATCGTAAACTGGCATAATAGCACCACCTGGGTAACCATAAAGGATATCTACACCTTCTGCTATTAAACATTTAATAATGGCTTCGCTACCAGTAATGCGTTCTGTTTTCACTGCCTTATTTTCTACTTTCTTAATTGTTTGTGTGTTACTCATAATCTCAACTTTATTGATGAGATTCCGAAATAAATTCGGAATGACAAAATGTTTTAAAATGCATCCGTAACACAACCTTTTGAAGCCGATGCTACCGATTTTGCATATTTATATAATATTCCTTTTTTGTGTTTTAATTCAGGTTGTACCCATTTTGCTTTTCTTTCGGCTAATTCTTCATCAGATAACAATACGTTTATAGAGTTATCTTCTGCACTAATTCTAATTCTATCACCAGTTTCAATTAAAGCTATGGTTCCGCCTGATTGGGCTTCGGGGGTAATATGCCCTACAACAAACCCGTGAGTTCCGCCTGAAAATCGTCCGTCTGTAATTAATGCTACCGATTTGCCTAAACCTGCTCCCATAATCATAGAAGTTGGTTTTAACATTTCTGGCATTCCCGGACCTCCTTTTGGACCCACATACCTAATGACGACGACATCTCCTTTCTCTACTTCTCCATTACCTATACCTGTATTGGCTTCTTGTTCACTGTTATAAACCACTGCTTTTCCTTCAAATACCAAGCCTTCATTACCTGATATTTTAGCAACAGCACCCTCAGACGCTAAGTTTCCGTAAAGAATTTGTAAGTTACCTGAAGATTTTAATGCTTTATCTTTTGGATAAATAACATCTTGATTGTTTTCAAATTTAAGTGGCTCTACATCGGCTAAATTTTCGGCTAATGTTTTTCCGGTTACGGTCATACAATCGCCATGTAAATAACCATTATCTAATAAATATTTCATTACTGCAGGTGTACCACCAATACCATGAACATCCTCCATTAAGTATTTTCCTGATGGTTTTAAATCTGCTATTAAAGGTGTTCTATCACTTACACGTTGAAAATCTTCAAGAGTAAAATCAATATCCGCAGCATGTGCAATAGCTAAAAAGTGTAATACGGCATTTGTAGATCCTCCTAAGGCATTTACTAATGCAATAGCATTTTCAATAGATTTTTTAGAAATAATATCTAAAGGTTTTAAATCTAATTCTAATAAGTTTTTAACTGCTCTTGCTGTTCTTTCGCTTTCTGATAATTTGTTTGGATTTTCTGCTGGGATAGAAGAGTTATAAGGTAATGCAAGCCCCATACACTCTATAGCAGACGCCATAGTATTTGCTGTGTACATACCACCACAAGCTCCCGCTCCAGGAATGGCTCTTTTAATAATTTCCCTGTATTCATCTTCATCAATTTCTCCTGCCACTTTTTGCCCCAAAGCTTCAAAAGCCGAAACAATATTTAGTTTTCTCCCTTTATAATTTCCAGAGGCAATAGTTCCGCCATACATCATAATTGACGGACGATTTAAACGCAACATAGCTATAATAGCTCCTGGCATATTTTTATCACATCCTACTACTGAAATTAGCGCATCATAACTTTGAGCGTTTACAACAGTTTCTATAGAATCTGCAATTATATCTCTAGAAGCAAGCGAGTAATTCATACCCGAAGTTCCCATTGAAATACCATCACTTACACCAATAGTATTAAACACCAAACCAACCATATCTGCAATTTTACACTCAATTTTAACCTCTGCAGCCAAATTATTTAAGTGCATATTACACGGGTTTCCATCATATCCTGTGCTTGCAATACCTACTTGTGCTTTTTTCATATCGTCATCAGACAATCCTACGGCATACAACATAGCTTGTGATGCTGGTTGAGACTCATCCTGTGTTAGTCTACTACTGTGTTTATTTAATTTATTCATGTTTTTTATAAAAAATTTTAAATCTTATCGCGCTTAAAGAATGATATTTCTATGATTTTAAGAATTTTAACAAAAAATACTCATTATAAGGTCAACGAAAATAAACCTTTACCTTTTTTTACTTTTTATTTAATGCAAATCTTGGTTAAATTCACTGTTGTAAAAAAATACATAACATTCTAACATACAATTAATTAACTTGATATTTTTATGATGCCCAAATCTTAAAAAAAATCATAAAAAAAGCCTTCCATTATCAGGAAGGCTTAATTATATTTTAATATTTAAATAGCACTTCCTATCACTGTGAAATAATCACAATGACAATAATAGAAATGATATTTAAAATTTGTTTCTTCATAATTTTACACAACAAATATTTGTATTTATAATTAAATAACCAAAACTTAGGTTAAAAAACTAAAAATTAATTTGCCTTTCCTTTAATTTTTTTACATTTGCCCCCTGTAACAACAGAGGAAAGATTTGACTGATTGCAACCTCTTTTATGCTAATTAAAATCAGCATAAATAAAAAATGCTAAAGGCAGTGTTAACTTCCTTGACGTTTTCCGTCAAATCTTATCTCATAAATTAATTAATAATGCCATATTTATTTACTTCGGAAAGTGTTTCTGAAGGACACCCTGATAAAGTTGCTGATCAAATTAGTGACGCTTTAATTGATAATTTTTTAGCATTTGATGTTAACTCTAAAGTAGCCTGTGAAACCTTAGTAACAACCGGACAAGTGGTGCTTGCTGGCGAGGTAAAATCAAGTACTTATTTAGACGTTCAAAAAATTGCCAGAGATACTATTAATAAAATAGGATACACTAAAGGTGAATATATGTTTGACGGCAATTCTTGTGGTGTGTTTTCTGCAATTCATGAACAGTCTGACGACATTAACCGTGGGGTTGATAGAGCAACCAAAGAAGAACAAGGTGCTGGAGACCAAGGTATGATGTTTGGTTACGCTACCAATGAAACCGAAAACTACATGCCTTTGGCTTTAGATTTATCGCATCGTATATTAAAAGAACTAAGCAATTTACGAAGAGAAAATAAAGAAATTACCTATTTAAGACCAGATTCTAAAAGTCAAGTTACCATTGAATATAGCGATGATAATGTACCTCAACGCATTGATGCTATTGTAGTATCTACGCAACATGATGATTTTGCTGATGATGAAACCATGCTTACTAAAATTAGGCAAGACATTAAAGAAATTTTAATTCCACGTGTGGTAGCTAAACTTCCAGAAGCAATACAAGCCTTGTTTAATGATGATATTAAATACCATATAAACCCAACAGGTAAGTTTGTTATTGGTGGTCCTCATGGTGACACGGGTTTAACAGGACGTAAAATTATTGTAGATACCTACGGTGGCAAAGGTGCTCATGGTGGTGGTGCCTTTTCTGGTAAAGACCCAAGTAAGGTAGATCGAAGTGCCGCTTACGCTACCCGCCATATAGCTAAAAACTTAGTAGCTGCTGGTGTTGCTAACGAAGTTTTAGTACAAGTTAGTTACGCTATTGGTGTGGTAGAACCAATGGGGATATTTATTGATACCTATGGTACTTCTAAAGTTAATTTAAATGATGGCGAAATTGCAGAAAAAGTAAAAGAAATTTTTGATATGCGTCCGTTTGCCATTGAAGAACGCCTAAAATTACGCAACCCAATGTATAGTGAAACTGCAGCTTACGGACATATGGGACGTACCAATGAAATCGTAACCAAAACCTTTACCCAACCTAACGGAGAAAGTAAAACCTTAGATGTAGAACTTTTTACTTGGGAAAAACTAGATTATGTTGATACCGTTAAAACCGCATTTGGTTTGTAAAAACACATGAATTATATATTAAGAAGACTGCCGTTGGTAGTCTTTTTTTTGTTTAATAGCTATTGGTTTTGTACGAAAACTTAACTACTTTCGTTTTGCGCTTAAAATAAGTTATTGAAACGATGCTTATTCATAGAGGTTGCTGCAAATTAAAACCATTCTAAACTTATTATATGAAAAAATTACTCCTCCCAATTGTTGTTATTTCATTCATTTTCTCCTGTAGTAGTGATGATCTAGAACCAATAGAACCTATTGAAAATGAAATAAACCCTGAAGAAACAGGTTCAGAAGAAACGTTTCCAGAAGGTAGTCTCAATAACATTTTTTCTAATGCTTTAATTTCAGATAAATTCAACAATATAAAACGAAAAAACCCAATTAAAATAGTAGAATATGATAATATAAACCATCGAATAAAAACTAACTATGCAAGTATAGAGAATTTACTCAATCATGCTAGTAACGGTCAAAGTTGGTTTGTAATACAAAGAAGTGAGGCATCTACTGTGATTGAAATAGAAAATGTAGACTTGGCGAATAATTGGATTACATTAGGTAAAACCTATTTAGGAAAATTAGACAAAAATGTGGGTGCACAAATAGAGTTTTTTAATCCGTTTGTAAATTACAGCATTATTAACAACCGCCCACTATTCTCCCCTTACCCAACTCAAGTTACAGAAGGAGTTTTTAATTATATCCAACCAGGTGGTATTATCGAAAAATCTGATGGCACCTATATACTTTTAACACCCATAGTTTTTGGATCTCATACCAAAAGAAGTATTTATTATGCAACCAGCAATAACTTAGAAGACTGGACATTTCACAATGAAAAGATATTAAGTACAGATATGATACCCTTTGCAAAAACAAATGGTAATGTGTTTTCTACCAATAACCCCTATGAATTAGAAAATGGAAATTTTCTCGTTTTATTAGGAGTTCAACAACCAAATAATAATTATACTTCTGCCTATATGATTATAGATGAAAACCTTAATATCATACAACAACCAAAAGAGATTATGATTCCTAATTGGCATGGAGAAAACCAAAATAGTTTCCCCTTAAGTATTACAAAATTTGAAAATAAATTTAGAATACTTTTCCATAGAAGAAACCCTCTCTTTATAGATAGAGAAATCCACGAAATAGTTGCTACTGATTTATTTGGTGCTTTAGATAACAACCAAAGTATTGAATCTTCAAATTTGATACATAAAGGCACTTTGAATAGTGGCTATTTAAGAGGAAAGGCTGATGACGCATCGTATCTACAGTTCAATTCAAAATTATATATACTATTAGGTAGTGAAGAAGTAAATTCAAATTACTTAACCTCAAACAATAGAGAATATGGGTTAATGAACTGGAATGAAGAATGGAGTCACGATAGCAGAAGCCCATTATTAATTAATCCCGTTCAACTATATCGTAAATATCCTATTTATAACTGGGCTTGGGATCATTTAGGTGGTTTTGTTTCACCTATTATAAAAAATGGAAATTTATACATATATATGGCTTTCGGTACAGATAATCCAGATTATTATATTTCAGGAATTAAAATTCCATTAAACTAAAAAAAAGACGGTTAATAGCAGTTTTTTTTGTTTAACAGTTATTGATTTTGTACGAAAACTTAACTACTTTCGTTTAACATTCAATATAACTTATTCCTCAAAGTTGAGGCATACCGAAAACGCAACAAACCTTAAATAGAATAAAAGAATGCTATTTAACTCAATTGACTTTGCAATATTCTTGCCCATTATCTTTATCCTATATTGGTTCGTTACTAATAAAAACTTAAAATTACAAAACTTATTAATTGTAATATCTAGTTATATTTTTTATAGCTGGTGGGATTGGAGATTCTTATCGCTAATCCTTTTTAGTACAATAGTAGATTATCTAATTGGAATTAGTCTTTCAAAACAAGAAAATCAAACCAAAAGAAAAATGCTATTATGGACAAGCATTTTTGTAAATATTGGATTTCTTGGATTCTTTAAATACTATAATTTTTTCCTTGATAATTTCATTACAGCTTTTTCATTTTTTGGAGCAGAAATAAAGGCTAATTCTTTAAACATAATTTTACCTGTTGGAATTAGCTTTTACACCTTTCAAACATTAAGCTACACAATTGATGTTTACAAACAAAAACTTGAAGCAACTAAAGACTTTATTGTCTTTTCTGCTTTTGTAAGTTTCTTTCCTCAATTAGTAGCGGGACCAATTGAAAGAGCAACAAACTTACTTCCTCAATTTTATACAAAACGACATTTTGACTATTCAAAATCTGTTGATGGAATGCGACAAATACTTTGGGGGTTGTTTAAAAAAACTGTAATTGCCGATAATTGCGCACATTATGCCAATATCATTTTTAACAATTCATCTGAATATTCTGGAAGCACTTTGGTTCTTGGAGCAATATTTTTTACGTTCCAAATTTATTGTGACTTTTCTGGTTATTCAGATATAGCTATTGGAGTCTCTCGTTTATTCGGTTTTAATTTAAAACAAAATTTTGCTTTCCCCTATTTTTCAAGAGACGTCGCAGAATTTTGGAGACGTTGGCACATATCTCTTTCTACTTGGTTCAGAGATTATCTTTATATTCCTTTAGGCGGAAGTCATGGAGGAACTTGGAATAAAATTAGAAATGTATTTATCATATTTCTTGTTAGTGGATTTTGGCATGGAGCAAATTGGACTTTTATTTTTTGGGGAGCTTTGAATGCTTTGTTTTTCTTGCCTATTTTTATTACTAATAACAATAGGAATAATTTAAATGTGGTAGCTCAAGGCAAATATTTACCAAATGTTAAAGAATTTTTATCTATAGTATTAACTTTTAGCCTAACTGTTTTTGCTTGGATATTTTTTAGAGCAGAAAACATTAACCATGCTTTTCGTTATATTTCTGAAATTTTTTCAAGTTCACTATTTAAAATTCCTGAAATCCAACCTATAACAATTTTTTTATTACTCATCTTTTTTATTATTATAGAATGGAATGGTAGAGAAAAACAGTACGCTATCTCAAACGTTTTTTTAAATTGTCATAAACTAATAAAGTGGGGCTTTTATGCATTTATTATAACTTTAATAGGAATATTTATGAAAACAGAAGTAACACCCTTTATTTACTTTCAATTCTAATAATGAAAAAGTTTATAAAAAATATTATTCTCTTTACCGCTTTTGCTTCAGTTTTTTACTTATGCTCACTTTTTATATTTGGTAGTTATAGATTCAGAAAACTAAAACCAAATATAAGCTATAGGTTAGGTGGAAATACTTATACTAGATTAAATGAAGTCAAAAAAATTAATAATATTGATATTCTCTTTTTAGGTTCATCACACTCTTATAGAGGATTTGATACAAGAATATTTAATAAAAATGGATTTAATACTTTTAATTTAGGCTCTAGTGCACAGACACCAATTCAAACAGAAATGCTTTTAAAAAGATACCTAGATAAGTTACAACCAAAATTAATCATTTACGAAGTATATCCCCCCACCTTGTCAATTGACGGTGTCGAATCATCATTAGACATTATTTCTAATGACAAAAATGATTTTTATTCCTATGAAATGGCTTTTAATATAAATGAAATCATAACATATAACACTTTACTTTATGCAACTATAAGAGATATATTTCAATTAAATGACAAATATTTAAAACCTAATGAAAAAGGACAAGACAAATACATAAAAGGTGGCTTTGTAGAAAAACAGATAAACTACTTTAGCCCTCAAAAATTTTCTATGAATAAAATCAATCTAAACGAAAGTCAATTAAAATCATTTAAAAAAATATTAAATATTATTAAAGAAAAGGATTTTAAATTACTATTAGTATACGCTCCTATAACAAAATGTCTTTATTCTAGTTACATCAACAATGAATATTTTGATACCTTAATGTCAAGTTTTGCAGATTATTATAATTTCAATGAGATAATGCATTTGAACGATTCTTTACATTTTTATGACGCTCACCACTTAAATCAAAAAGGGGTAGAATTGTTTAATGAAAAGATTTTAAAAATTATTGATAAGTAGCACAAACACTCAATAAAGAGGCATATAATTAATTGCTTTGGTTGTTGCCTAGCTACAAAAATACACGAATTTTCTCGTATTTTTTGTTTACTAAATTAGTTCTACAAACACATCAAACAAAACCCACAAACTCAATTTTAAATAAAAAAACACAAAATGTGACTTTTGTCACATTTCAAATAAATTACTCATCGTACATTTGCGATAATAAATAACAAAAAACATTGAAAAGAAGTTTAGAACCCATAGAATACAAACAGGATACCGAGGCACTCGCTAAATTTGCAAAAGCCTTAGGGCATCCTACACGTATTGCCATTTTAAAGCATCTTGAAAATCAGTCTTGTTGCTTTACAGGCGATTTGGTTGATGTTTTTCCTTTGGCACAATCTACGGTTTCTCAACATCTTAAAGAGTTAAAAAATGCAGGCTTAATTCAAGGCGAATTAAAACCCCCAAAAATAAAGTATTGCATTAATCAGGAAAACTGGAATAAAGCTAAACAGTTATTTCAGCAATTTTTTGATTAATATTTTTTATAAACCTATCGTTTATTTGCGATAAACAAATTAAAATTATTATGAGTAAAGTAATTAAAATTTTAGGTACAGGATGCCCCAAATGTAAAACTATGACAGGCGTTGTAGAAGATGTTGTTTCTGAAAACAACATTGATGCTACTATTGAAAAAGTTGAAGATATTATGGAAATCATGAAATTTAACGTTATGACTACACCAGCTTTGGTTATTGATGATGTTATAACAATTAAAGGCAGAGTCCCCTCAAAAGATGAAGTTTTAGCCTTGTTAAATTAGCTAAAAAGGTATTATGGACTATACTGTAAAGGCTACTTCCTTCCCTCAGGAAGATGCTGAAATTGATATAAAAACATCAAAAATAGCCTTTGGAACCACTACAAAAACAGCTGATGTATTACCTAATCCTGCCGAATTATTCTTAGGGTCTTTTGCAGCTTGTGTTCTTAAAAATGTAGCTCGATTTGCAGAAATGATGAAGTTTCAATATCAAAAAGCGCAAATTGATGTTAAAGCAACACGTTTAGATAAACCACCTAGAATGGAGCATATTAATTATGTCTTGACCATTTATAGTAATGATGAAAAACTAAATGTGCGGCTTTTGAAAAAAAACATTGAAAGATTTGGAACTATTTATAATACAGTAAAATTAGCCTGTTCAATATCTGGCTCTATAAAAATTATAAAACATGTTTGATTGGTTACAACAATTTGCTGATTGGCTCATTTATTCTGTTTTTGAAATTGAAGCCGAAACACATTTAGGAGTAGCTTTAAACTTCTTTGTATATGATACTATAAAAATTCTCATTCTATTATTCGTTATTGTTTTTATAATGGGAATTGTAAACACTTATTTCCCTGTAGAAAAATTAAAAAACTATTTAAATAAAAAGAAACTTTACGGTTTAGAACATTTGTTTGCTTCGTTTTTTGGGGCTTTAACTCCCTTTTGTTCTTGCTCTTCAGTGCCTTTATTTATAGGGTTTGTACAGGGAGGCATTCCGTTAGGAGTTACCTTTTCATACTTAATAACCTCTCCTTTAGTAAATGAAGTAGCTGTAGCTATGTTTATAGGTATGTTTGGGGTAAAAGCAACTTTAATTTATGTTATTTCTGGAATTTTATTAGGTACTATTGGCGGGTGGTTGCTTGGTAAATTTAACTTAGAACCTCTGCTATCAGATTGGGTTAAACAAATCATTGAAAATAAAATGCAAAATGCAGAATACGAAGAAAACAAACGGACTTTTTATGAGCGTTTACCCGAAATATCTCAAAATGCATGGGACATTGTAAAAGGTGTGCTTCTTTATGTAATTATTGGTATAGCCATTGGTGCTGCCATGCATGGTTATGTGCCAGAAAACTTTTTTAATAAATATTTAGGTGGCGGTGAATGGTGGACAGTACCGCTTGCTGTAATACTAGCTGTACCAATGTATGCTAATGCTGCTGGTATTGTTCCTGTTATTCAAGTATTTGTAGCTAAAGGGGTTCCTTTAGGTACCGCTATTGCTTTTATGATGGGAACCGTTGGCCTTTCCTTTCCTGAAGCTACGCTACTTAAAAAGGTAATGACCTTAAAACTAATATTAATATTTTTTGGTGTAGTTACCACAGCTATTATCATTTCAGGATTATTATTCAACTTAATATTATAAACCTTAAATCTATAAAAATGAAAACTTTTAAATTTTTAACCATCATTTCAATAAGCCTATTTTTAGTATCATGTAATGGGCAAAACAAAAAAGAAAAAGAATCTATTGACACATCTATTTCAAAAATTGAAGTATTAGATTTTCACTCTACACACAGATGTATGACTTGTAATGCTATTGAAGCCAACACAAGATTCACACTTAACACCTATTTTTCAAAAGAATTAAAAGACGAAAAAATCATCTTTAAAGTAATTAATGTTGATGAGAAAGAGAATGAAAAAATAGCCGAAAAATTTGAAGCTTCTGGAACTTCTTTATTTATAAATGTGATTAAAGACGGCAAAGAAACAAAAATTGACTTGACTGATTTTGCGTTTATGAATGGAAATGACCAAAAAACATTTTCAAAAGGGTTAAAATCAAGATTAGAAACTGAATTAAAAACACTGTAAATGGAGGTTTTAAAATCTCTTTTAGAGCAATACAACATTCCTATTTTATCGGCATTCATTCTTGGATTAATGACTGCTATTAGCCCCTGCCCTTTAGCAACAAATATAACGGCTACCGCTTTTATATCTAAAAGTATTTCTAGTAAACAAAAAGTATTTTTTAGTGGCTTACTCTATTCTGTTGGTAGAGGTTTTAGCTATACTGTCATTGGTTTAATTTTGTTTTTTGGAGCAAGCAAATTTCATATTGCTAAATTTTTTAATCAAAATGGAGAAAAGTATTTAGGCCCTATTTTAATTATTATTGGTTTAATTATGCTTAATGTAATAAAACTGAATTTTTTAGGAAAGTCTAGTTTTCAAGAAAAACTATCAGAAAAATTTAAAGACAAAGGACTATTAGGTGCTTTTTTAATAGGCGTTATTTTTGCCTTAGCTTTTTGCCCTTATAGTGGTGCTCTTTACTTTGGCATGTTAACACCAATGACCATTGCTTCTGCTAACGGACTTTACTTACCAATAATATTTGCTTTTGGTACGGGCTTACCAGTAATTCTTTTTACCTATTTGCTAGCCTACACTGCTGGTAAGGTGGGAGTATTTTACAATAAAATTACACAGATAGAAAAGGTTATGCGAACTATAGCTGGTGTTGTTTTTATAATAACAGGCTTATATTATATTTCAATTTTTATTGGGTTATTGAAATGAGTTTCAATTTTTTTGAAACAAAAAAGTCTACACTGTTATGTAGACTTTTTTTATGTGGGAAGAGCAGGATTCGAACCTGCGAAGGTAAAAACCAACAGATTTACAGTCTGTCCTCGTTGGCCGCTTGAGTATCTTCCCAAAACCGAGCGCAAATATATTATTGTTCTTTAATTTATACAAAATAATAACAGATAACTTTTTCAAAAAAAGTATGAGAATCGTTTTCTGAAAAAACACCTCTATGACTATTTCTTAACGCACCTCTAAAACTGGCTTATTTAATTCCCTACAAACTATAAATAACTCTAAAAGTTACAAATCTTGGTAGTATAAATGTTGATGAGTTAGACACTGCAAATGTACCAACGTTATTATTAATATTGGCATCAATATTTAACAGGTTGCTTGCTTTAACTTCAAACTCCCATTTAGAATCTTGATTTTTTCTGTAAGCTAAACGGGCATCCCAAGATTGATATGATTCTGACTCGCCATCAACATCTTGATTGGTATACGCATAATCTGTTACAAAAGTTAAAGAATCCCATATATAGGCATCAAAACTAATTGATGGTGCGTTTCTTATAATTTTTGTGTTTCGCGTACCCTGATCTGTATTGGTTACAGAATAGGTATACCTTAATCTAATATTTGGTGCTTCATTAAAATTAGTTCTAATTTCTGGTCTGTAAGTTTGAGAAAAGCTCTTACTTTCAGATTGTCTATCTTCAATAAATTGATTCTTTAAACTGTAATTAAGATTAGCGCTAAGTCCGGTTCTTATTTTTCCAAAAGTACGTTGCCAACGCCCAGAAGCAGAAAGAGACTCATCTGCAAATTGCGAATTAAAATAGGTACTGGTGCTAATTACATTTTCAAAATTAGCTATAGAACGGATTTGGTCTATATTTTTAGAGTAATTAATAGTTGCAAAAACATTGGTATAGTTAAACAGATTAAAACTTCTGTATCGTAATGTTAAATTATGAGACAATCCGTTTTGTAATTCTGGGTTACCATAAGACAAATTATCAAAACTATTTAAAACCAATCCTCTAGCAATATTGGTTACATCTGTAAATTGATTACTCATTTTATAGTTAAACTGAAGGCTCTCTGATTTTTTAAATTGAACACGCATTTCAAATTCTGGTAAAATTCTAAAAAAGTTATCTTCATATTTTTCTCCAAACTGAATATTTTGGTTGCCATAGGCATGCAAAGATATTCCGGGTCTAAATGTAAATATACCTAAACGCAAATTATACCTAGCCCCAAGATAAACATCACTAAAATTGTAACGCGTATCATTTGCAGCAGTTAACAAATCACCTTCTTCATCTACTATAGTTGGTGTTGCATCAAGCGTTTCATCATCTTCTAAAAACTGAAAGATGTTAGAGTTAAAATCTTGTCTACTAAATATGGTTCCTAAGGTTAGATTTATATTACTTTTTGAGTTTAAAATATTATAATAATCAAATTTTGCATCTAATTGATTAGATTTAACACGCTCATCTTGCCCTAGATTGTAGTAATCTAAACTACGGTCTAACCCTAATTGTTCTGCGGTTTCATCATAGGCGTCTTCATCATCAGTTCCGTTATTTGTAGGATCATTATTTAAATACGCATCATAAAAAGGGTCTTCATCTTTTAAAACATGTAATGCTTCTAAAGCAAAAATATTATTTTCATCAAGCGTGTAATAATATTTTAAATTTTGAGTAACACTAAAAGGTGTTGCCTCTTCTAATTGGTTTGTGCTACCAATAACCGAAGACAACTCGGTTTGAGCTTCAGAGTCTTTAGAAAGACTAGCTAAAACATCATAATCTACTTGATTATTAATATTTGGTTTATAAGAAGCGCTAAGTTTAACTAAACCTTGGTCTGAAGATTCTTTACCTGTATTAACGGTTTCCTCATCTGGAATTCCTAAATCAGGGTCTGTGTATCTTATAAAACTTTCTTGTCTTGTGCTAAGGCGGGTACTATTAAAAATTAAGAATCCACTTAAATCTAACACTTTATTAGGTGAATAACTAAAGTTGGTTGCTGCTAATTTTGCTTCTACTTTTTGTGAGTTAGAAACACTTGTTAAACCACTTAACCCATTATCTCCTAGATTTAAACTGGTGCCACTATCTCTACTTGGTGCTCTAAACCCTCCTCCAAAATTACGTACTTCTCTATTGGTTAATGCAGGCTCTCCAATATTATTTAAGTCACTAATAAGGTTTATACTGTATTTTGGATTATAATAAAACAACTTTGGCTGTACTAGATATAAAGCATCATTTGGGGAAGGTGCTGCACCCGCACCCACTTTAACATCGCCAAACCAAAAATTTTCCTTGCCTTCTTTAAGTTTCACATTAATGGCGTAATTATTTTCATTATTCTCTACGCTTTTTAGCTGGCTTACTTCAGAAAAATTACGTAAAACTTCTATCTTATCTACGGCATTAGAAGGTATATTTTCTGTAGCTAATTTAGAATCGCCATCAAAGAAATCTTTTCCGTTAACGGTTACTTTTTGCACCACGGTACCTTCCACTTCAATTTGTCCGCTATCATTAATTTCTACTCCAGGTAGTTTTTCAAGGACATCTTCTAGCTTTCGTTCTGAACCATTTTTAAATGAATCTGCATTATAAACTATAGTATCTCCTTTTACTGTTACGGGCATTTCATAAACCAGTTTTATAGCATCTAGGGCATTGTCGTTTTGTAAAATAAAATCTTCTACAAGGTTACTTTCTTTGGTTTCTATAAGTTTTTCTCCTGTTTTCATTCCTATATAGCTTATTTGTACTTTATAGGTAGAATTTGGATTTAAACTAAGTCTATATCTCCCATCTGGACTTGTAATACCATAGGCATCTAAAACTTTTGTTTCTTGATTTATAGCTACAACATTGGCTAGTTCTAATGGACTACCAATACTATCTTTTACTACACCTTCTAATTTTACTTGCGCATAAGATGCCAGACTTGTTACGAAAACAAGCATTAATGATATTTTAAATTTCATGAAAATGAATTGAGCTTATTTATTATAATTATTGGAAATACAATTATCTTCTACCCCCACCAGGACCACCTCTTCTGTTTCTGAAGTTATTTCTAAGTTCTTCAGTTTTTTTCTTTACTATCTCGTTGTATTCTTCTTTACTTACCTCTTTACCTTTTTTAGGCACTTTAATTGTAGTTTTTTCTTCTGGGTTCATAACTATTTTTGAACATAAAATAGTTGTTTTACCGGCATTAACTTCTAAAATTAAACCTGGTAACCCCCAGTATTCTCCTGGTCCTTGGTTTATAGGAATTTGCATAGTATACCACGCTACTATATTAATTTCTTTAAGAGCTCCTATTTCACTTTCGGTTTCTTCCGATTCTTCTCCATCTCTTTTAGGTGGTCTAAAATCTTCAAAACCTACTGCTTTAGACTGAATAGTTGCTGTTGCTTGAAAGCAAGTATATTGGCCAATTTTTTTAGTTTCACCTGTCATTTTCCATTCATAAACAGGCAATTCATCTTTAACTAAAAATTGTTTACCAAAAAATTCTTGCTCTTGTAACAAATCTTTTGTTTTTATATTTTTATAAAGAGGCCCTCCAGTAAAGCTACTACTCATCATACTAAATCCACGTCCACCTCCACCACCTTGTCCTGGTGTTTCTAATGTTTCTTCTTCTTTATAAATAGATTCTGTTTGATTAAAGGTAAGTTCATAATTTTTTTCAAACATACTTTTTAATCGCTCTTGCATTTGTTTTTTTCTGTCTTCAGGCATATCTGGTCTGCCAAAATTATCTACATCTACAGATGTTTTAGACATGTAAAATGCTTTACCCTGAAAGTTTTGTGCTTGAGAAACACTAGCGGTTATAAATAATAATGCTAAAAAAATAAGTTTTGTATAATTAGCCTTCATTTGAAATGATTTAAGTATTCTATATTAGATAGAAGTAAGACCACAAAGTAAAACAAAGGTTTAACCATAAAACGTTAAATGATTCTTAAAATATTATATTTATTTAACCCTAAATTAATTTACCTTAAACGATTAGATTTTTGTACTTTTCAAAATAACATGAAATATTTTATCTTTCTTTTTTTATTAATATCGCTTTCAATGCATTCTCAAAACAGCATTGAAGCCACCCCTATTAAAAGCATTGATTTTAAAGCAGATAGTATTATTTCTATAGATAATTTTGGTTCTGTATATTATCTTAAAAATAATACATTTTATAAAAAAAGTAATAACAAAACCATCTCATACAACAATTTACAATTAGGAAATATAAGTTCTGCCCATTCATACAACCCTTTAAAAATCAATCTATTTTATAAAGATTTTAACACCGTATTGGTGCTTGACAACAGACTAGCAGAAATTTTTAAAATTGATTTTAATAATATTCAACCCTATAAAAACATTAGTCATATTTCAAGTGGTTTTGATAATACACTTTGGGTATTTAACATAGACACGCAACAGCTAGAACTTTACAATTACAAAAAAAACACTACCCTAGCCCATTCACTACCATTAAAAGGCAAAATATTAGACTTAAAAAGTAATTACAATAGCGTTTGGTTACTTACTACCAACTACATTTACAAGTACAATTATTTTGGAAATTTACTCAAAAAAGTAAAAAACAATGGATACACAGAATTGGCTGAAAGCAACGGAAACATTATATTAAAGAAAGAAAACGCTCTTTTTTATTTAAAAAAAGATGCTGAAAACCCCCTTCCAATTTTGCTGCCAAATTTGTTAATAAATCAGTTTTTTGTAACCAATGAAACCTTGTATATTTACCAGAATCAAAAACTACAACAATTTCAATTAAAAATTAACTAAATATGCATATTGCGATTGCCGGAAATATTGGCGCTGGAAAAACAACCCTAACTAAACTGCTAGCAAAACATTATAAGTGGGAAGCCCAATTGGAAGATGTTGTAGACAACCCATACCTAGACGATTTTTACAACCAAATGGAGCGTTGGAGCTTTAATTTACAGGTGTATTTTTTGAATAGCAGATTTCGTCAGGTACTACAAATTAGGCAAAGTGGCAAAGACATTATTCAAGATAGAACCATTTATGAAGATGCTCATATTTTTGCCCCTAACCTACATGCTATGGGTTTAATGACCAATCGTGATTTTGAAAACTACTCTTCACTTTTTGAATTAATGGAATCATTAGTTCAAGGTCCAGACCTTTTAATTTACTTAAGAAGTTCTATACCAAACTTAGTAAAACAAATTCATAAACGTGGACGCGATTATGAAAATACTATTAGCATTGATTATTTAAGTAGATTGAACGAGCGGTATGAAGCTTGGATACATGGCTATAACAAAGGAAACTTAGTCATTATTGATGTTGATAATTTAGACTTTGTAGATAACCCCGAAGATTTAGGGAATATTATAAATACCATTGATGCTGAAATTCACGGGTTGTTTTAAAATGCTAACGCCTTCTGCGTTGACCTGAATATTCCATAGCTTCTCCTTTGCCAAAACCATAACTAAAACCAAAGGTTATAAAACGACCTCTTTGACTTTGGTTATATAGATAAAAATCAGCCTGAATAGTTTCAGATTTTTCAATTCTTGATGCAAATAAATCTCTTGTATTAGTGTAAATTAAAAACCCTTTGAAATAAAAATAAAGACAGATGCATCATCGTCAAAACCCTCTCTTATTTTTTGGTAAGCAATGCGCATTTGAGATTCAACTGTTTTAACAGATATATTTAAACGGTTAGCAAGTAAGAATATTCATTTTGTGAGTATATCACTAGATAAACCCAAAAATCATAAAAAATGGAAGACTATGATTAAAAAAGAAAAACTTAAAGGTATTCAGTTATTAGCTGATAATGATTTTCAGTCAGAATTTGTAAAAGACTATGTCATTAAAGGCATTCCTTGGTTTATTCTTCTAGATCCTAATGGAGTAATTATTGATGCAAATGCCCCAAGACCATCTAATGACAAACTGATAGAAATTTTTAACACACTTAAACTTTAAATAAATTAACATTTTATTAATAGGGGGAAGCTAAAATTATAACGTCTATACTACAACAAACACATAAAAAACTATACATGAAAAAATTATCAGCTTTATTCCTACTGTTAAGCATAAACCTTTTTGCTCAAAATTTATCTGCTCCAATACCAGTAGACAAAACCATAAAAAAAGGCGTGTTACCTAACGGATTAACATACTATATAAAAAGTACAGATGTTGTAAAAAACGCTGCTAGTTATTATATAATTCAAAATGTAGGATCAATCTTAGAAAACGACAACCAACAAGGATTGGCTCATTTTTTAGAACACATGGCTTTTAATGGTACCGAAAATTTTGAAGGAAAAGGCATTTTAAATACGTTTCAAGAAAAAGGGTTAGTTTTTGGTAGAGATATAAATGCATACACAAGTTTTGATGAAACTGTTTATAATATTAATAATGTACCAACATCACCAGAATTAATAGATAAAGGCTTACTAGTATTACATGATTGGTGTAATTATTTGCTATTAACTGATGAAGAAATTGATGCTGAAAGAGGCGTAATTAAAGAAGAATGGCGTACACACCAAAACGGACAAATGCGCTTATTTGAAACATCATTACCAATAACTTTTAATCATTCAAAATATGCCAACAGATTACCTATTGGCTTAATGAGTATTGTTGAAAATTTTGAGTACAAAGCACTACGCGATTTTTATCATGATTGGTATAGAACAGATTTACAAGCTATAGCTATAGTAGGCGATATTGATGTTAATGAAATTGAAACAAAAATTAAAAAGCTTTTTTCTAAAATACCAGCAGTAGAAAACCCAAGAGAACGTTTTATTGTTGAAATACCAGAAAACAAAGACATGTTATATAGCTTAGGTATGGATAAAGAAGTCTCTACAGCTATGATAAATTTTGGTATTCGTCATAAAAAATCTTTAAAAGATCAAACTGTTGAAGATTTAAAGAACACTTTATTAGAGTCTATGGTTACTAATATGCTATCTGCAAGAATAAGTGAAGTAGCACAAAAACCAGATGCTCATTTTTTAGGAGCTGGTTTAAGATATAGTGCTCTAACAAGAGCTAATAATGTTTTTAGTATTAGAATAAGCCCTAAACCAGGAGAACAACAACAAGCATTCTCTGAGGTATTAACAGAAGTTTATAGAGCCGTTAAATTTGGTTTTACACCTTCAGAAATTAACAGAACTATTAAAAAGTTTTCAAACCAATATGAAAACCAAATAGCTAAAAAAGACGATCAAAAACATGGTACTTTAATTAACATAATAAAAAACAATTACTTAAATAACATAACCATTTCTGACATTGAAAAAGAATATGAAATAGCTAAAGAACTATTTAACTCTTTTACACCAGAAACACTACATAACACCATTAAAAGGCTTTACACTAAAGAGAATAGGTTTTTAAATGTCACAGGTGTTGAAGGGCAAAATAACTTAACCGAAGAACAAGCCCATAATATTATTAATGCAGTTGAAAACAACCCAAATCTTACACCTTACACAGAAGCATTTGAAGGTAAAACTTTAATCTCTGGGTTAAGTATAAACAAAGGAAGCATAGTAAATACAGAAAAAAATGAAACTCTTAGTTCAACAACCTACACTTTAAGTAATGGTATTAAAGTACATTATAAATTTGCCAACAAGCAAAAAAACACAGTTGCTTTTAACGCTATAAGTCATGGAGGATATTCATTAATAAAAGATGAAGATTTACCATCTGCTAACCTAGTGGGCAATTTAATATCAATGTCTGGATTAGGAGAATTTTCAGCAACAGAACTATCTAAAGTTTTAGCAGGAAAGTCAGCTTCAATGTCGCCAAGTATAAGTGAAACAACAGAAAACCTTAAAGGATCTTCAACTACTAAAGATGTAGAAACCATGTTGCAGTTAGCACACTTATACTTTGTTAAACCTCGTTTTGATGAACAAGCATTTCAAGTATTGCAAGGTGGCATTAATAATTTCTTAATTAAAAGAAGCAAAGATATTGGTGAGCAAATAAAAGACAGTATAACAACAACCTTATATGGCAATAATAATCCTAGAAAAAGAATTTTTAATCAAGATTTTGCAAAAGATATTGATTTTAACAAAATAAAATCTGTGTATTTAGACAGATTTGCTAATCCAGCAGATTTTGAATTCTTTATTGTAGGTGATGTAAAAGCAGATCAACTAGAGCCTTTACTGTCAAAATATATAGCTAGTTTACAAACTACAAAAGATACAGAATCATTTAAAGATGTATCGCAACCATGGGCAAGCAACAACGTAGATGAAGACATATACCTTCCTATGGAAGACCCTAAAACCAATGTTAACATGGCATTTAAAATAACTAATGATTACACTGTTAAAAACAGCTATGTAACCAGAGCATTAGGTGCTATTATGCAATTAAGGTTAACAGAAACATTGCGTGAAGAAGAAGGTGGTGTTTACAGCCCAAGAGCTCGAGCTTTCTTAACCAAAGAACCTAAAGTTTTATCTTATCTATCCGTTAATTTTGATTGTAATCCAGATTTAGCAGAAAAACTTATAAGTATTGTTCATAACGAATTATCTAAAATAACAGCAGGAAATATTAAACAAGAAGATTTAAATAAAACCCTAACCAGTTATAAAAAATCTAGAGAACAATCTAAAAGTAATAACAATTATGATATGGCTTTATTAACAACGTTTTATAGAGACGGATATAACATGAACAACCCTAAAAACTTTGAAGATATTGTAAATAATATAACCACACAAGATATTCAGGCTTTAGCTAAAAAACTTCAAAGTAACGGGAAATCTTATGAAATAGTATTTAAACCCAACAACAATTTATAATCTTTCTTTATACATTTGTTTTAGTGTGATTTTTTGAGTTAGTCAGTCAATAAATTTATTTTTAATTAAGAAAGATGACAAAAGGGTTATCGTAAAACATAACCCTTTTTAAAACAATTAAACAATTATGAAAAAATTACTAATATTATTAGCATTAGTGTGTTTCGCTAATGGTTTCGCTCAAATTTTAGATCCAATAAAATGGTCAACTTCCGTTGAAAAAATTTCAGATACAGAATACGAATTAATTGCAACTGCAACTATTGAAGAAAATTGGCATTTATACTCTCAAACCGTGCCAGAGGGAGGCCCTATAGCTACTAGTTTTACTTTTGAAAGTAACGGTAATTACTTAAAAAAAGGTAATACCAAAGAGGAAAAAGGTCATACCGTTCATGATAAAATTTTCGATATGGAAATCAAATTTTTTAAAACACAAGCAGCTTTTAAACAGCGTATTAAACTAAAAGGAAAAACACCTTTTAATATTAATGCTAGTGTTGAATTTATGGTTTGTGACGATGCCCGTTGTTTACCTCCAACTGAAAAAGAACTCACCTTTGCTATTAAATAATTTCCTTAGCTCTAAATTATTTTACATGAAAAAATTCGTTTTTATACTCGCTTTGTGCTTTTCAATATTTGGTAACGCACAAATAGTAGACCCCGTAAAATGGGATACATCCGTAGAAAAACTAACAGACACAGAATATATGTTAGTTGCTAAAGCACAAATAGAATCTGGGTGGCATTTATACTCACAAGACGTGCCAGAAGGTGGGCCTATAGCAACCAGCTTTACTTTTGATGATGCTAATGGCAAAATTACTTTAATAGGAAACACCTTAGAAGAAGAAGGGCACTCTGTTAATGATCCTGTTTTTAATATGGTTATTAAGTTTTTTGAAAACGAAGCGGTATTTAAACAAAAAATAAAAGTATCAGAACCTGTAGAAAACATACAAACCTTTGTTGAATTTATGGTTTGTGATGATACTAGATGTTTACCTCCTACAGAAGTAGACCTAACATTCAACATTAACTCAAGCAGCAGTTTAGAAAAAACTAATACAACAGTACAAAGTAACACAGAGTCAACGCCTCCAGTAAAAGAATCAAAAAGTTTATGGGGTATATTCTTTATAGCTTTTTTCTCTGGCTTTGCAGCCCTTTTAACACCTTGTGTGTTCCCAATGATTCCAATGACAGTGAGCTTTTTCACTAAACAAAGCAAAAATAAAGCAGCAGGATTAAGAAACGCCATTATTTATGGCATATCTATTATTGTTATCTATGTCCTTTTAGGGATCTTAGTAAGTTTAATTTTTGGTGCCGATGCTTTAAATGCCTTATCTACCAATGTTTGGTTTAATATAGCTTTCTTTATTTTGTTAATAATATTTGCAACTTCCTTTTTAGGAGCTTTTGAAATTATGCTACCAAATTCTTGGGCAAACAAAGTAGATTCACAAGCAGATAAAGGCGGACTAATAGGTATTTTCTTTATGGCCTTAGCCTTAGCTATAGTATCATTTTCTTGTACAGGTCCTATTGTTGGTACTTTACTGGTTGAAGCTGCCTCAGGCGGTAGTCAATCCGGACCAATAGTGGGTATGCTAGGGTTTTCATTAGCTATTGCGTTACCATTTGCTTTATTTGCAGCTTTCCCTGGGTGGTTAAATTCTTTACCAAAATCTGGTGGTTGGTTAAATACTGTTAAAGTAGTTCTTGGCTTTTTAGAACTTGCTTTAGCATTCAAATTTTTATCTAATGCAGATTTAGTATTGCAATTACACTGGTTAGAAAGAGAAGTATTTATTGCTATATGGATTGCCATTTTTGGCGCCTTAGCATTGTATTTATTTGGAAAAATACAACTCCCTCATGATTCGCCATTATCCCATATTTCGGTAGGAAGACTTAGTTTAGGTTTACTAGTACTAGCCTTTACCATATATATGATTCCAGGCTTATGGGGAGCACCACTAAATTTAATAAGTGCTTTTCCGCCACCACAACATTATAGTGAGTCGCCTTATGGTGTTGGTTTTACCCAACTAGGTTCAGGAAATACAGCATCTAATAATCATGAAAATTTACCAGATGGTGCTCATTTAATGCCACCTCACGATATATTAGCTTTTAATGATTATGATAAAGGTTTAGCCTATGCTAAAAAGGTAGGAAAACCAGTTATGATTGATTTTACAGGACACGCCTGCGTAAATTGCAGAAAAATGGAACAGAATGTTTGGGTAAAACCTCAAGTATTAGAAAAACTTAAAAATGATGTTGTTCTTATTTCTTTGTATGTAGATGATAAACGTAAATTAAAAGACAATGAAATTGTAGACTCTAAATTAAGACCTGGAAAAAAGCTTAAATATATTGGGCAAAAATGGAGTGAATTGCAAACCATTAAATACAAAGCCAATACACAACCCATGTATGTATTAATGAATCATAACGAAGATAATCTTGTAGAGCCTGTAGCCTATACACCAGATGTAGATGAATACAACTCTTGGTTAGAAAAAGGAATCTCTAATTTTAAACCAGAAGGTAAATAAACTACCTTAATTGTTGTATAAGCATCAATTAAATAACTAAAGTGATTTTTTCATAAAAATAAATCTAATTATGAATGTTACAGCAAAAGGATTTGATTCTAAACTTCAAAAAAACACCAATTTAGAAGCTTATTTTGCACCCTTTAGAGAAAACACCATTGGCAACAATCAATTTTTTGAATCGCCTTACGGCAGAAAAAAAATTATATATGCCGATTGGACAGCAAGTGGCAGATTGTATCGCCCTATAGAAGAAAAAATCCTTAATGAAATTGGTCCCTTTGTAGCTAACACACACACAGAAACCTCCATTACAGGATCTGCTATGACACTAGCCTACCACAAGGCAAGAAACATCATAAAAAAACACGTAAACGCCTCAAAAGATGATGTACTTATCACGGTAGGCACAGGCATGACGGGTGCTATCAATAAATTTCAGCGCATTTTAGGCATTAAACTCAATGAGAATTTAAAAGATCACACGGTTATTCCTGAAGAAAAAAGACCCGTCATTTTTGTATCTCATATGGAACACCACTCTAACCAAACTTCGTGGTTAGAAACCATTGCTAAAGTAGAAGTTATAGCCTCAAACAAAGCAGGCTTACCCTGTACAGAAAACTTAAAGCAACTCATTGAAAAATATAAAGAATGTCCCATAAAAATAGCAGCAATCACGGGATGCTCTAATGTAACTGGTATAAGAACTAATTACTACGATATTTCTAGAATAATGCATGAAAACAATGGACTTTGTTTTGTAGATTTTGCATGTTCTGCTCCTTATGTTAATATTGATATGCATCCAGAGAATAAAGATGAGTATTTAGATGCTGTCACCTTTTCTCCGCATAAGTTTTTAGGTGGACCAGGAGCTTCAGGAGTCTTAATATTCAATAAAAAATTATATAAAAATTTGGTACCAGATAACCCTGGTGGTGGTACTGTATCTTACACAAACCCCTGGGGCGACCATGATTATATTGATGATATTGAAACCCGAGAAGATGGAGGTACTCCCGGTTTTTTACAAGCTATTAAAATTGCGCTTTCTATTCAACTAAAAGAAACAATGGGTGTACAAAATATTTTAGAAAGAGAGCACGAATTAAATAGCATTATTTTTGAAAAACTCACAGAAATACCCAACCTTAAAATATTAGCTCCTAACCACAAAGACCGCTTAGGGGTATTCTCATTTTATATTGATGATGTACACTATAATTTAGTAGTAAAACTTTTAAACGATAGGTTTGGAGTACAAACTCGTGGCGGTTGTAGTTGTGCTGGTACTTACGGACATTATCTGCTTAATGTTGACCAACATACATCAAAATCAATAGAAAAAAAGATACTTGAAGGCTGTTTAATAGAACGCCCAGGTTGGATACGTTTGTCTATTCACCCTACTATGACTAATGAAGAAATTAACTTTATTTGTGATGCTATAAAACAAGTTGCAGAAAATCACTCTGAATGGAGTAAAGACTATCAATACTACGCTTTAAAAAATGAGTTTGTTCATAAAGCTAACCTGATTATTGAAAAAGATATTACAAAAAGTTGGTTTAATTTATAAATCTAATAATAAATAAAAAACCACATCTTTCTTGTTTTAACACAAGAACCGATGTGGTTTTCTTAATTTAGTTAGTCTTATTTAGTTTAGTTGATGGTTTTAACCATTATTTTTCAAAGCATCAATACTTGCTTGCACTTTATTTTCATCACCTTCAAAAGTTTGATAACTAGTAGATTGCTCACCGTTTTCAGTAGTAACCATAGTAACAACTGCTTTTACAGTTCCATCGTCATTATTAGTCATATTCACCTTAATTTCTTTTGAAACCTCAACCATTTCAACAGTATCATTACTATTATCATTGTAAGCTTGAACTGCTTCACCTGAAATTAAACTAGGCGCAATTACCAAAGCAACCACACTCATTAATTTTAATAAGATATTTAATGAAGGCCCCGAAGTATCTTTAAACGGATCTCCAACAGTATCACCTACAACAGCTGCTTTATGAGCATCAGTTCCTTTTCTACCTTGTTCCTCTATAGTTTTTTTAGCATTATCCCAAGCACCACCAGCGTTAGATTGAAAAATAGCCATTAACACTCCACATGTAGTAACCCCAGCTAGTAAGCCTCCTAACATTTCGGCGCCACCAATAAATCCAACAGCAACAGGAACCGCAATAGCTAACAAACCTGGTAGTACCATTTCTTTTATAGAAGCTTGTGTTGAAATAGCCACACATTTATCATATTCTGCAACACCATTAGCTTCATCAAATATTTTTCTATCAGCATCGGTTGCTTTACTCATATCAGAATCATATTTACGCATAACTTCAAGAGCTGCTTTTAGTTTAGGAATATCTCTAAACTGACGACGCACCTCTTCTATCATAGCCATAGCTGCTCTACCAACGGCATTCATCGATAATGCTGAAAACACAAATGGCAACATCCCTCCTACTAATAATCCTGCCATAATATCTGGTTGAGATACATCAATAGATTTTACTCCTGCCGTTTCCATAAAAGCTGCAAAAAGAGCCAAAGCTGTTAAAGCTGCTGATGCAATGGCAAATCCTTTACCAATAGCTGCTGTAGTATTTCCTACAGCATCCAACTTATCAGTACGTTCTCTTACTTCACTAGGTAATTCTGCCATTTCAGCAATTCCACCGGCATTATCAGAAATAGGTCCGTAAGCATCTACAGCCAATTGAATTCCTGTATTAGCAAGCATACCAACGGCAGCAATAGCAATACCATATAAACCAGCAAAATGGTGTGATACCAAAATAGCTGCAGCAATTAAAATAATAGGAATCATGGTAGACATCATTCCGGTTCCTAATCCTGCTATGATATTGGTTGCAGCACCAGTTTCAGATTGTCTAACAATAGAATTTACAGGTTTTTTACCAGTTCCTGTATAATATTCTGTTATTTTACCAACCGCTAAACCAGCTATTAAACCAGCTATTACAGCAATAAAAACACCTGTAGAACCATTTGGTAAACCCGTAGTGCCTTCAAGCATAATATCGATAATAAAATAAGAAGCTATTACCATTAGAATAGCAGAACCAAATTCACCAAGATTTAAAGCTTTATGAGGAGAACCACCATCTTTAACCTTTACAAAAAACGTTCCTATAATGGACATAATAATACCCACCGCAGCTAAAACCAATGGTAAATATACAGCGCCTAAACCATCAAAATTTCCGGTAGTAATTAACGCTCCTAAAACCATGGTACCGATGATAGAACCTACATAAGATTCAAATAAATCAGCTCCCATACCAGCAACATCACCAACATTATCACCTACGTTATCTGCAATTGTTGCAGGATTTAATGGGTGATCCTCAGGAATACCAGCTTCTACCTTACCTACTAAATCGGCACCAACATCGGCAGCCTTAGTATAAATACCACCACCAACACGCGCAAATAGGGCAATAGATGACGCTCCTAGCGAAAACCCTGAAAGCACATTAAGTACTTCATTGATGCCCCAACCCATTTCGCTATAAATCATAAATAGTCCACTAAGCCCTAAAACACCTAAACCTACAACACCAAGACCCATTACAGCACCTCCTGCAAAAGCTACTTCTAACGCTTTTCCAAGAGATGTTCTAGCAGCACTTGTAGTTCTAACATTAGCTTTGGTAGCTACTTTCATTCCTATAAATCCAGCTAAAGCAGAACATATAGCACCTACAATAAATGATACAGCCACCATGCCGTTAGAGCCTGCTTCATTTGTTCCTTTAAAATATAATAAGACGGCTACAGCTATAACAAAAATTGATAATATTTTATACTCCGCTTTAAGAAAAGACATAGCTCCATCAGCTATGTTTTTAGCTATTACTTTCATTGTATCAGTTCCCTGATCTTGTTTAGATACCCAAGCGCTTTTAATAAAAACAAATGCCAAGGCAACAACACCAAAAAGCGGTAAAAAGTCTACTATTATTTCCATATGTAATTAGTTATTATGATTAGTCTGTTCTTCTAAGAGAAGCTAAAAATAGGAAAATAAAAGTGATAAAAAAAGCCCTTATAAATTAAAGATTAAACATTTAAATAGTATATAAATTATAATATCAATAATACTATGATTTATGTTAGGTTTTATTTGTTTTTTTAATAAAAATTACATGTGGAAAATTAGATATTGTTGGTGCAGTAACCTTTTTAAAAAACAAAAGCCACCTTAAAATTTTAAGATGGCTTTTGTTTTATGATAATTATTTTTTACCTAACAATTTAGATTACGAAAGTGCGTTTTTTCTTGTGTTCGCTATTATCATAACGATCTACACATTCTTTGTAAATTTTTATAGCTTCTGCAGCATTTCCCCATCCACCAACATCTACTTTCTTTTTCTCTAAATCTTTGTAAACCTGAAAGAAATGTTCAATTTCTTTTAATCTATGAGGGTTTAAATCTGCTATATCACTTCGTTGACTCCAAACAGGATCTGAAACTGGCACACAAATTATTTTTTCATCTGGTCCTTTTTCATCAGTCATATGAAACACACCTACTGGTCTTACTTCCATTACCACCATTGGGTAAGATGGCTCTGTTGATAAAACTAAAACATCTAATGGGTCATGATCTAAAGCCAATGTTTCTGGAATAAAACCATAGTCACCAGGATACATCATAGAAGAAAATAATGTACGATCAAAACGAATTTTATTCAACGTAAAATCGTATTCATATTTATTTCTACTTCCTTTAGGTATTTCAATTAAAACATCAAATGTTAAGTCTTTTTTCTTACTCATAATATATTATATATTTGGGATACAAATGTACTGAAGAGATATGCTTTTAACAACAATAAATTCGTACATTTTTATCTTTTTACAAAAGCTTAACTAAAACATAAAATAAAACATGCTTTTACAAAAAGCGTATCTATATTTTACTTCTTATTCTGATATTCTCAATTCTCACCAAAATATTTACATGTTTTTTTTTTATAAAAAGCCTTCATTAGAAACTTCTACTCCCTTTAAATACACCTTTTCAACTTTATTTTCTCCAAAAGCATATGGTATAAATCCGTACGAATTAATTGGTTTAGTAACTATTAAGTTAGCCATTTTCCCTTTGGTTATAGAACCTACTTTATTTTGAAGCCCCATAGCATAAGCACCATTTATTGTAGCCGCATTTATAGCTTCTTCTGGTGTTATTTTCATTTTTACACAAGCCGAAGACACTGCAAAATTCATATTCCCCGAAGGTGAGGATCCTGGATTATAATCGGTTGCCAAAGCCAAAGGCAACCCTTCATCTATCATTGTTCTAGCGGGTGTATAAGGAATGCTTAAAAAGAAAGAACAACCCGGTAATGCTACAGGCATGGTTTTAGTGTTTTTTAAAGCATTAATATCTTCAACTCGCATTTCTTCTAAATGATCTACCGATAACGCATTATATTTAACCCCCACTTGCACGCCGCCAATAGCAGTGAATTGATTCACATGGATTTTAGGAATTAAACCGTATTGCTTTCCAGCTTTTAGTAAACGCTCAGTATCATTAATCGAAAAATAACCTGTTTCACAAAACACATCTATAAATTGAGCTAGATTTTCTTGTGAAACGATTGGCAAAATTTCATTGATAACATAATCGATATAGCTTGTTGTATTTTGATATGACTTTGGTAAAGCATGCGCCCCTAAAAACGTGGCTTTAATTTCAATAGGATAATTTTCATTTAGCTTTTTGATAACCCGAAGCATTTTTAATTCGGATTCTTTTGTTAATCCGTAGCCCGATTTTATTTCAACAGCCCCCGTACCTAAACTAATAATTTCTTCTAACCTTACTTTACTTTGATTGTATAACTCATCTTCAGAAGTGTTTTGTAAAGTTTTTGCTGAATTTAAAATACCTCCCCCTTTTGTAGCAATCTCTTCGTAGGTTAACCCTTTAATTCTATCTACAAACTCGCTTTCTCTGTTGCCTGCGTACACCAAATGCGTATGAGAATCGCACCAAGTGGGCATAAGCATTTTTCCTGTGCAATCAATAACCTCTTTAAATGCACCTTTAGGACAAGAATTCATACTTCCAAAATCTGCAATGAGTCCGTTTTCAACTAATAAAAATGCATTTTTTATAGTAGGTAAAATAGCCATCTCTTTTCCAGAAACAAACTGAACAGGTTCGTTTCTAACCTGAAGTAATTCTTTTATATTTTTGAATAATATTGCCATTAAAACAATTTATTTATAATGTTATCGTCTACTAAGTTAGGTAAAGTTATTTTTAAATTTGGTGTACGTTCCATTTCACGCTTAATGGCAAACATAGCCTCATTATTTCTTGCCCAACTTCGTCTTGCTATACCGTTATTTACATCATAAAACAACATGCTTTTTAAACGTGCTTCGGCCTCTTGTGTACCATCTAACACCATTCCAAAACCACCATTAATTACTTCACCCCAACCAACACCACCACCATTGTGAATAGACACCCAAGTGGCACCTCTAAAACTATCGCCAATTACATTTTGAATAGCCATATCTGCTGTAAATTTACTGCCATCGTAAATATTAGAGGTTTCCCTAAACGGAGAATCGGTACCGCTTACATCGTGATGATCTCTACCTAAAACTACAGGTCCAATATCACCTTTAGCTATTGCATTATTAAACGCTTTTGCAATTTTCATTCTACCTTCGGCATCTGCATATAAAATACGTGCTTGCGAGCCCACTACCATCTTGTTTTTCTTAGCATCTTTTATCCAGGTAATATTATCTTGCATTTGCTGTTGAATTTCTGCTGGCGAATGCTTCATAATACCCTGTAAAACCTCGGCAGCAATGGCATCTGTTTTATCTAAATCTTCTGCTTTTCCCGAAGTACACACCCAACGAAACGGTCCAAAACCATAATCAAAACACATAGGTCCTAAAATATCTTGCACATAAGATGGGTATTTAAAATCGATGCCATTTTCCGCCATAACATCTGCACCAGCACGCGAAGCTTCTAACAAAAAGGCGTTACCATAGTCAAAAAAATACGTGCCTTTTTTGGCGTGCTTATTTATGGCTGCTGCATGTCTTCTTAAGGATTCTTGCACCTTTTGTTTGAAGAGCTCAGGTTCTTCTCTAATCATTCTATTAGATGCTTCGTAAGACACACCAACAGGATAATAACCTCCTGTCCATGGAATATGAAGCGAGGTTTGATCGGAGCCTACATGAATAAATATATCCTCTTCATAAAACCGCTCCCAAACCTCAACCACATTACCTATAAAAGCAATAGACACCACTTCATTATCTGTTTGTGCTTGCTTAACGCGATTTACCAAATCATCAAGATTATGAACAAGCACATCTACCCAACCTTGTTCATAGCGTTTTGTAGCCGCTTTTGGGTTTACTTCGGCACAAACCGTAATACATCCTGCAATATTTCCGGCTTTGGGTTGTGCCCCACTCATCCCCCCCAATCCAGCCGTTAAAAATATTTTCCCGTTGGAAGTTTCGTTTGGTTTTAAAATTTTTCTGAAGGCATTCATCACCGTAATGGTTGTACCGTGTACAATACCTTGCGGACCAATATACATAAACGATCCCGCAGTCATTTGCCCGTATTGTGTAACGCCCAACGCATTATATTTTTCCCAATCATCGGGTTTTGAATAATTAGGAATCATCATGCCATTGGTTACCACCACTCGTGGTGCATTTTTGGAAGAAGGAAATAATCCCATAGGATGACCAGAATACATATGCAAAGTTTGCTCATTGGTCATGGTAGCTAAATATTTCATGGTTAATAGATACTGTGCCCAATTTTGAAATACCGCACCGTTTCCGCCATAGGTAATTAATTCTTCAGGATGTTGTGCTACGGCAGGATCTAAATTATTTTGAATCATAAGCATAATAGCTGCTGTCTGAACCGTTTTTGCAGGATATTCTGCAATGGGTCGCGCATACATTTTATATTTAGGTTTAAACCTATACATGTAAATTCTACCAAAAGCATTTAGCTCATTAGCAAATTCTTGGGCCAATTCTTGATGCCAATCTTTAGGAAAATATCGCAACGCATTCCTGATAGCAAGTTGCTTTTCTTTTACCGATAAAATATCTTTCCGTTTAGGTGCTCTGTTTGCATCTTTTGGATAATCTTGTTTAGGTGGTAAAGCACTTGGAATCCCTTGTAATATTTGGTCTTTAAATGTCATTTTTAATTATCTTAAGTTGAATACTCGTCTTTTTACCAAGCCAATCATTTTATCAATATCGTCTTTTAAGGCTCTATCGTCTTCTAATTTTGGGACTTCGTTTCTAATGATTTTAAAATTATCTTCAATAATATCAGAAAAGGTATTGGGCCTTCTAAATTCTAAAGCTTGTGCACCATACATTAGCTCTATGGCTAAAATTTTCTCAAGATTATCAAGAATTTGATTGAATTTTCTACCCGAAATACTTCCCATAGACACATGGTCTTCTTGTCCTAATGATGTAGGAATACTATCTGCCGAGGGGGGAAAACACAAGGATTTATTTTCGGTTACCAAAGCTGCAGTAGTGTACTGCGGAATCATAAATCCGGAATTTAATCCGCCTCCGCCTGTGGTTAATAATCTAGGTAAGCCAAACTTACCTTCTAACAACAAATAGCATCTTCTATCGGAAATATTACCTAATTCCGCAGCAGCAATTGCATTATAATCTAAAGCCATAGCAAGTGGTTGTCCATGAAAATTTCCTCCAGAAATGGCTTCAGTTTCACTTAAAACAATTGGATTATCGGTTACCGAATTCATTTCAATTTCGGCTAATTCTTTTAAATGATAGTAGGCATTTCTAGAGGCTCCATGCACTTGAGGAATACAGCGCATAGAATAAGGATCTTGCACACGTCCGCAATTTTGATGCGCATCTACATTTTGCGATTTGTACAACAACATAAACATACGTTCTGCAACTTCTATGGTGCCTTTATAGGGTCTAATATTATGCAATTCATCTTTAAATGGCGAAAAGCTACCCTGATAACCTTCAATACTCATGGCGCCAGCAACATCGGCTAAGTCTAATAAATATTCCATTTTATGTAAACCCACAATGGTATGTGCCAAAATAAATTGTGTACCGTTTATTAAACCAAGCCCTTCTTTTGCTTTTAATTCTAGAGGTTTTAGTTGATGTGTTTTTAAAACCTCATGAGCTGGTTTGGTTTCCTTACCAACCCAAAATTCACCTTTACCAATTAGCGGCAAAAACAAGTGCGACAAAGGAGCTAAATCGCCCGAAGCCCCTACAGAACCTTGCTCTGGCACCACAGGTAACAAATCATTCTCAATAAAATACACAATACGTTCAATAAGTTTTAATCGTACACCAGAGTACCCTTGACATAGGGCATGCACTTTACAAATCATCATAATTTTTGACAATTGCTTATCAATAGGTTTACCCACACCAACAGCGTGGGTTAACAGTAAATTTTCTTGTAATTTATTGGTTTGTTCGGGGGTGATTTGTACATCACATAAAGGTCCAAAGCCAGTATTTATTCCATAAACTGGTTTTTTGGCATTGGCAATAGTATCAACATTTCGTCTGCTATCCACTACTTTTTCTTTTGCTTCTGGAGTAATTTCAGCCTGTAATTTACCATTGGCAATGTTCATAACCTTTTTAACTGTAAGTGTATCTATTCCGTATTTAAAACTCATTTCTATTCGCATTTTTACTTAACCAAAGTTATTTTTATTTTTAATGCTTAAAAAGACTATCTTAGTCATTATTTGATAACCATGAGTAATCAATTAGAGTTAAGACATCTAAAATATTTTTTGGCTGTAGCCGAAGAATTACACTTTAGACGTGCTGCTGAACGCTTGTTTATTTCGCAACCAGGATTGAGCCGACAAATAAAACAAATGGAAGATGATTTAGGAGTTACACTTTTTGAACGTCATAACCGCAAAGTACAACTTACCAAAGCTGGAACATATTTAAAAAAAGAGCTTTCTCTTACGTTAAAAAATTTAGACCAAACATTAAAGTATGCCAAATTACTACATGATGGTAAAAAAGGCGATTTAAAACTAGGCTACGTAGGTTCTGCCATGCAGAATATTATTCCTAATTTACTTTTAGACTTTGAGGAAAAACAACCTAATGTAGTTTTTACACTAAAGGAATTAGATAATGACACCCAAATACAGGAATTATTAGCATTTGATTTAGACCTAGGCTTTGTACGACTAGAACGCGTACCAAAAGGCTTAGCTTTTAAACCTATTTTAAAGGAGTCGTTTTGTTTGGTGCTACCAAAACATCATCCCGTTACGAGTGATACTTTTAAATCAATGGCGCAACTTAAAGATGAATCATTTATTCTTTTCGACCCCAAATACAGCGCCTCATATTTTGAAAAAGTAATGCAAATATTTGATGATAGTAGTTTTACACCAAACGTATCACACAATACCATTCATGCAGGTTCTATTTACAAATTAGTTGAAAATGGTTTTGGTATTTCTATTGTACCAGAATCATTAACAACAACAGATAATAAAAGCATAAAGTTTATTGAATTAAAAAGAATAAAGCAGAAAACTACACTGTCGGTGGTTTGGAATAAAAGTAGCAGAAATCCTATTTTACAGAAATTTTTAGAGTTGATATTGTGAATGTTATATTCATTCTACAGTAAAGATTAATTTTAAATAGTTGTTTAAAAAACAATCTAATACTTCTTATCTTGCAAATCTAAAAACTGAATTGGAATTAAAAATGCTAAACGAGAAAACAGTAATAGAAAACATAGACGGACAATTGTTTGAGATAAATATTATTGAACCTGAAAATTCCAAACAAGCATCTTATTCTCATTACTTACACAATTATAAAAATGGTGTTTCTCAATTCTTCAGAAAGGATGCAATTAACTTTGTAAAAGAAGTCTTATATCAAAAAACAAATAAAAAAATATCTTCAAAAGTTGCAGAAGAAGCTTTACAATATTTAATTTTTAATCACAAAAACTCCGTTCCATTTCAAGCACCAGAAAATCCAACATTCAAATTTATTGACCTTTTTGCAGGAATTGGTGGGTTTAGATTAGCTCTTCAAAATTTAGGAGGAAAATGTGTTTTCACGAGTGAATGGGATAAATATTCTAAAAAAACATATCGAGCCAATTTTGGTGAAATTCCGTTTGGTGATATTACCAAACCACTAACTAAGAGTTATATACCTGATAATTTTGATATTCTTTGTGCAGGCTTCCCTTGCCAAGCATTTTCTATAGCTGGAAAACGTGGAGGCTTTGAAGATACAAGAGGAACGCTATTTTTTGACGTGGCAGAAATCATAAAGAAAAAACAACCAAAAGCAATTTTTCTAGAAAATGTAAAAGGATTAAGAAATCACGACAAAGGAAAAACATTAGCGACAATTTTAAATGTACTTCGTGAAGATTTGGGTTACTATGTACCTGAACCACAAATTATAAACGCCAAAGAGTTTGGTGTACCACAAAATCGTGAGCGAATTTTTATTGTTGGTTTTCATAAAGATACTGGAATTACCGACTTTAAATACCCTAAACCTGTTAACAAAAAAGCAGTTTTAGAAGATATTTTAGAAGAAAATGAAGTTTCAGTTAAGTATTATCTTTCCACAACTTACATAGACACTTTAAGAAAACATAAAGCAAGACACGAGAGTAAAGGAAATGGATTTGGCTATGAAATCATACCAAATGACGGAACTGCCAATGCTGTTGTTTGTGGAGGAATGGGAAGAGAAAGAAATTTAGTTAAAGATTACAGGTTAACTAACTTCAAACCTGTAACTAACATTTCTGGAGAAGTAAATCGTGAAGGAATTAGAAAAATGACACCACGTGAATGGGCAAGATTACAAGGTTTTCCTGATAATTTTAAAATAGTAGTTTCAGATGCCCAAGCATATAAACAATTTGGAAATTCTGTTGCAGTCCCTGCAATTCAAGCTACAGCAGAAAAAATTATAGAAAAACTAAACTGCAAATGATTACTGGTAACAAAGGAGAATGGAGCGAAATTTATGCGCTTTTCAAATTATTAGGCGACAAACAATTATTTCTTGGTAACAAAGACATTGAAAAGTTAGAAGGTTTAGTTTATCCAATCATAAAAATACTTCGTAGCGAAAACAATGGTAATTTTGAGTACTCTATACAAGATGAGATTATTTTAATTTCAGGTAATGAGGAAATTTTGAAAATCCCAATTTCAGAATTTAAAGACAAAGCTCTTTTTCTCTTAAATGCAATCAAGAAAAACAAAGAAAGAACTTTTTCTATTCCAGAAATTGAGGATTTTATGCAATCTATAAACTGCTTTTCATTAAAAGCAAGCTCTTCTGCAAAAACGGATATCACAATTGTTGTTCACGACCAAAGAACTAATCAACAACCAACTTTAGGTTTTAGCATAAAATCTCAACTTGGCAGTCCTTCCACTCTACTAAATGCTGGTAGAACAACAAACTTTATTTATAAAATAAATGGTTCATTAAAACCGCAAGAAATCAGTAGGATAAATTCCTTAATTGTAAGAAGAGGAAACAAAGAATCCTCAGACGTAAAAGGTCGAGTTAAAGCCATTTTACAAAACAATTGCTCTTTAGATTTTTACAAAGCTCAAAAACCTATATTTTCAAATAACCTAATTCTAATTGACAGTTTACTTCCTCAAATTTTGTCAAAAATCGTTTTTGATTTCTATTCAACAGAATTTTCACATTTAACAGATTTAGTCAACCTGACTACAGAAAAGAATCCATTAAATTTTGATATTCAAAACGAACACAAGTTCTACGAGTACAAAATAAAACGTTTCCTTACAGACGTTGCACTTGGAATGATGCCTTCTAAAGTTTGGACAGGAAAATATGACGCTACAGGCGGATATTTAATTGTAAAAGAAAATGGAGACGTGTTATGTTATCACATTTACAACAGAAATGAATTTGAAGATTACTTACTAAATAATACAAAACTAGACACTGCTAGTTCTTCCCGTCACGGTTTTGGAGAAATCTACAAAGAAAACAGACAATTATATTTTAAATTAAACTTACAAATTCGATTCATAAAATAATTCCTTAAAAATAAAACCCAAAACTTCCTGTTACCCCAAATTTTCTGGCGTTAGGATATAAGGTTTGGTCTTTATAATTTCCACGGAAATTAAAGTCTATTCTAAACACTTTAAAAATGTTTCCTATACCCAAACTGTATTCGTAATACGGTTCGTTATGAGGTGCTTCTAATTCTAAATTAGCAGGATTACTAGGAACATTACTTAGTGCTATATTTTCATCTGATATGCTTCCCATAACCCCTCTAACGCTAATAATTTCACGCAAATTAAGCTTTCTTAAAAACGGAATACGAGAGAGTAGGCGTCCGTTAAAATTATGCTCTAAATGAAAAGAAGCGTACTGATCTGATACAAACTCATAGAAATCTAATTGCGAAAAGGTATTATAAATAGAAAAATACGTTTGGTTACCTGGAATAACATTTAATAACCCTAAAGGCACTTCGCCATAAGTTTTACCAACTTCTATAGATGACGTTAACCTACCAAAACCACCCAATTGCCACGGTTGTAAATATGACAATTGTACTTTAGTATAATTAAAATCGCTATTAAACATACCTTTATCGCCACGACTAATTTGAGCAAATAAACGTGCAAAATCATCGTTAGCAGGCCTGCGTTCAACTCCAAACCCTGTCATTTTTCTACCTGGAAAATAAGCTACTGAAAACGTGGTTTCATACTGCTTTATTTCAGATTCTACCCCATCTGGAGTATTGTAGTCTAAACTAAAAGTTGGCGACGCCGACTCTAGTGTACGGTAATTTCCTCCTAAACGTAGCACCAAATTCCTAAAAGGTTCTGCTTCAATAGCAAAACTACTAAGATTAATGGTTGTTAATTTGTCATTAGACCCCGTTCCTATAACTGCCGATGAGGCTAAACTTCTACCTAAAACATCGGTAGAAGTGGTTAAACTAGCGCCTATTTGTTCTACATCTCTACGGTTTCCTCCAGAAATTATCAGTCGGCTCTTTTTATCTAACAACCATTTTCCTGAAATACCGTATTTAAATTTGTCATCTCTAAAACCGTAAGCTAAAAAGCCTTCCAATCGCCATAAGTCATTTCTTCCAAAATAAGTTCTACCACCAGTTCTTAAACGTAAACCTTCAACATCATTAAACCCAAAGGTTGAAAAAATAGGTCCATAGTCTAAAGGCAATGTATTAAACTCAATGTAGCCCGATGCCAAAATACTTCCCAGATTATACAAGCGTTTAAATTTTTTAACGGTTTTTAAGGTGTCTAACATTTTATACACCCCTTTTTCGTCTTTATTTAAGGCTTCTAATCTATTCTTTTCCCAAAATTCATCGTCTCTATCAAAAACATCTTCACTATAATTATAGACTTCTTTGTCGTAGAATTTTTTATCCTTTGGAATATCAAATTTGTAATTATCGTACAGAGTGGTTCGCTTTCCATAGATACCTCTTGATTGTTCCTTTTTATTAAAGGCAAAATCACTTAGCATATAATCTCGTTTTACCAAGAAAATGGAATCATTTAGTACTTCAAACTCTTGTTCTATATAAATTTCTTTTACCCAGTTTATATTAGCACTTTTAGAAGCTTGTAGATTAATTTCTTTAACCGCATAAGTGGTATCTGCTACCCAAAAATCGCCTTTAAAAGTCAATTCATTTTTACGACGCGGATAATACACAATATTGAAACACCATTTATTATCAATGTAAGCACTATCGGTTAACACGTAATTATAGGTGTTAATTCCGGTTCTGGATAAGGGGCTCACAAAGCTTTTATCAAAAAACTTTAAATAATTATCGTACACATTGAAATCTGAGTACAAATCATCTACAAAGTCTATAATTACTTGGTTATCGCTAAATCCAGAGTTTTTATTTCCTTTGAGTACTTCTTTTTCTTTGTTTAAAGTATTATCGCCATAAACGCTAGAAACCGCCTCATTAATAAACATTGGGAGGTAGGTTTTACCAGTAACGCGTGAGGTATCTACTTCATTAAACACAAACTCCATCCCTTTAAAGAGCTTACTTTTTATTAAAGCACTATCTATGGTATTAATATCGAACTCTACTTTTTCGTATTTATCGTATTGGTATTGATTAAAACGATTTAATCCGTTATCACGTTTGTGCTCCCAAATTTTTCTAAGTATATCAATTGCAGGATTGTTTTTTTTAGGTTGTTTCCCAGTCATTAAAACAACCGCATCTAATTGGGCTGCTTCTTCTTTTAGAATAAATTTTAAATTGTAATTTACTTTTTTTTCAAGAGGAATAATAAGGGTTTCATAACCTATAAAAGAAATGGTAAGTGCCTCCCAAGTTTCATCAGATTCTAAATAGAATTTCCCATTTTCATTGGTAGTTGTACCAATAGTAGACCCTTGAAAAATTACATTAGCAAAAGAAACAGGCTCATTATATTCATCAAACACATAGCCACTAACTTTTGTTTGAGAAAGTGCTGTGAAGGAAACGAAAAAAAATAGTAAACTGAGTAATCTTATATTCATAATACAAAAAACTTCATCAGCAATAATTACTAATGAAGTTTATATAACGTAAAAAGAATTATTTTATTGGTATAATACTTTCTTTACTGCTTTAATAACATCTTCATGATTTGGTAACCATTCTTTTAACAATACTGGAGAATACGGAGCTGGCGTATCTGCGGTATTTAACTTAACAATTGGTGCATCTAAATAATCAAATGCTTCTGCTTGAACAGAATATGTAATTTCTGTAGCAACACTACCAAAAGGCCATGCTTCTTCTAAAACTACTAATCGGTTTGTTTTTTTAACAGACTCTATAATAGTTTTTCTGTCCATTGGGCGCACTGTACGTAAATCGATAATCTCACAAGAAATACCTTCTTTCTGTAATTCATCAGCAGCTTTATAAGCTTCTTTAATAATTTTACCAAAAGATACAATGGTTACATCATCTCCCTTTCTTTTAATATCGGCTACACCAATTGGTATTAAGTACTCACCTTCTGGCACTTCACCTTTATCACCATACATTTGCTCACTTTCCATAAAAATAACAGGATCGTCATCACGGATAGCAGATTTTAATAATCCTTTCGCATCGGCTGGATTTGATGGCACCACCACTTTTAGACCTGGTGTGTTAGCAAACCAATTTTCAAAAGCTTGCGAGTGCGTAGCACCTAACTGACCCGCAGAAGCAGTTGGACCACGGAACACAATAGGACATTTAAACTGTCCTCCAGACATTTGTCTTATTTTTGCTGCGTTGTTTATAATTTGATCAATTCCAACCAACGAGAAATTAAAGGTCATGTATTCAACAATTGGTCTATTCCCTGTCATAGTAGACCCCACTGCTATACCTGCAAAACCAAGTTCTGCAATTGGTGTATCAATAACACGCTTTGGCCCAAATTCATCTAACATCCCTTTTGATGCTTTGTAGGCACCGTTATATTCTGCTACTTCTTCACCCATTAAATACACACTTTCGTCTCTGCGCATTTCTTCGCTCATAGCTTCACAAACAGCCTCTCTAAATTGAATTGTCTTCATTAAAATTATTTTATTGAGAAAGCAAAAATAACAATAAAAGCGTTAAGCTGAAATAAGAATTGTTTAAAATTTATTATGCATGCATAGTACTTTTTCAAAATAAAATAATTACCTTCGTAGCCGTTAAAAATTTTCCATCTAAACCTAGAGATTATGAAGATATTAGTGTGTATTAGCCATGTTCCAGATACCACCTCGAAGATAAATTTTACTGATGGTGACACCAAATTTGACACTAACGGCGTACAATTTGTTATCAATCCAAATGATGAATTTGGTTTAACCCGAGCCATGTGGTTTAAAGAAAAACAAGGCGCCAACATTACCGTTGTAAACGTTGGAGGCCCTGAAACTGAACCTACATTACGAAAAGCATTAGCTATTGGTGCTGATGCTGCCATACGTGTAAATACAGAAGCAACAGACGGCTTTACAGTAGCAAAACAATTAGCTAAAGTAGCTACTGATGGTAACTTTGATTTAATTATTGCCGGAAGAGAATCTATTGATTATAACGGAGGTATGGTTCCTGGCATGATTGCTGGATTAATTAACGCCAATTTTGTAAACAATTGCATTGGTTTAGAAGTTGAAGGTACTACAACTACTGCTACCAGAGAAATAGATGGTGGTAAAGAAACCATTTCTGCCACATTACCGCTTGTTATTGGCGGTCAAAAAGGTTTGGTAGAAGAAAGTGATTTACGCATCCCCAATATGCGTGGCATTATGATGGCGCGTAAAAAACCTTTAACAGTGGCAGAACCTGTTGAGTCTAACCCCGAAACCACATCGGTTAAGTTTGAAAAACCAGCCCCTAAAGGTGCGGTTAAATTAGTTTCAGAAGATAACTTAGATGAGTTAATTAACTTACTTCATAACGAAGCTAAGGTGATTTAATCAATTTTTAAAAGAAAGACATGTCAGTTTTAGTATATACAGAATCAGATCAAGGCACATTAAAAAAAGGCGCTTTAGAAGTAGCATCTTATGCCAAAGCAGTTGCCGATAAACTAGGAACATCAGTTACAGCGGTAACTATAAATACCAATAACACATCAGAACTTGCAAAATATGGTGTTGATAAAGTTTTAAACATTTCAAACGAGGCCTTACAAGCGTTTAACGCCAAAATATATGCCGATGTTATAAAACAAGCAGCAGAAAAAGAAAGTTCGCAAGTGGTTATTTTAAGCTCAAGTGCAGACAGTAAATACATAGCACCGCTTTTAGCAGTGAACCTTAATGCGGGTTATGCTTCCAATGTTATTGAAGCTCCTAGCAGCACATCGCCATTTACAGTAAAACGAAATGCTTTTACCAACAAAGCTTTTGAAGTATCGCAAATTAATACCGAAGTAAAAATTATTGGCGTTTCTAGCAATGCTTTTGGGTTGGTAGAAACTAGTGGCGAGGCTTCTGCGGAAGATTTTTCGCCTTCAATTCTAGAATCTGATGTAAAAGTACAATCGGTTGATAAAGTAACCGATAAAGTAACCATTGCCGATGCCGATATTGTTGTATCTGGCGGGCGCGGTTTAAAAGGACCAGAAAATTGGGGCATGATTGAAGAATTAGCCGATGTACTTGGAGCTGCAACAGCATGCTCTAAACCCGTATCAGATTTAGGCTGGAGACCTCATGGAGAGCACGTAGGGCAAACTGGTAAACCCGTAGCCTCTAACCTTTACATTGCTATTGGTATATCTGGTGCTATACAACATTTGGCAGGTGTAAATGCCTCTAAAGTAAAATTAGTAATTAATACCGACCCCGAAGCTCCTTTCTTTAAAGCAGCAGATTACGGTGTAGTGGGTGATGCTTTTACTGTGGTTCCAGAACTCATAGAAAAATTAAAAGCTTTTAAAGCAAATCAATAATTTTTTTTATAACTTGTATTTTCAAAGAACTGGTTAATTTGGCACAATTATATTAAATCTGCCTTAGGCAGTTGGTAAATTCCGAATTTAAACAGTTCTTTGTCTTTTCATAAATTATGAGTTTAGTTAGATTAAATATTAAGGGGATTTCATATAGCCAAACCCAAAATGGCGCTTATGCATTGATATTAAACGAAGTAGAAGGAGATAGAAAACTCCCTATAGTTATTGGCGCTTTTGAAGCACAATCTATAGCCATTGCTTTAGAAAAGGAAATTAGACCTCCAAGACCCTTAACTCACGATTTATTTAAAAATTTTGCCGATAGATTTGACATTGTAGTTAAACAAGTCATCATCCATAAATTGGTAGATGGTGTTTTTTATTCTAGTTTAATTTGCGAACGCGATAAAATTGAAGAAATAATTGATGCCAGAACTAGTGATGCTATTGCCTTAGCGCTTCGCTTTGATGCGCCTATTTTCACCTATAAAAACATACTTGATAAAGCCGGTATTTACCTAAAAGTAAATCCTGCTAAAGATGAAGAAGACAAGCCTAAAGAAGATAGTATTTTAGTTGATGATTTACTAGCAAACGAAATGGAACCTAGTGCACAACGCGAAAACTATCAGGGTAAAACCATACAAGAACTTCAAAACATGCTTGATGAAGCTGTAGCAAATGAAGACTACGAAAAGGCGGCACACATTAGAGATGAAATTTCCAAACGACAATAAACACCCATTATGAAGCATCAACTTTTTCTGATTTTTTTAGCTATCTCATTAGTTTTTACAACTCCAATATTTGCTCAAGAAACAGAAAAAACGCCGCCCCAAGAAACTACTATTGATGCTCAGAAAATTAACGTTGACACTACATCTAATACTACCTTAACAGACCACTCTGTTGAGACAACAACAGACGCTCAAGTAACAAACCCCCCAATAAATCCAAGTAAAGGATTTTCTTTTAATAGCTTATGGCGTGGTGTTCTAGGAATGTTAGTCTTACTCATTATCTCGTTTTTACTTAGTAAAAGCAGAAAATCTATAAACTGGAGAACCGTTGGGTTGGGGCTAGCAGCACAATTATTTTTAGCCATAGGTGTGTTAAAAGTACCTTTTATTCAAGCTATATTTGAGTGGGTAGGTGGCATTTTTGTAAGCATTTTAAACTTTACAATGGCTGGAACCGAGTTTCTTTTTAACTCATTCGTCACTAATCAACTTGAAAATGCATTGGTTAATTTTGCGGTAACCATTCTACCAACCATAATATTCTTTTCTGCCTTAACGTCGGTATTATTTTACTTAGGAATCATTCAAAAAATAGTTAAAGGACTTGCTTGGTTATTAACCAAACTATTACAAATATCTGGTGCAGAAAGCTTAAGTGTTGCTGGTAATATCTTTTTAGGACAAACCGAATCGCCATTAATGATAAAAGCCTATTTAGAAAAAATGAATCGTTCTGAGATTCTTTTAGTAATGATTGGAGGTATGGCAACCGTAGCTGGTGGCGTACTTGCTGCTTATATTAAGTTTCTTGGAGCCGGAGACCCTGTTATGGAAATTTTTTACGCAAAACATTTACTAGCAGCATCTGTAATGGCTGCCCCAGGCGCTGTAGTAATTTCTAAAATGCTTTATCCGCAAACCGAAACAATAGATTCTGAAATAAAAGTAACCCAAGATAATATTGGCTCTAACATACTTGATGCCATTGCCAACGGAACTACCGAAGGTTTAAAACTAGCCGTAAATGTAGGTGCCATGTTATTAGTATTTTTAGCATTTATAGCCATGTTTAATGGTATTTTAGGTTGGGTTGGCGAAGTAACAACGCTGAACTCTTGGATAGCAAGCAATACCGTTTATGAAAGCTTTTCGTTAGAGTTTTTATTAGGCTATTTATTTGCGCCTTTAATGTGGCTTATAGGTGTTGCCTCTGAAGACATAGCACTTATGGGGCAATTATTAGGTGTTAAACTGGTTGCCAGTGAATTTATAGGCTATATACAACTAGCAGAACTAAAAGATATTGGTAATGTACTACATCTTGCCAACGAAAAATCGGTTATTATGGCTACTTATATGCTTTGCGGATTTGCTAATTTTGCTTCAATAGGTATTCAAATTGGTGGTATTGGTTCATTAGCTCCAGGGCAACGTAAAACCTTATCAGAGTTTGGTTTAAAAGCCTTAATTGGTGGCACCATAGCCTCTTTACTTTCTGCTACTATTGCAGGTATGATTATTGGTTAAAAAACAACACAACACATTACCCATTAATCAATTCCTCTGTTTTTAGTTAATAACTTTCTTATAACATCTTTGTGTTTAAGCATAATTTTTTAGGCTTTTTTATATTTTTAATTCCGCAAAAAATTAAATCGAAATGAAACAATACCACGACTTAGTAAAGCACGTTTTAGAGAATGGCAATGAAAAAGGAGACCGCACAGGAACAGGAACAAAAAGTGTATTTGGGTATCAAATGCGATTTGATTTAAGCGAAGGTTTCCCTATGGTAACCACCAAAAAACTGCATTTAAAATCTATTATTTATGAGTTGCTTTGGTTTTTAAAAGGCGATACCAACATTAATTATCTAACCGAAAACGGTGTTAGAATCTGGAATGAATGGGCCGATGACAATGGCGATCTTGGTCCTGTTTACGGACACCAGTGGCGCAACTGGAACAGTGATGAAATAGACCAAATAAAAGAGGTGATAGACACCCTAAAAAACAACCCCAATAGCCGCAGAATGTTAGTTTCGGCGTGGAACCCTTCGGTGTTACCAGATACTAGCAAAAGTTTTGCCGAAAATGTAGCCAACGGTAAAGCCGCCTTACCTCCTTGTCATGCGTTTTTCCAGTTTTATGTAGCTAATGGTAAACTGTCTTGTCAGCTATACCAACGTAGTGCCGATATCTTTTTAGGTGTCCCCTTTAATATTGCTTCTTATGCCCTATTCACCATGATGATGGCACAGGTATGTGGTTACGAAGCTGGAGAATTTATACACACCTTTGGCGATGCGCATATTTACAGCAACCACTTTGAACAGTTAGAGTTACAACTCTCGCGCGACCCAAGACCACTACCAAAAATGATTTTAAACCCAGAAATTAAAGATATTTTCGATTTTAAATTTGAAGATTTCACCTTAGTAGACTACAACCCACATCCGCATATTAAAGGGGTTGTGGCGGTTTAGGTTTGAGGGTTTAAAATAGTGCTTCTTCTTGATTTTGTCGGAAAAACTATATAAATTCGCTTGATTTAGGGTATAAAATTGGTTATACATCATTGATGTTAAAATATTAACAACCCTTAAAAATGCAAATGGTTGTAAAATAATATAATTTTCCATTTATCACTGAGAACTATTTTAAAAATCCAATGTTAAAAAGACTCATAATACTGAATTCTGATATATACTCAAAAGCAGATATAGAACTTGACAATTGTAATTCTCTTCAAATTGTAGGACCAAACAACATCGGAAAAAGCACATTGATTTACGCTCTAAACTTTCTATTTATAATTGATGGAAGAGAAATGACTTTTAGCGGAAATCGAACAGGAGACAAAACCACATTCAACCATTATTTTCCTTCTATAAATTCAAGTTATATTGTCTTTGAGATTTTCAAAAATCGCTACTACTCTATTTTGGTCAAAAGAAATGCCGAAGGTAATCTCGACTATTATAAAATTGATAGTGAATATAAAGAAAAACTCTATTTTACCGACACTGCAAACGGCCAAAAACTAAAAAAGTTTGACTCATTACTTTCCGAATTTGCCACTAATGGAATTGAGCACAACAAATTTCCAAACCGTAGAGAAGTTTTCAACTTTATCTATCAGAAAGGCAAACGAAACAATGCGGTAGTTTGGTTAAACCAAAATATAAACCAAGACGGACGAGGAATTAGCAACAATTTTTCCAAAATCTATAAGTACCTGATAAATTCAAAGCTTATAAACAACAACTCGCTAAAAGAGTCATTGATAATTGCAGATAATAAGGAAAACGAAAGCGTTTCATTTTCAAAGAAAAACCAAAAGGACATACAAACCTTATTAAAGCACAATCGGGATATAAAAGTTATCAAAAGTATCCAACGTAGCTTTAATGACTTCAAAGAATTGGTAAATCAGTATGCAGGAAAAAGTACGATACTTTCAGAGTTGATATTTGCTTTTGACCATCAATATTCATCACTTTATTCAGAATTGGCAACTTCTGTTTCAAAAATGAAAATTAAAAGAGACAAAGATAGAACCCATTTAAATGAAACGCTCAACCCGAAAAAAGACCGACTAAACCAAGAATTGGGTAAAATTGAAACCCAATTGAAACAAAAGCAGAAGGATATTGACCAAAAAGATAAATTGGTAAAAGAAATCAAGTCGTTTGAGAGTTTACAGTTTTTGGAGCAATCCTTTCAAAACTTGGATAAAGAAAGAAAGGATATAGAAAGTCAACTAACCCAAATCGAGAACCAAAATTTAAGCAGTAAAGACATTGAGAGCAAAATTGAGAAAGCCAAAACTCAAATTCAAAAAATCACATATCAAGTAGAAAGCTATTCTAGTCAATTGATTCATCAAATTTCAGATAATCAAGACAACAAGGAACTTTTAAATAGAATTTTGTCTACTGATATTTCAAGTCTATCGTCCGACCACATTTCCGATAAAATTTCAAAAACGGAAAACTTGATGAAACTCTTTGATGGTGTTATAAAGCTGCCGAATGGTTTGAAAGGAAAGCCAATAGAATCCATTGAAGATTTAAAGCAACAAATTAAGGAATTTGAAAAGGAAAAAAGCCTTAATGAAAAACTACTTCCTATAGCCAAGGATTTAGAGAAACATCAAAAGGATTTAGAAGAAATAAAGAAGAAAATCAAGGGTGTAACCGATAAAATTGAAAAGCTAAAACAGCTTCCAAACTTTGAGAAGGAACTTGAATCCATAAAGTTGGAATTTGAAAATTTACTCAAACAAAAAGAGCAATCAACTAAAGAAATAAAACTGCTCGAAGAAGAAATAAGAAAGTTAGAAGAAGCGATAAGGCAAGCGGATAAAGAGATTATAAATAAAGAGAATAGAATAAAAGAAATTCAAGATTGGAAAGTTGAACTTGAGCAACTCGGTATAATACCCAAAGAATATCAGACCACCGATTCTTTAGATAATATCTATAAAAATCTTAAACGAAACTTTGAGGAAAGAAAAGACATCAAATATAAAAAAGATAGTCTCTTTGAAAAGCTAAAATCCAAAACAGAAACTTCTTTTGCTAGTGAAACCGATTTTATAAAACACGTTGATTTGGAATTGGTCACATTAGACGATAAACAAAAAGCTATTGATGGCTTGTTAAAAAATATTTCCACCCAATTTGCAAATCCTTGTCGCACGCTATATTCAAGATTTGAAGAGTTCAACTCTTATATAACCAATCAGTTCAATTCAAAAATTCGGAAGATAAAAATTTCGGATATCGATACGTTGAAAATAGAAATCATTGAGAATGAAAAACTCATCAAGGATTTAAACAAAATCATCCAAATCAGGGATTTAACATCTGAACTGATTTTTGAAGACCAATCTGAAAACCTAAATACGCTCAACAAATATTTGGATAGTCAAACCACAATTTCATTCAATGATTTGTTTGATATTAAACTTCATCTGCATAAAAAAGGGCAACATAAAGTCGTGGACCTAAAAAACCAAATCGAATCGGACGGTACAGACAAAATGATACGTTTGGTTCTGATTATGTCAATCATCAATCAAATCGTTGTGAAAGATGATGAAAACAAGATTGTGATATTTGTGGATGAAATCGGAACCATTGACGAGGCAAATAGAATTGAAATTTTGAACTTCTGTAAAGAACATAACTTCATACCGATTTCAGCCGCACCATTGCATCCTTATGACGGTTTTGACAAATACTATTTGGTGAGGAGAAGCCAAGGAAAAATAGTGGTGAGTGAGAAAAATGGAAATGTTATCTTCAGAAAACCCGTTGAAGCGTGATGAAAGAAGTAGATTTCAAAACATATCAATTATTGCTTCAAAACAAAAGTGTTGCAAAATCGGCCATTCCGAAAAGTGTTTTGCAATCCAATATGTTTCAAAATTTGTTACAAGCCGAAATTCTTAAATCTTCAAAATTTGGGAGAGGATTTAAAATTGATGTTTCCAAGGAGATCGAATTTGAAAAATTTTTCAACTCAACATTTCCGGAGCAAGACGTTTCTAAAAGCAAATCAGGAAACATCAAAAAATACAGAAATTCAAAGGCGACAAAGGTTGATAGCAGTCCAATATTTTTGTTTAGGGGATTTTCTACTTATCAAATCAATGAGCAGATAATTGATTTAGAAAAGCAAACTCGTGATTTTGGATTGTTCTCTGTAATTCCTATTTCCGTCATAGCTGATAAAATATGTTTTGTCGAGAATTTGGAAACCTTTTTGAATGCGGAAAAATTATTGGGCAACGAATTTCTATTTATACACAGATACGGACGAATAGGCAAAGAATCTATTTCAATGATTAAAGCAAAGGAAGTTTTGGTTTTTGTTGACTATGACTTTAATGGACTTGACGAATATTTAAGAATCAAAGAAGTGTTTGGAAATGCAGAATTGTATTTGCCAAATAATTACAGTGAACTCTTTAAAAAGCATTCGGCATCTTTAAAAGGAAACAAAGCAAAAATGAGTAAGGCTGTTAAGACATCAAATGATTCAACAGTCGTAAAAATTAGGGAACAAGTCGCCCGAACTAATAGATTTTTAGAACAAGAAACGCTCATCAATGTTTAAATCAGAACCAAAGAGCATAGTACAATTTTTGGCAACTCATTTTGACTTGCTACGACAACTCTTCGACATTCAAGTTAAGAATGAAATCATCTTGAAAAGCCAAGTGGCTGAAACACTTGATGAATTTGGAAGCGATATAGAATCCCAACTTTTTGAGCACAAAATACTCGTTGAACAGAATGATGACTTTGTGATTAACGAACCCTATTTTGTTCTATTTGAGTTTGTTCTGCAACAATTTAAACCTTTGCTTCCTGAAGAAATTGAAAAATTTGGTCAATCTATAAGAACCTTGTTTTTGAATATTAAAGAAGGTATCAATCAAGACAAAAACATTTTGTTGGACAGAATTGAAGCGTTATCCAATGAAATCAAAAAGTTCAGAACTGCCGTAACTAACAATACAATTAGCCTTCTAAATGAATCAAGAGAGTTAAAAGCCAATACTCGAAAAATTGAATATCAAGAAAAAGTACAAACTGCCAGATATTTAATTGATTACTATATTATTCCCTTGAATACAATTTTGGATATCAATCACTCGCAATCGATTTATAACGAATTACTTGCAATTTCTCAATTTTCTAACAACAAACGATTTGATTATTCAGACGAAAGTATCAGAAGACAATTTGAAAAACTCTACAATCTTTTACGACAAGTCGTTAAGGACATCAGTCAACAATCGACAATCTTAAGCAACGAACTTTTGCCATTATTGGACAGAATTAGAACAGAAAGTGAATATTTACTTGGGTTTCATTTGTATCTGACAAATATGAATTGTTACAAAGGAATAAAGCCGCCAAAAATATTCAGTACTTCCAGAGATAATCTATACAATCCGTATATCTACGAAAACACAAAAGAGTATTTTGAGCAATTTAAAAATGAAGAAGATGTTTTTGTTGAAGAAGAAGCCAACGATATTGAGCAATGGATATTCAATAAAAATGAGTACAAATCTCAACTAAACTCAAAGCTTCCTATAACTGACTTCTTCTCTTGGTGTAAAAACGCAATTGAAAATGAAAAGAAAGATTTTAATATTGACGACTACTTTATGGTAACAAGTCTAATATTTGAAGAAGAATACGATATTGAACAAGATAAGGAAGGGGAGAATATTTCTTTGAAAACAAAACAAGGAGAATTTATTATGCCCAAACTAAAAATCAGCAAAAAAGAGAATGTATCCGAATAAACATAAGCAAATAGTGACATCTTTAATGGATGGCAGATTTATCACAATTGATGAGCCATATTTTGATATTCTAAAGGAAAATCAAAATTTCTATGTTGAGTTTTTTGACAAATCATTTGGATTTGAACTTAAAAACACGCAAGAGTTTTATTATCTGATTTCAGATGAAACAAACGAGAACACTTCTCGAGATATCAGCATCTTCTTCTCGATTCTATGCTACGAATTAGACAAGGATGGGAAAAACTTTATGGATGAACTAGGCTTTTCAGACTTCCATATTGACGAGATAGTAGAATACATAAAAAACAGTACTTGGACAGATGTAGTAAAAGCGAACAAACAATTAAATGATGGAGAAAGCATCAAAAGATTAGTTGGTTCGACTATGGTAAAAAGAAACATAGCAATAAAACATTCTGATGATAAATATTCATTTACGAAGGCTTATAAACTATTTATTGACTTTGCACGTGACTTAATTAAAACACATATTAATTAAAGTTATACTATTATTCTTCAACTATAATAGTAATCTTACTTCTGGCTAAACCAACTCAATACTTACCTCCAAATATTAAAAATAAATCTAATCCAGACTAACCTACCCCTCCCTAAACCCGCTATTCCAAATAGCTGAGTTAAAGTTTTTGCCTTTGCTTACACCAAAAAAGATGAGGCAAAAGCCTATAGTTTTAAACATAAAAAAGCATAAAAATATAAACTGAGTGGTTTTGTATTTAGGGTGGTAGTAGCTTTCTGGAAAACTAAGCGCTATTAAAATAGCTGCTACTACAGCACTAACAATAATGGTATCAAGGTTTCTAAAGGGGTACATGAGCCATTTGCGCCATACGCTTAAATCATTCCCCCATTTGTGTATCAGGTAATAATAACCGTTACCTATGGGCGCAAACAGTAATGGGTCGTCATAATTTTCTAGTTTAAATAGTTTACTAGGGGCCATTATTTTAAAACCAGAAAGTGTGGTTTTATGTGCTTTTTCTAATTGTTTTATTTGGTTTATAGCTTCTTGCGGAATGTTGGCTTTAAACAAATTACTATTTAAAAACCGTAAACGGTAGGTAATACAAATAAATTGAATATGGCTGATATGAAATATCCGGTCGGTTTCTAACAAATCTACATTAAACTGGTTATTATTTCCTGTAGTTCCGTTTGCTAGGGCTTTGTTTATTTTGGCTTCGTGTTGTGCATCTTGGTTTAAAATAGCTTGCACTTGGTTTAAAATATGGGCTTCGGTAAGGTGTTTGTTTCGGTGTTTTAGTAATTGTTGTTTTAAATCTACTTTCATAACCTTATTTTTTTTGATGCATTAAGGTAATAAATTTTTATAAAACTTTTAAATTGTGGAGATACTAGCAATAACGACATGTGAATAAGGAAATAAACCCATACCGATATTACGAGGAGGCACGACGAAGCAGTCTCTTCATTCATTAGCCGAGAGATTGCTTCACTGCGCTTGTAATGACGAATACCTTTCCGTCACTGCGAGGAGGTACGACGAAGCAGTCTCATTAATACATAGCCTAAATGACTTAGAGATTGCTTCACTACAGCTTGTCTTGAGCCCCGTCGAAAGGTTCGCAATGACTAGGGAGTAGTTTTCTCCCATCTTTCTCCCTCAAAAATCGATTTTAAAAAAATAAACCCCTAGCTGAGACGAACAATCCTCGAACAAAACTCGAGCAAAACCCCTAAAATTTGCTAAAAATAGGTCAATAGTAGTCAATTGGTGTCAATAGTAGTCAATTGATGTCAATAGATGTCAAAACATGTCAATAGATGTCAAAAGCAGTCAATACGTGTCATAATTTGGATAATACTTTTAAGGCGTTAGGGATTGAGGCATTTGTTGAAGCTCCCCGACCTAAGGAGGGAGCGACTGCCGAAAGCCCGACCCTACTGGGGAACGCCCCAATTAATTTTTTACTAAAAATAAGGCATAAAAAAAGCGCTCTCAAAACATGAAAGCGCTTTAGTTTTTTATATATGTTTACTTATACTGTTACAACACTGTTTTCTGATCCTGCAAAGTCATTCCAAACATAAGAATCTGCTTCTGAGTCGTTTACATACTCGCCATCTACTAAATATTTAAACTCATAAGAGTTATCTACATCTAAATCAACCGTACCTTTAAAGGTGCCGTTTTTTAATTTTTTAAGAGGTGCCTTTTTAGCATTCCAATCGTTAAAGCTTCCTATAACAGAAACTTTTTTTGCATCTTCCGCTTCAATAGAAAAAGTAACCTTACATACTGGCTTACTTTTTAAGAATTGTTTTTTAATAGCCATAAATTTAATTTTTTGTGTGTTGTTTTATGACACAAATTTATAAAACAAATTCCTACATGTTTGTATCTACATGTACAAAACACCAAGAATTATCAATTTGGTAATATATATTAACAATATTTTAATGAATAGAAAAAAAACAAATAAAAAAATATGATTTTAACAACCTTTAAAATAGGCTTTTTTACTGATTATCAGAGGGTTTTAAGCTAAATCGTTTTCGGGAAATTGCTACTTAAAAATCGTGATATATAAACATCCGTTAAAAATCTTTAACTTTACAAAACTTAATATAAATGCATGTTTGGAAAAAAGAAAAATATACCTCAAATAGATAAAGATCAGTTAGAATTAATTGAAAATGCACAAAAACGTATAAAGCAAAAAAAGCGTTTATATATGCACTTTGTACTGTTTTTATTAGGTGCTATTTTTTTAATTATTGCCAACACCGTTTTGGGTATTGGTAAAGGTGTGCAATTTTTTCAAATAGACTGGTTTGTGTTTGCCATTTTTATTTGGCTTTTCTTTTTGTTATACCATACTTTTAATGTGTTTGTAACCAATAAATTTTTAGGAAAAGCTTGGGAACAAAAACAATTAGAAAAATTAGTAGCACAACAAAAAATTAGAATTGAAAAACTAAAAAATGAATTAAAAAAAGAAGCGCCTATTATTGCCGAAACCGAGGTTTATAATGAAGAACTAGCTATTAAAAATAAGACTTCTGAAATTACCATTATTGTTGCTGCTGCCGAAAATGACGCTATTGGCAAAGACAATAAACTTATTTGGCATTTAAGTGATGACCTAAAACGTTTTAAAACACTAACAAACGGACACCATATTATTATGGGTAGAAAAACGTTTGAAAGTTTCCCTAAGCCATTGCCTAACAGAACACATGTTGTAATTACCAGACAACCAAATTATAAAGCCCCCGAAGGGGTTATTGTAGTTAATAGCTTAGAGGCAGCTATTGAAGCCTCTAAGGCAGACCCTCAACCTTTTATTATTGGTGGTGGCCAAATTTACAAACAAGCTATAGGTATTGCCGATAAAATTGAACTTACTAGAGTGCATGAGTCTTTTGAAGCCGATGCCTTTTTCCCAGAAATAGACCCCAATATTTGGGAAGAAACCAGTAACATTTTCCATACTAAAGATGCAAAACATGAGCATGAATTTTCTTTTTTAACGTATGTAAGAAAATAGTGTTATGAAATATTTCTGCCTTTGTTTTATCTTCTTTTCTTGTATTTTAAACGCTCAAATTAAAGACTGGTGGATTGATAAAAACGAAGACGAAAACTATACCGCACGTCATGAATGTTCTTTTGTGCAAGCTGGTGATAAGTTTATTATGTTTGGTGGTAGAGAATCGGCTCAAAAACTTGATATCTACGATTTTAAAACCAATACTTGGACACAAGCTAAAAACTTAGCTCCAAAAGAATTTAACCATTTTCAAGCTACGTTTTACAAAGGTTTTGTTTGGATAATTGGCGCTTTTAAAACCAATACCTTTCCCAGAGAAATTCCTGAAGAAAACGTATGGTTGTATTTCCCACCAACTGATAGCTGGATAAAAGGTCCCGAAATTCCTAAAAACAGAAGACGTGGCGGTGCAGGTCTTGTGGTTTATAATAATAAGTTTTATTTAATTGGAGGTAATACTATTGGCCACGATGGAGGTTATGTAAACTGGTTTGATGAATACAACCCAAAAACCAACACATGGACAGTTTTAGAAAACGCATCACAAGCCAGAGACCACTTTAGTGCTGCTGTTATTAACAATAAGCTTTATGCTGTTGCTGGCAGACATTCTGGTGGTGAAGGCGGTGTGTTTGCCCCTTTAGTAAACGTAGTAGATGTTTATGATTTTAACACCAAAACATGGTCTGTTTTAAAAGAAAACATACCAACTCCCCGAGCTGCTCCAGGAATTGCTGTTTTTAATAATGAATTACTAGTAATGGGTGGCGAAGGCACGCAAAAAGGACCCGCTTATAACATTGTTGAAGCTTACAACCCTATAACAGGAAAATGGTCTAAAAAAGCAACTATGCATTATCCCAGACATGGTACCCAAGCCATCCGTTCTGGAAAAGGTATTTATATTGCTGCAGGTTCTCCTAAAAGAGGTGGTGGCAGACAACTAAATATGGAAGTTTACAATGAAGATAAACCTAGCGGTACTAAATTAATAGCGTCTCATTTAACAGGTCCTAAAAAAGTTAAGATTGCTAAGGGGGGCTCAACTTCAATTAAAATAAAAAACAAAGGTGGTAATACTGGTAGTTTTATAACTTCAATTAAATTGATTGGAAAAGATGCGCATGCCTTTAAAGTAGATTCTAATGTAAATTTTACTTTAATTGATGCAAACAGTAGTTTCTTCATAAAAATAAAGCATCTAACTAATACACTTGGTGAAACCGCAAGTTTAGAAATTACTTATAATGGTGATAGCAAAAAAATTATTAATCTAGTAAGTAACTAAAAATTTAGGTATTTTTGCCACACCAAAAAACGAATTACAATGAATGCATATATATTTCCTGGTCAAGGCGCACAATTTTCTGGAATGGGCTTAGACCTTTATGAAAACTCTGCTACAGCACAAGAGTTATTTGAACAAGCTAATGATATTTTAGGTTTTGCCATAACAGACATTATGTTTGAAGGTTCTGCTGAAGATTTAAAGCAAACCAATGTAACACAACCTGCTATATTTTTACACTCAGTAATTTTAGCCAAAACTTTAGGCGATAGCTTTAAACCAGATATGGTTGCAGGACACTCGCTTGGTGAATTTTCTGCCTTAGTTGCTAACGGCACTTTAAATTTTGAAGATGGTTTAAAACTAGTTTCGCAACGTGCTATGGCTATGCAAAAAGCTTGCGAATTACAACCCAGTACTATGGCTGCGGTTTTAGGATTAGATGATGATGTAGTTGAAAAGGTTTGCGCTATTACTGATGGTGTTGTGGTTGCTGCCAACTACAATTGTCCAGGTCAATTAGTAATTTCTGGCGAAGTAGAGGCGGTTAATAAAGCTTGCGAAACCTTAAAAGAAGAAGGTGCTAGAAGAGCTCTAGTATTACCTGTTGGTGGTGCATTTCATTCGCCATTAATGGAACCCGCACGCGAAGAATTAGCTGCTGCTATTGAAAATACAACCTTTAGCAAACCAAACTGTCCTATTTATCAAAATGTAACAGCTAATGCCGTTACAGATGAAAATGCTATTAAAACCAATTTAATATCGCAATTAACAGCTCCTGTACGCTGGACACAGTCTGTACAACAAATGATTAGCGATGGTGCTACGTTGTTTACTGAAGTAGGTCCAGGCAAAGTGTTACAAGGGCTAGTTAAAAAAATTAACAGAGCTTCTGAGACAGCTTCTGCAACTTTTGAAGGTAACTTATAATGAAACTATCACGTCGTTCAGCATTTATTATCATAACTATTATTGCTAGTATTGCTATTGATCAAATTTCTAAGGTTTGGATTAGAGCTAATGTAACACCTGGAACTTCATCAGAAATTATTGGTAAATACTTTACGCTACATAACGTAGAAAACACAGGTGCCTTTTTAGGTATGGGAAGTGATTTAAATGAAACGCTTAGAATTATTTTACTACTTATTCTTCCTGTTGTAGTGTTAGGTTTTGTGCTTAGATATGTTTTTAAGGATAAAAGTTTAGGTAATTGGTCGCTTTTTGCTTTTGCTAGTATTATTGGTGGCGGCATTGCTAATGTTTACGACCGGTTTGTGTATGGAAGTGTTACCGATTTTTGGCATATTGATTTAGGCGGCGTTTTTAGAACTGGTATTTTTAATGTTGCCGATGTATTTGTTAGCACGGGCATGATAATACTGGTATTTTTTACTTTTTTTAAGAAAACAAAAAAAGCTGATTAAAGAAATTTAATCAGCTTTTAATAAAATTTAAATTATTTTATTATTTACTTCTAACTTTCTGTTCCCATTTCCAAGCAGAAAGCATAGCATCATCTAAAGTTAATTCTGTTTTCCAACCTAATTCATTATTAGCTTTAGTAGTATCTGCATAGGCAGAAATGATATCACCTTCTCTTCTTCCTACTATTTTATAATTAAGTTTTTTACCAGAAACACGCTCAAAAGCTTCTACTACTTCTAATACAGAACTTCCTTTACCAGTTCCTAAATTAAAAGTTTCATAATTGTCTTTATTCTTATTTTTAAGCAATCGTTCTAAAGCCACAACATGTGCTTTTGCTAAATCTACCACATGAATATAATCTCTTATACATGTTCCGTCTGGTGTTGGGTAATCATCACCAAAAACCGATAGTTGCTCTCTTAAACCAATAGCAGTTTGCGTAATAAATGGCACTAAATTTTGCGGTACGCCAATAGGTAGTTCTCCAATTTCTGTAGAAGCATGTGCGCCAACTGGATTGAAATAACGTAATGCAATAGCTTTTAAAGTTGGTACTACTTTACAGGTATCTCTTATAATTTCTTCTCCTATTTGCTTTGTGTTTCCATATGGAGATTCTGCTTGTTTAACAGGAGCATTTTCTGTAATTGGTAATTCATCGGCTTGTCCGTAAACAGTACAAGATGAACTAAAAATAAAACTAGCTTCGGGTAATTGCTTTAACTCTTTTAATAAATAAACTAACGTACTTATGTTATTTTCATAATACAATAAGGGTTCCTGAACACTCTCTCCTACTGCTTTACTAGCCGCAAAATGAATAACGCCTTTTATATCATTATGTTTTTTAAAAAAAGCTTCAACTAATGATTTTTCTTTTAAGTCTATTTTTTCAAAAACTGGTGTTTTACCAGTAATAGCTGTAATACCATCTAGTACTTTCTCTGATGAATTTGATAAGTCATCAATAATAACAACATCGTAACCAGCTTCTTGCAACTCTACTACGGTATGTGACCCTATAAAGCCTAAACCCCCTGTAACTAATATTTTATCCATTTACAAATTTTATAACAGTTGAAGTAATATATTCTATTTGTTCATCATCTAATTCCGTATGCATGGGTAACGAAATAACTTGTTTTACCAACGTATTGGTTACTTTAAAGTCGTTTTCATTATACCTATCATCTGCATAAGCCTTTTGTTTATGTAACGGAATTGGGTAATACACGCCACAAGGTATGCCTTTTTCGTTTAAATGTTTAGCCAAAGCATCTCTATCAACCCCTTTTACTTTTAAAGTATATTGATGAAACACATGATTATCTTCTGCTCCGTATCTATACGGTGTTTCAATATTTTCAATATTCTCAAAAGCTTTATCATATTTATTTGCGGCCGCTCTTCTGCTTTGGTTATAACTATCTAAAAGCGGTAATTTAGCATCTAAAACAGCTGCTTGTATACTATCTAACCTTGAGTTAACACCAACAACATCGTGGTGATAGCGTTCATACATACCGTGGTTTACAATACCTCTAATGGTGTGTGCCAGGGCATCGTTATTTGTAAAAATGGCGCCTCCATCACCATAACATCCTAAATTTTTAGAAGGGAAAAATGACGTGGCTCCAACATCTCCAATAGTACCAACCTTTACTTTTTCACCATTTGCATAAGTGTAATTAGCTCCTATGGCCTGTGCAGTATCTTCAATTACAAATAAATTATGCGCTTTAGCCAACTCCATAACAGCTTCCATGTTTGCACACTGACCAAATAAATGTACCGGTACAATGGCTTTTGTTTTGGGAGTTATAGCTTTTTTTACAGCTTCAATATTAATGTTAAAATCATCTTCATTTACATCTACTAAAACCGGAGTTAACTTAAGCAGTGCTATCACCTCAACCGTTGCAGCAAATGTAAAATCGGCAGTTATTACCTCATCGCCTGGTTTTAAACCTAAGCCCATCATGGCTATTTGTAATGCATCTGTACCATTAGCACATGGTATTACGTGCTTTACACCAAGATAATTTTCTAAATTCTTTTGAAATTCATGAACTTTGGGTCCGTTAATAAATGATGTAGTTTCAATTACTTCTTGAATAGAAGGATTTACAACGTCTTTTATACCACTATATTGACCTTTTAGGTCAACCATTTGAATTTTCTTCATTTGAAAAGATTACAACTCATATTTTTTGAGTTAATACACTACGAAATTACAAAAAATCACCTAGCTAAACCAATGAATTTATTCAAAGAAATGTATTTTAGCAACAAACAAACAATATTGAGTTTTCTTTATAACATTGGTATTAATTTAACGCATTTTACACTAAAATGCTTAGCGCTTTTTAACCATAAAATTAAACTTGGTGTACAAGGGCGTGCCCAAACATTTAATATTTTAAAAAATAATTTAAGTAGTGGCGATAAAACCCTGTGGTTTCATTGTGCTTCTTTAGGTGAATATGAACAAGGCCTACCTGTTTTTAAAGAGTTAAGAAAACATTATAAACACCATAAAATTATATTAAGTTTTTTTTCTCCGTCTGGATATGAAATTAGAAAAAATACTCCTATTGCAGATGTAGTAGTTTACCTTCCTTTAGATTTTAAAAAGAACGCAAAACAGTTTTTAAACATTTTAAACCCAGAGCTTACCATATTTGTAAAGTACGATATTTGGCCCAACTTTTTAAATGAATTAAAAACTAGAAATTTAAAAGCTATTTTAATTTCTGCAAATTTTAGAGAAAATCAATCTTATTTTAAGTTTTATGGCAACTATTTAAGAAAAGCCTTATTTGCATTTGAACACATTTTTGTTCAAAACAATCATTCTAAAAAATTACTAAAATCTATTAATTACAATAACGTAACTATTTCTGGAGACACACGTTTTGATAGAGTTTACAGCCAACTTAAACAAGACAATACTTTAAGTTTTGTTGAAGAATTTAAAGACAATAAACTATGTATAGTAGCAGGAAGCACATGGCCCGAAGGAGAAAATTTATTCATAGAATTTATAAATGCCAATACGCATAAAAATATAAAATTTATTATTGCACCCCATAATATTAAATCAAACCAAATAAACAGTTTAAAAGAAAAACTAAATGCAAATGTGGTTTTGTTTTCAAACAAAGAAAACCAATCACTTACTAAAGCTCAGGTTTTTATAATTGATACTATTGGCATACTTTCAAAAATATATAACTACGCCGATATAGCTTATGTTGGTGGTGCTGTTGGTAATACTGGATTGCACAACACCTTAGAACCCGCTGTTTTTGGAGTTCCTATTATTATTGGAAATAATCATGAAAAATTTCCAGAAGCCCAAGCTATGATTAATAAGGGTGGTATGTTTTCTATAAAAAACCAAAAAGAATTTAATCTTATTTTAAACAGATTAGTTAAAGAAAGTGACTTTCGTTTAAAAAGTGGGTCTAAAAACGCAGAATATATTAAAGAAAATAAGGGGGCCGTCATCCAAATTTTAGATTTCTTACGTATATAACTTAGATTTCAAGGAGAATGTTAAAATTTTTAACATTTTAATTTTAATCTAAACTAAAATCTATTACTTTAGTAATCAGTTTTTTAAAACTTTTTAAATTAACACTAAAACAATTATCATGAAAAAACTAATTTTTAGTACTGCTATTTTATTAGCATTAAGTTTATCTTTCACTTCTTGTAGAGACACAAAAAAAGCCGAAGACGCTGCTAATGCTGTTGAAAACGCAGTAGAAGAGGCAGGTGATGCTGCTAAAGACGCTGCAGAATCTGCTAAAGATGCAGCTGAAGATGCGGTTGATGCAGCAGGTGATGCTGTTGAAGATGCTACAGAAACTGTTAAGGAAGCAGCTGAAGATGCTGCTGACGCTGCAGGTGAAGCTGTGGATAACGCAAAAGAAGCTGCAGGTGACGCAGTAGATAAAGCTGCAGATGCTGCTAAAGAAAAAGTTAATGGGCTATAGGAAACTAATTAACCATAAAGCCTAAAGAGGCTGCCATTTCAGGCAGCCTCTTTTTTTTGTTATTTGCACAATATGAAAAAGACCTCAAGAGATTACCAAATTATATCCAGACCGAATTAAAGCAATCTTAAAGAAAATAATCATAAAACATACAGATTGGAAGCATAGGTGCAAAACTTTAAAATTATTCGACTTCCATTTTTATTAAGAAAAAGAGTTGTATAATTATATCAGGATTTATTTATTAACCTGTATAGCTATTTTAGGACAGATCAACTTTATAAGTATAGCGTATATACCCTATAGTAAAAGTATGTTACATCTATAGAAAAAGGCATTAATAGCTACCGTTAAACTAAAATGGTATAATTTATTTATTAGGCCTGTTCTTAATTATTATATAAATTTTGAGTCTAAATCTAAGCTTTTATAAGTCTATTTAAAGCTACAAAAAACACAGCACGCTTATTCGGCTAACACTAATTAACACAGAACACAACTATTAGTCTTAATCCCTATTTTTTTTTGGATCAATCTCAAAAGTTGGGTCTAAAGAGAAAAATAATTTTCTTTGTACTTTAAATTATATTGATGAATAAAGACACTGAGTTATCCTTGTTAAGTTTAATATTACCAGAAGGAATATTAGAGTATTTTGATATTGTTGGATTCGATAAGAAGCCTATAAAGCATGTTTTATATGAGAACCGTCTAACGATATATTTGGAGGAGAAAAAACAAATACCATCTAAGTACAAGGATTGCAAGTATAAAGCCAGTGGCTTCATGGAGCCTCGAATAATCGAGGATTATCCCGTTCGAGACAATCTACTATCATTAAATCTTAAACGAAGGCGTTGGGACGTTCTACTTGATAAAAAGAGGATTAAAGTAAGTCGTGAATGGGATGAATTTATTGCACAGGGAACTCGAATATCAAAAGAGTTTGCTGCTTTTTTAAAAGAAATCGACTGATAATACTGCTCTGAGCAGCCAACAACTTGGGCACCAGTATGGTATGTCCGGAAAAAGGCTTCAAAGACATTATAAGGATCACTTAAGTGATTTTAAGCAATGGGAGCATAAGAGTCATGCTAAACAGTGGCTTGTTTTCCCTGAAAACTTAGGTTCTTATTTATCCATTGATGAGACAGCGCTGTCCAAGGGAGAGCTCTATACCATCATTACCAATAAGAAGGCCAAAGGAAAGAAAGGGGCTTTAGTTGGGATATTCCACGGAACTAAAGTGGAGCCTATTATCGAACAACTCTTGAAGATCCCAGCAAAGAAGCGTGCTAAAGTGAAAGAGATTACCTTAGACATGGCTAACTCTATGAAAACAATCTCCACTAAATGTTTCCCGAAAGCCATCCAAGTAACAGACAGGTTCCATGTACAGAAGCTGGCAATAGAGGCGCTCCAAGATCTTCGTATCAAATACCGATGGGAAGCTTTGGATCAAGAAAATGAACAGATAAAGCTATCTAGAGCTGCCGACAAAGAATTTAAACCTGTAACTTTTTCTAATGGTGATAGCTCAAAACAACTCCTGGCCAGGAGTAGATATCTACTGTATAAATCCCCAGATAAATGGACTCCAAATCAGAAAGAGAGGGGACAGATATTGTTTAATGAATACCCAGAATTAAAGAAAGCTTATGGACTTGTTCAAGGCTTGAGGAATATTTTTAACCAAGCCATAGATATTAAAGTAGCTTACACCAAACTAGCCCACTGGTACAAAGATGTAGAGGAGTCTGGATTTAAGAGCTTCCAAACGGTAGCCAATAGTATTACTTTAAATTACCGCTCTGTACTCAACTATTTTATAAACAGAAGTACTAATGCTTCAGCTGAATCCTTTAATGCCAAAGTAAAGGCTTTTAGATCTCAATTTAGGGGAGTCAGGAATACGGAATACTTCTTATATCGCTTGATTAAATTATATTCTTAAAATGGTAAAAACCCAGATTTTGGACTTGATCCATAAAGCTCTTTATATTTGACATTGACATAAAAAAGGACACCACAAAAAAAACAATGTTCTTTTAGATGCCTTTAAATTTTTTTGGCTTTTATGTAGGAGTTTAAGCCATAATAACACCACAAAAGTATTAAAAGTATACGTTAAAAGTGTTAAAAAAATGTTAAATGTTTCAATAACGAAAACTTTTATACGGTTAATATTGTTTGCTGGTCATTTTAAAGGTGTTTATAAGAGCAATGTTTTTCGGTGATGTTCATAATGTATAATTTAATTTTTTCATTATGTTTCAAAACAAATTAACACTCTTAACACCTGATGAACTAAAAAGTTTTATCAAACCTATTAACGAAAAGCTGGAACTACTACAAAACCAGTTAAAAGAACTTAAACAGCAACCGCAAGAACAAACGCCAGTCAAATATTTGACACGTAAAGAAGTTGGTAAAATGCTTTCTGTAAACCTTGCAACGGTTCACAATATGACTGTTAAAGGTATTTTGAAAAAATATCAAATTGGAGGGCGTGTATTATACAAGCTTGATGAGGTCGAAAACGCTATTGTTGAACTTCAAAAATAAAAAAAAGCCCTATGAATACAGTAATTTCAAAAGGCTTTAGCGGTGTATGCAAATTTACTAAAATTAAACCTAAAAAACTAATTTAGTTTCCTATGTATAAGGCGAATAAACGCCTTTACATTTCAAATTCTATAAGGTTTGATTACAGTAATACGTGTAATTTAAAATACACTATACAGAATCTTATAACGCCAGATATTAAGGAAAATTTTAACAAAACACTTAATAACATTCAAGGCGATAAGTACGGAACTAAAGGCATACACATAAAAGAGTTAACAAAGGTTGCTCTTGCATATTTTTTTAGCGAGGTTTTTCCTGAAAATTACCATATAAAAGATAGTTACTATACGTTAGAAGCTGTTAAAGGTTTTTTAGATGCTAATAACCTATCACCTTATACTGCTATACATGAAGTTTGCGGTGCATGGTTTCCTTTGCATGATGCAAGTTTGTTTAATGAATGTTGGCTTATAATTCAAACTGCATGGTTTTTTAATTCAGAGCATTTTGGACACCATCAATATATTGATTATTTAAACTATTACAAGGAAACGGGCGAGAAACTACCTATTGATTTATACAGATATGATAAGGCATATTTGGAAAAAAAGTATAATGATAAATCAAAGGTTAATGGTTTCAAATTGGTTGAACAATGGCATTACTATATTTTATATTTAGTGGTTTGTGAATTAGAACTACCTAAAACACATTTTAAAAGCACTTATAAAGGATATAGGGATTATAACCCACTTACCAAATGCCCACGCCAACTTAGACCATTAACGCCTTTTAAAGTGGTTGAGTGTGATATAAAGAGCGCATTTCCTACTTTTTTAGATTATTTATTTAACTGCAATTTAAAAGATGAGGTTTACAATAATCTTATGCGTTGGCATGGTATTAAAAGAAGTGATGCAAAAATATTGTTTAACAAAAAACTTAATAGTGGAAAGTATCTAAGCAAAATTGAAATTATAGATTTTTTAATTAGTTGTGGTTATAGTAAACGTGTTGCAAACCAAATAACAAAATTAACACATGATAGTAATACGATATTCTTATACCACATGACCGAATTTGAAGAAGCTGCTATTAATGATTTTGTAAGAGAAAATAATATGGTTGGTGCAGGTCGTTTACATGATGCTGTTTTATTCATAGACAAAGGAATTAAGCCTTTTAATTTAAAAATTGATAACGATATAAGTTTTGGATATAAAGAATTAAACAGACCTGTTATAAAGCCCTTCTTTGCGTATTCATCTAAACATTTGCCTTATGCAAGAGTAAGTGCACTACCTACAAATCAAAGTGAATTTACAAAACCGTTAATAAAAAGATATGTTTTGAATAAACCAAATGCTATTGGAGAAGCAAACGGTTTTAAATTCTATAAATCCAAATACGACTATATAACAGCTGATTTTGATTGTAATAAGGCATACACATACAATATGTTTATAGAACGCCTAAAAACAACCATAAGCACTCTTAAATATCTTAATAACAGGTCAATAACTAAACAAGAATTAACACGAATATTAAACCATATAAGAAGGAACAGTAATATTTGTTTTAGTGTTCGTCATACAGGCAGGTTTTTAGTAAAATACTTAAATGCGCCTGTTCAAGATATAGAAATTAAGAGTTGTGATTTTGCTCTAACAGAATTAAAGCCTTTTAAAACTAAAATAGAATTTCTTAACGCTTACAATGAAGCAAAAAAGCAAATTAATCAAAATAGGAATCTTTATAAGTTGGCAGAACTTCTGCATACTTCATACACAAATAAAAGATTGAGTTGGTTGGTGTGTGAGTTCATTGGGAAACATGAAACAACCAACAAACTTGAACGCTTGTTATTAGGCAGACTTAATTATTTAATTACTGGTTATAGCCGAAAACCAAGACAAAAAAACAAGTTAAGCTGCACCCTCTTTAATAGAGTTCTTTATAAAGAGGGTGCATCTAAACTATCAAAAAAAGAATGTAAACAACTGAAAGACAGAGTTGTAAGGGTTAAATTTTGGACACATTTATTAAGTGTTCGTTTTGAACTTGAAATTGTGCCCGAAATAAAACCAAATAAACAGATAGGTAAGCAGGAATTGAATTGGCTAAAAAAACAAGTGGGAGAAAAAGAAATAAAAAGGTTACACCTGGTAAATAAAGATGAGGTGAAACCATATACACCAAATGTCAATGATTTTTGTACAGATATGTCAAATTCAATATTTAATCAAATAGATGATGAGGAAGCTTATTATAAAGGGGAACAGTTTTGGTATGAATACAAACGTTTCCACGAAAAACAGAAAACAGCATAACAAAGTTAAACTAACATAAAGTAACAATGAGAGGATTTCAAAACAGAGAGTTAGCAAAAAGAGCAGGGCAAAAGTCCACCCGAGCAGGAATAAGTGACAAAATGACTATTAAAACCCGAGAGTGTTTTAAAAACTTAATTGAAAACAATTTAGAGCGTTTACAGGATGATTTAAACAGCCTTGAACCTAAAGACCGATTAAAGATTATTATAAGCTTATCGGCTTTTGTACTACCTAAATTAAATGCGGTTGATGTAACCACAGGAGGCGAACAATTAGAAAGATATGTAACATTAAATTTTAAAGATGATGAGTAAAGAATTAACATTAAAAAGCATTGAAGAAATACTAAACGTCATTAACAAGTATTATGACAAATTAAGCCTTGATGATATGGTAAATATTATTAGGGCATATACTGGCGAAAAGATTACGCCAATAATTTTTACGTGCGATAAAAAAGAAAAGGACGAGGATAAACCTAAAAGAAATTTTGTTGAGTGGGTAAAAAATAATACTGATGTATTAGAAAGACTTTCAGAACCAATACCCCCACCATTTTTAAGTAATGTAAAAAGAGATAGCGAATAATAAATTTAATTAATAAATATAAGTAGTATGACAAAAGTTTTAATTAGAACAGATGAATTTTCAATTGAAAACACAAAAAAAGCAATTTTAGAAAAACTTGAATTGCTTAACGAACTTGTAACCATTACAGAAAACACTTTAAAGTTAAAGCTTACTGATGAACAAAAAACAGAACTTAAAGAAAAAGGAATGTTATTTGTGATGGATACTGTAAAACCAAAATTTAAGTTTCCTGATGCTGATACAGATTTTAATTTAAAAGCTTTGGGTATTGATTTGAAACCTATTCAAGATTTTTGGGATAGCAACAATAAATTATTTGCATCATTAACAAACCTTGAATTTAACAACGGTAAATTTATTATTAATAACATAGATGAACTACAATCAATTAAAAAGCATTATTACTATGCTACAAATGAAAGGCAAATACAAGCTTTTGAAAACGCAAACAAAGTATGTAAAACCTTAAATGATTTGTTAGATAAAGAACTAATCAAAGGTGCTCCCTCTAAATTATGCGATAATTTTGAAAATATACGCTACGGTTCAAAAAGTAACAGAACAGGTACAAGAGAGCCGTCGAGATTTTATCCAAAAACAGTGGCTATACTTAACATACGCTAATTTACAAACTTGTTTTTAGTTATTTTCTATTTAGAAAACCTGTTATATTTTATTTATAGCAGGTTTTTTTATTAGTAGTAATTAAGCTAAATATATTATTACGTACAAATGACGTACAAAACAAGGTGTAAAAAACAAAAAAAGCCTTGAAAATCAAAAGATTAACAAGGCTTTGAGTACTGAAGGCGGGACTTGAACCCGCACGGACTAAATGTCCATTGGATTTTAAGTCCAACGTGTCTACCAATTCCACCACTTCAGCATGCTTCGACATGCTCAGCACATCGTTTGGTATATTTTATGAAAGTATCAGAGCGAAAGACGGGATTTGAACCCGCGACCCTCACCTTGGCAAGGTGATGCTCTACCCCTGAGCTACTTTCGCAGTCTTTGTTTATGAACGTACAACCTCTCGATTGCGGATGCAAATTTAAAATAATTCTATGAATTGCAAAGCCTTTTCTTAAAATAAATGAAAATTATTTTAAGCTTGTTTTTTCTTCACCAACATTCGTTTTATTTCATTGAGTTTCATTAGCGCCTCAACGGGGGTAAGTGTATCAATATCAGTGTGTAATATTTCTTCCTTTATATTTTCTAATAACGGATCGTCTAAATTGAAAAAACTTAGTTGCATTTCGTCATTTAACGATTTTACTTTATCGGTTAGCTCTTCACTAGAATGAGATTGCTCTAATTTCTTCAATATTTTATTTGCTTTATGCAATACTTGTTGTGGCATTCCCGCCATTTTTGCTACGTGAATACCAAAACTATGGGCACTACCACCTTCTACCAGTTTTCTTAAAAACAATACATTGTCTTTTAACTCTTTTACTGAAACATTGAAGTTTTTAATACGCTCAAAAGTTTCGGTCATTTCGTTAAGCTCATGATAATGTGTTGCAAATAACGTTTTTGGTTTTGCAGGATGTTCATGTAAATACTCACTAATAGCCCAGGCAATTGAAATTCCATCATAGGTACTGGTTCCTCTACCTATTTCATCAAGCAATACTAAACTTCGGTCTGATATGTTATTTAAAATAGATGCTGTTTCATTCATTTCAACCATAAAGGTAGATTCTCCCATAGAGATATTATCACTAGCACCTACTCTAGTAAAAATCTTATCAACCATTCCTATTTTGGCAGATTCTGCAGGCACAAAACTTCCTATTTGAGCTAATAACACTATTAAAGCTGTTTGCCGTAAAATAGCAGATTTACCAGACATGTTAGGTCCCGTAATCATAATAATTTGTTGGCTGCTTCTATCTAAATACACATCATTGGTTATATAAGCTTCACCAAGCGGTAATTGTTTTTCTATTACGGGATGTCTACCGTTTTTAATATCTAAATCGAAAGATTCATCAATATCAGGATAACTATAATTGTTATCTTTTGCTAATTGTGCAAAACTACATAAACAATCTAGTTGCCCTATTAAGAAGGCATTTTGTTGTACTGCTTTTATGTATTGATTCATCCACACCACCAAATTGGCAAACAATTCTTGCTCTAGGGTTTGTATTCTATCTTCGGCTCCTAAAATTTTGGCTTCGTATTCTTTAAGCTCTTCGGTAATGTAACGTTCGGCACTTACTAAGGTTTGCTTTCGTATCCATGCTTCTGGCACCTTATCTTTATGTGTGTTTCTAACTTCAATATAATACCCAAACACGTTATTTGATGCAATTTTTAAAGATGGAATGCCTGTACGCTCACTTTCGCGCTTAAGCATATCATCTAAATAATCTTTACCAGATTTTGATAAACTACGTAATTCATCTAATTCTGATGAAAAACCCGTTGCAATAGTATTTCCTTTTAATACATTTACTGGAGCATCTTCATTTAGAGTTTCTTTAATTTTTTCACGAAGCACATCACAATTCTGAAGATTATCGCCAATAATTCTTAGCGATTCATTATCACAATTTGATGCCAAAGATTTTATAGGTACAATGGCTTCTAACGAATTTTTAAGTTGAATAACCTCGCGCGGGTTTACCTTACCTGTGGCAATTTTTGATATTAACCGTTCTAAATCGCCAATATGCTTTATATGATGCTGTATTTTTTGAAGCACCTCGTTGTTGTTGGTTAAAAAACTAACCACTTCATGACGTTGCTTTATTTTATCTAACCTTTTTAAAGGAAGCGCCAACCAACGTTTTAGCATGCGCCCACCCATAGCTGAAATAGTTTTATCTATTACCTGAAGTAAGGTTACCGCATTATTATTGGTAGAATTATAAAGCTCTAAATTTCTGATGGTGAATTTATCCATCCACACATAATCATCTTCTGCAATTCTAGAAATAGATGTAATATGTTGCAGTTTATGATGTTGTGTTTCACCTAAATAATGAAGTATAGAACCTGATGCTATAATACCTTCATATAAATCTTCTATACCAAAACCTTTAAGGGTTTTAGTTTCAAAATGTTTTGTAAGTGTTTCATAAGCATAATCGGTTTGAAACACCCAATCCTCTAGGTAAAAGGTATGAAAATCATCACCAAAAGTTTCACTAAACACACTGCGCTTTTGTTTAGAAACTAATACTTCACTAGGGTTAAAATTTTGAAGTAACTTATCTATATACTCTGCATTACCTTGCGAGGTTAAAAACTCGCCAGTAGATACATCTAAAAACGAAATGCCAATATACTTTTTATCAAAATGTACCGAACACAAAAAGTTGTTAGATTTTGAAACCAACACCTCATCATTTAAGGCAACTCCAGGAGTTACTAACTCTGTAACACCTCGTTTTACAATTTTCTTGGTAAGTTTTGGATCTTCTAACTGATCGCAAATAGCTACACGCTCTCCAGCCTTAACCAACTTAGGCAAGTAGGTGTTTAAAGAATGGTGCGGAAACCCTGCTAATTCGGTTTCACTTTCGCTACCGGCACCACGCTTGGTTAAAATAATACCTAAGATACCCGCAGTTTTTACAGCATCTTCACCAAAAGTTTCATAAAAATCGCCCACCCTAAACAGTAATAACGCATCAGGATACTTTGCTTTAATAGCATTATACTGTTTCATTAACGGGGTTTCTTTTTTTGCTTTTTTAGCCAATGGTTAAGTGGTTTTTAAATGTTATTTTTGACAAAAATTGTAGCATGCAATGTACTATTAATTTCATGTTTTTTGAAGTTGATATTACACAAGTTATCTACAATTCAAATGAGATTTCAACAATATCACTTGGTTTTTATGTGTGATGTAAAACATCTTAAATTTTAGATGATTACAATTTTTACCCACACAAAAACTAAAAAATTAAATAAAATGCGCAAACTTAAAAACAGTGAATTAGACCGTTTAAGTATTGAAGATTTTAAAAATTCTAAAAAAACACCGCTTATTATTGTTTTAGATAATATAAGAAGTTTGAATAATATAGGCTCTGTTTTTAGAACAAGCGATGCCTTTTTAATTGAAAAAATTTACCTCTGTGGCATTACCGCAAAACCACCTCATAAAGACATACACAAAACAGCACTTGGTAGCACAGAAACTGTGGCATGGGAATACGCAGAAAACACCTTAGATATTGTAAAAAAACTTAAAGCTGAAAATATAAAAGTATGCGCTATTGAGCAGGCTGAAAATGCGACTATGCTAAATGATTTTACAGTTGAAGCTAACACCAAATACGCACTTATTTTTGGTAATGAAGTTAAAGGCGTTTCTCAAGAAGTTGTTAATGCTAGCAACGAGGTTATTGAAATTCCGCAATTTGGCACCAAACACTCTTTAAATATTTCTGTGAGTTGTGGGGTAGTAATTTGGGATATGTTTTCAAAATTATCTAAATTTAACCTAATATAAACTTATGAATTTAACCATTGAAAACATTTTATTAGTTGGCTCCCTATTACTATTTGCAAGTATAATAGCTGGTAAAACATCATACAAATTTGGGGTTCCTACACTAATTTTGTTTTTATCTATTGGTATGCTAGCGGGTTCTGAAGGTGTAGGAGGCATTATGTTTGATGACCCTAAAATAGCACAATTTATTGGCATAGTTTCTCTTAATTTTATACTGTTTTCTGGTGGACTAGACACCAACTGGAAAAGCATAAAACCCGTTTTAAAAGAAGGTATTGCACTCTCTACCTTAGGTGTATTTTTAACTGCTATTTCTATTGGTAGTTTTGTTTATTTTATAACAGATTTCACTATTTACGAAAGCATGCTATTAGGGTCTATTGTATCCTCAACAGATGCTGCGGCTGTATTTTCTGTTTTACGATCTAAAAATTTAGCCTTAAAAACCAACTTAAGACCCACCTTAGAGCTTGAAAGTGGTAGTAACGACCCCATGGCCTATGTTTTAACTTTGGCATTTTTAATGCTAGTTATTAATCAAGACCAAAGTATTTACTCTATAATCCCTTTGTTTTTACAACAAATGACTATTGGATGTTTAGCTGGTTTTTTATTTGGTAAGTTGAGCAAATTAATAATCAACAAAATTAAACTTGATTTTGAAGGTCTTTATCCTGTTTTAACTATTGCTCTAATGTTTATAACCTTTTCTGCAACCGATTTTATTGGGGGCAATGGTTTCCTTGCTATTTATATATGTGCTGTTTTTCTAGGTAACCAAGACCTAATTCATAAAAAAACCATCATAAAAATGTATGATGGTTTAGCTTGGTTAATGCAAATTGTACTATTCTTAACATTAGGATTACTGGTATTTCCTTCTCAAATTATTCCCATTGCTGGCATAGGGCTACTAATTTCATTATTCTTAATAATTATAGCTAGACCTGTTGGAGTATTTATTAGCCTAATGTTTTTTAAAATGAAACTTAGGCGTCGTTTTTACATTTCGTGGGTTGGTTTACGTGGTGCTGTTCCTATTGTTTTTGCTACTTACCCCTTAATTGCTGGTGTAGAAAAAGCAAACATGATATTTAATATTGTTTTTTTTATATCTGTTACTTCTATTTTAATTCAAGGTACCACATTATCTGTGTTTGCTAAATGGCTAAATGTTGGGTTGCCAGAAAAAATTCAAACCGAAAGAGATAAATTTTTATCCGATTTTCCTAAAACTGCCATGAAGGAACTTGAGATTACCTCTAACTGTTATGCAGTAAACAAAAAAATTGTTGATTTAGGCTTTCCTAAAAATGCTATTATAGCCTTAATAAAAAGAAACAATAAATATTTAACCCCTAACGGATCTACGGTAATAGAACCTCATGATGTTTTAGTAATTCTTTCTGAAAACCAAGAAGGTCTTGAGCTTGTTAACAATTGTTTAAACAAAGCTATTGCGTAAAAAGTGGTAAAAAAAGCAAAAAAGCCTTGGCCTACTAAAGATGTTATGAACCAGATTTATGAAAAACATCTATGGGGTGGCTTAGATTTTGACTTTTATTCTGGAAGCGGATCTCATAATTCAAAAATTATAGATTCCTATATTGTAGCAGTTGTAAAATTCCTCTCATCTTTTAATCCGCTATTGGTTGTTTGTGATTTAGGTTGCGGCGATTTTAATATTGGTAAACATTTTATTAAACATGCTAAAAAATATATTGCTGTTGATATTGTAGAACCTCTCATAAAAAGAAACAAACAATTATTTAAACATGACCATTTAGAATTTCATTGTTTAGATATTTCAAAAGATAATATGCCAGAGGGAGATTGTGTTATTTTAAGGCAAGTTTTACAACATTTATCTAATACAGAAATAGAAAAAATTACTAAAAAACTTTACGCTTATAAGTACATTATTTTAACAGAACACATACCAACAGGCTTATTTACACCAAACAAAGACATTATTTCTGGACAAGGCAATAGAACTAAATTTAACAGCGGTGTTAACTTAGCTAAAACCCCCTTCAATTTTAAATTCAAAGAAGAAAGAATTATAAATAATTATATTCTTGAAGACAAGAAAAGTCAAATTGTAACAACATTATATAAAGTGTTTTAACCAATAATTAAACATCTAATTATTTCTAAAACCTATTTAAAAACATTAAATTTATTATCGCTATTTAACACGTAGGTTTTTATACCTCATTAATAAAATTATCATGTCTTTAAAATTTGTTCTATCGTTTTTTGTTACCGCTCTATTTTCAACAGGTATTTTTGCTCAAGAAATTCCTATTGAATATTTTGAAATGGATTTAAAACCAGGTTTACAACAGCGAAGTAAAGATATACTACAGAACGAAATAAATGGTGTAAGCACAACACACGTAACTATTACTAGTAATGTTACTCAAAAAGTAAATATTAATAACACTCATAAATTTGTGTATTTATTTATAAAAGGATATGGAGAGCTTTTTTCTGGAGGTAAAACTTATGAGATTGTTCCAGAAACTATTATGCTACCAAATACCGTTGAAGATATTACATTTAAACCTGTTGAAAATGATACCCTTCATTATATTAAAATAGCCGTTTTACAAACAGAATTAGATAAAAAAGACATAAAAACATTTCCTAAGAAAAATACAGAAACCATCTATTTTAAGAAATTTACAGATTGTAAATCGTACACAGAACCTATTAAAAGTCCGCAAACCACCAGTAGAACCATATTACCTAACAAATATATTCCAAGAGTTGCTATGGGCACAGTAAGAACAATTGGACCAGATGCAGTAGGCGCACATGTTCATGCTATGCTAGAACAGTTATTTTTAGGGCTTGCAGACAACCATACTATAGTATATGCAGATGATGCTAAAGTTGATTTTCCTGAACATTCATTACTCCATATTCCTTTAGGTTCTAGCCACTCTGTTAGCGTAGATGCCAACAAAGAAATGTATTATGTTTGGATGGATTTCTTTATAGATAAAGATGGCGAAGAATGGTTAAAAACTCATAATGAAGACGAGAAAAAAGAAGATTAAAAAAATTTTTAGTTACATATCTCATTTAAAATAGATAAATAATCGCTTCTGTTTTTAATAAAATCTCTGTTTGATATATCAATTATTTTAACGTTAAATTCTGGTTGCGTTTTTAAAAAGTCTAAATAACCCTCATTTATTTTTTCTAGGTATTCACTTTCAATATTCTGTTCATATTTACGTCCGCGCTTTTTAATATTTTCTTGTAGACGTTCAGTATTTTGATACAGATACACATACAACTCTGGTTTTGAAATGTCTTTGTACATTAAATAAAATAACTTTCGGTATAATTTAAATTCATCTTCTTGCAAAGTTATTTTTGAAAATATAAGCGATTTAAAAACATCATAATCACTTACAATAAAATCTTTAAACAAATCTAACTGTGATAAATCATCAGAAATTTGTTGATATCTATCTGCTAAAAAAGACATTTCTAACGGAAAAGCATACCTACTTGCATCTTTATAAAATTTGGGCAAAAACGGATTATCTGCAAAGCGTTCTAAAATAAGTTTCGCATTATAATCTTGAGAAATCATAGTAGCTAAACTAGTTTTACCTGCACCAATATTGCCTTCAATAGCTATATAATTGAATTTAGAAAAATCGTAAGCTTTCCTAGGGTTTTTTAACCATATTTTTATAGGCTCTAAAACAGATTGGTCTTCACATGCTTCTAACAAAACAGACACAGATTTGTTAAGTGTTGGATGTATTAATTTTGAAGCAATATCATTAAGTGGCTGTAATACAAACCTACGTTTATGCATTTCAGGATGTGGCACTTGTAATGCTTTGGTTTCAATAACTTCATTACCTGCAAAAACAACATCTAAATCTATGGTTCTAGCTTCATAACCACTTCCTTTTTTTCGGGTACGCCCCAACTCTTTTTCTATTTTCAACAAAGTTTTTAACACTTTTTGTGGTTTTAAATAGCTTTCTAACACCAAACAGGCATTTAAAAAATCATCACTTTCAAAACCTAAAGCAGGCGATTTATAAACTTTAGAAATTAACTTAACATTACCCACTTTTGCATGTATAGCATTTACTGCCATTTGCAGGTTTTTAAGTTTATCGCCTTTATTGCTCCCCAAAGCAATGTAAAAAGTAGTTGGTTGCATCATAGAAAAAGCAAAATAATAAAAAGTAAATGGTTTCTTTTATATTTACAAAAGGTATTTATTCACAATAAGCATGGAACTTAAAGACAAACTAGCCGCCCAAAGAATTTATATGCTTTTAGGAGCACTTTTTATTACGTCGTTGGTGGTTTCAAATTTAATTTTTCAAAAATTCTTTTATTGGTATCCGGTAGATGTGGAAGTTTTTGGAAGCAAACTTTTTGAAATTTCAGTAGGCATATTACCTTACCCGCTCACTTTTTTAATTACCGATTTAATTAGTGAAATTTATGGTAAAAAACGTGCTAATCAAGTTGTAATTACAGGTATTTTTGCTTCGTTTTTTTCATTATTAATTGTTTCTGTAGCTAGTTTGGTTTCTGCAACGCCGTGGTCTCCTGTAAATAACAACATATTTAACACTGTTTTTGGCAATACAATACTTGCTGTTTTTGCTAGCATGATGGCTTACCTATTTGCTCAATTTGTAGATATTCAAATTTATCACTTCTGGAAACGCTTAACCCAAGGAAAACACTTATGGCTTAGAAATAATTTTTCTACTTGGTTTTCTCAATTTGTAGATACTTTTACCGTAGTAGGTCTTTTATGTTTGTTTGATATTATTCATTGGGACAAATTTCTAGGACTTTTAATCTCTGGATTTCTTTTTAAAGTATTGGTAGCAGTTTCTGATACTCCTTTTCTTTATTTAGGAGTTTATATATTTAGAAAACGGTTTAAATTAAAAGTAAACGAAGAAATTAATCTGCTATAACTGGGATTAAATTTGGGTTAATTTTTTATATTTTCCAACTAAATCATTACTACTAACGTATATTTATTAAAAAGAACTTATATGAAGAAAGCTTTAAAAATTTTCGGAATTATCATTCTCATTATAATAGCTCTTTTAATAGCTATTCCATTTGCTTTTCAATCTCAAATAACAGAGATAGTTAAACGCTACATCAATCAAAATCTTAATGCAAAAGTTGAATTTAGTGATGTAGGTCTTAGCTTTATTAAAAGTTTCCCACAGGCTAGAGTTAGTGTTTCAGATTTAACTATCACCAATTTTGAGCCCTTTAAAGACGAAACCCTTGCTACAGCAAAAAACATAGCTTTTACAATGCCTATTAAAGAGCTTTTTAAAAAAGCAGATGAAGAACCAATTGTGGTAAGTTCTTTTAAAATTGATGAAGCACTTTTAACTTTAAAAACCGATAAATTTGGCAACACTAATTACGATATTGTAAAATCTGATAGTTCCGAAACCGAAACTAGCACTGAAGAAAGTGCCAGTTTTTCGTTTAGCATTGAAGATTACAGCATAAAAAATAGTGCTTTAACTTATTTAGATGAAGCCTCTAATATGCTTATACACCTATCAGAATTTAACCATAGTGGAAACGGTACATTTTCGGCTGAAACTTCTGAAATAGATACAAAAAGTGAAACCAACATTAGTTTTACAATGGACAGCATTAATTACCTACAAAACAATGCTGTAACACTTGATGCCGTTATTGGTTTAGATTTAGAAAAAAACATCTATACTTTTAAAGATAATATTGGCTTTATAAACAAATTACCTATTGAGTTTGATGGCTCTGTGCAACTGCTTGAAAATGGTCAGCAAATTGATATTACTTTTGAAAACCCTCAGGCTTCTTTTAAAGATTTTCTTGCTGTAATGCCTAAAGCATACACCGAAAATTTAGATGATATTGTTACTACCGGAAACTTTAATGTAAAAGGTATTGTTAAAGGACTTAGCTCTGACGAAACAATTCCTAATTTAGATATTAATATCACATCAAACAACGCATCGTTTAAATATCCTAATTTACCAAAACGTGTTGAGCAAATTTCAATTAACACCTCAATAAAAAATACCACAGGAAATGTTGATGACACTTATGTTGACATTAAACAATTAAACTTTAAAATTGATGAAGATGTATTTAAATCATCCGCTACTTTAAAAAATATAACCAAAAACATGTTGGTAAACGCTCATATTGATGGCACTTTAAATTTGGCTAATATCAGTAAGGTTTATCCTATAGAATTTGATAAAACTTTAAGCGGTATTTTAAAAGGAAACATAAACACTTCTTTTGATATGAATGCTGTTGAAACCAATGCCTACGAACGCATAAAAAGCAACGGCTCTGTAAGTATTTCTGATTTTATTTTTTCATCAGAAGATGTCATAAACCCTATACATATTTCTACAGCTAACATGAGTTTTAGCCCTGAAACTGTATCGCTAAATAACTTTAAAGCCAAAACAGGTGAGAGCGATATTAATGCTACTGGAAAAATAACAAACCTGTTAGGATTTTTATTAAGCAATAACACTTTAAAAGGCAACTTTGATATTAATTCAAACTTATTTAAGGTAAGTGATTTTATGACCGAAGACGAATCGGTTTCCAAAGAAAATGAAACTACAAAAGAAGAATCTCTAAAAATACCTGCTTTTTTAGATTGTACTATAAACGCCAAAGCCAACACTGTTGTTTATGATAATTTAAACTTAAAAGAGGTGTCAGGAACCCTTGTTATTAAAGACCAAAAGGCTACTTTAAAAAATGTAACTTCTAGCCTATTTGATGGCTCTTTAGCTATAATTGGTAACGTATCTACCCAAAACAAAGTACCAACTTTTGATGTAAATTTAGGTATTGATGGGTTTGATATTGCTCAGTCTTTTAACAATATGGAATTGTTACAAAATTTAGCACCAGTTGCAAAACTGTTTCAAGGAAAATTAAATTCTACCATTAATATTTCTGGAAATTTAGATGATGAGTTTTCGCCAGAACTATCTACAGTATCTGGTATGGCGCTTGCCGAATTATTAACAACAAAGGTAAATGCTAATAAAGGAGAATTATTTAATGCCTTAGAAAGCTCATTAAACTTTATTGATTTTGACAAATTAGATTTAAACGATGTTAAAACCCAATTAGAATTTGCTAATGGAGGCGTTAATGTAAAACCTTTTGAATTAAAATATGAAGATATTGCTATAACTGTTTCTGGTAGCCATAAGTTTGACCAAACTTTAAGTTACAACGCTGTTTTTAATGTACCTGCAAAATATTTAGGCAGTGAAGTAAACCGCCTTATTGGACAAATAAATTCTGAAGAAACCAACAATATTTCTATTCCTGTTACAGCAAACATAGGAGGTAGTTACACCTCTCCTACTGTAAAAACAGATTTACAAAGTGCTGTTTCAAACTTAACCAAGCAACTCGTTGAGATTGAAAAACAAAAGTTAGTTAACACCGGAAAAGACAAAGTAAAAGATTTACTTGGAGGTATTTTAGGTAACCAAAACACAAAAAACACAGATTCTATTAACGAAACCGCCACAGAAAAAACAGACTCTACAAAAACAATAAAAGATGAGATTAAAAATGTGCTTGGTGGCTTGTTAAGTAAGAAAAAAAAGGACACCAATAATTAGTTAATATATGCTTTTTTAGGAATTTATTTAATAAAACATGGTATTTATTAGGTTATTCTAATAAAAAGGTTAACTTTTGCACTCGCATTTAGGACGAACCTAAAAATGCGGATTAACTCAAAAAACTCCATATGCTTAAAATTATTATAAAAGATGGTGAAAACATTGAACGTGCATTAAAACGCTACAAAAGAAAGCACAGAAATGTACAGGTGATGCAGAATTTAAGAGAAAATCAATTTTTCACAAAACCATCAGTTAAAAGACGCAGAGAAATTCAAAAGGCTGCTTACATACAAAACTTAAGAGACCAAGAAGAATTTTAGAATTCTACTTTATATCATACAAAAAATCCACATTTATTAAAATGTGGATTTTTTTTATTCAATAGTAATTTTTACAACTAAACCTTCATTGGCCCTAACATTAAAAACCGTTTGATCTTCAAAAATTAAATACTGTCCTTTTACACCTACTAATTTACCAGTATAAGATTGAGCTTTTACAATATTTAAGCTCTTTGGTTTTTCAGGATATGCAATTACAGGAAACTCTAAATTGGTTTCTGTGTTATTTTCTATAAAATAATCGCTTACTTCATCTGGAATAAAATCTTTCAATCGGTCTCTCCATTCTACTAAGTTTTCGTCTTCAATATCATTTTTAAGCATTTTACGCCAATTGGTTTTATCGGCTACTTGCTCTTTTAAAGCCACCTCAGTAACTCCAGCTAAATATCTGTTAGGCACTTCAACAATTTCAATGGCCTCATGGGCGCCTTGGTCAATCCATCTTGTAGGTACTTGACTTTTTCTTGTAACCCCAACTTTAACATTACTAGAATTTGCTAAATACACAATATGAGGCTGTAATTGGGCTTTCTTTTCATACTCCAAATCACGGTCTTCAATACCTAAATGAGCCTTACTAAGTTCTGGTCTCATTACCCAATCTGCTGCCTGCGGAATATCAAAAAAACAACTTTTACAAAACCCTTGTCTGTAAATAGGCTTGTCTAAGCTACAATTTAAGCATTGATATTTAACAAATTGCATAGTAATAGTTTTACTTAGCAATTGATTCATATTAATAAAATCGTTTTCAAACTCTAAGTAATACTGAATAGGGTTTGAAAATTCTGTTTTCATTTTTGTTAAAACACCTTGGTAGAACATGAAAAAAAGTATTATTTTTAAAACCTTAAAGATAGAATAAATATGGCATTCCCTTTAGTAAATTCTATTGCATCTTGGTTTTTAAAAAAACGTTTTCATCAAATAGAATTGTTTTTAAAATATCCCAACGAAGTCCAAAACGAATTACTTTTAGACCTTTTAGACATTGCAAAAGATACCGAAATTGGCAAGCAATATGATTTTTCATCTATTAAAAACTATAAAACTTTTGCTGAACGAATCCCAATAAAAAACTACGACGGTTGGCAAGATGTTATTGAACGCTCTAGACGTGGTGAAAATAATATCTTTTGGCCTACACCTATTAAATGGTTTGCAAAATCTAGTGGTACAACCAGATCCAAAAGTAAATTTATTCCGGTAAGCACAGAGTCTTTAGAGGACTGTCATTATGCAGCTAGTAAAGATTTATTGTGTATGTACTTAAATAACAATGAAGATTCTCAACTATTTACTGGCAAGAGCTTACGTTTGGGTGGCAGCAAAGAATTATACAAAGAAAACGGAACCATTTTTGGAGATTTATCTGCCATTTTAATTGATAACATGCCTTTTTGGGCAGAATTTAGTAGTACACCTAGCAATAAGGTATCTTTAATGAGCGATTGGGAATACAAAATGCAAGCCATTGTTAATGAAACTATTAACGAAAATGTAACCAGTTTAGCCGGTGTACCATCATGGATGTTAGTTTTGCTTAACAATGTATTAGAAACTACAGGAAAAGGTAATTTAAATGATGTTTGGCCCAATTTAGAAGTTTATTTTCACGGAGGCGTAAGTTTCACACCTTATATAGATCAGTACAAGAAAATAATACCAAAACACAATTTTAGATACTACGAAACTTATAATGCTTCCGAAGGTTTTTTTGCGATTCAAGACCAGAACAACTCTAGTGAATTGTTACTCATGTTAGATTACGGTATCTTCTACGAGTTTATTCCTATGGATATATATGCTACTCCAGAAGAAAAAGCAATACCACTAAGCGAAGTTAAACTTAACAAAAACTATGCGGTTATTATTACCACCAACGCTGGACTATGGCGCTATAAAATTGGAGACACCGTTAGGTTTACTTCATTAAACCCATACCGAATTAAAATCTCTGGTAGAACCAAACACCATATAAATGTATTTGGAGAGGAACTCATTATTGAAAACGCCGAAGAAGCCCTAAAAAGAGTATGTAAACGTACAAAATCTGAAATTGTAGACTTTACAGCGGCTCCCATTTTTATGGAAGGCAATAAAAAAGGAGCTCATGAGTGGCTAATTGAATTTAAAACCCAACCCAAAGACATTAACTATTTTAACGAATTATTTGACAATGCACTAAAAGCATTAAATTCTGATTACGAAGCAAAACGTTACAATAACATAACACTAAACAAGCCTAAAATAAACATTGCACGCACCCAATTATTTCATGACTGGTTAAAGCAAAATAACAAATTAGGTGGTCAACATAAAGTACCTAGACTTTCTAATTCTAGAGACTATTTAGAGGAGTTATTAAAATTAAATGGCTAATGGTTAAATTTCAAGAAATTGCTTAACGATTTATATTACATTTCGTCTAAGAAATTATTTTCACATACTATTTCTAACTTATATTTAAACCGCTAATTAATCCAAAATACTCTCATAAAATGAAAACTAAGCTACTACTTATTGTATGCTTGGTTACAAATTTTGTAATCTCTCAAAGTGCCATTGTAGCCAACAACACTACTAAAAACAGCTCCATTTTAGCTAGCATTTCCTCTAAACCAGAAGCCACAATAGGTGCTAATGGTTTTAATTTTGAAGTCTTAGATGCTGGTATAAACACTAAATTTTCTGAATTTGGTTCTGGTTTTTTTATGAATAAATTTATTATGGTTTCTTCAAAAAAAATTGGCGGATTAGCCAAAATAGATCCAAACACCAATGAAGCTTTTAAAGATTTATTTTGTTTAGATGTTTCACAAAATGGTCAGTTAAGTCATCCTCTATTGTTTTCTAGAATTTTAAATACTAGCAATAGCGAAGGACAGCTTACATTTTCGCGCAATGAAAAAACGGTTTACTATACTAGAAGCAGTAAAGAAAACTCTATGGAATACAAGCTTTATAAAGCTACTTTAGAAGAAAACTCACATGGCAATTGGGTTGACAACCAATTACTAAGTATAAACGCCGATGGTATATCTATAGAAACTCCATACTTAAACCCAAGTGGAACAAAAGTTTATTTTTCATCTAATATGGAAGGCTCTTATGGAGGATATGACATTTATGTTTCTAAAATAACTGAAGATGGTAATTTAGATACTCCTGTAAATTTAGGCCCTACAATTAATACCGCAGCCGATGAAAAATACCCATCAATTTCTGTAGATGGGAAAGAGTTATATTTTTCTTCAAAAGGACATGAAGGACTTGGTGGTCATGATTTATTTGTTAGCAAAATACTAAACAACAACCAATATAAAACCCCTAGAAATTTAGGAAATACTATTAACACCCCTTATGATGAAGTAGCATTCTTTTTTGCTACTAAAAACAAAGGGTATGTATCATCTAATAAACCTAATGGCAAAGGTGGTTTTGATATTTATACAGTAGAAAACAAAGGCATATCACAATCTTTAAAAGGAACTATTTTAGATTTAGAGACCAACATTAAATTACCAAATACCCTAGTTGTTCTTACAGATGAAGACAATATTGAAATAGCTAGACAAACTACTAACGAATTTGGTGAATTTAAGTTTGATAACATTAAACCTTTTGAAACATATACTATAACTACACAAAAGGATGGATTTAAAAATGGAACTTTTAAATTTTTAGCTAACAGAGGTTATGACACGACTTACAATGAAAAATATAAACTAAACACAACAGAGCCTGTTATTGCTAAAGTTAAAGATAAAATGCATATTGTTTTAGAGAATATATATTTTGATTACGCTAAGCACAGTATTAAGGAAGAATCTACCATTTCATTAAATAAGATTGTAAAAGTTCTTAGAGAAAATCCTGAAATGAAAATCTCTATAAACGCACACACTGATATAAGAGGAAATGAGGCTTACAATTTAAAACTATCTAATAAACGTGCTTGGTCTGCTTTGAATTATTTAACCAACCTTGGTATAGAAAAAGATAGGTTAATTTCAAAAGGGTTTGGTGAATCTCAACCATTAATTGATTGTAAATCTAAAAAATGTTCTAATGATGAACACCAAACTAACAGACGGGTAGAGTTTGTTATTTTAGAATAGATAAAAAGGCGTATCCGACTAAATACAAGTAAAAAAAGGTTTTAAACGAGTATTTTGTCTAATCATCTAAAAGCCGAAAATTCGTTTTGATGCACTAACAAATAAGTATACTTTTAAAGTATCTTAAATAAGATATTGGAACGTATCCATAATGTTTATTATTAATTAACACATCCATAAAAATAAAAAACCACGCTAATAGCGTGGTTTTTTTATGACTGTATTTAAATTGAATTAAGAAACCGCTTTAAGCTTCTTTAATGTAGTTTTAGTTAATTTATCTTCAGCATATGCTTTTGTAACGTTTAGGCTCTTCTCATCAGAACTTGGTAATTCAAACATAGCATCTGTTAAAATTTCTTCACATAGTGAACGTAATCCTCTTGCTCCTAATTTATACTCAATAGCCTTTTCTACAATAAAGTCTAACGCTCCAGTTGTTATTGAAAAATCAATATCATCCATTGCAAACAACTTTTTATATTGCTTAATAATGGCATTTTTTGGCTCTGTTAATATGGCTCTAAGTGTTTTTGCATCTAATGGATCCATATGTGTTAAAACAGGCAAACGGCCAATAATTTCTGGTATTAATCCAAAGTCTTTTAAATCTTTTGGAATAATATATTGCAATAAATTATCAGGATCTATGATATCATCAGATTTTGAAGCACTGTAACCAACCGCTTGCATATTTAAACGCTTGGTAATAACTCTATCAATTCCATCAAAAGCTCCTCCTGCAATAAATAAAATATTTTCTGTATTTACTTCAATAAACTTTTGGTCTGGGTGCTTTCTTCCTCCTTTTGGCGGAACATTTACCACGGTTCCTTCTAAAAGTTTCAGCAGTGCTTGTTGTACACCTTCACCAGAAACATCTCTTGTTATAGATGGGTTATCACTTTTACGAGCAATTTTATCTATTTCATCTATAAAAACAATACCCTTTTCTGCTTTTTCTAAATTATAATCTGCTGCCTGCAATAAACGCGTTAAAATGCTTTCTACGTCTTCACCTACATAACCAGCCTCAGTTAAAACTGTAGCATCAACAATAGCCAAAGGTACGTTTAACATTCTAGCAATAGTTTTTGCCATTAACGTTTTTCCGGTACCAGTTTGCCCAACCATAATGATATTACTCTTTTGAATATCTATATCATCTTGAGATGGTGGTTGTAATAAACGCTTGTAGTGGTTATATACTGCTACAGACATTACTCTTTTAGTAGTGTCTTGCCCAATAATATATTCATCTAAAAACGATTTAATTTGCTGTGGTTTACGAAGTTTTAATTCTGCCGACAAATCACTGCTGTCGTTTTGCTTAGATTCTTCAAGCACAATACCATGCGCTTGCTCTATACATCTATCACAGATGTGAGCATCTAAACCTGCTATTAATAAGTTAGTTTCAGGTTTTTTTCTACCACAAAACGAACATTCTAACTCTTCTTTTGCCATTAATCTAATTCAATTTTAAGAATAATTAATTGTAAATCCTTTTGTAACAATTAATTAAAATTACAAATTTTTATTTAATCTCTTGATAAAATTTCGTCAATCATACCATATTCTTTAGCTTTATCGGCTTTCATCCAATAATCTCGGTCACTATCTTCATATATTTTGTCGTAATCTTGCCCTGTATGCTTACTTATAATTTTATAAAGCTCTTCTTTTAAGGTTAAAATTTCTCTAGCCGTAATTTCAATATCACTTGCTTGACCTTGAGCTCCACCTAAAGGTTGATGAATCATAACTCTAGAATGTGTTAATCCGCTACGCTTACCATGTGCACCTGCGCATAATAAAACTGCCCCCATTGAGGCTGCCATACCTGTACAAATAGTTGCTACATCTGGTTTTATAAACTGCATAGTATCATAAATACCTAATCCTGCATACACGCTTCCTCCTGGAGAATTAATATAAATTTGTATGTCTTTATTAGGGTCTGTACTTTCTAAAAATAGTAGTTGAGCTTGTATTATGTTTGCTACTTGATCATTAATAGCAGTTCCCATAAAAATAATTCTATCCATCATTAAACGAGAGAACACATCAAAAATAGCGATGTTCATTTGGCGTTCTTCAATAATATTGGGGGTTAAATTAGTAGGATACATACTGCTAATTATTTTATTGTAATATGTACTACTAATACCTTGGTCTTTTATAGCGAATTTCTCAAACTCTTTTGCGTAATCCATAGTTGTTCTTTGATACTTTATATTGTTAATCCCTTGATATACATCAAAATAAAACCAAAATTGGTTTTTTAAGATACTCTTTTTGAATAAAAAAGCGCTTAAACCTAATGATTTAAGCGCCTAAATATAATGAATATTCTTTTAGTTATTTGTCTCCGTACACTTCTTTAACAAAGTTTTCGTAACTTAATTCTTTTACCTTAATATTGGCTTTTTCTTTATAAAGCTCTAATAATTTTTGGCTAATTAATTGTTCTGAAATTCTACGAGCTTCATCTTGATTAGATAATACTCTTGCAGCAATGTCATCTAATTCTTTATCTGAAGGATTCATTTGACCAAACTGCGCCATTTGACCTTTAATCATTTCTCTTGCATGATTTTTAATATCATCCATAGTTACTTTGATATCGTTTTCTTCAATTAATTTTCCTTCTATTAACTGGTAACGTAAGCTTTTTTCAGATTTATCATATTCTTCTTTAGCCTGAGCTTCGTCCATTTCCTTTTCACCTGCGGTTGCCAACCATTTAGTTAAGAATTCTGCAGGCAAATCAAACTTAGTATTTTCAACTAAATACTCTGTAACGTCATTTAAAAGCTTTTGGTCTGATTGCTGAACGAATTGTTTTTCAGCATCTTCTTTAATTTTAGCTTTTAATTCTGTAACGGTTTTTACAACGTCTTTTCCAAAAAGTTTATCAAATAACTCTTGGTCTAAATCTGCTAATTCGCGTTTATTAATTTCAGTAATTGTAAAGGTTACTTCAATATCTAAACCATGAACCTCATCATGACCTAATTTTAAAGCGTGCATTAACTCATGCTCATCATTATAAAGTCCTTTGGTTTTTAAGGTTATTACATCACCAACTTTAGCTCCTATAAATTGTTTTTCGGTAGTTTTACCTTTAAATTTATCTAGGGTAATGGTAACGGTATTTTCTATTTCTTTTTCTTCGTTTTTAAAAGTACCTGTAATTTCACTGTCTTTTTCTACAGTGTCTTGAGATACTAATTTGCCATATTGCTTTTGAATACGCTCTATTTGCTCATCAATCATTTTATCATCAGCAATAATATTGTAATGCGTAATGGCTTTTTTGCCTTTTAGTTTTACTTCAAATTCTGGCGCTAAACCTAATTCAAATTCAAAAGTAAACCCATCGGCATTCCAATCTATATCATCTTGAGGTTTAGGTAATGGTTGCCCTAAAACATCTAATTTTTCTTCGGTTAAATATTTATTTAACGCATCTTGAAGCAATTTATTTACCTCATCAACCAATACAGCTTTTCCGTATTGTTTTTTTACCATCCCCATTGGCACATGCCCTTTTCTAAATCCAGGTATGTTTGCTGTTTTACGATAATCTGACAAGATTTTCTCTACTTTATCGCTGTAATCTTCTTTAGCAATATCTACTTTTACAACAGCATTTAATGCATCAAGGTTTTCTCTTGTAATATTCATTTTAAATAATCTAATTAGTATAACTAAAATTGGGACGCAAAAGTAATACATTTTTGCATCCCAACAAAGTTTTTAACACCCTGATTATAAGGCTATTTTTTATCTTCTTTTAAAAGTGAATGTAGTATTGATTGTAATATTGAAAGTAGTATGCTAAAAAGTATGGCTACCCAAATACTACTTACCGAAAAACCATCTATTAATTTGTCTGCCAACAAAATAATTAAAGCATTAATAACAAGTAAGAACAACCCTAATGTTACAATGGTTATTGGCAATGTAAAAATTACCAAAATTGGTTTTACAAAAAGGTTTAATACTGATAAAACTACTGCCACTATTATTGCCGTAACATAGTCATTTACTGTAACGCCCGATAAAACATGAGCCAACACAAACACCGCTAAGGCGTTTAATAAAAGTTTAATAATTAGTTTCATAGAATTATGTTTAATTCTTACAAGTTACAAAATATCAACCAACAAATTTTATAACTGCAGTAAAAAAGTCTTTTGGGTTTTCGGCATGTAACCAGTGGCCTGAATTGGCTATAGTAACAATTTTTGCGTTTGGAAATTGGTTTAATATTAGTTGTTCATCTTCTACTCCAATATATTCTGAACGGTCTCCTTTTAAGAATAACACGTCTTTTTCAAATCGTAAATACGATGGCAATGCTTCTCCTATTTCGGCAACTTCGGCTTTTAAAACATCTAAATTAATCCGTAATCCTAATTTTCCTTTTTCTACCCAATATAGGTTTTTAAGTAAAAATTGTCGAGTTCCAAAATCGGATACAAATTCACTTAAAACTTTATCGGCTTCACCTCTACTTTTTATTACATCAAAATTTAAAGCGCTTAAGCCTTCTAATATGGTTTGATGATGTACAGGGTAGAATCTTGGTGAAATATCGGCTACTAATAGCTTTGAAACAAGATTTGGATACAATGCTGAAAACATCATAGCGGTTTTACCTCCCATAGAGTGACCAAGCAAAACAATATCGTTTAAATTATGAGCTTTACAATAGTTTTTTAAATCTTCGGCAAGTATTTCATAATTAAAATTCTCATCCCAAAAACTGCGTCCGTGATTACGTTGGTCTACCAAATGTACTTGAAACCCTTGCTGGCTAAATTGCCTTCCAAGTGTTTTCCAATTATCGCTCATTCCTAAAAATCCGTGAAGAATAATAAATGGTTTTCCTTCACCTATAATATTTGAATATAGAATCATTTATTTCAACTTATGTAAATACATTTGAATAACATTTTCAGCACCTAAATATAAACTTTCTGCTACCAAGGCATGCCCTATAGAGACCTCTAAAAGTCCGGGTATATTTTCTTTAAAGAATTGAATGTTTTCTAGTGATAAATCATGGCCTGCATTAATACCCAAACCTAGATTATTAGCTAAAACAGCACAATCTGCGTACGGTTTTACGGCTTCTTTATTACCTAAACTGTATTGATGCGCAAAGGCTTCTGTATACAATTCAATTCTATCTGTTCCGGTTTCTTTAGCGCCTTCAATTTGTTTTAAAACAGGGTCTACAAAAATAGAAGTTCTAATATTGTTTTGTTGAAATTCTTTAATAACATCAACTAAAAAATCCTTGTGTTTTATGGTATCCCAACCAGCATTACTAGTTATGGCGTCTTCAGCATCTGGCACCAAAGTAACTTGTGTTGGTTGCACACTTAAAACTAAATCTATAAAAGACTTTATAGGATTCCCTTCAATATTATATTCTGTGTAAACTACAGACTTTAAATCGCGTGCATCTTGATACCTAATATGACGTTCATCTGGCCTTGGGTGAATGGTTACCCCTTCGGCTCCAAACCGCTGAACATCTTTTGCAAATTGCACTACATTGGGAACATCGCCTCCTCTAGAATTTCTTAACGTAGCAATCTTATTAATGTTTACACTTAACTTTGTCATGAATTGTTTTTTAAAACAAAAATACAAAGTAGAAAAGGCTTAAGTGTTATTTTTTTAATTAATTTGCATGGTATACATTTAGCTCTTATGAAATTGCAAGAATATATTATAAACGACATTAAACCTGTTGAAAGCAGTAGTAAAATAGCAGATTTACAACTACTTTTCAATCAACTTACATATTCACATATTCCGGTTAAAGATGTTAATGGTGTATTTACAGGAGTTCTTTTTGAAACAGATGTACATTGCTTTGATGGCAGTAAGCCTGTTAGTGAGTACCTGTATGCAATAGAAAATTTTTATGTTAGAGACACTACGCTTTGGCTAGATGTGTTAGAAGCCTTTGCAAAAAACGCATCTAACATTATGCCTGTATTAGATGAAAAAAACAATTATTTAGGATATTATGAACTCAATGATATTATAAGTCTTTTTAACGAAGCTCCTTTCTTTCATGCTCCTGGAGCAGTTTTAGTTATTGAAAAAGGTATAAACGATTATTCTTTTAGTGAAATTAGCCAAATTGTAGAATCTAATAATGGCAAATTACTAGGAGCTTTTATTTCAAACATAAAAAATGATGTGGTACAAGTAACTCTTAAAATAGGCAACACAAGTTTAAATGATATTATTCAAACATTCCGAAGATACAGTTACAACATTGTTTCTGGGCATGAAGAAGACACATACATTGAAAGTTTGAAAGAACGATCGGACTACTTGAATAAATATTTAAACATGTAACCCTTAACAAGGCAAAAAACAATTAATAATGAAGGTAGCCATTTTTGGACGATTTTATAATGATACAACCACACAATCGGTTGAAACCCTTTTCCATTACTTATTAAAAAAAGATATGGATGCCTATATTGAAACCGAGTTTTTCAATATTATAAAAAAAGAATCGCCTAATTTTCAAGATTATATATCATTTAAAACTTTTGACACTTTAGACACCTCTTTTGATTTTCTTGTAAGTGTAGGTGGAGATGGCACCATTTTAAGAGCTATTACCTTTATAAAAGATATTGATATACCAATTATAGGGCTTAACACAGGACGTTTAGGTTTTTTAGCTACCATACAAGTTGACGCTATAGAACAAGCCATTCAAAACATTATTGATGGTAAATACAAAATATCAGAACGTAGTTTGTTAACTGTAGAAACCACCCCAGAAAATAAAGAAATTAGCACTTTAAATTTTGCTTTAAACGAGATAGCCGTTAGCAGAAAGAATACCACCTCTATGATTACCGTTGAAACCCATTTAAACAACGAGTATTTAACATCTTATTGGAGCGATGGTTTAATAATTTCAACCCCAACAGGATCTACTGGGTATTCTTTAAGTTGTGGTGGTCCCGTTATAACACCAGATACTAATAGTTTTGTTTTAACACCAATTGCTCCACACAATTTAAGTGCAAGACCCCTTGTTATTCCAGATACTACAGAAATTAAACTTAAAGTTTATGGTAGAGAAGAACAGCATTTAGTGTCATTAGATTCTAGAATTGCCACACTAGATAACGGTACATTGATAACAATTAAAAAAGCCGATTTTAAAATTAAAATGATTGATTTACTAGATGAAAGCTTTTTAATAACCCTTAGGAAAAAACTACTTTGGGGAGAAGACAAGCGTAATTAAACCTATATTTCACAATAATTTGTAAGAAATACTGTTTTTACACTAATACAATTTAGTTCAAATTACTTTTGGCTAATCTTATTTATTATATTTGCAAACTTTTGAATATCTATGAGGCACTTAACCGTATTAGTATTTAGTATTTTAAGCATCCATTTTGGCCACTCTCAAATTAATGAAATAGGGCTCTATTTAGGAGGCTCTAATTTTATTGGCGATGTAGGGGCTACCAATTACATTTCACCAAATCAATTAGCTATTGGTGGTATATACAAATGGAATAGAAGCCGAAGACACTCTTACAGAGCATCTCTCATTTTTAGTAAATTAAAAGGCATAGACACCAATTCTGATGACCCAAGACGAATTCAAAGAGGTTATGAGTTTTCAACAAATATTACAGAACTTTCTTTAGGTATGGAGTTTACTTTTAAAGATTTTAACTTACATTCCGAAAGAAAAATAGGCACACCCTATTTACACTCTGGAATAACAGCTGCTAAACATGATAACCACTTTTTTTTAAATGGTGTACAAACATCTGAAAACAGTTCTAGTTGGGCATTTGGTATTCCAATGACATTAGGATACAAAGCCACTTTTATAGATAACATTATATTTGGTATTGAAATTGGAGCCAGATATACTTTTTCTGATAATTTAGACGGAAGCTTACCAGAAGACCCGGCTTATTATCAATATAGATTTGGAAATATTAACAATGACGACTGGTACGTGTTTTCTGGTATAACTTTAACTTATACCTTTGGAGAAAACCCATGTTACTGTATAAACTAAAATGGATTTAAAAGAACGCATACTAAGTAAAAAACTCCCAGACCACATTGCCATAATAATGGATGGTAACGGTCGTTGGGCAAAACAAAAGGGCATGATGCGGGCTTTTGGTCATGAAAACGGTACTAAATCTGTTAGAAAAACGGTTGAATCCTGTGCAGAATTAGGTGTTAAAAATTTAACACTTTACGCTTTTTCAACAGAAAATTGGAACCGACCAAAATTAGAAGTTCAAACCCTAATGAAACTTCTAATATCCTCATTAAGAAAAGAAATAAAAACGCTTCAAGACAATAACATAAAGCTATCGGCAATTGGCAATCTATCACTACTACCTGCTAAGGTTTTTAAAGAACTTTCTGAGGTAATTAACAAAACTAAATCTAATAACAGAATGACTCTAACTTTAGCTTTAAGCTACGGCTCTAGAGAAGAATTGCTAAATACTGTTAAAGAGATTAGTATTAAAGTTAAAAATAATATAATTTCGCCCGATAATATTGATGAATCAATTATAAATGAGCATCTTTACACGCATAATTTACCAGATGTAGATTTGCTTATTAGAACTAGTGGAGAACAACGCATTAGTAATTTTTTGCTTTGGCAAATAGCGTATGCAGAATTATATTTTACCAATGTGCTTTGGCCAGATTTTACAAAGAAGCATTTGTATGAAGCTATTATTGAATATCAAAAAAGAGAGAGAAGATTTGGGAAAACAAGTGAACAACTTAACTAACAGACTACCGTTAAAAACATATTTAAAATTCAGTTTAGCAATCTTGCTTACTACGCTAGCTTATTCTAATATACAAGCTCAAGATTTATCATTTAATTCAAGTAAGAAATACACTGTTGGTACTATTTCTGTTTTAGGTAATACCACTTTTGGAGAGCAAACAATTGTAAACTTCTCTGGTTTAAGAAAAGGGCAAGAAATTAATATTCCAGGAGAAGAAATAGGTAACGCCATTAAAAAACTTTGGGGCACTAAGCTATTTAATAATATTGAAGTTTATGTTACTAGCATTGAAAACGGTACAGCAAACCTTCAAATTAGGTTAGAAGACTTACCGCAACTAAATGAGTTAAAAATAAATGGTGTTAAAAAAGGAAAGGTTGAAAGTATAATAGAAGAAAACAAACTCAAAAAAGGCACTAAAGTAACAGAAAACCTTATTACAACTACTAAGAATTTCTTAACAAAAAAATATAAAAAACAAGGGTTTTTAAACACCAAAGTACATATTAACACCATAGAAGTTAAAGACACCACAGGAAGTGCACGTGTTAATATGGTGCTAAATATTGATAAAGGTGAAAAAGTAAAAATTAAAGACATTGTGTTTAATGGCAATAATGCTATAAGTGATAAAAAACTTAGAAAAGCCATGAAAAGCACAAAAAAAATTAACCGCCTACGTATCTTAAAACGTTCTAAATTTATAGATTCTGCTTATCAAGCAGATTTATCAAGTGTAGTTGATAAATTTAAAGAAAACGGATATAGAGATGCTAGAATTATTTCTGATAGCATTATTTATAACAATGACAAAACCATATCTATTAATATTGACATAAATGAGGGCGAACTGTATACCTTTGGAGATATTAAATTTATTGGTAATACTGTTTATACAGACCAACAATTAAGAAACATTCTTCGTATTGAAAAAGGAGACACCTACAATGGTGTACTATTACAAAAAAGAATAGCCGATAACACAAAACCAGATGCTAATGATATTACCAACTTATATCAAAACAGCGGCTATTTATTCTCTACTATTCGTCAGGTTGAAGTAAGTGCCGATGATAATGTAATTGATATGGAAATTAGAATTACAGAAGGAAAACCCGCTTACTTTAATAGAGTTTCTGTTGTTGGTAATGACAAAACCAATGACCATGTTGTTTACAGAGCATTAAGAACACGCCCTGGACAATTATACGACAAATCAGACGTAGTAAGAACTGTTAGAGAGCTAGGACAGTTAGGTTTCTTTGATGCTCAAGAAATTTCACCAAACTTCAACAATCCAAACCCTGTTGAAGGCACTATAGACATGGAATACTCTGTAAAAGAAACCGGTTCCAGCCAAATAGAATTACAAGGTGGTTACGGTGGTGGTGGCTTTATTGGTACACTGGGGCTTTCTTTTAATAACTTTTCAATAAAAGACATCTTTAAAAAAGAAGCCTATAAACCAATCCCTATGGGAGATGGCCAACGTTTAGCATTACGTTTACAAGCCAGTAGGTTTTACCAAACATATAGCTTTCAATTTTCAGAACCTTGGTTAGGTGGTAAAAAACCTGTTCAATTTTCAACATCTTTATCACACACCAAACAATTCTTATATGACTACACAACAGGTAATGCAGATAAAAGCAGAAGTTTTAATATTACAGGTATAACTTTTGGTTTAGCAAAACGTTTATCTGTACCAGATGAATACTTTACACTATCAAACGCTATTAGTTATCAACGCTACGATTTAAACAACTACAATACAGGTTTATTCACCTTTGGAGACGGGTATTCTAACAACCTATCTTACACCATTGGTTTAAGTAGAAATGATACTAGAATAGACCCTATTTTCCCAACAGGAGGTTCTAAATTTTCTGCAACAGCAAAATTTTCATTCCCTTACTCCTTAGTTAATGGTGTTGATTACGCTCAACTTGCTGAAGATAGAGAACAAGCTGTAATTGATCAAGATAGTGATGAACTAGCTAAAATAGATCAAGAACGTTATAAATGGTTAGAGTTTTATAAAATAAACTTTACAGGAGAGTGGTATAACCAAATTGCAAAAAATTTAGTTTTAAGACCATTAATAGAATTTGGTTTCTTAGGAGCTTATAACAACGATAGAGGTGTTATTCCTTTTGAAAGATATTTTGTTGGAGGTGATGGTTTAGGAACCTACAGTTTAGATGGTAGAGAAGCTATTCAATTACGTGGTTATCCAAACCAATCGTTATCAAGTACAGATGGAGGTACTATTTATAACAAATTCTCTTTAGAGCTTCGTTACCCCATTACTTTAAAAGCATCTGCTAAAATTTACGCTTTAGGCTTTTTAGAAGGAGGTGCATCTTATGATAGATTTAGAGACTACAATCCTTTTGATATTAAAAGATCTGCCGGTTTAGGTATTAGAATCTTTATGCCTGCATTTGGTTTATTAGGTATAGATTTCGGACATGGTTTTGACCCTATCATTGGCGAAACCACCAAAAATGGCTGGGAAACTCACTTCATAATAGGGCAACAATTTTAAGTCTAAAATTATTTTGGCACGATATTTTCTAATACATGTTTGATGTTTTGCATAAGAATTAAAATTTTTAAAGTTAAAATTCGTTAATTTTGAAGATTAAGTGAAAAAAATAAAAACATATAACATGCAAAACAAAGTTCTTTTTTTACTGACATTAGTTTTAATAAGCATCTCTTCATATGCCCAACGGGGTGTTAGAGTAGCTTATATAGACACAGAGTATATATTAGAAAACGTTCCAGAATATCAAGAAGCTATTGCGCAATTAAATCAAAAAGCCGATAAATGGAAAAATGAAATTGCAGAAAAGCTTAGTGCCATAGAACAAAAGCGTAAAGATTTAAGTAATGAAAAAGCACTTTTAACAAAAGAGCTTATTGCAGAACGCGAAGAAGATATTTATTTTGAAGAAAAAGAAATATTAGATTATCAGCAAAAACGATTTGGTCCAAATGGTGATTTGTTTATTCAACAAAAACAGCTCATGCAGCCAGTGCAAGATCAAATATTTGCAGCCGTTCAAGATATAGCAACAAATAGAAAGTATGATTTTATTCTAGATAAATCATCTAATGCAACCATACTCTTTTCTGCTAAACAATACGATATTAGCGAAACTGTTATAAGAAGTATAACCAGAACCGCTAAAAGAACTCAGGCACAATCTAAAGCAGAGCGAAAAGCTGCCAAAGAAGAAGAATTAGTGCCTGAAATAAATTTAGAACAAGAAGCAAGAGCTAAAGCATTAGAAGAAAAGAAAAAAGCTAGAGAAAGCGCTATTGAAGAAGCCAGACAGAAAAAATTAGCCGCAAGAGAAGCAAAAGTTAAAGCAGCAGAAGAAAGACGGCAAAAAATATTAGAAGAGCGTGAAAAAGCAAAACAGGCTAAACTAAATGCTAGAAATAAAGTTTCTGAAACAGACGATAATGAAGAAGACGATAAAACGGATGATGATGTAAAAGAAGAGGCAGAAACTGAAACAGATACAACAGAAACAAAAACTAGAGCGCAGTTAATTGAAGAAAATAGACAAAAAAAATTAGCTGAAAGAGAAGCTAGAAAAAAAGCTTTAGAAGAAAAAAAGAAGAAAATTTTAGAGGAAAGACAAAAAGCTCTAGAAGAAAGACAAAAAATAAGAGACAGTATAAACAATATAAACCAAAACAAATAATTTATAACACATTTAATACAATTTAAAAATGAAACACTTAAAAACTATTTTATTAGCAACGGCAATATGCATAGGGAGTATTAGTTTTTCTCAAGCTCAAAGTAAAATCGCCCACATAAATACCCAAGAATTAATTGCTGCAATGCCAGAAATGAAAAATGCGCAAAAAGAATTGGAAGCTTTACAAAAAACGTATCAAACAGATTACCAATCTACAATAACAGAATTTCAAAATAAAGTAAAACAATACGAAGCTGAGGCACCTACAAAGACCGATGAAGAAAACGCAAAAAGAGGTCAAGAAATTCAAGGTATGCAACAAAACATACAACAGTTTCAAAATGATGCTGCAAAAGATATTGAGAAAAAACGAATGGATTTATTACAACCAATTACTGAAAAAGCCAAAGCAGCTATTTTAAAAGTAGCAAGAGCTCAAGGGTTTGATTATGTTCTAGATTCTTCTGTTGGTGTAACTATTTTAGCCGATGGAAAAAATTTACTAGACGATGTAAAAAAAGAACTTGGTATTTAATTTACCTGAATACAAATAACTTACTTTAAAGCTGCTTTTTACTAAGCAGCTTTTTTATTTTTGTTAAACTATGAACAAACAACCTATTGGCATTTTTGATTCTGGTGTAGGAGGCACTTCTATTTGGAAAGAAATTCACCATTTGCTACCAAATGAAAGTAGCATTTATCTTGCCGATAGTAAAAATGCACCTTACGGTCCAAAAGGAAGAGAAATCATTACCAACTTAAGCATTAAGAACACAGAACTTTTGCTTGAAAAAGGCTGTAAAATAATTGTAGTAGCTTGCAATACTGCTACAACTAACGCTATAGATTTGTTAAGAAGCACGTATAAAGTACCTTTTATTGGCATAGAGCCTGCTATTAAACCTGCTGCATTACAAACTAAAACCAACGCAGTAGGTATTTTAGCTACTCATGGTACACTTAGTAGCGAGTTATTCTCTAAAACTTCAGATAAGTTTGCTAATAATATTACCGTTATTGAACAAGTTGGCAATGGTATTGTTAACCTAATTGAAAGTGGAAAACTTTTTTCTAATGAAATGAAGGTTCTTTTAAAAACATACCTAGAACCTATGATACAGGCTAATATTGATTATTTGGTTTTAGGTTGTTCTCATTACCCTTATTTAATGCCAATTTTAGTAGACTTACTACCTAAACATGTAAAAATAATTGATTCTGGTGAAGCCGTTGCTAGACAGACAAAGGCTATTTTAAAACAATACAATTTGTTAAATACCGAAACCTCAAATCATAATATTGAGTTTTTTACTAACGGAAACCCAGACGTTATTAAACAGCTTTTAAATTCAAATTACAGCATAAATTATCTTGATTTTTAACGATTCTTGCGTTAGCGATTGCAGCAAGTTACCGTGTAACGCGGAAAGCGCGACCCGCAGGGTAACGCCCAAATTTTATTTAAACCAACTGGAATATTTTATGTAATTATTAGCTATTCTATCTATTTCTCCTGAGATTAATTCTTTGCTAATATCTTTTATTTTTTTGGCAGGTACACCAGCATAAATGCTCCCTGCTTCTACTTTTGTATTTTGAGTAAGCACCGCGCCTGCTGCAATAATACTATTGCTTTCTACCACACAACCATCCATAATAATACTACCCATACCAATTAAAACATTGTCTTTTATAGTACAACCATGCACCAACGCATTATGCCCAATAGATACATTGTTACCAATGGTAGTTGGATGCGTTTTATAAGTACAATGTATAACGGCACCGTCTTGCACATTTACCTTATTACCCATTTTAATGTAATTAACATCACCACGTACAACGGCACTAAACCAAACACTACATTGATTTCCCATTGCTACATTGCCAACTATGGTGGCATTGGGGGCTATAAAACAATCTTCTGGTATTTGGGGCATTGTATCTTTTACTGGTAATATAACTGGCATATTTTTATTGATTAATTTAATTAATAGCGCTTAACTTTAAAAAGTTGTTGAAATAACAAAGCTATTTAAAATAGGATAATAAATCTGCTTTTTTTGATGCCGAAACCATAATTTCTTTTCCGTTGCTTAGTACCACACTTCCTCCTTTTCCTTTTAGGTATTTAACAACTTCATTGACGTTTACTAAATACGATTTATGCACGCGTGCAAAACTGAAGTTATTTAATGCTTGTTCAAAATATTTTAGCGTTTTACTTACTACCTTTTTTTTGTTATTTAGTAGATAAATTTCAGTGTAATTATCATCGGCTTTACAGAAGAGTATCTCTGATGTGTTTAAAACCTCAAACCCATCTAATTGCGGAATGGTTAATTTTCCATTAACCCCATTAGTTTTAGGTACTAAAACTTGATTTTGTAAAGAGTTTTCTTTTGTTTTTATTTCGGTTACATAATCTACCGCTTTAATAAGTTCATCTATAGAAATTGGTTTCATTAAATAGTAAGAAGCATGCGCGTTTAAAGCGTCTATTGCGTAATGGTTATACGCTGTAACAAAAACGGTTTCAAAATTAATATAGCCAACTTTGTCTAGTAAATCAAAAGCATTACCATAAGGCATTTCAACATCTAAAAATACCAGGTCTAAATTATGGTTTCTTATTAATACCAAGGCTTCATCTACATTAGCCGCTTCTCCTAAAATAGATACGTTTGGGCAATATTTATTCAGGTAATTTTTTAGAATATCTCTACTGGTTTGCTCGTCTTCTACTATAATGGCATTTAATTTCATTTAGTCTTTTTTAAGAGTTACAACAACTTTTGTTCCGGTATCTTCGGTTTTTTGAAAATCTGTTACCAAAACATCTACTTTATCTTTATACATTTCATTTAAAATAGACACGCGTTTTTTAATATTACCCATCCCTTTTGAGTTTTGTTTTTGCTGATGCTCTGTTTTTAAAGCTTTAGATTTTTTTCTACCTATACCATCATCTATAATACTAATACGAATCTGTTCTGTAGAGGTTTGAGTAATATCAATTTCTAGATGTCCTTTACTTTTTTTATAGCGTAACCCATGCCAGACGGCATTTTCAATGTAAGGTTGCAACAACATGGGCGGAATTACAAAGTCCTTGATATTAATGTTTTTGTCGATATTAATGTTATAATCGAACCGATCTTTAAATCTGAAATGTTCTAATTTAGTATATAACCTAAGTAATTCTATTTCTTTTTCTAAAGGAATAAAATCTTGTTCGCTATTCTCTAAAACAGCTCGCATTAAAAGTGAAAAATCTGATAAATATTTATTTGCAGTACGCTCATCGTTTGAAGCTATAAAACTATTTACAGAGTTTAGAGCATTAAAAATAAAATGCGGATTCATTTGGCTTCGTAATGATTTTAATGCCAACAAATTATTTGCTAACCGCTGTTGCCTAATGTATTTAAACATTAAAAATGCTGCAATTAAAAGTAGTAAAACACCTCCTATAAGTGAATAAATAACCAGTTTTTGGCGTTTACTTTGTTCTGCATTAAGTTGGTATTTAGTGTCTGCCAAAGATTTTTCGCTCTCTAAACTATTTATTCTAGTTTGCTTGCTTATAAGGTCTTTACTAAATTTTGATGCCTGTGCTATTTCTTGTTCTTTTTTTACATAGATTTTTTCAACTAAATCTACATAATTTTGATATGCAATTAATGCTTCATTATAATTTCCAGCATCTCTATAAATCTCTGACAACTTTTTGGTAGCATCTTTTTGAACAATTAGGTCTTCTTTTTTATCGGCTTGTTCTATACTTTTTTCAAGAAAATTAATAGCATTAGGAATATCATTTTGAAGTGCATAGGCATTCCCTATTTTATAATTTTGCCGTTGTGGGGTTAATGGGCTTTCGTTATCAAAAATAGAATCGGTTTGAATTTCTTCTATATCTTCTAGCGCTTGTTTCCTGAGTGCAATTTCACTGGAATAATTTTTACTTTTACTCTGAAAATCGGCTACTTTTATTTTTTCCTCTAATGCTCTTTTTTTGTTTTCTTCACTCGCTAATTTTAATGATTTATTAAAAAATCCTTGCGCACTATCTGTTTCTCCTTTTGCATTATAAACCTCGGCTATTTTAGAGTTTAAATCGGTTATTTTGAGTTTAATTAAATGTTTTTGCGCTATGCTTAACCCTCCTCTATATGCTTTTACAGCATCGTCATAACGGTTAGTTAACTTATACACATCTCCTAAGCCCTCAAACAAAACCACCAACTGATAGTTTGATAATGTACGCTTATTAAGGTTGTTGTATATATCTAAACTTTCTTGATAATTTCTGTTTTCTTTATAGGCTAATGCTAGCTTTAATTTAACTTGGTTATTCTCATTATTCTGTATACTAACTTGGTAATTGGAAGCGGCAAGATCATGTTGTTTCCAGAACATATTAATATCTCCTAAAACCTCATAGGCCTCTGCATTTTCTTTTTTAGAAGCACTTAGTTTTAAGGCTTCTGTAATAAACCCAATACTTTTTTTAGCATCTTTTTTAAGATAGGTTTCTGCAGAATCTATATACCAATTAAACTGTGGCTCTTTATTTTTAGAACGCTTACTAATAAATTTATCTTGTATAGGGCTCTCTGGTTCTACTTTAACAAGAATGCGCTCATTGCTCTGAATAATATAGTAAATGGTTTCAAAGTCTTTATGCCTAATGGTAAGTTCATCTCCTTTTTTTGCTTGTATTCTAAACTCTCCAAAAATATCGGTTGTGGTATAAGAGCCTCCATTAACTTCAATATTAACATTGGCAATTGGATCTTGAGAGCCACTTTCAACAACTTTACCTCTTACTGTAAACCTTGGCGAATCTTCATCAATAGTAATTTGTGCCAACCCTAAAAACGTGTTGAACAACAAACAAAAAAACCATATCTTCTTTAAAGCAGTATGCATTTACTATTTAATAATAGATAAACATACACACTTTAGTTGGTTTAATAAAATGGCTAAATTCTTTTTCAACGCTTTTTAGGCGTTAAAAATCCTTGTTTACAAATTGATGAGTGTTGTTTACTCATTTAAACACACTCTTAACTCATTCTTCTTTTTATAACAAAAACCTTGGTTCTAGATTTACAGTGTTAATCAAAAAACAAAATCTTATGAAAATTCATTTAAAAACAATTATTTTAAGTTTAACCATGGTAAGTTTTATGGCGTGTAATGCTAAAAATAAAACACCTAAAGAAACAGCATTAGCTAAAACCAATATTGTTAATACAGAACCCAACAAACAATATATTAAAGTAGCCCTTTTACTAGACACCAGCAATAGTATGGACGGTTTAATAGACCAAGCTAAAGCACAACTTTGGGATATAGTAAACGAGTTATCTTACGCAAAATGTGGCAACAATAAACCAAATTTACAAATTGCTTTATACGAATATGGTAATGACAGACTTAATAGTGACGAGGGCTATATTAGACAAGTTTTAGGTTTTAGTGAAGATTTAGATGACATCTCAAAAGAACTTTTTTCTTTAACCACCAATGGCGGTAATGAATATTGCGGACAAGTAATTCAAACATCATTAAACCAACTTAATTGGGGCAAAAACCCTGACGACTTAAAACTAATTTTTATTGCAGGAAACGAGCCTTTTACACAAGGAAAAGTTAATTACAAAGACGCTTCTGTAAACGCAAAAGAAAAAGATGTTACCATTAATACTATTTTTTGCGGTAATTATAATCAAGGTATTTCTAGCTATTGGAAAGACGGTGCCAAATTAACTCATGGAGATTATATGGCTATAAATCATAACCAAAAAACGGTTCATATAGCATCACCTTACGATGACGAAATTTTAATTTTGAATAAAAAATTAAATAAAACCTATGTAGCCTATGGCAAACGTGGTGCTTCTAAAATAGCATTGCAAGCAGAACAAGATAGTAATGCTGGTTATTACAGTAAAGCTAATGCCGTTAAAAGAACAGTAAGCAAAAGTTCTCATTTATATAAAAATAAATCTTGGGATTTAGTAGATGCTGTTGAAGACAAAGAAGTAGCTATAGAAGATTTAAATGATGACGTGCTTCCTGATGTTCTTAAAGGAAAATCTAAACTAGAAATTGAAAACTACATTTTAGAAAAGAAAAAAGAACGAGAAACCATTCAAAAGAAAATTCAAGAGTTAAATGCTAAACGCAGCAAATACATAGCGGCACAAAGCACAAAAACCAATAACGGATTACAAAACGCTATGACTAAAGCTATTAAAGAACAAGCAAAAAAGAAAAAATATACTTGGGATTAAAAAAGAGAGGCTCGTTAAAAACGAGCCTTTTATATTTAATAATTCACTGCAGGACATTTACAATCATAACGTTCACGCCTACATCCAAAGTTAAAGCCTAAAGTAAATTGATGAAAACCACCATTTGTATATACCACAGAATTAGTTTGGTGCGTATACGTGTAAGCAAACATAAAGTTTTTATAATTTACACCTACAAGCGGCGTTATTTGTTGTAGTCTTTGACTATTAATTGTGTTAGAACTAATATATTCTGCCCCATCAAAACTGTTTCTATAAGATAAACCTGCCCAAAGCGTTCCAAAATCCATTTGTTTGTAAACTTTCGCATTTACATCAATTGAAGCTTCTTCTGTAGCATCTCTATATTGTAACATTACTGAAGGTTCATAGCTCCAAGTACTTCCTAACTTTCCAAAAACACCTCCAACAGTAAATAAATATCGTCTTAAATTACTAGTTACATTAGGTTCCTTATTAATCCCATCATTATCTAGAATATTTTTTACAGTTCCATGCGCATAAAAATCTAAAAACTGATAAGAAAACCCAAAATCTATATTAAAATTAGTAGCACTTTGCACAATACCATCAATTGCAGGATCTGGACCATCAAATAAAAACGATGTTTCATCTAATTTATACTGAATAAAACCAGCACTTAAGCCAAAAGAAAGCATATTTAAATCTACTTCACTTCTAGAAAACATAAGATGATGCGCATACGTTACATAAGCACCTGTTTGTGAGTGGTATCCGTTTTTATCAGTATAAACAATACCTCCAATAGCAGAAGGTGTTTCCCCAATACGTCCATTAATACTTAAAGTACTTAATCTTGGAGCGTCATCATGCCCAAACCATTGTTGTCTGCTAGTTAACCTAACCTTAGAACAATTTGCAGCTCCAGCCATAGACGGATGTATTAAATAGTAATTATCAGTAAGATAATCAGTATAAATAGGCAAGCCTTCTTGGGAAGTAGCAATAGTGGTAAATAACACTGCTACTACTAGCATTAATGTATTTTTTAATCTCATAAACTTTATTACCAAGTAGGTTTGGTGTTATACAAACGTCTTGATTATTAAAAAATTACTTTTTAAAAAAAAGATAATTTAGATGTTTACCTTTTTTATCTCATTATTTTGAGATACAAATCCAAATATATGGATATCTATAGTTTTCTTTTAGTATTTTTGCAGAAAATTAGTTGAAATGAACACTTTCAAGGTTTCTGTGCAAGAAACATCAAACAACGCCATAGTAAAATTTGAAGTAAATCAATTTATAACAAAACATCAAAGTTTTGAATTTAGTAATGTTGATGAAGCAAAACCATCGCCGTTAGCTCAACAATTATTCTACTTACCCTTTGTTAAAAAGGTATATATTTCTGGAAACTTTGTAGCAGTTGAACGCTATGATATTGTTCAATGGGCCGACGTACAAGATGAAGTAGCTCAACAAATTGAAGCCTATTTAAATGGTGGTGGTACTGTAATCATTGAAGCCGAAGCTCCTAAAAAAATACCTGTTACAGTTTATGCTGAAGCTACTCCCAACCCATCTGTAATGAAATTTGTTGCTAACAAAAAGATTGTTACTGCACTATTTGAATTCACCTCTATAGATGAAGCAAAATTATCGCCGCTAGCTACAGAATTATTTCATTTTCCGTTTGTAAAAAGTGTTTTTATTGAAGAGAATTATGTATCAATAACAAAATACGACATATCAGAATGGCAAGATATTACTATTGAATTAAGAGAGTTTATCAAACAATTTATTGAAAGCGGAAAAGATGTTGTTTTACCCGAAGCTTCTCAAAAACAACAAAACACCTCAACACAAAAAAACACCCATTTTGAAGCGCTTGATGACACCTCTAAAGAAATAGTTAATATTCTTGAAGAATACGTTAAACCAGCTGTTGCCAGTGATGGTGGAAACATTCAGTTTCTATCATATGATGAAACCACTAAAAACGTAAGCGTTTTACTGCAAGGAGCTTGTAGTGGTTGCCCATCTTCAACCTTTACGCTTAAAAATGGCATTGAAAATATGCTAAAACAAATGCTTCCTGGAAAAGTAGAAATGGTAGAAGCCATTAACGGATAATTTCCTAAACCTGTGACTTTTAATGATTTTTTGTATCTTATTAGTATAAACAAAATAGAAACATTAAATAATTAAAAGACATTATTATGGCAGTATTAAAAGTAATTGAAGTATTATCAAACTCTGAAAAAAGTTGGGAAGACGCCACAAGAAAGGCTGTTAAACAAGCAGCAAAAAGTGTTAAAAACATACGTTCTGTTTATGTTCAAGATCAAAGCGCTAGTGTAAAAGATAATGACATTACAGAATTTAGAGTAAATCTTAAATTAACTTTTGAAGTTGATTAAAAAATCTTTCTAAATTAAATTAAAATTAAGCGTTCATTTCATGAGCGCTTTTTTATGTGTTATATTTAACAAAACCAGAAGCAAAGTAAGCCACCATAAAAGTTACTACTAAGCTATAAAACACACCATGCAACACCAACACACCAATAGTCTTATAAACGAAACTAGTCCATATCTTCTGCAACATGCACACAACCCGGTAAATTGGAAAGCCTGGAATAACAAAACACTAGAAGAAGCAAAAAAAACAGGAAAACTAATACTTATTAGTGTGGGGTATTCTGCTTGCCATTGGTGTCATGTTATGGAACACGAAAGTTTTGAAGACAATTTGGTTGCGCAAGTAATGAATAAACATTACATCAATATTAAAGTAGACAGAGAAGAAAGACCCGATGTAGATCAAACTTACATGAATGCAGTTCAACTAATGACTCGCAGCGGCGGATGGCCACTAAACGTAGTAGCTTTACCAGACGGAAGACCCATTTGGGGAGGCACTTACTTCCCTAAAGAACAATGGTTAAGCGCTTTAGAACAACTAGCCAAACTTTATATTGAAAGCCCAGAAAAACTCTATCAACAGGCTAATAATGTTGAAAAAGGGCTTAAAACTTTAGACATGATAGAGTTAAATACAGATGCCCCTATTTTTGAAAAAGCGTTTATTGATTTGGCAGTAAAAAAATGGTCTGCACTTTTTGATTATCACTTTGGCGGATTAAACAGAGCTCCTAAATTTATGATGCCTAATAATTATCACTTTTTATTAAGATACGCCTACCAAAATAATGACACTAATTTGCTAAATTATGTAAACCATACGCTAACACAAATGGCATATGGTGGCGTATATGATCAAATAGGAGGTGGTTTTTCAAGATACTCAGTTGATAACAAATGGCATGTACCTCATTTTGAAAAAATGCTTTATGACAATGCCCAATTGGTTAGCCTATACTCCAACGCTTATCTTGTAACCAAAAACAAGCTGTATAAAAATATTGTTGAAGAAACCCTAGAATATATTAATAGGGAAATGACAACCAATGAAGGTGCTTTTTACTCAGCATTAGATGCTGATAGTAATAATATTGAAGGTAAACTAGAAGAAGGTGCTTTTTATGTTTGGACTAAAGAAGAACTAAAAACTCTTTTAAAAGAAGATTTCAAATTATTTGCAGATTATTACAATATTAACAATTACGGACATTGGGAACATGGCAACTATGTGCTTATTAGAAAAGATGATGATGAAACTATCATAAAAAGGCATGGTATTTTAAAAGAAAAACTCAACAAAAAAGTCTCTTGTTGGAAAGCGTTACTTTTAGAAACTAGAACTACACGCCCAAAACCAAGATTAGATGATAAAACCCTAACCTCTTGGAACGGACTAATGTTAAAAGGCTACATTGATGCTTATAGGGTATTTCAAAAACAAGAATACCTTGATTCTGCTCTAAAAAACGCCTCTTTTATTGTAAATAAATTAAGAAAAGAAGATGGTGGTCTTTATCACACTTATAAAGAAGGCAAAAGTAAAATAAATGGTTATTTAGAAGATTACGCTTCTGTAATTGAAGCTTTTATTGCATTATATGAAAATACTTTAGATACTAAATGGCTTAACACTTCTAGAGATTTAACCAACTACACGTTCGACCATTTTTTTGACGAAAATAGTAACATGTTTTTCTTTACATCAAATGAAGATTCATTGTTAGTTTCAAGAAATATAGAATATAGAGACAACGTTATTCCTAGTAGCAATTCTATAATGGCTAAAAATCTTTTTAAACTGGGACATTATTTCGATAATCAATATTACACCAAAACAGCCACAACAATGCTAAATAATGTAAAACCAGAAATTATGGAGTACGCTTCGGGCTATTCTAACTGGTTAGACTTAATGTTAAATTACACTCATTCTTATTATGAAATTGCCGTTGTTGGCGCCAATGCAAAACAAAAAATTTTAGAATTAAATAAAACCTATCTCCCAAATAAATTAATTGCAGGAAGCACTCATGAAAGTAGTATGCCTTTACTACTTAACAGGTACATTGCTAATAAAACGCTTATTTATGTATGTATTAACAAAACCTGCAAACTTCCTGTTTCAGAGACTGATATAGCTATAAAAATTTTAAAAGAATGAATTTTATAACAATACTCTTAATTGCTGTTGTAGTCTTAGAACACATTTACTTTTTAATACTAGAAATGTTTTTATGGACTAAACCTAAAGGCATAAAAGCTTTTGGATTAAAATCTAAGGCTTTTGCAGAAGAAACCAAAGTGCTAGCTGCTAATCAAGGTTTATATAATGGGTTTTTAGCCGCAGGTTTAATTTACAGCATTACACAAAAAGAAATAAATATTGCAATTTTCTTTCTAATATGTGTGACTATTGCAGGTATTTATGGGTCTTATTCTACAAAGCAAATAAAGCTATTTTATATACAGGCAATTCCTGCTATATTAGCTTTATTAACTTATTTTTTTTAAGTAGATTTAACATTAAACAACATTTTATAATTTAAACAAAAACGATAGATTATGGATTTAGAAAGATATATTAATATCGCACAAGATTTTATTGTAACATACGGAATTAAGGTTTTAGGAGCCATTGTTATATGGATTATTGGTTCTTGGCTAATAAAAAAGATAAACAATGGCATTGCTAAAGTAATGACTAAACAAAACTATGAGATTAGTTTACAAAAATTCTTACTAAACCTAATTGGGTGGGCCTTAAAAATTCTTTTATTCTTAGCTATTCTTTCTCAGTTAGGAGTAGAAACCACTTCTTTTGCTGCTATTTTAGCTGCTGCTGGTTTAGCTGTTGGTATGGCACTTCAAGGCTCATTAGGCAACTTTGCAGGTGGTGTTTTAATAATGATTTTTAAACCTTTTAAGGTTGGTGATTTAATAGAAGCTCAAGGAGAAATTGGAGTAGTGAAAGAAATTGAAATTTTTACTACTAAACTAAAAGGATTATCTAATAAAGAAATTATTATTCCTAACGGAACTTTATCTAATGGTAATATTGTTAATTATACAACTGAAGGTACACGCCGTGTAGATTTAGTTTTTGGTGTTAGTTATGATGCCGATATTAAACAAACTAAAGATGTTTTAATGAATGTTTTAACTTCGCACCCTAAAGTATTAAAAGATCCTGCTCCTTCTGTTACAGTATTAGAATTAGCCGATAGTTCTGTTAATTTTGCAACAAGACCATGGTGTAAAACAGAAGATTATTGGGATGTTTACTTTGATGTTACTGAAAACGTAAAAGAAGCTCTTGATAAAGCAGGTATTGAAATTCCTTACCCACATCAAGTTGAAATACACAAAGAAGCTTAAGATTTAGGCTTTAAAGCCACAAAATCTTTTAAATAATATGGTTCAAAATAAGCGACATCTTCGGTGTCGCTTATTTTATATTTATTAAAAGCCAAGGCTCCCATTTCATTAGCAGACGGTAATTTTTCTTCAATAAAAACAGTATTAGAATGATTAATTATTTCTTTTGTTTTTTCTACACCACTACCTATAAAATAAACGTTTCCTTGTTCTAAATATTCAGTAAAAGCACTTGCATCTAAAATCTGTGCTTGGGTATCTCTTATTTGTTGATGGTTGCAATTATAAACAGCCGAATATACTTCCTTCCTTCTGGCATCTAACATAGCTACAATTGCTCCTTCTTTACACTGAACTTGTTGTGCCAAAGCATCTAATGTAGGAACTGAAATTAACGGTTTATTTAAAGCAAAAGCTAAGCCTTTAGCCGCAGAAACCCCTATTCGTAATCCTGTATAAGATCCTGGACCTTTACTAACAGCTATTGCGTTTAAGTCATGTTTGCTTACACTTGCTTCATTTAAAACCTTATCAATAAACACATGTAATTTTTCGGCATGTGAATAGCCATTTCTAAAATCTTCTTTTAATGCAATGGTTTTTCCTTCTTTTGAAAGTGCTACCGAACAGTTGGTAGTTGCTGTTTCTATGCTAAGTATTAGTGCCAATTTATTTTGTTAATGGTTTTCCCATGTAAAAGTCTAAAACTTTTGTCTTAAAAACAAAATCATATTTAGCATTTATTAAAGAAGATTGGGCATTAATTAATTGTACTCTGGCTTGTTCTAAATCAAAAGCTGTCATTGCACCAATATCATATCGTTCTTTTGAATTGTTAAATGCTAGTTCTTGAGATGTTAACGCTGTTTTTGCTGCTACATAAGCCTTTAATGCTGCTTGTGCATCTGTATAAGCACTTTGAATATTAGACTCTAAAGTTATTTTTGCTTGCTCTAAATCTAGCTTTCTACTTTCTTCTGCTATTTTAGATTTTGCTACTGATGTTTTATTTTGAAATCTTGAAAAAATGGGAATTCCCACACTTAAATTAAAACTATGCCCTTTATTATTATCTAATTGTTCTAAAAATGCCGCTTCATTATCAATTAAATTAGAATAAAAAGCATTGGCACCAAAACCATAACTAAATGATACACTAGGCAGATAGCCTGCTTTAGAAATTTCGGTTCCCAATTGTGCTGCTTCTATATTTTTTTCTGCTATTTTAATTTCGCTTCTGTTTTCTAATGCATAATTTAAAATAGGTTCTACATTACTATACAAAAGAGCTTCTGAAGGCACATCAACATCAATAATTTGTACATCAAAATTTTTAAATGGCACTTGTAATAATTGCGATAACGATAAAAGCGCTAAATTAAAGTTATTTTCAGCAATAGTAACTTGTTGTGCATCTCTACTTAATGTAGCTTCGGCATCATAAATATTGGCTTTAGGTTGTACACCAGCATCTACTAAATCTTTAACCTGCTGTAATTGTTTTTTACTAAACTCATATTGAGCTTGAGCTGTTTCTAAATTTTCTTTATTAAAAAGTACATTTAAATAAGCATTAACTACGTTTAAAGAAATATCATCTTTTATTCTATTAAGTTCTAATGCCCCTATTTCTGATGATAAATTAGCTTGCTTGTAGGTGTTTAAATTTCTGAATCCGTTAAAAACAGTTTGAGATACGCTAATTCCAAAACTAGTAGAATTACTGGTTCTGTTTGCAAAAATACCTTCTGCCACCAAACTGGTCCCAAAACTTAATCCGTTTGATGCACTAGCGTTTACCGATGGTAAAAACTGCCCTTTAGCAGCTACAATATCTTGCTCATTTGAAAGTAAACTGTTACTGGCTTGCTTTACTGATATATTATTTTCTAAAGCATAGGAAACGCATTCTTGGAGTGTCCATTGTTTTTTTTGTTGCCCAAAACTTAATACTGTAATTAGCAGTGTAAAAAGTGCCATATTGTATTTTTTAAAAGGCATTACTTTTTTATTTATTTTCATCATTATCCTCATCTTCGTTGTCTTTTGATGCTTTATTCCAAACTTTAATTTTATCGCCTAATTTTACCCCTTCTATAATTTCAACATTAATACCATCAGATAAACCAAGTGTTACATTTTGCTTTTTAAATTTATCATCACCCTCTAAAATTTCAACAAAAGGTTTTTCGGTAATTCTGTTGTATTGTAGTAAGGCTTCTCTAATAGCCAAAACGCTGTCTTTACTTTCTATATCAATCTCTGCATTAGCGCTGTATCCTGCTCTAATATTGGTGTTCATTTCAACATCAACATCTGCTTTAATGGTGAATTGAACTGCACCATTTTCTTCAACACCTTTTGGTGCTATAAAGGTTAATTTTGCAGGGAACTCTTTATCATTTATAGCTCCAAGAATTACTTTTATTTCTTTTCCTTCTTCTAATTTACCAACTTCAGATTCATCTACTTTACCTTCAAAAATCATTAAACTCATATCTGCTACGGTAGCAATGGTTGTACCTGCATTGAAATTATTACTTTGAATAACTTGGTCTCCTTCTCTCACTGGAATTTCTAAAATAGTACCAGAAATTTGAGCTATAATATTTGTGTTAGCTGTATTACCTCCAGATAATGAGCCTCTTTTTATTATTTGATAGTCGTTTTGAGCTTGAGCCAAAGACTCTTTAGCTTGATTGAATGATAGCTCGCTATTTTCAAAATCTTGTTTTGAAATGACACCTTTATTGAAGAGAACTTTATTTCTATCGTATAAAATTTTAGCATTATCAAAAGATAATTTAGCTGAAGCTATTCTACTTTTAGCACTCACTAAACTTTGCTCATTAGGTACTACCCTTATTTTTGCTATTAAGTCTCCTTTTTTAACAACATCACCTTCTTCTACAAGAATTTCATCTACAATACCCGAGATTTGAGGTTTTAATTCAACTTCTTCTTCTGGGTTTAGTTTACCTGTTGCTACTGCTTTTGTGTTTATAGAAGTATAAAAAGGTTCTTCTACTTTATATTCTATAACATCTTTAGAATTGGCATCTTTAAAATATTTTAATACCCAAACTAGTAGTAACAATGCTACAATGCCTAAAATGATTTTTACTGTCTTATTCATGCGTTTAAAATTGTTTATTCTTCTCTTAATGCTTCTATTGGTTTTACACTTGTTGCTTTAAAGGCAGGAATTAAGCCTATGAGAGTGCCCAAAATCACCAAAATAACAAGTGACACAAACACAACAATAATTGGTACTGAAGCATTTACTAAAGCGGCTTCCATTCCTTGACCATAAAGTTTATCTATTAAAATTAAAATTAGCCCACCTGTTATTATTCCAAAAAAGCCAGCCATCATGGTTAAAAACACAGCCTCTAGTACTATTTGTCTTTTAATTTCAAATGGTGTAGCTCCTAATGCCCTTCTAACGCCAATTTCCTTAGTACGTTCTTTAATGGTAATTAATAAAATATTACCAATGGCAAATACCCCAGCAATTAAAGTTGCTAAACCTACAAACCATGTTAAAAACTGCATACCTGTTAAAAAACCTGTTACTTTACCAATTTCTTTTCCTGCATTGGCACTGCCTAGAGCTCTGTTATCTTTGGGGTGAATATCATTTAAGTTTTTTAATAATAACTTAGCATCTTGTTCTATTTGTACTATATCATATTCTATTTTTCCTGTTATCATCATCCACCCAATTTTATCTCCTCTATTAAAAATAGTTTGAAATGTGGTAAATGGAATATGCATATCTATTGGCGGCCCCATACTAATGTTAGACGTTTCAAACATGCCAATTACTTTAAAATTTATGTTATTTAATTGTACATATTCTCCTATGGGATTTTCATCTTTTTCAAAAAGTTGTTTATAGATATCTTCAGATAAAACCACTACCTTTTTCTTGTGTTCAATATCATTTTGATTGATAAACCTTCCGTGAATTAGTTTCTTTTTTTCAACTTTATCTAGCAAAGGATAATCTCCTGCAACCCTAAAACTACCCGAAAGAAAATTTCTTACAGCTGTAACTTGGTTTTGATTTCTTGGAACAACAAATTCAACACCTTCTATATTTTCTTTAATTTTTTCAGTATCTGATAAGGCTAACTGCACTCTTCTACCTTCTTGAAAACCTTTAAATGGTTTACCTGTACTTTGCCCCCAAATGAAAACACTGTTAGTTGCAAAATCTCCAAACAAGCGGTTAAATGAATTTTCTAAACCACGGGCTGAACCTAACAGAACTATTAATAGGAGTATGCCCCACCAAACACCAACCATTGTTAAAATAGACCTTAGTTTGTTTTTACTAAAGCTATCAAAAACTTCTTGCCAGGTATCTCTATCAAATAAAAATCTAAACATTTTTAATCATTCCTTAATGCTACAATGGGTTTTATTTTAGAAGCTTTTTTAGCAGGAAAATAACCTGCAATACTTCCGGCTAATATTAAAACTATAGTAGCCCCTATTATTAAGCCTGTACTAACTCCTGGGTCTTTAATAAAATAGGTTTTTAAAGCTGGTGTAGCTAATTCTAAAACTCCTACACCTATTAATAAACCTATATAACCTGCAATAGCTGTTATAATAATACACTCTATTAAAATAATAGAAACAATTGATTTTGGTGTTGCTCCTAAAGCCTTTCTTATTCCAATTTCTTTAGTTCGTTCTTTAACTATAAAAATCATAATATTGCTAATACCTACAATACCAGCTATAAGAGTACCAAAGCCTATTACTAATATAATGGCTCCTAATACAAAATTGAATTGTTCTATATTTTTTGATGCTAATGCCATATTTTGAACCCTAATGGCTCTTTGATCACTTTTTGCTACATCAAATCTTTCTTTTAAATCTTTGGTTATTTCATTACCAAAAGCAATTGCCTGATTATAATTTAACTTAGGGCTGAAGGTTAAGTGCATAAAATCTATGTAATCATTATTACCATAAATTTTTTGCGCTGTTGATATTGGTGTATAAATAACATTTTCTTCATTATAGCCTTCATCATCTGTAAAAACTCCAATAACTTTATACTGAATACCGCTTAAATTAATGTACTTACCTATGGGGTTTGTTTTTAAAAATAAATCATCTTCAACAACCTTACCTATAACCGCAACTTTTGCTTTATTTATAATATCATTTTGGTTAATGTAACGTCCATATTTAATTTGATTATTTTCAATAAACATATATTCTGGGTGTACAGCTCTAACCTGATAATTATTTTTTTCATTTTTATAAGAAGCTGTTACACTTCTATTTACTTTAGAGGTTATATACTGTATTTTATCATTGTATTCATCTAATATATAATTGTAATCTTCATTTTTAAATTGAATACGTCTGCCTGCCTGAAGTCCTTTATGAGCTTTACTTGTTCTTCCAGGATAAATAACTATAGAATTTTTGGCATCTGTACCAAAGGCTTCTTTAAAGGTATTATTTAACCCATTGGCTATACCAAATAATATGGTAAATAAAAGTATAGCAAATGCCACAGTAAAACCAGATAGTAGGCTCCTGGTTCTGTTTTTATTAATACTTTGAAATATTTCCCTCCAAAGGTCTAAATCAAACATGTTGGTTGGCTCTTACTTGGGTTACTTTTTTGTCTTCCATAATTACACCATCTCTTAAGCGAACAATGCGCTTACACATATTAGCAATATCTTCTTCATGGGTTACCATTAATATGGTTTTACCTTCATCATTTAACTGCTGTATAAACGCCATTATTTCATAAGATGTTTTAGTATCTAATGCACCCGTGGGTTCATCTGCTAATAATAGTTTTGGATTTGCAGCTAATGCTCTGGCTATGGCTACACGTTGGTTTTGACCTCCAGAGAGTTCTTTTGGTAAATGGTGCGCCCAATCTGCCAACCCAACTTTATCTAAATGATAGAGAGCCAACTCTTGTCTTTCTTTACGTTTCACACCTTGATAATACAATGGTAATGCTACATTTTCTAGAGCGTTCTTGTAATTAATAAGATTGAATGATTGAAAAATAAATCCTAAAAACTTATTTCTATAAACGGCTGCTTTTTTTTCTGTGAGATTTTTAATTGGCAACCCATCAAGAATATATTCTCCTGAATCTGCTTGATCTAACATGCCAATTATATTAAGCAATGTAGATTTTCCTGAACCAGAAGACCCCATGATTGCTACCATTTCGCCTTCTTCAACAGATAGGTTTATTCCTTTTAAAACATGCAGTTGAGAATCTCCTATTGGATAGGATTTGTGTAATTCTTTTATTTCTAACATTTGTTTTGGTATATGCAAGTCTAACCGACTTAAAAATTAGACTATTTACACAAAGAAATGTTACAGAAAAACACTAAAAATTTACATTATTTTTTTAATGTTCCGTATTTTTTGTAAATAAAAAAAATAATACCTCCCACAAGTATATATGGTATAGCCATTAAGTACACAATACCATCGTTAATTCCCTCGGCAGCACTTTGGGTTTCCTCACTTTCTAAAACTGCTCTACACATAGCGCATTGAGCTTCTGCATCTAGAAAAAAGATGAAAACAAAAAGAAAGAATAGTATAATACGCTTCATTTTAATAATATGGTGAAATCATTATATAAACCACAACACCAGTAATAGCTACATAAAGCCACAACGGAAATGTGATTTTTGCTATTTTTTTATGCCTTTCAATATTATTTGTAATAGCCCTTACATAGGTAATTAGCACAAACGGAATAACTGCTACAGACATAACAATGTGAGTAATAAGAATAAAATAATAAAAATATTTTATAAAACCATCACCTCCAAACTTAGTAGAATCGCTTGTCATGTGGTAAGCTACATACATTAGTAAAAAAAGCGCTGAAAGTATAATAGCGAACTTCATTAAGCGTTCATGTAATTTTATTTTTTTCTTTTGAATTGCAATAAATGCCAACACCAAAACCAATGCGGTTACTGCATTAATACATGCGTAAATTGGTGGCAAGAAAACAGGCATTTCATAATCTATTTTAATTCCAAAAAGAGCAGCAACAGCTAATGGAATTACAACTGATAATACAACTATTAGTTTATTATATTTTTTATCGTTGGTTGCGTTCTCTAAATTACTCATTAAGTAGTTTTTTTATATCTTCTTTTAAATCGCTTATTTGTTCTTTTTGCCCCTCGTCATTAACTTGCTCTTCCTCTGAGGTTATTCCTTCATAATAAATAATAGGATTTCCTGCTTCATCTTTTCTAGAACGAATAAACCCATTTTTATCAATTAATGCAAAATTACCAGAATGTTCAAAACCGCCCTCTACATTTTTATTTTCGGCAGCATAAATGTAAAACCCTTCATTTGCTAATTTATAAATAGCATCTTTTTCTCCAGTTAATAAATTCCAGTTAGAATTTGTGATACCATAAGCTTTGGCATATGCTTTAAGAACTTCGGGTGTATCGTGTTCTGGGTTTATGGTGAATGATGCTACTCCAAAATTTTCAAAGTCTTTAAATTCATTTTGAATTTTAACTAAATTCTGATTCATTCTTGGGCAAATAGTAGGACAAGTTGTAAAAAAGAATTCTATAACATATACTTTACCTTCATAATCTTTATTGGTAATTGTTTTCCCGTCTTGATTGGTAAAACTGAATTCTGGCACTTTTTTATTGCCATTTACTCCTGGTATAAAAACCAAATCTGATACTTTTGTGGTTTTCTCATTAGCATAATCGGTTCTACTTTCTTGCCTAGTTACATCACCTTTTGTAATTCTATCTACAATTTTGGGCACAAAAATGATTCCGAAAACTAGAATAATAAAGGCAATGCCTATGTATGAATAGTTTGTTTTTTTGCTCATTTTATCAATTAATTTTTTCCACTTTTAAATCGTTAGCACGTCTAATATCAGAATTGAATTCACCTTTTCGTTTCTGTCTGTATTCTGTGAATAGAATACGCATATCTTCACTCATTTTGTTTTTTATGGTTGCTACTTCAATGCAGTTATAGGCATTTAACCCGTAAATTGGTTTGTTTTTTTCTAATTCATTATCGGTTCTGTCATCAATACGCCCACGCTGATTTAATTCTTTATCAATTATAAAAACATCATTAGTTGCTAGAGTAGTATCTAAAGAGTTATTAGATTTTAAACTTGTATATAATTTATGGATAGCTTCTGGTTCTCCATACACAAAATGCCAGAATTTTAAATCTTCATACTGACTTATTTCTTGCTTTAATTTTTCTGCTATTTCTTCGGAACCTTTAGGAACTACTATTACTATTTGAAATTTTTTAAACCCTTTAAACTTATCGTATACTAATTCCTTTAAATTTGAAGCTGCTGTAGAATGGCTCATAGGATTAGCGCCTAAAAATCCTAAAACTGTTATTTGATTTTTAAGTACAACTGGTTCCCCGTTATTAACTGAAAATTGTTTTAATTCTAAAACATTTTCCTTTACAATATCTAACGGATTATAATTGTGGGTAGCCGGATATAACATTAACAAAAACGTTACAGGCAGGAAGAATAAAACTCCTAAAATAACATATCGGCCAACTTTTTTTAAATCCATTTTGTTTTTACTGTAAATAAATTACACAAAAATAAAAAAGGTGGTTCTTATAAACCACCTTCTTAACTTATATTTTAGTATTTAATTGCTTAATTAAAAATCTCTTTTAATATATCCATCTCTGTATACATCAAAAATATAGCTACCTTCTTGTAACAAGATGAAAATTAAATAAAGTATTAAGAAAATACCTGTCCATACAACAGCGCGTCTTAAACCTTTTGTTTCATCGCGCATGTGCATGAAATCCCATGTAATATAATACGCTTTTACTATGGTGAGGATGATGAATATCCAGTTTAAAAGTTTCATTCCTAAAACTTTTGCCATAGACCATTCTGGTTTTACAATTCCTAAACCAACTTCTATTGCTGTTACAACAGATAATAAAATTAAAACTCCCCAAATTTTTTGAGTATTGCTTTTAAATTTTATTAGTCCTCTTAATATTGCTAAATTATGTGCGTGTGCCATTTTTTATTTAATCTTATTTTGATGAATTAAACTAGGTAGAAGAAAGTAAATACAAATACCCAAACTAAATCTACAAAGTGCCAGTATAACCCCACTTTTTCAACCATTTCGTAACTCTTACGTCTTTCGTAAGTTCCCAATACCACATTAAAGAAAATGATGATATTGATAACCACACCTGAAAATACGTGGAATCCGTGAAAACCTGTAATAAAGAAGAAGAAATCTGCAAATAATGGCGAGCCATATTCATTAACATGAAGGTTAGCTCCTTCAACAACTGCCACACCATTAGTTTTAATTTGTTTTAAAGACTCTGCTCTAGACAACACAGTTTTTTGCCCTTCTTCATTTAATATTTGTGTTCTTACTAATATATTATCATTAGCTTCTAAACCGCGAATTACTTCTTCAACAGTATAGGTTGGTAATGCATCTTCAGAAACAAACCATAATCCATTCTTTCTTTCTTGCTGAGTTCTTTCGGCATGTGTATCTGCTATGGCAAAATCTCTTAGAGCAACTCTATGCCCTTCTGTATCTACAAATTGTAAAATATTACCACCTTTTGTTTGAATAGCTCCATAGTCTCCTTTAATAAAAGTAGCCCATTCCCAAGCCTGAGAACCAACGAAAATTAAACCACCAATGATGGTTAAAAACATATATAAAGTAACTTTAGCTTTATTTAAATGATGACCAGCATCTACCGCTAAAACCATAGTTACCGATGACATAATAAGCACGAAGGTCATAAATGCTACATATATCATTGGTAATTCTTGACCATGCAGAAATGGTACGTGCGTAAACACCTCATCGGCAATTGGCCATGAATCTATAAACTTGAATCTTGAAAATCCGTAGGCTGCTAAAAAGCCTGAAAAAGTTAATGCATCTGAAACGATGAAAAACCACATCATCATTTTACCGTAACTTGCTTTTAACGGTTCATTACCGCCTGCCCAAGTTTTTCCTTCTGCTTCAGCATTTACAACTGTAGTACTCATATATAATGGTTGTTATTTAAAAGTTGCACAAAAATAATCATTTTATTTATCTAACGAAATATAACCTTTAAATTTTAAACAATGATAAATATCAGTTTCTGAAATTTATAAAAACACGTATATATTTCTATTAAAATATCAATATGTTACCTTACAAAATATAGGAATAAGAAGAGATAAACCCACAGAATATCTATAAAATGCCAAAAGGTAGCAGCTAATTCAAACCCAAGTAAATTTTGTGCATCATACTTTTGTTTAAAATGATTATAAATTACCACTAGCAAACAAATTAAACCTGCAATTACATGTAAAATATGCACAATGGCTATTAAATAGATGTAAGACATGGTTACATTACTGGTTGGTCCTGTAAAATTATAACCTAAATCTATGATTTGTTGAAATCCTCTAAACTGAAAAACTATAAAGGTAATTCCTAAAGCAAGTGTTATTAACAACCAAAGCGTTGTGCTTTGTCTATTGCTTTGTTTTAAAGCTTTTTTAGCCATTATAAAAGTTAAACTACTAATTACAATTATAATGGTACTAATAATAAACGCGTCTGGTAATACAAAATCTTTTAACCAATCTGGTCTGGAGCTACTTACAATAAAAGCGCTTGTCCACCCCATAAAAGACATGATTAATGAAATGATGCCAAACCAAAGCATCATTTTTTTGGCTCTAGCTTTTTTTTCGTTTGGTGTTCCTTGGGTTAAATCCATAGTTATGTTAAAAATTTATCTACTACGTACACTATTTGAATGAGCGTGATATATAATACGCTAGCAAGCATTAACTGTCTTGCAGCTTTTGCGGTCATTTCTTTAAATAATCTAATTGCAAAATTTAGCATCACTAAACCAAGTGCAAAAACTATTATAGCAGCAACAATAGATAAGTGTAATTTACCTGTAAAACCAAATACTGGGATAATAGACACTATAATAGTCCAAATAGTATACATAATAGTTTGTACTGCAGTACCTTTATCTCTTTTACCCGTAGGAAGCATTTTAAATCCTGCTTTTTCGTAATCATCATACAAAAACCAACCTATAGCCCAAAAGTGCGGAAATTGCCAAAAAAATTGTAAGGCAAAAAGCGTTCCTGGTTCTATACCAAAATTATTTGTTGCTGCTACCCAACCTAACATAAAAGGAATAGCACCTGGTATAGCCCCAACAAAAACAGCTATTGGTGTCATTGTTTTAAGTGGTGTGTATACACAAGCGTATAAAAATATAGATACAGCACCAAACATAGCTGTTTGCTTATTAATAGTATATAGAATAATAATCCCTAAAAGGGTAAAAATTGAAGCAATAATAAAGGCCGAAGTAACAGATATTCTTCCTGCTGGAATGGGTCTGTTTTTGGTACGTTTCATTAAAGCATCTAAATCTTTCTCTATTATTTGATTAAACCCGTTTGAAGCACCTACCATAAAATAACCTCCTAAGGCTAATAAAATAAGTGTTTTAATATCTATAGTTTCAACACCCAACAAATAACCTGCAAGCGATGAAAACACAACACTTAATGACAAACGCATTTTAGTGATTTCTTTGAAATCTGAAATTATTGAAGGGGATGCTACCGAAGATTTAGACCTAGCCAATGCTCTATTGTGTTTTGCGAGTGCAAAGATACTCTATTAAAGTATTTTAGCAATAGGTTTTAAATTGAAATTAAAATTTAGCTTAGACGCTACTCTAGAATTAGGGCTTTCTCTACTAGTTTTTCCTAGACAAGCAATCTCAAATGCACCTCTCAATATTCTAAGCGGCACCAGCTTGACAAATACAAGATTTCCTTCCTTACTTCTTTCTTAAAACAAGCATTTTTTCATTTAAAAATAAATTATAAATTTGCAGTTGTTAATCATATGCAAAATAACACATATGAATTAATACTTAATTATGGATGATTACTTAAAAATATTTAAAGCTTTATCAGATAAGACCCGATTAAAAATCATCTGGTTGCTTATCAATATTAACGAAAAAATATGCGTGTCTGAAATAGTGGAGGTCTTAGATGTGTATCAATATAACGTATCGCGCCATTTAAAAATATTAAAAAAAGCTCATCTAATTGAAGAGGTAAAAGAAGGCAAATGGGTGTTTTATTACCTAAGCCCCATGAAAACCGACTTTGAACAATTAATAAAAGAAACCATAAAATCCATACCAGAATTGTATATGACAAAAGAAATAAACACCTGCAAATCGTTATTGGCAAAACGAGATAAGCAGTTTAACGAATAAGCCAAAACAAAATATATTTTTTTGTCTTAACATATGCGTTTTTACGCATATAATAAAAATAATTAAATTACATATCATGAACGAAAAATTAAATTTAGCATTAGAGGAATTTATTCACGTGGGTCTTGTTTTAGTAATAGTAATTGCATTGGTATCTGTTGTTACAGGGCTAATAAGGGCATACATTCCACAAGACAAACTACAAAAACGATTATCGAAAACAGGTAAGTATGGCGGACTAATGGGAGCCCTATTAGGTATACCCACACCATTTTGTAGTGCCTCAATGGTTCCCGTATCTATGGGCATGGTAGAAATGGGCGCACCTTTTGCTATGGTTTTTTCCTTTTTGCTTTCGGCTCCATTAGCCAATTTTGTGGTGGTTGGTTTTATTTTAGGCGTCTTTGGCTGGAAAGTGGCCTTGGTTTACTTCCTTATTGTCTTTATAGGCGCCATTCTTTTTGGAACACTTGTTGGAAAGACTTCCATTAAAAACGAAGTAAAAAGAATTAGTTTCGATAAGAAAACATCCAACGCTAGTTGCTCATCACAACAAACAACCAGCTGTTCGGAAGCGCCCCAACCTTCCAACGTTTGTGGAAGCACTCCAAACACTTGCGGAACAACAGAGACACCAACCAATACTTGTGGGCAGGTTGCGGCTTCTAATAACAAACTCAAAGAAGCCCTAACTTTTGGATGGGCACTGTTTAAACGTATTTTACCTTATGTTCTGCTAGGTGCAGTAATTAGTGCTGTATCGGCAGTGTTTGTACCAGACGCTTGGGTGCAAAAACACCTAGGAAATGATAGCCCTTTGGCCATCCCAATTGCTGCCGTTATAGGTGTACCGTTATACTTACGAATAGAAATGGCTATTCCCATATTAAAAGCACTTATTGTAAAAGGAATGAGTATGGGAGCAGCCATGGCATTGATTATTGGAGGTACTGGAGCCAGTTTGCCAGAAATAGCAATCATCTCTTCTATGCTAAAACCTAAAGCAATTATTGCCTTTGTTATTTCGGTAATGGTAATGGCTATTGTAGGAGGCTTTATTTTTTACTTGTTCTTTTAAACACCAAACCATGGGAAATATCACCAGTTTTATAAAATCGGTTGTTAAAGCTTGCCCTTACACTTTATTAGGTAAAAAATGTGTAAATGTTGTAAAACCAAATTCAGCTAAACAGAAAGCATCAAGTTCCAAGGCAATATCATTAAGTAAAAATATAAAAACAGGTAGAAATATTGTGCTAATAGGCGTGTTTTGTCCTTTTTTTTGGTTTGCTATCCTTAGTGGTGCTAGCAAAGACTTTATCATACTTAATGCCATACACTCTGGCTTTGTGGCAGTCTTTGGTCTACTAGTAATGCTTGTTAATTATTTAAGGCTACATTTTTACAAACAAAGGATAAAAAGGTATTAGTCTATGCCTTGGTTGAAAATGCAAATGCATTGATTTCCCTGATTTTTAACCAAGGCATATTGCCTAAAAATCAAAATACCAATTAAATAAATCTGTTCTCAGTCCAAAATTAAACCACAGAGTATTATTGTCAAAAGTTGTAGTTGTGGTTGCGCTTGGGTTGAAATTTCTAACGGTAATATCGGTAAATATTTTCAAATTAGATGCTGGATTAATTAAGTAGCCTGCTTGTAAATTGGCATAAAATGATTTGGTTTTTATGCCTTGCCCTACTTCAACACCTGTATCAAAGGGTCGGTCGTTATAATCTCTATAAATATCGCCACCATAACTATAGCCATCGGTTCCATCATTATAATCAAGTCCTCTATTTCCAAATATAAATTTAGCATCGGCAAACCATCTGTCTAATTTATAACGTCCAATTAAAATAAACTCACTAAAATTAGCGCCCCATAAATGTGCTAAAGACTGGTTATTGTGCCCGTAATTTAAAACTATAGTATTATGTGAGTAGGTGTATGGACGCACGCGGTTATACTCTACCTGTAGCAATAAATTATCAACTTTAAATGCATTATAGTACTTTAGACCTAATTGATAGCCGTATTTATTTTTCCAACTTTTTTCACCACCTTTTATATCGCTTAGCGAAAATTCATCTAAAATAAATTGTCCGTAAGCATTAATATTATCGGTAAATTTGTATTTAGCCGAAGCTCCCAACAAAGCATTTCCTGCACCTTGCCCAGTTTCAAACTCAATGGCTCTGTAAAAAATGATAGGATTGAGGTAGTTAACATCAAAACCTCTATCGTTACTGTTAGTCCAAAGTACCGATTCAAACAATCCTAAATTAAAACGTTTAAAAACATTCCAACTTAAATAATGGTTGGCAACATATTTTGTTAAAAAGGCTTTATCTTCTACAACTTCATCCCGAACATCTTTCAACCACATAAAGGTATTAGTGTACTTTAATTTCCAGAATTTGGTGTTTAATTTTAAAAATGGATGCGGACTAGCAACATCACTTAATAACAGTGAACGATAACCATCGCCTATAAAATTTTTACCATGACCAAATTGAATATTTAAAAATTTTGCTGGTGAATATGATAAATATGCTTCGGCTACAGGATAATCATAAGAATCTGTTTTAAATCGTTTTGCTATACCACGCCCAGGAATTATTGCGGGGTCTGGACCAAAAGCTTTTAAACTTTCGGCGTATCTGTTTACATAATCGGCAAAACGCCCTTGACTTTCAAAAACTGCCGAATAGAAATTGAATTTTTTACCTAAACCACCTTGAATTACAAATCCACGAGTATTATTATAGGTTGAATTAAAATCGGCATCAGTATCTTTTCCTACTTGCAAATCGAAGACTGGATCTATAGTAAACCAGTAATCTTTACTTTGAAGTTGCACTAAATGTTCATTCCACAGTTTTTTACCTGCCCATGTTTTGGATTCTTTTTTAAGGTCTTCGTATTCTTTTTCAAAATTATGATATTCTGAAACTTCGGAATACAAAAATGGTTTAGAAGCAGTATGACTATTGGCTCCAATAACATTTATAGCTCTATCAAATTTGGCATAATCGCTATGAACAAACTGTATATTTAATTCACTTGAAAAACGCTTGTTGCTATAGGGTTCTAATCCTTTTTTAACATTATCAAACTCTTGTTTAGCGGCTGTTTCTAGCTTAGAAACTTCTTTCTCGGTTTGTAAATCTGCAGTGTTAGGCGTTTGTTTAACTAAAGGGATTTGTATTGGAATAGAATACTGTTTAAATGTAGGTCTTCCGTTATAAGTTGCTGGGGTTATTTTTGGTAACTGTTTAAAAACACGTTTTGCTTCTTCCTTTAATTCATTATAAAAAGCATCTACATAAATTACTTTAAAGTTTCCGGTTTTATCAACCTCAAACAATACGGTGATTCTGCCTTTATAATTCTCATTAATTACAATTTGTGGTACCTTAAAATTTTCATAAATATGATTAAAAACATTTCTATCAAAACACATTTGCAATGAGTCTATTTCTGTACCACTACAATTAGAGAAAACAGGAGGTTTTTCGTTTAAAAACTTGTCTTGTGCATACCCATTAAATTGAACTAAAAGTAGGAATAGAACAATGCGTTTTATCATGGAAAAAGATTAAGAATTGATTTAAAGTTGAAAGATAGCACATTTTAAGTAATCATTAAGAAAACATGAACAAAGAAAAACCGCTATCGGTTGATTTGATAACGGTTTAAGTTTTGAAAAATTATTTTTGCTTAGTTTTGAACCTGAAAAATAATAGGCAAAGTGTACCTAACTTTTACTGGTTTATCTCTTTGTTTACCAGGTTTCATTTTAGGCACCTTATTAATAACACGTTGAGCTTCCTTTGTTAATTCTGGGTGAGGTGCTCTTGTTTTAACATCAATTACATTGCCTTGTGTATCAATGGTGAATTGTGTTAATACTGTTTGCCTACCAGACAACCCTAAGTCATCACCTATTGATGTATCAAATTTTTTTCTAATTAATTTAGAGAGTTTATCAGACATACATTTTTTTCTTTCTAAATTAGTTGTCTTGTTTTCGCATCCTGGGTAAATTGGTACTTCTTCTATAAAAACAAAATCAACAATTGGGTCATCCTCTGGTTCGCTATCTAAATTTGGTAAAGCATCTGGGTTGAAGGGAGTATCATTAGTAGGTGGTTCAAAAATATCTGGTATATCTTCACTTATTGGCTCTTCTTCTCCACTAACAGGATTTTGATGTACTTTTTCTTTGCGTTTAACTTCTTTCTTTTTAACCTCTTCTTTAGGTTTTACTAAATCATTAAATACATAAAGGTCATCTTCATATTCAACATCATAAGTAACTTGAGGAGGAATTTTAGTTTCAAACTTCATTTCAAACAAGCCAAAGATAACTAGGAGGCATACTATTAGCCCTAATTGAAAATAAAGGGTGGAGTTTTTTTGTAAATTAGCATCATGCTTTTGTGATTTTTTCACAGTTTGCTCATTTTGCCGAATGAGGCTGTGAGAATGTTTTTGATTTTTCATTTGTTATTAATTTAATTGAAAACTAAAGTCAAATGTAATTTGTAAACAAAAAAGCTAGTTGTTACCGGTAATTTCAACTAATTTTTTGAATTACTCATTTCATAATAAATTATAGTTTAAATGTTAATATGGATCAAGTCCAAAATCTGGGTTTTTACCATTTTAAGAATATAATTTAATCAAGCGATATAAGAAGTATTCCGTATTCCTGACTCCCCTAAATTGAGATCTAAAAGCCTTTACTTTGGCATTAAAGGATTCAGCTGAAGCATTAGTACTTCTGTTTATAAAATAGTTGAGTACAGAGCGGTAATTTAAAGTAATACTATTGGCTACCGTTTGGAAGCTCTTAAATCCTGACTCCTCTACATCTTTGTACCAGTGGGCTAGTTTGGTGTAAGCTACTTTAATATCTATGGCTTGGTTAAAAATATTCCTCAAGCCTTGAACAAGTCCATAAGCTTTCTTTAATTCTGGGTATTCATTAAACAATATCTGTCCCCTCTCTTTCTGATTTGGAGTCCATTTATCTGGGGATTTATACAGTAGATATCTACTCCTGGCCAGGAGTTGTTTTGAGCTATCACCATTAGAAAAAGTTACAGGTTTAAATTCTTTGTCGGCAGCTCTAGATAGCTTTATCTGTTCATTTTCTTGATCCAAAGCTTCCCATCGGTATTTGATACGAAGATCTTGGAGCGCCTCTATTGCCAGCTTCTGTACATGGAACCTGTCTGTTACTTGGATGGCTTTCGGGAAACATTTAGTGGAGATTGTTTTCATAGAGTTAGCCATGTCTAAGGTAATCTCTTTCACTTTAGCACGCTTTTTTGCTGGGATCTTCAAGAGTTGTTCGATAATAGGCTCCACTTTAGTTCCGTGGAATATCCCAACTAAAGCCCCTTTCTTTCCTTTGGCCTTCTTATTGGTAATGATGGTATAGAGCTCTCCCTTGGACAGCGCTGTCTCATCAATGGATAAATAAGAACCTAAGTTTTCAGGGAAAACAAGCCACTGTTTAGCATGACTCTTATGCTCCCATTGCTTAAAATCACTTAAGTGATCCTTATAATGTCTTTGAAGCCTTTTTCCGGACATACCATACTGGCGCCCAAGTTGTTGGCTGCTCAGAGCAGTATTATCAGTCGATTTCTTTTAAAAAAGCAGCAAACTCTTTTGATATTCGAGTTCCCTGTGCAATAAATTCATCCCATTCACGACTTACTTTAATCCTCTTTTTATCAAGTAGAACGTCCCAACGCCTTCGTTTAAGATTTAATGATAGTAGATTGTCTCGAACGGGATAATCCTCGATTATTCGAGGCTCCATGAAGCCACTGGCTTTATACTTGCAATCCTTGTACTTAGATGGTATTTGTTTTTTCTCCTCCAAATATATCGTTAGACGGTTCTCATATAAAACATGCTTTATAGGCTTCTTATCGAATCCAACAATATCAAAATACTCTAATATTCCTTCTGGTAATATTAAACTTAACAAGGATAACTCAGTGTCTTTATTCATCAATATAATTTAAAGTACAAAGAAAATTATTTTTCTCTTTAGACCCAACTTTTGAGATTGATCCGTTAATATTATGATAAAATCACAATAAGCATACCAAAAAAGAAATCCCGTTACAAATTTTGTAACGGGATTTTATATATAATTTATTAAGCTTATACTAGGTTGTTAAAACAACTAGCTTTCAATTAATCTTGCACTTGGAATATAATAGGTAACGAGTATGGAACGTTTACTGGTTTACCACGTTGCATACCAGGTTTCATTTTTGGTAATAAACCTATAACTCTTTTAGCTTCCTTTTCTAAACCTGGGTGTGGTGCTCTTGCTCTAATACCAGTAACAGCACCTGTTTTATCAATTTTAAATATTACATTAATACGTTGTCTTCCTGATAAACCTAGGTCACTAGCTAACTCTGTATTAAATTTTTTATTTACAAATTGAGATATCTTTTTAGACATACATGCTCTTTTCTGGTTGTTATTTCCTTTTTCGCAACCTGGGAAAACTGGTACGTTTTCAATTACAGCAAATGGTACATCAATATCTTCTTCAACTTCTTCTACTGGTTCAAGATCCTCAACTTCAACAATCTCAGTTTCTTGATCTACTTCTGTTGATTCTATAACAGTTTCTTCAACCTCTACTTCATCTTCAACAATCTCAATTACTTCTGGAGCTGCTGGTGGTGGTGGTGGAGGTGGTGGTGTTTGAATTTGTTCTGTGATTGGAATTTCTTCTTCAATTTCTTCTTCTATATTTAATTGACCTATGTCTACTTCTTCTTTGTCATAGGTCTTATAATTGATTGCATAGTTTGTTAAAAACAACATTAATGCTAAACCAATTGCGAAGTAAAGAGAACTGTTACGTCCTACATTTGCTTTAGAATTTTTTTTCGGTTCCATAATTTAAACGTTTATCAAGATTGCTAAAATAACTATTTATTTATCAAAAAAGCAAGAGTTTATAATTTTTTAATATGTAAACTTTTTATTGCCCATAATAACAGTGACGCTAGTAATACTCCTAATGTATTTGCTAAGGCATCATACATATCTAATGCTCTATAATCAGTCATGCTACCTTGTAATAGCTCAATAATTATGCCAAAAATCACTGATAATAGAGCTGCTAGTAAAAGGGCTTTTTTCATCTTAAATTTAAATGAAAACAAAAATGAATAAAACCACAATATGGTTAACACTGCATAGGCTATAAAATGAAATATTTTATCTCCGAATGAAACTTTAATATCTGGGAGGTTATTAAGCCTTATTAAACTAACAATTGTTAGAAATATGGTATAACCAATAGCTATTAAAAGTGTTGCTTTTTTAAGCACCAATTAAGGCTTTGTAATCATCGGCAGATAAAAGGCTATCAGCTTCTGAAAGGTCTGAGCACTTTACTTTTATCATCCATCCATCTCCGTAAGGGTCTGAATTAACATTTTCTGGTTCATCTTCTAAAGCCTCATTAAATTCTATAATTTCTCCAGAGAGTGGTAAAAATAAATCTGATACTGTTTTTACTGCTTCAACGGTACCAAAAACCTCTTCTGCATCTAGTGTTTCATCAACGGTTTCTACTTCAACATATACAATATCTCCTAATTCGCTTTGCGCAAAATCTGTAATACCAACTGTTGCTACATCACCTTCTATTTTAACCCATTCATGGTCTTTGGTGTATTTTAATTCTGATGGAATATTCATTTTTTACTAATTAAGTTATTTACACAAATGTATTTATTCAAACTGATAAATTCAACTGATATTTATTAATTTCCAAAATTATATCTAAGTGTTATACCAGACCTAATGGTTGTTTGAGGAAATGCTGTTGAAATGGCGTATTCTGAAAAGGCATAATCAAAGTAAAAGATACCTGTTAGGTTTTTACTAAAAGCATAATCTGCGGTATATTTTAAACTCCAAATAGTTTGCCCAGAAGTAACCTGATTATTCTCTAAATCTAAATATCTAATTATAGTTTTATTATCTCTAACTGAGATATCTGCTTTCATATCTAAATCACTTACAACGCTTTTTTTAGGACCCGCTAATTTAGACTTAATACGCAAATCTTTTATTCTGTAGCCTAAACCAAGTGTATATTCGTTTCCTTGAACTTCGGTTAACAAGTTATTGTCAAAGCTTAATGATAACATTCTATCTTTGGCTACTTCTGCTAATATTTTAACAGAGTTTTTCATTTCAAAATCAATTCTAACTAAGGGGCTGAAAGATTCTGTTAAATTAATACCACCAAACAAACGCTCATTTTTATAATTACCTGATTGGTCTAAGGCTTCTGATGGCTGACTTGCATATTCTAAACCAGGTATTGGGGCTTCGTTATCATCTGGATTTGTATTTAAGTTTAAGTTTGTATTAAACTGATTAATAGTGTATGCTGAACGGTAGCCATGAGTTACCGAAAAACGTTTAAAACGCTTTTTAAACCATGCAAATTTCATAAAACCAGAATATTTTAAATCCCAGTTTGGAATAGGAATATCTCTAAAAGCTCCTGTTTTAACCTTGTTTGCGTCTTGTCCTGTATAGGCAGCTAAAAATGCTGGTAATAATACTTTTTGATTTGTTTTACCAAAACCTAAGGGGTAGCCATCATCATCTCTTGCGTATAATACGCCTTCGCCATAAAACTCTTCTGCTAATCTTTCGGCTACCTTTAATCTATTACTTCTAAATTCATTAAACGTTTTAGATATATTTTCATCACTTTTACTAAAAGCTGTTTTTATTAATACTGTAGAAATATTAAAATTACCGAAGGTGTTTGGTGTTAACGAGTTATATATACCATTGGTAACGGTATAGTTTTCTGAATAGTTTTCATAATAGGTTCTATTTCCAACTAAATCAATTTTTAAATCTTTTATTGGTTCTAAACTTGCTGAAATATCTAGCTGTTTGGTGTGGGTAGTTGTGTATTGCTGATTAAACTCATCAAAAACTGTTAGCCAACCTTTTTTTGCTGCTAGGTATCTTATATCACTTTGACTACCAAATGTAAAACCAACTGTTGGCCTAAGCGTACCAATAAAACCAGGAGTTTGAGTATAACCAGGTAAATACGTTCCGTTGTTTTCAGAATATCTTAACTGCATTCTTTTTATACTGGTTAAAATATCAACACCTGCATTTAATATTTTAGTGGTTGTTTGGTCTTTTATTTTTGGTCTGGGCTTATTTTTGTTATTACTGGTTCCTGGAGGGCTTCCTGCTGATGTTGATCTACTTCTAACTCTTTTTATTGGTTTTTTTACCAAACCTATATACTTATAAAATCTGGTCATATCTAAAGATGCATTTAGGTCATGCACATTAGAGTTTGAAATAGAATTAATGTCTTCTCCTATAACTTCACCATATAAATCTGAGCCTTTTTCCCAATTAAAAGTTCCTGTATATTGGTAGTTTGCATCAATAAAATTAAAGGTTGGTATTTTATTTAATGGCAATTGATATGTTAATCCTAAGGTTTGTGTTTGCCTGTTAGGATCGCCAAAATCAAACAAACCATCCCAAACATCTAAGGTTTCATCTTGTTCGCCTGCAATTAAATCGTTGTCCTTATAATAGTTTCTAACTATATTGTTATTAGCTGCATTAAAGTTTAATTGTAAGGCATCTGTTAAATTATAATTTATGGTGTACTGAAAGTCAAATGTGTAGTTTCTTCTAAATAACTCTTCTACAGAAATATCGTCATCACTCAATTCAACGTTTCTATATTTTTGTCTATTGAATTGTCTATTAATATCTGTATTGACACTAAAACTAGAAGGCAGTAGATTAAAATTAAAATCTTTTAAGAATTTCCAGTACTTTCCTGTGAACAAGGAATCGTTCTTTTTAAAAGGTTCTATTTTAACAGGATTAAAGTTGAAAGCATAATTTGCTCCTACACGAACTGCTTTATTTACTGAATTTTCAATTTCAAAATCTCTGTGCTCAACCTTATTATAAGAATAGTTTAAGGTTACATTTTCAACATCATAAAAACGTGGTGTTTTATCTGTGGTTCTGTTTTTTCTTACACCTATAAAATTAATACTTTGGCGTTTTGTGTAATCTTCAGATTGTTCTTTTATAGTTTCTCTTTCTTGTTCGTTATTTGCAGCTTCTAACCTAGACTCTAAAGTTAAATCTTCGTAATATGCATCGTACTTTGGTGTTATTAACTCTTCGCTTTGCGCATAATTAAAAGGAATTTGAACACCCCATTTTTTAGGTAATAACTGACCTATTTGTACGTTTGTAACAACATCATATTGTTTAACATCTTCTAAACTACGCTCACTTGGACCTTGTTCTATAGAGCCAAAACCTGAAGTACTTTGTCTTCCTGTTGCGCTTATGCTTGCAAAATCTGCAATGTTGGTATCCATACTTACTACTGCTGCCCAACCTCCTTCGTTATCCATATCAGATAAACGCAACTCATTAAACCAAACCTCAGCACAAACATCATTTCTTGTGGTAGCATTTTTTACACCAACCATTAGTGTTCTTACATCTCCAAAATTTGGATTTCCTTTAATACCTATTCTGTGCTGACCAGACACATAACCTGAATACGGATTTGAAACAGGTACTAGTTCATCTCCAACAACATCATAAAAAGTAGGATCTTCATTAGACAATGAACCATCTGAAATACCAAGTGATTTAATATCTCCTAATTTTTCAATTTCTAAATTAATTTCATTAGCCTCTGGCCAAAGCCCTTCTCTTGTTGTAGAGGTTGATACCTGTAATGGTATTTCTATTTGATAAAAATTCTCTGTTAAATCATTACCCATTCTTATGAACCCAACTAGCTCATTATCGTTTAACGTACCTTCATCATCATCAGCATGCATATACATTCTTAAGCGCTTAAACTGCCTCATGTCTATGCTAATGTTTTTATAAACAGCTTTAGAATCTTCAGCTTCTAAATTACATACATTTACTACTAAAGATTGTTCATTTTGCTCTATAACAGTATTGTTGTTAAACAATTCTTCTGGTTCTATATCAGGAGGGCTTTGATAACTGCCTTCGTTTTCTAAAGTACCTATTACGCCTACTGAAAATTCGGTTTGAGGATCATCGGGTGTTGGATCATCTTCATCTAAGGCTTGTGTGTAACGTCTCCAATCACTTCTCACTAAATCTAAAGTACCAAAACGGAATACGGTTGTTTCTGAAAACTCTTTAAGAAACATTCGCATAAAACGAACAGATCTTAAATCGCTTATACCTCCTATAGCTCTTGCGTGACTCCCTTCAACGGGTATTCTAAATTGATACCATCTTACTGTTTTAGAGTCTCCATTGGGTAAGGTACGTGGTCTTTCTTTATAATCTCTTAAGAAATCTTTTAAAGGATTGGTACTAGAAATGTTTTCAAATTCCGCCTGTGTTTCTGGTAAATTTTGTCTTGTAATATCTAGTTCGTACTCAAAATAACTATCAATGGTATTCATTGTGTTATCTCGGTTAATATCTTCTACATCTGGTTGGGTATTGGCGGCTCTTCTAGTATCTGAAAAAGTATCTGGTGTGTTACCTTCTACACCATTGTAATGTTTATAACGCTCAAAAATACCACCATCGGTATCTAAGAAATAGATATAATTATCATTAGCTGGATCTGACCCAAAATTAGAACCAAACACATTAGCTTCTTCAACATCATTATAACCATCATACCCAACGTCTTGATTTGTTCTTTCATCTCCAGTGGTATCAAAAGCATAAACTAATGATTGGTTTTGTGGTGTTACAGTTCCCCATGATGTAGGTGTTAACAAGCTTACATCTCCATCTTCTGGCAATCCGTTTTCATAAAGTTTCTTACCGTCTTTAATAATATCTTCTGAAATATTACCAAGGTTAAATACTAGCTTACCTCCTGGATTGGTTGGATTTTCTTGAAACGGATCTTGCACCCAAAAATCGATATATTCTACATTTTGTTGTTCAAAATCTGTAGATGTTAACGCTCTAGTAATTCCTGCCCAACTTTCACTTGGATTATCAATTGTACCATCTGCAGCATTAGGATCAAAATTATACGGACCTCTTTCTTGTGGATAATATGCCAAATCTAAAGTATATAATACTGAATTTTGACCTTGTACTAAATCTTGGTCTGGAAACAATTCATTTATAAATACTCTACTGGTATATAAGCTAGACATATCGTCGTCTGTGATATCACTTGGTCTTTGACTACTATAGAATATAGGGTCTATGGTGTACCAATTTAACATAGCTCTACCATAACCATTTTGAATACCTGCACTTATATCGCTTTCAGGATCTTCAATACCATCGCCATCTAAATCTACTGGTCTACTTGATAAAAACCATGATTGCTGTGAGGTTAAATCAATGGAGTTTTGAGTGCCTTCAAAATCGTCAATATAAGATGTTGCTTCACCATTTAGGTCTGTTCCTTTGGGTGAGCCAGGAGCTAAATAAGCAAACTCACCACGTAGTGAAAGGTTAGATTCTACATCTGTATCTATATTAGGTAGTTTATTAGCTAACCTTGTTAAAAATGGTACTTTGGTAGCATAATTTCCGTTTATACCAAAAATGGTATTATTAATGGGCTCCGTTCCGTAATTAGCTTTTTGGGTTATTGGGCGCTCATTAAGGTTTAAAAGTGTTGCTCCTAAAACAAAATCTTCATTAAACTTATGTTCTATATTAAGCCCTGTAAAGCGTTTGGTTTGTTGCCCAAAAACGGCATTGTTTTCTGTTGAAACTTCAATTGGTGTGCTGGATGCTTTTAAAGCTTCGTCTAAAATTTGAACGGTTCCTAATTGATAATTAACCGTGTAATCTATACCTTCTACTAAAACACGGCCACCAGCAGTTACCGTAACAGACCCTCTTGGAACGTTAAAGGCTCCTAATGAAATACCATCACTTCCTGTAGATTTATAACGCCCTTTAATTTTAAATTTATTTTTTTCAACCTCTTCTAGAGCAGCAGTTTTTGTTTCTTTATAAAGAATATCATAGACATACTTTTGTTGGTTTTCGTTATATGAAGTATTGTCTTCATAGTTATTTCCTCCCCCTAAAACATTATATAAATATTCTCCGAAAGGTTCTGCACTTGTAAATATTATTTTTCCGTTATCTGGAATAACGGTTATACCAGGATAATAATCAAAAAAGCCATCACCTTTAGCTTGCGGGTCATTATTAAAATTAAGTTTATCTAAATTGAAAACTCTTAATAAGGGTACGTTTTCAATTAAATCTTCCTCTGATGTTGATGCAGAAACTGGATTTCCGTTTATATCTAAATCAAAACTACCTCCAACAGGCGTAATATAATTTAACAATGATGATTCATTATAGAATATATTTAAGGTAAAATCGTCTTGACTTAAATTGTAGGCACCAGTATCATAGATGTTTTTCATCATCAAATCCCAAACGGGTTGATCTACATTGGTAATGCTACTTTTTAATAGTTTTAGAACTAAACTTTGATTTGTAACTTCACCAGAACTTGAATCTACATCGGTTGCATCTACACCATCATTTGCAAACTCACCTACTTGATAAACTTGTCCACCAACAGTATATTGAAAAGCTACAGCTAAAACTTCGTCATTATTTAGACGAGAGTTTAATGATATATAACCTAGCTCTTCATTTAAATCATATTCTTGTGGTGATAACTTTCTAGCGTTTTCTAGTTTTGCATAGTCATAACCCTCTTTAACATTTGAGACTGTAATACCACTTTGCACAGTAGAAATATCTCTTATAGCAGTTGTTAGTTGAGACCCGCTACCACCAATATTAGTTGGGTCAAAAGCATTATTGCTATTATCAGGAAATGCCCCTGGAGCTGCATAAATATTAACCGCAGACCCAACATTATCAGACTCTCCAATATCTTGAAGCGCTACAATATTTCTAACATCGTCGGTTTGGTTGCTTCTGTTGGTTATCCATACCTCTATTCGGGTAATTTGAAGTCCTTTATTGTTTATAAAAGGGTAATCTTTTAACGAGGTATCATAAGTATCTTTAAAATATTGAGCTAAAAAGAAATGACGGTTTTCATCATATTCTTGAATAAAGAACTCAAATTCTTCAACAGTGCCTCCTCCTTGAGATACTACTGTATTTGCCTGAGATTTTTGCTCTGAAAATACTCCTGTAACGGTTGTTTTACCAAACTGTAGTTGTGCTTTTACACCAAACAAACTTTGAGCTCCTGTAATTAATGAGCTATTTAAAGGCATACTCACATTACCAACTTCAATTTTTTGAATAATATCATCTTCTGTTGGCGTGTAATCTAGCTTTATTAGATTTTGGAAATCAAAAGATGCTTGGGTATCATAGTTTGCATTTACTTGCAGTCTTTCTCCTACTTTCCCTTGAAGACTTAAATTGATTCGTTGATCAAAATCAAAGGTAAAATTACTTCTGTTTCTTGGTGAAAATGCGGGGTTATCTTGTTTTGAAAAGAGCACTCCTAAGTCCATTTCTACAGATCCTTGTGGAATAACTTCAATAGTATTACCTCCAAAAATAGACTCAAACAACCCAGACTTTACATAAAATTCTGGTAATAGATTTTTCTGGCCGTCTTCACCTACTTTTTTCCCTTCAAAAGCATCTATTTTTTCTTTGTAATAGCTTCTAATATTTTCTTTGGCAACAAGCTCATAATACTCTTTAGGAGTTAAAATAATGGGATAATTTATATTAAAACTTCCTATTTTTTCTGTGTAAATATATCGGTCTGTAACGGGGTCATAAGTATATTTAGATTCAACGCTATTAGGATTGGGAGATTTTATAGTTCCTTTACTAAACCCTGTTTTTACTGAATCTTGGGGTGTTTGCTGTGACCACGAAACTATAGAGCTAAGTAGCACTAAAACTAAAAAAGTATATTGTTTAAACGACTTATAAAATTTAAGGCTAGTTCTCTTCAAAATATTTTTATAAATTTTTTAAGGCCTGTTTAATTATGGTTTCTACATCTGCTTCTGGTTGCGAAGCAACAATTTTATCTACAACACGCTCTGCTTGCTTTTTGGTAAAACCAAGCACTTCTAAAGCAGATAACGCTTCATCTTTATTGGTATTGCCTTGTGAAACCGAAACTTCATCAATATCATAGATCTTTAAGATTTTATCTTTTAAATCTAATATTACTCGTTGTGCCGTTTTTGCCCCAATTCCTTTAATAGACTGAATTAAAGCTACATCATTATTAGCTATACCTTCTCTAACTTGTTTTGGAGTTAAGGAAGACAACATGGTACGAGCTGTACTTGCCCCTACACCACTTACTGATATTAACAACCTAAAAATCTCTCTTTCTGCAATTGATGAAAACCCATAAAGTGTGTGAGCATCTTCTCTTACTTGAAGATGTGTATAAAGCTTTAAACTTTCATTGTCAGGGATTTGAGAGTAAGTATGTAGAGAAATATTAATCATGTAACCTACCCCATTGCAATCAATGACAACATGTGTTGGATTTTTTTCAGTAAGTTTTCCTTGAATATGTGTTATCATTTATACTAATCCCTTAACCAACCAAATGTAATAAAATTTATTTTTATTGCTTTACTTCTTTTTAGCATTAGCCTTTTCTAACTTTTCTTTTTCTTGCGCATCTATTACCGCAATTGCACTAATGTTAACAATTTCATCTACACTGGCTCCTAATTGTAAAATATGTACAGGCTTATCCATACCCATCATTATAGGCCCAATAGATTCTGCTCCATCTAATTCTTTTAAAAGCTTGTATGTAATATTTGCAGCATCTAGATTTGGAAAAATTAATGAATTTACCTTTTTACCCACCAATTTTGAAAATGGAAATTTTTCTCTAAGCATCTCATCATTTAACGCAAAATCTGTTTGTAACTCTCCATCAACATTTAAATCTGGATAATGTCTGTGTAAATAAGCTACAGCTTCTCTAATTTTAGAGGCTTTTTCATTTTCTGAAGACCCAAAATTTGAATAACTTACCATAGCTAGTACTGGGTTTAAACCAAACAACTTTATTACTTTTGAAGTCATTTGTGCGATTTTTGCTAAATCTTTTGCACTAGGATCTATATTGATGGATGTATCACTTAAGAAAAGAGGCCCTCTTTTAGTCATCATTAAGTTAGTGGTTGCTACTCTTGTAACCCCAGGCGCCATACCAATTAACTCTAACATTGGTTTTACTACCGTAGGATAACTACGAGAATATCCCGAAATTAAAGCATCGGCATCACCTTCATTAACCATCATAGCAGCAAAGTAGTTACGCTCTCTCATAAGCCTTTGTGCTGCATAATAAGTAACCCCTCTTCTTTTACGGTTTTCCCAATACACTTTTGCGTATCTATCTTTTCTTGGGTTTTCTTCTTCTGCTTTAGGATCAATAATAGGTATATCGTCATGAAAATCAATTGATGCCATAAGACCTTCAATGGTTTCTTTTCTTCCTAACAAAATAGGTTTAGCTATCCCTTCCTCATGTACTATTTGGGCAGCTTTTAAAACATCTAAATGGTCGGCCTCTGCAAACACTACTCGTTTAGGATTTTGTTTTGCTCGGTCTATAAGCAGCCTTACCATTTTATTATCTGATCCCAAACGTTCTCTTAAAACATCTTGATAGTCTTCCCAATCTGTTATTGGCGATTTAGCAACCCCAGTATCCATAGCAGCTTTTGCTACTGCAGGAGGAACTTCGGCAATTAAACGTGGATCAAATGGTTTTGGTATAATGTAGTCTTTTCCAAAAGCTAGTTTTGTTTCTCCATAAGCAACATTAACCTGTTCTGGTACTGGCTCTTTGGCTAATTTTGCTAAAGCCTTAACCGCTGCCATTTTCATTTCTTCATTTATTTTTGAAGCTCTTACATCTAAAGCACCTCTAAATATAAAAGGAAATCCTAAAACGTTATTAACCTGATTAGGATGGTCACTACGACCTGTTGCCATAATGATATCTTTTCTGGTAGCAACTGCTAAATCATAATTAATTTCTGGGTTTGGGTTAGCCATTGCAAACACTATAGGGTCTTTAGCCATAGACAATAGCATTTCTGGAGATACAATATCGGCTTTAGACAAACCAATAAATACATCGGCGCCTTCCATAGCTTCATCTAAAGTATCTATTTTTCTATGGGTTGCAAATTCTGCTTTTTCTGAAGATAAATTCTCTCTATCTTTTCTAATAACCCCCTTACTATCAAGCATTACCATGTTTTCTTTTTTGGCTCCACAGGCTTGATATAAGCGCGAACATGAAATAGCTGCAGCTCCTGCTCCGCTAATTACAATTTTAGTGTCTTCAATTTTTCTATTGGTAATCTCAATAGCATTTATTAACGCTGCTGCGGAAATGATTGCAGTTCCGTGTTGGTCATCATGCATTACTGGAATATCCAGTTCTTCTTTTAAGCGTCTTTCTATTTCAAATGCTTCTGGAGCTTTTATGTCTTCAAGATTAATACCTCCAAACGTTGGCGCAATGTTTTTAACGGTTTCAATAAATGCATCAACATCTTCTGTATCTATTTCAATATCAAAAACATCAATATCAGCAAATATTTTAAAAAGTAAACCTTTACCTTCCATAACTGGTTTTGAAGCTTCCGGACCAATATTTCCTAAGCCTAAAACAGCAGTTCCGTTTGAAATTACTGCAACTAAATTTCCTTTAGAAGTATATTTATAAGCATTATTTTTATCCTTTTCAATCTCTAAACAAGGTTCTGCAACGCCTGGAGAATATGCTAGAGATAAATCTCTTTGTGTAGCATATTTTTTTGTAGGTACAACTTTAATTTTACCAGGTGTTGGTTTTGCGTGGTATATAAGGGCTTCTTTACGTTTATTTTGCTCTCTCATTATTATTACTTTAATTTCTTATTGTCTGTGAGAATAACAGATTTAAAAGACACCTTTGCACAGTGCTTAAAAAACTATTTTTAAACTTCAAATATAAGAATACTTAAAACTAAAACAGTCAATCTTTTGATAATATTGAAAGCTATTTTGAAGATAAAATTACATTTATTAAAAAACTTAAAAATCCTTGTTGCAGAGATTGTTATTAATTGAATTATTGTTAGTGCGTTTTTAATTCCTAATGTAAATTTAATGTTAACAAATTGTAAATTAAAAGTAAATTTACTAACTTTGTTTTAAAATTAAGCCCTATGAAGTTATATAAAAGAATAAAACAGTTTAGAAAAAAAGCTTACTACGAGTATTGGATTTTAACTATAAAGATAAGGCTTTATGCTGTAAAATATAGACATGCCTATAAAATGCCTTACTCTGAAATTTACTAGATAATCTTTAATTTTTCTTTAAGAAACTAATATTTCGTTTTAAACCAGAGTACTTGGTTCGTTTTACTGCAGATTTTTTAAATACTTTACGAAAGGTTTCTTCGGTTATGTCTTCCCAATCTTGCTTTGTCATTGATAGTAGTTCTGGATGTGGATTAAAAAGTGGTTCATTGTGAGACTTTGAAAAACGGTTCCACGGACAGACGTCTTGACATACATCACAGCCAAACATCCAATCATCAAATTTTCCTTTGAATTCTGTTGGGATGTTATCTTTTAACTCTATTGTAAAGTAAGAAATACACTTACTTCCATCTACTACATAAGGCTCTGTTATGGCTTCTGTTGGGCAGGCATCAATACATGCAGTACAAGTACCGCAATGATTGGTAACTGGAGCGTCATATTCTAAATCTAAATCTATTATAAGTTCTGCTATAAAATAAAATGAGCCCACTTTTTGAGTTAATAAATTACTATGTTTCCCTATCCAACCCAATCCACTTTTTGCAGCCCAAGCTTTATCTAAAACTGGTGCAGAATCTACAAAAGCCCTTCCGTTTACCTCTCCTATTTCATCTTGAATAAATTGTAAAAGTGATTTTAATTTATCTTTAATTACAAAATGATAATCTGTTCCGTAAGCATATTTAGAAAGCTTGTAACTATTAGCTGTTTGCTCTTGGCTTGGGTAATAGTTTAACAACAAAGACACTACACTTTTTGAACCTTCAACTAATTTAGTTGGGTCTAAACGCTTATCAAAATGGTTTTCCATATAACGCATGTCTCCATGCATGTTTTGGCTTAACCATTTTTCTAATCTTGGAGCTTCGTCTTCTAAAAATTGTGCTTTACTAATACCACAAGACAAAAAACCGAGGCGTTTTGCTTCGGTTTTTATAAGTTGGGTATGTTTAGCTTTTAATGTCATAAATAGAAATGCTAAAACCTATTTAGAGCAACATAAGATATTAAAACAATCCGCCTTGTGTTGACCCTTTAGCCTTTCCTAAGTGTTTGTAGGCTTGTTCTGTTACTTCGCGCCCACGTGGGGTTCTCATTATAAAACCTTGTTGTATTAAAAAGGGTTCATAAACTTCTTCTATGGTTTCTGGGCTTTCACTTACTGCTGTGGCTATGGTTGTAATACCTACTGGACCACCTTTAAATTTATCTATGATGGTTGATAGAATTTTGTTATCCATATCATCTAAACCATGCGCATCTACATTTAAGGCTTCTAAAGCAAATTTTGCAATTTTAATATCAATAGTACCATTGCCTTTTATTTGTGCAAAATCACGCACTCTACGCAATAATGCGTTGGCAATACGTGGTGTTCCTCTGCTTCGTCCGGCAATTTCAATAGCAGCTTCCATTGAAATTGGCACGTCTAAAATGCTGGCACTTCGCTGTATTATAGTGGTTAGTAAATCGGTTTTATAATACTCTAACCTACTTTGAATACCAAAACGCGCCCGCATGGGTGACGTTAATAGACCTGAGCGTGTAGTGGCTCCAACCAGAGTAAATGGATTTAAGTTAATTTGAACAGTTCTAGCATTTGGCCCTGTTTCAATCATAATATCGATTTTATAGTCTTCCATTGCTGAGTACAAATACTCTTCTACAATAGGACTTAACCGATGAATTTCATCTATAAACAAAACATCACGCTCTTCTAAATTGGTTAATAAGCCTGCCAAATCTCCTGGTTTATCTAAAACCGGACCCGATGTTACTTTAATTCCAACTTCCAATTCATTAGCCAAAATATGAGCTAAAGTTGTTTTTCCTAACCCTGGTGGTCCATGAAACAGTGTATGATCTAGAGCTTCTCCTCTTAAATTAGCAGCTTTTACAAATATTTGCAAATTTTCCAACACTTGATCTTGACCTGTAAAATCATCAAATTCTAAGGGTCTTAACTTTTTTTCTACATCTAATTCTTCTGGCGAAAAATTCTCGTTTGTTGGATCTAGGTTTTCGTTCATTTTTATAGTGTGTCTTAACCCGATTAACCATTCGGATTTTTAAAACATTAAAGCGTTAAAACATTGGTGGTTTTTAAAACATATACAAGAACAAGAACAATTACTGCACTTATACCTAGAATACCTTCCCAGTGATAGATACTCCAATACTCTCTCCTTTTTGGTATTCTTCCTGTTATTTTTTTAAACCTTATGTAGGCTAACTTGTGAATAATATAACCTACCAACAAAAATAAAACTATTGCAATTATATAATACACCATAGGCTTACTAATTTATAACATGATAAAAATACGTAAAACAAACGACTTACTTAGAAAGTAATAAATGGTGAAAACATATGTAAAAAAGCCTTTCAATTCTGAGGTTATCAGAAAGAAAGGCTTTAAGGGGGTTTGGTTGGTTATTTTAAGATTGTAAACTCACAACGTCTGTTAATATCGTATTCTTCATCATCACAAATACCTTCTTTTACGCATTTATTTAGCGGTCTTGTTTCTCCATAGCCTACACTTTTTAATCTGTTTTCATCAATACCTTGATTAACTAAATACTCTAATACCAAAGCAGCTCTTTGTTTTGATAAGTTTAAATTATATTGTTCTGATCCACGGGCATCTGTATGTGCAGCAATTTCTACTTCTATAGATGGGTACTTCTTCATTAAATCTACTAAAACATCTAATGTTTTGGCCGCCTCACTTGTTATTTCAGATGCATTGTAGTTAAAATAAATTTTATCTAGCTGAACCTGTAATTCACCTTTATCGTTTTGCCTAATACGTTCTTCGGCATTAGTAAGTGATTCTAAATTAATATCAATTTTATGAGATTTACCGTATTTACTGGTTAAAAACTCTAATTCTTGATCTATATATGCTTGACGAGTTCCTCTAATTTTATATAATTTATTAGGCTCTAGTTTAAAAACATAATAACCATTTTCTCCCACAATGGTATCTTTAATTATGTTGTTAGATTGATCAATAATTTCTACCAATGCTCCTGGCAGAAGTTTATTACTGTTTTTATCTTTTACAACACCTTCAACTTGATATTTTGCTAATAGATTTTCTTGTCTTGAAAAACTAAAAATTCTATCATACCCTGTACGGTTAGATGATACATAACCCATATTATCTTTTTCTCTAATTACATAGGCAAAATCATCTAAGTTGCTATTAATGGTGCTTCCTAAATTTACTGGTTTATCAAAATCACCGTTAACCATCTTGCTTCTAAAAACATCTAAACCACCATAACCTTGATGCCCTATAGATGAAAAATAAAGCACATTAAGTTCACTTATAAAAGGGAATTGCTCACGGTGTTTGGTGTTAATAGTTTTGCCTAAATTTTCGGGTTCTCCGTAAGTGCCATCTTCGTTTATGGCTACTTTGTAAATATCGAAACTTCCGTAACTTCCGGGCATATCGCTAGCAAAATACAGTGTTTTTTCATCATTACTTAACGCCGGGTGTTCTGTACTATAACTATTTGATGTAAATGGTAAAGCCGTAACATTTGTCCATTCACCATTAATTAATTCTGCTTTATAAATTTTAATGTGGGCTATACGCTCTTTATCAGTTTTTTTACGGGTGCTGTTAGTTCTATTAAAATACATGGTTTTTCCATCTTTAGTAAAAACAGCATTACTTTCATGAGAACTGGTATTAATGGCTTCAGAAAATGGCTGCACATTAATTAACGTATTAGAATTTGTAAGCGTTGCAGTGTACAAGTCTAAATAGGGTAATTCATTCCATGAATATGAAGGGTTTTCTGTATTTCTAGCCGAAGCAAAAACTACTTTATTATCTCTATAAAACGACAACCCAAAATCATTTCTAGAGCCTTCATTTTCAATTTGTTTTAGTTCAAAATTATGAGGTGTTATTTTTTTATTAGCCTCAATAAACTCTAAAGTATTAACTGGTTTATTGTAATATTTACTTAAATGTTTATCGGCTTCTTTATAATCTTTAACCCCTTTTAATGCTTGTGCAAACCTAAAATGATACTCTATGTCAATAGAATCTCCGTATTTAACAAATAATTCTCTATAGGTTTCAATAGCCTTTTCAAGGCTGGTGTTATAATAGTAACTATCTGCCAAATTTTGTAACACTTCTTGTGTACGCGCTTTAGTTTCATAAGTTTCGGCCGCTTGGGTATAAGCTCTCATTTCAAAAAGCTTATTGGCTCTTTTTAGGTTTCCTTTTTGTGCTAATGCTATTCCACTAACTAATAAAAGGCTTGCAAGTGTGTATATGTATTTTTTCATGTTTCCTAGTATTAAAAATTAGAAGAATCTTGGTGAACGATCATATCCGCCTTTAAAACCGAATAAATCAACATCAAACAAAATGAATATTTCATGAGATCCAGAGTTAAAATCTCCTAAGTTAGTAGTTGTATAATCATAGGCATAGCCAATTCTGAGTTCTGGAGTAACTCTAAAATTCACTAAAGCACTCATGGCATCTCCTAAACGATAGCCTAAACCAGCTTCTAGTTTTTCATTAATTAAAACGTTTGCTGTAACATCTAAAGCCATTGGAGCACCTTTTACTGCTTTACCCATAAATGCTGGTTTTAGTTTTACATTCTGATTAATATTGAACACATATCCGCCTGTAAAAAAGTAGTGTACATTTTCTACACCTGTTGCTTTTACTCCACTTTCTTCTTCTAAATGTTTTGTTGACAACATATTAGGTGCAGATAACCCTAAATAATAATTATCTGCAAAAAAGAAGGCCCCTATACCTAAATTTGGAAATACTTTGTTAATGTTTTCGTTAAAAGCTACATCGGTATTTGTTCCTCCAGATTGCAATACAAATCCATCAAAATTTGTATCAAACATGGTTAAACCTGCTTTTAAACCAAAAGAAATTTTACTTTCAACACCAACGGGTAATACATATGCAAAATCTGCGTATATATTATTTTCGCTAACAACATCACCAATATCATCATTTGTAAATGAGATTCCCATCTCTATTTTATCATTTATTGGTGTATGTGCAAAAAAGGTTCCTGTTTTAGGGGCGCCTTCAATACCTACCCATTGGGTTCTATAAAGTCCTCCTAAGTTTAATATTCCTTCTTCTGCAGTAGCATAAGCCGGATTAATAACACTCATGTTGTACATGTATTGTGTAAACTGAGGATCTTGTTGAGCAAAACTTTGTAATGACAAGAACGTCAAACTTAACAAAGCAGCTATTTTATGATATATATTTAAATGTTTCATTGTTTCTAAATTTTGCTTTATCTATAAATTATCTGCTTAAGTATAAGCGTCCTTGTTCTGGTTTGTTTTCGCCATCATTAAACCTAAATATGTAGAAATAAACTCCTACTGGTAAGTCTCCTTTTGAAATGATTCTGGATTGATTTGAAGTACCATCAAATCTTGGTGTATTGGCATTGCCTTTATACACAAGGTTTCCGTTTCTATTATAAATTTCTATTTCAAAATTTGGGTATAATAAGGCTAAATTATCTACTTCATACGTGTCATTTACACCATCTCCGTTTGGTGAGAAACCATCTGGTAATTTAATTTTCCCACAGGCGGTTACGTTTGGAGTAACAGCTAAACGCGTACTACTTTCACAACCTGTTGATGCATCTATTAACGCTGCGTAATATGTTGTATTAGTTAAATTTGTACTACTAGATATTATTGATCCTCCTGTTTCAGAATCATACCAAACTACATTTCCTGCATTAGAATCATACTCTGCAATATTGTTGGTTAAATCTAATATCATAGGCCCATCATTAATACAATATTCAGCTGAAGCATCTAACAATGTTGGGGTTGCCGTATCATTAACAGTAACATCAATTTGAACTGCGTTAGATGATTCGCAACCCGAACTATTGGTTTGTGTTGCGTAATAATCTTCACCATCAACTAAACTTTCTGTTCCTGTTAACGGTAATGTTAAGGAGGCATCTTCATACCAATTTATAGTTCCTGTTGAACTTATAGTGCTATCTAAATCTGAAACTGTAGGATTGTCAATCAAACAAAATTCAGGATTGTTATCTGTTACTGTTGGCGTTGGTGTATCATTAACAGTTACTGTAACAGTAGCTGTAGCATCTGGTGAACAGGGTGAAACTGCTGCAACGGTATAAGTGTATACAACAGCTGCATCTACTGCTGGATCAAAAACACCTGTACTACTAGCCATTGCTGGCGACCATGTTCCTCCGCTTTGTGCTCCAGAGCCTAATTGCTCAAATAAATCAATGGGGCCATCAATCATACATAAATCTACCGAGGTATCAGCTCCTGCATTTGGTGCTAAGGTTACTGCTACATCAATACTGCTTGACACCGTTCCACATCCATTTGATAAAGTATACGTATATGTTCCAGGAGCATCTACTAAAGGATTAAAAACCCCAGTACCACTTGCCATTACTGGAGACCATGTTCCACCAGAATCTGGTGTTCCTCCTAATTGAGTAAATAAATCTATAGTTCCGTTATTACTACATAAATTTAATGGTGCGCCATCTGTTCCAGCATCTAAAGGCTCTTCAATGGTTACGGTAATAGTTTCGCTATCATCTACACATGGAGCCGAAGCTATTACTGTATAAGTAAAACTATAAGTTCCTGCTGAAACTCCTGTGGCATCAAATATGTTTCCTGTTAAATTACCTACACCATCATTATTATTCCAAATACCTCCATTATCTTGAGTACCATCTAAACCATTAAATAAATCTATATTATTATCTGTATTACACGCAACTATTGGAGTCGTGTTAATATTTCCTGCATTTGGAGATTGATAAATTGTTACTAATACAGCGGTTCTTGTTGAAGATTCACATCCTGTTGTAGCATCTGTTTGGGTTACATAATACGTTTTAGCATCTGCAAGCACTGTTGTATTTGCCAATGGTGTTCCTTCTGTAGCAACATCATACCACTGTACAGCATTACCAGTTACAACTAAATCTGCAACCGTAGCACTATCACAAAATTCTTGAGTTGCTGATGCTGCTGGTGCCGGCGTATCATTTATAATAATACTAACCGTTACGTTTACATCGTCACAACTTCCAATGGCATCTACATCATATGTGAAATTATAGGTGTTAGCTGCTAATCCTGATAAATCTACGGTATTACCGGTTAGTGCTCCTGTTGCATCGTCATCAATCCAAGTTCCAGTTTGATCTTCACCCGTTAATAAATCGAATAAATTAAAACTTGCTGGAGCAGCACCTTTACAAAATTCTTGAGGCGTATTTACTGTACCCGATTCTGGGGCATCTTCAATTGTAACTGTTACTGTACTACTGTTAGTACAACTATTGGAGTCTGTTATACTGTATGTAAAATTATAAGAACCAACTGCCAAAGCTGTTAAATCTAAATTACTACCTGATAAAGCGCCTGTTGAATTATCATCTGACCAAGTTCCGCCAGCATCTTCTCCTGACAATTGTCCAAATAAATCTAAAGGTGAATTTGGTATAACATCATTCTCACAAAGCACGACTGTCGTTGGTGTTCCGGTGTTAGGTAACGGATTTATAATAATACTAACCGTTACATTTGCATCGTCACAACTTCCAATGGCATCTACATCATAAGTAAAATTATAGGTGTTAGCCGCTAATCCTGATAAATCTACGGTATTACCGGTTAGTGCTCCTGTTGCATCGTCATCAATCCAAGTTCCAGTTTGATCTTCACCCGTTAATAAATCGAATAAATTAAAACTTGCTGGAGCAGCACCTTTACAAAATTCTTGAGGCGTATTTACTGTACCCGATTCTGGGGCATCTTCAATTGTAACTGTTACTGTACTACTGTTAGTACAACTATTGGCGTCTGTTATACTGTATGTAAAATTATAAGAACCAACTGCCAAAGCTGTTAAATCTAAATTACTACCTGATAAAGCGCCTGTTGAATTATCATCTGACCAAGTTCCGCCAGCATCTTCTCCTGACAATTGTCCAAATAAATCTAAAGGTGAATTTGGTATAACATCATTCTCACAAAGCACGACTGTCGTTGGTGTTCCGGTGTTAGGTAACGGATTTATTATGACACTTACTGTTACATTTACATCGTCACAACTTCCAATGGCATCTACATCATAAGTAAAATTATAGGTGTTAGCCGCTAATCCTGATAAATCTACGGTATTACCAGTTAGTGCTCCTGTTGCATCGTCATCAATCCAAGTTCCAGTTTGATCTTCACCCGTTAACAAATCGAATAAATTAAAACTTGCTGGAGCAGCACCTTCGCAAAATTCTGTAATAGCTAATACAGGTTCACCTGATTCTGGAGCAGGCTCTATGGTAATAGTTATTTCTTCTGTATCAGAACATGTACCGTTATCAATGGTATAGCTATAAGAATAAGGACTTCCTGCTACGGTAAGAGTTGTAATATCCAGAGCATTTGAAATGGTGGCATTAGAAACATCTGTCCAAGTTCCATTATCATGATCTTGCGAACCATCTAAAGCATCAAACAAATTAAAAGGAGTGTTAGCGCCTAAAACATTCTCACAAAATGTTTGATTTACAGCTACTCCCGCATTGGGGTCTGCTAAAACAATTACTTGAACTTTGGTAGATTCTTCAGGACAAGGGTTAGGTGACACATTTTGGGTATACGTAAAATCATACGTTCCTGGAGTAAATCCGGTTAAATCTATTGGAGATATAATTACAGGGTCTGAACTTGAGGTTCCTTGTGTCCATTGTCCTCCTGCATCTTCATTATCTAATAAAGTAAACAAATCAAACGCTGCTGGTAAACTGGACTCGCAAAACGAAGCAGGATTTAAAGCAGATGGCATCCCAGATGATAAGGTTTCGTTAACTGTAATAATAACATTTGAAGTTTCATCTGGACAAACACCTGCACTCAATACTGTATAAACGAATGTATGAGTTCCTGCGGTTAAAGATGATATATTTACAGTACCTTGATAACCATTTGTTGTAGTTAACGGTCCAAACCAACTTCCTGTTGTTTCTGGTGTTCCGCCTAATTCATCATATAAATTGAAATCTAACGTAGGTAAATTATCAATACAATATTCTAAATTTCCAGAAGTACCTGCATCTACAGGTGTATCAATATTTACATTTACTGCTACAGGATTACTAACACAAAACACATCATTTATTTGAACGTAATAGGTATTACCATCAACTAATGGAGTTGATAATGATAATGCTGGCGGAATAGGGTCTCCAAAAGCATCTAAGCTATTATACCAACTAATATTTGTTGCTGCAGTTCCAGGATCTAAATCTCCAATGGTTGGGTTAGTATCTGAACAGAACCCTTGCGGATTTACAGGGGTTGGATCTGCTGGTGCATTAAAAACACCTACTTGACCAATTTCTACTTGACTTCTACATCCTCCATTATCAGTGAAAACAATAAAATATTTTGTTGCTCCGCTAGGAATAGCATCTGTACTGTTTGCTTGATTTGTTAAATCTAAGTCATAGTAAATTTCTATATCACCTCCACTTGGAATGTTGATTTGCAAAACATCATCAATATACGTTTGTATTGTAGCACCTTCATTACTACAATAAATCTGATCAAGGTTTTGACCACTTTCTGATACTTGAAAACTAATAGTTATGGGCTGTCTGCTACCACAAGATCCTGAACTATCATCAGCATAATAGGTTCCTTCTGAAAGTAATTCATTGTCAATAAAAGGATTAGTACCTGTAAGTGAGTTATACCAAACAATACCATTACCATTATCAGTTGCATAATCTGCACTTAAATCTGCAAAAGTATATCCTGAAGCATCACATATTGGTGGAGGCGTTGGATTTGTGACTGTTGGACACTGCGCTATAGCAGAAAAAGCGGTCCAAAGCAATGCCATTACAAAGGTCACAAACGAAGTTGAAACCTTAAAAATAGGTTTTGTTTTCATAGATTGGGTTAATTAATAGTTGTTAATAGCTTATATATCTAAATGACTTGATATTGATAATCAGTTATTCGTTAATAAAATATTTCTTTCGCAATTTAACTGATTTTTTTGTATTTCATCGATTTATTGTGATAAATTTGCTTTTTATCGGAAAAAAAAGCCTTTAAACGACAAAACCCGTCTATTAATAGACGGGTTTTGAATATATAAGATAAATTATATTAACTAGTGCTGAAGCTCTTCCTCTCCTTCTTTTAGAGGAATGTTTTGAGGAACAAAGTCTTCATCATGACCTGGTTTACTATAATCGTAAGCCCAACGGTATACATGAGGTATTTCACCTGGCCAGTTACCATGAATATGTTCAACAGGTGTTGTCCATTCTAAAGTAGTAGAACGCCACGGATTTTGAGATGCTTTCTTTCCGTAGAAAATACTAACAAAGAAATTATATAAATATACTAATTGTACTACACCACCTATTAATGCAAATATTGTAATTACCACATTTACATTTGCTAAATCGTCAAATAATGGGAAATTACTATTGGTATAATAACGACGTGGTAAACCTGCCATACCAATAAAATGCATTGGGAAGAAAACCCCATAGGCACAAACAGCGGTTAACCAAAAATGAATATATCCTAAGTTTTTATTTAACATTCTACCAAACATTTTAGGATACCAGTGATAAATACCAGCAAACATACCATACAATGCAGATATACCCATAACTAAGTGGAAGTGCGCTACAACAAAATAGGTGTCATGTACATTAATATCTAAAGCACTATCTCCAAGTATAATTCCTGTTAAACCACCTGTTATAAATGTTGATACAAACCCAATTGAAAACAACATAGCAGGGTTCATTTGTAGATTACCTTTCCAAAGGGTGGTAATCCAGTTGAAAGCTTTAACGGCAGATGGAATTGCAATTAATAATGTTGTAAAAGTAAACACAGATCCTAAGAATGGGTTCATTCCTGATACAAACATATGGTGACCCCAAACAATTGTGGATAAAAACGCGATAGCTAATATTGATGCAATCATAGCACGATAACCAAAAATTGGTTTACGTGAATTTGCCGCCATAATTTCAGACACTATTCCCATTGCAGGTAATATTACAATATATACCTCTGGGTGACCTAAGAACCAGAATAAATGTTCAAATAACACTGGTGAACCTCCTTGGTAATGTAAAACTTCACCTTGTATAAATATATCTGATAAGAAGAATGATGTACCAAAACTTCTATCCATTATTAATAATAAAGCTGCAGATAATAAAACTGGGAATGAAATAACACCAATTACAGCTGTAATAAAGAATGCCCAAATTGTTAAAGGCAATCTTGTCATAGACATTCCTTTAGTTCTTAAATTTAATACAGTAACAATGTAGTTAAGCGATCCTAATAAAGAAGAAGCAATAAAAATTGCCATAGCCACTAACCATAAAGTCATACCTGTACCAGAACCTCCTTGTGCCATAGGTAAAGCACTTAATGGAGGGTATATTGTCCATCCAGCTGCAGCAGGACCCGCCTGTACAAATAAAGAGATTACCATAATAACACTAGATAAAAAGAACAGCCAGTATGATACCATGTTTAAAAATCCAGAAGCCATATCTCGTGCCCCAATTTGCAATGGTATTAATAAGTTACTAAAGGTACCACTTAAACCAGCCGTTAATACAAAGAATACCATAATGGTACCATGGATAGTAACTAATGCCAAATAAATATCGGCATCCATTACACCGTCTGGTGCCCATTTACCTAAAAGTGCTTCAAATATCACATTAGGTTCTTCTGGCCATGCAATTTGCATACGGAACATTAATGACATCATTACACCAATAATTCCCATAATGGTACCAGTTATAAGGTACTGTTTGGCAATCATTTTATGGTCTTGACTAAATATATATTTAGTTACAAACGTTTCTTTATGATGATGTCCGTGGTCGTCGTGAGCGTGAATATCTGCGTGTGCTGACATAATCTTATATCGTTTTTCTTTTTTTAATTAGTTAATTAGAGAGTTTTTAAATTCCTTTTGCTCTTTAATCCAAGCATCAAATTCTTCTTGCGTTTCAACAATAATTTTCATTTGCATATTGTAATGAGATTTACCGCAAATTTTATTACAAAGTAATAAATAATCAAACTCATAACGTTCAAGAGCATCTTCACCTTCAGCTACTAAATCCTTACTTTTTTCAACTCTAATATTATTAATATTTTGTACTTTTTCTATCATATCAGGGTTCTGTCTCATTTCCTCTGTAGTTACAGTTGGTGTAAAACCAAACTGAGTAATCATACCAGGAACACAGTTCATTTGAGCTCTAAAATGAGGCATATAAGCAGAGTGTAATACATCTTGCGAACGCATTTTAAATAATACTGGCTTACCAACAGGTAAATGTAATTCTGTTGTAATAATATCATCTTGTGCATTAGGGTCAGACTCATCTAAACCTAAAATATTAGCACGATCTATATCAATTAAACGAACATTAGCCTTACCTAAAGTATTATCTGCTCCAGCATAACGTGCTTTCCAGTTAAACTGTTGAGCGTATAACTCTACTACTAAAGGATCATCGCTTTCATCAACACCCATGATGTTAATCCAAGTGTTTAATCCGTAAATAATTAAACCAGCTAAAACAATTACTGGGATAATAGTCCAGATAGCTTCTAGTTTATTATTATCGGCAAAAAACAAGGCTTGTCTACCTTTTTCTCCTTTGTATTTAAATGCAAAATAGTGTAATAAAAACTGTGTTACAATTTGTACAATAAAGATAATTACTAATGATATAATCATTAAGTTATCTATGGTTGGTCCATGTTCAGAGGCAGCATTTGATAATAATGGTAAATCGCCCCATTTAACACAAGAAACAATGGTTATAACATAAATAAATGCTAAAAATCCCATCATTAAACGCCCATTTAAGGCATTATCTTTATCTGTGGCTACTCCAGGTGTATCATTTCCGCTTCTAGCTTGTGCTAAATCGAATATTTTAACCATTTGCCAAATGGCAACTAAAATAAATACTAAAACTATAATTGTTAATAAAGCAGTCATTGGTATTGTTCGTCTTTATTTAATTCTTTAATTAATAATGAAATTCTTCGCTTTCTTTTCTAAAAGGGTATCGTTTTACTAGTAATGGCGCTTTGGTTAACGCTGTAAATACCACAAAAATAAATAAGCCAGCGAATAATAAAATTGAGCTTATCTCTGGAATCCCAATAAACCATCTGTCACCAACAGTAGCAGGCATGATCATATTAAAGATGTCAATATAATGTCCGAATAAAATAACCAAACCAGTCATCACTACAAACCACGGAATACGTTTGTAATCTGCATTCATTAACATTAATATTGGGAAAACAAAGTTTAAAGCTACCATACCTAAGAATGGTAATTTATAATCGTTAAATCTTGAAATAAAATAAGTTACCTCTTCTGGTATGTTTGAATACCAAATAAGCATAAATTGTGAGAACCATAAATAAGTCCAGAAAATACTAAATGCAAACATGTATTTAGCAACGTCATGTAAGTGGTTTTCATTAACAAATTCTAAATAGCCTCTAGATTTTAAATAAATTGAAATTAAAGCAATAACGGTAATACCACTTACAAACATACTAGCAAATACATACCATCCAAATAAAGTAGAGAACCAGTGAGGGTCTACACTCATAATCCAATCCCAAGACATCATTGATTCTGTGTAAATAAAGAACACTAAAAATCCTGCTGCAATACGGAAAGATTTTTTGAAATTACTATTATCTTCTGCTGTATCTTGTGCAATAGAGAATTTGCGTGAAAAATGACGGTATAAACTCCACCCCGCAATAAATATTAAGCCACGAATTGTAAACCAAGGTAAGTTTAAAAATCCTGATTTTCCTTTTATTAGTTTATCATGCTCAACAACTTCGGGGTCCATCCAAATAAATAAGTTGTAATGCCCAATAGTTCCAGAAGCTACAGCTATAATTAAAACTATTAATGCGCCTGGTAATAGATATGCTGTAATACCTTCCATAACTCTAAATAATACAGGAGACCATCCTGCTTGCGAAGCAATTTGGATAGCATAAAAAGCTAAAACTCCAAGAGCAATCATCATAAAAAAGAATGCCGCTACATATAAAGCTGCCCAAGGACGGTTAGCTATTTGATGTTGAACGTGCTCAATATGCTTTGCGTGTTCATCAGCAGCATGTGCTTCTTCACCATGGGTATTTTCAGCATGAGTATTGTGTGTTGCTTCTTCTGCATGTCCACCTCCATGATGAGCTTCCGCTTCAAGTAAGTGTTCAACTTCTTCAAAAGATTTATGAGATGTCATAAAACCATATCCAACACCTAACAATCCTAAAATCATTAGAATGAATGAAAATGTCTTTAATTTATTTGAAAATGTATACATATCTATATAATATCTTATCTTCTTACTTTTCTAAATCTGCTTTTAACTTTAAAACGTATGCTACTACTTGCCAACGCTCTTCTTCTTTTAATTGGTTAGCATAAGACCCCATACTATTTTTACCATAATAAATGGTATGATAAATACTTCCTTCATTAATGGCTCTTCCTGCATCGTCATATCTTGGAATACCAAGAATTTTTTCACGCTTTACTAAATTACCTTGACCATCTCCCTTATTACCATGGCAAATACCACAATAAATATCGTATAATTCTTTCCCTCTATTTAAATCTACTTGTGTAGAATCTAAAGGGCTTTTTAAAGTAGCTTTAGCCAAATTATAACCTTCAATAGAGTTTTCTATATCGAAAGGAATATGTCCTCTAGCTACAGTGCCTTCAGCAGGTAGTTGCGCCTCAACACCATTAGGGAAAGCTGCTTCACTATAAGTTTCATATCCAACAGATTCATACATATTTGGCATGAATTGATAATTTGGAGCTGTATCTTTTTTACATGATACCGCTATAAAAACGATTGCTATTGCTAATATCTTAATTACGCTTTTCATCATATTACTATATTAATGCGCTTCTTTATCTACTAAATTAATTTCTACAGCACCAGTTTCTTTAAGTAAGTTTTCTAACTCACTCTCATTGCCATGAACAGCAATTTCCATTAAAAAATGATCATCTGTAGTTCTTGGATCTGGGTTCTCAGCTTTTTTAAATGGCCACATTTTACTACGTAAATAAAATGTAATTACCATTAAGTGAGCCGCAAAAAACACTGTTAACTCAAACATAATTGGCACAAACGCTGGCATGTTTTCTAAATAGCTAAAACTTGGTTTACCTCCAATATTTTGTGGCCAGTCTTCAATCATGATAAAATTCATCATGGTAATGGCAACAGATAAACCAACTAAACCATACATAAATGCCGTAATAGCAATACGTGTTGGCGCTAATCCCATAGCTTTATCTAGTCCATGAACAGGAAATGGTGTATATATTTCTTCTATATGATGTTTTGCTGCTTTTACTTTTTTAACAGCAGACATTAATACATCATCATCATTATAAATAGCGTGAATTACTTTTGAAGCTTCCATATGCTACTTTTAGTTTATTAAATTTTTAGCTTGACCAGACCAATCATCACGTTCTGCTCTTCCTGGGAAAGAACCTGTAATACTGTCTAACAAGTCGTATTCTTTTTTGGTCATTTTACTAACTTGAAGGAATGTATAAATACCAATGCTATTTAATACTTCTTCCATTTTAGGTCCAACACCACTTATTTTCTTTAAATCGTCTGGCGTTTGTGTAGCGGCATCAAATGTACCAATACTACTTAATAACGAATTGGTCATTTCAGATTTATCGCTTTCAGATAGCTCTACATTTGTAGTTTCTGTAATTGATGTCCTTTCATCTACACCTGTACCAACTAAACTTTTTCCTGATTCTCTTAATTTCTTATATTTTTCTCCAGAAGATTTTAAAATAGTTTTAACCTCTGCCTGTGCAATAACTGGGAATGTTCTTGAGTATAATAAGAATAATACAAAGAAGAATCCAATGGTTCCTATAAATATACCTATGTCTACAAATGTTGGTGAGAACATAGTCCATGATGATGGTAAATAATCTCTATGTAATGACGTTACTATAATTACAAAACGTTCAAACCACATTCCTATATTTACAACAATAGAGATAAAGAATGAGAACATGATACTTGTTCTTAATTTCTTAAACCACATAAACTGTGGAGAGAACACGTTACAAGTCATCATAGCCCAATAAGCCCACCAGTAAGGTCCTGTTGCTCTGTTTAAGAATGCATATTGCTCATATTCTACTCCAGAATACCATGCAATAAATAACTCTGTAATATATGCCACACCAACTATAGAACCTGTAATCATAATTATAATATTCATTAGCTCTATGTGCTGTAATGTGATATAGTCTTCTAGATTGACTACTTTTCTCATTATGATAAGAAGCGTATTTACCATGGCAAAACCAGAGAACACCGCTCCCGCAACGAAGTAAGGAGGAAATATGGTGGTATGCCAACCAGGAATTACCGATGTAGCAAAGTCAAACGATACAATAGTGTGTACAGAAAGTACTAAAGGTGTTGCTAAACCAGCAAGTACTAATGATACTTCTTCAAAACGTTGCCAATCTTTAGCTCTACCAGACCATCCAAAACTTAATAAAGCATATATTTTCTTTTGAAAGGGTTTAATAGCTCTATCTCTAAGCATTGCAAAATCAGGAAGCAAACCAGTCCACCAGAACACTAATGACACCGATAAATAGGTTGAAATAGCGAATACGTCCCAAAGTAGCGGTGAGTTAAAGTTTACCCAAAGTGAACCAAATTGATTCGGGATTGGTAATACCCAGTATCCTAACCATGGACGACCCATGTGAATAATAGGGAATAAACCAGCCTGAACTACCGAGAAGATAGTCATTGCCTCTGCAGAACGGTTAATTGCCATTCTCCATTTTTGACGGAAAAGTAACAGTACTGCAGAAATTAATGTTCCTGCGTGACCAATACCTACCCACCAAACAAAGTTTGTAATATCCCAAGCCCAACCTACGGTTTTATTTAAACCCCAAGTTCCAATACCTGTAGATATCGTATAAATAATACATCCAATTCCCCAAAGAAAAGCAGTCAATGAGATTCCAAAAACAATCCACCATTGTTTATTTGCTTTTCCTTCTACAGGTTTTGCTACATCCACAGTTACGTCGTGGTATGATTTATCACCTGTAACTAAAGGTCTTCTAATAGGTGCTTCGTAATGAGACGCCATAATTATATAATTGATTCTTTAATTAGATTTATGCTTCTGTTGTATTTCTCACTTTTGTTTGATATATCACGTTTGGCTTTGTGCCTACATGCTCTAACAAGTGATACATACGGTTATCTTCTTTAAGTTTTGCAACTTTACTTTCTTTATCATTGATGTCTCCAAAAGTCATAGCGCCACTACTACATGCAGCAGAACAAGCTGTTTGAAGTTCTCCATCTTTTATTTCACGTCCATCACGTTTAGCATCTAAAATAGTTTTTTGTGTCATTTGAATACACATAGAACATTTTTCCATAACACCACGAGAACGTACAACCACATCAGGATTCAATACCATGCGCCCTAAATCATCATTCATATGATAATCAAACTCATCATTTCCGTTATATAAGAACCAATTGAAACGACGTACTTTGTAAGGACAGTTGTTTGCACAATATCTTGTACCAACACAACGGTTATAAGCCATATGGTTTTGACCTTGACGACCATGAGATGTTGCTGCTACAGGACAAACCGTTTCACAAGGCGCGTGGTTACAGTGCTGACACATTACTGGTTGGAAAGCAACCTGAGGGTTATCAGCTGGAGATTCCATTTCTCCAAACTCACTTAATGAGCTACCTAAACCTGAAATTTTATCTTTTTTATCGTTATCTCCATCGAAAGATTCTTCAGATGAATAATATCTATCAATACGTAACCAGTGCATATCACGAGATTTACGTACTTCTTCTTTACCTACAACTGGCACATTATTTTCGGCATGACATGCAATAACACAAGCACCACAACCTGTACAGGCATTTAAATCGATAGATAGGTTGAAGTGATGCCCTATTGAACGATCAAATTCATCCCATAAATCTACTTCTGGAGATGTTACTGGAGTTTCTTGATGATTTAAAGACACCACAGGAACGGCATTCCAATGCTTTTTATCTTTAGTATTGAAAATTTCTAATGTTGTCTCTTTAAGAATATCTCCACGTCCCATTAAGGTATTGTGCAACTGAACACAAGCAAACTCATGCTCACCAGCAGCAACCTCAACTGTTACATTTTGAACATTATTGAAATTTTCATATAATGCGTAGGCATTAACACCTGTTTGCATTTCTTCTTTTAATCCCGCTGTTCTACCATAACCAAATGATAAACCAACAGAACCTTTAGCTTGACCTGGCTGAATAATTACAGGAACCGTAATAGTTGTATTGTTAACAGTTACTTTAGCATAACTACCGTTTAAAGCACCGTTAGCAACGTGTTTATTTATTAAGCCCAACGCATCAGCATCAGCTTTTGAAACGGTTAAATAGTTATCCCAAGAGGTTCTTGTAATTGGATCTGGAAACTCTTGCAACCATGGGTTGTTGGCTTGTTGCCCATCTCCCATACCTGTTTTAGTATATAATGTTAGCTCTAAACCTTTTGAAGTTTTTACTGATGATACTAAAGCACTAGCTGCATTACTTGCAGGAGCATCTGTATCTTCAGAAGCCTCTGTTGTATCTTGAGTTTCTGTAGCAATGGTTCCTACATATACACCATCATGTAAAGCTTTATTAAATGAGCCACCATTTAAAATTCCTGTTCCCCAAGTTTCTTTTATATAATCTGAGTAAGAAACATTGTTGTCAGTCCATTTTAATAATGCTTCCTGAAATTGTCTAGTATTAAATAAAGGACGAATGGCTGGTTGTGTTAAAGCGTAGTGACCTTTTTTAATTTCAACATCACCCCAAGATTCTAAATAGTGAGGCGCTGCGGCTATATATGTTGATAAAGATGATGTTTCATCTGCTTTCATTGAGAAGGCTACAGAGAATGTTTTCTTTAATCCTTCAACAAAATCAGCAGAATTTGGCAGTGTGTAAACCGGATTTACACCACTCATAATTAACACACCTACTTTACCTGCTTTCATATCTGCAACTAAAGCTGCTACATCCTTATCCTTACCTTGTCTTGTTTTAATTGGCGTTTTAGGGTTAAACGCTTTACTACCTAAAGCTTCATTAATTTCAAGAGCAACGGTTTGTGCGTTAACATCTTGAATCCCTGTAACAACAACACCATTGCTACCTGCTTTTTTAAGTTGACTAGCCGCTTTTTGTACAGCATCTTCAATATTAGCAGGTAAACTAACTGAAACTCCACTTCCTACAACTAAGCTATGTAATTTAGCTAAAGCTAACTTTTGTTGACTAGGAGTTAATGGCACACGTTTATCTGCATTAGCACCAGATAAAGACATATTAGATTCAAACTGAATATGACGTGACATTTTACCATTTTTAGGCACTCTATTTTTAGCATATCCTGAATCAAATCCACCTCCTTGCCAATCTCCTAAAAAGTCTGCTCCTACAGACACAATAGTCATGGCTTTAGAAAAATCGTAATCAGCAAGACCACGTTCTCCATATTTTGCTTGGTAAGCGTCTAATGCAGCAGATTCTGAAACAGCATCATACACTACATGACGAACATTACCGTATTTTTCTTTAAATTCTGAAATTAACTTACTAGTTGAAGGACTTGCAAAGGTTTGTGTTAACAACACAATATCTTTACCAGTATCAACTGCTTTTGTTAATTCTGCAGTTACTTCTGCATCTAAATCTCCCCAAGAAACAGAACTATCTCCTTTTTTAGGACTTTGAATTCTTAAACTGTCATACAAACCTAAAACCGAAGCATTTACTCTAGCATTAGCACTACCGTGTGTAGTTGCCAAAGCATTATTTTCGATTTTAATTGGACGACCTTCACGAGTTTTTACTAAAACACTTGCGAAATCAAATCCATCTGCAATTGTAGTTGCATAATAGTTTGCAACACCAGGGATAATTTCCTCTGGTTGAACAACATAAGGAATTGATTTTTTAACAGGCCCCTCACAGGCTGCTAATGAAACAGCAGCAGTACTAAACCCTACATACTTTAAGAAATCGCGACGAGTAGTAGAACTTTCTTCTAAAGTTTCTTTATCTCCTAAAAATTCATCTACAGGAATCTCTTGAGTGAACTCGTTTTGTTTTAGCGTCTCAACAATAGAGCTATTTTCGTTTAGCTCTTCAACACTTTTCCAGTATTTCTTGTTTGATGACATATTATATAATTGAATTACTTCTTACTAATTAATAATGACACTTACCACATTCCAGTCCACCCATTTCGGCAACTGTTAATTTCTCTACACCGTACTTCTTAGACAACTCCTCATGAATTTTTTCATAATAAGCGTTATCTTCAACTTTAACATTGGTAGTTCTATGACACTCAACACACCAACCCATTGTTAATGGTGCATGTTGATATAATACTTCCATTTCTTCTACTGGTCCATGACAAGTTTGACACTCTTGACCACCAACAGACACGTGTTGTGAGTGATTAAAATACACAAAGTCTGGCAGGTTATGTATTCTTACCCATTTTACAGGTTTTGACTCACCAGTATATTTTTGTTCAGAAACATCCCATCCTACAGCATCATATAGTTTTTGAATTTCACCATCGTAAAATTCTTTTGAATGTTCTGCTGTAACCTCTCCGTTGTAGTCTGAAATTGTCTTATGACAATTCATACAAACATTTAAAGAAGGAATTCCTGATGTTTTACTTACTCTTGCCGAAGAGTGACAATACTTACAATCTATACCATTATCTCCCGCATGTATTTTATGTGAGAAATGAATAGGTTGTACAGGTTGATATCCTTGATCTACTCCTATTTGCATTAAATAACCATAAACAAAGTAAGCACTAGATAACAAAAAGAATATAGCTACTACTAGCATTAAGAATTGATTTTGAACAAAAGCCTTCCAAAGCGGTTTTCTACTAGTTGCTTCTGGCAAATCAATATTTTGAACTTCAGCAAATCTGCGTAGTGTTTTATTTACCAAATACAAACCAGCCGCTAACAATACAAATAATATAGCTAGAGCTCCTAAAATCAACTCATTTGATATTCCTCCTGAATTAGTTGAAGTAGTTTCTGACGTTGTTGCATTTGCAGAAGCCGCAGCTGGCTCTTGCTTTTCTTGAGCCGTATATGCAAGTATATTATTTATATCTTCATCAGACAACTGAGGGAACGGAGTCATAGCCGCACCTCCAAATTCATTAAACACCTCATTAGCATAAGCATCTCCAGACTTAATTACTGCTGAACTGTTACGAATCCATGCATATATCCAATCTCTATCTAAGCCCTGTTCATCAGACAAACGTTGTTCTACATGACGTAATGCAGGACCTGTCATTTTCTTATCTAAGTGGTGACAAGCTGCACAATTGGTATTAAACAATGATTTTCCTTTTGCTGGATCTCCTTCTTGAGCGGAAAGCGAGGTTGTAAACGCTAATAAAATTACTAAGCCAAAACGAAGAATGTTTTCGCCTAATCTACGGTGAATCACCTGTTTCATATTATTGGTTAAATTAACTTCTAATCTTTGGTATGATTTTTTCATGCAAAAACATGACAAATGTCATACTTTTAAAATCTCTGGCAAAAGTAATATTAAAAGTCGATTTTAGAAATGTTACAGAAGTGTTAATTGGTAATTTAGAGAGATTCTAAATAAAAAAATAAACTATTTTTTAGTTTATAACGTATACATTTGTAGAAATAATTAAAAATGAAAAATTTGAATTTAAAGTTTAAAACATTGATTGTGATTTGTTTGTTTGGTTTTACACTAAATAGTTTCTCACAACAAGGGCAAGTTTTTATTAATCAAGATGACAATATTACAAAGTTGTTAGAGGCAAAAAAACAACTTAATAAAAGCGAAAATAGTTCTGATAGATACAAAATTCAAATTTATAATGGTAACAGAACGGGAGCTAAGGCAGCTCAAAAAGAATTTCATGAATCTTTTGCAGATTGGAGATCTAGAATAGAATATGAATCTCCAAATTTTAAAATTTGGGCAGGTAATTTTAGAACACGTTTAGAAGCCGATAGAGCTTTAAAAAGAATTAAACAAAAATTTCCTAGCGCTTTTATTTTTAAGCCAAAGAAAGAAAAGAATTAAGTTTTAAAACTTACATAAGCAAAAAGAAACTTGCTTGAAGTGATAAAAAAAGCGAACCAATTGGTTCGCTTTTTTCATATCCTTATTGAACTTATTTTGGTCTATTCTACTATAAAGATTTTATGAAAGTTGAATAGCTATTACTTCAATTTTTTCTTAACAGCTACCTCTTGGAAAGCTTCAATAATATCTCCTTCTTTAATATCGTTGTAGTTCTTCACCTGCATACCACAATCGTATCCTTTTGAAACTTCTTTTACATCATCTTTAAATCGTTTAAGTGATGCTAATTCTCCTGTAAAAATTACAACACCTTCTCTAATAAGGCGCACTCCAGAATTTCTGAAAATTTTACCATTAGTTACCATACAACCGGCAATGGTTCCAATTTTAGAAATTTTAAATGTTTCTCTAATTTCTGCTGTACCGGTAATTTCTTCCTTGAATTCTGGTGATAACATACCTTCCATGGCATCCTTAAGATCATTGATAGCATCATAAATAATAGAATATGTTCTGATATCAATTTCTTCTTTGTCTGCTATAGCTCTCGCATTACCCATTGGTCTTACATTAAAGCCAATAATAATGGCATCTGATGCCGATGCTAATAACACATCACTTTCTGTAATGGCACCAACACCTTTATGTATAATGTTAACTTGAATTTCTTCAGTAGATAATTTCTGGAATGAATCTGTTAAAGCTTCTACAGAACCATCAACATCTCCTTTAAGAATAATGTTAAGCTCTTTAAAGTCGCCTAATGCTATACGTCTTCCAATTTCATCTAATGTAATATGACGTTGCGTTCTAACAGATTGTTCTCTCTGTAACTGAGAACGTTTAGTAGCAATAGATTTCGCTTCGCGTTCATCTTCAAACACATTAAACTTATCACCCGCTTGCGGAGCACCATCTAAACCTAAAATAGACACTGGTGTTGAAGGGCCTGCTTCTTTAACATTATTACCTCTTTCATCATGCATAGCTTTTACTTTACCGCTATGCTGACCTGCTAGCACATAATCTCCAACCCTTAAAGTACCTGCTTGTACTAATACTGTTGAAACATACCCACGACCTTTGTCTAGAAATGCTTCTACAACGGTTCCTAAAGCTGGTTTATTTGGATTAGCTTTAAGCTCAAGTAATTCTGCTTCTAATAATACTTTCTCAAGTAATTCATTTACTCCAGTACCTACTTTTGCAGAAATATCATGAGACTGTACTTTACCTCCCCAATCTTCAACCAATAAATTCATATTGGCTAATCCTTCTTTAATTTTATCAGGGTTAGCGTTTGGTAAGTCTATTTTATTAATTGCAAATACAATAGGTACACCAGCTGCTTGCGCATGAGAAATAGCCTCTTTAGTTTGCGGCATGATATCATCATCTGCTGCTGCAACAATAATTGCAATATCTGTAACTTGCGCTCCACGAGCACGCATTGCTGTAAAGGCCTCGTGACCAGGAGTATCTAAGAATGCTATTTTTTGTCCGTTCTCTAATTCTACGCCGTAAGCGCCAATATGCTGTGTTATACCACCAGACTCTCCTGCAATTACATTTTCTTTTCTAATATAATCTAGAAGCGATGTTTTACCATGATCTACATGCCCCATAACGGTAACAATTGGAGCTCTTGGTTCTAAATCTTCAGGTTTATCTTCAACCTCTTCAATAGCTTCTTCTATATCTGCTGTTACAAATTCTACTTGGTAACCAAATTCTTCTGCTACAATAGTTAAGGTTTCAGCATCTAAACGCTGATTCATAGTTACCATCATACCCAGCGACATACACGCCGAAATAATTTGAGTAACACTAACATCCATCATAGTTGCAACTTCACTTGCTGTAACAAATTCTGTTACTTTAAGTATTTTGCTTTCTGCTGCTTCTGCTTGTAGTTCTTTTTCGGTTTGGTCTCTGTGCTGTTCTCTTTTTTCTCTACGATATTTAGCACCTTTACCTTTTGAAGATTTTCCTTGAAGTTTTTCAAGTGTTTCACGCACTTGTTTTTTTACATCTTCTTCACTAGGCTCTTCTTTAACAATGTTGCGTCTTCCGCCTCCTTGTTTACCTTTAAAACGATCGTTTCTATTATTTCCGCCTCTGTTTCCTCCAGATTGTGGGCCACCTACTTTACTAATTCTTCGACGCTTTTTCTTTGAAGCATCACCAGCCTTAGCATCAGGTTTTTTATCCTCTTTCTTTTTCTTTGGTTTATTAAATTTCGATAAATCTATTTTATCACCAGCAATTTTAGGACCAGTAAGTTTTTGGTATTTGGTTTCAACCTTACCACCTGATATAGCTTCTTCAGCAGGTTTTGTTTCTTGCTTAGGAGCTTCTTCTTTCTTTGGTTCAACTTTTTTAGGCGCTTCTTTTTTGGGCGCTGGTTTCTTTTCTTCAACCTCTGGTTTTGGAGCAGGCTCTACAACCTTTGGCTTTTCTTCTTTTACCGGTTCTTTTTTAACGGGTTCTTCTTTAACAGGTTCTTCTTTAACGGGCTCTTCTTTTTTAACCTTAGGCTTTTTAGGCGAAAGATCTATTTTTCCAACAGTTTTTGGACCTGAAAGCGTTGTAGAAGCCTTAACAATTTCTTCTTTTTTGGCTTCTATTTTTTGCTTTGCTTCAAGTTCTTTTTCGCGTTGTTTACGCAACAAGTCTTTCTCTTTTTGCTTTGCTTCACTAACTTCTTTGGACGCAACTTTTTTATTAGCGTCTGTTTCAAACTCATCTGAAAGAACCTTATAAACCTCTACAGATATTTTTGTTGTTGGACGCTTCTCTATCTCTATGCCTTTAGAATCTAAAAATTCTACCGCACGATCTAAAGAAATATTAAGTTCGCGTAATACTTTATTTAATCTTATTGTTTCAGCCATAAACTGCCTTTAAAATACTCAAATATATGGTTATTCTTCAAATTCTTCTTTTAGAATTCTAATAACATCGTTAATTGTCTCCTCTTCTAGGTCGGTTCGTTTCACTAAATCGTTAACATCTTGTTCTAAAACGCTTTTAGCTGTATCTAAACCGGCTTTCTTAAATTCAAGGATGATCCACTCTTCTATTTCATCAGAGAACTCGCTTAACTCTACATCTTCTTCTGCTCCTTCTCTAAACACATCAATCTCATAACCAGTTAATTGACCTGCTAAACGAATGTTGTGACCTCCTCTACCAATAGCTTTACTAACCTCTTCTGGTTTTAAAATAACCTCGGCACGTTTGTTTTCTTCATCAATTTTTATTGAAGTAACTCTTGCCGGACTTAAAGCTCTGGTAATATATAGTTGTAAATTGTTTGTGTAATTAATTACATCTATATTTTCATTTCCTAATTCACGTACTATACCATGAATTCTTGACCCCTTCATACCTACACAGGCACCTACTGGATCTATTCTATCATCATAAGAATCTACCGCAACTTTTGCTTTTTCTCCTGGTATTCTAACTACATTTTTTATAGTAATTAAACCATCAAAAACTTCTGGTATTTCTTGTTCAAATAATTTTTCTAAAAATACAGGCGAGCTTCTAGACATTAATATAGTTGGTTTAGCTCCTTTAAGCTCAACACTATCTATAACACCTCTTACATTATCTCCTTTTCTAAAGAAATCTGAAGGTATTTGTTTGTCTTTTGGTAGTACAATTTCATTACCTTCATCATCTAATAAAATGACTGCACGGTGACGAATATGGTGTACCTCTGCTGTATATATTTCTCCTATTAAATCTTTAAATTGTTTGTAGATGATGGTATTGTCATGCTCATGAATTTTAGAAATAAGGTTTTGGCGTAATGCTAAAATGGCTCTTCTTCCTAAGTCTACTAATTTAACTTCTTCTGATACGTCTTCTCCAACTTCAAAATCGGGTTCAATTTTTCTAGCTTCTGTTAATGAAATTTCTTGGTTTTCATCTTCAACCTCACCATCGGCCACAACTACTCTATTTCTCCAAATTTCTAAATCGCCTTTATCTGGGTTTACAATAATATCAAAATTATCATCATTGCCATATTTCTTTTTTAAAGCACTTCTAAACACATCTTCTAAAATGGCCATTAACGTTACTCTGTCAATTAGCTTATCGTCTTTGAATTCTGAAAAAGATTCAATTAACGCGACATTTTCCATAACTCTTTTTGAATTAAAATTTAATCATAACTTTTGCTTCTACAATATCTTCATAAGCGATATTCGCTTCTTTTATTACAGTTACTTTGCCTTTACCTATTGGTTTAGGTTCTCTAACTTTCCACTGTAAAGTAATACTTTCGTCTGTTGCGTTTACAAGTGTTCCTTCAAATTTATCAGACGCTGTTTTTACTTTAAGCGCTCTATTTAAATGCCTTTTATATTGGCGTTTATTTACTAAAGGTGATGTGGCTCCAGCAGACATTACATCTAAAGAAAAATCTTGTTCTTCTCTATCTAAGTTATGTTCTATTGCTCTACTAATAAAAATGCAGTCTTCAACTAACACTCCATTATCACCATCTATCACTACTTTAATTTGGTTATCTCCTTGAATAGAAAAATCTATAAGAAATAAATCTGGTCTGTCTTTTAAAGCAGCCTCTAATAAATTTTCAACCGTAGTTTTAAACATTTTTAGTATAAAAAGAGGGGACTTTCCGTCCCCTCATTATCTTTTTTTGCCTTTCAACGCTGCAAATATATACAATTTTATTGATTTTTAAAGTATTAATTCATAAATTTAGATACACCTTCACCTTCTGTTTATTATGAAAAAAATACTTGTTCCAACAGATTTTTCTAGTCAGTCTGAAAACGCTTTAAAAGTTGCTGCCCAATTGGCAAGAAAATTTAATTGCGAAATTTATTTACTGCACATGCTAGAAATGCCCTTACAAAAAGTAGATCCTTTAAATTCATATAGCGATTTGCCTGAAGCAGTTTACTTTATGAAATTGGCTCAACAAAAATTTGAAACTCTTTTAGAAAAAGACTATTTAAAAGATTTAATTGTGCATGAAGCTGTAGATTTTCATGAAATTTTTAAAGGTGTTTATAAAGCTTGTAAAAAGTTTGAAATTGATTTAGTGGTAATGGGATCTCATGGGGCAAGTGGTTTTAAGGAACTTTTAATTGGAAGTAATACCGAAAAAGTTGTTAGAACCTCTGAAGTACCTGTTCTTGTAATTAAAAAAGAACACAATGTTTTTAATGTAGAACAATTTGTATTTGCATCAGACTTTAAAGAAGAATCTAAAGTGCCTTTTTTAAAGGCATTAAAATTTGCAGCACTTTTTGAGACCGAAATTCATCTTTTAATGGTAGTTACGGCTAATAAATTTGTAACTACTGCCGAAGCAAAAGAACGCATTCAAGGATTTTTAGATGCTGTAACCCCTAATTATTGCTCTATTCATATTTATAATGACATTAGTATTGAAAGCGGTGTTATGAATTTTTCGCAATCTATAGAAGCCGACTTAATTGGCATGAGCACCCATGGCCGACAAGGTATTTCGCATTTTTTTAATGGTAGTATTAGCGAAGATTTGGTAAATCATGCAAGACGACCTGTAATTACTTTTAAAATTTAAAAACCCAACCTAAAAAGGCTGGGTTTTTATATCATTTTTAGAAAACATTACAATTTTAAAAAACGCTTAACTCCATGTGTTTTAGTTTTTACAATGTAAACACCAGCTGCTAATTTAGAAACATTTATAGCTGTTTTATTGTTAAAGGTTTTTACTTCTTGGCCGTTTAAGTTATAAACAGCTCCAGAAAGCGTTTTATTAAACTTTAAAGTAGTATCAATTACTGGATTAGGATACATTTTAAAATTGTTTTTAGTAACAACTTCACTAACACTTAATGCGGTATCATCTACCTGAATAATTGCTAAAGAGCCACTTACTTCATAACCTACTAAAAGTAAATTTTTAGAGTTAGGACTCTGTGAAGCTGGAATAAACTTAATAATTTCTGGCGCAACATCGCCTATTGTACTATTGTGTTTATAATAGGTAATAAACTCTACATCTTTAGGGTTAGTAATATCATACATTAAAATAGAACTTTGTCTTTCTAAACCAATAAAAGCATATGTTTTACCATTAATGGTTCCTATTGCTATTGCTTCTGGTTCTCCTCCTTTATCATCAGATCTTCCATCAAATTCTTCTTCATCTTGATTAAATAAACTAGGCTCTTCTACAGCAATAGTTTGCCCAAATTGATCTGCACTATCAAAAACAATATTACCATACTGATCAAAAATTGAAAACGAACGTGCCCCATATGAGTAAATTTGCTCATAAGTTCCATCGTTATTATAATCGCCATCGGCATAGGTTGTTTTTAATCTACCTAAGTTTTCGTCTTCTTGAAGTGTTGTAGCATCTGGATAATAGCCAGCAGCGGTGTTTAAAGTTAAATCTTTTACACGATCTTCTTCAGAATACCCATCGTAATCTCTAGAATCTCCTTCATTTGCTGTAACAATATAGTTTAAGCCATTTACATTATATGACGCAATAGCATCTGGCATATAAACACCTAATGTTGGATGTGATTTAATATCAATTTTTCCGTCTTTGTTTGAAGCATCAAAACCATAATCGTTAGCAAAAGAAATAATACCTAACACACTGCTGTCTGTAATTCCTGCACCAGCTAAACCAAAATCGTTATCATTTATTATGGCAATTTCATTGTTTGGCAACAATGCAATACCTTCGGCTTTATCGGAAGATTTATAACCAATTGAAGGTAAGTTTACCACTTTATTTTTATGCGAAACTATAATACCTTCTGCTAAAATTTCATCAGCACTCATTTCTTCTAATTCTTTAGAACCAGAAAGCGTATAATTTAAAACGTTGGTAGCATAGTTAATATCAATTTCAAAAACGTATTTTTTACCGTATTCGGCATCTGGACCTTCAGAATCTCTTTCAATAACTAAAAATTTACCGTTACCTGTGTAAACAGCATCACCAATTTTATCAACTCTAGAAGACGCATAACCAGCATCTTTATTTCTTTCTAAAAGATAAACATATTCTGAAACAGGAGCCCCTGTATTGGCATTGATTCCTAAAATTCTAATCACATCAGAATTATTTCTAACCGCACTTGAAGGGTTTTCGATTGGCGATTGAATAAACGCATAAATAATGTGGTTTACTTCATCATAAGCAATAGCTTCAAACCCACGATTAGCACGACGTAATGCATACACTTCTGGCAGGGTTTCGGCACCGTAAGTCCCCTCTGGTTGTGGCGTATCTCCAAGTAACGATGTTCCTGATGGCACATAACGTTCTACCAAAGTTCCGTTAGCTTGAAACTTATAGATTGCAGGTCTGTACTCATCACACATCCAGAAATAACCATCTTTATCAATTAAAATACCTTCAAAATCTCCACCGTATTCATCGTATGGTAAAGCGTGATATTCTTCAGAATCTGTACCAACATAGTCGGCGTTAGTATAAGCCGTAGCAGCATCGGTATAAGTTACAGGAACTTCATCAATTCCAGGGATATTTCCTTTACCCGTAATTGGTGTGGTTCCATCTTTTCTGGTTAATAAAATTTGTTGGTTTAAAGTTATATCTCCTGTTGTTTTATTTAAAGTGAATTTGGCAATTCTACCTTGATAATTTGGCAATTTAAACGGACGTAAATTTTGAGATGCTGCAGGAGTGACATCATTTTTACTAGTTGTAGCATCATTAGGCCCTCTATCTGGTATGGCGTAAAATACATAATCTGTTGCAGTAGAATTTGCTTCATCATAAAAAAGCCCTGAGAAACCACCAAGCATAACGGTTGGCTGTCCGCCATCATAAACTGGTGTTCCTAATGCTGGCCAGTTTTCTTCTAATTCATTTACAATATAACTAGTTACTGTTGGTGTTCCTAATAAATGATTTTTATATCCTAACGGAAGAATATCTAAAATGGTATTTGTTGTTAAATCTACCACCGCAAGTGCGTTGTTTTCTTGACAACTAACATAGGCTTTAGAACCATCATCTAAAACGGTGATATATTCTGGTTCTAAATCTTGAGATACTGTAGCCGCACCATTGTTACCAAAAATACGAATGCCTTTGTTTTTTAATGATTCTTTTTTGTCATCATAACCATTAAAATTAATTGAAGTTGCAGTAGCCGACATAACCCCTGCACTTAAGTCTATTACAGTAATAGAGCCTTCTGGATCTGTTAAATAATCGTCTGATGGCTCTCCTTCATTAGCTACAATAACTTTAGTACCATCTGGCGTAAAGGTTAGCATATCTGGTAAAGCACCTGCTGTTATTTGGTTTTGATATACACCGTTTAAATTGAAAAACACAACTTTTCCGTTGTTTTGTTTTATAGCATCTTCTACAGCTACAGCTACAACACTCCCATGAATTGCAATGGAGTTTGGCCCTGCTCCGTATGATGACAAATCAACCGTTTTAACTAAAACAGGTGAATTAGGCGAACTAATATCTACAATAGTGAAAGAGTTGGTAGATGAGTTGGTAAAAAATGCTTGTTGGTTTGCAGCATCATAAGCTACGGTTTCTGCAGAACCTTCAGTATTTGTAGAATAACTTGCTAAATGCTGAAGCGGATCTTGACTGAAACATGTTGTGATAACAGCTAGTGTTAAACTAGCCAAAAGTGTAATTTTTTTCATTTGATTTTAAGTTGGATTAATTAATTAGTAAATAAAACAATACCAAATACTTAAATCATTACCTCAACTTTATTATAATGTAAAAACAAGCAAGCTAACCTTATTAAATTGTAACTTAAATGTTACGTTATTAAAGTTAATATTAAGGCGCAAATTTTAAACCAATTAAAAATTCAATAATTTTATTCATAGGTAAAGCATAGGACATCCATAGGACATCCATAGGACATCCATAGGACATCTATAGGGCAGCTATAGGGCAGCTATAGGAGTGAGAAGTGAATAGTGAATAGTGAATAGTGAATGGTGAGTGTGACCCGTCCTAAAATAGTTATACAGGTTAATAAATAAATCCTGATATAATTATACAACTCTTTTTCTTAATCCTAAAATGCCTGTACAGTCATTTTAGGATTATTATTTGTTTGATAGTTTTAAAAAAAGCTATATCTTGTAGCCCGTGTACTACAAAATTTAAAACAATAACAACGCACAAAAACCAAGCTTTTTCTGCATAGCCTACTTAATTGGTGGTTTATTGTGCGGAAAGTTCTTTATATAAACTAGTTGCCTGCAAGCTGAAAACAACGAACAATGGAGAATAAAATAGAACATATAAATCCAAATGGACTAATAAAAAATCCTGCATTTTCTCAAATTATAACGACTGAAGGAAACGGAAAGACAATTTATATCGGTGGACAAAATGCAGTAAACGGAAATGGAGAAATTGTAGGGAAAAATGATATTTTACAACAAACCGAGCAAGTAATGAAAAACCTTGAAATTGCTCTTAAATCTTGTGGAGTAAATTTTGAGAGTTTAGTGAAATTAAACATTCACATTGTTCAAGGACAGAATGCTTATGGTGCATTTCAAGTTTCACAGAAATTTTTAGGACAAAACCCAAACCCACCGATTATTACAGTTTTGTATGTTGCAGGACTAATAAATCCCGAATTTTTACTTGAAATTGATGCTATCGCATTTAAACCTGAAAAATAAGAAAATGGAAAATCAAGTCGGGAAAACCAAAGATGTAGGATTTCAATTTGGAATAAGGAAAACCTTTTCTGTTTCGACTGAGAAAGTTTGGGACTTTTTATTTTCCGAGAATGGACTAAAAATTTGGTTAGGCAATTTGAAAAATGAACTTGTAATTAAAAAAGAATACGAAACTGAAAATGGCATAACAGGACTTGTTCGTGTTTTTAAAGCAAATTCCCATATTCGACTGAATTGGAAACCGAAAAATTGGGAAAATATGTCAACAATTCAAATTAGAGTAATTGGAAATCAAGAAAAGACAACAGTTGCAATTCACCACGAGAAATTATTGAATGCTGAACAGAGAGCAGAAATGAAAGAACATTGGAACGGAATAATGAACAAAATAGGAACTGAAATAAAAAAGCCAGCAGGTAACAATGTATATAAAAAATAGGCGATTTAGTGCTGAATTCGAGGAGATTGGCTCGTGTCAAAATTTGTGCATAACCGAAAGTTCCGTGCTTCTTAACCGCCTGCTTTTCATATACTAACCGTTAAGCACAATACGAACAAAAAAAGATTGAATTAAACAACAAAAAATTATGATATGAAATTTACATTTAAAATTTTAATTCTGTTAACCATATTTACATCCTGCTCAAACTCTGATGATGAGAATAATCCAGATTGTACATATACGCCAACTTTATTTACCGAAGAGGCTTCCAATATTACTGAAACTAGCGCAACATTTAGCGGGCAAATAATCGCACCAACTTGCGAAAGCTCAGTTACTTCTCAAGGTTTTGTTTACGCCAAAACAACACTTCCAAAAACTGATGATAACATTATAGAAATTAATGGAGAAAACATTTCATCTGAAGTTACTAATTTGGAAAGAAATACAACATATTATATGAGAACGTTTTTTGTAAATCCAACTGGAGAGTATTACGGAAACGAAATTGAGTTTACAACAGCAATAGGAGAAATTGATATTGTAACAAAAACTATTGAAAATATTACATTAAATAGTGCAACGAGTGGAGGAATAATCAATGATGATGGAGACGGAACAATTACCAGTAAAGGAATTTGCTGGAGTACCTCTCAAAACCCCACAATTGATGATAGTTCAATAGAAGATAATACAAATAACTATAATTATAATTCAGAGATTACAGGTCTACAAGAAAACACTACTTACTATGTAAGGGCTTACGCTATAAATGAAAATGGTATTACGTATGGAAATGAAGAAACTTTTACAACCCAGTCATCTATTTATGAAGTTGAGTTAAATATTACAGGGCATACAAATAGCTGTGGTGTTGAAGCAGAGTATTTTTATTATGAAATTAACTATAATATTGATGATAATGATACAATTTTTGAAGGAGCAGAAGGATTTGAAGGAACATCTTATAGTCATCCTCATTCATCCACTCAAGGATTACAAGAAATAACTATTCAGGATAATTTAGAAATAACAATTCATCTTGGACAATTTAATCCAGATAGTCCAAATGAAGATTTTAAAGGAGCTTATTTAGATAATATGACGTTAGTAATTAGAAATATGGAGAGAGGTGAAGAGGTTTTGAATACCTCATTACCTTCATTATTTATTTGTACTGATGTTGCTTATAAAAATATTATCAATTTTAACCCAGTAGATAGAACCTACACTGTTGACCGATTGACTTATGGATTTTAAAAAAGTACTGTACCTAACAAAGGTAAGCGTTGCGCAACTCGTCATCAGGAATAAATTGATAGTTTTTGAATTATTAGAAATAATTAAAAGCCCAATATATCAATTAGTTATGTTTTACAAAAAATAGCATAACAAATACGTATTGATGGAATTCATGGTTGTGCAACTTTTTTCCATTATTTATGTTTTTTTATTAGTTTATTTTTAAATTTCATCGCAACGAAATCATACACAAAACCGTTGGACAACATACAAAAAGCCCACTACACAAACAGCACATTTGGTTTTGCCGACACGCAATGCCAACGCTAAAAAAGACCAAAAGAGCTATTTTTTGCCAACGCACTGAAAGAAATTGAATAAATGACATTACAAGAATACATTGACAACTTAGACAAAAGATACAAACTCGGAAACGCAACCGAACATACTTTTCGTGACGACTTGCAGCAACTTTTAGAAAGTTTGGTGCCGACCATTAGAGCGACCAACGAACCGAAAAGACAGAGTTGCGGAGCACCTGACTACATTTTGACGAAAAAAGATATTCCTGTTGGATTTATTGAAGCTAAAGACATTGGCGACAAAGACCTTGACGGTACAAAGAAAACAGGAAACAAAGAGCAATTTGACCGCTACAAAGCTTCTCTAAACAATTTGATTTTTACGGACTACATTAACTTTCATCTGTACCAAGATGGCGAATTCATTACCAAAATTGCCATTGCTTATAATCTGAGAAGGCAGTTCAACTTAAAAATAGACCTGAGACCTATATCCAAAAGGCTCAAAGGGCATATCACAGCATTAAAAATACAAACATTGACATGATGGACGTCTTTTGAGCACAAATTAAAACCGTACGATAATTATTTGGCAATATTCACTTTTTAATCTATTTTTAAACTTTAATTGGTAGTTTTGAGACAGACTGCCGTTAGCCACAAGCTAGAAAAATACAATCTGAATTTCTTGCTTTCCAAAATTTGACAAACTATATTTGACAATAATTGTCAAATAATAATTGTCAAATGGAAACAATCGGACAAATTTTACGAAATAAAAGACAAGCTCTCGGACTTCTTTTAAGACAAGTTTCTGCTTATGTCGATATCGATCAAGCTATTTTGAGTAAAATCGAAAGAAATGAGCGAAAACCAACAAAAGAAATGTTGGAGAAACTTGCAGAAATCTTAAAACTTGATAAAGACGAGCTTTTAGTACAATTTATAAGCGATAAAATTGCTTATGAAATAGCAGACGAAGATTGTGCAAGTAAAGTGCTAAAAGTTGCGGAGAAAAAAATCAAATATTTAAAATCACACCCAATACAAAACTAACTATGCAATCATTAACAACTGAAACAGTAAATTTAAGCGTAGTTGAAGAACCTCAATTAGCAGTAAAGTTTTACTCTAAACCAAAAGCCAATAAAAAAGAACAAAAGAGAAAATCAACATTAAATATGCTTTCTTTATTTTCTGGTTGTGGCGGAATGGATTTAGGTTTTGAAGGAGATTTTTCTGTTTTAAAATCATCTGTAAACGAGATTTTAAATCCTGACTTTATAAGTGAAGAACTTGATAATAACTTCGTTAAACTTTCAAAAACACGTTTTAAAACAGTTTTTGCAAATGACATTTTAAAAGATGCACGAAACGCTTGGGTAAACTATTTTTCAAAAAGAGGACACAACGCAGAACTCTACCAAACTGACAGCATTGTTGATTTAGTAAAATTACACCAAAACGGAACAAAGGTTTTTCCGAAAAATATAGACATCGTAACTGGTGGTTTCCCTTGTCAAGATTTTAGTATTGCCGGAAAAAGAAACGGATTTAATTCACATAAAAACCATAAAGGAGAACTAAATACAGAAACTTGTGCAACAGAAGAAACTCGTGGGCAACTTTATATGTGGATGAAACAAGTTATAGAAATAACTCAACCTAAAATTTTTATTGCAGAAAATGTCAAAGGTTTAGTAAATCTTTCAAACGTCAAAGACATTATTCAAAATGATTTCTCTTCAGCTGGAGATAATGGATATTTAGTTTTAAATCCTCGTGTTTTACACGCAGCAGATTATGGTGTTCCGCAATCAAGGGAACGAGTCTTCTTTATTGGTATAAAAAAATCTGCATTAAAAAAATCCGCTCTTGAACAATTAGAAAGAGAATACATTTCAGATAAATACAATCCGTATCCTAGACCAACTCACGCTTACACAACTGACGGAGAAGATTTAAAACGTCATGTAGATTTAAAAGAACTTTTCGTAAATTTAGAAGAGCCTGAAAACTCAAAAGATTTATCTCAAAAATTTTACTCAAAAGCAAAATTTATGGGTAAGCATTGCCAAGGACAAATAGAGATAAAGTTAGATGGAATAAGTCCAACAATTAGGGCAGAACATCACGGAAATATAGAGTTTAGAAGATTATCTAAAAAAAACGGTGGAATTTTAACAGATGAACTTTCTAAAGGGCTGAAGGAAAGGCGTTTGACCCCTAGAGAGTGTGCGCTAATACAAACTTTTCCACCTGATTATGAATTTGTAATACCTAATAAAAACGGTCGTAAAGGTTCCTATTTAGTAAGTCCATCAAAAGCTTATAAAGTAATTGGTAATGCGGTTCCACCACTACTCGCTTACAATTTAGCAAAAAGAATAGAAGATGTTTGGGATTTATATTTTAAAAAATAATGGTAGTATCAGTTAATTCAGAACCACATAAAAGTGAGTTCAACGCTTTATTACATTCTACAATTGAAGAATTAAATATTCACGCAAAGAAATCACCTAAAAAGATTGAACAATTAAAAGGTGCGAAGCTTGAACCTTATGTTAGAGATGTAATGACCGATTTAGCTGTAGGTTCGCAATTTGAAAATTCAATTGAATTAATTGGAGGACAAAAGTTCCCAGACATTGTTGCGAAAAAGTTTTATGGTATAGAAGTCAAAACAACAACTAAAAACCATTGGAAAACAACAGGGAATAGTGTATTAGAATCTACAAGAGTAGATGATGTCGAGCGAATTTTTATGCTTTTCGGTAAACTTGGAAAACCAATTGAATTTAGGTGTCGTGCTTATGAAGAATGTTTATCAGAAGTTGTTGTTACACATTCGCCAAGGTATTTAATCGATATGGACTTGGAGGAGGGAAAAACCATTTTTGACAAAATCAATACACCTTATGATACTTTGCGTCAAAAGAAAAATCCGATTAAGCCAATTACGGACTACTATAAAAGTAAGTTGAAACCTGGTCAAGATTTGTGGTGGATTCAAGACACAGAACAAGCAAGTAATCTTGTTATAAATGTTTGGAACAACTTGAGCTTAAAAGAAAAGCAAGAGATTAAAAACAGAGCAATGGTTTATTTTCCAGAGGTTTTTAGTAATCGTGGAGATAAATTTGCTCGACTTGCAATATGGCTTGTAACACGAGAAGCTATTGTTTGTCCGAATGTAAGAGATTTATTTACTGCTGGTGGAAAAGCAGATTATTTTATTAAAAACAAAACGTATAAAAACATTCCTAGAGTATTTATAAAGTTGTTTGATAATATAGATTCTGTGTTGGAAATTTTGGTTAATACTTCAGCAATCGAATTGTCTGAATATTGGAATGAAAAAACGACAGAAAAGAAAAAGATTATGGATTGGGTTGAGTTGGTTGGAATGAACTCAAAGTCAGTTCAAGGAGCAAAACATTTAGACATAAAACAAATGTTAAAAGAATTAATATTCTGACTGAATAATGCCAACGCTAAAAGCCATACACATTTGTAATTTGCTAAAGCCAACACACAAGCCAAAAATTGCCAAAGAGTATGTCTTTGCCAACGCTGACAGACGGACGAAAAAAAAGTACGATTGCCCAACAATGGCCATACGTAATGCGGGCGGAAGTACTAATATGAAAGTAATTACATTAAATAAACTAACTGCTAAACGGAAAGTGAAGTGCCTTGAAATCCCGCACTACGCATAACCAAGACTTTTGGGCATAAACTAGAAAAACTGAAATGGGAAGGGATATCTCGCCAATAGGAAATCATAAACTGAATACTGAAAGTGTAAAAGAACTTGCAGAAGATATTATATCTCGCATTGATATAAATATTGAATATGGATATTTCGGACAAAAAGAACATTTTAAACTATTAGGAAAAGAAAAAGAAGATGAACTTGTTATCATAGACAAAATTGTAAAGCACAAAGATTTTAAAACGTTTAGGCTTATTGACGATAGTTTCCAACTAAAAGAACTCCATAGTAAGTTTGGAAATGAATTATTCTATAATCCAGACTACTGGATTTATTACGAAGGAAAATTACCCAATGAAGAAACAATATTAGAAGAACAAAAGGAATTAATCCATCCAAACTTCTCATTGAATTCTGATAATGAAAATGGTTGTGACTATTTAACTATAAACAAAGAACATTACTCTAACCATATTCCTTACTATTCAAGGTGGTGGTCGTTTTGTCGTTTTTTTACAGAAAAAAATTATAAAGACAAAAAATACCTTGAAAACTTAAACAATTTTAGAAAATCATTAATGTTTTATACATATAAATTCGGAGGAGATAAAATGTATTATCTAGATGACCAAAGTAATTTTCTTGAAGGAGTTGGACAAGGTTCTGAATGGGAAATGAATTGGAATCATTTCGAAAAGTTTGTTCTAGAAAAGACATCTCATTTAATGTTAGATATTCCAAAATTTATAACAGATAAAAAATATAGGGCTGAATTTCATAAGCTTGATGAATATCCTTTAAGTTTTGTAGATGATTTTAATGATATTAACCAATAAAAACGGTAACCGTTGCACAAGCCCATAATTTATCTTAAAATTATAATTAGAAACTGTCTTTAGAGGCGGTTTCTGTTTTTATAGACTTGTCTTTTTTCCCTGCATATATAAAGATAAGAAATTTGACTTTTTTACACAATTGCATTATAGCTTTTTCTTATCTTGTGCAACAGGTACACCGTGTATAATTAATTGCTTGGTTTTAGCCAATTTACGAAAGTCCTCGCGGATTTTCTATCTAAAGTTATTTAATACAAACTAAAGAAACACGTTGTACGCAATGTCGGAAACAGAACCCTGAATTGAGAACTATGAAAAATATTTTACTGATATTTCTGTTAACAATTTTTAGTTGTTCTGAAAACTCTGAAATAAAACCTTACGTTGATTATTTAAAAAAAATAGAAAAGAAATCTGCAAAAGATTACATCTTACAGCAGTTTAAAAAACATGACATTGTAATTTTGTGTGAAAGAAATCACAGCGAATTTTCTCAATACGAATTAATAAAAGATGTTTTGACTGATGAATATTTTAAAAAAAACGTAAAAAATATCTTTATTGAAAATGGAATTATAAATCTTCAACCAGAAATTACAGAGTTTTTAAAATCAAAAGATTTAGATAGTATTTCCATAGAGAGAAAAATAACTAAATTTCAACAGAATGCAAGCTTTTGGTTCATTTGGGAAAGATATAATTTCAATTATCTTTTAAAAACTATCTACGATGTTAATAACACATCCGAAAATCAAATTTCACTTTACCCTTCCGATTCAGAATTTGACTGGAATAAAGTACATAATGTTGAGGATTACGAAAGAGAGCAAGATTTTGAAATTGAACCAAGAGATAGCATAATTGCTTACAACATTATCAATCAATTTGAAAGTATAGAACCTAAAGCAAAAAAGAAAGCACTAGTTATATTAAACTACCGACACGCATTTAAAATTCACACAATTAGAAGTAATGGAGAACTGCAACAAAACTCTGGTAAATTCCTTTCAGATTATTTCGGTAATCGAGTAGTAAGTATTCTAATAAACTGTCCCATTTTTTCAAGAAAAGAGCAAAAATGGGAATATGAACTCATCCAAAATGGAAAATGGGATGCATCATTCAAAAAGCAGAAAATAGATGATATTGGATTTGATTTTAATAATTCTATTTTCGGAAATGATGACTTTGATATGTGGAATGGAATGGAAGAAGTTAAATATAATGATGTGTTTGATGGTTTTGTTTTTTATAAACCAATAGAGAAGCACAAATTAATAGACAATTTCAATGGTATGATTTCAAAAGATTTTGAGGAAGAAATGTTTAGAAGATTAAAAATACAATCTGAATATTTTGAGAATAACACATTTTTAGAAAAACTCGAAGATGAAGATTTTAAAGAAAATTTTGTGAAAGAACTGAATACCAAGAAAATAAAAAAGTATCCGACATTTGAGAAATTATTAGAGAGTAGAGATAAACATTTAAATGATTAAAACACTGCGTACAACAACGGTAACCGTTGCACAAGCCCATAATGTATCCTAAAATTATAATTAGAAACCTTTTTTAAAGGCGGTTCCACTTCTTACCAAAATATAAACCCATAAAAAAAGTCCTTACATTTTACTGCAAGGACTTATAAATTACTTGTTGGCCTACTAGGGCTCGAACCTAGACTCTTCTGGACCAAAACCAGACGTGTTGCCAGTTACACCATAGGCCATTGTGTAATTGAGGGTGCAAATTTAATACAAAGTTTTTTCTGCACAAACATTTTTTGAAAAAAATAATTCTAAATCCTTAACGTTTACTTAAAAAATCTTGATATAACGTATTTATTACTAAATTCGCCACAGCAAATAAACAATCTATTTTATGTCTAATAATAACTTTAAAAAATGGAATACGCTGTTAGGGTGGTTCTCTTTTTTAGTTGCACTTATAACGTATAGTTTAACAGTTGAGCCCACAGTTAGTTTTTGGGATGCAGGAGAATATATATTAACCTCTTCTAAATTACAAGTTGGGCATCCACCTGGAGCGCCATTATTTCAAATGCTTGGTGCATTTTTCTCAATGTTTACTTTTGGTAACAATGAGCTTATTGGTTGGATGATGAACATGATGAGTGCTGTAGCCAGTGCATTCACTATTCTTTTTATGTTCTGGACAATCACCTTATTACTTAAAAAAATTGTTGGTAGTAGTAAAGATAACCAACCAAAAGCACTAGCCATTCTTGGCAGCGGTTTGGTTGGTAGTTTAGCATTTACCTTTACAGATTCATTTTGGTTTAACGCTGTTGAAACCGAAGTTTATGCCATGGCAACCTTAATTATGTCTATTCTATTTTGGTTAGGGTTACGTTGGGAGCAGGACATGGATAAACCACGTGGCAACCGTTGGCTTATTTTAATTGCCTTTATTATTGGGCTCTCTTTTGGTGTTCACTTTATGGGACTTTTAACCATACCCGCCATTGGGCTTATTTACTACTTTAAAAACTATAAAACCATTACTGTTAAAAACTTTATCATTGCTAATATTGTTTCGGTGGCGGTTTTATTATTTGTATTTAAACTATTAGCTCCTAACATTCTTAAAATATTTAGTGCATCAGAAATATTTTTTGTAAATTCTATTGGATTACCTTTTAACTCGGGCTCTATTATTGCCGGAATTATGCTAGTGGCCATTATCTTTTATGCACTTAAATACACCCGAAAGAAAAACTACACACATTTAAACACCGGTATCTTGTGTTTAACATTCATTATTATAGGGTTTTCCACTTGGTTAATGCTACCCATTAGAGCTAATGCCAATGTAGTTATTAATGAAAATAACCCTTCTAGTGCTAGAGAACTTTTAGCGTATTATAATTTAGAACAATACCCAGAAACACATTTATTTTATGGGCCTCAGTTTACAGATCAATATGCTGCTTTAGATGAAAACAATCCATATAAAGATGACAAGCCTAAATATGAAAAAGATGAAGACAAAGGCAAATATATTATTGTAAACGATTATAAAAACGCAAGGCAAAACTACAACTCTAAACACGCTTCTATTTTACCACGTATGTGGAGTGGTGAACATGCCGAAAATTACATGATGTTTAGTGGTTTTTTAGATTTTAAGCTAAAACCAGAATATCAAATGCAAAATGAGTTGCGTTCTTTGGTTAATAACTTTAAAAAAGATGTCTACGAAGGAAATGTAGATTATGAAGACTACCACAGATTTTTAAAACAATATGGTCCTTCTTATTTTGATATAGAAAAACCTTCTTTAGGTGCCAATCTTGCTTATATGTTTGAATACCAATTAGGCTACATGTATTGGCGTTATTTTATGTGGAATTTTGCAGGTAGACAAGATGATATTCAAGGAAGATATGACAATCATGGTAATTGGATTAGCGGTATTAAATTCCTTGACGAAATGCATTTAGGTTACTCTCAAGACAACTTACCCAGCGATGTTAAAAACAACAAAGCTAGAAACACCTATTATTTGTTACCACTTATCTTAGGACTAATTGGTTTCTTCTTTTTATTTAATAAAGACAAGAAACTGTTTTGGGTTATGTTAGTGTTTTTCCTATTTACAGGACTTGCCATTCAGGTATACACAAACGTACGCCCTTTTGAACCTAGAGAGCGTGACTATTCGGTAGTAGGTTCTTTCTACGTTTTTGCACTATGGATTGGTTTTGGGGTTTATGCCATTTATGACGCACTAAAAAAATATGTCCCCAAAAAGCTAGCGGCACCAGTTATTACTATTGTTTGCTTAATATTAGTTCCAGGCATTTTAGCAGCCAATAATTGGGATGACCATGACCGCTCTGGAAAATACACAGCACAAGCTATGGCTAGAAAATACTTAGACTCTTGTGCAGAAAATGCCATACTTTTTACCATTGGCGATAATGACACCTTTGCGCTTTGGTATGCTCAAGAAATTGAAGGTTATAGGACCGATGTACGTATTGTAAACACCAGTTTATTTCAAACTGATTGGTACATAGACCAAATGAAACGTAAAGCTTATGAAAGTGACCCTATACCATCACAATTAACCCATGATGATTATAAATATGGCACTAATGATTATGTAAGAATAGCACCTATTGCAAAAGACACTATTGAAATTAAAGAAGCTTTAAACTTTATTACAAGCGATAACCCTAAAACTAGGTTTAAATTCTATTTACAACAATTTACAGATGCCGATGTTAATGCATATCCTTCAAGAGAACTTAATGCAAGATATTTACCAACAGAGTATTTAAGACTTCCTGTAAACAAAGAGAATGCATTAAAATATGGTATTGTAAAAGAAGAAGATGCCGATAAAATTGTACCATACATTGATATACATGTAAAAGAAGGAGCACTATATAAAAACCGTTTATTAATGCTAGATATTGTTGCTAATAATGAATGGAAACGCCCTATTTATTTTACAGGCGGTAGCTTTGGCGATGATGATTACATATGGATGAAAGACTACCTACAACTTGACGGCATGTGCTACAAACTAGTGCCCATTAAAACACCTGTTAATAAAGCAAATCCTTTTGATATGGGTAGAGTTGATACCGATATTATGTATGAACAAGTTAAAAATTGGTATTGGGGTAATAGTGGTGCAGACATATACCACGATCCTGAAACTAGAAAAAACTCAATTACTTACAGAGGTAATTTAGCCAGATTAATTGAACAATTAATAAACGAAAACAAATTAGACAAGGCAGAGGAAATAGCAAATATTGCCATGACCAATATGCCCGTTGATTACTATGGGTACTATACTCTTTTAGAACCTTACATTAGCGCTTATTACGAAGTTGGAAACAAAGAAAAAGCCCAACAACTGTACAAAGATGTAGCACAGAAATATCAAGAAAATTTAAAATACTACAGCAGTTTAAAACCAGAAAGCCAAAAACAACTGTTTGAAGATATTTTTACAGATATTGAGCGCTACAAAGCACTAATTGATGTTTTAATTAAATATGATGTTGAATTTGCTGAAACCGAAGGCGATATTTTCAATGATTATTTAAGGATGTTTAAATTATTTTATGGTGATGATGAACCTGAAGAACAACCTATAGATAAAGACATACCCACCACACCCGATAGTATTACAGAAAGCAATTAATAAGGCATGTCCTTAACCCCAATAAAAACACCAGTTATAGCAAAAAGGATGTTCCCAAATTACATTTGGGACATCCCTTCATCAAATAAAACAATATATTTAACTTTTGATGACGGTCCAACCCCAGAAATAACAAATTGGGTTTTAAAAACCTTAAGTGAATATAACGCTAAAGCCACTTTTTTCTGTATTGGGAAAAATATAAAAAACCACCCTAATATTTTTAAAAACATAATAAACCAGGGACATAGCGTTGGGAACCACACTCAAAACCATATGAAAGGTTGGAACACAAAAACTAACGTCTATTTAAAAAACATTGAAGATTGCAAAAAACAGCTTTCTAAATTCCAAGCTAAAAACACTAAACCTACAGCAATACAGCTTTTTAGACCTCCTTACGGAAAAATTAAACTAAAACAAGGAAAACAACTAACAGCGTTAGGTTATAAAATTATAATGTGGGATGTTTTATCTTTTGACTGGGATAAAAACGTTAGTGAAGAAACTTGCTTTAACAACGTAATTTCTAAAGCAAAATCTGGAAGTATTGTTGTATTTCACGACAGTGTAAAAGCATCAAAAAACATGATGTATGCGCTCCCAAAAGTTTTAGATTATTTTAGCAAACTAGATTATACGTTTAAGGCTATATCTTAAACATATTCCTGAATAATATTTATTAAAGTGGTAGCATCTAAATCGCCACTTTGTCGCCATTTCATTTCGCCATCTTTATAAATAATTAATGTAGGAAGTGTTTTTACTCTTAAAGCTTCGGCTAATTCTTCATTTTTATCAACATCAATTTTAATCACTTTAGCTTTATCTCCAAGTGCAGCAGCTACATCTCTTAAAACAAGATGCATATCAGCAGATTGATCATTCCAACTGGTATAAAATTCTAATAAAACTGGAATTTCTACATCTATAAGTTCCCCAAATTTCGACATACTATTTAGTATTAATTGGCATCATGCTGTATTACAAACCTACATATTTTTTTCTTATTTAGTTAATTACTTAAAAATCAACTACAAAATAGTGGTTATCTTCATGACTAATTTATTAAAAAAACACGGAAACAACACAATTTTAAACTGCTTATGCTGTTTTTGTGCCTTTTTTAAGTTCTATTACTGTTATTTCTGGCCAAATACCAACACGTCCTGGAAAAGCTAAATAACCAAATCCACGGTTAACATTAATAAACTGCCCAAGCTCTTCATAAATACCGGCCCAATATTTATAACGCCATTTTACTGGACTCCATTTAAACCAACCAGGTATTTCAATACCAAACTGCATACCGTGGGTATGGCCACTTAATGTTAAGTGGTAATGATAGTCATCGTAAATAACTTCTTTTTCCCAATGTGATGGGTCATGACTCATTAATATTTTAAAATCATCTTTATCAACGGCTGCAGAAGCTTGTTTTAAATCGCCTGCTTTTTTAAATCCGCCAGCACCCCAATTTTCAACACCAATCAAAGCTATACGTTCTCCATTCTTCTCAATAAATCTATGTTCATTTAACAATAAATCGAACCCAACTTCTTTTTGAATTGCTTTTAAATCTTCTAAATTTTTACGCTTCGCTTCTTTTGATTCCCATTTTACATAATCGCCGTAATCATGATTTCCTAATACTGAATACAACCCATCTTTGGCATTAAGTTTATTAAATACATCTACATAAGGTTTCATTTCGTCTGCTTTATTATTTACCATATCGCCTGTAAATAATATTAAATCACTTTGTTGTTCGTTTATTAAATCAACTCCATATTTTACCTTATCCATATTATCAAAGCTTCCAGAATGGATATCACTTATTTGGGTAATCTTATAACCATCAAAAGCCGTGGGTAAATCTTCAAAATGCAAAGTATATTTTAACACCTTGAAATTGTATTTTCCTTTATATATTCCATAAAGAATAGATGCAAACGGAACCGCTGCCAAACCTAAAGCTACTTTAGAAATAAAAGCACGTCTAGAAGGCATGTAATTACCTTTAGCAGCCTCTCCTTCGGTAAAATACCTGTAAATAGCATGTGGTACTCTAAAAATATCTTCGGCAAACATGCTCATTAAAAGAATAATTTTAGGCACCATTAAAGCCACTACAAAACCAAACGCATAGGCATGAGGTGTTCCAAAATCGCTTCTATTTAAATTAAATAACCTAAATACAAAATTACCAAGCACTAGTATTGATAACACCCAATACAAAATATTTAACCATTGATTTTTAGAAATTGTTTTAAACGCTTGGTATGCGTAAACATCAATAATTCCAAAAAGCAGTATAAAAATTATCCAGCGAAGCATGTTTATTTTTTATTCAAAGATAGTAGTAATACAAATTATAACTTAAAAACCTAACTATATTTAACTAATAGTTAAGATTTATATTTAGACGAAAAAAATGTAACTATGTTACAGTTCTGTTTCCGCATAACTTTTTGTAGATTTGATTTCTTATCAAATTTTAAAAAATGTCTGAACAAAAACGCCTTTTTTTAGTAGATGCTTACGCTTTAATTTTTCGTGGTTATTATGCTTTTATAAAGAATCCACGAATCAATTCAAAAGGTGTAGATACCTCGGCCATTATGGGTTTTATGAATTCATTGCTAGATGTTATAAAACGTGAACGTCCAGACCATTTAGCGGTTTGTTTTGATAAAGGTGGAAGTGCCGATAGAGTTGAAATGTTTGAAGCCTATAAAGCTAATAGAGACGAAACACCCGAAGCTATAAAAATAGCAATCCCGTACATTCAAGACATTTTAAAAGCAATGCACATACCCATTATGGTGAAAGAAGGTTATGAAGCCGATGATGTTATAGGAACCCTTTCTAAACAAGCCGAAAAAGAAGGCTATAAAACCTTTATGGTAACGCCCGATAAAGATTTTGCGCAATTGGTATCTGAAAATATTTTTATGTACCGCCCTGTATTTGGCGGGGGTTATGAAACTTGGGGCATTCCAGAGGTTCAGAAAAAATTTGAAGTTGAAGACCCGTTGCAGGTTATTGACTTTTTAGGAATGATGGGAGACTCTAGTGACAATATTCCCGGTCTCCCTGGTGTTGGCGAAAAAACAGCCAAAAAATTCATTAACCAATTTGGTTCTATGGAAGGCTTGCTGGCCAATACAGACCAGCTAAAAGGTAAAATGAAGGAGAAAGTAGAAGCTAATGGCGAATTAGGAATGCTATCAAAAAAACTAGCCACCATTATGCTAGATGTACCCGTAACTTTTAACGCCAAAGATTTTGAATTAGATCATCCTGATGTTGAAAAAGTTAAATCTATTTTTCAAGAATTAGAATTTAGAAGACTAACCGAAAATTTCTTAAAAACCTTTGCCGATGGAGATGCTACCACTAATGTTAGCAATCAAACATCTTCAAAAGAAGATAAAATACCTGTAAAACCAAAACCATCTGCTGGTGCTGGTCAGTTTTCATTATTTGGCAATCCCGAAACAAAAGCCAATGAAACCACCGCAACCCACACAAGAAATACCGCTGAAAACACCTCGCATTTATATCAGTTTATAAATACACCCTTAGCTAAAAAGTTATTTCTTGAAAAGCTAATGCAACAAACTAGCGTTTGTTTTGATACTGAAACTACAGACATAAACCCTATAACTGCCGAATTAGTAGGCATTGCATTCTCTTGGGAAATTGGTAAGGGCTATTACATACCATTTCCAGAAAACAAAACCGAAGCTCAAGAATTAATTGAAGATCTCCGTCCGTTTTTTGAAAGTGAAACCATTGAAAAAATTGGTCAGAATTTAAAATATGACATCAAAGTATTAGCAAAATATAATGTAAATGTAAAAGGCAAACTATTTGACACTATGTTGGCGCATTACCTCATTAATCCAGACATGCGTCATAACATGGATGTACTTGCCGAAACCTATTTAAACTATACGCCTATTTCCATTGTGTCGCTTATTGGAAAAAAAGGTAAGAATCAGTTATCAATGCGCGAAGTTCCTGTAGAAAAACAAACCGAATATGCCGTTGAAGATGCCGATATTACCTTGCAACTAAAAGAGCATTTTCAAAATGAATTAGGTGAAGCCAATACCCAAAAACTATTTGATGAGATAGAAATTCCATTACTTCGTGTATTAGCCGATATGGAATTAGAAGGTATTAACTTAGATAAAGCTTTTTTAAATTCACTAGCTGAAGCCTTAGATAACGACATAAAATTGTTAGAGCAAAAAATTTACGATGCCGCTGGCGAAGAGTTCAATATTGCCTCACCAAAACAAATGGGCATTATTCTATTTGAAAAGTTGAAGCTTGTAGATAAACCTAAAAAAACCAAAACTGGCCAATATTCAACCTCTGAAGATGTATTGAGTTATTTAGCAAAAGACCATGACATTATTAAGAATATTTTAGAATTTAGAGGACTTTCAAAACTAAAAAGCACCTATGTGGATGCGCTTCCAAATCAGGTTGAAGAAAGCACAGGACGCGTACATACCGATTATATGCAAACCGTAGCTGCTACGGGACGATTAAGCAGTAATAACCCTAACCTTCAAAATATTCCGATTAGAACCGAAAGAGGAAGACAGGTTAGAAAAGCCTTTATTCCGCGAAGCGAAGACTACACACTTTTAGCTGCCGATTATTCCCAAATAGAATTGCGCGTAATTGCTGCTTTAAGTAAAGAAGAAAATATGATTGAAGCCTTTAAGAATGGTGAAGACATTCATGCCTCTACCGCTTCAAAAGTATTTAATGTACCTTTAAATGAGGTAACCCGAGAGCAACGTAGTAATGCAAAAACGGTAAACTTTGGAATTATTTATGGGGTGTCTGCCTTTGGATTAAGCAATCAAACCAATTTAACACGTAGCGAATCTAAAGAACTAATAGACACCTACTACGAAACCTACCCAAAACTTAGAGGTTTTATTAGTGACCAAGTGGCATTTGCTAGAGACAATGGCTATGTACAAACCGTGTTAGGGCGCCGCCGTTATTTAAAAGATATTAATTCTAGAAATGCTGTAGTACGTGGTGCTGCCGAAAGAAATGCCGTTAACGCTCCTATACAAGGTAGTGCTGCAGACATTATTAAAATTGCTATGATTAATATTCATAAAAAACTAAATGAAGGCAATTTTAAAACCAAAATGCTCTTACAAGTACATGATGAATTGGTATTTGATGTTTACAAACCTGAACTAGAAAGCATTAAAACCTTAGTAAAAACCGAAATGGAAAATGCCTATAAACTAGAAGTGCCTTTAGATGTTGATTTAGATACTGGTGAAAACTGGCTAGAAGCGCATTAAACATAAATTCTTTTATAAGTTTTGAAGATAGATAAGTTTGTAATTGCTATTATAATTATAGTTATAGCCGCATACATTTATCCAGATTTAGGTAAAGGTGAAAGTGCACAGATTTTAAATACCTTAAGTAGCATTGGCATTTCTTTTATTTTCTTTTTTTACGGACTTAAATTAAGTCCACAACAAATCAAAACTGGCTTAAAAAACTGGAAGTTACACGTATTAATTCAAGCTACAACTTTTATTATTTTCCCTTTAATCGTACTTGCTTATTATCCATTTATAACAGAAGACACTAAAACATTATGGTTGGCTTTTATGTTTTTAGCAGCTTTACCTTCAACTGTATCATCATCAGTAGTGATGGTTTCTATTGCTAAAGGTAATATTCCTGCTGCCATTTTTAATGCTAGTATTTCTGGATTAATTGGTGTGATGCTTACACCATTATGGATTGGCTTTTTTATAACATCTACCGAAACCGATTATAACTTAATAAACATCTATCAAAAATTACTCTTAGAAATTTTAGCACCTGTAATTTTAGGTTTATTATTAAGACGCTTTTTAGGAGATTTTGCATTAAAACACAGTAAAAAAATTACGCTATTTGATAAAAGCGTGATTTTATTGATTATCTATAAAAGCTTTTCAAAATCGTTTTTAGATGGTATATTTAACAACTTAAGCGGTTTAAAATTATTGGTGGTTTTAGCTATTGCAATACTAATATTTTGGATTGTGTTTTTCTTTATTGGCTTTATTGCAAAAAAATTAAACTTTTCTATTGAAGACCGTATTACAGCTCAGTTTTGCGGTACCAAAAAATCTTTAGTACACGGTACTGTATTTTCTAAAATACTGTTTCAAAATGCATCATTTTTAGGTATTATTTTATTACCTATCATGATGTTTCATGCGTTTCAAATTGTAGCTATTAGTGTAATTGCTGCTAAGCATGGTAGAAGATATTAATTGATTATAAATTCTTAAATTGGCAGAAAACAAAATTTTAAATGAACAGTCAACAAAAACAAAAAATAATTGAAAATGCAAAAAGTTTCTTTCGTGCTGAAATTGTTCAAAACCATATAAATAACGCCTGTCAAAGAGCTAGTAAACTATCTTCCTATAACATAAATCCTTTTCTTTATAAGTATTTAGCTAACTTTTTAACGGGTAATGATAAGCCAGAAAGTATAGCTAAGGCATTGGTATTACCTAGAATTTTAGGAACTTCTATAAATACTTCATTTGGAATGAAAATCCAAAGTTTAATTAGTAGCCTATTTGAAGGCTTAGGATCTACAACACAAGGAATAGATATTGAATTTATTGATGAAATTGATAAAAGAAAAAAATACTGCCAATTAAAGGCTGGTCCAAACACAATTAACAAAGATGATGTTGTGACAATAGTTAATCATTTTAATGGTGTTAGAAATTTAGCAAGAACTAATAATCTAAATATTGGCATTAATGACATGATAGTAGGTGTAATATACGGGGATCCAATAGATTTAAGTTCTCATTACAAAAAAATAGAGCAAAACTACCCTGTTATTGTTGGTCAAGATTTTTGGCACAGATTAACTGGTCAAGAAAATTTTTACTTCGAATTAATTGATGCTATTGGTGAAGTAGCTTTAGAAGTTAATGCCACTAAAGTTGTATCTGATACAATTTCAAAATTAGCTGTAGAAATAAAAGCTAAGTTTGATTAATTATTTTGATTTATAATAATCGTTTAAAAATTTAACTAAAGAATAACCTATTTCTTTCCCTAAATTACAAGGAACCGCATTACCAATCTGTTTATATTGCTGCGAGATTGAACCAGCAAATTCCCAGTCATCAGGGAAAGTTTGGATTCTCGCATATTCACGAACAGTAAATGGTCTTGTTTCATCTGGATGACATCTTTCAGTTTGTTTTTGTGCAGGACTACAAGTTAAAGTTAAACTTGGTTCATCCCAACCTATACGCCTAGCCATTCCCGTTTTTCCTCCTCCTAAATAGAAACTTTTACCCATGTATTCTTTTTGAATATCAAGAGGTAAATCTCTCCAATACCCTTTAGGTGGGACTAAATCTAATACAACTTTTTTGCTCTCGGGATATTTTGCTCCATCAGATTTAGGAACATCTGAATCGTATAATTTTCCTTTTTTTAAAGCATCTTTTAAATTGTAGATAGACTGATAAGGTTTAGGGTACTCATATTTTACATCTATGTCTTTTCTAACACCAACTAAAATAAGTCGTTCTCTTTTTTGAGGCACTTTATAATTTATTGCTTTTAAAACTTGTACAGGTACAACATTATAACCTATTTCTTCTAAAATAGACATCATCCCTTTAAGGGTTTTTCCTTTATCATGAGATAGTAATCCTTTCACATTTTCACCTAAGCAAATCAAAGGATTAACTTCTTTAACAACTCTAGCAAACTCATAGAAAAGTGTTCCCCTTGCGTCTTCTAACCCTAATTTTTTTCCAGCATAACTAAATGCTTGGCAAGGAAATCCACCAGTAACAATATCAACTTCGTCTTTAAAATTTTCAAAACTAAAGGATTTAATATCTCCTTCAAGGACATTCCAATTAGGTCTATTTTTTCTTAGTGTTTGACAAGCCCATTTATCAATTTCATTTAAAGCTACACATTTAATTCCTGCTTTTTCTAAGCCTATTGCTAATCCTCCTGCTCCAGCAAATAATTCTAAAACTTTATATTCCTTAATTGGTTTTTCGGAATTATCAACATCTTCATCTAAATTTTCAAACAAGGGCTTGATAAGGTCATTAATATCTTCTTTTTTATAGATACGATAGCCGCTTACAGGCTCTCTTAAAGCTTTTAACTTTCCGTCATTATCCCATCTTCTAAGAGTTTCTTTACTTTTTCCTAAAATTTTAGCAGCTTCTGCTAGCGAATAGCATTCTTTTATAACCATATTACACAACCTTACACAATGGTTACAAATTTAACAAAGAAATGGAAATAAAAAAATAATTTTAAAAACCTACTTTCTACGCTTCTTCCTATACTTCACTTTCTTCTTTCTCTGATTAAAAGGAACCGCATCATCAAAAGTGTGTTTGGGTTTCCTTGGTTTATTTTTACGCCATTTTTCTTCTTTTTTAGGAAGCAAAACATCCAGTAAATCCTGACGACCTAATTTATTTAAGGTATTTCTTATCCACGCTTTGTTTTCATCTTTATACCAAAAGAAAAATCGATGTTGCTCATCTTTTTCTTTTTGTGTTTTAGGAGTTTTCACCTTTTTAAGTGTGTACGGATGGTAACCACTGTAATAAATTACGGTAGCCACCGTCATAGGTGTTGGAGTAAAACCTTGCACTTGCTCTAACTGAAAGCCCATATCTTTAGTTTCGGCAGCTAAATTTGCCATATCTTCGGCTTCGCAAGCAGGATGATTTGAAATGAAATAGGGTATTAACTGTAGTTTTAATTTATGCTTTACATTGATTTTATCGAACCGCTCTTTAAACTTATGAAAATAAGAAAACGATGGTTTGCGCATCAACTTTAAAACGGGATCGCTAGTATGTTCAGGAGCCACTTTAAGTCTACCAGACACGTGTTTGGTCATTACCTCTTCGGTATAATCATCTAACTCTTTTGGGTCTGCATTTTTATTAAACTCGGGCACCAACATATCATGACGAATACCAGAACCAATAAAAGACTTTTTTACTTTAGGATGACTATCAACCGCTTGATATAATTGGGTTAACGGTTTATGTGACGTATCTAAATTACTACATATTACTGGTGAAATACAACTTGGAGCAACGCATTTGTCGCAAATAGATTGCACCTTGCCTTTCATTTTATACATATTAGCACTAGGGCCACCAATATCAGATAAATAACCTTTAAAATCGGGCATATTTGTCACTTGATCCACTTCTTTCAATACCGATTCCTGACTTCTAGATGCAATAAATTTTCCTTGATGAGCAGAAATGGTGCAAAAACTACAACCACCAAAACACCCACGGTGCACGTTAATTGAAAATTTTATCATTTCAAATGCAGGAATAGGACCTCGTTTATTATATTTTGGGTGTGGTAATCTGGTGTAAGGCAAATCAAAAGACGCATCAATTTCGTCTTCAGTCATGGTTGGATAAGGCGGATTAATCATCAACGTTTTATCGCCTACTTTCTGAAAAATGCGTCGTGCATAAAGTTTGTTAGATTCTTGCTCAATAATTTTAAAGTTAGAAGCGTAGGTCTTTTTATCTTTTAAACATGTTTCATGCGAAGCAATTTCAACATCCTCCCAATTACTATTCTTAGGTATTTTAGCATTTTTATCAACCAAAATAGCTGTTTGTTTCACCGTATTTATACTACTAAAAGGTACGCCTTTTTGCAATAACCTAACTACTTCTCGTAATGGCTGTTCTCCCATACCATACACCAACATATCGGCTTTAGAGCTCTCTAAAATAGTAGGCATTAATTTATCGCTCCAATAGTCGTAATGTGTAACACGTCTTAAAGATGCTTCTATACCACCAATTAAAACGGGTACGTCTGGCCATTTTTCTTTTAAAATATTTGAATATACCGTTGTAGCATAGTCTGGTCTAAACCCAATATCACCATTTGGTGTATAAGCATCTTTTTTTCTTCGTCTTTTATTAGCGTTATAATTGCTAATCATTGGATCCATACAGCCACCGGTAACCCCAAAAAACAATTTAGGTGCACCAAGTTTCACAAAATCCTGAAGATTATCATTTACATTAGGTTGGGGCACAATAGCCACCCGTAACCCTAAACTTTCTAACAAACGCCCAATTACAGCATGCCCAAAAGTAGGATGGTCTACATACGCATCTCCACTAAACAGGATAACATCAAGTTCATCCCATCCTCTTATTTTCACCTCTTTGTTTGTGGTAGGCAACCAATTTGAAAGTTTTAACTCTTGCATAGCAGTGCAAAAATAGGCAAATTAAAATGCTTATTAATTAAGTTAAAGATGTTGGTTTTAATAATCCTTCTTTTGTCCCTTTAAAATTAAGCTAAAGAGAAAGAGTAAATAAGTTCAAAAATAAGCTCTTACACTATTTGGTAATCAAATATTTAATCGTAAATTTGCAAACTCTTTTTTAAGAGAGGAATGTTTAATAAATAAAAAAAATTAGTTTGGACACATTAAGCTACAAAACTATTTCAGCCAACAAAGCTACTGCAAACAAACAGTGGGTTTTAGTTGATGCTGAAGGTCAGACGCTTGGTCGTTTAGCTTCTAAAGTTGCAAAACTTTTAAGAGGTAAACACAAGCCAAACTTCACGCCACATGTTGATTGCGGAGATAACGTGATTGTTATTAATGCAGAAAAAATCAACTTAACTGGAAACAAATGGACAGATAAATCATATATCCGTCACACAGGTTACCCAGGTGGTCAAAGAAGTTTAACTGCTACTGAATTGTTTGGAAAAAATCCTGCAAGAATAGTAGAAAAATCAGTAAAAGGAATGTTGCCTAAAAACAAATTAGGAGCAACTTTATTCCGTAACCTTACAGTTGTTGTAGGTTCAGAGCATGCACATGAAGCTCAAAAACCTAAAACAATTAACTTAAACGAATTCAAATAATGGATGTAATTCACAAAATTGGCCGTAGAAAGACGGCTGTTGCTCGTGTTTATGTTGCCCCAGGAAAAGGGAACATAACGGTGAACAAAAAAGACTTAGCAGATTACTTTACTACTGCAACATTACAGTATAAAGTAAATCAACCTTTAGCTTTGACTAACAATGATGGCAACTTTGATATTACAGTAAATGTATATGGAGGTGGCATTACAGGTCAAGCCGAAGCTGTACGTTTAGCAATATCTCGTGCTTTATGTGAAGTGGATGCTGAGAACAGAGCAATTTTAAAACCAGAAGGTTTATTAACTAGAGACCCAAGAATGGTAGAGCGTAAAAAATTCGGTCAGAAGAAAGCGCGTAAGAAATTCCAGTTCTCTAAACGTTAATACCACCTTGAACTTGTTTCAGAATTTATATGCTATAAATCTGAAACGGGTTCAATTTTAATTAAAAAGTTTCTGAAAAAATTTCAGAATAAAACAAAAACCAGTTATTGTTGTCCTAGTCTTAACAGACAGGAATTAGTTTAGCATCTAAATGATTAAGGCGATTTATTAATTATAAAGACCACTTAATCATTGCTAATTCAACAGAACGTAAACTATTACAAAAATGGCAGTAGAAGTAAAAGAATTACTTGAAGCAGGTGTACATTTCGGGCACCTTACACGTAAGTGGGATCCAAACATGGCTCCTTACGTTTATATGGAGCGAAACGGTATCCATATTATTAACCTTTACAAAACAGCAGCTAAAATTGATGAAGCCGGAGCAGCATTATCTAAAATTGCAGCCTCTGGTAGAAAAATTTTATTCGTAGCTACAAAAAAACAAGCTAAGGATATTGTTGCTGAAAAAGCAGGCTCTATTAACATGCCTTACATTACTGAAAGATGGCCAGGAGGTATGTTAACTAACTTTGTTACTATTAGAAAAGCTGTTAAAAAAATGGCTTCAATTGATAGAATGAAGAAAGACGGAACTTTTAACACACTTTCTAAAAAAGAACGTTTACAAGTAGACCGTTTAAGAGCTAAGTTAGAAAAAAACTTAGGTTCTATTAGTGATATGACACGTTTACCAGGAGCATTATTTGTTGTTGATATTAAGCGTGAACACATTGCTATTAAAGAAGCTCAAAAATTAAACATTCCAATATTTGCAATGGTAGATACCAACTCAGACCCACGTCAAGTTGATTATGTAATTCCAGCAAATGATGATGCTTCTAAATCAATTGATAAAATATTATCATACGTAACAGATGCAATTGCTAGTGGTTTAGCAGAGCGTAAAGCAGAAAAAGAAGCTGCTGCTGCTCAAAAAGCAGCTCCTAAAGCAGAAGCTGCCCCAGCTAAAAAAGTAGTTGCTGAAGAAGAAGAATAAATAACATAAACACAACACAAATAAGTCGTTTAATTCTTTTCTTTGCTGAAAATTGATTAAGCGACTTTTTTAAATAATAATAACTATGAGTACTACAGTAAAAATTACAGCGGCTGAAGTAAATAAATTAAGAAAAGCAACTGGCGCAGGAATGATGGACTGCAAAAAAGCTTTAGTTGAAGCCGAAGGAGATTTTGATAAAGCTATTGAAGTTTTACGTAAAAAAGGACAAAAAGTTGCTGCAAAAAGAGCAGACCGTGAATCTAGTGAAGGTGCAGCTGTTGCAAAAGTAAATGCAGATAATACTGCTGGTGTTGCTATTGTATTAGGTTGTGAAACAGACTTTGTTGGGAAAAACGAAAACTTTTTAGCCTTAGCAAACCAATTAGGAGAAATTGCCTTAAACTGTGCTACTAAAGAAGAATTTTTAGCTGCTGATTTTGGAGGTATTTCTGTTGCCGAAAAATTAGTTGAACAAACTGGTGTAATTGGTGAGAAATTAGATATTAAAGCTTTTGAAAAAATAGAAGCAGCTTATGTTGGTTCTTACGTTCATATTAACAAAATTGCTGCTATTGTTGGTTTTTCTAGTGTTGTAGATAACATTGAAACTTTAGCTAAAGATGTTGCAATGCAAATTGCATCAATGGGAGCTACAACATTATCATACAAAGATTTTGACCCTGCATATGTTGCATCTGAAACTGAAGCAAGAATTGCAGTTATTGAAAAAGACAACGAAGAATTAGAGCGTTTAGGAAAAACACTTAAAAATGTGCCAAAATACATTTCTATGTCTCAATTAACTCCTGAAGTTTTAGCTCAAGCTGAAGAAGATGCCAAAGCAGAATTAAAAGCTGAAGGTAAACCAGAGCAAATTTGGGATAGAATTTTACCAGGTAAAATGCAACGTTTTATTTCTGATAATACAACTTTAGACCAAGAACAATGTTTATTAAACCAAAACTTTATTAAAGATGAAAAAGTTACGGTTGAAAAATATGTTTCTTCTTATGGTGAAGTTGAAATTACAGGTTTTAAACGTGTTACTTTAGGATAGTAATAATATCTTTATATAAATAAAAAAAGCGGAATCAAGATTTGATTCCGCTTTTTTATGCTCTACATGTTACTATCATTTAAAATATAACTCTAGTGCACCAGAGTTTACAAAACTATTCTCTTTAGAATATACATAGAATTTATATTTACCAGCCTCATAAAAATCATGAGAAAAAAAAGTGTAATCATAACTTTTATTAATGTTATAAACTAAATCTTTAACTTTAGTATATTTTTTAACAAAATTAGAATATTTATATAGGTAAACCCTTAATTGTTCAGTATTCAATTTATTAGGGTAATTGTCTACATACACCCATATTTTTCCGCCCTTATTTCGATCTATTGAAAATCTAGTATACTGTTTAGACTTTCCTGGTATTTTATTATCATTTTGTTTTACTGATACATTAGAAAAATAAACTTTTGATTTTGTATAAAGCCCTGTTTTATTACTTGTAAAATTAGAATACAAAGACGTTTTTTTCTTTGGCTTTCTAGCTTCAATAATAGCATTTATCTCTTTAACCGTTTTAATTGGTAGTTTTTCACCTGTCATAGTGTTAATAGAAGCCAAACGTTCTGGCATAGTTAAACCATTATCAATTATCTTTTTATGGGTTTTACTATCTATTGCCGATATATAATACATACCATTTATACCACTTACTAAACCAATGCCAGTTATATTTCCTTTTGCAGTTGCAATACCTATAACCTTATTTTTTTCACTAAAAACAGGCCCACCACTGTTCCCTCCATGAATTTCTGCATCGGTTTTTAAATAACCATAATCTGAATTAAAATTAAAATCTAGTCCACTCATTATACCAATGCTTAAAGTACTCATATCTTTAAGCGTTAAATTTGAAGAACCTCTTACCTGTTGCGGGTATCCATAAACACACAATTGTTCTCCTTGGGCAACATCATCAGAGTTACCAATAGGTATGGTGGTAAACGTTTCTCTTACTGGATTACCTTCAAAATCACTAATAATTTTTAACAATGCCCCATCATAATTTCCAGAACCTATAGCAACTACCTCTGCTTTATAAAGTTTATAATCATTTTCATGATGACTATTAAACACCTGGATTACAGGTATAGGGTGACCAGTATTATAAACTTTAACAAGGTTTTTGTTCTTAACTATATCTTCAGAATAAACAGAAATGGTTGGTTTTATCTTTTTATTTTTATCATAATAATTATAATCTATGTAACCTTTAACACAATATTCTACTACGTGCTTGTTTGTAAATAAATATCCATCATCTGTAACAAAAAAACCAGAGCCTCGGCTTAAATACCCTGAGCCTTCTTTTTTCTTCTCTAATTCCGGATCAAAAATTAGCACCTTAACAACTCCTTTTTGGTATTTATTAGCTATTAATTTGGTATCTAACTTTTGCTTTTCACAAGACCCCAAAATAAGCATCAATACAAACAAGAAAAATGGATTACATAATCTACTCATAATTAATTATTTAATTGTAAAAATAATAATTCTACGTAACCAACAAATTAAAATTACTTAAAATAATTTTTGAATATCTATGTGTTAAATCTATTTGTATATTTGCTAAACCTCAAAAAACATTATGAAATATAAAAGAATACTTCTAAAATTATCAGGTGAAGCCTTAATGGGAAATCGCCAGTATGGTATAGACCCAGAACGTTTAGCCGAATATGCGCAAGACATAAAAACCATTACCGATAAAGGTGTAGAAGTAGCCATTGTAATAGGTGGTGGTAACATTTTTAGAGGTGTTGCCGGAGCCAGTAAAGGTATGGATAGAGTACAAGGAGACCACATGGGAATGCTAGCAACCGTAATTAACGGATTAGCTTTACAAGGTGCTTTAGAAGATGCTGGAATACCTACCAGACTACAAACTGCTATAAAAATAAATGAAGTAGCAGAACCTTTTATTAGAAGAAGAGCCATGAGACACCTAGAAAAAGGGCGCGTAGTTATTTTTGGTGGTGGTACAGGAAACCCATATTTCACAACAGATTCGGCAGCTGTTTTAAGAGCCATTGAAATTGAAGCAGATGTAATTTTAAAAGGTACACGTGTAGACGGTATTTATAATGTAGATCCAGAAAAAGATGATACTGCCATTAAATTCAATAATATCTCTTTTGATGAAGTTTTACGAAAAGGTCTAAAAGTTATGGATACAACAGCCTTTACGCTTAGTCAGGAAAATGAATTACCAATTATTGTTTTTGACATGAATAAGAAAGGAAATTTACTCAAAGTGGTGTCTGGAGAAAAAATTGGCACCGTAGTTAACGTATAAAATTGGCGTAATTTTTGAATAGTTACTGTCAAACAAAAATTATATCATAATGAACGAAGACATACAATTTATATTAGACACTGCTAAAGAATCTATGGATAATGCCATAGCTCATTTAGAAAAACAATTAGCAAATATTAGAGCAGGAAAAGCATCTCCTGCAATGCTTGGAAGTGTTATGGTTGATTATTACGGGTCTCAAACACCGTTAAACCAAGTAGCAAATGTAAACACACCAGATGGAAGAACCATTACTGTTCAACCATGGGAAAAAAACATGCTACAAGAAATAGAACGCGCTATAATGATTGCCAATTTAGGTTTTAACCCTATGAATAATGGCGAAAGTATCATTATTAACGTACCTCCTTTAACTGAAGAACGAAGACGAGATTTAGCAAAACAAGCAAAATCTGAAGCTGAAGATGCCAAAATAGGTATTAGAAACGCCAGAAGAGATGCTATGCATGATATTAAAAAATTAGACGATGCTTCTGAAGACCTTAAAGCTAATGCTGAAATTGACATACAACAAATGACAGATTCTTACGTTAAAAAAACGGATGACATTTTAAGTGTTAAAGAAAAAGAAATCATGACTGTTTAAATAAGTTAAAAAAAGCGACTTTAAAGTCGCTTTTTTTAACAAACCTTTCCACTTTACCAACTATATGTTAAAACAATGCGCTTTATTAATTTATATTCTTTGTTTTAATGTATGTTATGCACAATCTTCACTAAAAAACACTATTGAAGTAGCCAAAGATTCTGTTAAAAAAAAAGCTTTTGTAAAGCATCTTGGTAATGGGTATCTGCCTACTAAATATTTCAATTTTGATTTAAGGTATTTAATTAAATTTAACCAATACGAAGGCATTAGAACCGGAATTGGTGGTACCACCAACGATACGTTTTCTAAAAAGTTTAGAATTAACGGTTATTCTGTTTACGGGTTTAAAGATGACCGCTTTAAGTTTGGTGTAGGTGCTGGTTTTAAAATTGCTAAAAAAACCAATACGTGGTTAAACTTTTCTTACACCGATGATTTACAAGAAACCGGCAGTACAAAATTTTTAACAGATGGCAGATTTTTTCAGTTTTTTGAACCCAGACTACTCAATATTGACTTGTTTCACAAACACATTACCAAAGCCTTTTCAATAGAACATCAGCTTTTAAACTCGGTATCAACAAAAACAGAATTTTCAATAAGCAGAATTCATCCAACTTATAATTATGTGTTTAATTCAGATAATGTATCTCTTAGTAAGTTTCATGTAAGTATGGCTAAAATTGCTTTTCATTGGAGTCCGTTTAGTGAATTTACCTCATCAGAAAACGAAACTAAAGAAACTAAATCTGGCTTTCCTAAATTCACGTTACAATATTCAAAGAGTATTAAAAATGTGTTTAAAAGCAACTTTAATTTTTCTAAAATAGATTTTAGAACGGTGCATAAATTTATTGTTGAAAAAGACAATTATACTGAAATAACTCTAGTCTCTGGAATTGCAAATGGCGACACACCATTAACACACATGTACCACGCCTACCCTAACAATATTACTAAAGAAACCGTAATGCAACGATTTTCTGTTGCAGGACTAAATAGCTTTGAAACCATGTATTTTAATGAGTTTTTTTCAGATAAGTTTACAACCATTCAATTAAAACGTTTCTTTAAACCCTTTCATGTTTCAAAACGGTTTAAGCCACAACTGGTACTTATTTCAAGATATGCCATTGGCGATATGAAACAACCAGAAAAACATGAAAATATTACGTTTAAATCTTTAAAAAAAGGATATACAGAATCTGGTTTTGAAATAAATAAATTGTTCTTTGGTTTTGGTTTAAGCTTTACTTACCGCTACGGAGCCTACTATTTGCCCGAATTTACAGATAATATAGCTTTAAAGTTCACATTTAACGTGACTTTATGATGTTATATAAGCGTTTTTTCTACCTTTGCGCTGCTTTATAAAAAGGTATGTTTAAACTGTTTAGCAAAGACTTTTGGGGTGTTACCGCAAGATTGATTTTACGCAACAAAATCATTATTCTTGTTGGTATTATTATTACTACGTATTTTTTTAGCCTACAGTGGGATAATATGCGTTTTACCTACACAGAGGCCAACCTCTTACCAGATGATCATGAAGTAAACATTACTTACAATAATTTTTTAGAAACCTTTGGTGAAGAAGGCAACCTTATTGTTCTTGGTGTAAAAGACAGTTCGTTATTTACTGTTGAAAAGCTAAATGCTTGGAATGAACTCTCTGAAACATTTAAAAATTACGATGAAGTAGAAACTGTTGTTTCTATTAAAGATCTTCAAAAATTAGTTAAAGACACTAAAAATGAAAAGTTCAATTTAGAACCTTTTATTAAAGATTCCATTTCATCAATTGCACAAATTGAGAAACTTCAAAAAGAATTATTTCATAAATACCCATTTTATGATAATTTCTTATTTAACAAAGAAACCAAAACGGTTAGAACTGCTATATATCTTAAAAAAGATATTGTAAATACTTCTGCAAGAAAAGATTTTGTAATTGATATTCTATCTAATAAAATTAAAACCTTTGAAGAAGCAAACGACCTAGATGTTAGAGTTTCTGGAATGCCATACATTAGAACGCTTAATTCTCAAAATATTATTGATGAAATTAATCTCTTTGTAATTGCAGCATTATTAGTTACATCTATTATTTTCTTTTTCTTTTTTAGGTCTTTCAGAGCCACATTTATTTCTCTTATTGTTGTATGCATTGGTGTTATGTGGACTTTGGGAATTATTGGGCTTCTTAACTACGAAATAACTGTTTTAACAGCCTTAATCCCCCATTAATTATCGTTATAGGTATACCAAATTGTATCTTTTTAATTAATAAATACCAACATGAAGTAAAGTTACATGGCAATAAAGTAAAATCGTTACAACGCGTTATCACTAAAATTGGTAATGCTACTTTAATGACCAATGTTACTACAGCTTCGGGGTTTGCAACATTTATACTTACAGAAAGTAAACTACTAAAAGAATTTGGTGTAGTAGCCTCATTAAGTATTTTGGCTATTTTTATTTTGTGTTTATTAATAATTCCTATTATCTACACATTTTTACCTCACCCTAAAGACCGCCACTTAGAACATTTAAATAAACGTTGGATTGGTGGTTTTGTAAATTGGATGGAATGGATGGTAAAACAAAAACGTATTGCTATTTATACCACCGCCGTAACACTTCTTATAGTTAGCATTATTGGCATTTACCAAATAAAAATTTCTGGTAGTTTAGTTGAAGACATGCCAAAGGAAACTGAATTCTTTAAAGATATTAGGTTTTTTGAAGAAGAATTTAACGGTATCATGCCTTTAGAGTTTATGATAGACACCAAGCGTAAAAAAGGTGTTATGAAACTATCTACACTCAAACGTATGAATGAGTTAGAAGATTTAATTATAGAAACACCAGAGCTATCAAAACCAATATCTGTAGTAAGTTTAGTTAAATATTCTAAACAAGCCTACTACAATGGCAACCCAAAATACTATCAGTTACCTACATCTCAAGAAAACAGTTTTATTTTATCATACGCTAAAAACTCATCTTCAAATGTAGATCTGCTCAATAATTTTGTTGACAGCACAGGGCAATATGCCAGAATTACTACGTTTATGAAAGACATTGGCACCGATAAAATGGAGCGCATTGAAGAGAATATTCAAAATAAAATTAACAAAGTTTTTCCAAAAGAACGTTATAATGTAACCATGACTGGTAAGGCTCTTGTTTTTCAAAAAGGAACTAAATACTTAGTAAAAAACCTAGCCATTTCATTATCATTAGCCATCTTTTTGATTTCTATATTTATGGCTTATATGTTTAGATCTGGTAGAATGATTGTAGTGTCATTAATACCAAATTTATTACCATTGCTTGTAACTGCTGGTTTAATGGGATATTTAGGAGTACCCATAAAACCCTCAACCATTTTAGTTTTTAGTATTGCTTTTGGAATTTCGGTTGATGATACCATCCACTTTCTGGCAAAATACAGACAAGAATTACAAGCCAACAACTGGAAAATTAAAACCTCTGTTTATGGCGCCCTACGCGAAACAGGAGTAAGTATGTTTTACACATCTATAGTTTTATTTTTTGGTTTTTCAGTATTTACCATCTCTAGTTTTGGTGGCACTGTGGCTTTAGGGGCTCTTGTGTCTGCAACCCTATTATTTGCCATGTTATCTAATTTACTCTTGCTTCCTTCTTTACTACTATCATTAGAGCGTAGTATTGCTAATAAAGAAGTACTAAGAGAGCCTGCCATTAATATTATTCCTGAAGAAGACGGAGAAGAAGACGAAGAAGAATAGTATTTCAATAAATAATGTTTTTTAAATTTTTAGTTATAGAATTTTAATTTTGGCCATTTTAAACTTGGAAGCCGAAAGGCTTTTTTTATATTTACATTCTAAATTTAGATAATAAATGCAGTCATACACCGTTTCAGAACTATTATCACAAGATATTGTCTTTCCTGAAGTAGAAGTAAAAGGTTGGGTTAGAACTTTTAGGGCTAACAGATTTATTGCTTTAAATGATGGCTCAACATTAAACAACATTCAATGTGTTGTAGATTTTGAAAAATTTGATGAGTCAATTTTAAAACGCGTTACAACAGGTGCTGCCATTCATGTAACCGGAGAACTAGTTGAGAGTCAAGGTAAAGGTCAAAAGGTTGAAATTCAAGTAAAAACACTTGATATTTTAGGAGACTCAGACCCTGAAACCTACCCTATTCAGCCCAAAAAGCACACCTTTGAATTTTTAAGAGAAAACGCCCATTTACGCACCAGAACAAATACATTTAGTGCCGTAATGCGTTTGCGCTCTTCGCTGTCATTTGCTATCCATAAATATTTCAATGAGCAAGGGTTTTATTATATGCATTCCCCTATTATTACAGGTAGTGATGCCGAAGGTGCTGGAGAAATGTTTAAAGTTACAAGTTTAGATATAAACAACTTACCAAAAAATGACAAGGGTAAAATAGATTACTCACAAGATTTCTTTGGAAAAGAAACCAACCTAACAGTTTCTGGTCAATTAGAAGCAGAAACCTACGCCATGTCTTTGGGTAAAGTATATACTTTTGGACCAACTTTTAGAGCCGAAAACTCAAATACATCTCGCCATTTAGCAGAATTTTGGATGATTGAACCCGAAGTAGCCTTTATGGATTTAGCTGGCAATATGGATTTAGCCGAAGATTTTCTTAAATACGTTATAAAATACATTTTAGAAAACAACAGCGAAGATTTAGAGTTTTTAGATAAGCGTTTGCAAGATGAAGACAAAAGAAAACCGCAAGCCGAAAGAAACACCATGACGCTTACTGAAAAACTAAAGTTTGTTACAGACAACCATTTTAAACGCGTAAGTTATACCGAAGCTATTGACATTCTACGTAATTGTAAACCCAATAAGAAAAAGAAATTTAAATATATTATTAATGATTGGGGCTCTGATTTACAAAGTGAACACGAACGTTTTTTAGTTGAAAAACACTTTAAATGCCCTGTAATTCTTTTTGATTATCCTGCTAACATCAAGGCATTTTATATGCGCTTAAATGACGATGGTAAAACCGTAAGAGCCATGGATATTCTATTCCCTGGTATTGGTGAAATTGTTGGTGGCGCACAACGTGAAGAACGCCTAGATGTACTAAAAGAAAAAATGGCAGCCATTAATATTCCAGAAGAAGAGCTATGGTGGTATTTAGATTTACGTAAATTTGGTACCGCAGTACACTCTGGTTTTGGTCTAGGTTTTGAGCGTTTAGTTATGTTTGTAACTGGCATGAGCAACATTAGAGACGTAATTCCTTACCCAAGAACGCCACAAAATGCAGAATTTTAGTGTTTTTTGATAATGGTATAAGTATGTATTGTAGTTAAAAGAATTTTTATACTTTTATCTTAAACCAAATCAAAATATGCTCAAACAACATTTACAGTTTAAATTATCGCAAAAACTATCGCCGCAACAAATTCAATTAATGAAATTGATTCAGTTGCCTACACAAGCTTTTGAGCAAAGACTAAAACAAGAACTTGAAGAAAATCCTGCTCTAGAAGGAGGTAAAGAAGATAACGATGATTTCGATTCTGAATTTGAAATTAACGATGACTATAACGATAGCGAATCTATAAATGCAGAAGATATTAATGTTGATGAATATTTAAGTGATGACGAAATCCCAGATTATCGTACCCACGCCAACAATTACAGTAATGACGATGAAGAAAAAACCATGCCTTATGCAGCAGGAACATCTTTTACTCAACACCTTATAAATCAACTAAACACTTACAGATTAACTGATGAAGAACGAGATATTGCTGAATTTTTAGTTGGTAGTGTAGATGAAAGCGGATACATTCGTAGATCGTTATCAGACATAATGGATGATTTAGCGTTTACTCAAAATGTTTACACTGAAGAATCTAAAATTGAAGAAATATTAAAAATAGTCCATCAATTAGACCCTGCAGGTGTGGGGGCCAGAAACCTACAAGAATGCCTCAGTATACAATTACACCGAAAAGAAAAAACTGCACCGGTAGCATTGGCAATTGATATTATTGATAACGCTTTTGAACAGTTTACCAAAAAGCACTACAAAAAGTTAATTCAAAAATTTGATATTACTGAAAACCAATTAAGAGATGCCATTTCTGAAATTGAACATCTTAACCCAAAACCTGGTGGCTCTTATTCTGGTAACAATCGTATAATAGAACATATAGTTCCAGACTTTGCTATTAAAATTGTAGATGGTGAATTAGAACTAACACTTAATGGCAGAAATGCGCCAGAGTTACACGTGTCTAGAGAATATAATAACATGCTAAAAGGCTATAAAGACTCTAAAGACAAATCAAAATCTCAAAAAGATGCTGTAATATTTATTAAGCAAAAATTAGATGCTGCTAAATGGTTTATAGAAGCTATTAAGCAACGTCAACAAACCCTTTTTGTAACTATGAGCGCTATTATGCATTACCAAAAAGAATATTTCTTAACAGGTGATGAACGTAATTTAAAACCCATGATTCTTAAAGACATAGCAGACAAAATTGATATGGATGTATCTACAGTTTCAAGGGTTGCCAATAGTAAATATGTAGATACACCTTACGGAACTAAATTGATAAAAGAATTCTTTTCTGAATCAATGAAAAATGACCAAGGTGAAGACGTTTCAACTAGAGAAATAAAGAAAATTCTAGAAACAGTTATTGAGGAAGAAGACAAGAAAAAACCGTTAACTGATGAAACTCTTGCGGGCATTTTAAAAGAAAAAGGATATCCAATTGCCAGAAGAACAGTTGCTAAATACAGAGAGCAATTAGATATTCCTGTTGCTAGACTACGTAAAAAAATCTAATGAATCATATCCTAAGAAGTATTTCATTTATTTTTCACCCATTATTTATGCCATTATTGGGGGTGATTTTTTACTTCTCTAAGTCACCTAGATTCATTCCTAAAGAAGTTATTTGGGCTAAACTAGTATCGCTTTTTATACTCACTATTGTACTTCCTATATTGCTTTATTTTTTACTAAAAACTTTAGGAAAAGTAAAGTCTGTTTACCTTGAAACCACAACCGAACGTATTTTTCCGCTACTACTTAATTGTATTGTTGTTTTAATAGTTATTCAAAGAATTTTAACCCCAACACAAATTATTGAACTGTACTATTTCTTTATAGGAATTTTAATCTCAACCATAATGTGTTTAGCACTTGTTATTTTTAAATTTAAAGCCAGCATACATATGATGGCCGTTTGTGGTGTATTTATGTTTTTTATTGCGTTAAGTATTCATTTTAGTATAAATATTAACGGTACATTGGCTTTAATGGCTATAATAATGGGTGCAATTGCAACTTCAAGACTACACATGAATGCACACACCTATAAAGAATTAATAATGGGTGTTTTTATAGGCATTGTTCCGCAATTAATACTGGTGCCTTATTGGTTATAAAAAGTAAAACATTAACCCAATTTTTACGGCATTCATGTCTAGATTTTCATCATTCATAGTGGCGCCTTCAGAAAAAATAGGATTTAAACCGTAGTACATGTATAAATTCCAAGTATTATAACCAACACTTAAAGTTAAACCATACTGAAAATCATTAAAATCTTCAATATCTGTAAATTTTATATTTCCCAAATCGCCTTTATACTTAACAGAATGTGCTATCATATAACCTACTTTAAAGCCTGTATAAATACGCCAAAAACTATATTCTGTTGGTGTTGAAGTTCGCCATCTAAACTCAAAAGGCACCTCAATTAAATGGCTTGAAAATTTATTTTTTGTATAATCAGAGTCTTCCAACAAAGTATATGTAACTACATCATTAACCTTGTTAATACGTATATTTTGATTAAAGGAATTAGCAGAATAGCCAAGTCCTAATCCTAAAGCAATATTTCTTCTTTTGTTAATTGGAATATCTTTAATATACCCTAAATGAAATCCTAAAGAAAAACCACTTTGCGATACATCTGAGGGTTGCTTACCCAATACATTGTAAGTTGCACCAGCATAAAATTGATCCTCCTTATATAGTGAATCTACTTCTTTTATATTTTGTTCTTGAGCTAGAACACAATTAAAGAAACCAGATAAAAGAAATATGAAAACTAAAAAAAATCTCATTAAATAATTGATTAATTTACTAACACACAATTTTAATTAAAATTGTTCAGCTATAAAATAAAAAAGGCGTTTTGAAATATCAAAACGCCTTTTTTATAAAATTAAGAATGTACAACTAATTTCTTCCAAATACACTTCCCTTTTTGGTAGTGTAATTTATTTTTAGCGCATTTACTTTACGTAACTCTTGCTTAATATCACCAATTAACCCCATGTTTGCATCACTATCAACTTTTAAAGCTGTAGTTAAAAAAGGAACTAATTCTTCTCTTTTAGAAGCTCTTTCAGCTGCAATAAAAGCAGCAATTTCATTTACATTTGCAAGTTTATCATTTAATTGAATTCTTGCTTCTGTACCGTACTGCTTAAAATTTTCACTTGGTTTACCTGCGTATATGTACATTACCAAATCCTTTTTATCAAGCTTTTCAACTTGATCTGCAAAAGGTAAGTTATTTTCAATCATTAAGGTGTTTTCCCTCATTACTGTGGCCACCATAAAAAAGAACAATAACATAAATACAATATCTGGTAAAGATGCGGTTGATATAGCTGGTAAAGCTCCACTCTTTTTCTTTTTAAATTTAGACATAGTCTGGATAATTTTAAATTAATCTATTACTTCTGAAAGTTTTTGAGGATATTCAGCTTTAATTCTGTCTATCTTCTCTTTTAACTTTTCTTTGTTACCAGGCCAATTAACATCTTTATAGTTGGCTTGCATTTCTGTAAAAGAAGTTCCATACAGAGACATAGCTCTTCTATTACGCAATACATTATAAGCTGCTACAAGCTCATTTTGAACCGCTATATAGGTTTTGTATGTTGTTTCTCTTTCATTCTTTAAAGAAATAATAGCTTTATCAGGATTATCAGATGATTTTGGATCTTTTTTTCCTCCACAATAAGTACAGGTTCCATCACCACCATTGTCTAAAAACTCAATGGCTGCTTGTCTTAAATCCTTAAGCTCCATTAATTCGTCCTCTACAAGCAATTGATCTTTACCATTTAATAAGACAGTAAAAATGTTCTTTTGCTTAATTACTACATCCTCATCAGATTCCTCCATTGGAGGCAATTTACGGTTAATACCAGAATCAACCTCGATAGTTGTTGTTACTAAGAAAAATATTAGTAGTAAGAACGCAATATCGGCCATGGAGCCCGCATTTACTTCTGGTGCTGCTCTTTTTGCCATAATATTATTTATTAAATATTTTCTTAACTCCAGAGAAAGCCATTGAAGCTATAGCTAAAAACGCTAACACATAAAATGTGTATAAACCTGCTCCTACTTTCTTTGATGTTGCTTCAGTTATATCTTGTCCTTTATCTGTAAACGGTTTTAAGTCTAAATCCGTTCCAGATGATATAGCGTAAGATATAAATACAATTGCTAAAAAGACTCCTACAGTTAACAGCGTTTTTTTAATATTTCCTGCAAATAGTCCTTTAATAACAAAAATTACAACTAGCGCTACAACTATCCCAAGTATCACATAAGTAACATATAACATATTACCCACCGTACTAAGGGCGCTTTCTTCATCTCCCGCTATAATCATTAGTGCAAAAATTGCACCAATAATAGCAAGAGCAAAAGCTACTATTTTTAATACTTTATGTAAACCCATAATTTTTTATTATTTTAATTATTACTTTTTATGTCTGATTAATAAGTCCATTAATGTAATAGAGGCATCCTCCATATCATTAACTATACTATCAATCTTAGCAATAATGTAATTATAAAAAATCTGAAGTATAATAGCTACTATAAGACCAAATACTGTTGTAAGAAGTGCTACTTTAATACCACCAGCTACTAATGATGGTTGCATGTCTCCAGCTGCTTCAATTTTGTCGAATGCTTGAATCATACCAATTACCGTACCCATGAATCCTAACATTGGAGCCAAAGCGATAAATAATGAAATCCAAGAAACGTTTTTCTCTAATTGTCCCATTTGAACACCTCCATAAGATACAACAGCTTTTTCAGCGGCATCTAAACCTTCATCTGTTCTATCTAATCCTTGATAGAATATAGAGGCAATAGGCCCTTTTGTGTTTCTACAAACTTCTTTAGCTGCTTCAACACCACCTGATGATAATGCGTCTTCAACGTTTTGAGTTAATTTTTTTGTGTTTGTAGTTGAAAGGTTTAAAAAGATAATTCTCTCGATAGCAATTGCTAAACCTAGAATTAAACATAACAAAACAATCCCCATAAATTCAGGACCCCCTTCAATAAATCTCTTTTTTAATTCTTGATGAAATCCAAGTGTTTCTTCAGCAGGTGCTGCGTCATCATCTTGAATTGTAGTTGCTACAGTTGTTGCTGTAGTTGTAGTTGCAATTGTAGTTGCATTAGCAGTTCCAAATACCATCATTCCTGTAACGGCAAGGATAGAAAATAATCTTTTCATGTCTAGATCTTAATTTTATTTGTTAAAGTGTTAAAGATAAAAAAAAAAAGTAACTAATCAGATAAAAATAACAGCAGAGAGGAAGGGATTCGAACCCTCGATACCCTTTTGAGGTATACACACTTTCCAGGCGTGCGCCTTCGACCACTCGGCCACCTCTCTTTATAATATTTCAGTACTATTAATTACGGGGGATGAAATAACAAAAAAATCTTTAAACCTTAAAATTTTACACTGTTAATTTTACATCATTTCTCCTCTAATAGGCATTTCGTATACGTTTTTAAAGTTTTCTTTAGAAATATTCTCTCCTAACAAGTACATTAACTTACAAACTGCAGCTTCTGTAGTAATGTCTTTGCCCGAAATAACACCTATACTTTTTAAATTACTACTGGTTTCATAATGCCCCATTAAAACACTACCACCAGAACACTGTGTTATATTAATAATATGAATGCCTTTAGAAATGTTTTCTTCTAGCAAATTAATAAACCATGATTCTGTGGTGCAATTACCCGACCCATAGGTTTCTATTATAACCGCTTTTAGCTGTGGTGTATTAAATATGCTTTCTATAACACTTTTTGTAATTCCTGGGAACAATTTTATTAAAGCTATATTATTATCAAAGTTTTTATGAACCTTTAGCGCTTTGTTAGCATCTGGTTTAAATAGATATTTCTTATTAATTTTTAAATGCACTCCAGACTCTGCTAGCTCTCTATAATTTGGAGAATCGAATGCTTGAAAATGTTCTGCATTAATTTTTGTAGTTCTGTTAGCCCTGTATAATTTATATTCAAAATACAAACACACCTCTTGAATTACTGGTATGCCATTTTTTTGTAAAGATGCCACTTGTATAGATGTTATTAAATTTTCTTTAGCATCGGTTCTTAAATCTCCAATAGGCAACTGCGACCCTGTAAAAACTACTGGTTTTGATAAATTTTCTAACATGAAACTTAATGCCGAAGCTGTATAACTCATGGTATCACTTCCGTGAAGAATTACAAATCCGTCAAATTCATTATAATTAGTTTCTACAAGTTCTGCTATTTGAACCCAATATTGTGGATTCATATTACTAGAGTCTATAGGTTCTTTAAAAGACACTGTTTTAATATTACAATCTAAGAGTTGTAATTCTGGAATTTTATTTAAAAGTGAATTAAAGTTAAATGCTTTTAAAACACCTGTTTTAAAATCTTTAACCATCCCTATAGTTCCACCAGTGTAAATAAGTAATATGTTAGGTTTAGTGTTACTCATTTTTTAAATTTTAAAAATGTCTTTTGAGTTTTGAGTGGTTATACTGGCAATGTCTTCTGCTGGTAAATTATATATTTCTGATAGTTTATCTAGCACCTTTAATATATATAGGCTTTCGTTTCGTTTTCCTCTGTATGGTGTTGGTGCTAAATATGGCGCATCAGTTTCTAAAACAATATGTTTTAAATCAATTTTATTTAAAAATTTATCAATTTTACCGTTTTTAAACGTTGAAACACCGCCTATACCTAACTTCATATTATATGATATAGCTTGTTGCGCTTGCTCTAATGTTCCTGTAAAACAGTGAAATACACCAAACAAATCGGCATCATTAACAGCTTCTAAAACTTCAAATATTTCATCAAAAGCTTCTCTGCAATGTATTACTATGGGCAGTTTGTAGTGTTTAGCTAATGCTATTTGGTGTTTAAAGGCCTCTATTTGAATTTGCAAGGTGCTTTTATCCCAATATAAATCTATACCTATTTCGCCAACAGCATAAAATTTTCGGCTTGCAAGCATCTCTTCAACATGTTTTAACTCTTCTTTAAAATTTTCTTTTACATGGGTTGGGTGTAAGCCCATCATTAAAAACACATTGTTTGGAAAATCTTTTTCCAACTGCAGCATTGCGCTTGTATAGGTTGAATCTATTGCCGGAATAAAAAACCTAGTTATATTTTGATCTATAGCACGTTGTATCATTTCATGCCTATCGTCATCAAAAGCTTCGCTATATAAATGGGTGTGGGTATCTGTAATTATCATGCGTATGGTTTTGTTAACGCTTGTTTTTTCGGTAAAAATAAAAAAGTCATCTGTTTAATGATGACTTTCTTAATATAACTTTAATTTAGGTAACTTTAATCTAGTTTCTTTATTAGTTTTTGTGCCTTGTTGTAATTGTTGGCGTCTTCTGGTAGTGTTTTTAAGATTTCTAAAGATGCCTCATAATCTTTTTGCTTTAGTTTACTTAACCCTAAATACCAAATAGCATCGTTTTTAAAAGCAGAATCTTCTTTTGAAAGCTTTTCTAATAAGGCATCGGCTTCGTTAAATTTATCTAATTCTATTAAAGCTATACCTTTATAAAGTTGAAATTCTTTGTTTGCTGTATCTTGTTTTAAAAGTTGGCTAAATGCCTCTTCTGCTTTAGCAAAATCTTTGGTATTAAATGCATTTTCAGCAGTTTTTAGTAAAGTGTTTTGCGAACCTCTAACAGTTAAACTAATGGTTTCATAGCTATTATAATCACTAAAGTTTGGGTTTGAGAATTGATTGAATGTAAATAACCCAATAAACAAAAGAACACAGGCTGCAATTGCATATTTATAAAATGGAAATACTTTTGGTTTTGGCTTTTGTTCTAATTTTGTTTCTTCTTGATTAAAATACTTATCTGAAATCTTTTTTACGTTCTCTTTAAATGCTGCTGAAGCTGCTTCGTTTTCAAACTTATTTGCTAAAAAAGAAGACAACTCTTTATAGGTGTTGAAGGCTTGATTAAATTCTGGTTCGGTTTGTAATTGTAATTCAAAATTGGCCATTTCTTCTTTAGATAACGCTCCCGATAAATAGGATTCAAATAATATGTAATTTTTATCTTCCATGACAATTAATTATTAAGCTGGTTAAATTTAGGTGAGCCTTGAACCATTTTTGTTAATTTACCAATACATAAAGATTTTTTCTTTCTAGCATAGGCATAGGTTACACCTAAACTTTTTGCTACTTCTTCCATAGATTTTATTTTAAAAGTAGCCGTTAATAAATCTTTACAAGCTTTTCCTAGTTTATTAAACATTTCTGAAAAAAGGGCCTGTTTTTCACTAAATACTGATGTTTCAAAAGCTAGTTCTTGAGCCTCGTCATCTTTAGATAATACTTCCTCATTAATTGTTACCTCTTTATTTGAAGATTTTTTTAACTCATTGAGCCATTTACGCTTACATAACAGAAAAAAATATGCGTCAAAAGGGCATGTAAGTTGTAATTTTTTTTGACTTGCTTGATTGTAAATAGCTATAAGTGTTTCTTGAATTACGTCTTGAGCTTCATCTGTACTTCCGCTATTCTGCTTTATATAATTAACCACTTTAGGGGCAAACTTGTCATAAATAGATTGAATAATAAATGCGTTGTTTTTTAACAATCCATCTATGTATTTCTGGTCTTCATGAATTTTTTTTTCGCTCATTACCCCTTGTATTTGCTACTAAAGTAAAAAAAGTTTGAAATAAAAGGGTAACAAATTTTAAATGGTTTTGATATAAGGGTGTAACAGTCAAAAATTAAGACGAAACAAAAATTTAATTAATCCATAAAAAATTTAGAAATCATGAAAAAATCAATTTTAATTATCGGAACCGTAGTATTATCAATATTAAACCTAAATGCTACAAATGAAAACAAGACCCTTAACACATTAAATGAAGTGGTTGAAATTACAAGAAACAACATTGCTCAAGTTTTTGAGTGGAAAGTTGAAACTGCAAAAAGCACTTATTCTGGAACCTCTTTATCTCTAGAACAAGCTAAAAAAATGATTGACTTAGCTAGCTCTGGCGAAGTTGTAACCGCAAAAGAAATTAAAAGTTATTTTGTTTTAAAGTCTGAAGTTAATACCAGCAACAAAAGAAACTATTTCTGGGAAGTTGAAACCACATCTGGTACTGCAAGAGGGTATTCTTCATCTGAAGCTTATGCACATAAAATGATAGCATTAGTAGCCTCTGGCGATGCTATTGTAAACAAAATAATTATTAGTCAACCTCAACAATAATGTCACACTAAGCACAGTCGAAGTGAAAAAAAACCAAAAAACAGGGTAACAAAATAATTACCCTGTTTATATAAACATGAATAACAATTAAAAACAAATCTATTATGAACACTTTAAAGAACATTTTCGGACTTTTATTAATGACAACTTTAATCTTTACAAGTTGTACAAAATCAGACGATGGTGAAAACCCAACTTTTGAAGCACCATCACAAGAAGAATTCAACGCGCTTTTTGAAGAAGCTCTTATCAACAATACGCAAAATTTTCAATTTAATGCAGAAGACGGTTGGATAAATCTAACCTCAGACAACGGTGTATCTATAGGAATTAACAGTAGCTGTTTAACCCTTAACGGAGACCCCGTAACCGGTACTGTAGATTTAGAATATATTGAACTTTTTGATAAAGGTTCTATGCTTACTACAAACAAACCTACTATGGGAATTATGCCTAATGGCGATAAAGCCCTATTAATTTCTGGTGGCGAATTTTTTATTGAAGCTACACAAAACGGAACGCCTTTAGATATTTCTTGCGACATCCAATTAGGTATTCCTTCAGAATTAACTGGTGGTATTGACAACGACATGATTTTATGGACTGGTACTATTGATGAAGATGGTAATCTTGCTTGGGAAGAAGACGAACGCGATGGCGCTAATGGCGAAGGTGGCATTTTCTTTGAAGGAAACTTATACTACGCTTTTCTTGATAACTTTGGTTGGACTAACGTAGATAGATTTTATAACGACCCCAGAGAAAAAACAACTATTTTAGTAGATGCACCTGAAGGTTATGACAACACAAACTGTAATATCTACTTATCATACGATGGGGAAGATAACGCATTAGCCTACTTAGATACTTACGATTCTAACACAGGGTTATTTAGTGAACATTACGGACAAATTCCAATTGGTTTAGAATGTCATGTAATTTTTGTAACCGAAGAAAACGGCAACTACAAATACGCTATAAAAGGTGTAACCATAGCAGAAAACGAAACAATTACTTTCACTGAAAACGAAACTAGTGTAGTAACAGAATCTCAACTAGTAAACATTATTAATAATCTACCATAAATACATTTTCATCACCTACTTTAAATGGTTTCCCAAATTATTAACCTTGAGTCGTCCTAAAATAGGTTGACAGTTTTTATAAATTAAATTAAACCTGAGAATTTAACTTCTCAGGTTTTTTGTTGTGTATAAAGTTAGGTGTTTTCATGTTAAGGCTCAAATGCGGTCTTTTATTGTTATAAGTTTCTATAGATTCTTTGATTAACCGTTCAAGCTCTCTTCCATTATTGCACTTATAAATTAAGAACTCTTGTTTTAAAATTCCATTAATGCGCTCTGCTAATGCGTTTTGGTAGCAATCATAACCATCTGTCATTGATGGTATTACGTTGTTTTCCCTTAAAGCCTTTTGATAGACAAAAGCACAATACTGTAGTCCACGATCAGAATGATGGATAATTTCATTATTTGTATCTCTTTTCTTTATGGCCATATTAAAAGCTTTGACTACATTTTTTGCACTCATATCATCACTTAATTGATATCCAACTATTTTTCTACTATAAGCATCTGTTACCAAAGATAAATAATGTGTTTTTTCTCTGCTTTTTATGTAGGTAATATCACTTACAAACACATGTTCTGGCCTATTAGGTTGGATGTCTTTTAGTAGGTTAGGGTGCTTTTTAAGCCAATGTTTTGAGTTTGTGGTTTTGGTATAGTTTTTCTTTGGTGTTATTAATAAATGTTCTGTTTTTAAATAAGCAAATAAGGCATCTCTCCCTATTTTTATTTGATGTTTATCAAACTCTGGCTTTAGCAAGTAGTAGAGTTTACGTGTACCCAGTCTTGGCATATCTCTACGAATAACAAGTACTAAGGATTTTATCTTTGAGAGTTCTTTGATACGTGCTTCTTTACGTTTTTGAGCTTGATAAACAGCTTGTCTACTTATCCCTAACAATCTACATGAGTGCGCAATGGCTACTTGCTTGTCTTGTTTGATGATTTGGATTGTTGGGATAAAAGCTTTTTTCTAATAGAAGTACCAAATTGTTTGTCTGATACATCTATCATTGTATTGAGCAATAAGTTCTTTAATCGCTCATCTTCTAGTTCTCGTTCTAAACGCTTTATCCTTTGGGCTGGTGTTTCTTTTTCTTTAGGCAAATTATTAAAGTTTGGTTTACTCCAATCTAAAGTACCATATTTTCTTAACCATACCAAAACGGTACTCCTGCCTTGGATACCATAAGCTTTTTGAATCTGTTTGTATGTGTAGTTGCCTTTTTCTACTTCGGACACCAAGGCTAATTTAAAGCCTAAATTGTAATCTCGTTGTGTGCGCTTAAATCGCTTGTGTTCTTTATTTTTCATAATAAGTCGATTTTGTGTCAACTTATTTTAGGACGGGACACCTATTTATTAAAAGCCAGAAATATAAAATTTCTGGCTTTTTTGTTTTTAATGGGTAACAAATATCAACCTTAGCGTATATAGTAATAAACAACCTTTTTAAGGCATGAAAAAAAGTATTAATATATTGGCTGTTATACTAACAATAATTATTGTGCTAACAATAATTGCCAATATAGTAATGATTTTAACTTACTAATAATGTTTAAAAACCTATTACCTATAGTCTTTGTATATTTAAACACCTAAATATTTTTGTTATGCCTAAAATATTACTTTATTTTCTGGTTTTTACTTTTTCCTTTTTTGGTTTTTCTCAACAAACTAAAGAAACCGATAGCTTAACAAGAACCGCTACTATAAAAAATACTACTCATGGTAATGTGGTTAGTTTTACACCACAAACACCAGAATTAACCCAAATTGCTGGCGCACCCAAAGCGTTTTATACGTATCATTGGGAATTTGGCGATGGCCATTATAGCAAAGAAAAAAGCCCAAAACACACTTATAAAAACAAAGGCGAATATGAAGTAAAACTTTGGGCAACTAATAATTATGACAACGGAAAACCACCTACTACTCGTCCCAAAAAAATAACCATTAGCAATGTAACTGAAGATTTTGAGGAAGTAGCCTCAATGACCGAAGATTTTACATTAAAACGAAACAGAGAACCTGTTCCAGATCAAGAAATGGTAGTCATTTTAAGTTACAAAAACACAAAAGAGTATGTTACAAATGGTAAAATATATTTGTTTTATAACGAGCTTAAATACAAAAATGACAACTTTGAATTAATTGAAACCAGAACACATCATAACGAAAAAGACATTTCAAATAACGGTTTTGCTTATACATATAATATAGATAATGAAAACACCTATTTAGCTTCTTCTAATAATGATATTGTAGAAAGCGCTTTAACACTTCAAGATTCTACAGAAAAAATGAATTTACCTTTAACCATTCAAGAATCGCAAAGCATATACAAAGACTGGAGTTTATTAGAATTTGACAATATGCAACCTAATGAAGAGCGTAACATTTTTTTTAGTTTAAAAACTACCCCAGAAATGGTAAAAGATACCAGTGCTATAATTTCAGTTCGTGGTATTTATGTACCAGATTCTAATTATGATAATCATAAGGTTAAAGATATGGAAATGGAAATTGTAACCTCGCACGATCCCAATAAAATGTCTTCTAACGGTACGTTTATGAACTACAGACTTGTTCGCTTTAAAACTCTAAAGTATAAAATAAAGTTTCAAAATAATGGCGAAGGACCCGCAAGAACTATACGCTTGGAAACTGATATTCCTGATATGTTAGATAAATCTACTTTAGAAGTAATCGACATGTACCCTAAATGTGATATTTGTCCTAAAAAAGACGTTCTATATAGTTGCTTAGACACTACATTTACAGACAAACAAGCTATTTTCACCTTTAAAAATATTTACTTACCAGGTAGCGAACAGAAAAACGTAAAAGAGTATGATTCTACAAAAGGTTTTGTAAAGTATAAGATAAAATTTGCCAAAGATTTCCATAAAAAGAAAACTAAAAGCAGAACAGCTATTATATTTGATAAAAACGAACCTATAATAACCAACTACTCTACTACACGCTTTTTACCAGGCATTTCTGTTGGTGCTAAAGTAGGTTATAATTCGTTTGGAAACCTAAACAATTCTGAAAGCTATTTTATAGGTGCTACCATTTCTCCTTATAAATCTTATCGTTGGTATTGGCAGGTAGAACTTATGAATAATTTTCATTCTTATGATGCTAACACCAATGTTACCGATGAAATTATTGATGACCCCCAAGGGTTTAGATTTAGGCAACGCACCACCACTAACACCAGTTATGAAAATATATATTGGGATATCCCCATTCTTTTAAGATATAATGTGAATAATTATATTGGACTTGGTACTGGTTTACAAAATACTATTTCGGTTAGCGAAAAACAAAACCAAAATATTTCAATTGAAGAATTTGAAGGCACAGACCCCGATGCACCTATAATGAGCAGCACCAAAGAACAAAATTCGCTTTCAAACTCATTTACAAATTTAAGAACAGGGGTTTTATTTGAAGCCACCGCAGGTTTTGCCAGAATTGGCCCTAGCCTTGGCGCTCGTTATATTATGAATTTTGAAAATGATTTTAACTATTGGCAATTCTATGCCATTTGGAAATTCTAGTACCTAAGGTACATTTGGCATTTTACTCTTGTGAATAATTATTAATGAAAAAATTACTTTACTTTTTAGTCCTCATCCATGGCTTTTGCTTTTCACAGGAACTTGAAGAACAAATTTATGTGGCTGCAGAAGCATTTATAGCTAACCCAAATGAGGCTTCATTACAAATTTTAAATAAACAAGAACTAAGATTTAAATCTCAAGTAAAAACTAAAGATGAACAATTAGCTTTAGTGTTTTTACAAAGCCATAAAGGGTACTACTTACAAAATCATTCTAAGTTAAAAGAAGCCATTACTACTTTTGAAGATGCTGTAAAACGTTTCAATAACAACAACTTATCAGAACTATCAGATTTTGATATTATTGAAAGCTGCCTAATTCCTTTAGGCAACCTATATACCAAAACAGGTAACTTTACCAATGCCGAAAACACCATAAAACAGTACAGTTATTTAGCAAAAAAAAAGAGACTACTTAAACATGAAATTAGTGGAGCCATAAATTTATCGCAACTGTATTACACCTTAGGAAAACATGAAACGGTTATAAAACTCACTTCAAATTTTATTAATAATCCTAATATTAGTAAAAGCCAAAAACAAAAGTTAATTAACCTTAAAAATGAAAGTAAAATTGCGCTTGGAACTTTTTCTGAAAAAACAACTTTAAACAACAAACTTCATTATAAAATAGCACTTCAAAATGGTAATTTTTCAAAGGCTCTATTAGAGTTTCAAAAGTTCAAAAAGCAACAATTATCAATTAAAAATTTAACCCAAAGAGAAATAGCTCAAATTTATATTGAAGAAGCACAAGTTTACCATTTAAACAACCAAAATAAAGCGGCTTTAAAGAGTCTTGAAATGGCGCTACAGTCACTTATTCCCAACACAAATTTTAACAGTTTACCAAAAAAAGAACTGCTTTATGCCGAAAATAAATTCATTGACATTTTTGATCTTTATTCAAATATTGAAACCAACCCCAAATTAGCCTTAAAAAGTTACGATTTAAGTTTCCATGTATCTCATTTACTAAAAAACACATGGACAACACAAGAGGCTAAAATTTTAAATGAAACCAATAATAGAATTAGGAGTGAAAAATGTATTAATTTGCTTTTTGATGCTTTTAACAACACTCAAAACGACTCTCTTTTATTTAAAGCTTTTGAATATTCTGAAAACAGTAAAGTATTCACTTTAAAAGAAATGTTTTTAAAAAAGCAACGTCTAGAAAAACACCCAACAGACAGCCTTTTAATTAAAGAATACAATCTTTTAAAGCAACAAGAACATATTACCAGTAAACTTGTTATTGAACAGTTAGAAAACAATAGACCCACAGAAATAAATAATTTAAGCAAGCAATTAAGCGAGATAAGCCTAAAAATTAAGTCGTTAAAAACACCTATTTCTAAAAAGTATTCAGAATTTAAAAATCTAATTTCAATACAAAACTTGCAAAATAAATTACTAAAAGACAATGCGGTTTTAGTTGAATATTTTTATGGAAAACAAGCCATTTATCAATTTATAATTTCTAGTACTAACATTAAACTAAACAAGCTAATTGAAACCAACAAAGCAAAAAAAGTAATTACTAATTACATTCACCTTTTTGATGATGCTACCAAAATTAATGACAATGTTTCTAATTACACATCGCAAGCATTTAACCTATATCAATCACTAAATTTCAAAGAAGTTTCAGCTTATAAAAACGTCATTATTATTCCAGATGGGTTACTCAATTTTGTACCTTTTGAAACACTTTTAAATTCTAAAACCACTACTACGTCATTCTCTAAAATGCCCTTTGTGGTTAAGTTTCAAAACATAGCTTATAACTCTAGTGCGTTTTTTTATTTAAACAATAACCAACCTAAAACCAATAATAAGTTGTTAGGCGTTTTTCCGGTTTTTAAAAATTCTAGTAAACATCTTTCTTTTTCTTTACAAGAAGCCAATGCTATTAAAAAAGAAATGCCTTCTGAAATACTAATAAATAATAACGCAAGTAAAACCAACTTTATAAAAAAGGCTAAAAATTATGGCATGTTGCACTTATCTACCCACGCAAGTAGTGGTAATTTTGTTAAGCCTGCTAGTATAGATTTTTATAATGAAAAGCTATACGTAAATGAGTTATACAGCCTTAACCTTAACAGTAATTTAGTAGTTTTAAGCGCCTGCGAAACTGGTATTGGCAAACTTTTTAAAGCAGAAGGCGCCATGAGTATTGCTAGAGGTTTTCAATATGCTGGAGCTAAAAACTTACTGTTTTCATTATGGCAGATAAACGATTTATCTACATCTCAAATCATGCAATCGTTTTATAAGAGTTATAGCAACACACAATCGGCTTATTATGCTAACCAAATGTGCAAATTAGAGTATTTAGAAAACCCCTCTATTAGCAATGCTAAAAAATCGCCCTACTATTGGGGTGCTTTTGTGTATTATGGTGAACTATCAAAACCCACGCCTAAATCTTATTTATTGTACGGAATAATTTTAGGATTTATCTTTCTTATTATATTACTTTTACGTTTTAAACATAAATAAGTGTCATGGAAAAATCTCTACAAGAATTTTTATTAGACAAAGGTTATACTAAAATAAAATTACACCTTACCAAGACCAATCATTTTGAAATTAAAGCTTCAATTAACGGTAATCGCGGGCGTTTTATTTTAGACACTGGAGCATCTAGTTCTTGTGTTGGATTTGAAGCTGTAGATACTTTTAATTTAAAAGCCGAAGATTCTGTTATTAAAGCTGCAGGGGCAGGCGCTATTGACATGGACACTAAAATGTCTAAAAAAAATAAGGTTAAAATTGGAAAATGGCGCCATAATAAGGTTGTTTTAGTACTTTTTAACTTAACGCATGTTAATACTGCCTTAATGAATCACAACTCTAAACCTGTAGATGGTATTATTGGTGCCGATATTTTAAAAAAAGGTAAAGCCGTAATAGATTATCAAAAGAAATATTTATATTTAAAATTGTAAATCTACCCTTGATAGATTAATAATAATTAATAGCAACATACTCCTCTCTAAAACAAATGAATACTACTATAGTAATCGCTGATGACCACCCTTTAATGTTAAGGGGTTTAACTGATTTTTTAACCTCTAAAGGGTTTAATATTGTTGGTAGCGCCACTGACGGAAAGTCTGCCTACAACTTAATAGTAAAATTAAAACCTGAAATTGCTATTCTTGATATAAGAATGCCTTATAAAACAGGTTTAGAAATAGCCGAAGACTGCCAGAAAAACAACTTACCTACAAAAATTATTTTAATCACTTTTGATAAAGAAGAAGAAATTTATGACCAAGCAAAAGCTTTTAACGTTTATGGTTATATTTTAAAAGAATTTGCTATTGAAGAAATTGAAAACTGTATTGAAAATGTTGTAAATAACAAACCTTATTTTAGTGAAGAAATAGCCTCACACCTAAACTCTAGTCCTATTGATAGTCATTTAGAAGCCATTAAGCTTTTAACAAAATCTGAATTAAAAATAGTAAAACTTATTTCTGAAAATAAAACCAGTAGTGATATTGCCGAAGAACTATCAATATCTGTAAGAACAGTTGATAAGCATAGAAGTAATATAGTTGCTAAATTAGGTTTAGATAATAAGCCCACTTCACTATCAATTTGGGCCAATTTAAATAAAGACCATTTAAAAAATACGTAGAAGTGCGTATTTTTTTTAACGCTTATACAACTTACCTTTACAGTGCTATTAATTAGTTCTTAGGGAGAATTAAGAAAGCTCTAGTATTGTAATAATCTAGGGCTTTCGTTTTTTTATATACTTTCCATTTCCTCCTTTATAAATAAAAATACGTACAAGTGCTTATTTTATAATTAAGGCCTTTACTATAATTTTACACTCGCTATTAAGCTATTTATAATTCTTTTTTAGAGAGATTAGAATTATTAAATCAAACTCTGCATCTAAACGATGCAGAGTTTTCCCCAAATCTAATTTAAAGTTAAATTATCATGGAAAAAAGAAATAAGATTCTTGATAAGTGCTGTATAATTGGGCTAACAATACTTGTTATCATTGTAATTTCTATTAATATTTTTATTTGTTTTAGTTAGATAATGGTAAAAAAAAGCTGTCTGAAAAGGCAGCTTTTTTTTGCATTTTTTTTAGTTATTTTTTTAACTTTAAGAATGTGTAAAAAAAGTAGTTTTCAAGTCCTATAACTAAGACCTGCTTTGTCTGTTGCCCCAAGTTATGATGATTTAGTTCCAGAGCATCATCCTGTTCAAATCGTAAATACAATTATTAATCATTTAGATATTACGCTTTAGAAGCAAGCTATAAAGACGGTGGCACCTCTAGTTATCATCCACAAATCTTACTCAAGGTAATTATTTATGGCTATTTACATAATCTTTATTACTCAAGAAAAACAGAACAAGCCTTTTATTTATGAGAACATTCATTTTATGTGCTTAATGGTCAAAGCAAACCAGACCATAATACAATAAACGATTTTACAAACAAACGTTTACAAAATCATTTAAAGAAAATCTTCCTTCAAGTTGTTATTTTGCTTGCAAGAAGGAGTACTATTCTTAAAAGACGAGCAAAGAACGTATCAAAAAACGAAAACAACGCTGTTGGGATGTAGAAGCTATTTTAAAAACATAAACTTTAAAACGCTTTATGCTCTGAGGTATCGATAAAGTAAATGTAGAAATAAAACTAATTGCAATGGCACATAACCTTAAAAAGTATAGTTTAGCTATATAAAACTGATTAGCTAATGATAAAAGCCCTTTTTTTAAATCAAAAACTAAACAAAATCTATTCTGAAAAAAAATCGTCTAAAAATTGCTTTTTAGACGATTTCTTAAAATATCTATAAAAAAGCTTATTAGAAATTATATCTTAAGCTAAAGTTCCAAGTTCTTCCGTACCCAAATCTTACACGATTTTCTACGTTAACACCTTTCCAAGATTCATCTCCAGCTTCAACATGTTTATTTTCATCAGAATATTCTAAATAAACTTCATCAAATAAATTGTTAACGTTTAAACGGAATTGTAAAGAATTCTGATCATTTTTACCTAATAACCATTTGTAAGACAACCCTAAATCTACGGTATCAAATGATGGTAATTCAATAGAACCTCTATTATCAGGGTTTGAGAACTCGCTTCCTCCGTAGTTAGCATTACCGTAAAGTTTATCGAATTGGTTCCAATTGGCATCTACCTTAAATCTTGGTAATATTTCATATTTGGCTCCAATACCAGCTGTAAATTGAGCAGCATTACCAACTTTAGCGCCATCAATATAACTTGTTCCTACTTCTACTGGTGCACCTCCACCTTCTACAGTTTTAATAAGTGTTACATCGCCGTCATATTCCCAATTACCTACAGATAAAAACCCTTGTAATTCTAAATTATCTGTTGGTCTAGCAAATAATTCTAACTCTCCACCCATATGAACTTGTTTGATAGGGCTTGTAGAATAAAATACATCAGCAATATTATCGTCATCAGTATCTTCAGAATCATAATCAATTCTGTTATCCCAAATAGTATAGTATAAGTTTAAGTTTGCTGATATTTTTTCTCCTATATATTTATATCCAGCTTCAATACCTGTTATTTTTTGGTTTTCATCACTTAATGGATTTAATTGGTTTGAACCTCTATCATCAATAAATAAATCACTATGGTAAGGTTGACGAGAATAATAACCTGTATTTAAGAATACAATATTATTTACATTAATATTATAAGCTCCCCCTAACTTTACATTAAATCCTGGGTTATTAACTGTTTCTGATTTTTCTCCTTTACCTTCTGTTGAAGAGTTACCATATTCTGTTCTAACGTGTGATTGTGTAGAGGCAGATCCTTGGAAAAATGCAGAAAATTTATCTTTAGAATATTCTATTTGACCAAATACACCTAAATAATTGATATCTTCTTCATAATCATAATAAGGGTGTAAACGTTGCGCATGATCATCATTAGTATTAAATAAGATGTTCCATGGGTTAATTCCTCCGTAAGCTTTAGTTACTTCATAAGCTCCACCATTATAAATACTAGAATCACTTACAGAATCAACAGTAAAAAATTCGTTTACACTTCTAAAGTGAACACCATTATATAAACGTACATCTGCACCTACATTAAAGCTTAGGTTTTCATTTAATTCATTATTATAATTAGATACTAAACCATACCAGTTGTGGTTATTATTAGAGCCTCTTGCATAAGTTGCAACACCACTAGAAAATTGTGATTGAACAAATGCACCTCTACCTAAAGAACCATATAAAACAGTTGATAAAGATGATTTATCATTAATATTCCAATCCCAGTTTATGTTTGCTACTGGTTTATGATAAATATTACGTCCGCCAGGGTAAACACCACTTGCTAAATTATTTGGACTATCTACATTAGTTGCATTCCAACTATTGTAACGTCTTCCTCTGTCTTCTTCTAAAAAATCAATTAAATCTGCACTTCCTGCAGCAGCATGCCATTGAGGAGCTCCTGTTAACATTAAATTTAAAACATGGTTATCATTTACTTTATAACCAAAAGATAAGAAATACGTTTGACCTTGACCTTCAGTATGGTCAACATATCCATCACCTCTCCAGTGCCCTAATAAAGCTGTAAAAGCAAAACCTTTTTCAGACATTCCTGTAGAGTAAGAAGCAGACGTTTTAGTATAACCATCATTCCCTATCATTTGTTGTATAAATCCTCCTTCTTTTTTATCAATGGTTTTTGTTACAATGTTTACAGTACCACCAACAGAAGAAATAGCTAATTTTGATGATCCTAAACCACGTTGTACTTGTACTGCTTGAGCTACATCTAACACTCCAGACCAGTTAGACCAATACATTTTACCATCTTCAGCACCATTAATTGGTTGACCATTAAGTAAAAAAGCTGTATTAGTTTGATCAAATCCTCTTAAGAACATTTGTCCGTCTCCAAAACCTCCGCGTTGTGTTGTATGTACAGATGGTGTAGACTTTAATAACTCAGGTAAATCAGAGTTACCTGCTTTTTCTTGAATTCTGTTAGCTTTAATTGTAGAAACCGCTATAGGTGTTTTTCTATCTTCAGCTAAATCAATGACTCCAGAACCAATTATTACAATTTCTTCTAATGAGTTGTCTGGTTTAATAGTAATGTTACCTAAATTAGCACTACCATTAAAAGCTACAGTTACTGTTCCGTACCCTACATAAGAGATAGCAATTTCTCCTGCAGTAGCTTGCGTTGTTAATTTAAAGTTCCCGTCAAAATCAGTTGAAACACCATTAGAAGTTCCTTTCTCAACAACATTTGCACCTGGTAGTGGCGTATTTAATTCTGAATCAATTACAGTACCTGTAATTGTACTTTGAGCAATAATAGCAGTAGTAAATAACATAGCTACAGCCATTAACAAAAATTGAGTAGTTTTTTTCATAATTAAGAAAAATTAATTGAATTAGTTATGCAAAAATACGGATAAAGAACGGTAATATGTTAAGCCTATGTTAACAAATATTAACAATTTTTATAATTAAAAAAGGCATAAACATTAAAATATTTATGCCTTTTTTATAGATTTAATTATAAATTATTAGTAACTATTTATTGTTTTTGTAAAAATTTAACAAATTAGTTGTAGAAGAGTCATGTTGGTTTGTTACCACACTATTAAACTCTTGTAATATTTTAGTTGCTAATTGTTTTCCTAATTCTACTCCAAACTGGTCATAACTAAAAATATTCCAAATAACACCTTGAACAAATATTTTATGTTCATACATAGCTATTAGTTTTCCTAAACTTTCAGGTGTGAGTTTTTTAATAAATATAGTATTTGTTGGTTTGTTGCCTTCAAATACTTTAAAAGGAATGATATCTTTTTGCGTTCCCTCATCTTTTACTTGGTTTTCTGTTTTACCATTTAAAAGCGCTTCTGTTTGGGCTAAAAAGTTAGAAATGAGCTTATCTTGATGGTCTTGGTTACCATGTAAAGATTTAGTAAACCCAATAAAATCTGCTGGAATTAATTTTGTTCCTTGATGAATTAATTGGAAAAACGCATGTTGTGAGTTGGTACCTGGTTCTCCCCAAATTAATGTTCCTGTTTGATATTCAATAGGATTTCCGTTTCTATCAACACTCTTTCCGTTACTTTCCATAATGCCTTGTTGCAAATAGGTTGCAAACTGATTCATATACTGAGAATATGCAATAACGGCTTCACTTTCGGCATTAAAAAAGTTATTATACCATATGCTTATTAAACCTAATACTACAGGAATATTATTTGCAAAGGCTTCATTTTTAAAATGTTCATCCATTTTATTGGCTCCTAAAAGCAAACTAGCATAATTATCATAACCTACAGCTAAACTAATTGACAATCCCACAGCACTCCAAAGTGAAAAACGACCACCAACCCAATCCCACATTGGGAAAATATTATTAGAGTCTATGCCAAAGTTTTTTACAGCTTCAAGGTTTGTAGAAACCGCTACAAAATGTTTTGCTATATCTTCTTGCGTACCCGATTTTAAAAACCATTCTTTTATGGTATTGGCGTTAGACAGGGTTTCTTGAGTTGTAAAGGTTTTAGAAACTACTACAAACAGTGTAGTTTCTGGGTTTAATTTTTTTATAATTTCATTTACATGATCACCATCTACATTACTAACAAAATAAGTGGTTAAATGGTTTTTGTAATATTGTAATGCATCTACCACCATGGCAGGTCCTAAATCTGAACCACCAATACCTATATTTACAACATGGGTAAAAGGTTTACCTGTATAACCTTTTCTTTCTCCATTTACTACTTCATTAGTAAAGGTTTCAATTTTTCTTCTAACGTTATAAACTTCTGGAATTACATTTTCTCCATCAACAGTTACAACAGCAGATTCTGGTGCTCTTAAAGCTGTATGCAATACTGCCCTACCTTCAGTCTGATTAATTTTTTCACCAGAAAACTGACTTTGAATGGCTTCTTTTAGCTTAACATTATCGGCTAATTCTAATAAATACTGAAATGTTTCTTCTGTAATTCTGTTTTTAGAATAATCTACATAAAAATCATCCCATTTTATGGTGAATTTGTTTGCTCTATTGCTGTCTTGCTCAAACAAATCTTTCATATGTAAATTACTTACTTCTTTAAAATGATTTTGAAGTTTTTTCCAAGCTTCTGTAGATGTTGGATTAATAGTTGGTAATGACATATTATGAATTTGATTGTTTTATTAAAGTTTGTACTTGTTGTTCTTCTTCAATTATTTCTGGTTCAAAATAAATGTTATCTAACTTATACTTTATAGGCTTTATATAGTCTAAGTATTTTACTTTTAATGAATCTGAAATAGGTTTAGCCTCTGGTAATTTTTGTTTAAACGGATCTACCTGCCTACCATTAACCCAAAAACGATAGCAAACATGTGGCCCACCAGTATTTCCGGTCATACCTACCCATCCAATAACATCGCCTTGTTTTACAAAATCTCCAACTTTAACATTTCGCTTTTTCATGTGTAAATATTGTGTTTCATAAGTGGCATTATGCCTTATTTTTACATAGTTTCCATTACCTCCTCTGTACTCAGATTTTGTAACTGTTCCGTTTGCGGTAGCCATTATGGGAGTACCTATTGGGGCTGCAAAATCGGTTCCTTTATGCGGACGCAATTTATAGCCATAAACTGCTATTCTACGTCTTAAATTATATCGTGATGAAATACGACTAAATTTAACAGGTGCTTTTAAAAAGGCACGTCTTAAATTTTTTGCTTCTTCGTTAAAATAATCTATAATGCCTTTTACAGAATCTGTTTCAAATTGAAAAGCGTAGAAAGGTTCTTTATTATGTTCAAAATAGGCCGCTTTTACATCATGTATACCACCATAAATGGTATCATCAATATACTTATCTGTATAAATTACTTTAAATCTATCGCCTTTTTGAAGTCTTCTAAAATCTATAGTCCACGCATAAATATCATCTGCTAACTTATTAGTTAAAACTGGACTTACTCCTTTTTCATCTAGCGTTTCAGAAATACTGCTAGTAATAACTCCAGTAACTGTTTTTTCTACATATTTAATAGGTTTCCTGCTTTTATATACACTAATAGAGTCTTTAAAATTAATAACAACATACTCCTCTTTATTAGGCTGATATATAAATGATTGTGGTAACTCTAAAGAATCTTTAGAACATAAAATGGTGTAAGGTTTACCTACCTGAAGTTTCCTAATATCAAAAGTATCTTTGGCTTTTTCTGCTATTTGGAAAATTTTAGGATAGCCTATATTATTTCGTTCTAAAATAACTCCAAAAGTATCACCTCTTTTAATGGTGTCTCTTTTAACTACGTAGTCGTTTAATTTGAATCCAAATTCATACACATGTTTTGGCTCTTCAACTACTGCTACTTCTTCTTCAATTACCTCTTTTTTTTCTTCTTTACAATTACTAAAAAAAAGTAATGCAAGAACTAACAGTACTAAATATTTGCTCCCCAATCTTCTATTTCTTTTTTCGTCCATAATTCTGGAAAAAATATTCTTTTTTGATACTTTGGATGCATGTATTTTACCCATTCACTACCACCAGTTGCCTCAGCCGTTTTACCGCCTATATTTAAGTAATGGTTAGCTGTTGCATAGTGTGCCATAACCCACTTAATATTAACCGTATAATCGTAATGGCGCATGGCTTTTACTAGTGCTTTATTTTGCTGTGCTTTTTTGGGTAAACTTTTAAATTTAGACCAAAGATTGTTTTTGTAATAAAATTTGGTAAATCTAATAAACTCTTCTTTATATCGTTCTTCAAAAACTGTTAAAGTATATGTTTTTTTTCCAGTTTTGTAATCTTTTCCTGCAGCTTGCCAATACAAATGTTCAAAGGCGTTTTCGTAAGACGAATTTCTATCAATAGTATCTCTAAATCGTTTATCTATAAGATTTATTAATTCTGTTGAAGCAAATTCAATTTTTCTGTATTGGGCACTTTGAAAACCACTTGCAGGTATAAGGGTTTGTCTAAATTTGTTGTACTGTTCTATACTCATCCCGTCTTTCATAATACTGAAAGATGATGTAAGCACATCAAAGTACCTACTTATTCGCATTATTTTATCTGTAAAAACAGTTTCTTTTATTTGTTCACTTTCTGCTACTTGCTGTATCTCTGTAAGTATCATTTTAAATAGCAATTCAGTGATTTGATGATACATGATAAAAACCATTTCATCTGGGAAGTCTGTTCTTGTGATTTGAAGATTTAATAACGCATCGGTTTGAATATAATCCCAATAAGTAATGGGTTTACTATGCAGTAGTCCTTCTAAATGATCTTCTAAATCTTGGTCTATTGCCTTGTATTTTTCTTTAAGTTGGTTGGTAATATTTGATTCTAAACCCATTAATTTTTAACAACTATTTGGAACGGGTGTTTTAACCCCTTAAAAGCGTCAAGGTCTGCTCTTAAAGACCCCACAGCTAAATCTGCCTTAATGCGCAAAGGTAGTTTATTTTTGTCTTTTGATACCCATAGCGTTAAACTTTCTTCTTCTTTAAAAACACGTCCTGCCATAACATAGGGTCTAAATTTTAAGGTTTCTATTTCTCCAAAATCTGTATCTATAGTATCTTCTCCTAAATACTTTAGTTTAAAACCATAATTTTCTTTATCAAAAAACATATCTACTCGCACCTCATCACCAACTTCTAAATTATTGGTATCCATATGGTTTCTTAAATAATAAAAGGTTGATACCATATCTTGAATATTGGGTTTGGTATCTATAACAAACTTTTTGTTATGTTTTTTATCATTTACGTATGCTTTGTTTTTTTCCTGATCAAAGTCTATTTCAATATCTTTAGTATAACCTCCTTCATCAATCTTTCTAACAAATTTGTACGGCAAATTGGTTTTTTTATCAAAATAGCTTTCATACCTATCTTTTACTTTAAAAAACCATTTTATCATACCAGTAGTCCAGCCTTTTCCTACGACATGATAAACTTCTTTATTATTTAAAGTAGTTTCATTTACAGTTAAAGTGGCATTTCCAGCTTTCATCCATCCGCTATAGCTCATCCTAAACTTAAACCATTCCCCTTGTTCAAAGGCAGATTCTTGTTGGGCAAATATGGTTTGAAATGCGCCTATTGTTAATATAAGTAGTAGTTTTTTCATTTCGTGTTGGGTTATGTAATTAACTTCTTAAGCGTTTATTTATTGTTTTTACCCAAGAAATTACAATTACTATTCCAAAAATATAAAAAAAACAATACAGCCTGTTTTATGTAAGAAGTTCTTAACGATAATTTGTTACATAAAAAACGCCTTCTAAAATACACTGAAGGCGTTTTTTAACGTATTCATTTACAAACGTTTTTACAAAGTGCCGCGTTTAGCCTGCTCTCTTTCAATAGACTCAAAAAGGGCTTTGAAGTTTCCTGCTCCAAAACCACGCGCACCCATACGTTGAATTATTTCAAAAAACAGTGTGGGTCTGTCTTGTACTGGCTTTGTGAAAATTTGAAGTAAGTAACCCTCTTCATCGGCGTCAATCATAATTCCTAAACTTTTTAGGATTTCAATATCTTCACGCAGCTCATGATTGTGCGTTAATAAACGCTCTGGCACAGCTTCATAATAAGCATCGGGTGGTGTAGATAAAAATTCTACACCTCTTGCTCGCATACCTTTTATGGTTGCTATAATATCATCGGTAGCTACAGCTATATGTTGTACACCTGCACTTTCATAAAAATCTAGATATTCTTCAATTTGTGATTTTTTCTTGCCTTCAGCGGGTTCATTTATTGGAAATTTTATACGGCCGTTGCCATTACTCATTACTTTACTCATTAATGCCGAATACTCTGTGTGTATTTGTTTATCATCAAAAGACAAAAAGTTTTCAAAACCCATAACATCTTCATACCATTTAACCCAAGTATTCATTTGTCCCCAACCTACGTTACCAACCATGTGGTCTACATATTTTAAACCTAAAGGTTCTGGTTTATAATCTGATTTCCACTCAACAAACCCAGGCATAAAAACACCGTGGTAGTTTTTGCGCTCTATAAACATATGCACGGTTTCTCCGTAGGTGTAAATACCAGCTTTTACAACCTCGCCATGTTCATCTGTTTCCACATGAGGTTCTATATAAGATTTTGCCCCTCTACTTGTGGTTTCTTCATAAGATTTTCTGGCATCTTCTACCCAAAGTGCTATTACTTTTAAGCCATCGCCATGCTTTACTATATGCTCATTTATTTGATTTTTAGAATTTAGTGGTGTGGTTAAAACCAAACGGATTTTATCTTGTTTTAACACATAAGATACCGTGTCTTTACTTCCTGTTTCTAATCCTTTATAGGCGTATGATTGAAAACCAAATGCTGTTTTGTAATAATGTGCTGCTTGTTTTGCATTACCAACGTAAAGTTCTACATAATCTGTTCCTAGAAGTGGCAAAAAATCTTGTGCACCTTCAAATATTTTTTCTAAACCGTAGTTTACTGATTCTATTTTTTTACTCATAATAGTTTATCTGTTTTTGTTGAATTGTTTTAGCCCCGATAGAAGCGGCATCCTTTTTTGAGGTACGAGAAAAAGATACAGCGGATAGCGGGAAATAGCTTCTAATAATTTTACTCTAACCAAGATTTATGGTAGCTTTCATCGGCAATTTTCATGGCTTCTTCTGTTACCATTAATGGTTTAAACGTATCTACCATTACAGCTAGTTCTTCGGTTTTTTCTTTACCTATACTGCGCTCTGTTGCTCCTGGATGCGGCCCATGCGGAATACCTGCCGGATGTAGTGAAATATGGCCAGCTTCTACATCATTTCTACTCATAAAATCGCCATCAACATAATACAAGACCTCGTCAGAATCTATGTTGCTATGATTGTATGGTGCTGGAATTGACAGTGGATGATAATCATACAAACGCGGTACAAAACTACATACCACAAAGGCATCGGTTTCAAAAGTTTGATGTACTGGTGGTGGTTGATGAATACGACCTGTAATGGGTTCAAAATCATGAATTGAGAAGGCGTACGGATAATTATACCCATCATACCCAACAACATCGAACGGATGTGATGCATATACCATTTCTATAATATCGCCCTGTTTTTTTACTTTAATGGTAAAATCTCCTTTCTTGTTATAGGTTTCAAGCTCCTGGGGTCTGCGAATATCGCGCTCACAAAAGGGGGCGTGTTCTAGTAATTGCCCAAACCAATTACGATAGCGTTTTGGCGTATAAATGGGACGGTGAGATTCTACAATGAAAAGCCTGTTATCTTCAGTATCAAAGTCTATTTTATAAATTACACCGCGTGGTATTAGAAGGTAATCACCGTATTTAAAATTTAAATTACCCAACATGGTGCGTAATTTACCAGTGCCTTTATGGATGAATATAAGCTCATCGGCATCGGTATTTTTGTAGAAATAATTTTTGGTAGATTGCTTTGGTGCTGCTAACACAATAGCACAATCATTGTTTAGTAAAACTGTTTTTCGGCTTTCTAAAAAATCGTTTTCTGGTGTTACTTGAAATCCTTTAAAACGATATGATTTTATATTGTTTTTAAGAGCTATTTTAGGTGCAACACTGTATTGTTTTTTGATTTCTTTTACTTGCGTGGGGCGTTGCTCATGATAACTATTGGTATACATACCATCAAAACCAATAGTACCAAACAATTGTTCATAATATAAACTACCGTCTGGTTTCTTAAATTGAATATGACGTTTATGCGGAATATTTCCTAATTTGTGATAAAAAGGCATTTTTTTAATATTTTAATGTTAAAATGAAATACTAAAAGCTGTAAAACTTTAAATATCAACTATATATAAAGATACAAAAATGCCTGCTTATTCAGGATTTCTCTTGATAAGGTAGTGAAGAAATTGTAATAAGTCTTTAAAGAAAAACTTCATATCCTTACAAATATCGATAAAATAAATAAAAAAACTCCTTAACGATACGTTAAAACCAAAATCCTAAATTTATATACAAAATACCTTTTTTGCTTTCTGGAGAGAAACTATATTTAGCTTGAACGGGGCCTAAAAAGGTATCTATGGCATAACCTAAAGCATACCCTCTGTAGTCTGGAAGCGAAAGCCAATTTCCAGAATCAAAAATATCATCTTCAACATTTGCCCAATTGCCTTCTAAAGTAATATGGTGTTTTTTATAAACTTCATAATCTAATCCTGCATAAACTTTTACGTAACTATTACCAGATAGTGAAATAAAATCATACCCCAAAAAGGGAATAAAATTGTTTATTAAATTATTGCCATAACCACCCAGAGAAAAATCTAAGGTTTGTGTGGTTTTATCTCCTAATTTAAACCCACCGCTAGTTTGTATATTAAACGCCAATTTATTTGATAAACTAAGCGCATAACCCATATCTACCTTAGCTATTGAAAACGGTTCAAAACTATTGTTAAAACGAGAAGCATAAAGATAAGCATGTATATCGCCATTAAAATATATGCCTTTTTTGGGGAAGTATTTATCATCATACGTATCTAGTTTAAGTCCACCAAAAAAACTAACATAATCTGTACTTTCAAAAATAAAGTCTTCGTCTTCATCATCAGTAGCTAGTGTCTCAGAGCTTATTTCTAAGCGCTTGTGTTCTGCCCCAATACTTAAAGCAAAATCTTTTCTAAAAAGGGTTTGCAAATAGAATTGATTGGTTTGGTCTTGCAATTCAACATCAATTTTATTTAAGCCCATAGCATCAATTTCAGAATCATCTAATAACAATTGTGCACTTATATTTCTATTAAAATTATTAAATCTAGAACGTAAACCAATACTCCAATAAAAACCTTTATCTATTAAATATTCAAAATTATATCTAACATTATCTCCTAACACCACATCTAAGGAAGCGATATCATTATTGAACAAAAATCTTTTTTTAGTAATATTTGCTATAGCTCCACTTTTGTATAAGTTATCATAGTGTACTCCAAACTTAAAAAATGTAGTTATTTCTGCTTCTTTTAAGTTAGCATGAAAATTGAAACCATCATTTTCTGATGATTTTAATTGATATTCAAACGAATCAAAATTTTCTGTTGCAATTAAATTGTTAACGCCCTCTATTAAGTCAGAATAGCTAATTTTTGTATTACTTTTAATTTTTAACTTACCTAAAACATAAGCTCTAGTATAGTTTTTTAAACCTTTTATTGAAATTTCATTAATAACAACACTATCTTTTACATAAGGTTTTAACTGGGTTTTATTAGTATTTTTAGTCTGCTTTTCAATTAAGGCTTTCAACTCCTCTTGTTTTTTTAACGCTGCTACACTACCTAAATTTACTATTTGTTTTGCTGCATCAAAAGACACGACGTTGTAATTTTTAATATTTGGTTTTATGTAAATGTCTGTTTTTTTAGACTTTACCTCCATATCTTTTATAGTTCTGAAATTGCTAATTTGAAGCAATACATCTGGAGCCGATGTTAATTCATTTTTATCCATGAGTCCATCTTGTACATCTACCCCAATAATAACATCCATACCTTTTGCTCTAAGCTCATCAATTGGATAATTATTTACAACACCTCCATCAATTAAAAGTTGATTATTTAAAGTAACAGGCTGAAACAGGGTTGGTAATGCTCCACTAGCCATAACACTTTGAGTTAAATTACCTTTTTCTAGCATGACTTGTTTGCCTGTTTCTATATTAGTAGCAATACAAAAAAACGGTATAGGCAGTTCACTAAAATCTTCTACATTATTAACATGAAGCAATAATTTTAATAAATAATTGTATGTGTTTTGTCCTTTTGATAGTGCTGAAGGTAACTTTAACTTATAATCATTAAAAGGCAGTTTTACAGCATATTTTTCATCGTTATTCCTTTCAAAAAAACCTTTTGATGCTCGGGGTAAGTTATCAATAATAATATTTTCAAAATCGGCTACCCTAAAAATAGAGTCTAGCTGTTTACCAGAGTACCCAGAAGCGTACAACGCCCCAACAATAGCCCCCATACTAGTTCCTGCTACATAATCTACTTTTACACCTAAACTATCAATAACTTTTAACACGCCAATATGCGCTAAACCTTTGGCGCCACCACCACTTAAAACCAAACCTACTTTTTTAGTTTCTTTTTCTTGTGTATAAATTTGCGCTTTCGCGGAAACGAAAACAAGAAGGAATACTAGAAATATAAAGCTTTGTTTTTTCAAGTTTTAAATTTGTTTTACATGATAATGATTATAAACCTTTTCTGCTCTTGACACTCCAATTACAGCCTCTAGTTCATCTAACTTAGCATTAGCTACCCGTTTAGCCGATTTGAAATGTTTTAGCAACTCTACCACCGTTTTTTCACCAATACCTGGAATGGTTTCTAACTCTGTATTTAACGCACTTTTGCTGCGCTTATTACGGTGATGTTCAATACCAAAACGGTGCGCTTCATTACGCAATTGCTGAATAATTTTTAATGTTTCACTTTTCTTGTCTAAATATAAAGGAATTGGATCATTTGGATAGTATAATTCTTCTAAACGTTTAGCAATTCCTATAATGGCTATTTTACCTCTTAACCCTAAAATATCTAAACTTTTTAAGGCTGAAGAGAGTTGCCCCTTACCTCCATCAATAATTATAAGTTGAGGCAAAGGCTTATCTTCATCTAACAAACGTTTATAACGCCTGTAAACCACCTCTTCCATAGAGGCAAAATCATCTGGTCCTTCAACCGTTTTTATATTAAAATGACGGTAATCTTTTTTACTAGGTTTTCCGTTTTTAAACACTACACAGGCAGCTACAGGATTAGTTCCTTGTATGTTTGAATTATCAAAACATTCTATATGGCGTGGTTCTTCGTATAAACGTAAATCGGCCTTCATTTGTGCCATAATACGGTTAGCATGCCTATCTGGATCTACAATTTTATCTTGCTTAAAACGCTCTATTCTATAATATTTCGCATTGCGAAGCGATAAATCTAGAATGTGTTTTTTATCGCCTAGTTTAGGGATGGTTACTTTAATATTTTCACCTATATCAACCTCAAAAGGCACATAAATTTCTTTTGAATTTGAATGAAACCGCTGCCTAATTTCGGTTATAGCTAACTCTAACAATTCTTTATCGGTTTCTTCTAATTTCTTTTTAATTTCTAAAGTATGCGATCTTATAATAGAACCGTAAGATAATTGTAAAAAATTCACGTAACCATAGGTTTCATCACTCATAATAGAAAACACATCTACATTACTAATTTTAGGGTTTACTATGGTAGAACGTGCTTGATAGTTTTCTAAAACTTCAATTTTTTCTTTTATTTTTTGAGCCTCTTCAAACAACATGTCTTCTGCAAGTTGTTTCATTTGTCTTTTAAATTGTTGTAGAGAATCTTTAAAATTACCTTTTAAAATTTGCCTTATAGCTTTTATATTTTTACTGTATTCTACTTCGGTTTCTTTTCCTTCACAAGCACCTTTACAGTTCCCTAAATGATATTCTAAACACACTTTATATTTACCTGCCTCAATTTTTTCGGCAGCTAAATCATAATTACATGTACGCAACGGATATAAACCTTTTATTAAATCTAACAAGGTATGCACTGTTTTTCCGCTAGTGTATGGCCCAAAGTACTCGCCGCCATTTTTAAAAACCCTTCTGGTAGAAAAAACCCTTGGAAAACGCTCGTTTTTAATACAAATCCACGGGTAAGATTTGTCGTCTTTCAGCATGACATTATACCGTGGCTTATGCTTTTTTATTAAGTTGTTTTCTAGCAACAAAGCATCGGTTTCGGTTTCTACAACAATGTGCTTAATTTTGGCAATCTTTTTAACCAACACCCTGGTTTTACCATTATCATGTGTTTTGGTAAAATAAGAACTTACGCGTTTTTTTAAGTTTTTGGCTTTTCCCACATAAATAATAGTACCTTCTGCATCAAAATACTGATACACGCCCGGTGCATTGGGCAATGTTTTTAGCTGAATATCTAGGGTAGGTTCATCCATTATCTCAAAGGTAATTATTAAATTTTGTATGATTAAATTTTAATAAAACTAAAATTTTGCATTGACTTATTTACTACATTGCGCCACTTTTTAAAACCGCTAATGAATAAAAAAATTATTGGGAGAATTGACAAAATAGATTTTCCTAAACTGGAACTCTACAATATTGATGTTAAAATAGATACAGGTGCATACACCTCTGCAATTCATTGTTCTGAAATTATAGAAATAGACCACGCTTTACTTTGTATTTTTAATAGCGATGTGCATCAAAACTTTGGTAAAACCGAAATTATTTTTGAATCTTATTCTTTAACAAACGTAAAAAGCAGTAATGGTTTTAAAGAAAATAGATATAAGGTGAAATCTGATGCTATTTTTTTTGGCAAAACCTACAAGATTAACTTAACTTTAAGCACTAGAGACGATATGAGGTTTCCCGTTTTAATAGGCAGGCAATTTCTAAGTAAAAAATTTATAGTTGATGTAGATTTAGAAAACGTTTCTTATAATACCAAACCATATGAACATAGTTATTCTTTCTAGAAACGCTAACTTGTATTCTACAATTAGGCTTATTGAAGAGGGCGAAAACAGAGGCCATGACATGGAAGTAATAGACCCGTTAAAATGCGACCTTATAATAGAAAAAGAAAAGCCAACCATATATTATAAAGACCGTTATTTAGATTACGTTGATGCTATCATTCCTAGAATTGGCGCTTCTGTAACTTTTTTTGGGTGTGCTGTTGTACGGCAATTTGAAATGATGAATGTTTTTACATCGGTTACTTCAGATGCTATTATTCGCTCAAGAGATAAATTACGTAGCTTTCAACGGCTTTCTAAAGCGGGTATTGGCATGCCTAAAACAGTGTTTACTAACTACTCTAGAGATATTGAAAAAGTGTTATCGCATGTAGGTGGCACACCTGTAATTATTAAACTATTAGAGGGTACACAAGGTTTAGGTGTTGTTTTAGCCGAAACCAAAAATGCAGCAGAATCTGTATTAGAAGCTTTTAATGGCTTACAAGCACGAGCACTTGTTCAAGAATATATTGCCGAGGCCAAAGGCGCCGATTTACGTGCCCTAATTGTTGACGGCCACGTAGTGGGTGCTATGAAACGACAAGGAAAAGAAGGCGAATTTAGATCTAACCTACACCGAGGTGGCAGTGCAGAAATTGTAAAACTTAGCGAAGCAGAAATACAAGTTGCCATGAAAGCTTCTAGAGCTTTAAAACTCCCTGTTTGCGGTGTAGACATGCTACAATCTGGCAGAGGCCCGTTACTTTTAGAAGTAAACTCTACACCAGGTTTAGAAGGCATTGAAACCGCAACTGGTAAAAATATTGCTAGAAGTATAATTACCTATATTGAAAGAAACAGACACTAAGTCTATAACAGAATGTAATTAACATATGAGTATTGAAAAAGACATCTTAACCATACTTAATGAAACTATAGCTCCAGGAGAAAGCAAAGAAGTAAATTTTGATGTAGCTAATTTACATACCTCAACATCAGTTAATGTTCCTGTTATTATTGAACGCTCTAAAAAACCCGGACCAACCGTATTGTTTACAGCTGGTATTCATGGTGATGAAGTTAACGGTGTAGAAATTGTTCGTCAATTAGTAGCAAAGGGCATAAATAAACCTAAACGTGGTACTATTATTTGCATTCCAGTTATCAATATTTTTGGTTTTATTAACCTGTCTAGAGAATTTCCAGACGGAAGAGATTTAAACAGAGTGTTCCCCGGAAGTCTTAAAGGCTCTTTAGCTAGCAGAGTTGCATATAAATTAATTAATGATGTGGTACCGCACGTAGATTATATTATAGATTTCCATACGGGTGGTTCGGGCAGGTTTAATGCTCCTCAAATTCGTGTGGCTGAAGGTAATATAGAATTAAAACAACTTGCCAAAATATTTGGCGCTCCGTTTGTCTTATATTCTAAAAACCTAAATAAATCCTTTAGGCACGCTTGCTACAAATTAAACAAACCATTACTTCTTTTTGAAGGAGGAAAATCATTTCATATTGATGATATTGTTACCAACTCTGGCGTTAATGGCTCTAAACGTGTGCTTAAACATTTAGGCATGCTTAACTCTAAATTTAAGACTTCTAGCCCTAAAAAAGCTTGCGTTTTTATTAAAGACAGCAAGTGGATAAGAGCTAAATATTCTGGTATGTTTAAACCAGCTGTTAACATAAATTCTACGGTTAAAAAAGGAGATTTATTAGGCAATATTACAGACCCCTACGGTAAACTAAATTACTTTGTAAAATCGCCTAATGCCGGACATATTATTAACGTAAACCAATCGCCTATTGTATACCAAGGTGATGCTCTTTTTCATATTAGCACCAAATTGAATGACAAAAACTGAATTACGTAAAAAATATAAAACCCTTAGGAAAAATTTATCTTTAAATGATATAGATGAATTAAGCATTGCTATTGCCAATAACCTTATTAATTTACCTATTTGGAATCATTCATTTTATCATATTTTTTTAGCTATTGAAGAACAAAAAGAAGTACAAACCGATTATATTTTAAGTATTCTATCTGGTAAAGACAAAAACATACTTATTTCAAAAAGTGATTTTGAAACCGGTACTATGACACATTTTTTATTGACAGATAGCACAAAAATTAAAAAGAATCATTACAACATTCCGGAGCCTGTTGATGGTATTGAAATAGAAAACAATAAAATTGAAGTTGTTTTTATTCCGCTTTTAGCATTTGATAAACAAGGTAATAGAGTTGGTTATGGTAAAGGGTTTTACGATAGGTTTTTAATCAACTGCAAACCCGAAACCATAAAAATAGGGGTGTCTTTTTTTGAAGCTGAAGATGAAATTGATAATGTTTTTGAAGGTGATGTAAAACTTGATTATTGTGTAACCCCTAAACAAGTTTATAAGTTTTTTTAATTTATTCTGAATTCAGTTATTAGTACGCTTTTAACCCTTGCAGAATCAAATAAGTTTACTCTCTAAAAAAACTTTTCACAATTCTCACAATGAGTATCTTTAAATACTCATTTTCTAATAACTAAAAAGATAATTACTTAATGAATTTATGCTTACAAAGCTTTTTTAGGAAACGCCTTTTTATTAAAAACAATTAGCATTACAAAACCGGTGCTAATAGCTACATCGGCCACATTAAAAACTGGTTCAAAAAACGTAAAAAATTTGCCCCCAAAAAAAGGTAACCACTCGGGTAAATACCCCTTCCATAACGGAAAATAAAGCATATCTACTACTTTACCATGCAGTAAACCATCATAGCCTCCTTCTTCTGGTAAAAATGTTGCTATTTGACTATAGCTATCATTAAAAATAACCCCGTAAAAAACCGAGTCTATAATATTACCCATAGCACCTGCAAATATTAATGCAATAGCTACTATTAGCACCTTAGGTTTGTGCTTTTGGGTTACATCATAAAGCCAATAACCAATACCAAAAATAGCCACAACCCTAAACAAGGTTAAAGCTACTTTGGCAGACCTATCATTTATAAAAGGGATAAAATCGCTTATTTTAGTACCCCAAGCCATTCCATCATTTTCAATAAAATATATTTGAAACCAACTAAAAACCGTAACACTTTGCTGTAACTGAAAGTTTGTTTTTATATATATTTTGCTTATTTGGTCTATAAGCAAAATAATGATGATGAGTATGATGGATTTTTTTAGCGACATAGCTACTATTAAACAAAAACGTCTCGGTTTTAAACGAGACGTTTTATAAAAATTATATACATTTCATTTACTTCTGCATGTTTTTAGCCTCAATACTCAATGTAGCATGAGGCACTAACTCTAATCTTTTTTTATTGATTAGTTTTCCTGTAACACGACATATTCCGTAGGTTTTATTTTCTATACGAATTAAAGCATTTTTTAAATCGCGAATAAATTTTTCCTGACGGATAGCTAACTGCGAATTAGATTCTTTACTCATAACTTCGCTACCTTCATCAAAAGCCTTAAAAGTAGGAGACGTATCATCTGTACCGTTGTTATGATCATTCATATAAGCACTTTTAATTAGTTCTAAATCATGTTGTGCTTTATCTATTTTTTCTTGAATTATTACTCTAAATTCCTCTAGTTCGGCATCAGAATATCTTACGTTTGTTGTTCCCATAATTTTAATGTTTTTGAATAAACAATTTAGTATTTACATCATCAAATGAAATTTCAATACCGTTATCTAATTTATCAATTATTTCAAGCTCATCAGCCAATGTTTCCGTTTTAATATAACCCATATTAGAGCCTATAGCATTTACTATATGCTCGTCTTTTTGAAGTTTTACATCTATTCTATCTGTTACTTCAAACCCTGAATCTTTACGTAAATTTTGAATTCGGTTAATAAGTTCTCTCGCAATTCCTTCGCTTCGCAAATCATCAGTAATGGTTACATCTAGGGCAACTGTTAAAGTGCCTTCATTGGCAACTAACCAGCCTTCAATATCTTGAGATGCAATTTCTACATCATCGAGCCCTAAAATAATATTTTTTCCATTAATATCAACCTGAATTTCACCAGTTTGTTCAATTTTTTTAATATCATCTGCACTAAACGCTTTAATGGCGTTTGCAATAAGCTTCATGTCTTTTCCAAAACGAGGTCCTAGAGCTTTAAAATTAGGTTTAATTTGCTTCACTAAAATATCAGAAGCATCTTCTAAAAGCTCTACTTCTTTTACATTAACCTCGTGCTTAATTAAATCTGAAACCGCCAATATTTCTTCCTTTTGTTGCTCACTGTCAATAGGAATCATTATTTTTTGAAGTGGCTGTCGTACTTTAATTTTCTCCTTAGCTCTTAACGATAAAACTAATGAGGATATTGTTTGGGCATTTTCCATTTTTCGCTCCAAACTTTTATCAACATAACTTTCATCAAAAACCGGGAAATTAGCTAAATGTACACTTTCAAAAGTTTCTTTTTTGGTTACTGAATTTAAATCTAAATACAGCTTATCCATAAAGAATGGTGCAATTGGCGCTCCTAATTTAGCAATGGTTTCCATACACGTATAAAGTGTTTGGTATGCCGAAATTTTATCGGTTTGGTAATCGCCTTTCCAGAAACGCCTTCTACTTAAACGCACAAACCAGTTACTTAAATAATCTTGTGTAAAGTCTGATATAGCTCTTGCTGCTTTTGTAGGCTCATAATCGGCATAAAAAGCATCTACTTTTTTAATAAGTGTATGTAACTCTGATAAAATCCATCTATCTAATTCTGGTCTATCAGCTAATGGAATATCATCTTCAGAATAGTTAAAATTATCAAGATTTGTATATAAGCTGAAAAATGAATAGGTATTGTAAAGTGTTCCGAAGAATTTACGTTTTACTTCTTCAATACCATCAATATCAAATTTTAAATTATCCCAAGGGTTAGCGTTTGAAATCATGTACCAACGGGTAGCATCTGCCCCGTAATTTCCTAATGTTTCAAATGGGTCAACGGCATTTCCTAAACGTTTAGACATTTTTTGTCCGTTCTTATCTAAAACCAATCCGTTAGACACTACATTTTTATAGGCTACAGAATCGAACACCATGGTACCAATAGCATGTAATGTATAAAACCAACCGCGTGTTTGGTCTACTCCTTCTGCAATAAAATTGGCAGGATAGGTTGTGCCTTCATCAATTAGTTCTTTATTTTCAAATGGGTAGTGCCATTGTGCATATGGCATAGAACCAGAATCAAACCAAACGTCAATTAAATCGCTCTCGCGTTTCATTGGTTTTCCTGATGGTGATACTAGCGTAATTTTATCTACAATATTTTTATGTAAATCTAATTTGGCGTAGTTATCATCACTCATGTTGCCTAATTCAAAATCGGCAAAAATATCTTCGGCTAAAACACCTGCTTTAACCGCTTTTTGCATTTCAGCTTTTAATTCTTCAACAGAACCAATACATAATTCTTCTTTACCGTCTTCTGTTCTCCAAATTGGTAACGGAATACCCCAATAACGCGAGCGTGATAAATTCCAATCATTTGCATTTGCTAACCAGTTACCAAAACGACCTTCTCCGGTACTTTTTGGTTTCCAGTTAATAGATTGGTTTAGCTCATGCATTCTATCTTTAACATTGGTAACTTTAATAAACCAAGAATCTAAAGGATAGTATAAAATTGGTTTATCGGTACGCCAACAATTTGGGTAGCTGTGTTTATACTTTTCAACCTTAAAGGCTTTATTTTCTTCTTTTAATTTTATGGCAATTTCTATATCAACAGAACGTTCTGGAGCTTCGCCATCATCGTAATATTCATTTTTAACGTACTTACCAGCAAGTTCTTTCATTTCTGGACGAAAACGCCCTTGTAAATCTACTAATGGCACCAAATTATCATTTTCATCTTTTATTAACATTGGTGGCACCTCTGGTGTAGCCTGTTTTGCTACCAAGGCATCATCGGCACCAAATGTTGGTGCTGTGTGTACTATACCTGTACCGTCTTCGGTAGTTACAAAATCGCCAGAAATTATTCTAAAGGCATTTTCTGGGTTGTCATTTGGTAATACGTATGGCATTAATTGCTCATAAGTAACACCTACTAAATCAGCGCCTTTAAATTCTTTTACTATGAAGTATGGTATTTTTTTATCGCCTTCTTTATAACTATTTAATTCAGCAGTATCTTCAACTTGTTTGAATTTACCAGCAAATTGTTTTGATACTAAAGGTTTACCAAGCACTACATTTACGGGCTTGAATGTATATTGATTGAATGTTTTTACCAATACATAGTCAATTTTTGGACCAACTGTTAGTGCGGTATTACTTGGCAATGTCCAAGGTGTGGTTGTCCATGCTAAAAAGTGAATATCACCTTCATTTTTTAAAAACTCTGGTAAAGATTCTTGTTTTGCTTTAAACTGAGCCACCACAGTAGTATCAGTCACATCTTGGTAGGTTCCTGGTTGGTTTAACTCATGAGAACTTAAACCAGTTCCTGCTTTAGGTGAATAGGGTTGAATGGTGTAACCTTTATAAAGCAAGTTTTTGTTATAAATTTGTTTAAGTAACCACCAAACAGACTCCATGTATTTTGGTTCATAGGTAATGTATGGATCTTCCATATCTACCCAGTAGCCCATTTTTTCGGTAAGGTTGTTCCAAACATCTGTATAACGCATCACTGCTTTTCTACATGCTGCATTGTAATCTTCAACCGAAATGGTTTTACCAATATCTTCTTTAGTAATACCCAATTCTTTTTCAACACCAAGTTCAATTGGCAACCCGTGTGTGTCCCAACCTGCTTTACGTTTTACTTGATAACCTTTTTGAGTTTTGTACCTACAGAAAATATCTTTGATAGCACGTGCCATTACGTGGTGAATCCCTGGTAAACCATTTGCAGAAGGCGGCCCTTCAAAAAACACAAATGACTCGTGCCCTTCTCTTGAAGTTATACTTTTTTCAAAAATGTTATTTTCTTGCCAATATTGTAGTATCTCATTAGCTACATTTGGCAAGTCAAGTCCTTTATATTCAGGAAATTTACTACTCATTTATGCTTAAATCTTATAAGGTTGCGAATTTAAGAATTTATCCTGATATGGGTAATTTTTAGGCACAAAAAAAACCAGAACGCATTGTTCTGGTTTTTTTGAGTTTTTAATATATTAATTTACTATTATCTTTTTTGTAATTACTTGATTATTATCTGTTCTAAAACAAGCAACGTAACCACCTGTTGAAACATTAGGAATTGAAATACCATTACTTAAAGTTGCAGCTGAAACATCGGTTAATTCCATAACTGTTTGACCGCTCATACTTATTAAAGACATTCTTTTTACTGATGTATTAAGTTTCTTTACATAAATTTTGCGCTCTTTGTTTAAATAGTAAACATAGTTTTCATCAAAATTTGTTTCTTCTACACTTAATGACTTTTGTTGAGATTGGAACACAATTTCGAACCTGTTATTAAATTTTCCTTGTTCTGATGAGAAACCATATGCCGTACCATCTTTTAAGTTAAAATAGTCTCCCGTTAAATTGTCTTTTAAGTAAATTTCTTCTGATTCTTCAAAATTTTCTAATTCTGTAATTTTTATTTCAAATGAATTATTTCCTGATGATTTAAAGTTTAACGGTACTACCTTATCAGTAGTTAACGCTCCGTATGCTTGTATGTTCATATTCTTTCCTTCAAAATCTAGGTTTAAATCGTTATTATTAGTTTCATTACATTCTGATTCATATCCATAATCAAAATCATCAGTTGTTAAATCGCTAAATCCTAACAGCAACTCTCTTCTTGTGTCTGGTCCTGATACAGATGCAAACTCTAATCTAATCTTTTTAAAAGGGTTTTCTTCTTCTGTTTCTTCTGTTTTTGCCGTTGTTGTTTCTTTTGATTTGCTTTTAGTATTCTTAAAAAATACCGAACCATTATCATATGATCCATCTGCATCATCTTCTAAAATAAACACACGTTGGTTGTTGTTAAACTCTATTTCTCCATCTGCGATAACCTCTACAACAAAACCTTGACCAACAGGAAGGTATCTTGAAGGTACAAGTGTTCCGTCTTGTGAGCCATTATTTGCACCACTAATACCTACAAATTGGTAGGCTCTTATGGAGCCTAATTTAGTTACTTCGGCATATCCGCCATTATATTCATTTAAATAATGCGAATTACCACTCCATTGCTGCCATAAGTAAAGTGGTCCTTTAATAACACCCTCGTTATCATCAATAAACTGGTGAATATCTAATGCCGAAGGATAAGGATTTCCTAATAAACAACTTGTTCTAGACACATCGGCTTCTGAACCTTCTCCTCCTACATCACTTACACTTACCAAAACAGTACCGTTATTAGGCTTTCCTTCAAATATATACTGCTGTTCTGTACTGGCATTACCAGTTCCCTTTTGAGTGTAACCTACACCAGGACTTATATTTGAAGAAGCACCAATATGAGCCCAATCCCAATAAGTAACACCATTCATAAATGTATATAACCAATAGGTACTAATACTTCCGCTACCTGTGTAACCCGATGTAAATTGTACATTAAACCCGGTTTCATCTTTCAACATATCTAAACTAAACGGTGTATTATTAGTGTTATTTGTTGCAGCATTGTTATCGGTTAAACTGGTTGCTGCTGTTGCACCCACTGGAGAAGACCAGTAGTTGTACCTGTAAGGGTTTGGTGTTCCTTCTTGCCGCCTTAAAATCTTTCCATCGGCAGAGGTTACTAAATCACTTGCTATTGTTTGAATTAATTGAGAATCATCCATTAAATCTAGCGTTCCATTTAATTCAAAATACCATGAGTTTTGAATTAGGTTATCTCCATTTACTGTAAGTGTTTTATTTGAATCTATAATTAAACCCAATGTTTTGTGTGAATCTGAGGTTGTAACATCATTTTCTATTTTTACTATGCTACATTCTTTATTAGTACTAACATCTGTTATATCCCAAACATCTCCATACAACCATGTGCTAGCACTTGTCCAACTTCCATCTGATTTGGTTTTATAAGGCATTGGGGCTGTTTGCTCTTGAATTGTAGAAATATTATGTATATATAACCCATTATTATTATTAGAATAATCTAATGTTTTACCTGATTTTATATTGGTCATTGGGTAGTAAGCTATTAAATTAGTCCAAGGTATTGTACTACCGGTAGGCGAATCTCCTATATTTTTGGGAATAACAGTTCCTGCAACTACTCCAGAGTTTTCTTCAATTTCTTGATACACCATCATTCCTATTTGTTCACTAGTTAATGCTACATTAAACACTCTTACTTCATCAATATCACCTTTATAATATTCTTTATTTGAAACGTTATCTGTAGAACACCTTCCTATTTCAAAATTACCATTAGCATCTGCTGTGTTTTCAATTACAGCTCCTGAACTTCCTACATTTGATGAATCTATTAATTCTCCATCAACATATAATTCTATAGCTCCAGTACTGCCGTTGTACGTACCTGTAATGTGATGCCACTCATCATAATTTATAGCACTAGCTCCAATAGTTTTAGCAGAGTTGCCTTGTGTTGTAATTGTAAAGGTTGGTTGGTTTCCGTTTTGTAACCATAGTTTACAGCCTGTGTCTTCGCCTGCAATAGTTATATTGGCAGCGTTACCAGCATCTGTTTTTACCCATGCCATTATAGTAACATTGCCTAGTCCATCAATAAATGAGTTTGTTGATAGGTAATCATCAACACCATCAAAATCTATAGATGCGTATATTGGTGGGTTAGTATCAAATAAATCTCTATAATCTAAATCTCCACCAGTTGACAAATCTCCGTCTATATCTGGTAAAATTGATAAATCTGTTGGATCTTCAATATCTTCATTTACATCTAAAACAGTATCATTTACTCCATTGGTTTCAAAGGCATTATTTAATCCATCTTTATCAACATCGGCAGCGGCATAAGTGTTTGCCATACCGTTTTCAGTTATATCTGGCTTACCATCATTATCTGAATCTGAATCTAAATAGTCTGGAATACCATCTCCATCGGTATCTACTGGCACTAAACCTGTTCCGTAATTATCCCATAATCCAACATAAGAACCTGTAATATTTAAAGTACCGCTAGGTAATACATATCCTAAAGTAGATTGTGCTTCAACATTATCTGGAATACCATCATTATCACTATCTATGTCTAAATGATTTGCTAAACCATCATTATCATCATCAATAAATAAAGGAATATCACAAACACTATTAAAACGAACTTTATGTGTGTTTACTGAACCTCCTGTAGAAGCTGAAAAACCAAAATACACGAGATTATTTCCTCCAAAATAATTATTAATTAAATCTCCTGTATATAACCCAGCCAGAATACTATCTACATAATAACTAATTGTATTGGTGTCTGCATTCCAATTAATTACAACCGTATGCCAGTTATTATCTTCTAAATTTCCTAAATCTGTAGCTGTAGTTAACAAGCCTGAACCCGATTGGTTATCGGAATCCCAAATCATTCCATGATCATTTGTAATATCTCCACGAGAGGAATTATAATAGGTATCTAGTTCTAAAACAATACCATTTTTAATGCCACTTGCTCCCATACCTTCTCCTGTAGCTCCAACAGCCGATGTGCCTGCAGGGTCATCGTGAAAAATAATAGCCATACCATCTGCACCATTATCACTATTACCAAGATAAGCATCAAATGAAAATGAAAAACTATTATTAAAATTAATTCTGTCATTTATTATTGCTGCTCCAGCTTGAGTATTTACTGCACTGGTAAGCTTAAACTCTGTATCTGATATTTCTGCCGCTGTTCCACTTAATGTAAATACTTCAGATATGGTTCCGTTGGTCACTCCCTTTTCAACACAATCTAAAATACCATCATTATCATCATCTACATCTATAATATCAACAATACCATCACCGTCAAAATCAACAATTCCTGCAGAACCCGAGCCCCCTGATGGTAAACTACCACTAGCTTTGAAAACAATATTATAATCTTCTACCTCTCCAGAACTATAATTATAATTTGTTGATGAGAAATTTGTGTTAGACCCTTTGCGTAATCCAATTCTAATTACTGAGTTCCCTAGACTTGCAGTACTTGGTACATCTATACTTATAGGTATTTGAACTGTTTTTCTGTTTTTTTCATTTTTAATATCACTATAATTTTTAGCATTAAAAGTAAACAAAAACCGTTCTCCACTGTCTTCAAAATCATCATCGGTTGCTTCATTGAAATTCATCCAGACTGGAATTGTGTTGGTTTGTTCATTCCAATCATTAAGGGTTACCTCTACAGTTCCTTCTAATGTTTCCCCTACAGTAACCTCTGCTCTATCTTCTGATGAATAATATGTATGATCTCCTGTGCTTCCTGAGGTTGAATTATCAATAGAACCTATATTTACTTTAGAAATATAATAGGTGCTCCATCCACCTATATTTATTGGCTCTGAATATTCTGGATCTGTAATAATTGATGAATCTGAACCATCTTCTGAAATAAAGTTTATATTATAATCTTCTACTTCACCCGCTTTATACTTAAAATCACATGATGTGTAATTACTACTTTGTTTTTCCCTAAACCCGATTCTCATAACAGAACTACCTAGTTGAGCAGTACTAGGCACTGGTATTGAAATAGGAACGTCTATAGTTTTTAAACCACTAGTATAAGATTTATCTTGTAGTGTAAACGTAAATTCTTCTCCTGCATCTTCAAAATCGTCATCTGAATTATTAAAATTCATCCAAACAATTAATTTGTGCTTGTTTTTATTCCAACCATTAAGTGTAACAGTTACTGTTCCTGTAATAGTTTCACCTACCATAATATCGGTTGCTGGTACTGAAGAATAATAGGTGTACCCTCCTGTTGAACCTGTACTTGAATTATTTATATCTCCCAACGAAACATTTGAAATATAAAAGGTACTGTAATTACCAATATTATTTGGTTGACAATATTGCGCGAAAGAACTATTTGTTTCTAAAAAAAATATTACAAATAATAATTTTAATAGTATTAATTTTTTCATAGGTTATAGTTTAAGGGATAGAGATTAATTGTCTGATGATATTGTATTAAGTGCTATGGCATCATTAAAACTAGATTTAGAAGAAATACCAAAATTTATTAGTCTTACCCAAGTAGATGTTTCTGTTCCTGTGGCACCGTATAACAAATCTACATGTGAGAATTGATCAAACTCCATAAACAAGTAAAAATTGGTATCATCACCATGCACATCTATGTCTGCTGGTTCTAAAATCCAATCATCTATTGGGGCTACCAATGCTGGGTTTAACCTATATAATGTAAATCCTACCGGATTAGACCCATTAACAAACCCTGCTTGTTCTAAATAGGTTGTAGAGCTTAAATAAGGGGTGATTTTTGAAGTAACTGTATATGGATTAAATCCTGAAATTTCAGTGAAATTTCGGTTGCTTCTAGTATCTATATCTCTAGATTCTAAAACAACATTTTTTATTATAGCTGGCGTACCATTAGGCGTTGACGGTGTAACACTTCCTGTTTCTACCAAATCAAACGAATATGTTACATAATCATCATTACTAGAGTTAAACGAACTCACTCTTAACTCATTAGTGCAGTCTACCGTATAAGAACCATTAATATTTAAAATAGTAAGAATAAGGTCATAATGGTTATTTTGATATTGCAATGCTTTAGAATACAATACCTTTTCTCCTGCCTTTACATCTTCTAAATTAATGGCTGTTAACGGAATAGCATTCTTAAAATTTAAAGCGGTAGAATGTTTGTGCTCTGTAGTACTTTTTTCTTTGTTAATTTTTAGTGAATCTAAAAAATGTGAATTTCTAAACCCTAGAGCAGAGAATGTGTTAATTCCAAAACATACTATTAGAAATAATATGTTGAATTTAAGGGATTTTTTCATGGTTAAATTTTTATAGCTTTGGTAAAATTCCTGCACTATAAAACAAAACCTTCTAATAAAACGGATTAATTACGCTTGAGGGAAACGCTTAAAATATTGAAAATCAGAATACAAACTGTAATTATCCAATATTTAATATTACAATATTAGTGCATGCTTTGTTAAAATCCTAATAAAAACAGGTATTTTTATCGATTAAACGCAAAAATACTCGACGAAAAACTAATTTGAACATCGTTATTTTATTCAAATTTTTACATAATTAAGCTTACTAAATCTTCAATTTTTGAAATAAGTTGAATTTTAATTTTAAGATTTTTTAGTGAAATTTTGTTGTAACTAGAAACAAAAATTGAAGAAAACCCAAGCTTTTCTGCTTCTAAAATACGTTGTTCAACCCGCTGTACTGGTCTAATTTCTCCAGATAAGCCAACCTCGGCAGCAAAACAATAATTATGCGGTAGAGCTTCATCTTCATTTGATGATAAAATGGCGGCTACTACGGCTAAATCTATTGCAGGATCATCTACTGTAATGCCTCCTGTTATGTTTAAAAACACATCTTTTGCCCCCAACCTAAAACCAGCTCTTTTTTCTAAAACAGCTAAAAGCATATTAAGCCTTTTAGCATTAAAGCCTGTTGCAGACCGTTGTGGAGTACCATACACAGCAGTACTTACTAGGGCTTGAACTTCTATCATTAAAGGACGCATACCTTCTAAAGTTGCCGCTACAGCATTTCCAGATAACACCTCATCTTTTTTAGAAATTAGAATTTCACTAGGGTTAGAAACTTCTCTTAAACCAGAACCTTGCATTTCATAAATTCCTAGTTCATGCGTAGAACCAAATCTATTCTTGTTGGCTCTTAAAATTCTAAATACATGATTGCGGTCTCCTTCAAACTGTAAAACGGTGTCTACCATATGTTCTAGAATTTTAGGTCCCGCAATATGGCCATCTTTGGTTATATGCCCTATAAGAATAACTGGGGTTGCGGTTTCTTTAGCAAACTTTATTAACTCTGTAGTACACTCTTTTATTTGTGAAATACTTCCTGAAGACGATTCAATATAATCGCTATGAAGTGTTTGAATAGAATCTATTATTACAACATCTGGCTCTAAACTTTCTATTTGTTTAAAGATGTTTTGTGTTTTGGTTTCTGTTAAAATATAACAATTATTATTGTTTGGGTTAATGCGTTCTGCACGCATTTTTATTTGCTTTTGGCTTTCTTCGCCCGAAACATAAAGCGTTTTATAAGGAAGTTTTAAAGAAATTTGAAGTAGTAACGTACTTTTTCCTATTCCAGGTTCTCCTCCTAACAAAACAAGTGACCCTGGCACAATACCTCCACCTAAAACTCTATTAAATTCGGCATCTAAAGTATCTAGTCTAGCATCTTCAGAAATATTAATTTCATTTATTTTAAGAGGCTTAGCAATGCGTTTTGAACCAGAAGCGGGTGCTGATACTTTCCAATCGCTTTTTTCTGGTTTTTGAATAAGTTCTTCTGCAATGGTATTCCACGCTTTACAGGCGTTACATTGCCCTTGCCACTTAGCATATTGTGCTCCACAATTTTGACAATAAAAGGTTGTTTTAATTTTTGCCATTAATACCCAAAGTCTCTTTTAATTGCATCTGCTCTTTCAAGCACTAAATCTTTTGTTATTCCTGCTATTTCATCTAAAGTATAAGCAGATTGGTATGTGCGCATTGCTTTTTTTGGTTCGCCTCCTTCTTCATAAAACCTGCCTAAATAATATCCTCCTAAAAGTGTTTCTGGATATTCTTTTCTAGCTATTTTACCTAAATCTTCATAGTACTGATATTGCTCTGTTTTTTCTATAGCTGCTGAAATGGCTTTAAAATCGTTAATTAAAATTTGTTTTTCAATACCAAAGAGCGCATTTATAGTTTCATATTTTTCTACTAAATAATCTACTGGAGAGCCTTCTAATTCTAAAATAGTTTCTTTGTATTCTTTTCTACTTATAGGCTGAAAAACTTTAAAAATACTTTCAAAAGCATTGGGTAAGGCATGTGCAGGAACCGAATAATGTGACGCTCCTTCAAAACTACTAAATTTATAGGTTAAGTTTTCATTTTCTATTGTAGCTATATCACTGTTTAACGCCTTTGTCATTTGTTTAATAGACTTAGAGTCGTTTTCAGTATAAGCTAAACAATAAAATATTTTACTTTCTATAGTATTTAATCGTTCTGGAAGATAGTCTAACATATGAGGTGCCAACTCTGGACTTACAACTATATATGCCTTAAATAATGGGTTAGATTTTAGTAAGAAATAATTGATGAAATTTGCGGTTTCTCCATGCCCAACAGCAACTCTAAAATTAGCTGTACGATAATTTTTTTCTATGTACGGAATTAACTCTGTACCTATGAATTCAAAAAAAGCAGCTCCTGTTTCTATTGGTAATGAGTTTTGTTCTGAGTACATACAATCGTCATACCGCTTATCTATTTGATTAATACCAACCACTATGGCCTCTGGCATGTCTTCCCAATAAGAGTAATAATCGGCATTTCCAGCTACGGCTTCAAACATATAATCGCCATCCAACACTATAAATAGTGGGTATATTTTTTCTTGATTAGAATTATAACCTCTTGGTAATTGAATTTTAATTTGACGTTCTTCGCCTAATTTTGAAGATTGAAAATTTTCGTATTTAACTTGAGCATTTAAAGTAAAAATGGTTAATAAAAACAACCAACTGGAGCAAATTACTTTCATGAATTTAAGTGTTTATATTTTAAAGCGTAAGTTAATAAATTAAGTAAGAGATTAAAAAAACTGATAGTTATTTTGATTCTTTTTACTTCTTTATTCTGTTATAAATTGGCAGATAAAATAAAGACAAACCACCAAAAACAATAATTAAAAGTGTTTGAGACGCCCACATAATATATCCAAAAGCTATACTAGGGGCTTCGGCTATTCCAAAAAGTGAAAACCCTAAATATACAGCTAACGGGTAAGCACCTATACCGCCATTTGTAGCGGCAATACTAAAACTAGCAGCAATAAAACCTATTAAAATAGCAGAAAAAGGAATGTTAGAAGTTTCATTTAAAGCAAAAGATGTTACATAAAACATAAGCACGTACATACCCCAAATAAATAAAGTATGAAAAATGTAAGCCCACTTCTTCTTCATTTTAAAAATACTTAAAGCTCCTTCTATTAAACCACTTACAAATGTTTTAATTTTTAAAGCCAATTTAGAAGTACTTTTTTTAATAAACATGGTAAAAATTAAAGTTAACACAAGTAAGCCTACCAAACCAACAATGATTTTAAGTGGATTAAATTTTTCTATTAAAAAGCCATAAATAAAATCGAATTGAAGAAAGAGTGTTACAGTAATGATACCTAACATTACAAGCATGTCTGCAATACGTTCTGCTACAATAGTTCCAAAGCCTTTTTCAAAAGGAACCGCTTCGTAATTAGTTAAAATAGAAGCTCTAGCTACTTCTCCTGCTCTGGGTATGGTGTAATTGATTAAATAAGCCGCCATAACAGCCATAACACTGTTACCCAATTTAATGTTATAACCCATAGGCTCCAATTGAAAACGCCAACGGTATGCTCTAGACAAATGACTTAGCAAGCCAAAAAATACACCTAGCAAAACCCATTCTTTACTGGCAGCTTGCCAATATTCATAAATTTTAGCCAAAGGAACTGCCTTTAAAGAATACCAGACCAAAAAAACTCCCAGTAATAGTGGGAGTGTAATTTTTAGTATTCTTTTTGTTTTAAGGCTCAATGTTATTTTAATAAATTGGTTGCCTCATCTGGAAATACTAAAGAAGGTTTAAATTTTTTTGCTTCTTCAATATCCATAACTGCATAAGTAATTAAAATTAAGGTATCTCCAACAGAAACTTTTCTGGCCGCTGCTCCGTTAAGTGTTATTTCACCACTATTTCGTGGCCCAGGTATACAATAAGTTTCTAAACGTTCACCATTGTCATTATTTACAATTTGAACTTTTTCACCTTCAATAATGTTGGCAGCATCCATTAAATCTTCATCAATGGTAATACTACCTATGTAGTTAAGGTCTGCACCTGTGCATTTAACCCTGTGAATTTTAGATTTTACTACGTGAATTTGCATGTGACAAAGATAATTAATTTAAAGCGATATTATCAATAAGTCTAATATCATCAGCATATACTGCTATAAACGCTCTATATACTTTTTTGTTTGATTTTCGTTTAACGGGTTTTAGGGTTTCAGCATCAGCTATTATAAAATATTCTAACTCTAATAAATCATGATTAGAAAACTGGTTTTCAACCCATTCCGTTACTTTACTAGCACTTTTCGTGCCAAATATTTTTTTGGCTTCAGTTAAAGTTTTATAAATAAAAGGTGCTGCTTCTAAATACTCTGGTTTTAACCTAGTGTTACGAGAACTCATAGCTAATCCTGTAGTTTCTCTGTAAATGGGGCAACCTTCTATTTTTACAGGAATATGGTGTTTTTCAACAAGTTTTTTTATTATTTGCAACTGCTGAAAATCTTTTTCTCCAAAATAAGCATTGTGCGGTTTTACAATTTCAAAAAGTCGTTTTACAATGGTACCAACACCGTCAAAATGTCCGTGACGAAATTTCCCTTCCATTTCAAACTCTAAACCATCAAAATCAAAAGACTCAGAAACTGTTTTTCCCTCATAAACATCATCAACAGTTGGGGCATAAACCAATATTTTGTCTTTTGAAAGTGTTTGTAAAAGCGCAACATCTTTCTCTAAAGTTCTTGGGTATTTTTTTAAATCATCGCTATTATCAAACTGAGTAGGGTTTACAAAAATACTTACTACTACTTTGTTATTCTTTTTTAAAGCACGCTCTACCAAAGCTAAATGTCCTGCATGTAAAGCCCCCATTGTGGGCACTAAACCTACAATCTGGTTTTTAGTCTTTAAAAGCTCAATTGCTTTTATAATTTGTTGTTTTTCTGAGTAAACTTCCACCTTTTAATAAAAAATTAACGCCTGCAAACTTATGATTTTACAGTCAATTTGCATAAATTTTTGTACTTTTGCGTGTTTTTTATTTTGATTTTACAATTGTAAGGCTTGAATTTAACATGTCTTACAACGTTTCTATAAAAAATAAAAATCGTTAATTCCTAGTTAAAAATGACTTTAAAACGTCAGCAAAAACAAACATATGAAAGATAAGAGGATATTGTATGTATCATCTGAAGTAGTGCCTTATTTACCCGAAACCGAAATTTCTTCAATGTCGTTCGAAGCTCCAAGACTTGTAAATCAACAAGGAGGGCAAATTCGAATTTTTATGCCTAGATACGGAAATATTAATGAGCGCAGACATCAATTACATGAAGTTATCAGGCTTTCTGGAATAAACTTAGTAATTAACGATTTAGATATGCCACTTATAATTAAAGTAGCATCTATTCCTAAAGAACGTATTCAAGTTTATTTTATTGATAATGACGAATACTTTAAACGAAAAGCAACCTTAACAGATGAAGATGGCCAACTGTTTTCTGATAATGATGAGCGTGCCATATTTTTTGCAAAAGGCGTAATAGAAACCGTTAAAAAATTAAATTGGGCACCAGATATTATTCATGTTCATGGGTGGTTAGCCGCTCTTTTACCTGTGTATTTAAAAGAATACTACAAAGATGAACCTTTATTTAGTGAAAGTAAAATTGTTACTTCGGTTTACAACCAAAGTTTTGATGATACTTTAAATAAAGATATGATTAATAAAATTAAATTTGATAATATAAATGAAGATGCCATAAAAACCATTGAGGAACCTTCATATATTAATTTAATGAAAATTGCTATTGATTATTCTGACGCATTAATTATAGGCTCTGAAAATATTCCAGAAGCTTTAGACTCTTACTTAAAAGCATCAGATAAGCCTATTTTAGAATATAAAAATAGAGATGAATTTGGCGAAGCTTACACAACATTTTTTAATAATACCGTTTTAAGCTAACCAACACGTTCATTTTAAAATTTATGAAAAAGACTATTAAAGCCCTTCAAATTCCCGTTATTCTTCTTTTGCTTGTAATATCGTTTATTGCTTGTGATAAAGACTTTAACATAATTGATAGTGATGTTTTAGGTAGAAACCACGCTAATTTTAATACAGACGTAGATACTTTACCTATTGTATCATATAATAAAATACTAGACTCTGTTCAAATAAACGGACTGCCTTCTAATTTATTAGGGTATTATAATGACCCAGAATACGGTCCAACCACAGCTAGTGTTATAACCCAAATAATTCCAAATTCATATGATCCCGATTTTGGAGAAAACCCAGTTATAGACTCTGTAGTATTAAGCGTGCCTTATTATAGTGAAATTACTGGAATTGATGACGATGGTAACACTACTTACTCTATAAACGATTCCTTATACGGTAACCCAATTTCTAACATGAAATTATCTATTTATGAAAATGGTTACTTTTTAAGAGATTTTAACCCAGATAATCTAGAAGAAGGCCAAAACTACTACTCGCATGCAAATAGCGGAGACCCTAGCAGTAATTATGCCCTTACAGACAATACATTAATAAATTTTGATGCCTTTAAAGGCGCATTAATTAAAGACACCATATTTACACCTAGTAGCAACCCAATAGTTACAGTTGTTAGAACAGATTCTGACACTACCGAAACTATAAGTGTTCCTGCACTAAGAATTAAACTTGATAACAACTTTTGGAACTCTGCAATTATTAGTAAAGAAGGACAAACAGAATTAAGTAATGCTAGTAATTTTAAAAACTATTTCAGAGGCCTTTATTTTAAAGCCGAAGCAATAAGTGGAAATGGAAGCATGGTGTTATTAAATTTCGGTTCATCTGACGCTAGCGTAACAATTTATTACTCTAGTGATGACGAAGATAATGCTGGAGAACAAATTCAAAGCACTTATAGCTTTAACTTTAGTGGTAACAGATTAAATACTTTTATTAATGAACATACGGTAGTAATACCAACACCTAATAAAACCTTAGGCGATGATAAAATTTATTTAAAAGGCGGTCAAGGGTCTATGGCTATTGTAGATTTGTTTCCAACAACAGAAGCCTTGAATGATTTTCTTAATGAATTTAGAATTCCTGATGGTGATGACTACCTAAAAGATGAATCCACAGGAGAATATGTCTTAAAAAAACTTATCAACGAAGCACATTTACTTATTTATGAAGACGAAACATCAACAACCTCACTTGATGATTATCATAAATACGACAGAATTTATGCCTACGATATTGAGAATAATTCTGAAACCATAGATTATTTATTTGATGTTACTGAAAACACTTCAGAACCTGTAAACTCAAGAATAATAAGTCTTGGTGTTAGAGATACCATTAATAAGAATTTTAAAATTCGTTTAACAGAGCATTTAAACAATATTTTAGTTAACGATTCTACTAACACCAAAATAGGGTTAGTACTATCAACAAATGTTAATTTAACCACTAATTCTGAAATTTTAAAAAGTGAAGATGTAGTTACCGCTATTCCTATGGCAACTGTTCTAGCTCCAAAAGGAACTATTTTACACGGAAGTAATAGCGCTAACCAAGAAAAACGCATGATTTTAAAACTCTTTTACACTGAGCCTAAATAAGTTAACCCCTAACTTTTAATAGGCAGTATTTAGTTTTATTTGAATTTCATCGTTTAAAACAACTACTTTATATAATAATTTAGTTTAGTTTAACTTTTATTTTACATATTTGTTTTGCTATTAACTTAATATTAACCCAAATTAATTAAATACTTATGTGTGGCATAGTTGGATATATAGGACACCGCGAAGCTTATCCTATCATAATAGAAGGACTTAAGCGATTAGAATACCGTGGATATGACAGTGCAGGAATTGCATTATTTGATGGAAAAGACCTTAAAGTTTCAAAAACCAAAGGCAAAGTAGCAGATCTTGAAGCTATTTCAGAAAAAGAAATCACAAAAACTGGTAATGTAGGCATAGGTCATACACGTTGGGCTACACATGGTGTTCCTAATGATGTAAACTCACACCCCCATGTTTCAAACTCTGGTAACCTTGTAATAATACACAATGGTATTATTGAAAACTACGAATCTTTAAAACAAGAACTTATTTCTAGAGGATATACTTTTAAATCTGATACAGATACCGAAGTTCTAATAAATTTAATAGAAGACGTAAAAAAACAAGAAGGCGTTAAACTCGGGAAAGCTGTTCAAATTGCCTTAAACCAAGTAATTGGCGCTTACGCAATAACTGTTTTTGACAAAAACAAACCAGAGGAGATAGTAGTGGCTCGTTTAGGAAGCCCTTTAGCTGTTGGTATAGGTGAAGATGAATTTTTTATTGCAAGTGATGCCTCTCCTTTTATAGAATACACAAAAGAAGCCATTTATTTAGAAGATGAAGAAATGGCTATTATAAGATTCCATAAAGGCATTAAAATAAGAAAAATTAAAGACGATTCTTTAGTAGACCCTTATGTTCAAACACTTCAATTAAACCTTGAAGAAATTGAAAAAGGCGGGTATGATCATTTTATGCTAAAGGAAATTCATGAGCAACCAAAAGCTATAACAGACACATACAGAGGAAGACTTTTAAGAGACCAAGCTATTATAAAAATGGCAGGAGTTGAAGACAACATGAAAAAATTCCTCAATGCCAACAGAATTATTATTGTTGCGTGTGGTACTTCATGGCACGCTGGTTTGGTTGCAGAATATATTTTTGAAGACTTAGCTAGAATACCTGTTGAAGTTGAATATGCTTCAGAATTTAGATACAGAAACCCTGTAATTAGAGAAGATGATGTTTTAATAGCCATTTCACAATCTGGTGAAACCGCCGATACTCTAGCGGCTATAAAACTTGCTAAATCTAAAGGCGCCTTTGTTTTTGGTGTATGTAATGTAGTGGGTTCTTCTATTGCTAGAGAAACCGATGCAGGTGCTTATACCCATGCAGGCCCAGAAATAGGAGTAGCATCAACCAAAGCATTTACAACGCAAATTACCGTATTAACATTAATGGCTTTAAGATTAGCTAGAGCAAAAGGAACTATAAGCAGTTCAGATTTTAGACGCCATTTGTTAGAATTAGAAATGATTCCTAGTAAAGTAGAAAAATCATTAGAATCTGATGCGCATATTAAGTACATAGCCGATATCTACAAAGATGCTCCTAACTGTTTATATTTAGGAAGAGGCTATAACTTCCCCGTTGCTCTAGAAGGCGCATTAAAATTAAAAGAGATTTCATATATCCATGCCGAAGGTTATCCTGCTGCCGAAATGAAACACGGCCCTATTGCTTTAATAGATGAAAACATGCCAATCATTGTAATTGCTACTAAAAAAGGCCATTACGAAAAAGTAGTTAGCAACATTCAGGAAATAAAATCTAGAAAAGGAAAAATTATAGGAATTGTAACAGAAGGTGATGAACAAGTAAAAGAACTTGCAGACCACGTTATTGAAATTCCAGAAACCTTAGAATCTCTTTCACCACTTCTTACCACAATTCCGCTACAATTACTATCATACTACATTGCAGTTATGTTAGGTAAAAATGTAGATCAACCTAGAAATTTAGCAAAATCTGTTACTGTAGAATAGACCCTGATTTTTTATATATAAAATCCCAAAGCTTTAAAACTTTGGGATTTTTTTATTACCTTAATTTTGCCAAAAACGCAATTTTAATACCATTTTTTTGCTAATTTATGTTATGCACGCATAGTTTTTTGCGATTTTATTTTTATATTGCCTAAATAATTAAACTAATTTTAACTAAATGAAGACAATTTTTCCTATTATTATGTTGTTTTTTTGTGGTTTAACCTACTCTCAAACAACAATTTCAGGTTCTGTCACAGATGAAAATAAACAACCCATCCCAGGTGCTAACATTATCATCCTTGGTACCAGTACAGGGGTAGTTTCAGACTTTGATGGAAATTTTACATTAACTTTTTCTCAAAACCCTCCATTTACAGTTCAAGCAAGTAGCGTTGGTTTTGAAACAGTAACTCAAAAGGTTACTGCAAATAATCAAGTTATTAACTTTGTTTTAAAAGAAGGTAATGCGCTCGATGAAGTGGTTATTTCTGCTTCAAGAACTCCAGAACGCATTTTTGAATCGCCCGTTACTGTTGAAAGATTCGGACTTAAAGAAATTAAAAACACGGCCTCTGCCGATTTTTATGATGGTTTAGAAAACCTTAAAGGTGTTGATGTAAATACAAACAGTTTAACCTTTAAATCTGTTAACACTCGTGGTTTTGCAACCTTTGCAAACAATCGTTTTATGCAATTGGTTGACGGTATGGATAACTCAACCCCTGCACTTAACTTCCCCATAGGAAATTTAGTAGGAATGGTAGAAACAGATGTACAAAGCGTTGAACTACTACCTGGGGCTTCATCTGCTCTTTATGGCGCTAATGCTTTTAACGGCATTTTATTTATGCGAAGTAAAAATCCTTTTGACCACCACGGAATTAGTGCGTATTACAAACAGGGTATAACGTCGCAAGAGTCTGCTGGAGACAATAGCTATACAGACTTTGGTATAAGAATGGCTCACAAATTCAGCGATAAATTTGCTGCCAAAGTTAATTTTGGCTACTTAAAAGGAACAGATTGGGCTGCTACTAGTGAAGTAGATAAAATTGACCCAACTAGAACCAGAGCAGATTTAGACTATGATGGAATAAACGTTTATGGTGATGAAGTATCAGCAAATATTAGATCTGAAGCGCCTGAATCTGTAAAAGGAATCATCCCTGATGTTAATGTAAGTAGAACAGGATATAATGAAAGAGATTTAACAGACTACAATGCCGAAAGTATAAAAGCAGATTGGGGCTTGTATTTCCGTCCATGGGAAAACGATTTTGAAATTCAATATGTTGGTAAAGTAGGCACTGGTACTACCATATACCAAGGCACAAATAGATATAACATTGACAACTTCTTCCAACAACAACATAAAATTGAATTTAAAAATGATAACTTTTTCTTAAGAGGCTATGTGGTTGCAGACAAAGCTGGAGATTCTTATGATATGGTTTTCACCGGAATTAACATTAACAGAGCTTGGAAAAGTGATGAACAATGGTTTAAAGAATATATTGAAACTTATGCAGGAGCTACACTTGGCGGTGCTACCGAAGCCGAAGCCCATGCAGCAGCTAGAGCGCAAGCAGAATCTGGAAGATACGAACCCGGATCAAATGAGTTTGTGGCGGCCTTTAACAAAAGTATAAACGACCCAGATTTATCTACTGGATCTAAATTTCAAGATGCTTCAAAATACTATCACGCTGATGCTAATTATAATTTTGGACACCTAATAGATTGGGCCGAAATTCAAGTTGGGGGTTCTTACAGAAAATACAGTTTAAATTCTTCTGGAACTATTTATACAGATAATGATGGACCAATACATTATTCTGAATTTGGTTTATATTCTCAAATTCAGAAAAACATCGAATTAAATGATGATTTACAACTAAAACTTACTGGTTCTATTCGTTATGATAAATCAGAATTTTTTGATGGTTTCTTATCTCCAAGAATATCGGCTGGTTTAACCGTAAACAAAAATCATAACTTTAGAGCATCTGTACAAACAGGATTTAGAAATCCAACTACTCAAGATTTATTTATTGGTTTAGATGCTGGTAGAGCTATTTTGGTTGGTTCTGCTCCAGACAATTTAGACCGATATGTACGTACTTTTGATGTTAGTGATGAAGGACAAGCTTTAGGGCAAGGAGCTACCGTTACGCAAACAGGTAGAGTTACTTATGAAAACTCATATACAGCAAGTTCTGTTTTAGAAATGGCAGACACAGGAAATCCTGCTGTTTTAGAAATTGCTAATCCTGATATTATTCAGCCAGAGCAAGTATCTTCTGCAGAAATAGGTTATAGAGGTAAGTTTAATAACTTAATTGTAGATTTTAGTGCTTACTACAACAAATACAAAGATTTCATATCGCAAGAAGTTGTAATTGCTCCTTTTTACGGCACCGTTGGTGATGGTGGTTTATCTATAGCTGCAATTGCTAACGATGATTACCAAGCTTATAGTTCTTATACAAACTCACCTGCAGACGTTAATTCATACGGGGCTTCTATTGGATTATCTACCAAAATTTTTGGAAACTTTGATTTAAGTGGTAATTATACCTTTGCTAAACTAGATTTTGATAGAACTAAATATCCAGATTTCACTACAAACTTTAATACACCAGAACATAAATTTAAAGCATCATTCGGAAACACAGAGTTATTTAAAAATTTCGGATTTAATATTGCTTATAGATTTAGTGATGACTACTATTGGGAAGCTACTTTTGGTAATGGTCTTGTTCCTGAATACCACGTGGTTGATGCTCAAATTAATTTAAAAGTTCCTAGCTTAAAATCATCTTTCAAAGCAGGTGCTACAAACTTATTAGGAGAAGAGTACTTTACTGCTTTCGGTACAGGTTTCATAGGATCAATGTACTACGTTTCATGGACAATTAACAACTTATAATTATTATGAAAATGAATTTTAACTCAAAATATATAGGGCTTTTTATTGCTCTTCTTGGATTAGTTGCTTGTAACGACCCTGAAGATGTTTTAGCCGATTTTAATATAGATACAAGCACTGAAATAGCACCAGATTTAAATACTGGTTCCGTTGATTTTTCAACCTACGTATCTGTAGGAAACTCATTAACCGCTGGTTTTACAGACAATGCGCTTTTTATTGCTGGTCAAGAAAACTCCATGCCTAATATACTATCGCAAAAATTTGCAATGTTAGGTGGTGGCTCATTTACACAACCCTTAATGAATGATAATTTTGGCGGACTCATTTTAGGCGGAAACATTCTCTATGATCCAGATACAGGTGAACAACTTTTTACACCTCGCTTGGTTACAACTGGTAGTGCGCCTTTAGCTTTAGAGGAAGTTATAGGAAGTGTAACACCAACCACAGACTTTTTATTAAATAACCCAACAGGACCATTTAATAATATGGGCGTTCCAGGAGCTAAAAGTTTCCATATGATTGCTACAGGTTATGGAAACATTGCCAACTTCCCTTCTGCGGCTAACCCGTATTTTATAAGAATGACTGGTAGCACTCCCGATGCAAGTATTTTAGAATTAGCCATGAGCCAAAACCCAACATTTTTTACGCTTTGGGCAGGAAATAATGATGTTTTAGGATACGCAACCACAGGTGGTGACGGATCAGACCCTATTACAGATAAGGCTACCTTTGATTTTGCTATTAATTCTTTAGTAACCTCTTTAACCTCAAATGGTGCTAAAGGTGTTATGGCTAACATTCCATATGTAACAGATATTCCACACTTTACAACTGTTACTTACGATGCTTTAGACCCTAATGACGAAGATAATGGACCTGCGCTTGTTGCTCAAATACCAACATTAAATCAAGTTTACGGAGCCATAAATCAAATTTTTGCAGCTTTAGACCCTTCTAGAACCATTACTTTTTCAACAACAGAAGCTAATGGTGTGGTTATTTATGACGAAACTTTAACTGATTTATCTGCTCAAATCACAGCTGCCTTAAGTTCTAGTTCTAGCTTTTCATTATTTGTTCAAAGCTTAGGCTTATCTGAACAAGAAGTTCCTTTAGTAGCAACTTTAATGGGCAATGCCTACGGACAAGCAAGACAAGCCAATGAAAATGATTTGTTACTACTATCAAGTGCTTCAGTAATTGGTGAAGTTAATAGTTTTTCATTCAATGCTCTAAAAGGCTATGGGTTATCTGATGCTTTAGCTGCTCAATTTTCAATTGAAGGTATAACACTGCCTTTAATAGACAAATGGGTATTACTACCTAGTGAACAAGAGGAAATTAAAAATGCTATAGATGAATTTAATGCCACCATTAAAAACGCTGCTGATGCTGCTGGTTTAGCATTTGTTGATGCAAACGCTTTACTGTCAGAATTAGCAACAACAGGATTAGCTTCTAATAATTTTATTTTAACTTCAAACTTAGTAACAGGCGGAGCCTTCTCGCTTGATGGCGTGCATCTAACAGCAAGAGGTTATGCTTTTATGGCAAATGAATTTATGAAAGCCATTGATGCTACTTACGGAACTAATTTTGAAGCCTCAGGAAATTTAGTTGATATAGGAAATTATCCAACCAACTATTCCCCAACGTTACAATAAACACTAATTAAAAAATTAAACAAAGACACCTTCTAACCAAAGGTGTTTTTTTATTAGAAAAAAGCTTAAAAAACAACTTTCTTTTTAAATTAAAAAATATATCTTTGCAGCCGAAAACAAAAGCATGTTTTCATACAATTAAATCGCATAATATTAAACAGATAAGTAATGTCAAAAGTTACAGGTAAAGTTGCACAAATAGTAGGACCAGTTATTGATGTAGAATTCGGAGCAGGGTCTGAACTTCCAAAGATTTACGATTCGTTAGAAATTAAAAGACCAGACGGCTCTACATTAGTACTTGAAGTACAATCTCACATTGGTGAAGATACTGTACGTACAATTGCAATGGATTCATCAGATGGTTTAAGCAGAGGAACAGAAGTTGTTGCAACAGGAGCACCAATTCAAATGCCTATAGGTGAAGATGTTTACGGACGTTTATTTAACGTAATTGGAGATGCCATTGATGGTTTAGGTAATTTACCTAAAGCTAATGATGACGGGTTACCAATTCACCGTCAAGCACCTAAATTTGAAGATTTATCTACTTCAACAGAAGTGTTATTTACAGGTATTAAAGTTATCGATTTAATTGAGCCTTACGCTAAAGGTGGTAAAATTGGATTATTTGGTGGTGCCGGTGTAGGTAAAACTGTATTAATTCAAGAATTAATTAACAATATTGCAAAAGGTCACGGTGGTTTATCGGTATTTGCCGGTGTAGGTGAAAGAACTCGTGAAGGAAATGACCTTTTAAGAGAGATGTTAGAATCTGGTATTATTAAATACGGTGAAGATTTCTTACACTCTATGGAAGAAGGCGGATGGGATTTAGCTAAGGTTGATAAATCGGCCATGAAAGATTCTAAAGCTACTTTCGTATTCGGGCAAATGAATGAGCCACCAGGAGCACGTGCTCGTGTTGCCTTATCTGGTTTAACAATTGCAGAATATTTCCGTGATGGAGCTGGAGATGGCCAAGGTAAAGATGTACTTTTCTTCGTAGATAACATTTTCCGTTTTACGCAAGCAGGTTCAGAGGTATCGGCACTTTTAGGTCGTATGCCATCTGCGGTAGGTTACCAACCAACACTAGCAACAGAAATGGGTGCTATGCAAGAGCGTATTACGTCAACTAAAAAAGGTTCTATTACATCTGTACAAGCGGTTTACGTACCTGCAGATGATTTAACAGATCCAGCACCAGCAACAACCTTTGCTCACCTTGATGCAACAACAGTATTATCTCGTAAAATTGCTGAGTTAGGTATTTATCCTGCGGTAGACCCATTAGATTCTACCTCTCGTATCTTAACTGCAGATATTTTAGGTGATGATCATTATAACTGTGCTCAAAGAGTAAAAGAGTTATTGCAACGCTATAAAGAATTACAAGATATTATTGCTATTCTTGGTATGGAAGAGCTTTCTGAAGAAGATAAATTAGCGGTATCAAGAGCAAGACGTGTACAACGTTTCTTATCACAACCATTCCACGTTGCAGAGCAATTTACTGGTATACCAGGAGTTTTAGTAGATATTAAAGATACTATTAAAGGCTTTAATATGATTATGGATGGTGAATTAGACCACCTTCCTGAAGCAGCTTTCAACCTTAAAGGTACCATTGAAGATGCTATTGAAGCTGGAGAGAAAATGTTAGCTGAAGCGTAAAATTAGTTAGCAGTAATCAGTGTTCAGTCTTCAGTGACTGCAAACTGCGAACTGCAGACTGCAAACTAAAAGAATATGTATTTAGAAATTGTATCGCCAGAAACCACTTTATTTAGTGGAGAAGTTGAATCGGTTGCTGTTCCAGGTGTGAATGGTGAGTTTCAAATGCTTAAAGATCACGCACCTATTGTTTCTTTATTGAAAGAAGGTTCTGTGAAAATTTTCGGAGCTATTGAATTAGATGAAGAAGTACAGGATAAATTTACTAAAGGGGATAAAAACACAACTTTATTACACATTAATTCTGGTACTGTTGAAATGAGCAATAATAAAGTAATTGTTTTAGCAGATTAATTTTTTGCTACATATAATAAATAATAGAAAAGCGCACCAATGGTGCGCTTTTCTATTTACCTAATTATTATCATGTTATACTAAAATATTAGTATTCAAATAATATTTAATTTATATATTTAAATCTTAGAACGTGCTTATATGATTTCAGAACAGACTAAATTACTGTGGAGAGATAGTTTTCTATGTACTTTACTTTCTTTTATTGTTTCTGGAATTTTATTATTTACTTTTTTAAACATTAGTGTTTTAGACCCCTTTTACAAAGCTTTTAAAGACTTTAGGTTCACAGACATTTATTACTCTAAAATCTACACAAATAGCAGCGTAGAAAAAGACATCATTGTTGTTAATATAAAACAAAGTGATAGGTTTACCATAGCCCAAGCTATAGAGAAAGTACAACAACAAAACCCAAAAGTAATTGGTATTGATGCCATTTTTAAAGAACCTAAAAACACATTTACAGATTCTATATTAAAAGCTGTTTTAAACAAATATGAAAATATTGTCACCGCTTATTATTTTGAAGGTGACTCTTTAATTTCAAATCATAATTACTTTAAAACTAATAATGAAAATCAAGGCTTTATAAATGTAAACTTCAATAATGATGACAAAGTAATTAGAGACTTTTTAGGGCTTAAAAAACCAGAAAACAAATTGTCTTTTGCAACTCAAGTAGCCTTAAAGGCTGGTAAATTGAGTCAAACAAACGCTGAAACTTTAAGCGAAGGTATTCCTATAAATTACTTTGGAAATTTAGATGCTTTTTTAACTTTTGATATTGATGAATTATTAGATTTAGAATCATCAATTCCTTCAATAAAAAATGCCATAGTATTATTTGGCTATTTAGGAACTCCCACAGGAAATGCTTTTGATATAGAAGACAAACATTTCACACCTCTTAATAAAACCTTTGTAGGCAAATCAACCCCCGATATGTTTGGCGTTTTAATTCATGCCAACATAATAAAAATGCTAACTACAAACAGCTTTATAAGTAAAGTGCCCAAATTTTTAATTTATATATTAGCCTTTATAAGTACCTTTTTCATCATAATGCTAGGAATGAAACTTTATAAAAAAAGTGAATTGCTTTATGATATTATAATTAAAGCAATACAGCTAATCATTTCTATAGCATTACTATACTTGGCACTTTTATTGCTTAAACAGAGTATATACATTTATATAACCCCTATTTTAGTACTAACAGTTTTTGGTTTAGAGATGATTGATTTTTATGTTTATCTCCTAGACTATTTAAAAAAACGCTTTAAATGGCAAAGTTACTTGTTAAACTAATTTTATTACTGTTTTGTGTACAACCTTTATGTGCCCAAAATTCACTTTGTGTTTATAAAACAAAGGGCACCTTACTAATTGAAGATAAAGGCATACAAACAAGTTTAAAAAAAGGCGCTCTTATAAATAAAAATAGTTTAGTACACGTTTTACCGCAATCAGAATTAACAACTATAGATAATAACGGTAACTCTTATAAAGTAAATGTTGATGGTAAATATAATTTCACCAACCTACTTAACTTTAAAGTAAAACATAACAAATCTAGTTTTACTTCTAGTTATTTTAAACATATTTGGAAAGAACTAACAAGTTCTGAAGGCGAAAACACCCTAATTGGTGGTGTTTTTAGAGGTAATTTACTAATGATTACCCCTAAAGATTCCTGTAAACTAGCTAGCTCTAAAATCACTTTAAAATGGCAAACTTTAAAAGACACCAAACTATATTACGTGTTTATAAAAAATGTTGAAACGGATGCTATTTTAAAGATTGAAACCAACGGTTCTCAATTAGCTCTGTACAATGATAATCCTTTATTTTATGAAGGTTCTCATTTTGAATGGGCTGTTACATCAAATGCCTTTCCTAACCTTAACAACCTCCCATATTTTAGTTTTGAGTTAATTGATAGAAACACTTACCAAGAAGAAAAAAAGCTATATAAAGACTTTATTTCAGACTTAAAAGCTATGAATCTTTCAGAAAAAGAAATAGAAAACATCCTTTGTGAAACTTATGGCTTATGTAAATAATATGAGATATTTAAAAATTACGTTTGCTTTCCTATTCAACATCATTGCAATGTTGAGCTTTTCACAAGTTAATAACAATATTTCTGTTAGCTTAAAAGACTATCATGCTGCATCTCTTACCGAAATTATTTCTACAGAAGATGGCAAATATTTTATTTCTGCCGATAATTCTGGAAAAATATTAATGTACAACACCAGCAATTATTCATACCATAAAACACTTAGAAAAGCATCTGGCATACCTATTGAAAACATGCGATTACTCAAGCATGATTCTTTGTTGCTTTTTAATCAAAAACACATGTTTAGCGATGGGAAAACAGATTCTTTAATTGGCATAAGGCTATACGATAATAAAGTAATACTTAAAAAAAACCTAAGCGGTAGTTTTATTGGTAAACAGGAAGATATTATTATAGCCAAGTCTAAAAACCAATACCTATATATTCTTGAAGTTTTTGACAAAAATTTTAAAAAAATAACCGCTGCCTACCCTAAAAACAACGTTGAAATTGCAGCCACCAACAAAAACCATTTTACAATAGCATATGTTGAAAATAAATTAAGTATACAACAAAACCTAGTAGTTATAAATACTAAAACTGCTGAGGAAATAATTAATTTACCCGTTCCAGAAACACAAGTAATCATTCATCTGTTTTTTGATAATAACACAGACGAACTATTTTCTGTTAATACAGATACAAAAAACAATAAAACCCACATATATAACTTAAGTAAAAACCCAGAATTTACTAATCCTGTTTTTTCAATAGAAAATATTTTAGGCAGGTTTACAAACGTAAATACTTTTAATACAGAGAGCGCTTACCATATTGCTATAAGTTCAAATTCAACATTACCCTATAACCCAATACTTATAAAAAAAGAACATGGTAAGTTTAGCGCAGAGATACCTAAAACAAAAAACGGAACTACACAGTGCCTTTTAATTAAGCAAAAAAACGAGTATGTGTTTTTTGAGCCTTTTAACGCTAATTTTAACAGTATAAATAGCTTTAGTGTTTATGATATTGATTCAAAAGTCTTCACAAAACAAGTCCCAAAAGAATCTGTTAAGTTTTATTCTGGAACCTTTTTACCAAATAACAATTGGATGGTTATGGGTAATGAGTTGCAAAAAAATCTCCTTACTAGCTATGAGCATCAAATAAAATATTTTGAAACAGGTACCTTTAATAATAGGTTTAACAAATTAGATTTCACCAATTATTTAGAAGCAAAACACAGTACTGTAGAGTTTACAAATACCACTTTTAATATTAATAAACTTACTGGTATTCATCCGTTTTATGGATACAAAAAACTTGATGAATACAATCAAGATTACGGTTTTTACACCTATGATTTTATAAAAGACAAAGTTGAAAAAATAGCTGAAGAAAACAGAAATTACACTACCATTTTAGACTATAACAATTCTAAGAACCTGCTTCTATTAAGCAAGCGCTTATATAGTAATGGTGGTCATACAGAGCCTCAAGAATTTGTATTATTAAGCAACAATAAACTAAATGTTTTAAAAGGCAAATACAAGTTTGGAAAACTATCTAATAACGGAGACTTCTTGTTAACTATAAATTCAGAAAACTTAGCTGAAATTCAAGAAATTAAAACACAAAAAGTTGTTTTTAGCACCCCTTTAATTGATGGAAAATTTAAACTATTTAGTATTGAAAATAATTCATTTATAATTAGTAATTCATATTATGAATTAGATATAAATAAATGCAACAAAGAGTCTGTTATTATTGAATTTGATGCAGCCACTTCAAAATATAAAAGTCAAAAAACAGACTGTGTTTATATAACAGATGTAGCTTATGCTAATGATAATGTAGCAATGATAGCAGATGGTTTTGGTCTCCTTTTTAACAAAAAAACATTACAATTTCACCAATCTGAATTTCCAATTAGAGTATCATTAAACCAAAAGGGAGACAAGCTAATGATTACTTTTAGTAATGGTAAAATTTCAATATATAACACAAATACCCTAAAGGAAATTGGGGTAATGATACACCCAAATAAAAACACACATGCTTTTATTGATAGTAATGGCTACTTTTTTAGTAACGTTAATTCAGAAGATTTTTTCACAGCATATAAAGACAATAAAGTTATCCCTATAGATGAAGCTGAAACCCTTTATTTTAACCCTGAGAAGGTGTTAAATATATTTGGAACACCAAACATGCAATATGTAAACGCTTTAAAAAAAGCACTTAACATTAAAGCTAAAAACCAACAAAACAGCACTGAAATTAAACGTTCTAAAGCAGAAAAAAATCTATTGCCTCCAGAATTATATGTGCTTTCAATAGGTGTTTCAGAATACCAACAAGCTGATTTTAATTTAACCTTTGCCGATAAAGATGCTTTTGATATTGCTAAGATTTATGGAGAACTACCTAAAAAAGATATGTTTGAATATAAAACTAAATTTTTTGGTAATCAATTCTCCTTATTTAATGCTAATGAGCCTGTTAAATCTGTAAATAAATATTTTGGAAACTATAAAGGTGCTGGTAATTTATATGCAGTAAGTGCCGATAGAACAATTTGGTTAGAAGAAAATAATGATGACTTTTTCCTTTGGGATTTTAATAAAAAAACTACCGAAAAACTAAACGTACCTAAAGGCTTTAAAATGCCCTTTGTTGCTACTAATAAAGTAGTTTTTATTAACCCCGATAACTCTGGATTTTATATTATAGATAAAAATAATGACTATTACCAATTTACGTTTTCATCAAAACAATTAAAAAAAATAAAACTGCCTTTTACCCAAATAAAAGGAGCGCCTAAATTAACAGTCAATAATAATTGGGTGCAATTTTCATCTAAATTTAATGGCAGTAACAACTACGGTATTTTAGAAATAGGAAAAACAAACAAGTCTGTTTCTAATACAATTAAGTTTAAAATTGATGTTGTTGAAGTTTTTGAAAACGGACAAAAAACATTCGACACCGTTTATGGAACAGTACCTCAATTTAAAGCCATTTCTAACAATGGTAATTACCTAATTTATGCAGATTATATAGATTTATTTTGGGTTGATTTAACAAATAACGCTCCTACTCCTGTTAAACTAAATATTAAAAAAACTTTTGATTATAATACAGAATTCTTTATTTCAAATGATGGTGAAACTATATCTTTTTTAAATGTAGATACTCTAAAAAACTATAAAGTTGAAACTTATAATTTAGAAGGAATATTAAAAGATAGTGTTGTTGTTAATAATGCATTTGCCTTTAGCTGGTTTAACAACATTCCTTTTTGGATTAAATCTACTCCCCCATTGGTAGAAGAAGACCTCTTTGACTCTAATGAATTGTTAGAAAAAAATGCGCCTTTTTCATTTAAACAAACACATATAAAACATATTATTAATGCAAATGCTACAAACAATAATATTAAATTGGCTTTAATTAAGTTTCTTAAAAAAGCTAAAAGCAACGACCAAATTATAGTATTTCTTGCGGGTCATGGGGTTTTAGATAAAGACTTAAACTACTACTTTGCGCCTCATGATATGGATTTTAATAACGTAACCAAAAAAGGAGTTTCTTTAAACACTATTATAGAAAGTTTAAACAAATCTAACTCTAAAAACATATTACTTTTAATAGATTCTTGCCATTCTGGAAATACCTTAGATATAGAAACTTCTGAAATTGATGTAATTCATACTAATAGCAACAATGAACGTGGTTCAAAATCTAGAAAAACTAGTAAAAACTCTAAATTTAAAGTCTCTGAAATAATATCATCTTTGTTTAAAGATTTTTTATCTACTAGTGGTATTACAATCATTTCTGCTTCCTCTGGCGAAGATGTGGCCTATGAAAACAAAGAATTGGGAAATGGAGCTTTTACATCGGCCTATATAAAATTACTAAAGAAAGAGTTAAATGGTAATGGTCTTTTTATTGACGAAAAAGATTTACAGAAATCAATACATATTACCCCAGAAAATATTGAAGAACTGCTTAAAGATGTCATGATAACTACCAACGGAAAACAAGTTCCTGATTTACGAGAATTAAACCCAAATTCTAACTTAAAAATGTGGTAATAACTTAAATTTAAACCACACAAAGGCAACCATTAATTTTTAAAAATATACTTTTGAATGGTTTCCATACTATACATTTCTTTTAGTTTGGGAGACCTTAATATTAACGGGTTTGTTTTATCTATTAAGGCATATCCTCTATTAACATCGCCTTTAAAAATATAATAAATACCCGCCAATAGTAAATCTGGAGATTTATTTACAGTACTTAATATTTTAAAATATTTATCTGCATTAACACTATCATTATTATCAATGGAGCATTTAACCAAAAGCTTTAAAACATTGGTTTCTAAATTTATTCCTTTTACTTTTTTATAAGTACTCTCTGCAATTTTAAAAGCTAAATTGGGTTCTGAATTTATATACAAACATGCTGAATAAGGTATTCCTGAGTTTCCAGAAACATCAATATCATAGGCAAGTTTAAATAAGTCTTTAGTTTCTTGCGGTGTTCCAAATCTATTTTTATTCTTAGCCATTGATACAATATGAGCAGCAATATCTGACGATTTGTTCTTTACAGGGTTACTATCTAAAGCTTTATGATAATACGTTTTGGCAGCTTCAAAATTGTTAGAATGTAATTCGCTATACCCCAAATTTACATAACTCTTTGAGTAAGATTCATCTAATTTCACAGCTTCTTTAAAAGCATTTATAGCATCTAAATAAGCTCCTTTTACATAATAGGTATCTCCCAAAAGATTCCAAAAATCTGGCGCCTCTGGTGTGGTTTTAATCATGTTATTCAATAAAGTAATAGATTTACTGTATTGCTTCTGTTCATTATAAATTTCTACTAGACCACTATACGCTGGAATAAAATATTTATCTTTTTTTATGGCCTTCAAGTAAAAAGGTTCTGCGTACTGGTTATTTTTAAAAACATTTTTAAAATACTCTGCATAATAGTAGTAAGACAAAGGTTTATTAGGGTTCTTTGCTATACCTTCTTCAAACGATTGTTTGGCTTTCTTGGCATTTCGCATGTTGTAATATAACCTACCTCTTCCTGCATAAGCCCATGTGTTATGTGGATCTTTTTTTATGGATAAACCATATAATGAATCGGCATAACTCAATCTGTTTTTATTTGTTTTATTAGTTCTTAAATAATCTGCATATTCACAATAAACTACCGATGTGTTTGGTTGTAAATCAATAGCATTTAAAAAAAGTTGTTCTGCTGTTTTGTTATCTACATTATTATTATCAATATATGCATTAAGTCCTGTTTCAATAATGGTTTTCAAGGAGTCTAACTCAAAAGCTTTATTATACCATATAGCAGCATTTTTTAAATTTCCTTTTAACTCATAGATATCGCTCATCTTTTTTAGAGCAATTGTGTTTTTAGGATTAATTTCTAAAGCCTTTTTATAATAACTTTCTGCTAGTTTATATTTACCTTGATTTTCATTAATTATTCCTAATTTAATGAAAGAATCTTCGTTAGAACCAGTCATACCTAATGATGAATCAAGGTATTCTTTGGCTTCGTCATATTGGTATTGCTCTAAAAGATTAACTCCTATATTTTTTATTGGTGTTGCCCAAGTTGTAATGAGTTCTTTTGCTTCTTTATAATGATAATGAGCACTATCATATACTTGTTGATAATTATACACCATGCCTAGAGCATTATGTATGTAAGCTGCTCTAGATTGAACTTTTAAAGCTTCTTTTAGTTTTTTCTTAGCAACATTGTATGCACTATAATTTTTGCTTTGTATAATGGCATAAGCATCTAACATAAGTTTACTAGAATACACCCTATCGTAAAGAAAATCATCTTCACCCATTAATTCTAAGCAAATTTCAAGATGCTTTGCTTGTTTACTAAATTCGCTTCCTTGTGGTAAAACAGAAGAACCACTAATATATTTATTGATTAATTGTTGAGCCGAAGTTGATAACTCTTTAATTAATTCAGATTCCATTTTAAACAATAAACCATCAGTAAATGCGCTGTTTTTAGAAGCATTCTTATAAAGTTCTAAGGCACTTGTTGGCTTACCATAGTAGTTCTTTTTAGTAATAGCCGTATTAAAACTTTTAATAACTCCTGCTACCTCTGGGGTTTTCTCTGAATTAACGCCTCTTACCGAAGCTATTGCAGTACTGCTATTAATGTTATTTTTAAAAGATTCAATATCAATATTATTATCGGCAATATTAACAGGTTTTAATACTAACCTATCGTTTTGAGTTCTTAAAACTGGGGTTTGACTTTGCTTGTGTTTTTTAGAAACGGTAGCTGATACATTATCATACAAATAATCATCTAACTCCCTATACTGCAAATTATTATCGGTATTACTATCGGCTTTTCCTAAAAGACCTTTTACCAAGTAATAGGTAAAATACCCATGACTAATATCACTGCTTTCATAGGATAATTCATTGGGGCCACAGCTTAGAATTTTAGTTGAATTTTCAAACATGGCTTGAATGGTTCCCATATTTTTTTGTGTTCCTTCCTGAAAGATAAATCCAGACCTACAAGCATCTAGAATAAGAATAACTTTAACGTTATTTGCTGCCATTTTACCAACAACTTTATTATTCAATAAAGCTAAAGGTACTACGCCACCTGCATAATATTCTTGATTAGCATTGGCATCGGCTGCTAAAAGAAACCCTTCTTTTTCACCAAAATCATCAACCACATCACCATGACCTGCAAAGTATATATAAACTACATCTCCAGATTGAGTATTTTGTAATAACTTTTTCAAAGACCTTAAAATATTAATTGATACAGCATCTTCATCTACCAAATAGGCAATATTTTCTGCTGGAATGTTTTCAGAAAGCAAAAGATAATCTTTAAATAAAGCGGCATCATTTTTAGCATAGTTAAGGCGCAAACTCGCTTCATGATACTCAGATATCCCTACTACCAAAGCATGTTTAACGCCTTCAGAAATTGTATTAGTTTTTTTAGGAATAGATCCACGTTCTCCCTCTTGAGCTAACCCCATAAGTACTGCAAGAGAAAAAAACACAGTTAAAAAATGTTTCATACAATTTAATTTAAAAAGTTTCTTGAAATTACATACCTAATTATTAGGTACTAAAGAAACTATTATTCTTTGACTATTTCATAAACAAACTCTGTACTGTAACCATTAATTCTAGCGCTTGATTTTTTTCCTGTACTGCCTCTAGATTGTGTAAAACTATTGGCTAAAAAAGTCTCTAGCGGATTAGCTGCATTTCTAGAATTATCGCCTCTGGTTTCTACAGTTGGTTGAAAATTTATGGGTGTTGATGTTGCAAATCCTTTTAAAATAAGTTTCTCATATGGTGGGCCAAATGAAAAAATACAATCTTTAAAAATCATAGTTTGCCCAGGAGCTAGTTTTCTTTCATCATCATTTAAAGAACAATTATCATTTGGCATAAAAGGGAAAATTTCTCCTTTTGAGTTAATTTCAATAATGCTAAAATACAGAGGTCTTTCACTCTTATTAGTTACTTGTAATACTACATTATCAACCTCTGGTTTTACTTGAAATGTACCATTTTCATTAGTTAATATTGAAGGATCTAAAACATCTCCAACGGCATCGGTTAATACATCATATTCAATAGGTAAGAGTTTAAATTCAAACTCATAATTATAATTTTTAAAATCTAAATTTTTTAAATATTGCCCTTGTGCAAAGGCAAACAATTTTTGGTTAATAGCATCAACCGTAGTGCTTCCTCTGGTTTCTTCATCTTTATCAATATCAATCAATCCGTTGGTAGCTTTTAGTGTAATATTATTACCCTCGGCAGCCAAAACAACATCGGCAGAATCTATCTTTTTTACAACCTCACCTAAATTTTTTTCTAATAAAAATTCTGAAATGCCATTAGTAATTGTATTGTCTTTTAATGATGCATCAAAAAACACATTAACAGCAATATCACCATACGAAGGTTCATCAATAAACACCCAATAGTTTTTTTCATTAAAATCTTCTAGTGGCGTATCTAGTTTAATAATTGATTCGTTAAATTTAGATACGGTAATGATACCCTTTGTAATGATTTTATCCTCTTCAACTTTAGTACTTGCAGATGGTAAAATATTAACCGTTGTATTTTTAAACAACCCTTGAATTTTACCTGCTTGAATTTTAATTATATCGGCTCTAGGAACCGACTTTACTTTGTAATAAGGCTGCTGTTTTACGTAGCTATTATTAAATAATTTAACGTTTAAATCGCCCTCAATGGTTGGGTTTTGTTTTGGAGAAATTACATTCATCTGACTCTCAATTTTTGCAAATAACTGGTTATATGAAAAGTTACTACCTAAACTATTCATAGCCTTAGAAAACGCATAACTTAAAGAGCCTGTACCTTTATACTCATAATTTAATTCGTTGGCCGAAGCACCAGATATTAACACAAAAGGTGCCGCATTATCTTGTAATTTCTCTTTTGATTTTTCGGTCATATCACTTCCTGAAGCATCACCGCTTTTGTTAGGTTTCCAATTGCTTGGAGCAAAAACAGCTTCACTTCCTCTTGCTTTTCCGCCCCGGGTACTTGAACCCGAATGACAACTATCTAGTAATAAAAGTAGCTGACCTTGTTTGCCTAATTTATTTCTGAATTTAGTTATAAAATTGCCTAATTCATCATCACGAAAATGGTGCTCTCCTTTGTAATTGTTATTGTATCTTACCCAAGCATCATATGGTACTAAAGCTTCATCTTTACCGTCAATTTCTTCATCATTATCATCAAATATTTGTTGCCCGTGACCTGAATAGTGAATCACTACAATATCATCTGGTTTTACCTTACTTAGTAAGTTATTTAAAGCTTCTTTTATACCTGCATAAGTGGCTTGCTCATCTATTAAAAGGGTAATGTTTGCTTCTTCAAATTTTTGATTAAGAAGTGTTTGTTTTATTAGTGGTACATCATTAACAGAGCTTATAGTGCTCCAACCCGTTTTTTTGGGGTAGTTACCAACAGCTATTATTAAAGCATACTTTTCGGCATGCAAAAACTGAAAACTAAAACAAACTAATAATGCTAAAATTATCTTTTTCATAGGTAGATTAATTTAAATCGAATAAACTAAATGAAATTCCAAAGAAGTATCCAAAATCATACACATCTTTGGTGAAATTATCAATACTGCCAAAAGTGGTGGTGTCTCCTACTTCTAATCCATCTGTTAATTTTGTTACAGGACCATAAGCTAGTCCTCCAGATACTGATACTCTACTCTCACTACCAAAGTGAAGTGAGGGCCCTAATAAGAAATTAATGCCCTTTATATTATTTTCACCAGAAATGGGGATAGACAACCCAAAAGAACCGCCAACATTAAAATTCTCTCCGGTGTAAGGGTAAAAATTAATCATGGTACTTAAATTTGGTGTGAAATAATCATTATCATCTGCTCCAATAACACCATCTTCTGTTACATAATAATCTTTAGATTTTGAACCAAAATTATTTAGTGTAAGAGCAACCCCTGTATTAATTTTAAAACCTCCTTTAGCATATAATTTTATATTTCGGGTTTTAAGCAAACTGCCTTCATTGTTACTATCAACACTTTTTGCAAAGGCACTTTGCACAAACTTCAATTCTACATCAACTTTATCTGCTTCTATTTGATAATCATAGGTTCTGCTAAAATTAGATGCCTCTAACATGGTGTATAAGGACTTAATTTTATTAAGATCTTCAACCGTTTGAAAGGTTGATTCATTTAAAGAACCTAATAAGTTTTGTAAATCGCTAATCATATAATTACGCTCAATAAGCGCTCCTCTAGACAGAGCTTGCTCACTATTATTTGTTTCTTGGTCTACCTCTTTAGATATAGCATTTATATTACTTTGAAGTTCTGCTTTGTCTTCTTGAACAATTTTTTCTAACTGCGTTAAAAACACGTAAAAATTTTCATTAGGGTCTGGTAATCTAGCATCTTGTTGTAAACCTGCTGTTTCTATAACACTCTCAATAATATCTTCTTTATCTAAATTTGGGTTTAAAAGATTAGACATTATAGTGGTTTTTAATGCTGCTACATTGGCGGTTTTTTCATTTAAATCTGAAAAACCTCTGGTAATACCATCACCACGAGAACTAGATTTTTTAAAAAATTCTCCTGCGGGTAAATTACCAACATTTAAGTTTAAATTATCACTAGAAAATGTATTTATACCCCCAAGTAATGAACTAAAATTAAAACCACTACTACCAGCTTGATGTACTGCTTCTTCTTTTACATCGGTTACTACATCTACAGCAAATGGATTCACGTTTTTAAGTTGAATTTCAACCAAACTGTTCCTTTTAATTTTAGGATTACTTAAAGTATCTATAATATTATAACTCTTATCTAATTTATAGTAAGAAACATTCTCTGTACCATAATCATAAACTACTTTGTATTTGTCTTGAGAAATAACTGTTAAAGGCAATAAAAGTAGTATTACCAATGTTGAAAAAATTAATTTCATATTAATTATTAGGATTTAATGTTTTACGCGCCAATAAATTTTGTTTGAGAGTTTCATTAACTTTAATCGTTCTCTGTTAAGAGCGCGTTTTCCAGATTTTATAATGTCGAAAATATCAGAAATAATAGTGTTTGTATCTGCAAAATAAGAATGACTTAAAAAGCTAGTATCAACCCCACTAGCATCAATAGTTTCAATACCATTAACAATAACTAAACCTTCTCCAGCATCGCCTGCTCTTGGGTTTCCGTGTAATGCTTTTGAAGCTTTTAAAGCTAAATCATCTGATGATACATACAAGGTTATTGGTTTTTGAATTTTTGATGCCATTTTTGGCGCTATATCATTTTTAAAAACATCGGCATCAATGTCTGGTGCTGCTAAAATAATTTCTTTTATATGCTTTCTTAAATGTGGTTTTTCTGTTATTAAATCAACAATAGCTCTTGTAAGGCCTCTATTCCCCATACTATGGGCTACCAAATAAATATCTTCTGCTTCAGACTTTATTATATAATCTTCTAAAAAGTTTTTAATGTTGTGTCTTGCCCATTCTATGTTAGATTCGTCTTTAGGATATTTAAACATTGAAGCCTGAGACGGCCAACTGTAAAAAACAGGTTTTCCATCAAACAGTAAATCATGCGATATTTGAGCAGTTCTTTTGGCGGCTTCACTAAAGGAAGTGTTATAACCATGCACAAATAAAAACGTACTTTTTGATTTTGATTTTTTTATGCCTTTAGATAAAGATTTAAAGAATTTATCTTTTTCAAGCATATTAATACCTTGTATCATGATATGTTTTGAAGGGTCTTCTGAAAATTCAAATCGCCAAATAGAAGGGCTTTCAATATTACCCAAATCATGATTTAAAGGAATACTAACCTCACAAATACCATATTTTAAATTAGACCGTTTAGGCCCAAAGGCTTCATTAAAATTATTTGTATTTACTTTATTTCTATCTGTTGCAAAGTAAACCGGAAGCTTAACATATTCTGTTTTTTGTGATGCTGTTTCTTCGCCTCTTGCAGCACTTTCAATATATTTTAAACAGAAAGTAAAAAATTGTTCTTGTGCTACAGAGTTTACACTATAAGCTACTGTAATTTTTAAGTTAGCATTGGCTTTAAAAGCCTTAATGGAGAGTAGCCAAAACTCTAAATCGAAGTTATTAAAAGCTTCTAAGCTGTTAAATATTTTACTTTTAAAATTAACCTCAACATAAATATTTAAATTACTAATGGCTTCATTAGTAGTTTTGGTGAGTTTAAAATTAGTAAAATTAGTTTCATTGCTTAAACACTCGTTTGAATTAACCAACGTGGTATCATTCCAAGTAAAAGCTTTATTGTTTTGTGCAAATCCTAAATTTACAGATATAAACAATAAAATAAAGGTGTAAATGGCGTGTTTAGGTTTCAAAATAACTTCATAAATTAATTAATTGAATATCAAAAAACTACTTTCAAAGTGAATTACTAAGAATTAACTTTGCTGTTTTCTTACATTTTTTAAATACTTCTGTGCTGTTTTATACTCATAATTTTTGGCAATTTGCTCTGGCCTTTTTTTGTCTTTGTTTTTTACTGTAGCTTTTACGCCTTTTGCAACAAGTTTTTTTAATAATGTTATGTTATTTTTTGCAGCAGCTAAGTGTAATAAATTATTTCCTTTATCATCGGTTGTGTTTACGTTCCAGCCATGATCCATCATAGCATAAACCATTTCTATATTATTGTTTGTAAAAGCATGCATCATTAAATATGAAGCTTCTTTACTAGTAGCATCAAAAGGAATATTTTGCTCTAATAAATACTCTAACATGCTAATATTGTTATTACTAATGGCTTGTTTTATTAAAGTTTCGCCATAAATATCAATATTTTCATTTTTTGATAATGAAATAATGGTTTTTAAAACATCCAGATTGTTGTTTTTGGCAGCAACCATTTCTAACCTACCTCTGTTTTTTGTATAATCATGATCTACTATCCAAGAGTAGGCAAGCCATGATTTAAGACGATCTTGTAAATTATTTTCAATAGCATATAAAATATTTTCATAAATAGCTTCATGCAATACATTATATGGTACAGCTGTTATCCTGTGGGCTTGCGCTCCTGCTGTCCAATAAGCACTTAAAAACTCTACGGTTTTAATACAATCACAAAGCGGATCATACTTATAATCGCCTGTATAAGAACCATCTTGAGACTGAGCTACTGCGCCCCTTACATGAATACCTTCTATAAATCCGTACGGATTAAAAACAGGGCCACCAGAATTCCCTGGAAAGGTGTCTATACTATTTTTAAACCACGTAGGTTGTGAGTTATCAACTACGGTGGCATTATTGGCAAATTTTAATGGTAATCCGGTAGGACTTCCTATGGTATTTACATTAGACCCATCACCAATTTTTCCACTAGTTCTAAATCGGTAAGGTGCTCTTTCTGACTTTCTGTTTAGTCTTAAAAAGGAATAATCATCAACGGTACTATTATCTAAACGGGCTTTAATAACCTCAGTAACTTCATACACATTTCTTGGGTCTATTTCAATGTATTTAAAAGTGTCATTATACTTAAGTTCATTAGTATAATCAAATACCCAAACATAATCTTCAGCGTCTTCTAATTCTTTAATGCAATGGCCTGCTGTTGCTAATATATCTGGAGCAATTAAAAACCCCGTACACATAGCACTTGTAGGTTGGTCTAAAAACTTAATGTTTTTATCAAAATTTTTACTTTTAAATCTAAATTGAAGTCGCTCTCTAAGTGTATAGCCATAAACTTTGTTGCCAACAATATTTTTTTTACTAATCATTACTGCTGTGGCTCTTACAAAATCTTCTATACCTTGAGCATCTTTAACATCTCTTCTATCATCTGTTCCATAAATACCTCTTGATGCTTCTGTACCAGTTTCATTAAAAGGGTATTGTAACGGTGCTTTTTCTTGTTGAGACCAAACTGAAATTAATGGACATACTAATAGAAGTAAACTAAAGACTCTTCTCATAAGTTAGGGTGTTAAATTAAAATGATAATAGCTTTGAATTTTAAATATAACAAAATTTAATATATGCAACTATCATATTTTGTTACAGTTACATTAATTTTCTTCCAAATTTTCAAGAATTGTACCATTTTTAATTTGCACTCCTAATTCATTGCAAATTACAGCATCTCAAACTAATTAAAAATGTTTCCTTTATTATTGGTTAAGCTTTTAATAATGCGGTTTTGACTGCATCTACTGTTTTTTTAGAATTTCCTATAAAAATTTTATCGTCTAAAATAATAACAGGCCTACTTAAAAAGGTATAATGCTCTAATATATAGTGTTTAAAATCTCGCTCAACAAGTGTTTGATTTTTAAGTCCCATCTCTTTGTATAGTTTAGAACGCTTACTAAAAAGAGCTTCATAGCTACCTGCAAGAGCTTTCATTTCTTCTAATTGTTTTACGGTAATAGGGTCTTTTTTTATATCCTGCAGAATGAATTCTGAAGGTAAATTAAGTTCTTTTAAAATTCTAGTACAAGTACTGCACGTTTTTAAGTAATAAACTTTTTTCATTTTATAACGGTTTAACACAAAAATAAACGCAATTATAACATTTAAACTATATTTGCAACCTAAAATTAAATTATGGCCTTTCCTTTTGAAGTTTTACAGAATACTAGAAAATTTTTTCAAAAAACTATAGAAAACACCTCTTTAGAAAACTTAAACAAAATACCCAAAGGATTTAATAATAATATCATCTGGAATATTGGTCATATAGTTGTTACCGAACAATTATTGGCTAATAAATTATCTGGATTACCTACTGTTATTGATAACTCTCTTATAGAAAAATACAGAAAGGGCACTAAACCAGAAACCAAGGTTAACAAAGAAGAAGTAGAAGACATTAAAAACCTTTTAAGTAAAACCATTAATAACACATTAGAAAATTACAAAAAAGGACTATACAACACATTTACCGAATATACAGTTTCAACAACAGGTAATACATTAAAAAATATTGATGAGTCTTTACAGTTTATACTGTTTCATGAAGGCATTCACTTAGGAATAGTAATGGCTTTGCTAAAAGAAGTAGAAGCTTAATCTAGATAAAAAATATAGCCAACATTTAACCAAACTAGCCAATCGTTATATTTATTATAGCTTAATTGGTGGTTTAAACCATCAACCCAATCATCAAAATAGTATTGCCATCTTAAATCTAGCATAACGTCTGCTAGTTTACTCACTTTATACCTAAAACCAACACTAGTTACCATAGACCAAGCACTTCCTGATGAAGCATCAACAGAACCAGGATCCCAACCAGAATAAAAGTTTGTAGGATCGGTAACATCGCCAATAGCATCAGGATTGGGGTTGGCATAAGTTGTAGAAACTTCAGGCATATAATGTGTGTAATGAACACCTAAACTTGCAAATGGTGCTACTCTGTAACCAAAAGCTTGAAAAGACCTTATACTTCTTGGAAAAAATTCTAACTGTGTACCAATATCTAAGTTTTTAGCATAACCTGTATGCCCCCGCAATTGATTGGCTTCTGGTGAATTTTTACTAGGGTCTACCCATTCACCTAAATGTTCTAACTTGGTCTTATTCCACGAAATTTCATTTCTTAACTTAAAATGATCATTAAAATAAGTATCTGTTGAATAACAGTTACAATCTGCTCTATATGAGAAGTTTAAGTAATGTACAATACCAATTCCAATTCCACTATTACCAAAATTAGTTTCAGAATCTGTCCTACTACCAAAATCAGATCTAAATTGTACTGGTCCTGCAATCACCCCCAATTCATGCGAAAAACCTAATTGTGCACTTGATTTTGTAAAGATGAAAAGCAAACAAAAAACTGTAGCTAAATGTTTCAAGTTAAGCATAATAAGGTTCTGTTTTTTGAGGCATAATATAAACAAATATATAAAAACTCATCTAACAAACAAATATTAACAATTTTAGCCACTTTTTAAAAAATTAATGTTGAGGATTTCAGAAAAAAATCAATATTTTTTTAAAGATAATGTATATTTGTATCGATAAATTATATTTTTTTTAAAAATAATAGAATATAAATGTATGAAAAATATCATTAACGAGTTTTTAGACCTTGTAAAACAAAGAAATGGTCATGAACCAGAATTCTTACAAGCTGTTCAAGAAGTTGCCGAAACGGTAATACCTTATATTGTAAATAACGATATTTATTATGGTAAAAATATTCTTTTAAGAATGGTTGAGCCAGAACGTTTAATCTCTTTTAGAGTATGTTGGGTAGATGACAAAGGTGAAATTCAAGTAAATAGAGGATACCGCGTTCAAATGAATTCTGCTATTGGACCTTACAAAGGAGGACTTCGTTTTCACCCTACGGTGAATGCAAGTATTTTAAAGTTTTTAGCGTTTGAACAAGTATTTAAAAACAGCTTAACCACTTTACCTATGGGAGGCGGAAAAGGTGGTAGTGATTTTGACCCAAAAGGAAAAAGTGACAATGAAATTATGCGCTTCTGTCATGCTTTTATGAGCGAATTATTTAGACATATTGGCCCTAACACCGATATACCCGCTGGAGATATTGGTGTAGGACAAAGAGAAATTGGCTTTTTATTTGGCATGTATAGAAAATTAAAAAATGAATTTACTGGCGTTTTAACAGGTAAAGGAATGTCTTGGGGAGGCTCTTTAATTAGACCCGAAGCTACTGGTTACGGAACCGTATATTTTGCAGAAAACATGTTGAAAACCAAAAATGATAATTTTGAAGGCAAAATGGTAGCCATCTCTGGTTCTGGTAATGTAGCACAGTACGCTGCAGAAAAATCTATTCAAATGGGTGCTAAAGTTATTACCCTTTCAGACTCATCGGGTTATATATATGATGAAGATGGTATAGATGCTGAAAAACTAAAGTTTGTAATGCACCTAAAAAATGAAAAAAGAGGCAGAATTAGCGAGTATATAAACGAATATCCTAAAGCTAAATTCCATAAAGGAAAAACACCTTGGAATGAAAAATGTGACATTGCCTTACCATGTGCCACACAAAATGAATTAAATAAAGAAGATGCCAAAGCGCTATTAGCTAATGGTTGTATGTGTGTTAGTGAAGGTGCTAATATGCCTTCTACTATCGAAGCCATTGCAGAATTTCATAAAGCCAAAATACTATTTGCCCCAGGAAAAGCCTCTAATGCAGGAGGAGTTGCTACTTCTGGTCTAGAAATGACGCAAAACTCGCTTCGTTATAAATGGACACGAGAAGAGGTTGATAAAAAGCTTAAAGAAATTATGGCCGATATTCATAACTCTTGTATAGAATACGGAAAAGAAGAAGACGGCTACATAGATTACGTTAAAGGTGCCAATATTGCTGGCTTTGTTAAAGTAGCCGATGCTATGTTAGCTCAAGGTATAGTTTAAAATATATAACCTTAATAGTTTAAAGCTTCTCTAGATTTAGAGAAGCTTTTTTATTTTAATTATATTATTTTGAAGTAAAAATCGTTAGTTATAAATATATTTGAACTTTATATAATGCTCATGCACAAAAGTTGTATTACCTTATTAATAACCTTAATTTCATTACTGTCTTTTTCGCAAGATTTTTCTAGTTCGTGGCGAGGGCATTTTTCCTATTATAATATAAAAGAAGTTGTTCAAACAGAGAGTAAAATTTATGCCGCTTCTGAAAATGCTATATTTAGCTATGACCTGCAAACTAATGAAATTAGAGAATTCAATACTATAAACGGGTTATCAGGAGAAACTATTTCAACTATTTATTATAGCGAAACATATCAACTGTTAATTGTTGGTTATGAAAATGGGTTGTTAGAAATTGTTTTTGAAGACAATGAAAACGTATTAACTGTAGTTGATATTATTGAAAAGTCTACTATTACTCCCACTAATAAATCAATAAACCATATTAATGAGTATCAAAACTATATTTATATAGCAACTAATTATGGTATATCTGTTTATAATTTAGAAAGACTTGAATTTGGAGACACTTATTTTATTGGTAACACAGGAGAGCAAATTCAAGTAAATGAAACTGCCGTATTAGATGATTATATCTATGCCGTTTGTTCAGACGGAAATGGTATTAAAAAAGCGCTAGTTTCAGACCCTAACTTAATTGATTTTGAAAATTGGGAAACCATTACTACGGGGTCATACAATCTCATAGAAAAGCATAATTCAAAACTTTATACCATTGCTTCTAACAGAAAAATCTATGAAATAATAAATGACAATCTAAATGAACGGTTTACATACAATAACTTGCCATTAGATATAAAGTCTAACGCCGAATATTTAGTGATTACTACTCAAAACAATGTATTTGTTTATGATGAAAGTTTCAACACAATTTCTCAAATTAACATTGAAACAGATTTTGATACAACATACACCTCGGCTATAATAAACAACAATAACATTTATATTGGCACAACAGATTTTGGTGTTTTAAAAACAAGCATAAGCAACTCAATTTCTTTAGAAGAAATTCATCCTAATGGCCCTCTATTGAATATCCCTTTTTCTATAGAAGCAGAGTCAAATGGCGTATGGGTTACTTTTGGTGAATATACATCTCAATTAAATCCCTATCCGTTAAACAGCAGAGGTATAAGTCATTTAAATGGAGAAGAATGGATAAACACTAAATACACAGAGTTAAATTTTCAAGCTAGATGTTTAAATAATATATCTATTAACCCATACAGTAACAACCAAATTTTCATTAGTTCATTCTTTGATGGGTTATTAGAAATCAATGATGAAATTGCAACAAACTTATTTAATGAATCCAATAGTTCTTTAGAAGACTTAATTATTCCAAGCGATCCAAGTCACACAGGAGATATAAGAATAGCAGCTTCTACATTTGATCAAAATGGTACACTATGGCTAATGAATTCTAGAGTAGAGAGCCCATTAAAATCATATAACCCATCAACAAATCAATGGAATTCTTATAGTTTCTCAAGTATTATTTCAGACCCTTTAAACGATGATTCTGGATTTATTGATATTGTTGTAGACAATAATAACGTTAAATGGATATCTAGTCAATATCATGGGGTTATTGGTTTTAATGATAACGGTAATTTAAAAAACATTGTTGGAGAAGACAAAAATTTTCCATCAAGAGATGTAAGGTCACTTGCTATAGACAAACAAAATCAATTATGGATAGGTACTTTAAAAGGTCTAAGAGTTTTATACAACACCTCTAATTTCTTTGAAGATGATGATGTGCAGGTGGAAGAAATAATAATTGAAGAAGATGGTATTGCTAAAGAACTCCTTTTTCAGCAATTTGTTACAGACATTGAAGTAGATGGCTCTAACAACAAATGGATTGGAACAGCAGACTCTGGTTTATTCTATTTCTCATCAGATGGTCAAACAACTATTTATCATTTCACAGAAGACAACTCACCACTACCATCAAACACTATTAACGATGTTTCTTTAGACACCAATAATGGTATTGTTTACATTGCCACAAACAGGGGATTAGTTTCTTATAAAGCTGGCGGATCTAGCACATTAGAAAATTTAACTAATGCATATGCCTACCCCAATCCTGTAAGACCAAACTTTAATATTGCAGATGAAAGGGTTAAAATTAAAGACATTTCAGAAAATGTAAATATTAAAATAACCGATATTGAAGGTAATTTAGTAGCCGAAGCCCAATCAAACATCAACCAAAGATATAGCGGCTATAATTTAGAAATTGATGGGGGTACCGCCTATTGGAATGGTAAAAACCTTGCAAATAACGTGGTAGCTTCTGGAGTGTACTTAATTATGCTTTCAGATTTAGACACTTACGAAACTAAGGTTATAAAACTAATGGTTATTAGATAATGCTCATTACCACTAAAGCCATTGTTTTATCTAAAATTAAATACAAAGATTACGATCTTATTGTTAAGTGCTACACAGAACAATTAGGTGTTATTAGCTTTATATTAAAAGGCGTTTTAAAAAGTAAAAAAAACAATAAAAAAGTAGCGTATTTTCAACCCCTATCTCAATTACAACTTGTTATTCAATACAGAGAAAACAGATCGCTACAAACCATTAAAGAAGTTAAATTAAACCAAGTTTATAACACTTTACAATCAAATATTTTAAAAAGTGCCATTGTAATGTTTTTAGCAGAAATACTAGCAAACACTTTACAAGAAGAAGAACAAAACCAATCCTTATTTAGTTATATAGAAACCACGCTACTTTGGCTAGACCAACAAACCGAATATGCTAACTTCCACCTCCTGTTTTTACTAAACCTTACAAAATATTTAGGCTTTTACCCAGATACCACACAAACTGAAAAACCATACTTTAATTTGGCAGAAGGTAAGTTTAGTCAAACTAAAACCAATAAATACTGCATTGAAGACCAAAATTTAACACGCCTAAAACTGCTGTTAGGCACAAAATTTGATGATGTTTCTAGAATTAAAATGAGTTCTAAACAAAGACAATCTTTTTTAAATATGATGTTGCTTTATTTTGAACTACATTTGGGTAATTTTAAACAACCAAAATCTCTACAAATATTTAATCAAGTTTTTAACTAAAACATGAAGTTTTTTTACACGCTTTCTCTCTTTTTAATAGCTTTTTTAAATACACAAGCTCAAAATATTAAAGTTATAAATAACAATACTAAAGAACCCATTTTTGGTGTTGCCATTTACAACGTAGATAAATCTAAAAGCACCATCACTAATTTTAGAGGAGAAGCAGATATTAGCGAGTTCTCAGATACCGAGTATATTTACTTTAAACACTTATCTCACATATTAAAAAAACTTACCAAACAACAATTGGGTAGTACCAAAACGGTACTATTAGAATCTAATACACAAGGCTTAGAGGAGATTGTAATTTCTGCTTCAAAATTTGAGCAAAGTAAAAGAGATATTCCTCAAAAAATTGTAAGTGTTAATACTCAAAACATTCAGTTTTCAAACCCACAAACCAGTGCCGATTTATTAGAAACAACAGGGCAAGTTTACATTCAAAAAAGTCAATTAGGTGGTGGTAGCCCCATGATACGCGGATTTTCTACAAATCGCCTACTTATTACCGTAGATGGAGTAAGAATGAATAATGCCATATTTAGAGGTGGCAATTTACACAACGTAATTAGCATTGATCCGTTTTCAGTTCAAAATACCGAAGTCACTTTAGGCGCAGGTGCTGTAATTTATGGTAGCGATGCTATTGGGGGCGTTATGAGTTTTTACACCCAAAAACCACAGCTTTCTAAAAACGATTCGTTACACTTTCAATCTAATGCTATTTTAAGATACGCCACTGCTAGCAATGAAAAAACAGGACATTTTGATTTTAATTTAGGCTACCGCAAATGGGCTTTTGCTACCAATGCTAGCTATACAGAATTTGATGATTTAAAAATGGGGAGTCACGGACCCGATGATTATTTAAGACCAGAATTTGTTTTAACAACTAGTGCTGGCGATGAAATTATTGAAAACAGTAATAATTTAATTCAAAAATACTCGGGCTATAACCAGCTTAATCTCATGCAAAAAGTTAAGTTTCAACCGTATCAAAATTTAAGTTTTGATTTAGGTTTACATTACACCACAACCTCAGATATTCCTAGGTATGATAGGTTAATTAGATATAAAAATGGCACCCTGCGTTCTGCCGAGTGGAACTACGGTCCGCAACAATGGTTTATGTCTAATCTGCAAATCACCAAACTAAGCAGTCGTTCTAATTTATACGATAAAATTAAAGCCACACTTGCCTATCAAAACTTTAAAGAAAGTAGAAAAGACCGCGATTTTCAATCAGATACAAGAAATGTTAGAAAAGAAGCCGTAGATGCCTACTCCTTTAACCTCGATTTAGAAAAAACAGTAAGCCCAAAAACACAATTTTTTTATGGCTTAGAATACGTGTATAACAAAGTAATGTCTAACGGTACCGAAGAAAACATCACTACCAATACAGTAGCTCCAACCGTTTCAAGATATCCTAATGGTGCTAGTTGGCAATCGGCAGCGGTTTATTCAAGTATAAAATATAAACCTAATTCTAAATTTGTATTACAATCGGGTTTAAGGTTTAATCACATCTTGTCTAAAGCCAATTTTGAAGAAAATAACGTGTACCTAAACCTGCCTTTTAACACCTCAAAAAACAATGCTAGTGCCTTAACAGGAACAGCAGGTATAAGTTGGTCTCCTAACAAAACCATTCAATGGAAATTAAATGCTTCATCGGCGTTTAGAGCACCTAATATTGATGATATTGGTAAAGTATTTGACTCTGAACCTGGTTCTGTTGTTGTACCAAATGATAACTTAAAACCAGAATATGCCTATGGTGGCGAATTAGGACTAAAACTAGACTTTAATAAAAAACTAGTGTTAGATGTAAGCACCTATTACACTTATTTAGACAACGCCTTGGTAAGACGAGATTACACCCTAAATGGCGAAAGTGAGATTATGTATGATGGCGAGCTAAGTAATGTACAAGCCATTCAAAATGCCTCTAAAGCTTGGATTTATGGTTTTGAAGCTGGTATAAAAATGGCTATTAGCAATCATGTAACCCTAAGCTCGCAATACAGTGTTATTGGCGGAACCGAAGAAGATGAAGGTATTGAAGTACCTGTAAGACATGTAGCTCCTAGTTTTGGTAATACCCATTTAGTATGGGATGGAAACGATTTTAAAATTGATTTGTTTGCCAATTACAATGGCGAATTATCATTTAACCAATTAGCACCTTCTGAAATAGAAAAAGATTACATTTACGCACTCAATGCAAACGGTAATCCATATAGCCCGTCATGGTACACCTTCAATCTAAGAACCCAATACCAACTAACACAAAGTACTATACTTACTGCTAGTTTAGAAAACATTACAGACCAACGCTATAAAACCTATTCATCTGGCATTGCAGCACCTGGCAGAAACTTTATTATAGCTTTAAAATATAGTTTATAACGTGATTGCGAACGTAGTGAAGCAATCTGTTTATTTTGTTAGAAAGTTTGCCTAGTCCTGTATCAACGCAACAAAAAACTACTTCTTAACCGCCTTTTTACTTATTACTGCTCCGTTTGAAAGTTCTACCTTAGCAAGAAAAACAGGGCTTTTTAAATTAGATAACTTATAGGTTTCAGAACTGTTACTACCTTTAAAATTGTAAAGCGCTCTTCCTAAAAGATCGTAAATAGCAACCGATTTTATTTGTAAATCATTAGACGTACTAAACTGAACATAATCACTATCTAAAGCCACAATTTTTAAACTACCTGCCTCAGTAAGTGCAGTGTCTGTAGATAAAGTGCTATTGCTAAACCCTATAACAAAACGCTCATTAAACTCGCCAACTTCTGAGGTAAACGTATAATCTGAAACCGATAAATCATGCACTTTATTTAGTAAATTGTCTTTAAGATATACCGGGCTACCACTTAAAAAGTCGCCTTGTATGTCTGCTAAAGACATCGTGTATAATGTAGGCACATCAATATTAGTTTTAAAGCCTAATGCTATGGTTTCTTCTTCATTTAAACTGCTGGCAGCTTTACCTTGAATGGCAAATTTTTTGTCAGACCCCTCTATAATTGAATAAAGAATACTGGCATTTCCATTATTAATTCTTCTAGCATCGTAAGACACCCCATCATCTTGATTAGTTGCTCCATCAACATAAGCAATAAGTATTTGGTTAAACACCCCATTATCTGAGGTTAAATTCACCCATAACCTTTGTTTATCTATACGCTTATTACTTTTTTTAACTGAATTTTTAAAGAACTGAGAATTACTAGTTCCATCTGCTCTTCGCATATCATTATTAAAAGTAACTGTTGCTGAAAAAATAGGATCTGCACCACCGGTTGGAGTTACATCATCTGACATTTCAACAAAAAAACCTTGACCCGAAGGAATGTAATCATTAGGCATATCACCTCCACTAATGGCTGCTGAATTACTACCAGATAAATTAATCATAGCATAATCATCTTGACTAAAATTATAACCTTCATTTCCTGGATTAGCTTGACTTGCTTCACTATTATGAGTCCACAAATAAATAATATTCGCTATAGCTCCCGTAGGATTTGTAGAACTATTATATCCATTTACAGCAAAAAATTCATCTGTACTTATGGCCGATGGATATGGATTCCCTAATAAATTCCAATTACTATCATTTGTTTCATCATCATTTCTATATACAGTAACATTAATATCTCCTGTGTTAAATTCTCCCGAAAATTGTGCATTATCGATATAAGGAAAAGGAAATGGGGTTGGAGGCGGTGCAGACGCTGTTACCGCATAGCCATGACCAGGAGTCATTGTTCCTGAAACAATAACCCAATCGTTTGCATCATCATCAATATCATCTGGTATTCCGTTAGTGGTTCCCACGGTATGTTGGTCTAAGAAAGCCGAAGCATTAAACTCATATCTTCTATTTCCATCAGGAGTTGGAAAAACAGTTGTTATATTGGCATTTTTTACCGGAGTCCCCCAATAAACATAATGTAACCCATAATCACTATAAGGTTTTGTTGTTTTATTAACATAGGCATTTCCTGAGTTTATAATTGAAAAAATACCTTCAGAACCACCTGTACCATTTTGAACAAAAGCACCATGAGTTTCCACAGCTATTGTTCCTCCATCTACAACCACATCATTTTCTACTTCAATAAACGTATTATTAGCAACTGTTAATGTTTCTCCATTATTAACTGTTAAACTATGAGCGCTAAAACTTCCTTGAGCTCCCCCAACACTTGTATTATAATCATCTGCTATTATAGCATCTATACCTATTGTAGGAATTCCGCTTGTCCAAGAACCTGCAATCCATGTTGTGCTTAATCTAGATACTGTACCATTAAAAGTAAAACTGTTAACACTTAAAATACCAAGACCTAAAGTTCCTCCCCATGCATAAATTCTAAAAGTTATTGGAGCTGTTATATTTTGATATGTTACCGATGATAAATCAACCGTACTAGTATTTGTCCCTCCTAATGAAATAAGTGATAAACTCCCTATTAAATTTGATGTGAACGCATCTAAACTACTTCTCACAACATAGCTTGTTGGACCAGTAATAGCACTACTTTGTAAAGTAAATTCAAAACTTGTAAAATCTATTTTATAATTTGTATTAGGGGTGATTGTAAACTCAAAGTAATCATTAGAATTTATTCCTAATTGCGCCCATGAACTTGCACTATACCTATCATTTGTGTTTTCTTCTGTAATTCCTGAGCCTCTTCCAATACCCGTAACGGTTATATTACTATTAACTACTTGACCTGTTGTGTATGGATTGGATGCACTTGGGTTGGCACCTGTTATGGAATTAGTAAAAATACTTTGACTAAAACCCAATGCTCCTATAAAAAAGAATAACAGAAAAACCAATACGTTACATAAAATGCGTTTTTTCATAATGTCATTTTTTTAATTCGGATGAGAGACATTATGACTTTGGAGAGAATGATTAAGACAAAATCATAATTAAATAAGAATGCTTATTTGTTTTGAATGTACAACAAGTTAAAAGAAAAAGAATAATTTTTTATGTTTTTTTTTACAGAACACCTTGTTGCAATAAGCTCTTAATACATAAAATACGCTATAAAAAATATATACTATCTACTTCTTAACCGCCTTTTTACTAATTATAGCTCCGTTTGAAAGTTCTACCTTAGCAAGAAAAACAGGGCTTTTTAAATTAGATAACTTATAGGTTTCAGAACTGTTACTACCTTTAAAATTATAAAGCACTCTTCCTAAAATATCGTAAATAGCAACCGATTTTATTTGTAAATCATTAGACGTACTAAACTGAACATAATCATTATCTAAAGCCACAATTTTTAAACTACTTGCCTCAGTAAGTGCGGTGTCTGTAGATAAAGTGCTATTGCTAAACCCTATAACAAAACGTTCATTAAACTCGCCAACTTCTGAGGTAAACGTATAATCTGAAACCGATAAATCATGCACTTTATTTAGTAAATTGTCTTTAAGATATACCGGACTACCACTTAAAAAGTCGCCTTGTATGTCTGCTAAAGACATCGTGTATAATGTAGGCACATCAATATTAGTTTTAAAGCCTAATGCTATGGTTTCTTCTTCATTTAAACTGCTGGCAGCTTTACCTTGAATCACAAATTTTTTGTCTGAATCTTCAATACTAGAATACAACGCAGCATAAGCTGTAGGCGCAACAATTTTATCGGCATCATAGTAAGAACCATCATAACCATTAGTAGCACCATCAACATAACCAATTAATATTTGATTAAACACCCCATTATCTGAAGTTAAATTAACCCATAGTTTATTAGCTTCGGAAACTTCTTTTTTAGTTTTAGTGGTATTTTTAAAAAATTGACTGTTGTCTGGTAATAAACTTAAACTTCTCATAGCATTGTTAAACACTACTGTTCCAGAACTTGAAGGATGACTATCAGAAAAAGAAATAAAAAACCCTTGCCCTGATGGAATAAACCCGTTTGGGATAGTGCCATCCCCTCCTTGGGTTCCTCCCATCCCATTATAATAAGCATAATCATTAGTATCAAAATTTAGGGCTTGATTACCATTGGCTGTAGCAGAATAATTGGTGTTTTGAGACCAAAAGTGAACAACCCCTTCTAACGGACCCACAGGATACATATTCTGCGCTAAAAAAGCAGAAATACTTATAGCCGAAGGATATGGATTCCCTATAAAATTCCAGTTTTTATCTGCTGATGTTACATCATTTCTACTTACAGGCACACTTATTTCGCCATTATTAAAATCGCCTACAAATGTATATTTGTAATTAGAAGGTGAAATATATCCTATTTCAGAATGTGTAGCAGCATATCCTACTCCTGGAGTCATAGGCGTAGTACCGCTTACCCACTGCCAATCGTTACCTTCATCATCAATACCATCTTGTCCTGGGAGATATGTATTATTATTATTAGTTTCTGCTAAGGCATCATTAAATTCACTGGCATTAAATATAAATCTTCTACTGACTTCAGATTCTGATAAAGCATCTTCTACTGTAGTATTTCTAACTGGCGAACTCCAATACGTATATTCATACCAATTATTTAAGATGGCCGTATTTTTGTCTACTTCAATATGACCACTATTGTTTACAGCTCCTAAATCGTTATTTTGAATAAACGCTCCATAAGGCTGTACAATTATTTCACCGCCCGTGTTTACTGTTAAATCATTATGTACTTCAACATAATCATTGTCTGCAATATTTAAAATAGCGCCACTATTAACCGTTAAACTACAGGCACTAAAACTTACTTCATCAGTGGTATTATAGTCTGCATTAAGTACAGCTTCGGTGGTTAAATTTGGTGTTCCATTATCCCAGCTACTTCCATCCCAAGTTGTGGTGCTTCCAGAACATGGTATTGTATTTACAGAACCGTTTATAATAATACCTTTATTTGTTGCAGTATTTTCTTCAATATCAAATGTTCCTCCTGCAGTAGAAGCATTAAATGCGTAAAGCCTAAATGTAATTGTTCCTGTAATTCCTGTAATTGATGATAGGTCAATACCATTGTTATCTTCTCCTCCTGCAACATCAAGCACTGTACTATCTGTAAACACAGACACAAAACCTGAACCTGTATCAACTTGTATATCAACCATTCTTGGACCATTACCACTCCTATCATAAGTAATATCCATAGTGGTTAAATCAATAGAATAACCTGAATTAGGAGTCAATGTCCATTCTAAATAATCATTAGCATCAATACTTCCAGATGTCGTCCACTGTCGTGAATTATAGGTTGCTCCTGTGTTTTCAACAATCCCTGAACCTCTGCAGATACCTGTCGTTGTAATATTTGCATCACTTGCTATAGTACCACTACAGCCACTATTTTGAGCAGAGCTAAAAGAGGCTATTTCTTGCCCAAACCCCCAATTAAAAGTAAGTAGGAATGCTATTAAATACGTAATGTTTTTCATGCTAGTAAGTAGTTTTTTTTAGTTTTGGGTATCTTTTTAATATTTTATTATAAATGCTATTGTTATTTTTGGCTACACCATGCAAACCAAAAAAACATATACGGTACAAGAAGCTACTAAAAAACTAGAGCATTATTGCGCGTACCAAGAACGTTGCCATAAAGAAGTTAGGCAAAAGCTAGAGAGTATGCATATGATACCCGAAGCTATAGATGTTATTATAGTACACCTATTAGAGCATAACTTCTTAAACGAAGCACGTTTTGCCAAAACATTTGTAAGCGGTAAGTTTAAAATTAAGGCTTGGGGCCGACGCCGTTTAGCTTACGAATTGAAGCAAAAAGACATCAGCAAAGTTAATATAAATCAAGCACTTGCAGAAATATCGGACACGGAGTACATCGAGGTTTTTAATGATTTAGCCGAAAAAAAAGCGCGTTCAATTAAAGAACCTAATAAGTTTAAAAAAAGAAAGAAAATAATAGACTATCTGCTATATAGAGGTTGGGAAAGTGATTTGGTTTACCAAAAGGCCAAAGAACTTACCGAGTAACCCTTTATCAAATTGATTCTGTTAAATTAAGCCTGTCGAAATTGACACATCCAAAACCAATCCTTCCAAACCTAATCTTGTCAAATTGAGCTTGTCGAAATTGACATATCCAAAACCAATCCTTCCAAACCTAAGCTTGTCAAATTGAGCTTGTCGAAATTGACATATCCAAACTAAACTTCCACAAGCTCAACCCAACAAAACGTTATGTTATTTAAAAAGCCTTACAACCCAAAAACAGCCCCAATACTTACCGTAAACTGGTTGTGTAATTTTTCTTCGGGTGTTAAAGTATCTGTATTATACTTAGCAAAAGGGGTGTTAAATTCTGTATATAAACCAAACCCATCTGAGAAAAAGTAACGCATTCCTAAGTGACCCCCAAAGTTTTTAAGGCCTACGTGTAAGCCTGGGTAAATATCAAAGTTTTCATCAATATTAACTACGCTACCTAAGTTAGCATTAAAACGGGCTTTAATATCAAAACGGTCTCCAAAGCTAGCATCTAAAGCTTCATCTACACCCAATGCGTAGGTTGATGAAAATCCTAAAGATATGTTATCGCCCATACCAAAATCGTATGCTACGTTAATTCCTGTGGCGTTATCTTGCAAGTTGGCACCTACTTGAAATTTGTCATCGCCTTTACCAAAAAATGCTTGTGCGTTAATTAATGATACACTAAATAATGTTAGTAATAATAAAATCTTTTTCATGATATGTTTTAATTTTAGGAGCGCAAATATATTACAAGTTTTGTAAATAAAACCTTAAATATTTAATTGTTTATGGGTTTTAACAATGGCTTTTTGGTTTTTCCAATCAATCCATTTTTGGCCTTTTATACGGCGCATAGCATTATCAAAATGGCGCATAATTAAAATATTATATAGCGCTTTACTAAAGTTTTTAGGATTTCTAGCAATGGCACGTAAACTCATTGAAAACCCAGGCGTTATATACCGCATATAATGCCAATAACCTTCTGGCATGTATAGGGTTTCGCCATGATTTAGGTAGGTAACATAGCCTTTGGCGTGTTTAAGTGCTGGCCATTTTTCTAAATCGGGGTTTTTAAAATCTATGTCTTCTCTGGTTATTAAAGAGTGGGGTATTTTATAAAGATATTCGGTTTGACTTTGATCGAACAATATACATTGCTTTTTACCTTCAAAATGAAAATGAAAAATGTTGGCTAAATCTATGTCATAATGCATAAAGGTATGCGAGTCTTCGCCACCAAAAAACAACATAGGAATACCTTTCATGAGTCTTAAACCAACATCTGGAAAGCTAAAATCGTTTTGTAGTTGCGGCACTTCTTTTAAAATATTCCACAGAAAAATGCGGTATTTTGTAGGTTCGCGTTTTAACAAATCTATATAATCGGCCATTTTCATTTTAGCATGGGGCTCATTAAACCCGTCTTTATAATCTACGGGTCTGTCATCATACAATGGCACTGTAATATCACCAGCAATAGATTTAATATAGTCTAAACTCCATTTATGGTATGCTGGCCAATCTTCAATAAAACGCTCAATAACCACTGGTTTTTGAGGTTTAAAATAGTTTTCTATAAACTCCTCTTTAGTAATAGTTTTTACCCGAGGAATGTCCTGCAGATTCAGTTTCAATTTGGAAAAATTAGATAACCCAAAGTTAAGAAAACGTTGCCAATTATTAACAAATTTTTAACCCGCACTATTTAAAACTATAGCGTAACCCAAACAAGACGTTACTTGGTGGCATAGGCACAAAACCAGTTTCTATATAGTCGGCATCAAAAATATTACTGGCTGTAATAGTTAATTCTAGTGGTTTAATATTAACTGCTACAGAAGCATCCCAAACGTTATAAGTGGTTCCTACAGTTCTTTCGGCATATTTATAAATAATATTCTGACTTACGTTTTTAAACAATTGCGTACTTAAACGTGTTGTAAAATGATGCTTTAAGGTGTTTAACGAGTAACGCGATAACTCTTTATTCTGATTTAAAATATCGTCTTCTAAAAAATTATACCCAACAGCTAATGTTTGATTAAAAGTGTTTAATTTAAAATGATAAGCAGCTTCAAGCTCTAAACCTTTTGTATTTACATCGGTAATATTAGTAGCTGTATAAACGGTTTCTGTAGTATTAGGACGAATATAATCTATTAAATTTTGAGCATCTCTATTATAAACGGCTACAGAACCCGAAAATCTTGGTGAAAAATATTTAATTCCTATTTCTTGAGCAAAAGCTTCTTCAACTTCCAAATCAGGATTTCCAGCGGTATCAGGACTGGTGTAAAATAAATCTGTATAGGTAGGCACTCTGTAAGTATAGCCTATATTTCCGTAAACTTTTAAGGCATCGGTTATTTTGTAACCTATATCTAAACCAGGAAACGCATAAAAATCGAAATCTGAAAAATACGTAACAGCAACTCCAGGGGTAACATCTAACTTGTCGTTAAAAGCTTTGAATCTGTGTTCTAAAAATAGTGTTGTCATAAATCTATTTCTACTTCCTAGATTGTTACTTTCAAGAAAAATTTTAGAGACATCTACACCAAACCCGGTAATACCTGCTTTAGAGGAATAGCTTCCGTTAAGTTCTGCGCCAATTTTATTTGAAATATGTAAGTTTCTATAGCCAGTAGGATTACTTCTTACATATAAAAACTCGCCTTGGTTTCGTCTCCAATACACTTTGGGTTTAAGGGTTAATTTTTCGGTTTTAAATGCTGTAGAAAAACCAATTAAACTGTTTTGTGTTGCTACATATTGATCTATTGCACTGGCACTGGCATAAAACCCATTAGCGCCTAACTTTCTATCTTGAAACGATGTAATCATTTCTATAGCTTGTTTCTTTTTATTAAAAATACTTTTTATAAAGTAGCTACTATTATCGTAGTCTGAATTGTATCGGTACCCTTCAGAAGTTACTTTTTCAATATGTACAAGGTGCGATGAGTTTTCTAAATCTGCACCAATAGTAACACCGCCATTTAGCTGCCCAAAAGAACCCGCTTCAGCTTTAACAGAAACACCATCCTTTAAATCTTTTTTAGTGATAATATTAATAGCACCTGTAAAAGCATTTTGCCCAAACACACGGGCGGCAGGTCCTTTAATGATTTCAATACGCTCTATAACTTCAATAGGTAAAGCAGCATTCATGGTATGATGCCCCGTTTGTGCATCATCCATTTTAATACCGTCAATTAAAAGTAAAGTTTGATCAAAACCACCACCTCTAATATATAAATCGGCTTGTCCGCCAGCAGTTCCGCGTCGTCTTATATCTACTCCCGCTACTTGCTGTAATAAATCGGCAATATTGGTAGCAGCACTGTTTTTAATAGCTTCAGAAGAAATAATATTAATGGTTCTTGAGTTTTCCTTAAAAGGTAAATCTATTCTGGTTGAAGCAATAACTACGGTATCTAAATTTTGCTTTTGTGGTTTTTCTTGCGAAACACCTAAAAAACAAGACATTAAAAAGATTGATAAAACAAGATTTTTTTTCATAACACTGGTTACATTTTTAATACGCTGCAAAAGTCGTAACTTTCCGGACGAGTAAAATAGTCCAGTTTAAAAACAATGAATAGTCCGGTTATAACCCTTTTAGAACAATTAATTCAATTTGAGAAATCAGGTACCAATCCGGTATATATTCAAATTGCACAACAAATTATTAATGCTATTCAACGTGGGTATCTTTCTAAAGGAACGGTTTTACCAGGTACGCGTACCTTTAGTAAAATATTAAACATTCACCGTAACACGGCGGTTGCGGTGTACGACGAGTTGGCTTCACAAGGTTGGGTAGAAATTATTCCTAACAAAGGCACTTTTGTTTTAGAACCCGAACAACCTACAGCTCCCATTAAAGCCAGTACCCAACACATTGAAAGGGTATATGACTATTCTAAAACCACAGGCTTTCCTTTTCAACCAGCCTTTCATTTAGCTTCAACATTTGAAGAAACCAACGCCAAATACAGTATTAACGATGGGAAACCCGATTTAAGGTTGCACCCAGTACACCAATTTTCTAGATGGTACAGTGCTGTGATGAAACGAAAATCGTTAATTTCTAAATGGAATCAAACCACCTATTCTCAATCTACTTTTGAAACCCAAATTTGTAATTATTTAAACGCCACCAGAGGATTTCATATAAAACCCAATAACTTAATAAGTACACGCAGTACCGAAATGAGTTTATACATTGTATCGCAATTACTTATTAAACCCAATGATGTGGTTTTAGTAGGGCAATTAAGCCATTATGCCTCTAATATGATTTTTCAGCAAGCCGGAGCCACTATTAGAACCATTCCTGTAGACGCTCACGGATTAGATGTCTCATACATTAAAAAGCATTTTATTAAAGGAAGCATCCGTTGTGTGTATGTATGTGCTAATAGGCATTACCCAACTACTAACATTTTAAGTGCAGAACGCCGATTAGAATTATTAGAACTAGCAAAAACTTACCAATTTGCCATTATTGAAGATGATTACGATTTCGATTTCCAGTTTGAAGGTTCTGCCATGTTACCCCTAGCCAGTGCCGATGTTAATGGTATGGTTATTTACTTGGGGAAAATGGGACAATCCTTATTCCCCAGCTTTCAAACCGGATTTGTTGTAGCACCCGAAAATTTAATTTTAGAAGCCAAAAACTATTTACAATTACTTGATGTACAAGGCGATATTATACAACAACAAATGCTTTCAGAATTAATTTATGAAGGTGAAATTTATCGCCTCATGAAAAAAAACATCGTAGTATATAAACAACGACGCAATTGTTTGTGCAAATACCTTTCAGCATATTTTAAAGATGAAATATCTTTTGAAATTCCTAACGGTGGTTTAGCCATGTGGCTACAATTTAAACCTAAAATTTCATTAGTAAAATTTGCCGAAGCTGCCGAAAAAAAAGGGGTGTTTATTCCTAAAACCATCTTATACCAAGATAAAGATACCTGTGCCATCCGTTTTGGTTTTGGGCATTTAAACGAAATAGAAATTAAGACTGTTGTTGGAAAATTAAGAGAGGCTTATAATGAACTTAAAAAACAAGAATGAAAAATAAAGTTGTACTTTTGAGCTAAACCTTATTTTAATTTCCATGAAATATTTAGCTTGTATTTTTCTTTTTTTTATAACGATATCTACCTTCTCTCAAAACAACCACATTGTTAAAACCGAAGATGGTCGTCGCGTTTTACTTAAAGCCGACTTTACTTGGGAATACATTGATTTAGTAGCCCCTAAAGACCATACCCCAAAAACAAAAATTACAGAAACAAAAGACAATACCTGCCACGTACAACCAGATTTTACAGAGCCTAAATTAAACCAAAAAATTCAAAATCAATTAAAAAAAGGACGCGCCACCATAAAGCACATTAAACAAAAAGTAGCTAACGATTATGATTGTGCCGTAGAAGATGTTATACTACTCTACGCTAAAGAAATTAAAAAAACAGGAACCTATAAATTTTGTGCCAACGGTACTGTGGTAACTTACAAACGTGTTGGGTATAATATTGCAAAAAAAATAGAGGTTTTTTAAATTTTCACATACCTTTCAGTAGCATTTTCTTGTATCTTTACATCCTATGTTTGCGCTAGTAGATTGTAATAATTTCTATGCTTCTTGCGAACGTGTTTTTAACCCTAATTTACAAGGAAAACCAATTGCTATTCTTAGTAATAACGATGGGTGTGTTATCTCACGAAGTGATGAAGCCAAAGCTTTAGGCTTGCCTATGGGAGCCCCTATTTTTAAATGGGATAACTTCTGTAAAGCAAACAACATTACTGTGTTTTCTTCTAATTACCCACTCTATGGCGATATGAGTAACAGGGTTATGAAAATATTAGAACAGTTCTCTCCAGATGTAGAAGTGTATAGCATAGACGAAGCTTTTGTAGCCTTTAAAGGCTTTAAATATGTTCATTTTAACAACTACGGACACCAAATACGAAAACGTATTTTAAAATGGACCGGTATTCCCACATGTGTTGGTATAGCTCCCACAAAATCTTTAAGTAAAGTAGCCAATAAAATAGCGCGTAAATTTCCTGAAAAAACTGGGGGCGTTTATGTTATAGACTCTCAAGAAAAACGCCTAAAAGCATTACAATGGATTAAATTAGAAGACGTTTGGGGCATTGGCAAAAGCCTACAAAAACAATTAAAACATAAAGGCTGTAAAAAAGCTATAGACTTTGTTAACCTACCCGATGCGTGGGTTCGCAAAAACTTTGGCTCTACAGGTTTTAAACTAAAAAAAGAATTAGAAGGCATACCCCAATTAGAACTAGACGAAGTAAAAAACAAACGTGCCATTGCCACCACACGCAGTTTTGATTTTTCGTATGATGATTTAAACTATATAAAAGAACGCATTGCTACCTTTGCCACAAATTGTGCAGAAAAACTACGCAAACAAGGCTCTAGCTGCTATGTTATATACGTAACACTAAGTAGCAACAGGCATAAAAAAGATGATAAACAACACCGTGGTAGCGCTGTAATAAACTTACCCTACCCCACCAATTCATCGCTCATTATTAGCGCTGAAGCCGTAAAAGCCGTAACTTCCATCTTTAAAAAAGACATAAAATATAAAAAAGCAGGAGTTATAGTATCTGGTTTAGTACCAACCAATAATTTTCAACTTAATATGTTTGAAAGAGAAGACCCAAAACACCAACCCCTAATGAAATCTATTGATAATTTAAACACTAAATATGGCGACTATAAAATAAAACTAGCCAATCAAGATTTAAAACGCACCTGGAAAATGCGTCAAGAACGCCTTTCGCCAAGATACACCACCAATATTAAAGACATTATTGTAGTAAAATAATTAGTATCTTTATGGCGTTACCACAAGGGTCGGGCTTTCACTACTCGCTCTCTACAAGGAGCTCAAACAAACCGTTCAATCCCTAACGCAAAAAACACTAGAAAAAATGATATTACATAAATCTGAAAAATTAACCTTCTTCACTCCCGAAGACTCTCATGATGACACTTTAGGCGCTTTATTTGTTGATGCCGGAATTTCAGCAGGATTCCCATCTCCTGCCGAAGATTTTAAAGAACAACGCTTATCACTAGACAAAGAACTTATAAAAAATAAAGAAGCTACCTTTTTTGCACGTGTAAGTGGGCAATCTATGATAAACGCAGGATTAGACGACAATGATTTATTGGTAATAGACCGAAGTTTAGAACCCGAAAACAATAAAATAGCCGTTTGCTTTTTAGATGGCGAATTTACCGTAAAACGCCTAAGAGTAGATAAAGATGAAGTTTGGCTACAACCAGAAAACCCAAACTACCCTATTATTAAAGTAACACCAGAAAATGAATTTATTATTTGGGGTATTGTAACTAATGTAATTAAGAAAGTGTAAAAAACTACTGCGTTTCTAAACAAGTTTTTAGTAACGCATAAGCTCTGGTAATATGTCCCTCAACAGTTTTTATAGTAATGTTTAATTTTTCGGCAACTTGAGCACGCTTTAAACCAGAAATTTTACTCTCTACAAAAACTTGTTTGCATTTTTCTGGTAACAGCTCTATACACCCCTTTATCTTAGATAACCTCTCGTTTTTTATTGTAGAATCTGTTTCTACAGCTCTCATTACTGCGGTGTGATAATATGAAGAAAGCATTTCATCATGCCTTTGTTGCTTTCTATAGTTATCCATAAGCGTATTATAAGCGGCTCTAAAAAGGTAACTTTTTAATGACTTTTTTACCGTTAACCTTTTTCTTCTATGCCATAATTTAATAAAAACATCTTGTACAGGCATTTTAGGATTAAGAAAAAGAGTTGTATAATTATATCAGGATTTATTTATTAACTTGTATAGCTATTTTAGGACGGGTCAACCCTATAGTAACCCTATAGATATCCTATGGATGTCCTATGGATACTCTATAAGTAAAATAAGCTGTTTTATATCTAAAAAAGTGACTCCACCAGGACTCGAACCTGGATCTAAAGTTTAGGAAACTCTTGTTCTATCCCTTGAACTATGGAGCCCTTCCATCTTCTTAAAACAAAAAAGACCTTACATTGCTGTAAAGTCTTTATCGCTCCTCAGGCTGGGCTCGAACCAGCGACCCTCTGATTAACAGTCAGATGCTCTAACCAACTGAGCTACTGAGGAAGGTTATGTTTCGCTTTTGCGAGCGCAAATATATATATATTTTTATTTACTACAATACAATTTTTAAAAAAATTTATCCAAAAATTGCTTTATAAATATCATTACCGTTTGCAAATAATACTAAAGCTATTAAAATAAAGAAACCAACCATTTGTGCATACTCCATAAACTTGTCTCCTGGCTTTCTACCAGACACCATTTCATATAGTAAAAACATAACATGGCCACCATCTAACGCTGGTATTGGCAATAAATTTAAAACTCCTAGCATAATAGATAAAAAAGCTGTAATTCCCCAAAAGGCTTCCCAACTCCATGTATTTGGAAAAATATCAAAAATAGCTTTAAATCCGCCCACACCTTTGTAAGCTCCTGTACTTGGACTAAAAATTAAGCCCAATTGATCCCAATATGAGGTAATTTGACGTATAAACTTATTATACCCTACACCAAAGCTTTCTCCAAAAGAATACTCTTTTCTAGTTATTGATAAATAACCCAGTTCTTCAAATTTGTTATATGATCCCGTAGGAATGATTCCAAACTTACCATATTGATCAACTTTTAAGGTTCTCTTAATATTTTCATCGCCTCTTAAAACATCAACCGTAACAGTTTGTCCTTTTAGTGAATCTAAAGCAGATTTAAACTGATCAAAATATTTAATCTTTTTTCCGTTAATTCCTTGAATAATATCACCTTCTTTTAAATCAACCCCTTTGTTTAATGATGAGTCTGTAACCTTACCAAAAATAAAAGGCATTCTTATTTCAAAAAGGCTCCTATCTTTACTTGTTGATAACTGACCTAAAAAATCTTCTGGCAATTCAATGGTTTTCTCTATACCATCTCTTAAAAATGTAATTGACTTAGCTCCAATAAACTTTGTCTTTATATCAGAATAATTTTCTACTTTATAATCTCCAACTGCTATAATTTTATCTCCTGTTTTAAAACCTAAATCTGTAAGCAACGGGTTTTCTATATAATAACCATCTTTTATACTTGATGCAGAAATATCAGTATCTCCATAAAAGAATGAAGCAAAAATGTAAATAATTAAAGCCAACACAAAATTAACAGTAACTCCGCCTAACATAATAATTAAACGTTGCCATGCAGGTTTAGAACGAAACTCCCATGGTTGTGCAGGTTTAGCCATTTGCTCGGTGTCCATACTTTCATCTATCATACCAGCTATTTTTACATAGCCTCCTAAAGGCAACCAACCTATACCATAAACAGTTTCACCTATTTTCTTTTTAAATAGTGAAAATTTAACATCAAAAAATAAATAAAACTTTTCTACTCTGGTTTTAAAAGCTTTGGCAGGTATAAAATGCCCTAACTCATGTAAAACAATTAGTAGTGATAAACTCAATAAAAATTGAGATATTTTTATAACAAACTCCATAGGTCTTCAATCAATTTTTTTTTCGTAACCGCACAAAAGTAAACTTTTAAACCAAGTATAAAAAGACATTTATGCATTGTACACCTATTTAACACTAATTTAAGCATCTGTATAATTTAAAAAATTCAAATTTCATTGTACTTTTACCAAAATTTATTTCCCGTATAAAATGCTTTCATTTTTTAAAGAATACAAAAAATTTGCTATTGTATTTGCTGTAATTTCGGCAATTATTATTGCTGTAATTTATAACACACTAAATGTTTATAAACCACTTCCTATCTATCAACCCGCTATGGTAAGTACAGAATTGGTTGATAGCACTATTCAATACAAAAAGAAGTACCATAAAATAGCCGATTTTTCGCTTATTAACCAAAACGGAAAAATAATTACGCAAAAAGACTACGAAAACAAAATCTACGTAGCCGATTTCTTTTTTACTACCTGCCAAACCATTTGTCCTATCATGACAAAAAACATGGCAGATATTCAAAAAGAAATAATAAATGATGATGATGTAATGCTTTTATCTCATTCTGTAACTCCAGAAATTGACACGGTGGCTCAACTAAAACGTTATGCCATAAAAAAAGGGGTTATTGATTCTAAATGGAATTTAGTTACAGGTGATAAAAAACAAATATATAAGTTAGCAAGAAAAAGTTATTTAGCAGTTAAAGACCAAGGCGATGGCGGACCATTTGATATGGTGCATACCGAAAACTTTATGCTTATTGACAAAAAACGACAAATAAGAGGGTTTTACGATGGCACTAATAAAGAAGACATTAAACGTTTACTTAAAGATATTGCTATTTTAAAAGAAGAGTATAAATAAATGCACAACTTGGATAAAGCTAAACCAATGGGAGTACCCAAATATTTACACTTTAACTTTTAAACTAATAAAGTTTACACTATTTTTGCTTCTTTAAAATCAATCTAAATAAGCTTGAAGGAGACTATTGCAAATCTTAAAAAAGGCGAACGCGGTATAATTACAGATGTTTCGTCTATTCACATACCGTTAAAACTACTTGAAATGGGGTGTTTACCAGGTAATACTGTAGAGCTTGTTCAAGTAGCTCCTTTTGCAGATCCTATGTATTTAAACATCAATGGATCTCACCTAGCCATTAGAAAGGAAACTGCTATTCATATTTTAATTGAAAAAGTAGCGAATGAGTAAGCAAATAAATGTAGCTCTAATTGGGAACCCCAATACAGGAAAGACCTCTGTATTTAATGCTCTTACAGGCTTAAATCAAAAAGTTGGTAATTACCCTGGTATTACTGTTGATAAAAAAGAAGGCGTTTGCAAACTAACACGCAACCTTAAAGCACACATTCTAGATTTACCCGGAACATACAGTTTAAATGCATCATCATTAGATGAGAGCGTAGTAATTGAGTTGCTTTTAAACAAAAATGGTAAAGATTTCCCAGATGTAGCGGTATTGGTAACAGATGTTGAAAATCTTAAACGTAATTTACTTTTATTTACTCAAATAAAAGATTTAGAAATACCCACACTATTGGTAATTAATATGGCCGATAGAATGTCTAGAAAAGGTATTTCTTTAAATGTTGAGCACCTTGAAGAACTACTAAACACCAAAATTGCCGTTGTTAGTACTCGTAAAAATGAAGGTATAGATAAATTAAAAGAGCTCATTACTAATTACAATACGCTAAATACCAAACCCTGTTTAGATATTAGCAGTATTGATAAAAATTATTTTGAAAATTTAAAAAAAACATTTCCTAACCAATCACTTTACAAACTTTGGCTAGTTATTACCCAAGATGTAAATTTTGGTAAAATTGAACGCAACGACTTTAATGATATAAACGATTTTAAAACAAAAAGTAACGCAGATTTAAAACGTTTACAACAAAAAGAAACCATAAAACGCTACCAGTTTATAAATAATGTTCTAAAAAAAGGACTTACAATAGACCTAGCAAATGCAAGCGACTTACGCATTAAATTAGATAGAATTTTAACTCATAAATTTTGGGGTTACATCATCTTTTTAGTTATTCTATTTTTAATGTTTCAAGCCGTTTACGATTGGGCAACGTACCCAACCGATTTAATAGATGAAGGGTTTGCATCCTTAGCTAATTGGGTTAAAAACACATTACCCCCAGGAGTTTTTACAAACTTATTATCAGAAGGTATTATTGCTGGTATTGGTGGTATTATGGTATTTATCCCTCCTATTGCATTTCTATTCCTATTTATAGCATTGCTTGAAGAAAGCGGTTATATGAGCCGCGTAGTGTTTTTAATGGATAAAATAATGCGTCGTTTTGGCTTAAGCGGAAAAAGTGTAGTACCTCTAATTTCGGGTAATGCTTGTGCTGTTCCTGCTATTATGGCTGCCAGAAATATTGAGAATTGGAAAGAACGCCTTATTACAATTCTTGTTACTCCATTTACCACGTGTTCTGCAAGATTACCTGTTTACGTTATAATTATTGCGCTAGTAATTCCAGAAGGTACCTTTTTAGGTATGGGCTATAAAGCACTCACCTTAATGGCGCTTTATGTTATTGGCTTTTTAACAGCTATTGTATCGGCTTATATTTTAAACAAAATACTTAAAATTAAAAGTAAAACGTATTTTGTTATAGAAATGCCAAGTTATAAAATTCCGTTGTTTAAAAATGTAGCACTAACTGTTATAGAAAAAACAAAAGCTTTTGTATTAGAAGCTGGTAAAATAATACTAGCTATTTCTATTATTTTATGGGTGTTAGCTTCATATGGTCCTGGAGAAAATTTTAATAATGCCGAAGAAATTATTAAAACTGAATATACTCAGGCATCTGAAAAAGAACTAGAAGACAAAATAGCAGCTCATAAATTAGAACACAGCTATATTGGTATTATAGGTAAATCTATAGAACCTGTAATACGTCCGTTAGGATACGATTGGAAAATTGGCATTGGTTTAGTGACCTCTTTTGCAGCGCGCGAAGTTTTTGTTGGTACACTGGCAACTATTTACAGTGTTGGAAGTGCCAATGATAGCGAAGATGAAGATACCATTAAAAACAAAATGGCCGCAGAAGTTCATCCAGATGGCACAAAAGTATTTACGTTAGCCTCTGGTATTTCGCTTTTACTTTTTTATGCCTTTGCTATGCAATGCATGAGTACTTTAGCCATTGCAAAACGAGAAACCAATAGTTGGAAATGGCCCATGCTTCAGTTAGTATTTATGAGTGGTTTTGCGTATATTGCTGCTTTAATAGCATTTCAGTTTTTAAAATAAAAATGAATAACATTATTCAAAATATATTAGTTTTTTCAGTTTTGGCTATTGCAGTTATTTTTTTAGTTAAAAAATATATCTTGCCTAAACCAAAATCTAAAAAAGCTTGTGGTGGCAACAATAATTGCGGTTGCCATTAACCCTATATACGTCTTTTTAACAACCAACTAAACCAATGAAAACCAAAATATTTACTTAAATAAATTTTACCCCCTATTTTGTAAATAACAAGTTAACTTTAAATAAGTTTTCAATTTTTGCTTTCTTAAAATTCACTAACTTTGTATTAGTGAGCAAATTAATATGCATATTACTATCTGGTTTTATACTCATGCAAAGTTTTCATGTAGTAGCAGAAGATCTTTTGCAAATAGATGAGTTTTTAGAACACGCTCAATATCATAAACAAGAATATGGCGATAACTTTTTTGTGTTCTTATCAAAACATTATGGTAAACTAAAATTAGAACACAATAACAAACATCAAGAAGAACAAAGTGACCATGAACAGTTACCATTTCAATGTCAGGGACACTGCTCTATACTTATTGGCTTTATTCCCTTTCAAACTTCATATCACATCAATACTTTAGAGGTTACCAAAACCACTAAAACTAATTTTCACTATTTAAACCTATACGCTTCTCTTAACAATAAAGAGTTACTTCATCCGCCTAGGCAAGCATAATTCAATACATATTAAATATTCTTTTCAACTATATATTCTATGGGTTGATAAATCTTTAAACAATGAATTATGTTATCTTATATTATAAAATTTAGCTTACGGAATAAATACCTTATTCTAATTTTTACCGCGTTTATAATTGGTTTTGGCTTATATGCCTTGTCAAAAATTTCTATTGGTGCTGTACCAGATGTAACCAATAATCAGGTACAAGTAATTACTACATCTAGAAATCTATCTACGCAGGATATGGAACAGTTTATTACCTATCCTGTAGAGTTAGAAATGGCAAATTTACCTGGTGTTCAAGAAATTCGTTCGGTGTCAAAATTTGGGTTATCGGTAGTAACCATTGTTTTTGATGATGCTATTGGCACCTATTTACCTCGTCAACTTATTGCCGAAAAAATAAAATCGGCTTCAGAAAAAATTCCTGAAGGCTTTGGCAAACCAGAAATGGGACCTATAACCACCGGGTTAGGAGAAATCTACCAATATATTCTAGATGTTAAACCCGAATATAAAGATAATTATACCGCTCAAGATTTACGCACCATACAAGATTGGATTGTAAAACGACAATTATCAGGAATACCCGGTGTGGTAGAAGTAAACACTTGGGGCGGATTTTTAAAACAGTATGAAGTGGCTTTAAACATCAACAAATTAAACGCTATGCAAATTTCGGCTCATGAGGTTTTTAGTGCCTTAGAGAAAAACAATAGTGTTGCTGGTGGTGGTTATATTGAAAAAGTAAATCAAGCTTATTTTATTAGAGGAGATGGTTTGGTGACTTCTCTAGATGACATTAGAAATATTGTTATTAAAAACACCAACGGTATTCCTGTTTATATAAAAGACGTAGCTAAAGTAGGTTTTGGAAATGCTACCCGGTTTGGTGCTATAACTGGAAATGGCGAAGGTGAAAAAGTACTAGGGCAAGTCATGATGCTTAAAGGCGCCAACTCTAAAGAAGTTATTGAAGCAGTAAAAGAACGTGTTGATGCCATTTCAAAATCATTACCTAAAGGCGTGTATATTAATGCCTTTTTAGATCGAAGTGAACTCATTGCAAAAACCACATTTACTATAACCGAAAACCTAGTTTTAGGTTGTCTTATTGTGGTGTTTGTGGTAGTACTCCTTTTAGGAAACATCCGCTCTGGTTTGGTAGTGGCATCGGTAATTCCGCTCTGTTTATTATTTGCCATATCACTCATGTATATTTTTGGGGTAGATGCTAATTTAATGAGTCTAGGGGCTATTGATTTTGGGATTATCATTGACGGCGCCGTTATTATAGTTGAGTTTATTGCTTTTCAAATCACCAAAAATCAAGCAAAAATTGTATCGTTATCTAAAAACCAACTTCAGCCATTTAAAGATAGTATTACATTTAACGGAGCTTCAAAAATGATGAATTCTGCCATTTTTGGGCAGCTCATTATACTCATTGTATTCATTCCTATTTTATCATTAAGTGGTGTTGAAGGCAAAATGTTTAAACCTATGGCATTAACCTTTAGTTTTGCTTTAGTAGGCGCCATGATTTTTTGTTTTACCTATGTACCTGTAGCAGCTACGTTATTTTTAAAACCCACTGTACAATCCAATAAAAATATATCCATTCGCTTAATGCGCTTTTTAAATAACATCTATAACCCAACCATAAATTGGGCTTTTAGAAGTAAAAAACTGGTACTTGGTTTAGCTGCTACATTATTAGCTATTGCTATTTACATATTTACAACCATGGGTGGCGAATTTGTGCCCACTTTAGATGAAGGCGATTTTGTTATTCAACCGGTTTTAAAAACAGGAACTTCATTAAAAAAGACTGTTGAAATCACCACAAAAATTGAAAACATCTTGCTAGAAAAATTTCCAGAGGTAAAACAAGTGGTAACCAGAATTGGTGCTGCCGAAGTTCCAACAGACCCTATGTCTATGGAAGAAAGTGATGTTATTATTGTACTAAAACCAAAAAATGAATGGGTATCGGCAACTTCTAAAGACGAATTAGCCGATAAATTTAAGGAGGCACTAGCTATAATTCCCGGTATGGAAGTAGAATTTACCCAACCTATTGAAATGCGGTTCAATGAACTTATAACAGGGGTTAGGGCAGATATAGCCATTAAAATTTTTGGTGAAGATTTAGATATTCTTTCAAAAAAAGGAAATGAAATAAAATCACTCATTGAACATGTAGAAGGTGCTGCCGATATAACTGTTGAAAAAATTGATGGCTTACCCCAAATGAGTGTAGAATATAACAGAGCAAAAATTGCCCGATACGGATTAAATATTGAAGACCTCAACACCATGCTTTCTATGGGATTTGCAGGTAAAACCGTAGGGCAAGTTTTTGAAGGTGAAAAACGCTTTGACTTAGTGGTAAGACTAGACCAAAATAACCGTACAGACATAGAAAACATTAAAAACTTATATGTTGATTTACCCAACGGTGGTAAAGTACCCATGCATGAATTAGCTAATATTACTTACAAAAAAGGCGCTGCAAAAATTTCAAGAGATGATACCAAAAGAAGAATAGTGGTTGGAATTAATGTAAGAAATAGAGATTTAGAATCGGTTGTAAAAGACATACAATCACTCATTGATAAAAACATCAACCTTCCCGCAGGTTATAGCATCACCTATGGTGGCCAATTTGAAAATTTAGAAACCGCCAAATCTAGATTAGAAGTAGCCGTACCTATTGCGCTCATCCTTATTTTTATTATGCTCTACTTCGCATTTAAATCTTTAAAAGAAGCGCTCTTAATATTCTCTGCTATACCATTAGCAGCGGTTGGTGGCGTACTACTATTGTGGTTTAGAGGCATGCCTTTTAGCATTTCTGCAGGGGTAGGTTTTATTGCATTATTTGGTATTGCTGTTTTAAACGGTATTGTACTCATTGAACATTTTAAAGAATTAAATCATAAAGATTTTAAAGACATGGAAACATTGATAAAACATGGTGCTAAAGATAGGCTTCGTGCTGTATTGTTAACAGCATCTGCAGCAGCTTTAGGATTTTTACCCATGGCTGTTTCAACCAATGCGGGTGCAGAAGTGCAGCGTCCGTTAGCCACCGTGGTAATTGGCGGATTAATAACTTCTACCATACTTACGCTTGTTGTATTACCTATACTCTATTCTTACTTTGTGAAGTTTAAAAAAATTAGAATCAAGAAGAAAATGAAACCATCTTCTATAACGGTTATACTAATATTATTCGGTTTAATGACTTCTAAATCTTTTGGACAAAACAATCAAAATTCGCTAAATGACCTTATTAAAATAGCTATAGAAAATAACTCAGGACTCAAAGCAAACCATTTAAAAATGATGCAGTCAAAGGCTTTAATAAATAGTGCCTTCAATTTTGATAAAACAGAAATTTACTATGGTTATGATGAAAATAATTTAGCTAGTAACAATAAACCCATTAGCGTTTTTGGTGTTCAACAAGAATTCATGTTTCCTACTGTTTATGGTTCTCAAAAAAAACTACAAAACGCTAATTACAATTTAGAATCTTCTAGTTATGCCATAAAAGAAAAAGCCTTAATGCGCAAAATAACATCTAGCTACTATCAATATATTTTTACTTTAGAAAAAGCACGAATTCACAAAACTTTAGATAGTTTATATCAAAATTTTGCTCACAATGCACAACGACGTTTTGAGTTGGGTGAAACTAATTATTTAGAAAAAATAACAGCTAAATCTAAACAACGGCAAGTAAACTTAAACCTTACAAAAGCAAAAGACGAAGTTGCTATTGCATACACCCAATTAATGAGTTTGGTGCAAAGTGACGATAGCTTACTAATTGCTGTTCAGCCTTTAAAAAAGATAGATATAGCTTTAACAAATTTAAACGAAAGTGCAGAAATATCGCTTTACACCCATGCTATTGCAGTAGCAGAACAATCTAGAAAATTAGAACAACAAAAATTGTTGCCAGATATAACGTTAAACTACTTTCAAGGCAGTAATTCTGGGATAACTTCTAATTTAACAGGCTATCAAATTGGATTAAAAATTCCTTTGTTATTCACTGGAAAGGCTTCAAAAATAAAAGCTTCAAAAATTTCAGAAGATATAGCTGCAGAAAAGCTTCAAGATTACGCCATTCAATTAAAAACCAAGCGAAAAGTATTACTATCACAATTAAGTAAGTACCAAAAAGCATTAGATTATTTTGAAACTGAAGATTTTCAACTTTCAAAGGAAATTTTAAAAACCGCCAATAGCAGCTTTAAAAACGGCGAGATAGATTTTTATCAGTATATCTTAAGTCTGGAGAATGCTTACCAAATTCAGCTTAATTATCTAGAAAACCTCAACACATACAACCAAACCGTTATAGCAATTAATTTCTTAACCCTTTAAAAAATGTATATCATGACTCAAACATATAAATTATTAACTATAAGCTTTTTATTGGCTGTTTTAGGATGTAAAAATTCTGAAAAAAACGCTCAAAATTTAGCAAATGATAATCGTATTGTAATTTCAAAAGAACAATTTAATGCTAATAATATGGCTTTGGGCCAATTAGAAAAAAAGACTTTTCCGGTTAGTGTAAAAGTAAATGGTATGATAGATGTTCCGCCAGAAAACAAAGCCACCGTAAATGCTATTGTAGGCGGCTATGTAAAATCTATTTCATTACTAGTAGGCAATAAGGTTAAAAAAGGGCAAATGTTAGTTTCTATAGAAAATCCTGAGTTTATTAAAATGCAACAAGAATATCTGGAAATTAAAGAGCAGCTTAATTACTTAAAGTCTGAATACAACAGACAAAATACTATGTTTAAAGAAAATATTATTTCAGAAAAGAAATTTTTAAAAGCCGAAAGTGAATTTAAGTCTGCCGTTGCAAAATACAACGGTCTTAAAAAACAATTATCACTAATAAACATAAACCCTTCAAAAGTAGAACAAGGAAAAATAACGTCTGTAGCTAATATTTTTGCACCCATAAATGGTAGTATTACCAACATATTTGTTTCAAAAGGTAGTTATGTAACCCCTTCCTCACCCATTTTAGAGATTATTGATAATAGCCATATTCATTTAGAACTTTCGGTTTATGAAAAAGACATTATGTATATTAAAAAACACCAAACAATACACTTTAACATTCCTGAAAGCTCTAATAAAACCTATGAAGCCGAAGTACATTTAGTAGGCACCTCTATTGATGAAAATAGAACCATTAGAGTGCATGCACACCCAAAAGATGAATCGCAACATTTTCTAACGGGTATGTTTGTTAATGCCGAAATTGTAACTGATGAAATTACCTCTAGTGCCTTACCACAAAATGCAATTGTTGAGATGGAAAACAACCATTATCTGCTTGTTTTAGATGAAGTAGATGAACAAAACTATTATTTTACACAAACAAAAGTAACTGTTGGAAACACCCATGATGGTTATACAGAAATTAAAAGTGTAAATCCAGAAAACAGCAACGCTCAATATCTCACAAATGGTGCCTTTAGTTTAGTTGGTATATAATTACATTATAAAACTTAAAAAGATAGATTTGAATTTTAATCCTAAAAAAATAAGCCTTACAAAGACGTTTTTTTGGGTTTTACTATGCTTCTAATACAAATAAATTACTAGCAACTGCTTGTGATATGGTTTTTGTTTCGCCTTTAATTTCAATAACCATAGAGTCGTCATAATCTTCACGAGAAATAACCTTAATTTCAGAACCTAAAGCTATTTTATGTTTATCTAAATATTTTAAAAAAGTTGGCGAGGTATCTTTAACCCCAACACATACACCTTTGGTATTTTCGGGTAAAGTGAACAACAATACTTTGTTTGATTTTTTAATCTCGCCGCTTTTATCAGGAATTGGATCTCCATGAGGATCGTGGGTAGGATAATCTAGTAATTTATCCAGTTCATTTATTAACTTATCTGATTTTATATGTTCTAATTGTTCGGCTATATCGTGCACCTCATCCCACGAAAAATTAAGTTTTTCAACCAAAAACACTTCCCATAAACGGTGTTTCCTAACCACATCGGCAGCAATTTTTTTGCCTTTTGAAGTTAATGTAGCTCCTTGGTAACGCTTATAATCAACATAACCTTTGTCTGCTAATTTTTTTATCATGTCGGTTACCGAAGAAGCTTTTGTTGCTATAGCTTCGGCAATATTATTAGTACTTACCGTTAAGGTTCCATATTTACCTAACTGGTATATGGTTTTAATATAATTTTCTTCTGTAAGCGTTATCATCACTTCTGCATTTAATCGCAAATATAGTTTAAACGTATTTTTTAATCTATTTTTAGATTAATCTAAATTTATTTTTACATTTGTGTAAATTAAATAAACATAAAAGACTAAAAATGAAATTTATATTACTATTATTTATCAGTTCTCTACCATTAAACCTGTTAAGTCAAGAAATAAGTGGCCGTGTATTTTCTAATGGCCAGCCTATGCCCTTTGCAAATGTTTATATTGAAGAAATTAAAAAAGGCTCTATAACCAACGAAAACGGATTTTACACTATTAACAACATTAAAAAAGGGCAATACACTTTAATAGCATCGTTTACTGGGTACAAAACTCAAAAAAAACGTATTACTGCAAACAATAAGAACATCCAAATAGACTTTCATTTAAATGAATTAGCAATGCTAGATGAAGTAGTAGTTACAGGAACTTTAAAAGCAGTTTCTCGTTTAGAAAGCCCTGTTCCCGTAGAAGTTTATTCGCCTACTTTTTTAAAGAAAAACCCAACGCCCAATATTTTTGAGGCCTTGCAAAACGTAAATGGTGTACGCCCGCAAATTAACTGTAGTGTCTGCAATACTGGAGATATACATATTAATGGATTAGAAGGCCCTTACACTTTGGTTTTAATTGACGGCATGCCCATTGTAAGCGGACTTTCAACCGTTTACGGACTTTCGGGCATTCCCAACTCGCTCATAGAACAGATTGAAATAGTTAAAGGACCTGCTTCTTCGCTTTACGGTAGTGAAGCCGTTGGCGGACTTATTAATATTATTACAAAATTACCCGAAAACGCACCTATAGTATTTGCTGATAGTTACGTTTCTGGTTGGGGTGAAGTAAATACAGATATTGGATTTAAAGCTCGATTAGGAAACAAAACAGACATACTAACCGGCATAAACTATTTTAATTACAGTAATCCTATTGACAATAACAACGACAATTTTACAGACGTAACTCTTCAAGATAGGGTGTCGGTATTTCAAAAATGGAATTTCAAACGCACTAACAATCGGCTTTTTTCTTTGGCAGGTCGGTTTTTTTATGAAGACCGTTGGGGTGGTGAAATGCAATGGAATCCTTCGTACCGTGGAGGTAATGAAATTTACGGAGAAAGTATTTACACCAATCGTTTTGAAATTTTAGGAAAATACCAATTACCTGTTAATGAAAAGATACTTCTTCAGTTTTCGTATACAGATCATCATCAAAATTCAGTATATGGTGATACGCCCTATATAGCAGACCAACGTATTGGGTTTACTCAATTTACATGGGATAAACCGCTTAAAAATCATGATTTGCTATTTGGGGTAGCGGCTCGTTATAATTTTTACAACGACAATACACCTGCCACTCCTAAAGCAGATAAACTTGTTATCCCCTCTCTATTTGTTCAAGATGAAATAAAATTAAATAAAAAACACAACCTACTTTTAGGTGGTCGTTATGATTACGATAAAAGGCATGGTAACATTCTCACACCTAGAATAGCATATAAATTTAAACCAACAGACAACGACATATTCCGTATTAATGCTGGTACTGGGTTTAGAGTAGTTAATTTATTTACAGAAGAACATGCAGCACTTACAGGAGCAAGAGATGTGGTTATAACCGAAGCCCTAAAACCAGAACGCTCATATAACATTAATCTTAATTATATGACAAAAATTTTTACTAAAAGCAGTATTATTATTGGTTTAGATGCCTCGGCTTGGTACACCCACTTTGATAACGTTATTTTACCAGATTACGATACTAACCCTAACCAAATTATTTATGATAATTTAGACGGAAAAGCCATAAGCCAAGGGGTTAGTGTTAATATGGATGTTATGTTTTCTAATGGCATAAAATTGTTAGCAGGTGCAACCATTCAAGATGTATCTAAAACCGAAAATAATGTTACAGAACGCCAAATTTTAACCGAAAGTTTTACGGGTACTTGGTCGGCTTCGTACAAAAACTACAAATACTATTTTACCGTAGATTATACTGGAAATCTTTATGGCCCTATGAAATTACCACTTTTGAGCGACTTAGACCCTAGACAAGCCGAATCCCCCTATTGGAGCATTCAAAACATTCAACTTACTTTTGATGGTTTAAAAAACTTTGAAATTTATGGAGGCGTAAAAAACCTACTTAATTGGACCCCAAATAAGGGCAACCCATTTATAATTGCTAGAGCTCATGATCCGTTTGATGAAGAAGTACAATTTGATAGCAACGGAAATGCAATTGCGACAGCGAACAACCCATATGCCTTAACTTTTGACCCAGCTTATGTATATGGACCAAACCAAGGAAGACGTTTGTTTTTTGGGTTGAGATACACTTTAAACTAACGGTTTAGGTTATGCGTAGTGCGGGATTTAAAGGCACTTCACTTTCCGTTTAGTAGGTTAGCTTATTTAATATAATTACTTTTATATCAGTATTTTAACCCGCTCTACGTATAACCAATGTTAGTGGATGACATTTTAATACTTTCTAAAATTCGTTTATTTCTATGATTAACTAAATCAGTTATATGTGATTTAAATTGGTAATATTCTTCTATTGTCTTAAGAAATGATGGGCTTTTAAAATCATCAAATGGAAGAGAGAATTTCACTTGTTCTTTTTCATCAATAAAATCTTGAAGAAGAAAAAAGTCTATATATTCACGAAAATTGTTGAATAATGAAAAAAAGCTTGAATATCGTTTAAAGACTTGGTAAAGTGGGCTATCCAGACCTAAATAATATCGTTTTACACATTCGATAGTTAAATCAAGTCTATCAGCAATTAACCTATTAAATCCCCTTGCTCCGTTAATAGTTATTTTATTGTCAATTCTAATACTTGGCCAAATCATTGTTCCTCCCAGTGTATTTAGTGTCAATTTTTCAAATTCTTTGATTTCTGTTTCTGATATTTGAGAAACAATAAATTTTGTTCTATGACACTTACGTACAAAACCATAGAGAGCCATATCACTTGATAAATAAAATTCGCCTAATTCTGATTTATGATAGAGTCGGTTCTGACTTGTCTTACTTAAAGTAAACAATTTTCCATTTGGCAAAGGTTTACTCCATACAATTCGGTGATATTCTTGTAAAGTAGGACTCCATCTATCTGGATCTCTACCTTTAGATTCCTTCCGAAAATCAAAATTAATGTCAATTTTATTCATTCTTGCAGTGTCGTTTTATACTTGCCTCTGACTTATAACTACAAGCCGAAACATACCCTCTAAAATTAAAATTTGATAGAAAAATAACCGTTTGAATCAGTGTCAACGGTTATTTTTTGTTTTATAGATTAAAAAATAATCCTCCAAATTTGAGCCACTAAAAAAGTAACAACAAACCCTAAAACAATAGGCATAATAGACGCAAAAACAGTCCATTTCACACTCTTTGTTTCTTTATAAATAGTATAAATAGTTGTACTACACGGATTATGCAATAAACTAAACAGCATTAAGTTAATAGCCGTTAGTAAAGTCCAACCTCCTGCACGTAAAATATCGCCAGTAGCAGTCACCGAATCTAGTTCAAACATAACACCCGCACCAGATCCAGCATTAATACCTGTTACCATAACAGTTAGCATTAATATGGTAGGAATAACAATTTCATTAGCCGGAATAGCTACTATATAAGCTAACAAAATGACCCCGTTTAAACCTAAAAGAAACCCAAAATCATCTAAAAAATCAATCACCCAAGCAGCAATACTTGCATCACCTACATATACATTAGAAATTAGCCAAATAACAGCACCAGCAGGAGTAGCAAATACAATAGCACGCCATAAAACAATCATAGTTCTATCTATTAACGACGTATATAGGGTTTTCCAAAAACGAGGTGGACGATAAGGAGGCAACTCTAAATTAAATGTAGAAACCTCGCCTTTTAACATGGTTTTAGACAATGCCCATGAAGTACCAAACATAAAAGCCATACCCAAAACAGCTATTCCTATAACAGCCAATAAGGATACCAAACTAGACCATGAAGCCGGCACTACAGCTCCAATAAAAATGGTGGCTATTAAAATTTGTGTAGGCCAACGCCCATTGCATAACGAAAAATTATTGGTTATAATAGCTATTAAACGCTCTCTAGGACTATCTATAATTCTAGTTGCAACTACGCCCGCAGCATTACAACCAAAACCCATACTCATGGTTAAAGCTTGTTTGCCATGTGCTCCTGATTTTTTGAATAAACTATCTAAATTAAAAGCAATTCTGGGTAAATAACCAAAATCTTCAAGTAATGTAAACAAGGGGAAAAAGATGGCCATTGGGGGCAACATAACCGCAATAACCCATCCTACAGCAAGATAAACACCATCTATTAAGAATCCATCTAACCACCATGGCATTCCTATATTTGAAGCCAGAGTTTTTAAAGCAGGATGAATGGTATCTAGTAACAATTCTGCTAACAAGCCAGAAGGATAATTGGCTCCTATAATAGTTATCCACAACACCACTGCTAAGATTAAAAACATAATAGGAAACCCAAAAGTTTTACTGGTAACTATTTTATCAATTTGTCTATCTAACCGAAAGCGTTTTTTTGAATCATCAACCTGTACCGTATCTCGTACTATTTGAGCAGCATCGGCATAAATACCTTCGGTTAAATTATCGTGAAAATCATCACCAATTTGCCAACGCAATTCGTTTGATAATTCTAATATATGGTCTATTTTATTATTCTTCATAATTTAAAACACCAATTAGTTAAACTAATTCTCCTGCTCTTAAAGCATTAATTATATGTGTGTCTCCTTCTAATAATCTAAAGGCAATCCACCGGCTATTAGCAATATTTGGAAATTCTTTTTCTATTTCTTTTGCAAGTGTTGTTACCGCTTTTTCAATATTACTTGGTACATTTTTTATACGGTGTGGTTTACATATAATATTACCATTTGCTATCTCGCTAATGGTGTGAATTAACTCTGGAATACCGTGATTAAACCTAGCACTTGTTGGCACTACAGGAATGCCTAAATCGCGCGCTAAGATGCGCTGATCTATAGTAATATGATTTCTTTTAGCTTCATCCATTAGATTTAAACACAGTACTGCTTTATCTGTAATTTCTAATATTTGAAGTACTAAATTCAAATTACGTTCTAACCTATTGGCATCAACAACAATTACGGTAACGTTAGGTTTTCCGAAAAGAATAAAATCTCGAGCAGTTTCTTCATCTTCTGATGTTGAAAGCAATGAATACGTTCCTGGTAAATCAACTAATTTAAATTTTTGATTGTTGTACTGAAAACCACCTTCGGCTCTGGTAACGGTTTTACCTGGCCAATTTCCTGTATGTTGACGCAATCCTGTTAATGCATTAAACACAGTGCTTTTCCCCGTATTAGGATTTCCAGCTAAAGCCACTACAAAATTAAAATTTTGGGTATTTATCCCCAATTTTTTTAATCCTTCTGCATTGAAATATTCACAGGTTTCACAGGCACTTTTTACTTTTGTATCCATGATTTAATCTTTTTTAATGAGGATTTTTGACGCTTGTTTTTTTCTTAAAGCAATAGATGTTCCTTTAATTAAATAAGCATGCGGTTCTCCTAACGGATTAATTAAGTCTATTTTAATACGAGCACCTTTTACAAAACCTAAATCTAAAAGTCGTCTTCTGCTTTCTCCTCTACTTTCTTTTGAAATCCCGATTATTTCAGCAGTTTCAGATGCTTTTAAACTTGACAATCTGGCAATATTATCTTCAATAATAATTTCTTTTTCAATAGGAGCTACAGTTAAATTTGCTGCTACAATAGGGGCTAATCTAAACTCTTCACCTTCTGACAGAAATACAATACGGGTAGCATTGTTTTCAACCACTCTGATAAGAGAGCCTATGTGTATGTTTTCGGCTAAAATTTGTTTGTAAATTATTTCGGGTTCATCTTCTATATGGGTAATTCTACCTATGGTATTTACAGGTAATAAAGGTAATTCTGTTCCGGTAACCTCAGCCATTTTTCCTGTTTTTGTAGGAATGGGGTCTCCATGTGGATCGAACTTAGGGTTTCCTAAATGCAAAGCTAAAGTGTTGGTTTCATCATGGTTTAACCTGTGCTCCATTTTTTCGGCTCTATCATGCCATTCGGTTTTATCAAAGCCCGTTTTATCTGCTAAATAACGTTCCCATAGTCTATGAACTCTAACAATACGCACGGCATATTCTCTACCTGTATTGGTTAATTTTAAAATATCAGATTCAAAATAAATTAAATCATTAATGGTCATTTTTTTTATAGCTTCAACAATGCTTTTATTGTTAAAATTTAAAACCTGAACCAAAGTTTTCATATCTACTTTGTTTTCAGAGTTTTCAAAATGATATAGCTGTTTTAAAATATCTTCAATAATTATTTTTTCATTACCTTTTAAATTCCTTTTAAGAATCCAAAACCAACCTTTTTGGGGTCTAAACAGAACAAAAAGCAATATTGCAATAACAAAAAAGATAATAAGTGCCGTTATTGGATTGTAGGTGTTCATAATTAAATACTTAAGTATAAATTTTGAGCTACTTCTTTAGAAATAATCATTTTTTTAGATTTAGTTTCTATGGTTAACGAGTTATCAAAAGGTTCAAAATCTAAAACCTTAATACGGTCTCCTAATGACAAATTATTTTTATTTAAATATTTTAAAAACGCATTAGATGAGTTTTTAACTAAAGCCAAAACGCCCTCTTTTCCGGGGTTTATTTCTAAAATATTCACACTTTTTACTGGTGCATAATTACCTTCTCTATCTGGAATAGGGTCTCCATGCGGATCATGTGTTGGGTTGCCTAAAAAATCATCTAACTGGTTTACTAATTTTAATGATTTTATATGCTCTAGTTGTTCTGCAACATCATGAACCTCATCCCAAGAAAAATTTAATTTTTCTACCAAAAACACTTCCCAAAGTCTATGTTTTCTAACAACCAATGCTGCGGTTAAACGTCCTTTTTCAGTTAAACTTACTCCTTGATACTTTACATAATTAGCTAACTTTTTTTCTGCTAATTTTTTAATCATATCTGTTACCGAAGATGCTTTAGACTCAATTTTTTTTGCAATAGCATTGGTACTTACAGCAAGACTACCTTGTTGCCCTAACTGATAAATTGCTTTTAGATAGTTTTCTTCTGATAGTGAAACCATATTTACAAAGATACGTAATTTACTTGAGGTTAAAAATATTTTTAGATAAGACTAAAGTTTAATTTTTGTGTAAATATTAAATTAAACACCTAATAACAAAATATTTATATCTTAGTACCATGGCACAACACAACGAACTTGGTAAAAAAGGCGAGCAATTGGCGGTTAACTTTTTAATTGAAAAAGATTACCAAATAATTGAACGCAATTACCGGTTTGATAAAGCCGAAGTTGACATAATAGCAAAACAAAAAGACACGCTTGCTATTATTGAAGTTAAAACGCGGTCTTCTAAAGATTTTGGAAATCCGCAAGATTTTGTAAAACCAAAACAAATTAAAAATTTAGTAAAGGCTGTTGATGAGTATATAACAGTTAACGATTTAGATGTTGAAGTACGTTTTGATATTATTGCAATAGTTAAAGAAAAGAAAGGTTATAAAATAGAGCATTTAGAAGATGCTTTTTACCACTTTTAACACCTTTGTGTAACACAAGTTATAGTGCCAAAATAATTAAGGGTACTAAAAAAAAATTGAGTTAATTTTTATCAAAAACTTTCTTTAAAGCTTCAAGGTCTTCTGGTTTAGCAATAATTTTTTTGTCTTTATCTAAAACAAAATAAGTAGGCGTTAATGTAACCGCATAATCATTTCCTATTTCATTATCCCATTTACTTTCACCATAAACATGGATAAACTCAGGGTAATTATAAGTTAAACGTTTCCAGTTATAGGGTTCATCTTCTAAACCAATAGCAATAACTTTTACATTCTCCTGGTTTTTAATGTAGGCATGTAGTTGTGGTATTTCATCTAAACAATGAGAGCAAGTGCTACTCCAAAATACAATAATGTATTTATCAAAACCTTCTATTTCACTTAATTTTTTTGAAATGTTTTTACCGTCTTGTGTTATTTCAAAAGAAAAATCTGGAGCTAATTTTCCAACAGAAACGTTAGAAAATTGTATTAATCTATTTAAAAGTTCTTGGTCATTTAATTCTACTGCAATATCCATTAAATAATGCTCTGCAATATAATTGGCTACAGATTCAAAATTTAAATCGGCCATTTGTTGCCATAAGCTAACAAGTAAAATGCGTTTCACTTCATTAGGCGCTTCTTTCATGGCTTTACAAACCACATCAATATTATGCTTGTAATTAACAATTTCATCATCAGAATCTATAGTCATTCCAAACACATAGTTTAGCATTTTCTCTTCTAAAAAGTTAGAACTTTGTAATGTTTTGTTTGTAAAATCTACATTATCAAAATAATGTTTCTTTAGGTTATTTACATAGGTTTTTACATCTTCAAATCCTTCTGGAATGTATGGTTTGTTTGCTTTTATAAATTCTAATACTATATAATCTTTAGCAGTTTCTTCGTAACTTTTTTGGGTGTCTTTTTGGGTTTGAAAAATTTTAGTCAAAGCCAATGTATCTGTGCTTTGTTCGCTAAAAAATTTACCAATACTATAGGTAACCATAGACATACTGTTGGTATAAGAGGTAAGCAGTTTATTTTCTATAGAGCTTTGAAACTCTACACCTGTTTCAGAGTTAAAAGTTAGCTCTATATCTTCTTCACCATTATAAATAATATCGAAATTGTAATCTTCTTGAGGAATAGCATATACCAACCTATACATGCCTTTTTTAGCTGTAGAGTCTAGTTTAATTTCAAAGCTTCCATCCTCATTAATTTTAGCATTTGTTATATATTCTGAAACTGTTGGAGTAACTCTGTACAAAAGTGCTATTTCATAATCTTGTGCAGGTGAAAACGTTCCTTTTATTGTGTGTTGTGCCCAAAGAACTGTTGGTAATAACAGTAGGGTTAATATGTGTATTACGGTGTATTTCATTTGTTAATATAAGGCAATAATCAAGCCACAATGGGTTTTAATAATTTTAAAGCTTTTTCTACTGATTTTACATTATCAAAAGTAAGCAATAATCGTAAGCCTTTGCGTGTTTGTTTCTCTTTCATTTTACATAAATGAGAGTTTGCCTGTACGTATTGCAATACTTTGGTAAACCATTTGCTTTGATAAAAACTACTTTGCTGATCGCTAATAAAATAGCCAACAAACTTACCTTGTTTCATAATAATTTTTTCAAAGCCTATTTGGGTAGCAATCCATTTTATTTGGACACTATTTAGTAAATCGGTCACTTGTTCTGGTAATGCTCCAAATCTATCTATTAATTCTTTTTCAAATTGATTTAATTCTGCTTCGGTTTTTAACTCATTTAATTTAGTATAAAGACTTAAGCGTTCTGCAATGTTGTTTACATAACTATCAGGGAAAAGCAATTCAAAATCGGTATCAATGGTAACGTCTTTTACATAAACTTTGTCTGTATCAGATTCGTTATACAAATCTTTAAACTCATTTTCTTTAAGTTCTTCAATAGCTTCGTTTAATATTTTTTGATAGGTATCAAAACCTATTTCATTTATAAATCCGCTCTGTTCACCACCAAGTAAATCTCCAGCTCCACGAATTTCTAAATCTTTCATGGCTATATTAAAACCGCTACCAAGTTCTGTAAATTGTTCTAATGCCGATATGCGTTTACGAGCATCATCTGTCATAGCAGAGTATTCTGGGGTAATGAAATAACAAAAAGCTTTTTTATTACTACGCCCTACGCGTCCGCGCATTTGATGTAAATCACTCAATCCAAAATTATTGGCATTATTTATAAAAATGGTGTTTGCATTAGGCACATCTAAACCGCTTTCTATAATGGTGGTACTTACTAGCACATCAAACTCTCCGTTCATAAATGACAACATAAGTTGCTCTAGTTTTTTACCATCCATTTGTCCGTGCCCTATAGCAACCTTAGCATCTGGAACTAAACGTTGTACTAATCCGGCAACTTCTTTAATGTTTTCAATACGATTGTGAATGAAAAACACTTGTCCGCCACGTTGAATTTCATAACTAATAGCATCTCTTATAGTTTCTTCATTAAATCTGATTACATGACTTTCAATAGGATATCTGTTTGGGGGTGGCGTGGTAATTACTGATAAATCTCTAGCAGCCATTAAGCTAAACTGCAGCGTACGCGGAATAGGAGTTGCTGTTAGTGTAAGTACATCAACATTTTCTTTAATAGTTTTTAATTTTTCTTTTACTGCAACGCCAAATTTTTGCTCTTCATCTACAATAAGAAGTCCTAAATCTTTAAACTTAACATTTTTATTTACTAGTTGATGGGTACCAATAATGATATCTACTTTTCCTTGCTCTAAAGCCTCTAGTGTTAAACGTTTTTCTTTAGCAGTTCTAAATCTATTTAGGTAATCAACAACAACAGGGAAATCTTGTAACCGTTTTTTAAACGTTCTTGAATGCTGATATGCTAAAATAGTAGTAGGTACCAAAACAGCCACTTGTTTACCGTTATCTACCGCTTTAAAAGCTGCGCGGATAGCCACTTCGGTTTTACCAAAACCAACATCACCACAAACCAATCTATCCATGGGACGCTCGCTTTCCATATCAGCTTTAATATCGGCTGTTGCGGTGCTTTGGTCTGGAGTATCTTCATATATAAAAGAAGCTTCCAACTCATGCTGCATATAACTATCTGGGTTGTATTGATAGCCTTTTTTAGTTTTTCGCTTTGCGTAGAGTTTAATTAAATTAAACGCTACATGTTTTACACGAGCTTTGGTTTTTTGCTTTAAATTTTTCCAGGCAGCACTTCCTAGTTTATATATTTTAGGTGGTTTACCATCTTTACCGTTATACTTAGTTATTTTGTGTAATGAGTGAATGCTTAAGTAGAGTACATCGCGCTCTCCGTAAATAAGTTTAATGGCTTCTTGTTTTTTGCCTTCAACATCAATTTTTTGCAGCCCACCAAAACGCCCAATACCATGATCTATATGGGTTACATAATCGCCTACATCTAAATTTGTGAGTTCCTTTAAAGTTATGGCTTGTTTTTTAGCATAGCCATTTTTTATATGGAATTTATGGTAACGCTCAAAAATTTGATGATCTGTGTAACAAACTATTTTATTATCATGGTCTACAAAACCTTGGTGTAATGATTGTACTATGGTTTTATAATGAACATCTTCTTCTACATCTTCAAAAATATCATGAAATCGTTTTGCTTGTTGTTCACTAACACAAGCTATATAATTAGAGTAACCTTTATTATGATTGGTATTTAAATCTTCAATTAAAAGATTGAATTGTTTGTTAAAAGCGGGTTGTGGTGAAGAATTAAAGCTAATTTCATGGCCTTTACTAAACACACTCTGAGTCCCAAACTCTATAATTGAAAACTCTAATAATTGCTTTTTTAATAATGCTGAATTGCAAAATAGTTCTTCGGGTTCATCATGCTTTAATTCTGATGACAGTTCTTTAAATGTTTCTTCTGCTTTGGCAAAAAAATCATCAATTCTAGAAAAACATAAGTCGGCATTTTTTAAGCATACCACCGTTTTTTGTGCTATATATTTTAGAAAGCTTTGTCTGCTTTCTTCTAAAAATTTATTAGCAACATTAGGGATGATACTAATCTTCTTTAACTGCTCTTTTGATAGTTGCGACTCAACATCAAAGGTTCTAATACTATCTACCTCATCACCAAAAAACTCTATACGATAAGGTTCATCATGCGAAAACGAAAACACATCAACAATACCGCCGCGTACCGAAAACTCTCCTGGTTCTGTAACAAAATCAACACGTTTAAATTTATATTCAAACAACACTTCGTTTACAAAATCTATAGAAAGGTTATCTCCTACGGCTACTTTTAGGGTGTTTCGTTCTAACTCGCGTCTAGTAACAACTTTTTCAAAAAGAGCGTCTGGATAGGTAACTATTATTGCTGGTTTTTTACGAGAGTTTATTCGGTTTAAAACCTCTGCACGTAACAATACGTTAGCATTATCGGTCTCTTCAATTTGGTAAGGCCTACGATAACTACCGGGGTAGAACAGCACATCTTTTTCATTAATAAGCTGCTCTAAATCATTTAAGTAATGTGCCGCTTCTTCTTTATCATTAAAAACCAACAAAAAGGGTTTTTCTGCAGATTTAAATGATGCTGAAATTACATAAGAAAATAAAGATCCAACAAGCCCTTTTAAATGAATTTTACTTTGAGTATTAACAATAGAATTCTGCAGATTTTGCATTTGCAAAGCCTGTTCATAAACTTGCGAGAGATTTGAAGAGCTCACTTATTTAACCCTGTTTTTTAGTAGTGCAAATATAGGTGTTAAATTTATTTTTAAAATGATTTTAATTTTTAATTAATACAATGTAATACTTAGCTAGATATTATCAGAAAAATTATTGAATTTCGTTTCACATTGGATATAAACAGTATGCAATGCGATTTATATGCATAAGATTATTGATTCTAATGATTACAACTGTGAATGTAGAAAATCAGCAGTACCTTTCAATCCTCTATTCCTGAGTATATCCAAAACTTGAAACTCATCCAAATCTGGATTTCTTCTATGAAGAACTAATTCCTTAAAAGCTTGAACCGCTTGTTCGGGATTTAAATCTATAATATCTGTTAAAAAATCATCGGCTGTTTTGGCTGTTAGTCCAAAAGAAGCTAAATAATCTTTAGGAAAATCTTTTATGTTGTTCGTAACAATAATATTTGCATTTGTCTTTATTGCTGCCGCAAGAACGTGCCTGTCTTTTGGGTCTGGTAATTCCAAATTATTTATTAACCCAGAATAATTAGTAACTAAAGCATCAGGGAATGCAGTATTTGCTTTTTCTACTCTTCTATTGGCTTCTTTCTCACTTACACCCTTTCTTGACATCACATCTTTCCATTCATCAAATATATGTTCACTCCATTTTGGAGTGAACATGTCATAATACGCAAACCAAAAAAGTAAATCACGAATCTCAATCGGATAAATTACATTAGTATCTAATACACATTTAAATCTTACACTATGAATCATATAACCCCAATTCTTCGTCAGACTTCATTATATCAATAATATTCTGTTTCTGAACCTCTTTCATCTTCGTTTTATACCTTATGACATCCTCAAACTTAATCCTTCTATGTTTGCCAATTTTTGTATATTCTATTTGCCCCTCTTCAAGAAGTTTAACTAAGTGAGGTCTAGAGCAACCTATAATCTCTGCTGCTTTTTGGGTTGTAACTTCTGTAGCAACTGGAACTAATGAAAACGGTTTCCCCTGGCTCATTGCCTTTAATATTTCTCCTAAAAATTTCAAAGCACTTAATGGAATTTTTATTCTTTCTTGAGTTTCCTCAATCTCAATCTCAGGGTTTTTAGATTTTAGTTGTTGGATAACTGAAGTCAAAGCATCATAAGACTCTATTGCCAATCTTTGCTCATCTTTTGAAGGCTTATTAATTTTTTTATAAGTTTCCATTGTCGCTATTTTAAGTAATCCTACACAATATTAAACGAAATAAACGAAACAATCTTACAAATTGATGTTAAATTTTTAAAAAATAATTTCAACAACGCTGTTGGTTCTAGCCTACTTACAAATATGCAAGCAAACAATCCCCACATTAGAAATTAACAGGCATGTTTGAAATCCCCAATGAAGAAGGGATTAACTAGTAAAATATTTATATTCATTAATTTAAAAGGCAATTAATGAATAAAACCCAACCATTTGTCTTGAACTTACAGAAGGGTGTGGCAACATCTAAAAAATTAAAATTTGGGTTTAAAATCTTAAAAATAATATGTACGTTTGCAGCACTAAAAACAAATGTATGTCGATTTCAGATTTATTTGATAGCGGATTTAAAAAGCGTAATGAAAGCCATTTTGCCTCTATAGTAAGAGTTGCAATGGCCGATGGTGTAATTACTGACGATGAAAAAGCCTTTTTAGATAGGTTAGCCAAAAATTTAGATATTAGTGAAGCAGATTATAAATCTATTTTAAAAGATTATAACGCACACCCTATTAATCCGCCTGTTTCTTATGATAGACGTTTAGAACGTTTATATGATTTAGTACGTATGGTTTATATAGATGATATACAAGGAGAACCAGAATATTCTTTATTAAAAAAGATAGCAGTTGGTTTAGGGTTTCATGCTGTAAATGTAAAATATATAATTGACAAAGCATTATCTTTAGTAAGTACTGGAGCTGATTTAGACACTTTTGTGGATGCCATTAAAAACATGAATAGATAAAAAAATATAAAAACTATCATATTTTAAGCGTCCAACTTTTGTTGGACGTTTTTTTTTGAAAAAATTTAGACTAATTGAAAAACAATTTAAAAAAATAAAATATACGCCATTTAATGTGTAAGCAACTAGGAAACAAACCTTTGCCTAAAAACACTAACCTCTGCTAGTAAGCGGACAGGAACTTAATTGCTTAAAACAAATTATAACCAACTGAAAAACAGCTATTTATATCAAAAATTATTTTGTTATTAAAAAATTTGTTCTAATATTTGCACCGTAGTTTAAAACAAACAACTGCATTATAAATAACTAATAAAAACAGGAAGCCATGTTAAAACATAGTACACCAATTTGGAATACTTATCGTGATTTACAATCACTCATGAGGCTTCGGTATTTTCTGTAGATTAACTTCCCAGATAAAAACCCCGAAGCACGTAAGTAAACTGTTTCGGGTTTTTTATTTCTAAAATTCAAGAGTAAAAATCCAAATCAGTTTTAAAAGCGCAATTTTTATGTGCTATTAAAACAGACTTTAACTAGTCACTATTTAAAAACAAGGTTCTGGCGCCCCATAACGTTGGGTAAAAGTCTATACCTAAAAATTTAAAAAAATGGAAAATAATTTACATAACACCTATTTGTTAAAAGCTATACAAGCCTACCCGTATGAATTAGAAAAAGCTTATGAAGCTTTAAACTATGCTTTGTCTTACAACCCAGAAAGTGTAAAAGCGTTATGCTTAATGGCTAAAATACAAATAGAACAATTTGGAAACTTTAACCTTGCAAAAGCCTACTACCAAGAAGCTTTAGCTTGTAATGTGCATGACGCAGATATATACCCAGATTATATACGCCTATTGGTAAACAACGGTAACTATGAAGAAGCTGAAAAACTAATAGATTTTGCCCTAGGTTTTAAAGGCACTAAAAAAGCAAACATATTATTAGCACAAGCCTCTCTTTTAGAAGCTCAAAATAATTATGATAAAGCCGAAAACGTTTTACAAGAAGCCAAAATAATTGCTTTAAATAACGAGTTTATAAATTATGTTAACGATGTCATTTCTCGTATTGTTCTAAAGCGTAAACTTTTAAACAGTAGTAAACAAGTAAATAAACCCGTAACAAAAAATGAACCCGTTGAAAATAAAAAAAGTTGGTTTCAAAACCGGTTAAATAATTTATTGTAATACCATTTCTAGCAAATGCGTAGGTGTGTTTTGGGCGTAACCCCGCTTTAAGGCGGGGTCGCGCTTTCACTACTCGCTCTTTGCAAGGAGCTCAAACATACCGTTCAATCGCTTACGCAAAATGTAAATAATAGTATTCATAATTAATTATTTACTCTCGTCCCAATTTTATATTAAGTCTTCTTGTAACACGCCTCTTAGCAAACCTTAGGCGCTTCTCAATAAATGTTATTCGGATTCCCAATAGCAAAACAATGCCTCCTATAACCATTTGAACAGAAATTTGTTCTCCAATAAATAACCAAGCAAAACATGAAGCCAAAAGACCTTGAGCAAGTAAACTAACCGAGACCCTTGTGGCTCTCATCTGTTTTGTAGCATAGCTAATTAAAAACCAAGCTAATAATTGACAGACAAGCGCTTGTATGAGTAATACAAACCATCCCATATTGCTAAAACCTGTGAAGGGTTCGTTCAGCAGGTAACTAACAATGCCTAAATGCGTAGTGGAACCTACCAAGTTTAGAACCATGAAAGTTGAAATATTCATGCTTTTTAAAACATATTTGCTTATAAGCATGTAAAAAGCATAAAACACACCTGATAAAACACCAAAACTAAAGGCCAAATCAAAATCTAAGTTTTTAAACACATCAAAACCAACCAAAAGCATCATACCTAATACGGCTATAAAGGCTCCAATCCAAAAGTTTGATTTGGGTTTGTCTTTTAAGAACAAGAAAGCCAAAATACCAACCCATATAGGAGAGAGATTAGTTAGTAAAGAGGCTTGGGTTGCCGAGGATTGTTGGATAGCAATGTTCCATACGGCCACATCACTTCCAAAAATCACACCACACAATAAGGCAAGAAATAATCCTTTACCATTGGTAATCTTAAAATTCCCCTTAACAAGAACATAAGGCAATAGAACAATTAAGGAAAATGCCATTCTATAAAACGCCGAAATGACACCTGGCGTTAAATTTAATTTCACCAATATGGGAAATATCGATATGCAGATAATTCCAACCATCAAAGCGATTCTTGCCTTTTTCATTAGAAGAATAAATTAATGAATTAAACCTGCAAAATTACATCACAAAACAATGTCATCGACATTAATTTTGGATAAAAGTTGTTAAATTTTTCAGTAATTACAGTTTCTAAGAGACGGCCTTTAACCCCACAATTGAGGCAATGAGTGTGGTGATGAAAAACAATCTCCAAAAAGTTGCTGGTTCGTTGAAAACAAAAATACCCACCAAAACGGTACCAACGGCACCAATACCTGTCCAAACAGCATAAGCAGTGCCTATTGGTAAGGTTTGTGTAGCCTTAACCAACAACCCCATACTCATAAACAAACATACCAAAAAACCAATAAACCAAAAAGTAGAAATAGAACCTGTAGTTTCCTTAACCTTGCCTAAGCAAAAAGCAAAGGCAACTTCAAACAATCCTGCTATGATTAAGATAATCCAATTCATTTTATTTATGAAGTTTTAACTGAATACGCTTTCGCGGAAGATCTACATCTAAAACTTTTACTATAATCTGTTGATGTAAATGCACATGCTCATTAACATCTTTTACAAAACTATCAGAAAGATTTGACACATGAATTAAACCACTTTCTTTAATGCCAACATCAACAAAACAACCAAAATTGGTAATATTGTTTACAATACCTGGTAAAAGTTGCCCTTCTTTTAAATCGTTAATAGTCTTTATATTTTGATTAAAAGTAAAAACTTTAGCTTGTTCACGAATATCTAATCCGGGTTTTTCTAGCTCTTTAATGATATCTTTTAGTGTTAATAATCCTACTGAATCTGTACAATAATCTTTTAAATTAATTGTTTTAAGCAACTCTGAATTACCAATAACATCTTTAACAGACTTCCCTAAATCTTTTGCCATTTTTGTAACAATAGCATAACTCTCTGGGTGAACCGCAGAATCGTCTAACGGATTTTTAGCACCTTTAATTCTTAAAAAAGCAGCACTTTGTTCAAAAGCTTTTCCGCCTAAGCGCGGTACATTTTTTAAATCGTTTCTAGAGGTAAAAGGGCCATTTTCATTTCTGTAATTAAATACATTTTCGGCAAGTTTAGGTCCTATTCCAGATACATAACTTAACAAACTTTTACTGGCGGTATTAATATTTACACCAACGGCATTTACACAGTTTTCTACAACTGCTTCTAAGGATTTTTGCAATTTAGTTTGATCTACATCATGCTGATATTGACCAACACCAATACTTTTTGCATCAATTTTTACTAATTCTGCCAAAGGATCTTGTAAGCGTCTGCCAATTGACACTGCTCCCCTAACTGTAACATCGTAATTGGGGAATTCTTCTCTAGCAATTTTTGAAGCAGAATAAATACTAGCTCCAGCTTCACTAACCACAAAAACCTGAATATCATTTTTAAATCTAATTTTGCGTATTAAAGCTTCGGTTTCTCTAGAAGCGGTTCCGTTACCAATAGCAATGGCTTCAATTTTATAGGCATCGGCTAAAGAGCTTATTTTTTTCATAGCGCCTATGCTATCGTTTTTTGGAGCATGCGGATATATGGTTTCGTTATGTTTTAACTGCCCCTGCGCATCTAAACAAACTACTTTACAACCTGTTCTAAATCCGGGATCTATAGCTAAAACTCGTTTTTCGCCTAATGGTGCGCCTAACAATAATTGCTTTAAATTTTTAGCAAACACACTTATAGCAGCATCATCGGCTTTTTCTTTAGCCATTTGCAACGCTTCATTGGTTAATGATGGTAAGAGTAAACGTTTATAAGCATCTTTAATTGCTATTTCTATTTGAGTTGCACAATCATTATTAGAGCGAATAATTCTATTTTCAATTTTATCTAAGGCTCTATCATCATCAATTTCAATTTTTACACGAATAAACCCTTCTTTTTCGGCTCTTAAAATAGCTAATAATCGGTGTGACGGAATTCTGCTTAACGCTTCTTCCCAATCAAAATAATCTTTAAACTTTTGGGCATCTTCTTCATTTTCTTTGGCTTTAACCACCTTAGTTGAAATCATTGCAAAACGTTCTAATTGGTAGCGAATGTTATTTCTAATATCGGTACGTTCGTTAATCCATTCTGCAATAATGTGGCGTGCACCTTCTAGAGCTTTTTCTTCAGATTCTACCTTGCCTTTTACATATCGAAATGCTACAGATTCTATATCATTGGCGTTTTGGCTCATAATAATTTTAGCCAAAGGCTCTAACCCTAATTGGCGTGCTTTTTCGGCTTTTGTTTTTCGGCTTTTTTTAAAGGGTAAGTAAATATCTTCTAAAGTAGTTAAATCTTTAGCCGCAGTGATTTTTTGTTGTAATTCTGAAGTTAAAACCTCTTGCTCTTCTAATGTTTTTAAAATGGCTTTTTTACGTTTTTCTAAGGCTTCAAACTGCTCTTTATATTTTACAATATTGCCAATTTGTACTTCATCTAAATTACCTGTAGCTTCTTTCCGGTAACGCGAAATAAACGGAATGGTGCAGGCATCATTAAGTAAATTGATGGTGTTTTGTATAGCAATTTTGGGTAATTGGGTTTGCGAAAAAATATAATCGGTTACTAACATAAATAGGCGCTTCTTGTTCTGTGAAAAGCAAATATAGAAAGTTGTATTATTAAAATATACGACATTTATCGTATTTCTTCATACTTCATTAAAAAGTAGTTTTGTTAATCTCAACAACTCGTATTTTTTATGAAAACACTAAAAAAATTATGCCTATTACTTACGCTAATCTTAGTTTTTAATGGTTATGCGCAAAAAATAGATTTTGTAAATGCACCTTTAAATCCTATTGCTGTTAAATACAAACTAGAACATTTTAATCTCAAAGGAGATGTTTATTCAGCAGGTTTTAAAGATGGCTACAGAAATATGCCTGTTTTTAGTAGATCAGGGCTTTGCATAAAAACTATTTTACACTATAATTATGAAAACGGTATTTTGAAAGGTAATGGTAGCAATACTTATACAGTTAATGAAGATGGTTACATTACTAAAATACGTTACTCCGGCGGTGCTACAGAAACTTTTACTTATGAAAATGGTTTAATTGTAAATAAAGATTATATATACAATACAAAACGCAGCATTACAAAATACACTTACGATAATAAAGATAGGTTGATTTTTGAGGAAATCAACAAAAATGGAGACCTTGAAACTATAGCGTATCAATACAACCTATTCAATGATGCTCTACAGATACAATACACTTCAAAAAATAAAAACAAAGAATTAACTTATATCAAGACCTATAAAAATGGATACCTAGTAAAAACCGAAGGCGGATATACTCCAAATATTACCACTGAAATACATTATAAGTTTGATGAAAAAGGAAACCCAATAGAGCAAACCTACAAACAGTCGAACGGCATTACAAATGTTTTTACAACCCCAATTCAATACTATAGCGAGCTTGAAAAAAAGAACGAAATTACATTCGGTTCGGTGTATACGGATAAAGCCTATCCTATTTCAATTTTTAGAAATGGTAAAGTAGCAAATGATATTAATTGGAGTCAATTACCAGAAACCGAAGATTTACAATTGTATGATATTTTTTCAAACTCATACTACACTGTAAAAGGTTCTCATGCCAAAGACAGAAAGCCAACAACCCGCTTAAAAGCAGAAATGGTTTTACCAAACTCCGATGTTATGATGCATAAATTAAACACGAGTGTTACCCCATATTATCAAGGCGTACCCGTTTTTACAGACGCAAAAAAAAGCATAAGTAAAACCGCAAAAGGGAACCTTATTGTTTATGCTTCGCAAAATAAATATTACGACAAAAAAACTCTTATATATTACGATATAGATAGTAATAAAGCTTTTTTTAACGGCAAACTTTTAAAGCACAGCAAAACACCTAGTAGTCACTTTTTCTATTACAAATACGATAAAAATGATAAATCATATTTCTATTTGGTTGTTGATGGCAAAATACAATATAACGCAAAACAGATAAACCAAACAACAACTTTTGATCAGGTAGTAACTTTACCAGATGATAAAAAAATAACGTTATCATCATATAACCATGCCCCAAAAAACGAATGGCTTCCTGCCAGATATTTTGATGCAACTACAGATATCATCAGTCAAAATAAACCCAAGCAAACTACAAGCCCAAAAACAACTTCAACATGCCTTTCAGGAAACTGTACAGACGGCTATGGTGAATTAAAAACAGAAGAATACATTATAAAAGGCTTTTTTAAAAATGGAAAAGCCAATGGTTTTGGCAGACAAACCTTTAACGATAATGGTAATTATTACGAAGGTAATTTTGTGGATAACTTTAGAAATGGCTTTGGTATGTTCACTTGGTACGACACCAAGCAATACTACATTGGCCAGTTTAAAAACGGTACGTTTCACGGTTATGGCTATGTAAAACAAGGTGGCGAAATTTTACAAGCGGGTTATTACGAAAAAGGCAAACAAACCCGTAACATGATTACTGCCAATTTTAAAAATAAACGTGCCGTTGGTAATTGCATTGGTAACTGTAGTAATGGTTTTGGTTTTTATCAATTTGCAAACCGCGATACTTATGTAGGTTTCTTTACTAATGGGCAAATAGATAAAGTTGGTGCCTACGGATGGTCCTCGGGCGATAGCTATATTGGCGAAATACAAAATAAAAATTTTAGTGGTCAAGGCGTACAATATTACAAAAGTACTGGCACAACTTATTACGGTCATTTTTCGGCAGGACAAAGACACGGTTTAGGTGTCTACCTAAACAAAAACAAACAAATAAGTAGTAAAGGCTATTGGGTAAATGGCATGCTTAAAACTACATATTAAAAACAAATTTTAATGAGACAATTAATAAAAACATTCATAACAAGTATTTTTTTATTTAGCTTATCCTTTGGTTTTGCACAAGGACTTCCAGATATACGTAACACAGATTATGGTTTTACAAAAAAGGTTACAAAAGTAGAAGCTGTTTGTTACAATCTAAATAAAAATCCTATTCAAACAGTTGTTTACCAATTTAATGAAGATGGTTTTATTAAAGATTATTATGTTAAAAATTTAAAAGATAGTTCTTGGGAGAAAATAAAAAGCTATTACAAAAATGATAGACTTTATAAACGTGTTTTTAAGCATAGCAATGCTAAATTCAACAAAAAACATTACTACACTTATGATGAACAAGGGCGTTTAAGTGATGAGCACATTTCGTTAAAAAACGGAAATAAAGACCATGTGAAATTTGAATACTTAAATGATTTGCTTCACAAAATTAGCAGTAATGTAGATGAAACTGTCATCACACATCACTATACCCAAAAAGGACATTTGTTTAAAAAGGTCTATGCTAAGAAACAAGCTGACAAACCTAATGTTGTTTCCAATCATTTTTACTTAGAAAATAAAGAAATTTTCTCTTACACAGAGCCAAAAAACCATTATAAAGCATATATCTATAATGAAAACGTATACATTGGTTTTGAGCTTATAGACGACGAGCGTGTAAAAAGTAAACTAGATAGAGGCATACAACGATTTAACCAAGAAGCGCCTAAAGATAACCTTCCGTTTAATTTACAAAAACATTGTAACCAAACTTGGCAGTTTTATGATAAAAATTTAGACAAAGTAATTCCTTTCGAAATAAAAATTTACAAGTATAAAAAAGATGCTTCGGGTAATAAAATAAAATATGCCGAAGCAATAGTAAACATAAAAACCAAAACTATTTCTAGCGTTAGTTTTTATAAAACAACTTTTAATAACAACAGTGTTGTAGGTAGTACAGTTTTCGATAAAAACCTATTTTCAGAATTTAAAGAAGATATTAAGTTTATAAATATCCCATAACATTTAGTAAATGACGCATACAAATTTTGAAATAAAACCACTATCCTCTCAAGATAGAAGTAAACTTAGAAAGCAGTACCTATTTGCTGTTTTGTTCTTACTTGTTGCAAGTGCTATATTTTCTTTCATCTATTTTTTTGTGATAAAACCCGATAATTTCAGTGGGATTCCTATAGTGATATTTTCAATATTTCTGCTATTTTTTGCAGGTATTATTTCATATCTATTCTGGAATACTTATATCGATTTAAAACGAGGTATTAAACACTGTTATACAGGTGTCGTTACCGACAAACGTATAGACAAACACACAACTAACTCTAGAAATTATAATACCAGAATAGGCACAAATACAAGACACAAGTCTAGCAGAACCTATTATTATATTACTATTGATAATAAAGAACACAGTGTGCCCTTTTCAAAATACACAAAAGTAAACGTAAACGATAAAGTATATTTAGAGTCTAGTCCTAAAAACAAAGAAGTTTTAACATTTACTGTTTTAGAAAAAAATCAAAATCCGGTTACCCCAACTGTCAACACTTCTTATTCTACCTTATTTAAAAGTAAAAGTATTACTAAGCCAATGAGCCAAAGTGAAATTGATTTAGTAAAAAAAAGCTTCTTTAAAAAAGTAAGGCGAGCATTAATTTACATCACTATTTACAGCATTTTATTGTTTATGCTTTGGCTAGGAATCTTCCTTTTTTTAATTCCTGTAATAATAGCCTTTACTTATACTTCAATTAAACTGCTTATTCTAATTAACAACTATGCAAAATTTAACAGAAACGGAAGGCTAAAAAACATAACTACGGTACAAGTAACCGATAAATTAACCATGACTTCTAATACTAATTCAACTAAATTTAGAGTGACAACAAATGTTGAAAATATTGATGTTTCACAAAAAATATACAACAAACTAAAGACAAACGATATTATAGAATTACACAAAGCAACCTTTCTTAAAAACTTAGTAGGTGTTAGTATTAATGAAGGCACACAATATTTAGAAAATTTATGAAAGCCGTGTTTATCAAAATAGCATTAAACGTAGTACTTATATTTTTTATAAGCAATAAACTATATAGCAATGCAGCTCAACCAGGTGTATGGAATGCAGGTGGAACAGTATTTACAATGCTTTATCCTGAAGATTCTCTTAGCTTTAAAAAAGTGCAAATGAAGCAAGAGCACATTTACATTCAGTTGTACAAAGGTTATGCTGTTGTAAAAGGAGTATATCTGTTTAAAAATACAACAAATAAGACCTTACAATTCAAAATGGGCTATCCTATTAACGGCATTTATGCAGGTGGCGAAAATGATTTAAACGAAGTTACTCTAGATTCACTAAGTCAGTTCAAAATAAAAGCTAATAATAATTGGATTACTTTGCTTAATGAAAAGCACCCAGAACTAAATAACAGCAACAACAAAACACAAGCTTTTAGTGATAATTGGAAAGTTTGGGATATGCTATTTACACCCAACCAAACACAACAAGTAGAAGTCTTTTTTATAGTAAATACTAATAATGCAAAAATTAAAAAAGGTTATAATGTAGATTATAAAAATGCATTTATTTACTTATTAGAAAGTGGAAGCGTTTGGCACTTACCTATAGAAAAAGGAGACTTTTATATTCAATTAATGGATGGTTTACATACTGAAGATGTAAACGGTCTATCAGCTGGTTTTAATTTTAAATTCAATAATAAACACAACCTTTATGCCGGTAAAAAACATAACTTTTCCCCTACTGCAAAAGATAATTTAGTAATTACCTATTTTGAAAAAGACACCCATTTTTCGTTTAAAGAGGTTCTTGCTAACACCAATCAATTATTTTCATCAATAAATAAGTTGAGCCATTTACCAAAAAGTGATCTTGTTTTTAACACTATAGATATTGGTAATCCATATGCCGTAAAAACCACTTTTGAAGGCGCTTTACCAGGTCTTTTAATGCTATTAGTAATTTACTCGCCAGTAATATTAGGTGCCATAGTTTTATTCTTCATTATAAGGTTTGTAATTAAACGTAGAAAAGCAAAAAATAACCACGCAAACTAAACAGACCATGAGTTCTATATCATCTATTTTAGATAAGCATACAAAACATTATGCACTATGGGATTTTTTAATATTTTTTCTAATTACTACTTTGTCTATTTTAAATGGAAATACCACTGTTTTTTATATTATTTTCTTTTTTTGGTGGCATGAACTTATTAGAATTATTATTGATAGATTTTGTTATAAAATGAATAAAAATGCTACACTTGGAAACCATAAGAAGACAGGTATATTTAGCTCTTTTATTCAAATGGGGGTTTATTTTATATTTATTGTGGTGTTTTTTGCATTTATGACCAATTGGAAAAATCAAGACTTAATACAGACTAATATGAAGATTTTGTTTTTTAAAAATTGGTTTTTTAATGCCAACTTAGTATTTGTAGCTGTAGAACGTACACTACTTCATTATACACAACAACCTTTAAAAGTATTTTTTGGAAATTTTACACCCAATATGCTTATCCTACATGTTTCAATAATCCTAGGAATTATCTTAATGCTTTTTGTAGTTAGAAATTTTCCTGAAATTTTTACACCAAACAATTTATGGGGTTCGGTTATTATTGTATCTCCATTTTTACTAATTAGAGCTTTAATTTTACGATTTAAGTTAAAAACGTAATTAAAAAAGCTATTCATTTAAAGCTAATAGCTTATGCTGTACATTGTAGCAATGATTACAACTTTATGAAATAATTGGAAACAATACTCTAGAAAGAATAGTGAATTGCTTCAGATATACTATTAAGCTACTTTTTTAATTAAATCAAAGCAAGGACACTTTTTACAGCGCTTGTTTTCGCCCTTTTTAAATTTTTTACAGCAACTACTTTTTACTTTTTCAGGGAGCTCTATCCCTAATTTACGTAACTTTTTTATGGCTTTTTTTTGCTTCTTCTTTTTACCCACAGGAAATAAAAATAACTAAATATGACGGCAAAAATAAGTTATTTTTATTAAATCTAAATAACATTAAATGTTAAAATTAGACTGAACTATTTTTGTTAGAATCTGAAATACTTATAGTTGTGTGTGCGTTGTATGCCAGTTATTCTTTGTGACGAAGAAATTTAAACAGGTTCTTTTAAAACAAAAAAGGTCATTCTAAATAAATAGAACAACCTTTATTAACACAATGAAACAAAAATTACTTAACTGTAAGTGTATATTGTGGTGTTGGATTTAACGGACAAAAATAAACGTATTCGCCCTTAGATAATTTGGTGGCTTTTGAGGTTTGAGTTTCACCATTTTTCACAACTTGTGTTACATAAGCCGACTGTATATGGTTTTCTGGTTTACTGGCATCTTTTCCTTTAGGAACAAGTACTAAACCAACATCTTTACCAACATTGTTGTTAGCCACAGCAAATACATAAGTACCCTCGTTAACCGTTATAGATTTTTGTGTAAACTCACCTTTTGTTTGTTCTAAAGCTATGGTTTTAACTTCTTGTGCTTGGGCATTAATTGTAAATGCTAAAACTATTACTAAAATTGATACTACTTTTTTCATCGTTTAAAATTTATTTGATTAATTAATTTGTTATTTATACTGTTGCTGGCTCTAAAGGTTTGGCTAGCGGAAAATCTACTGGTACTTGAGTGGTACTGTGGATATAATTAGAAATGGTTTTTTCTCCCACTAAAACCAAAACATCAATTAAATTACCTTTAGAATATCCGGCATTAAAGAAATTATCTAAAATTTCTTGATTTGTATTTCCTCTGTTTTCAGTTGCGTTTTTAGCTAATTTTGCCAAGGCATCTAACTTGTTATCAAAAGATGCATTTCCGCTTCTTATTTCAAAAATTTGAGAATCTGTAAATCCGTTCATTTTACCAATGGCTGTATGTGCAGATAAACAATAAATACAGTTATTTACTTCGCTAACTACTAAGTTTACTACTTCTTTTTCTTTTGCAGTTAATGAGGTTTTAGCATTAGCAAAATTTAAATAGTTTTCTAATGCGGTTTCACTATGTGCGTAAGTAGCAAATAAGTTTGGAACAAACCCTAAGGAGTTCTTTAAATTATCAAAAATAGCCTGATTATTTGGGCTTACTTCTTCTCTTGTTGGGATATTAATTTTACTCATAATGATTTTCTTTTTTATTTATTAATGATTTAAAATTTTGGTACAAATTTGTGACTTGAAATAGGTTTTTACCATGTATAAATGGCCTAAAAATTTGTCAATTATTCCTTTTAAAAATGAAAAGGCACTTGTGGTCTTTCGGCATCACAATAAAAATCGTGAATATGCTTTTGTTCACAATGTGTTTTTGGAGAAATGGTATTAGTAACTTTTCTTCTTTGTCCCCTGAAGATTTCAATTAAATTGAAAATAGATATGTGTTTTAAATTCATGACTTTGCTGTTTAAAATTATACTGCAAAGATGAATTAAAGAGACAGGTGAAAGAATGATGAGAATGCCTAAAGGTTTGTCTATTTTTCCCTAAGAAGCTTTTTTGTTCATTTTTTTAAATTCTGTGGGCGAAAAAGAAGTTTGTTTTTTAAATAACCGGCTTAAATGTGAAGCATCTTCAAACCCTAAATCATAGGCTATTTCTTTGGCTGTTTTATCGGTGTAGATTAAAAGGCGTTTAGCTTCTAACACAATACGCTCATGTATAATTTGTAACGGACTTGTATGTAATTTTGCAAATGTGTTTGATAAGGTTTTGGGCGATTTATATAGTTTATCTGCATAAAACGATACACTATGCTCTGTTTTAAAATGAGATTCTACCAACATATTAAATTCACGAAGTAAATCAATTTTTGCATTGCTAGTGGTTTCTAAAAAAGCCTCTTTAGCTTTTAATAATCGTGTAGCTATTATAATAAATCTTGCCATTAACATTCTAAGCATTTCGGCTTGTATGGTATCTTTAGTTTCAAGTTCCTCTAAAAAAACATCATTTAACATATTTAACTTTTGATGCTCTTTGGCATTAAGTTCTATAATAGGCATATGCATATTTCCAAAGAAAAGAAGTCCTGCGCAACTAACTTCTTGATCATGATCTTTAATACAATAAAATTCTCTGTTAAATTGATACACTACCAAATTACTACCAGAAACATACTGAAAATATTGTACCGTAGTTAAGGTTATAATACTATTAGGAGCAATAGTATAAGGAACACTGTCTACTACAATTTCTGCTGGAACATCTTGAGTTCTAATAAAAGTGTATAACTCTGGATTTTTTGGAGTTTTATAGGGTTTTAAAAGCTCTTCATCTCCTAGTTTTAAAATAGCATTGGTAGAAAATTCAGTGAATGTTTTTTGCATGCAGGGTTAGTCTACAAAAACAACCAACCTTACAGAATATGTATTTAAACCCACTGATAATTTCCCTTATTATTTTATAAAATTTAGCTAAAGATTACATTATAGTAAGTAGTGCCTGCAAACCAATAAACTCCACATAGCAAGATTTATAAAGCATAATAATTCATCCTATTAAAATTCTAAATTCCTTCTTTAATTATGAGTTTTGTTTTACAAAAAAACAGGAAAGTACAGGACAATAGTATGTTATAAATCATATATCATTGATGAACATTTTTATTAAAAAAATACTAACTAAATTTTAAAGACATGAAAACAATAATTAAAAAACCTTTCTATCAAGGTATTTTTTGTTTATTACTAGCAAGCATTGCTATTGCGTGCTCAAATGATGAAAAACCTCTGCTTCAAGATGAAGAAATACTATCTTCTTTTGAAGAAACTAATGCATCCATTGATCAAAAAGTAGCAACTACGAATTCTGTTTGCAAAAAATCTGGCACTAATACAAGTAGAGAATACACCCCCGCATATCCCAATAACAACTCTGCTGTTAACATAAAGGTAGACGACAGGACTTGCACTTATAACTTTGAAAACCAAGGTTCTTATGGAGTTTATAAACTTAAGGCAAATTCAAACCACATGGATAATCTACAACCTAGAATTGAACGAGCCAGTAAAGTGGTAACCAACGTAAAAAGTGGTAATAATGTTCAATTAAAGGGTACTCTTAAAATTATAAGAGCAGGTCACAAAAGCAGTAATATAGCTCGTGACCAAGTAAATAACCCATCTGGAACATACTTTATGCAAGCCAAAGGTAAACATGCTAACGCTGATGGAAGCACACCTAATGGATCTTCAGACCCTGCCGTATGCTTATTCCTTGCTAAACCAAGATTTTCAGGATCTACCCAGACATCTTTCGATATTTACCGAGAAGAAATAACTGTGAGAGGTGGCTCTGGCACAAATGGAAGAAGGTTAGTGTTTCTTAAAAACGTACCTGCCAATACAGATATACCAATAGAAATGATTACGGGCTTCCATAAAGCAAATTCTTCATCTCCACTTGTACATTATGTAAACGTTAAAATTGATGGTACATCTTACAATTGGCAAGTACCAACCCCTTCTACAATTATACCACTACAAGCAAAATACCGCATGGGCGCTTATCGTTGTAAAGGTGGCGAAGCTGAAATACAATGGAAAAATGTTACTACAAAGTTTACTAACAATTAAGTTAAAAAAGTTTTATCTATAACTTATAAAGGCTGCTCGAAATCAATTAAAAAGCAGCCTTTATAAATTATAATCAAATCATTAGCTTATCTGTAACCCATTTTCAACCTCAGCATCATCAGGGTTTACAAACACCAATTTACCATCGGGAGTTTCAGTCATTAAAATCATACCTTGACTTTCTACACCACGTAAAGCTCTGGGTGCTAGATTTACTAAAACGGTTACTTTTTTACCAATAACTTCTTCGGCTGAAAAACTTTCGGCAATTCCAGAAACAATGGTTCTGGTATCAATACCTGTATCAACCTTTAATTTTAAAAGTTTTTTGGTTTTAGGCATTTTTTCGGCTTCAAGAATAGTACCTACACGAATGTCTAACTTGGTAAAATCTTCAAAAGTAATGGTGTCTTTTTGTGGTTCTACCTGTTTATTAGCAGCTTCGTTTGCTTTTTTACTAGCTTCTAATTTATCTAGCTGCTCTTGAATGGTTTTATCTTCAATTTTAGAGAATAGCAATTCTGCCTTTCCTATTTGATGACCCGCAGGTAACAGCACATCTTTATTTGGAATATCATTCCATTGCGTTTCTGAATCAAGTTCAGAAAAACAAAGAATGTTTTTAAGCTTTACAGAAGTAAACGGCAAAAATGGTTCGCACAAGGTTGCCAAAGCACTGGCTATTTGAAGCGCCACATACATAATGGTTTGTGTTCTGGCTTCATCTACCTTAATCATTTTCCAAGGCTCTTCATCGGCTAAATATTTGTTTCCTAAGCGCGCTAAATTCATGAGTTCTTGCCCTGCTTCTCTAAAGCGGTAACGTTCTATAGAGCTTGCTATAACATTTGGATATGCTTTTACGGCAGCCAAGGTTTCTTCATCAACCTGTGTAAACTCACTAGGTGTTGGCACTATACCTTGGTAATATTTGTTAGTTAATACCACCACACGATTAATGAAATTACCAAAAATAGCCACTAATTCGTTATTATTTCTAGCTTGAAAATCTTTCCAAGTAAAATCGTTATCCTTAGTTTCTGGGGCATTAGCATTTAATACATAACGCAGTACATCTTGCTGACCAGGAAAATCTTTTAAATATTCTGGCAACCAAACCGCCCAATTTTTAGAAGTTGACAGTTTATTACCTTCTAAATTTAAAAACTCATTGGCTGGTACATTATCTGGTAAAATATAACTTCCTTCTGCTTTTAACATAGATGGAAAAATAATACAGTGAAACACAATATTATCTTTCCCAATAAAATGCACTAATTTGGTATCTTTATCTTTCCAGTAGGGTTCCCAATCTTTTCCTTCGCGTTCTGCCCATTCTTTTGTTGAAGATATGTAGCCTATAGGCGCATCAAACCAAACATAAAGCACTTTGCCCTCGCCACCTTCAACAGGTACGGGAATTCCCCAATCTAAATCGCGAGTTACTGCTCTAGGACGTAAACCATCATCTATCCACGATTTTACTTGTCCGTAAACATTAGGTTTCCAATCTTTTTTATGTCCTTTTAAAATCCACTCTCTTAAAAAATCTTCGTGTTTATCTAAAGGTAAATACCAGTGTTTTGTTTGTTTTAAGGTAGGCGTGTTCCCTGTAATGGCCGATTTAGGATTAATTAAATCGGTAGCATTATGACTGGTTCCGCAATTTTCACATTGATCACCATAACTTTCTTCATTACCACATTTTGGGCAAGTACCCACTACAAACCTATCAGCTAAAAACTGTTTAGCTTCCTCATCGTATAATTGTTCTGAAGTTTCTTCAATAAATTCACCCTTATCATATAGTGTTTTAAAGAACTCCGAAGCAGTTTTATGATGAATTGGTGCCGATGTACGCGAATAATTATCGTAAGTAATACCAAATTCTTCAAACGATTTTTTAATAATAGCATGATATTTATCTACAATATCTTGTGGCGACACCCCTTCGTTTTTTGCTTTAATAGTAATAGGCACCCCATGCTCATCACTTCCTCCAATAAAGGCTACATCATTTCCTGTTAAACGTAAATAGCGTACATAAATATCTGCTGGCACATAAACACCTGCTAAATGCCCAATATGAATAGGGCCATTTGTATAGGGCAATGCGGTTGTAACTGTATATCGTTTTGGTTTACTCATTAATCTTAAATTAGGGCGTAAAAGTACACATTTTAGAAGCTATATTGAAAAAAAATGTACATTTACCATATGTCTAGAAACCTACTCATTTTATGTATTTTTTATACTTCTTTTTTCATTGGAATAAATGAAGTTATATCACAAAACAATGAATTTATAAAACAAGTAAACAAATTGAAACAACCACCATATTTAAAAGTTGGCGATACGGTTGCCATTGTAGCACCTGCTGGAATTTTAAAAAACCGAACATATGAAATAGAACAAGCAAAAGCACTACTTAAAAGCTGGGGGCTACATGCCAAAGTTGGTAACTATGTTTTTAATAAAGAAAATCACTTTGCTGGAACTGATGATGAGCGTTGTGAAGATTTTCAAAATGCTTTAGATAACCCTAAAATTAGTGCTATTTGGTGTGCAAGAGGTGGATACGGATCGGTTAGAATTCTAGATAAATTAGATTGGTCTAAGTTTGAAAGCAGTCCAAAATGGATTATTGGCTACAGTGATATTACCGCTATTCATAACCAAGTACATAATTTAGGTGTACAATCGCTTCATGCCATGATGTGTACCAGCCTTCAAGACACTCCCGAAACTATAGCAGAAACTATTAGCACTTTTAAAGCTGCTTTGTTTGGTGAAACTTTAAACTACACCTTAAAAGGTTCAAAATACAATAAAATAGGCAGTGTAACAGCACCTCTTGTTGGTGGAAATTTAACTATTTTACACAGTATGTTAGGATCTAAAACAAGTATAGATACCTCTGGAAAAATTCTATTTATTGAAGAAATTGGCGAATACAAATATCATATAGATCGTATGTTTCAAAGTTTAAAACGTGCAGGTTATTTTAATAACTGTAAGGGCGTTATAATTGGTGATATGACTAAGATTAAAAAAAACACAACACCTTGGGGCACTTCTATTGAACAATTAATATTAGATGCCCTTTCTGAATACAATTTCCCCATAGCTTTTAATATGCCTGCCGGTCATGAAAAAGACAATAGGGCTTTAATTTTGGGGAGAACAATTACGTTAACCGTAAAAAAAGAACAATCAACTATTATTTTCAAGAATTAATAGGCTATCTCATAGATTTACAAGGAATTTAAAACCCTTACTATGATGAAAAAATTACAATTAGTATTAGCAGTTATAGCATTAACATTTTCAATTAGTGTGAATGCCGACCCAATTAAAAATTCAGATTTAAATTTAAACAACCCTGATGTACGTAAATGCTTATTAGATGCTACACAAAGCGAAGGTTGGAAATTAGCAGCTGTTTACATGAATGCAAACAACAAAATAGTGTATGTGTTTGATAAAGGTAACGAGACTAAAATTTACACAAGTAAAGAAGTATTTTCTAAGTAAACTTATTTTTAAATATTAAAAATCCAACTATTTAGTATAAATAGTTGGATTTTTTTTTAAAACCTTAATTCTTTCTGTAATTGTTCATAGGCTTCTTGCACTTGCCTAAATTTTTCTTCGGCGCCCTCTTGATGTTCTTTTCCTAAATGGCGTACTCTATCAGGATGATATTTTTTGGCCATTTTTCGGTATGCTTTTTTAATCTCTTCAACAGAGGCTCCTTTTGAAATTTCTAAAACCTTATAAGCATTATCACTACTGCTGTAAAACATAGCTTTAATACTCTCATAATCTCTTACATTAATACCTAAATAACCTGCTATTATTTGTATTTGGCGTTCTTCATCTTGGGTTACTATACCATCGGCTTTAGCTATTCCAAATAAAAAGTGTACCAATTGCAAACGTGATGGGTGATCCATCATTTGCTTTATTTGTAAACAAACTTGACGTGTAGATATCTTTTGTTTACTAATGCCTTTAAATAACTGAAATGCACGATTTGCACGCGCTTTACCATACATACTAGCAAACTGCTGGCGTACATAATCTAACTCGCGTTGGTCTTGTTTCCCATCGGCTTTAATAACAATAGAAGCTAAAATCAATAAACTTACTTCAAAATCGCCCGATTGGGTTTGTGGCCGCTGGGTTCTGCTACTGTATGTGGTTCTTCTTTGGCGTTTATCCTCACCTAAAAGGGTATCTGCATTCCCATTAGCAACAGCATCTACAATGCTTCCTAAGGCTACTCCAATAATAGCACCTATAGGACCTCCAAAAGACCATCCTAAGGCACCTCCTATCCATTTTGAAAAACTCATATAAAATTCTCTTTATTTGGGTTCAAATATACTATTGTTAGTTAAATGTTTATAGTATTTGTTACGCAACCCTTTATAAATTTTATCATCTAAAGGATAAAACACTATGAAATCCATATCACTTATTGCGCTTTTTACTCTGCACTTAAGTTTTACTGCATGTAAAACAGATGACACCCCAAATGATATTATTTGCACTCTTGAATACGTATATGGACTAAATGTAACCTTAATTGATGCAACCAATTCTAATAAAATTACAGAAGATATTACTGTAGTTGCTACAGATGGTAATTACGAAGAAATCTTAACCTTAGGTGTAGATTCCTTTTTTGGTGCCGGTGAACGTGCTGGAACTTATACTATTACAATAACTTCTGCCAATTATCAAACATATGTTAGCAACCCTATAGAACTAGATGCTAATGAATGCCATGTTATTCCTAAGGTTATTGAAATTACATTACAACCCATCTAAATTGTATTAAGGCAAGAACGGTTTATATAAGCTCACCAAACAATTTATTATTGAATAGCAATAGCCTCAACTTATAATGCTATAAGAATTATAAGAGAACACCATAATAATAATTGCTATGTTTTTAATTAACTTTGCACTTTATTAATGAAAAAAATTAAATTTTAAAGATATGTATCCAGCAGAGTTAGTAAAACCAATGCGTGAAGATTTAACAAGCGTAGGTTTTGAAGAGTTACACACGCCAGAAGCAGTTGAAACTGCTTTAGCTAAAGAAGGTACTACTTTGGTTGTAGTAAATTCGGTTTGTGGTTGTGCCGCAGCAAATGCACGTCCTGGAGCTAAAATGAGCTTACAAAACGAAAAAAAACCAGACCACATTGTTACCGTTTTTGCAGGAGTTGATAAAGAAGCGGTTAATAAAGCTAGAGAGTTTATGATTCCGTTTCCTCCAAGCTCACCTTGTATGGCGTTATTTAAAAATGGTGAATTGGTACATATGCTAGAACGCCATCATATTGAAGGGCGTCCTGCAGAACTTATAGCAGAAAACTTAGTTGATGCTTATAACGAGCACTGCTAAATAAAAACACATAACAAATTATAAAAACAAACCACGAAAAAATCGTGGTTTGTTTGTTATTATCATTACGCTATTTTTGAATATGCTTAAAATAATATCATACCCGCTTACTATAATTTATTATTTCTGTTTTTTATTAACACTTATAATATTTCACCCTATCCAATGGTTTTGTTTTAATGTGTTTGGGTATCAAGCTCATAAAAAAAGTGTTGACATCCTGCAGTTTTTCTTATTAAAATGTACCCACATTTTAGGCACAAGATTTTCATTTGACAATCCGTACCAAATAAACACAAACCAACCTTTAATTATTGTAGCCAACCATCAAAGTATGTATGATATATCGCCTATTATGTGGTATATGAGAAAACATCATACTAAATTTATAAGTAAAATGGAATTGGGAAAAGGCATACCCAGTGTTTCGTATAATTTACGTCATGGCGGATCTGTTTTAATAGACCGAAAAAACCCTAGACAGTCTTTACCCGCCATCATGAAATTTGGTGAATATATTGAAGCTAACAATAGAGCTGCTGTTATTTTTCCTGAAGGAACAAGAAGTAAAAACGGTGAACCCAAACCCTTTCAAACTAAAGGTTTAGAAATATTATTTAAAAAAATACCATCGGCATTGGTGGTGCCCATTTCTATTAATAATTCTTGGAAAATGTTTAAGTACGGAAAATTTCCAATGGGGCTAGGAAATCACATAAAGTTTAAAGTACATAAACCTATAGAATTATCTACCTTTGTAGATAAAAAAGAGCTTATCAATAGTATTGAAACTACTATTAAAGATAATATACACCCTTAATATTTCATTTATGTCATTAAAGAATGTTCGTTTGGAAGTCATGCAGTTTTTAGAAAAAGATGTTGACAAATTAATTGAAAAGTATTTAATTCCTATTGAAAAAATTTGGCAACCAACAGATTTTCTTCCTAATTCAGAGCATGATACATTCTTTGATGAAGTTACCGAGATTAGAGAACTGTCAAAAGAATTACCATATGATTTTTGGGTAGTTTTAGTTGGTGATATGATTACCGAAGAAGCGCTACCCACCTATGAATCTTGGTTAATGGATGTTGAAGGTGTTAACCAAAGAGACCGAGAAAGTTCTTGGGCTAAATGGGTAAGACATTGGACGGGAGAAGAAAACAGACATGGTGATGTACTAAATAAATACTTATACCTTTCTGGTAGAGTTAATATGCGTGAAATTGAAAAAACCACACAATACTTAATTGCAGATGGTTTTGATATTGGCACTAATAGAGATCCTTATAAAAACTTTGTATATACTAGTTTTCAAGAATTAGCCACCTATATTTCGCATAACCGAGTTGCCAAAATAGCAAGAGAAAAAGGAAATAAGCAACTGGCAAAAATGTGTAGAATTATTTCTGGCGATGAAATGCGTCATCATAATGCCTACTCTGAATTTGTAGAGCGTATTTTTAAAATAGACCCTAGCCAAATGATGATGGCTTTTCATTACATGATGAAACAAAAAATTACCATGCCTGCACATTTTTTAAGAGAATCTGGAGGTAAAATAAGTACTGCTTTTGAAGAATTTTCTAATACTGCCCAACGTATTGGTGTTTACACCTCAAAAGATTACGTAGATATTTTACAAAAGCTAATTAACCGGTGGGAAATTGATAAAATAACAAACCTTACCGATGAGGCAGAAAAAGCAAGAGACTATTTAATGAAATTACCAGACCGTATGTTGCGCCTTGCTGAAAGAGTGAAAATTCCAGAAAACTCATTTGAGTTTAAGTGGGTTGAACCTGTTATTGCAAAATAAGAAAGATGCTTCAAGAAGAAGATATTATAGATAAAACCAAAGATTTTGTAAAAGAAACCCTTTTTGGTGCAGAGGGTGGACATGATTGGTTTCACACATTAAGAGTGTACAACAATGCTTTGTTAATAGCTAAAAATGAACCTGTTAATATTTTGGTTGTGTCTTTAGGTGCACTTTTACATGATATAGCAGACAGTAAATTTTATGATGGCGATGAAACTGTAGGTCCTAAAATAGCGAGAGAATTTTTATTTAAACACAACGTAGATTCTGCTGTAATTGAACATGTTATTAATATCATTGAAAACATTTCATTTAAAGGAGGCAATGAAACGCAAAAATTTAAATCGGTAGAATTAGATGTTATTCAGGATGCCGATAGGTTAGATGCTATAGGAGCCGTTGGTATTGCCCGATGTTTTAATTATGGTGGGTATAAAAACAGGCCGCTTTACAACCCAGATATTGCTCCAAACCTTAATATGACTAAAGAAGAGTATAAAGCTTCAACAGCACCAACAATTAATCATTTTTATGAAAAATTACTACTTCTTAAAGACAGGATGAATACTAAAACTGGCAGGCAATTAGCCGAAAGCAGACATGCTTTTATGGAACTTTTTTTAAAGCAGTTTTATAACGAATGGAATGGAAAAGTCTAACCGATTATTTGCTTAATTTCCTTACGGTAATTTGAAGCACTTTTACCAATAATTTCATTAAACTGTTTGTTAAAATGCGAAAAGTTGTTAAATCCACATTCATAACAAATATCGGCAATACTCATTTGGCTTTCATTAAGCAACTTAGTAGCATGTACAATTCTAATTTCGTTAACTACTTGAGTAAACGTTTTTCCGGTAGTCTTTTTAAAATATCTACAAAAAGCAGGTACCGTCATACTTACTTTATTAGCAATATCTTCTAAAGCAATATGCTCTTTAAAATTAGCATTCACATATTTGTAAATGGTTTTAATTTTATCAGTATCCTGAGGTTCTGCTTCAAACATAAAACCATCGGCATTTAAAATAGTATAGTCTTCGGTAGTTGCTAAATACTGTAATATTTCTAATAGTTTTAAAATTCTATCTAAACCCGTATAACTTTCTAATTCTTCAATTTTAGAACCAACAGCATTTTTGGCTTCTCTATTAAATTTAATGCCATTTTTAGCTTTTTCAAACAAAGTTGCTATGGCTGCTGCCTCTGGAACACTATTAAAAAAGTCTTCTCCTAAAAAGTCTGGTTTAAATTGTACAGTAGTTTCTATACCCGCTGCTGTTAACCTATCGGTAAAACCATTGTGTGGCAAATTAGACCCTATGAGGATAAGCTGACTATTATTAAAATATGATAAGTGATTCCCTATATGGGTTTTTCCTTTACCTCTATTAATATAAATAAGTTCTATCTCTGGATGAAAATGCCAAAACATTTCACTTCTATCTAACTTTTCATTATGCTGCTTAACATGAATGGAAGTACCAAAAGAAGGAGATATTTTTTTAAATGTAGGTTTTTTAGTAATCATAGTTAGGACTATTTAATTGCAAAATTACAATATATTATGCATACATTATATATTTTATTACCTTAATTATGTGTTATTTTAACTTTACGTTGATTTAACATACCCTTAACAGTTAAAATAGCATATAAATAAGGTAAAATCGATGTTTTTCTATACATGCATCTAACATATATTTGTAGTGTTATTTTTAATGATGTTTATAGAAATTAATAACAGATAGAAACAAGAAATTGTTTTTTAGTTTAATTTGAAAATATTAAAAATTTCATAATATACATTAATAATTAGTTTAATGTCTTATTTAGTTTAGTTGGTAAAGTGGGCTGTGGTGGCCCACTTTTTTTTGCCCATTTTTTATTATATAGATTTGGATTAAGACCAATAAGAACGTTGTATTTTTTCAGCTTTAATGTGAAAGCTTTGATTCTAGCACTGAAATTAATATTCTTAATTTAGAACAGCCCTCAAAACAAATCACACCACTCTTTTAATTTAATAATAGTTATTAATACCCTTTTTATAGATGTAACATACTTTTACTATATAGTATATACGGATCAAGTCCAAAATCTGGGTTTTTACCATTTTAAGAATATAATTTAATCAAGCGATATAAGAAGTATTCCGTATTCCTGACTCCCCTAAATTGAGATCTAAAAGCCTTTACTTTGGCATTAAAGGATTCAGCTGAAGCATTAGTACTTCTGTTTATAAAATAGTTGAGTACAGAGCGGTAATTTAAAGTAATACTATTGGCTACCGTTTGGAAGCTCTTAAATCCTGACTCCTCTACATCTTTGTACCAGTGGGCTAGTTTGGTGTAAGCTACTTTAATATCTATGGCTTGGTTAAAAATATTCCTCAAGCCTTGAACAAGTCCATAAGCTTTCTTTAATTCTGGGTATTCATTAAACAATATCTGTCCCCTCTCTTTCTGATTTGGAGTCCATTTATCTGGGGATTTATACAGTAGATATCTACTCCTGGCCAGGAGTTGTTTTGAGCTATCACCATTAGAAAAAGTTACAGGTTTAAATTCTTTGTCGGCAGCTCTAGATAGCTTTATCTGTTCATTTTCTTGATCCAAAGCTTCCCATCGGTATTTGATACGAAGATCTTGGAGCGCCTCTATTGCCAGCTTCTGTACATGGAACCTGTCTGTTACTTGGATGGCTTTCGGGAAACATTTAGTGGAGATTGTTTTCATAGAGTTAGCCATGTCTAAGGTAATCTCTTTCACTTTAGCACGCTTTTTTGCTGGGATCTTCAAGAGTTGTTCGATAATAGGCTCCACTTTAGTTCCGTGGAATATCCCAACTAAAGCCCCTTTCTTTCCTTTGGCCTTCTTATTGGTAATGATGGTATAGAGCTCTCCCTTGGACAGCGCTGTCTCATCAATGGATAAATAAGAACCTAAGTTTTCAGGGAAAACAAGCCACTGTTTAGCATGACTCTTATGCTCCCATTGCTTAAAATCACTTAAGTGATCCTTATAATGTCTTTGAAGCCTTTTTCCGGACATACCATACTGGCGCCCAAGTTGTTGGCTGCTCAGAGCAGTATTATCAGTCGATTTCTTTTAAAAAAGCAGCAAACTCTTTTGATATTCGAGTTCCCTGTGCAATAAATTCATCCCATTCACGACTTACTTTAATCCTCTTTTTATCAAGTAGAACGTCCCAACGCCTTCGTTTAAGATTTAATGATAGTAGATTGTCTCGAACGGGATAATCCTCGATTATTCGAGGCTCCATGAAGCCACTGGCTTTATACTTGCAATCCTTGTACTTAGATGGTATTTGTTTTTTCTCCTCCAAATATATCGTTAGACGGTTCTCATATAAAACATGCTTTATAGGCTTCTTATCGAATCCAACAATATCAAAATACTCTAATATTCCTTCTGGTAATATTAAACTTAACAAGGATAACTCAGTGTCTTTATTCATCAATATAATTTAAAGTACAAAGAAAATTATTTTTCTCTTTAGACCCAACTTTTGAGATTGATCCGTATATACGCTATACCTATTAAGCATCTGTTTAGAGACTTCGTTTTGTACAAATTATTAAATACTATCAAATATCTAGTCTAGTGCAGGTTTCAATACGTTGTATTTTTAAGGCAACAATTAAACTATTTACACAATCTACACACAACGTTTATTATTGATTCTATAAAAGCCTTATGCACTAAAACTAACCTTAATATATGTATTATTAACGCTAATATATACTATATTAACTTTTATGGTTCTTAACATTAAGTTAACAGATAATTTAGCATATAAATTGGCAAATACACATGTTTTCTACATTGCATATGTGCCATAGATTTGCAGTATAAATGAAAAAGAAATAATAAAACATGAAAAATATCATTGTAAACACAAAAAAAGGAATCTTAATGGTAGCATTGTTAGCTACGGTTATAGGTTATGCATCTGAAGGTAACGCTACTATTAAAGATGTTAAAAAAACTGATCTTAGAATTAATAATGTAAAAGAAGGAAACTTACTTACAATTAAAGATGCGAACGGTCTTATTTTATATAAAGAGTTAATTGAAAAATCTGGAGTATATACTAAAGGATTTGATTTATCTGAACTTCCTAATGGTAATTACTTTTTTGAACTTGATAAAGATGTTCAAATAAAAACCATTCCATTTTCAGTAACTAAAAACAAAGTAACATTTAATAAAGCTGAAGAGACCATTATTTTTAAGCCAGTTGCCATTGTAAAAAACAACATGCTCAATATTACAAAGTTTGCCCCAAACTACGAATCTTTAAAAATAAGCATATACAGTAATAACGGTACAAACGAATTGTTACATACCGAAACTATTAAAGGTACACAAGTTATAGAAAGAGCTTTTAAACTTAAAACTGGAAAATACAAATTGGTTTTAAAGTCTAATAACAAAGAGTTTACAAAATTCATTAATAATTAGTTTAATGTCTTATTTAGTTTAGTTGGTAAAGTGGGCTGTGGTGGCCCACTTTTTTTTTGCAGAAACTTTTCTTTCCTGTATTCTTCTTCAAAAAAATTATAACACTTCAACTTACAATTAATTATAGAGTCTATTAAAAATGACTAATAATTTTCTTGTATATAAAACCAAAACAGAAAACCTAGCACTGTATAAAAATATATGGTATTAACCTAAATGTATGGTATTTTAACTTAACATAAACTTAGCGTAAATTTAACAGATAATTTAGCATACAAATTAGTCAATATCAATGTTTTCTGCGCTTAAAACTCACCATATATTTGTAGTGTAAAACGTTAAAAACACCAAATCATGAAAAACGTATTAACAAACACTAAAAAAGTAATCTTAACGGTAGCAATGATGGCTACGGTTATGGGATATGCTAATGAAATCATTATCAATAAAATTGGTAAAGATCTCAAAAGAACCGCATTAACTATTGTTGATGTAAAAGAGGGTAACCTACTTTCAATTAAAGACAATTACGGTACTACTATATATAAAGAAGTTATAAATCAAGCTGGTGTTTACACTAAAGGTTTTGATTTAACCGATTTACCAGACGGAAACTATTTCTTTGAATTAGAGAAAGATATGGAAGTTAAAACCATTCCGTTTACCGTAAAGTCTAACGAGGTAACCTTTAACAAAGAAAAAGAAACTACTATTTTTAAACCTTTTGTAAGAGAAGAAAATGGATTAGTTTACATTACAAAACTAGCTGTAAACTTAGAACCTTTAAAAATTAAAATTTACGGGCTTAACAATGGTAGTACTGACATGTTACACAGCGAAACCATTAAAGGTGTTCAAAATATTGAAAGAATTTTCAAAATAGAAAAAGGAAAATATAAAATTGTATTTCATACAAATAACAGAGAATTTACAAAATTCATTAATTATTAGTTTAATGTCTTATTTAGTTTAGTTTAGTTGGTAAAGTGGGCTGTGGTAGCCCACTTTTTTTTGCATAAACTTTTCTTTCTGTATTCTTCTTCAAAAAAAATTATAACACTTCAACTTACAATTAATTATAGAGTCTATTAAAAATGGCTAATAATTTTTCTTGTATATAAAACCAAAACAGAAAACCTAGCACTGTATAAAAATATATGGTATTAACCCAGTAATATAGTATTTTAACTTAACGTAAACTTAGCATAAATTTAACGGATAATTTAGCACATAAATTAGTCAATATCAATGTTTTACACACTAAAAACTCGCCATATATTTGTAGTGTAAAACGTTAAAAACACCAAATCATGAAAAACGTATTAACAAACACTAAAAAAGTAATCTTAACGGTAGCAATGATGGCTACGGTTATGGGATATGCTAATGAAATCATTATCAATAAAATTGGTAAAGATCTCAAAAGAACCGCATTAACTATTGTTGATGTAAAAGAGGGTAACCTACTTTCAATTAAAGACAATTACGGTACTACTATATATAAAGAAGTTATAAATCAAGCTGGTGTTTACACTAAGGGTTTTGATTTAACCGATTTACCAGACGGAAACTATTTCTTTGAATTAGAGAAAGATATGGAAATTAAAACCATTCCGTTTACCGTAAAGTCTAACGAGGTAACCTTTAACAAAGAAAAAGAAACTACTATTTTTAAACCTTTTGTAAGAGAAGAAAATGGATTAGTTTACATTACAAAACTAGCTACAAACTTTGAACCTTTAAAAATTAAAATTTACGGGCTTAACAATGGTACTGCTGAATTATTACACAGCGAAACCATTAAAGGTGTTCAAACTATTGAAAGAGTTTACAAACTAGAGGGTAATAGTAGATATAAAATTGTATTTCATACAAACAATAGAGAATTTACCAAATACATAAGTAATTAGTTTAGTTTATTAAAATGGGTCTGCTTAAAGACCCATTTTATCTAAACTCTTCTCTAGTAACAAATAAAAAACCCAATCACAAATACAACAGATTTTTTTAATTTTTTAAAAACTTTAACTGGGGTATTACTAAAAGAAGAAGACTAAATCAAGCCTAAATTTAGTTTATACTTTTAAAAAAGTATTTCAAAACAATTTTAATTGTCCATCCTTAAACTGCTCATGCAAATCGCAGTTAAGTTTGGGCATTTTTTTATGTTTAAAATACTTTTGCTTAGCTAATTTTATTAAGCTATTAATATTATCTGCAATTTTTCCTTCACCATGCATTCGGGAACCAAATCTACTGTTGTTTAAACTACCACTGTGGCAACTTTCTATTTGGTGCAACACTTTGTCTGCCCTATCGGGCATTGTTTTTTTTACCCAATCTGTAAAAATTTCGCCAATAGCACCATTAAGTCTAACAATAGTGTGTGCCACAGAAAATGCTCCGTAATCTGCAGCTGCTTTGGCTAGTGGTAGGATTTCATGACTATTAATTGCCGGAATAATAGGTGCAAGCATTACATTTACAGGAATACCATTATCTGTTAAAGTTTTTACGGTTTCTAATCGGCGTTTTATAGTAGCCGTTCTAGGTTCTAAAACACGTCTTGTTTGTTCTGATAAAGAGGTTATTGAAATATTAACTCCAATTAAATTATCTTTAGCAAGGGCTTTTAAAATATCTAAATCGCGTAGAATTAAAGCATTTTTAGTAATAATAGCAACAGGATGTTTGTACTTTAAAAAAACCTGTAAACATTGCCTTGTAATGTTATAAATTTGTTCTGCTGGTTGGTAACAATCGGTATTACCAGACATTACAATGGGGTGCGCTTTCCAGTGCTTTTTTTTCAGTAAATTTTCTAACAATTTAGGAGCATCTTTTTTTACCAAAATACGCCTCTCAAAATCTAAACCCGCACTGTAACCCCAATATTCATGGGTGTTACGAGCATAACAATAAATACAACCATGTTCGCAACCTTGGTAGGCATTCATGCTATACATCATGCCTATATCGGGGCTTTTAACTTTGTTAACTATGGTTTTAGGAAACACCTCTAAGTAACGTGTTTTATTTTTATCTGCTTGTTCTCCTTCTTTGTGGCAAAACTCTAAAAAATCGTTACGCATTTCATGGCTAAATTCTAAGAATTTATTAGGAACGTTTAGTTGTGCACCACGCCCTTTTAAAGGAGATTTAGGGTTCATAGTAATAATATTAGAAAGTTTTTTGGAATACCTGACTTTATAAAACTACAAAGAATCTTAACCCAAAAATGTTAAAGAATATACGGGTTATTAACAATTTGATTTTGTACACAAAGTTATTATATTCGTTTGAGTTTAGATATAAACCTTTGAAAAGTGTCTAACCTTTAAGTTAGGTGCAAATGTAACAGAAACAATAATAGCAAAGAAAGACAATCAACTAGACATGAATAAAATCATCACGCGGGACAAAGTCCTATTCTTTGATATGGATGGAACATTGGTTGACACGGACTACGCAAACTATCTATCTTTTAAAATGGCTGTTCAGTCTGTAATAAACCCCAAACAATTTCTTCCATTCAATCCAAATGAAAGGTTTAACCGAACAATTTTACAAAGAGAATTTCCAAATCTTAACAATAAAGAGTATCAAGAAATAATAGGACTAAAAGAAAAGTTGTACGCTGAAAATATCGGACAGACAAAGCTAATACCTTATGCAAATGAAGTTTTGAATAAGTTCTTTGAACTCAACACCACAGTTTTGGTGACAAATAGTAGAGAAAATAGAGCAATTATAACACTTAAGCAACACGGCTTGACTAACAAATTTAAATATAAAATATTTAGGAAGTCAATTGATAAAGACCAACATATCAATAAATTTGAAAACGCACTAAAAATGCTTGAATTAGAACCTCGAAAGATAATTGTATTCGAAAATGAACCATTTGAAATAGATGAAGCTGTTAAAGCAGGTATTCCTATTGAAAACATTATATCAGTTTAACTATGTGGAAATTTACAATTACACCGACAAAAGACCACAAAGGTAATTACTACTTGAAGAGAGAAGTACAAGCGTATTTTAATTCAAAATACTCAAGTGGTGCAGGACAATGGCGAGTCAAAGGTTCAATAGAAAATATTATTTGCACACTCAAAAACGACATTACCCCCTATACTGAAGATGTGCTTCAAAATGTAAGTGGTCAATTGGAAAATATACTAAAAAAAGATTTACCTCATGTTTTGAAAATATCAGGGAAGAATAGCCTTATTGTATGTGTAGTTCCTAGAGCTAAGGTAAATTACAACCCAAATCAACTTTATTTCAAAAAAACAGTTAGCACAGTAGCAAATCAATTGCCAGGTCTCATAGACGGAACAGAATATATAAAGCGGGTCAAAGATACCAAAACAACTCATAGAGCAAGAAGGGGGTACGGTGGTAATGGTGATATGCCATATCCAAATATTACAGTAAACACTTGTGACTTTTCAATAAATTTAAAAGGAAAAGACATTTTACTCATTGATGACCTTTACACACATTCAGTCAATATTGACGAAGACGCGATTCAAGCACTTTTTGATAAAGGAGCAAATTCTGTTATTTTTTACTCAATTGGTGCTAAACTAAATTTGTAAACTCAAAATCAATCAAAACAAGATGAAGTATACTGATAACGCAATTAATATAATAACCACAAAATCTTTTAAAGGCATAGGTAGAGCTTGGATAAACAAGAACCTGAAAGGCAATGAGAGTGTTGAATATATTGTCTCATTACTAAATACCAAATCAAAACAATTTGATTTAATAACGAATGAAGATTTTGAATTTGAAAAGAAGCAAGTCGTCAATCAAATTGAAAAATTAGAAGATAGCTGTGATGGAGTTGTTGCTATTGGTGACAAAGACTTTCCTAAACACAGAGGAACAGTTAAGGATAGTGAAAAACCTATTTTTCTATTCTATAAAGGAGATTTAAGCCTTTTAGACCTCGATAATGATTGTATTGCCGTAATAGGACTTTTAAATCCAGACGAAACAATCGAAAGTAGAGAGAGAAAAATAGTTGAAGAAATTGTAAAAAAGGATGTTACTATAGTTAGTGGGTTAGCATTTGGATGCGATAGTATAGCTCACAAGCAGGCATTAATTGGTGGTAAGACTGTAGCAATTTTACCTAGCCCACTTTCAAAGATATTGCCTGCTAGAAATAAGGCTTTGGCTTTTGAGATTTTTAAAGAAGGGGGATTATTGGTTACTGAATACTATGATGAGCATAAATCTGCAATGGATTTAAGTAGTCGATACAAAGACCGAGACAGATTACAAGCTCTTTTTTGTGATGCAATAATTTTGGCTGCAAGTTATGCTCAAGACTCTGCACAACGTTGGAAGATATTTGATCAAAAATTAGATAGTGGTGCAAGATTAGCGATGGGTTTTGCGAAAGATTACAATATTCCCCGAGCAGTAATGTATGACCAAAATGCTGATATAAAGAATCCAATGTTTGACTTAAACAGGCAATTAATTGTTGAACAGAAGGACATTACTATTTTAACCCAAAAGACATTACATAAAATGATTGATAAAATTAAATCAAGTAATAAAAGAAAAATAGAAATTCAAAGAGACCTTTTCGGATAGAACTAAAATGAAACATCAGCACTTAACAAAGTTTATAAAAAATAGGCGAAACAGTAATAAATTCAAGGTTATTGACTCGTGTCAAAATTCGTTCTTAACCGAAAGTGAATTTCGAATCTGCCCCAGTATCCATACACTAACCATTAAACGCTCCCAAAACCTACCTCCCAGGAAAATCAGCTTTTCGTTTTTCTAAAAAAGCGGTGGTACCTTCGGTAAAATCTTCGGTTCCAAAGCATTTACCAAAGCCTTTAATTTCTACCTCAAATCCGTTAACACCATCTTTACTGTTAGCATTAACCGCTTTTATAGCTTCTGCAATAGCCACAGACGAGTTTTGAGTTATTTTTTGGGCTATAGTTTCGCAAAATGGTAATAGTTCTTCTTGGGCAGTAACATTGTTTACTAAACCGTAGCTTAAGGCTTTATTAGCGTCTATCATGGTAGCTGTCATAATCATTTCTAAAGCGCGCCCTTTCCCAATTAACTGTGGTAAACGTTGGGTACCACCATACCCAGGAATAACGCCTAGAGACACTTCGGGTAAACCCATTTTGGCATTATTACTTGCTACTCTAAAATGGCAAGCCATGGCTAATTCTAACCCGCCACCTAAAGCAAACCCATTTACTGCAGCAATAACGGGTGTTGCCAAATTTTCTATATAATCAAATAAAATTTTATGTCCGTTAGCAGCCAAATGTTCACCTTCTTCTACACTAAAGTTTGCAAATTCACTAATATCGGCTCCGGCAACAAATGCTTTTTCACCACTTCCGGTTAAAATAATAACTTTAGTATTAGTATCTGAATTGGCTTCTTTAAATGCATTATGTAACTCTTGTATAGTTTCTTGGTTTAGGGCATTTAACTTTTTTGGCCTATTAATGGTTATTGTTGTAATACCGTTGTTATAGCTGGTTATTAAGTTATTGTAATTCATTTTATAAATTTTATATTTTTTGGCTTTCACTTAGGTTTTTAGTGACAGCTGTAATTAGTTATTCTTTTGGAAATACAACTTTAAAAGTTGTGCCTTTATTTTTTACAGATTCAAAAGTTATAGAGCCTTTGTACGTTTCTACAATATTTTTTACCATAGCTAAACCAAGCCCCATACCACTTGTTTTGGTAGTAAATTTAGGCTCAAAAACTTTTTCTTTATTTTCTTCTGAAACTCCAGAACCATTGTCTGCAATGGTAAGTACTACGTTATCACTTTTAGTGGTTACATGAATTGCTATGGTTGGGGTTTGATTTTCTGGCATTGCCTGAATACTGTTTTTTACCAAGTTGGTAACCACTCTTATTAATTGTGTGCGGTCAAATTTAGCTATAATTTCATCATAATCTGATGTAAATACTATGTAATCTTCATTAAAAATATCTAAGGCTAGTTTAACAATTTTAACCACATTAAGGGTTTCTCTTTGTTGTGCTGGCATTTTAGCAAAGTTTGAAAATGCCGATGCAATAGAACTCATAGTATCTATTTGCTGTATGAGTGTTTTGCTGTATTCATTTAGCTTAGAATGGATGTTTTCATCATTAGGGTCAAACTTTCTTTGAAAATTTTGCACTGTTAACCGCATGGGTGTTAGTGGGTTTTTAATTTCGTGCGCCACTTGTTTAGCCATTTCTCTCCAGGCTTGTTCGCGCTCACTTCTTGCTAATTGTACGGCACTATCTTCTAGCTCATCTATCATGCTGTTATAGGCATTTACAAGAATTGATATTTCTTCGCTAGTGTCATCTATTTCAATTTTTTTATTGCGTTTTTCTAGTCTTGTAGAAATAATTTTATCGCTAATAGTTTGTAATGATTTGGTGATAAATTTTGATAACCAGAAAGCAATAGCAATAGCCATTAACAATACTAACATGAATGCAAAAGCAATACGCTTTAAAAACTCTTGAAGTTCATTGGTAAGAAAATCATCTTTCTCTAAATAAGGCAGATTAATAATGGCTATGGCTTTAGATTTATTATCTGTTATAAACGAATAAGATGATTGAAATGTTTCTCCGTTTTCTTTATGTTTATCTACAAACCTATGTTCTGCATTATTAGAAAGATTATTAAGCTGAATGGTGTTATATATTGAATTTAGTATTTCTGCATTTAAACATTGGGCCGCTATATTATTTTGTAAACCTGCTTTTGATGATATTAGCAAATTGCCTTCTAAATCGTATAAATTAATTTGTAGTTTATGAATGTTGGCAATGTTAAATATTTCATCTTTAAAAATTAAGGGGAGATTTTCGGTTTTTACTTCCCAGGTATTATATCTGCCATTTAAAAACCGCTTTATATGGGCTTTAATATTTTGTTCTTTACGTATTAAACGTGCTGTATGATAATCTTCACTCTGTTCTTTATATTGGTATATAGCTACTGCCGAAATAAGTATAGAAGCCATTAACACCAACATTATCATTGCCAAAAAGATACGGGTACGTAAAGAGAACTTTTTTAATTTCATTTGCAATTTTAATGCATTAAATATAGCAATAATCGAACCAAAGAGCTAAGACTGATTTAAAAAACACATGTCTGTTTTTGCGTTTTTTGTGTTAGGGATTGAGTAATTGTTGGAGCTCCTTGAAAAGAGCGACTTACGAAAGCCCGACCCGACAGGGTAACACCCTAATAATTTTAAGCTTCTGGATTTTTTTCTCTAATGCGTTTATAAATTTTAAACCCAAGCATAATTAGCACCCCTAAAACTAGCATGCCTACAATACCCCAAATCCAATTTATACTGCTTTTTAAAATAACTAAAAAGATAACGGCAAACAGGATAAAGGTGGCGCCCTCATTCCAGATACGCATGTAACTAGATGTTTTTTTTACAACATCGTTTTGTAATTGTTTGTAGTATTTATGTGTTATTAGGTGATAAATAAATAGTAAAACAACAAAAGCTAGTTTTACATGCATCCAGGGCTGCTGCAACCAATAGGGGTTAATTATAAGCAACCAAATGGCAAAAATTGTACACAAAATGGCAGAGGGCCATGTAATAATATACCACAAACGTTTTGCCATTAGTTTTAGTTGTTTGCCCAAAATTTCTTTTTCTGGTGAGGGTTTATGAAAGGCTTCTATTTGATATACAAAAAGCCTGGGAATATAGAATAAACCTGCAAACCAGGTAATTACAAATATGAGATGAAATGATTTTATGTAGTTGTAATATTCCATGATTATTATGTTCTTAATATAAGGTTTTTCTAATTTCTTTATTTAAAAAATATGCTGTAACTATGGTAGAAAGTACATCGGCTATAGGAAATGATACCCAAACCCCAAACTCGCCATAAAAATTTGGTAGAAGAAAAATTAATGGAATAAAGAAAAACCCTTGTCTAGTTAATGTTAATAAAAGAGCCGATTTTGCTTTACCTATGGCCTGAAAGTAGGCTGCTCCTATTAGCTGAATGGCAATGATTGGTGTTGCAGCAAACACCCAACGCATTGCACTTGGTGTTTGACTTATTACTTCTGCATCTGTTGTAAATAGTTTTGTAATTAATGTAGGGAATATCATTAAAAACAAAAACACAATGGTTGCCAAAATAGAAGCATACTTTATAGCTGCATTTATACTTATTCTAACCCTAGTGTAATTTCCGGCACCGTAATTAAATCCTGCTATTGGTAAAAATCCTTGTGTAACACCTAAAACAGGAAACATAGCAAACATTAGCATACGGCCAACAATGGCATAAGCTGTAACCGATGTGGCGCCTCCTAAATTGAATAAAATATTATTCATGAGCAAATACGTTATGCTTACTACGGCTTGTCTTGAAAGCGTTACAAAACCAAGTGATGCTATTTCTTTTACAAGATTTAGATTTAAACCAAAATGCGATACATTTATTTTTAATTCTGAGTTTTTTGAAAGGAAAAACCATAAAAGGTAAAGAAATGAAAAGCCATAAGAAATTGTTGTTGCCCAAGCAGCTCCTTGCATACCCCAATCGAATAAATTTATAAAAAGATAGTCTAAAACTAAATTACCTACAGAAGGCATCATCATGGCATACATAGAGAATTTAGGTTTCCCTTCGGCACGGGCTACATTATTACCAACCATACTCATTGCAAGTATAGGCGTTCCGTAAAGTACAATACGGTAGTATATTTTGGCAGGTTCAAAAATAATTCCCTTGCCACCAAATGCAGGAACTATATCGTCTATAAACCACAAACCTAAAATTACTAAGGTTATGGTTAAAAGTAGGGTTAACGTAATTTGATTTCCAAAGGTTAAAAAAGCTTTATCTTTATCATGAGCCCCCATAGCTCTTGATATTATTGAAGAACCACCAATACCAATACTCATACCTAATGCCGCAATAAAAAATGTTACAGGAAGTACCACATTTATAGCAGCAATGGCTGTTGACCCTATCCAATGTCCTACAAAAATTGTATCAACAAGAATATTAAGAGACATTACTAAAATGCCTATTGATGCGGGTAATGCTTGCCTTACAAGCAGTTTGTTTATTGGTAATACTCCTAAATCTTCAGATTGTATTTTTGCCATTTACAATAATTACATTTAGGCTGTTACCCAATTATTAATCCATTTTGAAAGTAAATTTACAAAAGCAGCATCGTCATTTAAACAAGGAATGGTTGTAAACTCATTACCGCCCATTTCATGAAAAATTTCTTTGCCTTCCATGGCAATTTCTTCTAAAGTTTCAAGACAATCACTCACAAAAGCTGGGGTTACAATAGCCATATTTTTTAGACCTTGTTTGCCTAAACGTTCTATGGTTCTATCTGTATATGGTTGCAACCATGGGTCAAACCCTAAACGTGATTGAAAGGATGTTGAATATGTGCCTGCTTTTAACTGCAATTTTTCTGCCACCAATCTGGTAACTTCTAAACACTGGTGGCGATAACAAAACTCATGCGCTTTACTGGGCGTTTTACAACAGCTACCATCTATTTTACAATGTGATTTTGTTACATCGCTTTTTCTAATATGGCGTTCTGGTACACCATGATATGAAAACAGCAAATGTTCGTATTTTTTACCTTCTAAATGGTTTTTTATTGAATTTGAAAGTACTTCAATATAATCTGGTTTATTATAAAATGCTGGAACCGATTCTATTTTTAGATTAGGAAAATGCATTTCTTTAAGTTGTTCTGCCTTTACTAAAATAGTTTCGGTGGTTGCCATAGCAAATTGCGGATACAAAGGGAATAGTAAAACCTCATCAACACCTTTATCAACTAGCTCTTGCAAACCTTTTAATATGGTCATGCTACCATAACGCATAGCTAAAGCTACAGGAACATCAACTTGCTTTTGAATTTTATTTTGAAGTTGTTCTGATATTACAATAAGTGGAGAACCTTCCTCCCACCATATTTTTTTATAGGCTGCTGCCGATGCTTTGGGGCGGGTTTTTAAAATAATACCTCTAACTAATAATGCCCTTGCTGCATAGGGAATATCTATAACCCGTTCATCCATTAAAAACTCGCCTAAATATTTTTTTACATCTTTAGGTTCTGGACTATCTGGAGACCCTAAATTTACAAGTAAAACGCCTTTTTTCATGCTGTAAAAATACAACACAAATTCTTAACAAAAAGCTACAACTATAAATTTAAATTATAACTAGTCTTGTTCTTTCTTATAGAAAGTAGGTGGTTTTTTTTCAGAGTAATCACACTCTTGGAAAATTCCACATGAAGCGCTTTGTCTTACTAAAGATTTTTTATTAGTAAAACCATTATGAAGCTTGTACAACGCTTCAATTTCTGGTGTTAAAAATTTCATGACTTTGGGGTTTTAAGTTAACAAGACTTACACTCAAAAATATAAAAAAAAGCAGAATAATAAAAAACTTACATGTTGCAAAAAGGGTTAACTTAAAGACATTATATATTTTTTTGGTGTAGTGCCATACTTTTTCTTAAAGGCTGCAATAAAATGACTGGCAGTACTGTAGCCTACTTTAAGGCCTACTTCATTTACGTTATCATTTCCAGCTTCTAATAGTTTACGGGCTACTTCCATTTTATAATCAAATAAAAAACTAAAAACAGAATCGCCATAAATTTGTTTAAAGCCTTCTTTTAGCTTTTTTAAACTAAGCCCTATTTCATCAGCTAATTCTTGTAAACTAGGAGGTTCTGCCATTCTAGATACAATAATATCTTTTGCTTGCCTTATTTTAATAACGTTAGCTTCATCTACTAAAAAAGGACATTGTTCTATATCGGCATCTTCACTTCTGTTAAAGTATAAACTCAATAATTCATAAGCTTTTCCTTTAAAATAAATATGCTTAATAGAACTGTTTAAACTGTAATTGATAAGCTGGTTTAATACAATTGCCATTGATGGCGTTATTACACCATCTTTATAATATTTTTTATCCTTGTTATCATCATTTAAAAATGAGATATGATCGGCTTCTGATGAAAATAATCCGTGAAATTTTTTAATAGAAATTAAAATAGAAACAACCCAAGATTTTGGTTCTACGTATAGATTAATAGGAAGATCTCTTTGCGGATTATAGAGCAGTAAAGAACTTTCTTCTTGAATATCTAAAGCATATCGCCCTTGGTTAAACATAAACTTAGCAGCTCCTTTTACACAAAAATGAAATTGTATATAATCACTATCAATCTCTTTAGCAACACTTTGAGCGACACTTTTTTCGTTTTTAAAAGTTAAAACTAGAAAACCTTCATCAACATTTGTTTCTTGAAAAGTACTTTCAGCGATACTTTTTGCATCAATTTCTTTGTTCATTCTTTAGTCTTATTTAGATTCATTCTATATTACAACCCCCAAAACAGCCTATTTTACTGTAAAAGTATAACATTTAAACTTTTTATAAGTGAAATTCTATTAAAAAACTCGTAACGACACTAAAAGTTCTTTTAGCGTTATTTTTTTCAAGTTGAGGATTCTATTTTTGCTACTTGTAGTTAGGTACTAGATGCACAGATATAACATTTCAAGAAGTAAAAATTTTTACGCCATTGGTTTGAGTTATAAAAAAGCCGATGCCGTAATACGTGGTCATTTTAGTTTAAGTGATGACGCAAGACTTACATTATTACAACAAGCTAAAACAAATGAAATAGAAAGCTTGTTAGTAACTTCCACCTGCAACAGAACAGAAATTTATGGGTTTGCAGAACACCCATTTCAACTTATAAAACTACTTTGCGATAATACCAAAGGCACTGTTGATGAATTTCAAAAAGTGGCTTACGTTTACAAAAACAAAGAAGCTATTAGCCACATGTTTAAAGTAGGTTCTGGTTTAGATAGCCAAATTCTTGGTGATTTTGAAATTATAAGTCAACTTAAATCAAGCGCTATACTTTCAAAGAAAAACAATTTACTAAATCCTTTTATAGAACGTTTGGTTAATGCTGTTATTCAGGCTAGTAAACGCATTAAAACCGAAACCGAGTTATCATCTGGTGCTACCTCTGTATCTTTTGCATCGGTTCAATATATATTAAAGAGTATTGAAAATGTTTCAAACAAAAACATTTTACTTTTTGGTACGGGTAAAATAGGAAGAAACACTTGTGAAAACCTGGTAAAACACACCAAAAACGAACACATTACTTTAATTAACAGAACTAAAGATAAAGCCGAAAAAATTGCTGGTAAGTTCAATTTAGTAGTTAAAGATTACGCCAATTTACAGGAAGAAATTAGCAATTCTGATATCTTAATTGTTGCCACAGGTGCGCATAGACCAACAATTGACAAACACATTATTCAATCTGAAAAACCGCTTTTAATTCTAGATTTATCAATACCTAAAAATGTAGATGAAAATGTACAGGAATTAAACAATGTTACTTTAGTTCATTTAGATTATTTATCGCAAATAACAGATGAAACTTTAGAAAAAAGAAAAACATACATTCCTGAGGCCGAAGCCATTATAGAAGAGGTAAAAGCAGAATTTAACAGTTGGTTAGAAACTAGAAAATTTGCACCTACCATAAAGGCTTTAAAACACAAGCTTACAGATTTTGCTTCGGCAGAATTAGATACACAACGTAAAAAAATATCAAACTTTAACGAAGAGCAAGCAGAGTTAATTAGCAATAAAATCATTCAAAAAATAACCAATCATTTTGCGCATCATTTAAAAGATGATGGCATATCTACAGATGATAGTTTAGAACTGATAAAAAAAGTATTTCAGTTAGAAGAACCTCACAAAACAAATGTCTAAAATCATAAGAATTGGAACGCGCGATAGTGAATTAGCACTATGGCAAGCCAAAATTGTACAAAGTTTACTAGAAAAAGAAGGGCATAAAACCGAATTGGTACCTGTAAAATCTACAGGCGATTTAGTTCTAAACAAACCCCTTTACGAGTTAGGAATTACCGGCATTTTTACCAGAACCTTAGATATTGCCATGTTAAACCATGACATTGATATTGCGGTGCATTCGCTAAAAGATGTTCCTACCATACTACCAAAAGGCATTATACAAGCAGCTGTTTTAAAAAGAGGTAATGTTAACGACACACTTGTTTTTAAAGATAACGAAGAATTTTTAGGCGCTAAAGATGCTGTTATTGCCACCGGAAGTTTACGCCGTAAAGCGCAATGGCTTAACCGCTACCCAACACATACTGTTGTAGATTTAAGAGGTAATGTAAATTCAAGACTTCAAAAATTAAAAGACAATAATTGGAACGGTGCTATTTTTGCTGCCGCAGGCATTGGGCGTATAGGTGTTAGACCCGATGAAGCCATCAATTTAGATTGGATGGTTCCCGCACCTGCACAAGGTGCCATTATGGTTACTGCCTTAGAGGAAGACAATTTTATAAAAGAAGCTTGCGCTATTCTTAACCACGAAGAAACCGAAATTTGCACCACCATTGAGCGCGATTTTCTAAATAAATTAGAAGGCGGTTGTAGCGCTCCTATTGGAGCCCTAGCCTACATAAAAAACGAAGAGGTACATTTTAAAGGCGTATTGTTAAGTAAAGATGGTTCTAAAAAAATAGAAGTTACCAGAGTTGAACCTCTTGGAAAACACAATGATATTGCTACCTATGCTTCTAATTATATTATTGAACGTGGAGGAAAGCGTTTAATGGACGATTTTAAAAATGAAGGCAAACAAGCAAACGTCTATTCAACTAAATCTTTAACTGAAAACCAACGCTTACTGTTTAATGAAAAAGTATCGGTAAAAAGTTCAGATTTTATAAAAACAAAACCTAACAGAATTCATAAACAGCTTATAAAAGAAGAAATACAAAACGTAATTATTACCAGCAAAAATGCGGTTGATGCTTTATTGATAAATTTTTCGCACGAAGAATTAAAGTTTAAAAATATTTATTGTGTGGGGCGGCGTACCAAACGTCTTATTGAAAACAAAATTGGTAAAGTAACCCATTCTGAAAAAAATGCTAAAGCCTTAGCAAACTATTTAGTAGAATACATGGAAGGTACCGAAGTTACATACCTTTGTAGTAATTTAAGACTTGATGATTTACCAAGCATACTGGAAACCAATAATATTAAAGTAAACCTAGTTGAAGCATATCAAACCAAATTTGATGCTGTAAAGCTTGATGAATCTGTTGAAAGTGTGATGTTTTTCAGCCCTTCAACCGTAAAAAGTTACAAACAAAAAAACGATAAAGATGTCATTGCCTTTTGTATTGGAGAAACCACTGCAAAAGAAGCCAAAAAACATTTTAAAGAAGTAAAAATTGCTAAAGTGCCAACGGTAGAAAGTGTAATTGAGTTGGTAAATCAACACTACGTGTTATAGCCATTTGCCATTCGCCTTTAGCTTTTAGCTCCATACATCCTATAGTTAAAGGCTATTATAATAACTATATGAGAGATTTTAAAAAATTAGATATTTGGAAAAATGGAATAGAACTTGTAAAGCAGGTCTATCAGTTATCTGATAAACTTCCTTCTGAAGAAAAATTAAAAACAGTAATACTTTTTAGCTAACTGCTAAGAGCCAAAAGCCAAAAGCTAACATGATAAAAAACGATTTATTTTTAAAAGCATTAAAAGGTGAAACCGTAAACCGTCCGCCCGTGTGGATGATGCGTCAAGCAGGACGCTATTTACCAGAATTCATGGCCATTCGAGAGAAATACGATTTCTTTACACGTTGCCGTACACCTGAATTGGCAAGTGAAATTACCGTACAACCCATTCGTAGATTTGGTATGGATGCCGCTATTTTATTCAGTGATATTTTGGTAATTCCACAAGCCATGAACATTGAAGTGCAAATGAAACCCAATTTTGGCCCCTATTTACCCAATCCGGTGCGCACTCAAAAAGATGTTGATAACGTAATTGTACCAGACGTTACTGTAGAATTAGATTACGTTTATCAAGCCATAAAAGCCACTAAAGAATTACTAAACAATGACATTCCGCTAATTGGTTTTGCAGGTTCTCCGTGGACTATCTTGTGTTATTGCGTACAAGGCCAAGGCAGTAAAACCTTTGATAAGGCTAAAGAATTTTGCTTTACAAATCCCATTGCGGCACACCAAATGCTTCAAAAAATTACCGATACCACCATTGCCTACCTAAAAGAAAAAGTAAAAGCAGGCGTAAATGCCGTACAGGTTTTCGATTCTTGGGGAGGCATGTTATCTCCTACCGATTATCAAGAATTCTCATGGCAATACATCAATCAAATTATTGAAGCTTTAAAAGATGATGCTCCCGTAATTGCCTTTGGTAAAGGATGCTGGTTTGCGCTTAACGATATGGCAAAAAGTAACGCTGCAGCACTTGGTGTAGATTGGACCTGTTCACCACAAAACGCCAGATATTTAACTGGCGGAAACATAACTTTACAAGGTAATTTCGATCCTTCACGCCTACTATCGCCTCCAACCGATATTAAACGTATGGTACACCAAATGATTGATGCCTTTGGTAAAGACAAATACATTGTAAATCTAGGTCATGGCATTCTACCAAACATTCCTGTAGATCATGCCAAAGCCTTTATAGATGCTGTAAAAGAATACGGAAATTAAAATATTTTGGGCGTTACCTACTTTTTAGTGTAACATTAGGTTTTAAAAATCTACTTATTGCAATAAAAAGTAGGTCGGGCTTTCGGCAGTCGCTCCTTCCTTCGTCAGGGAGCTTCAACAAATGCCTCAATCCCTAACGCAATAATAACGTCATGATTAAAAACATCATTTCAGCAATTAAAGCTTACTTCGGGGCTTTTAGCTTAATTTCAAAACTAAAACTTTGGAAGTTTTTTGCAGTACCCATGCTTATCAGTCTTGTAACTGCCATAGCCATTTTTGGTACTGCCTATGGCTTATCAGACAATATTGGTGCCTTCATTTCTAAAATCTGGATTTGGGATTGGGGCCATGAAACCTTTGCCGCTATTAGTAATGTTATTGGCGGTTTAATTGTAGTAGTCATTGGACTTATTCTGTTTAAACACATCATTATGGCACTTTCGGCGCCATTTATGAGTCCCGTTTCAGAAAAAATTGAAGCGCATTTAACCAGCACCAAACCACACTCGCATAGAAATACATCATTTATTCAACAACTTTGGCGCGGTATTAAAATAAATGTTAGAAATTTATTTATGGAGCTGCTTTTAACCATTCCTATTTTACTACTAAAGTTTATTCCTGTAGTAAATATATTTTCTACCATTTTATTGTTTATGGTGCAAGCCTATTACGCTGGTTTTGGTAATATGGATTATACTTTAGAGCGCCATTTTCAGTATAAAAAAAGCCTGCAATTTGTTAGGCAGCGTCGTGGACTTGCTATTGGTAATGGTGTTGTTTTTCTGTTGCTTTTATTAATCCCCGTAGTTGGTGTTATTTTGGTATTACCTCTATCTGTTACTGCTGCTTCTGTAAAAACGGTAGAAACTTTAAACGCAGAAAACAAACCTCAGCATGTTGTTTAATTCTAATAGATTTAAAATAGAACCCATTCAAACTAAAGACTCTTGGGGCATTTGCAATTTCGTAGTAGCAAACGAAGACCGCTTAAAACGTTATTTTCCAAAAACTTTAGCACAAAATTTAAATCCAGAGCTGTCTAAACTATTTGTTGATAAAAAAGTTAAGGAGTTTGAAAACAAAGAAGAATTTTTATTTACCATAAAACCAAAAGATTCTAACAAAATAATTGGCCTCATCTATTTAAAAGAAATTGATTGGCATTCAAAACAAGGCGAATTAGCTTATGCCATAGATTATGATTTTGAAGGTAAAGGCATCATCACAAAAGCGGTAAATTATTTATCACAATTTGCTTTTCAAAACCTAAAACTCAAAACACTTCAAATTATAGTTCATAATACCAATTTAGGCAGTATTAAAGTTGCTGAAAATTGTAATTTTACTTGTATAAAAACTTTAGAAAAAGAATATACGCCACCAAATGAAGCGCCTTTAAATATGGAACTTTACGAATTATATAAGCCCTAACCTACAAAATGAATATTATTGAAAAATACGACAAACCTTTTCAATTTGGTGCTTTAGCATTAAACCTGTTAATGGCATATCAATTTCTTACGCTTTGGTACCAACCCACTCCTTTTGATGTAGAAAAAATTACATCATTTATAGGGCTCATGATTTTTGAGTTTATTATGGTACACTCTGGTATTTTTATGGCTGCAATGCCTAAAAAAATCTCACTTTTTGTATTTGTGCCCTTTTATGGTCTTTTTGCTTTAGTTTTTAATAGTTTTACCAACGATAATTCTATTTTAATACTCTATTGTATTGTTGTTTTTAATCGTATGCGATTTGCCTTTTCCGATGTATCATCACATGTAAAAGGAAGAATTCTATTTAATGCCATTCTATCAATGATGGTTTATTTTGTTTTAATTTTTGTTGTTTTAATTTTTCAATCACTTATACCTAAACTAGGTTTAACAACCGAATTCTTAAACAATACCAACTTTTTTGAAAACATAGATGCCAGCGGAGAGTTTATAGAAAAGCCACATGTTACCATGTGCTTTGGTTTTTTATATTACATTGGTCTTTCTTTAGTTGAAGCCTATTTTTTAAATAAAAAACCGCCACAACAAACCGTTAAAAAATTAAAAACAATAAAAAGTTTAAACACTTATAAAGCTTTTAAAAACAAAGAACGTTTTAGATAATGAAAAACAAATTCTATAAATATATACAAGATTTACAAGATACCATTACTTCTAAATTAGAAGCCATAGACGGTAAAGCCAAATTTCAAGAAGATCTTTGGAAACGACCCGAAGGTGGCGGCGGACGCACACGTGTTATCCAAAACGGCAATGTGTTTGAAAAAGGCGGCGTTAACATTTCTGGGGTTCACGGTAAACTTCCAGATTCTATGCAAAAATATTTTGGTGTAGAAGATGCCGATTTTTTTGCCTGTGGTTTAAGCTTAGTGCTTCACCCTAAAAATCCTATGGTGCCAACTGTACACGCTAACTGGCGTTATTTTGAAATGTATGATAAAGACGGTAATATTGTTGATCAATGGTTTGGGGGCGGACAAGACTTAACACCGTATTATTTATTTGAAGAAGACGCTAAACACTTTCACCAAACGTGTAAAACAGCTTGCGATAAGCACAATGCAGAATTTTACCCTAAATACAAAGCACGTTGCGATGAATATTTTTATAATACTCACCGTAATGAAGCCAGAGGTATTGGTGGCTTGTTTTTCGATTATTGCAAAGCCACCAACAATATGACCATGGAAAACTGGTACAATTTTGTAACCGAAGTTGGTGATAGCTTCCTTAATGCTTATGTTCCTATTGTTGAAAAACGCAAAGATTTACCCTATACGCAAGACCACCGTAATTGGCAAGAAATTCGTAGAGGGCGGTATGTAGAGTTTAATTTAGTACATGATAAAGGGACGCTTTTTGGACTAAAAACAAACGGACGCATTGAAAGTATTTTAATGAGTTTACCTCCGCATGTACAGTGGGTGTATGATCATCACCCTAAAGCTGGAAGTGACGAAGCTAAATTATTAGACGTTTTAAAAAATCCTAAAAACTGGGTATAATTTATGAATTGCTATTGCGGATCACAAAAATTGTATAAAGAGTGCTGCGAAATCTTTCATAAAAATGGAGGTAAAACAGAAACTGCAGAACAACTAATGCGATCAAGATATTCTGCTTTTGTATTAGCAAATGGTAATTATCTAATGCAAACACATCATAAAAGTACACGACCTATAAAAGACAAGAAAAATATCGAAAAATGGGCAAAATCTGTTCAATGGTTAAAATTAGAAGTCTTAGAAACTACTGCAGATACAGTAAAATTTAATGCCTACTTTTTTGAAAACGGAAAACCTGATGTTATCCACGAAAATTCTAAATTTGTAAAAGAAAATAATCGTTGGTATTACCTAGGTTTTGCAAAATAAATCATTTAAGCTAAACCCTTAAAAAAACACAATTACATGTATCCTTTAAAAAGAAATAGAAGATTAAGAACCAACGAGGCTATTCGTAGTTTAGTTCGTGAAACAGCAATAACACCAAACGATTTTTTAGTACCACTTTTTGTGGTAGAAGGTAAAGGTGTAAAAGATGAAATTCCATCAATGCCCAACTACTTTCGTTATAGTTTAGATTTACTAGAAAACGAAGTAAAAGAATTATGGCGTTTAGGTTTAAAAGCCGTACTTCTTTTTGTAAAAGTACCCGATAATTTAAAAGACAATAAAGGTACCGAAGCTATAAACCCAAACGGACTCATGCAACGCGCCATAAAAACCGTAAAAAATGCCTGCCCCGACATGTTGGTTATGACTGATGTGGCGCTAGACCCCTATTCATCTGTTGGTCATGACGGTATTGTACAAAACGGTATGATTATCAACGATGAATCTGCTGAAGTTCTAGCAAAAATGGCGTTAACACATGCTCAAGCTGGAGCTGATTTTGTTGCACCAAGTGATATGAATGATGGAAGAACACTTCAAATTCGTCAATTACTAGAACAAGAAGGTTTTAAAAATACAGGTATTATGGCATATACCGCCAAATATGCCTCGTCGTTTTATGGTCCTTTTCGTGATGCACTCGATTCTGCTCCTGTTGATTTAGTAAATGTTCCTAAAGACAAAAAAACCTACCAAATGGATTTTGGTAACAGATTAGAAGCTGTTCGTGAAACTTTAATTGATATAGAAGAAGGCGCAGATATTGTTATGGTAAAACCAGGGCTTTCTTATTTAGATATTTTAAGAGAAATTAAAAATGAAGTGAATGTTCCTGTTGCAGTATACCAAGTCTCTGGTGAATATGCCATGATTAAAGCTGCGGCCGAAAAAGGTTGGTTAAACCATGACCAAGTTATAATGGAAACTACTATGGCTTTTAAACGTGCTGGAGCAGATATTATAACCTCCTATTTTGCAAAAGATGTAGTTAAGTTAATTCAATAATTCAAATTTTCATTGTCTCCCTAAGCAAAGTTGAAGGGTTACTAAATATGTTGTAAAATTGATTTCGTAAATTAGCATTTAACAAAAACCTATTTAATGAGCGCACTATTTTTTTGGGCAACCATCTCCATTTTCTTTTCGTTTTTATGTTCCATTCTAGAAGCTGTGTTACTAAGCGTTACTCCAACCTTTATTAATGTAAAAAAACAAGAAGGAAAAGACTATGCAGTAACCTTAGAAGAATTAAAAAAAGACGTAGACAAACCTCTAATTGCAATTCTTACGCTTAATACTATTGCACATACTTTAGGCGCTATGATGGTTGGTATTGAAGCCGAAAAACTGCCTTATAAAATTGAAATTTGGGGTATTAATACCGTTGGTATTGTATCTGCAATAATGACATTTTTAATTCTAGTAGCGTCTGAAATCATACCAAAAACTATAGGTGCAACTTACTGGAAAGGGCTGTCTAATTTTGCTTCAAAAGCATTAACCATTATGATTTTCCCTTTAAAATGGACAGGTATTTTATGGTTTTTACAGCTTACCACAAAACTTATTGGTGGTAAAGGTCATGGCAGTGTATTAAGTAGAGAAGGTTTTATGGCTATGACCGAAATTGCCCATGAAGAAGGTGTATTTCAGGAATCTGAAAGCAAGGTCATTAAAAACCTATTAACTTTTAAAGAAGTTAAAGCAAAAGATATCATGACCCCTAGAACGGTTATGAAAACTGAAGATGAAGACACTACTATAGAAGATTTTTTTAAAAGAAATTTAAACATTCGATTTTCCAGAATTCCTGTTTATACAAATGATTCAGACAATATTACAGGATTGGTTTTAAAAGATGAAATCTTCAAAGAAATGGCTTTAGATAATAACGGTAAAAAGTTATCAGAAATAAAGCGAAACATTATAGTTGTAAACAGAAGTCTAGCTATTCCTACCCTTTTTGAAAAACTAGTTGAAAGCAGAAATCATATGGCTTTAGTGGTAGATGAGTACGGTTCTGTTAGTGGTTTGGTAACTATGGAAGATGTTATTGAAACCCTACTTGGTTTAGAAATTATGGACGAAAGCGATAACGTTTCTAATCTACAACTCCTTGCAAGAAAAAGTTGGGAAGCCCGAGCCAAAAAACTTGGCATTATAGAAGAAGACAACCCCGAAGAGTAATGGAATCTTGCATCATTAAATCGCCATTAGGTTTTACCAAAATAACTGGTGATGATGAAGGTATACAATCTGTAACCGTATTAAATTCCGAAGAAAAAATCACAGACATTATTCCTATTGAGTTAGAAGATTGTGTTATTCAATTACAAGAATATTTTGAAGGTTCAAGAAAACAATTCCAATTAAAACTCAATTTGCAAGGAACCAATTTTCAAAAGAAAGTGTGGGAACAACTAAAGCAAATTCCATACGGAAAAACACTATCATATTTAGAACTTTCAAAACAATTAGGCGATATAAAAGCTATTAGAGCTGTGGCTAATGCCAATGGTAAAAATCCAATCTGGATTATCATCCCCTGTCACCGTATTATTGGTTCTAATGGAAGCTTAACAGGATACGCAGGTGGCTTACACCGTAAAAAATGGCTGCTAGAGCATGAAAGCCCATACAAACAGCAATCCCTCTTTTAGAGTTTCTTAAAGTATAGAATTTTCTTATATTTAGTTTCTACAAATAAACATTATACTATGAATTTTTTTAAAAAGCTTGTTAAGTGGCTTATCGCAATTATTGCTATTCTAATCATTTTACTTTACGTTTTTGATTACGGATACATTATTAGAGGTGCAAAAATTGTGTATTTCACCGGTCATAAAACAGCTTTTATTGATGACTATCCTTATTTTGAAAACGATACCATAAAAAAAGGATTGCAAGTTGATGAATGGCCAATTCATAAAAACTATAATAGCAAAGAACCCACAGAAAAACTCAGCAAAGTAAATCAAGATTGGGGCACCATTGCTTATGTTATTATAAAAAACGATAGTATTTGGTTTGAGAAATATTACGATGGCTTTAGTAACACCTCTAAAACCAACTCGTTTTCTATGGCTAAAAGTATAACCTCTGCTTTATTAGGAAAAGCCATTATGGATGGTTACATAAAAAGCCTAGACCAACCCATTAGCGACTTTTACCCACAATACAGTTATGCTAAAACCACCGTTGGCGATTTATCATCAATGGCATCTGGTTTAGATTGGGTAGAACATTACACAAGTCCTTTTTCGGTAACAGCAAGAGCTAATTATGACGACGATTTAGCCGAAACCATACTAAACCAAAAAGTAGTAAAAACACCTGGAAAATCTTTTGAATATTTAAGCGGAAGCACACAATTATTGGGTATGATTATACAAAAGGCTACAGGTAAAAGTTTATCTAATTACTTATCTGAAAGCTTTTGGAAACCTATGGGAGCTGCTAATGATGCGTTTTGGCAACTAGACGATAAAAATAACCGATTAGCAAAAGCTTTTTGCTGCATTTCAAGTAATGCTAGAGACTTTGCGCGTTTTGGTAAACTATACAAAGACAACGGAAAATGGAATGGTAAACAACTTCTAGACTCTGCTTTTGTTAAAAAAAGTATTACGCCTCGTTTTAAAGAAAGTCCAGAATACGGCTATGGCTGGTGGTTAAAAGATGTTGGCAAAAAACACTTTTTTATGATGCGTGGTCACCTAGGGCAATATGTTATTGTAGAACCAAACGATAATGTTATTATTGTTCGTTTAGGTCATAAAAAATCTCCCGACGAAGGTGTTGGCAAATTTACAAATGATATTACTGTTTATATTGAAGAAGCTTATAAAATGTTAGAATATGATCTCTAAATTAAATTTAGAAAACATATTGTTTTTAGATATTGAAACGGTTCCAGAGCAACAATACTTTTCTGATTTAGATGAAGATAAACAAGCGCTTTGGGAGAGTAAATCTCAATACCAAAGAAAAGATGAATTTACTGCCGAAGAGTTTTACAACCGAGCTGGAATTTGGGCAGAATTTGGAAAAATAGTTTGTATTTCTGTAGGCTATTTTAACTTTCAAGGTGAGCTTAGAAAATTTAGAGTTACCTCTTTTTATGGCGATGAGATTACCATTTTAAACGATTTCAAAAATTTATTAACCACACACTTTAATCAGGCCAAACATTTATTGTGCGCCCATAACGGTAAAGAATTCGACTTTCCTTATATTGCTCGACGTATGATTATCAATAATATTGAGTTACCTTATAAATTGAACCTTTTTGGCAAAAAACCTTGGGAAGTACCACACCTTGATACTTTAGAGTTATGGAAATTTGGTGATTATAAAAACTACACCTCTTTAAAATTACTTACCAATGTTTTGGGCATACCTTCACCAAAAGATGATATTGATGGTAGTGAAGTGTATAACGTTTATTATGAAGAAAACAACATAGATAGAATCATTCAATATTGCGAAAAAGACACCATAGCAGTTGCTCAAATTTTTTTAAGATTACGTGGTGATGACATTTTAAATGACGATGAAATTATTCATATTTAATGCATAAAAAACCTATTTTAACAGTTAAAGATTTAACCATTTCATTTGGTAATAATGAAGTTATTCACAACATTTCGTATCATTTAAATAAAAACGAAATTCTTGGCATTGTTGGTGAATCTGGTTCTGGTAAATCTGTATCTTCTTTAGCTATTCTTGGGTTACTTCCTAAAAATATTTCCAAAATTTCATCTGGAAGTATTGTTTACAACAACTTAAATTTAACAACGCTTTCATCTAAAAAATATCAAAACATTCGGGGCAATAAAATAAGTATGATTTTCCAGGAGCCCATGAGCTCTTTAAACCCGTCTATGACCTGTGGTAAACAAGTTGAAGAAATATTATTTCAGCATACAAACTTATCAAAACCTGAAGTTAAGGCAGAAGTTATTTCACTATTTGAAAAAGTAAAACTTCCAGAACCTCAGCGCGTGTTTAAATCGTATCCGCATGAAATTTCGGGCGGACAAAAACAACGTGTTATGATAGCCATGGCCATTGCTTGTAAACCCGATATTTTAATTGCTGACGAACCTACCACAGCTTTAGATGTTACCGTACAAAAAGACATTATAAAACTGCTTAAAACGCTTCAAGAAGAAACTAAAATGAGTGTTATTTTTATAACGCACGATTTGGCACTAATTTCAGAAATAGCAGATAGGGTTTTAGTAATGTATAAAGGTAATATTGTAGAGCAAGGTATGGTTTCTAATATCTTTAAATCGCCTAAGCACAATTACACAAAAGCACTTATTAATTCCCGTCCTTCTTTAGATGTTAGATTAAAAGTACTCCCTACAATTCAAGACTATTTAAACGATACTATTTCAACAGAAATAATAAGTAACGAACAACGAAAGCTTCAACATAAAAACATATACAGTAAGCCACCTTTATTAGAGGTTATAAATGTTGAAAAAACATATTTTTCAAAATCAGGTTGGTTTACAAAACCAAAAGCTTTTAAAGCTGTAAATAATATAAGTTTTAAACTTTATGAGGGTGAAACTTTAGGATTGGTTGGTGAGTCTGGTTGCGGGAAATCTACTTTAGGAAATGCCATTCTACAATTAGATAAAGCAACGGCTGGACAAATTTTATATAACGGTGTTGATATTACAAAACTTTCAAAAACAGAGATAAAAAAGCTTAGAAAAGACATTCAAATTATATTTCAAGACCCCTATTCTTCATTAAACCCAAGAATTCCTGTTGGCGAAGCTATAATGGAGCCTATGCAGGTTCATAACCTTTTTAATTCTGATAAAGAACGAAAAGAAAAAGTTGTTGAAATATTAAATAAAGTGGGCTTATCTGAAGATTATTTTAACCGTTATGCGCATGAGTTTTCGGGTGGTCAACGCCAACGTATTGGTATTGCTAGAACTATTGCGCTGCAACCTAAACTAATTGTTTGCGATGAATCTGTTTCTGCTTTAGATATATCAGTTCAAGCGCAAGTTTTAAATCTGCTAAATGAGCTTAAAGAAGATTTTGGTTTTACTTATATATTTATTTCACACGACCTAGCAGTTGTAAAATATATGAGCGACCAATTATTGGTTATGAATCAAGGACAAATTGAAGAATTAGATGATGCCGATACCATTTACAACACCCCTAAAAAAGACTACACTAAAAAATTAATTCATGCTATACCCAAAGGGTTATAGCATGAATATTTTCTTAGTTAAATACAGCAAACTTTTAAAAAACCTAATGTTTTCTTGAAGGGTTTCTTTTAATTTACTTTCATTAAAAGGTATTTGTTCCTCTTCACTAGTTTCAACTGTAGGCAATTCAGGTAGATTTGGTTCCATATTTGTGTAGGTTAAGTTCATGGTAGATTTGGAATAATCTATTAAAAATTTGGTTTATTTGGGGACAGCTAATATCGTAACATTTTTTATTTTATTCGACTAAACTCTAATTAAATCGTTGAAATGCATTTTATTTTAACATTTGTAATACAAATTATCTAATGCTTATAAAAATCTACTCTTCAAAACTATCTTATCAAAAGTTTTAATATTTATCTTTGAGAATAGAAACATACTTTTTATTAAATGGAAAAACTTTGGGAAGCTTCATATAATTTCAAAAACAATAGCCACTTAAAAAACTATTGCAATTGGCTAGCAAAACATTATGGTTTAAAATTTATAGACTACCAAGAATTATGGAAATGGTCTGCAGATAATACCGAAATGTTTTGGGAAAGTATATGGAAATACTTCAATATAAAATCTCATAGTCAGTATTCTAGGGTATTATCATCATACAACATGCCCAACTGCAAGTGGTTTGAAGGTGCTACCTTAAACTATGCCGAACATATTTTTAGACAATCTAAACCTAAAGAAACCGCCATATTTTTTAGTAACGAAACAGGAAAACACATTCAAATTTCATGGGAAGCACTTGAACAAAAAGTAGCTGCTATGATAACCTACTTAAAATCTATAGGTGTTAAAAAAGGCGATTGTGTAGTGGCTTATCTGCCTAATGTACCTGAAGCTACCATAGTATTTTTAGCCGTAAACGCATTAGGGGCTATTTGGTCTAGTACGTCTCCAGATTTTGGTACAGAAAGTGTTGTAAACCGGTTTGCACAAATTAAACCCAAAGTTTTAATTGCGGTAGATGGTTATAATTATAATGGCAAACCTTATGATAAAACCAGTACAGTAAAACAAATTATAAGTTCGCTTCCAACATTAAAAAAGGTAATTATATTGCCTTATTTAAATAACAATGCACTTGATGGTTTTGATGATGATTGTGTAAACATAAACACCATTTTCAGTACATACACTGGTAAATTACAATTTGAAGCAGTAGATTTTAATCATCCTATTTGGGTGTTATATTCATCTGGAACTACGGGTTTACCCAAAGCCATAGTACACTCTCACGGAGGTATTTTATTAGAACACTATAAATACATGGCATTTCATAACGATGTTCATGAAGGCGAACGCTACTTTTGGTTTACTACCACTGGCTGGATGATGTGGAATTTTTTACAATCGGCACTACTTATGGGTGCTTCTATTGTGTTATATGATGGCAGTCCAACATATCCTAAATTTGATGCGCTTTGGAGTTTTTCAGATGATTTAAACATTAATTATTTTGGTACTAGCGCTCCTTATTTGGTAGCTAATATGAAAAAACAGCTTAACATTAAAAACAAACACAATCTATCATCTATAAGGTCTATAAGTTCTACTGGAGCACCTTTACCTACCGAAGCCTTTGATTATGTATATAAAAACATAAAACAAGATGTCTGGTTATGCTCTATGGCTGGAGGAACAGACGTTTGTACCGCTTTTGTTGGGGGTACACCATTAAATGCTGTTTACTCTGGTGAAATTCAATGTCGTGCTTTAGGAGTGTCTTTATATGCTTTAGATGATTTAGGCAACCCTATTGAAGATGATTTAGGCGAAATGGTAATTGATAAACCCATGCCCTCAATGCCTATTTACTTTTGGAACGATAAGGATAATGCCAGATATAAATCGAGTTATTTTGAAGATTACCCAGGCAAATGGCGCCATGGCGATTTTATTAAAATTAACTCTAAAACGGGCGGACTTGTTATTTACGGACGCTCTGATGCTACTTTAAACAGGCACGGTATAAGAATTGGCACTAGTGAAATTTACAGAGCTGTAAATAAAATAAAAGCTGTTGAAGACGCCTTAATAATTAATCTTGAATTAGAAGGCGGTAAACATTACATGCCACTATTTGTTAAACTTAAAGAAGGCATTGATTTAACAGACGACATTAAACAAGCCATTAATAGCCAACTAAAAAGTGATTATTCTCCACGCCATGTCCCCGATGAAATTATTGAAGTAAAAGACATTCCTTATACCATTAGCGGGAAAAAAATGGAAGCACCTATAAAAAAGATATTACTAAAAATGCCCATAGAAAAATCTATTAATATAGATGCTATGCGCAATCCAGAATCAGTAAAGTTTTTTATTGAATTTGCTAAAACTATTTAGAACTTAAAACTCTAATTCTTCTGGTATATCATCATCTAAATTATCATCAATAGGATTATCTTTTGACATTTTAGAACAATCAACCACTATTGATAAATCTTTAGGTTCTTCAAAATCTTCTTTTGAAATGTTAAGAGATTCATCAGCGTAACAGCTTTTCATATATAGCGCCCAAATAGGTAATGCCATAGCAGCTCCCTGCCCGTAGGTTATACTTGCAAAATGAGCAGCCCTATCTTCTGCACCAACCCAAACTCCAGTAACTAAATTAGGCACCATACCCATAAACCAGCCATCACTTTGATTTTGAGTAGTTCCAGTTTTACCTGCTATTGGGTTGGTAAATTCATAGGGATATCCAGTAACCACTTCTCTATAATCTGCTCTATAAGAATCTGCTCCCTTAGTTCTTAATCTAGCACCAGAACCATGTTCTGTAACACCTTCCATTAACTTAACAGCTACATAAGCCGTTTCTTCACTCAAAACATCGCGTGTTTCTGGTTTAAATTGGTATAATACCGTACCATTTTTGTCTTCAATTCTGGTTACCATAACAGGTTTGGTATACACTCCTTTATTTGCAAAGGCCGAATAAGCCCCAACCATTTCATAAACACTTAAATCTGGTGTTCCTAAAGCAATTGATGGTACAGGAAGAATTTCAGACTCTACACCTAGTTTTTTTACCAAATCTACTACTGGTTGCGGGCCAACCTTATCAATTAACCTAGCTGTAATAGTATTTACAGAATTTGCTAATGCATTTTTTAAGGTTCTTGTTCCTCCGTAATCATTTTCTCCACCAGAGTTTCTTGGACACCATTCTTCTGGGTTTCCGTACTTGTTTGCTTCAATGCAAAATGGCGTGTCTGGAAATTCTTGACACGGCGAATAATGTAATTGATCTATAGCTGTGGCATATACAAAGGGCTTAAAGGTAGAGCCTATTTGACGTTTTCCTTGCATAACCATATCATACTGAAAATGCCTGTAATTCATACCACCAACCCAAGCTTTAACATGACCTGTATGTGGATCCATAGACATCATACCTGTACGTAAAAAAGATTTGTAATAGCGCATAGAGTCCCACGGTTTCATAACCGTATCTACTTCGCTAGCTCTACCTTCTTTCCATTCAAAAACCGTCATTTTGGTTGGTTTATGAAAAGAGGCTTCTATTTCTTTATCAGATTTTTTTAAATCGTATTTCATATGCCTCCATCGTTCTGATTGCTTCATAGAACGACGCATTAAAGTGTCTATGGCTCCATGTGTTAAATCTAAAAACGGTGCTGTTGGATTTCGCTTTGGTGTATTTTGATGAAAAAATTCTGCTTGTAGCCTTGGCATATGTTGTTGTACAGCATCTTCGGCATATTTTTGCATACGAGAATCTATGGTAGTATAAATTTTTAATCCATCGTTATATAAATTCCATTTTGAACCGTCTGGTTTCGGATTTTTTTTAATCCAATCTTTCATAAACCCATCTAAATACCCTCTAAAATACGTGGCTAATCCTTCACGGTGAGACTCTGGTGTATAATTTAAATCTAATGGTGTTTTTTGAAGCGAATCTTTAACTTCTTCTGTGATATAATCATACTTATACATTTGTGCCAACACTACATTGCGCCTATTTTTAACACCTACTGGATTTCTATGAGGTCTTGGATTGTAGAGTGATGAGTTTTTAAACATTCCTACCAACATAGCCGACTCTTTTACAGATAATTCTTTAGGCTCTTTACCAAAATAAATACGTGCTGCACTACGGATACCATCGGCATTATTACCAAAATCGTAAATATTAAAATACTGTGCTATAATTTCTTCTTTGGTGTACTGTTTCTCTAATCTGGTAGCAATAATCCATTCTTTTACCTTTTGAAGAATTCTTCCAACTGTATTTTTAGATCCTTCGCCATGAAATAATTGTTTTGCCAATTGTTGTGAAATGGTACTAGCACCTCCGCCTTGACCCATTTTTACAACAGCACGAAGTGTTCCTCTGGCATCTATACCTGAATGGCTATGGAAACGTGCGTCTTCAGTAGCTATTAAAGCATCTACTAAATGTTTAGGTAAATCATCATAACTAACAGGAGTTCTGTTGTCATTAAAATAGAACTTCCCAAGGGTTTCCCCATCAGAAGAAATAATTTCTGTAGCTAAATTTGTTCTTGGGTTTTCTAATACGGTGTGGTCTGGCATATCACCAAAAACACCCCATGAGGCTAATAAAAAAATAAGTACTACAGATAAAATGCCCGCAGAAAACAACATCCAAAACCAACGAACGTATTTTGAAAAATCTGGGGCTGTGGTTTCTTTCTTTTTTGCTTTTGCCATTTATTCTTAAAATATTAAAAACACTTAGCCTAGGCTTAGTGTGACAATTGATTCTCTATTTTTATTTGGTGGTTACTGGTTTTTCAATTCTAAAACCCACATCGGTAATTCCTTCTAATTCAACAACTCCATTTACCTTACCACTTTCTCTCATAGCATGTTGAATGTTTACCGTGTACTCTCCTGTTTCGTTAAAAACAACACGTTCTTTATACCAGAGTTTATTTTCTTTAACATCGGTATATCCGGTTCCTAGTAGCTTGCCACTAGGATCTGCCATTCTATACTCTAAAGTATCTTTTATTGTTTTCCCATGCGGAAAAACCATTTCAACAATTAAAAACAAGTTATTGTATTTGTAAGCATTTGTATTTCTTAAATTAACAAATAAATTGTAGGCATTTGTTGAGTCTGGTGGATTTATTTTAAAGCTAACAATAGAATCTTTATGCCATTTTTTGGGAATTGACTTATACGTATCAAATACCCTATTAGAATCACATGAAACCAATACAAAAGAAAAAATTAAAAAAAATAGCCAAATACCTGCCTTAAACACAGTCGAAAGATTATTTTGCCGCATTTTTACTGTTTTGAGGTTTTCTTTTGTTTTTACTTCTGTTTCGGTTATTCTTTCTGTTCCTATTGTTTTTACGTCTTTTTTTAGGTTTTGGATTATCAAAACGTGTTAAACTGTCTTGACCTACAACGTTCTCAAACTCTGTTTTAGTATCATCGGCAAGGTCTGCAGCATATTCTTCAAGACTTGCTATTTTTTGTTTTTTATTGTTCAAATCAATAATTTCATTAACCTGTTCTGTGGTTAATTTATACCAATTATTCCATTCGCCGTCGTAGGCAAACCACATATGTCTTTTAAAAATATCGGTTTTTTGGCAAACGGCAACACCTTTTTCTGTTTGAAGTTTGGTGTCTGATTTTGGAAAATCTTTTAAGGCATCTAAATAAGTGTCTAATTCATAATTTAAACAGCATTTTAGTTTACCGCATTGTCCTGCTAATTTTTGAGGATTTAATGATAGTTGTTGATAACGCGCTGCCGATGTACTTACAGAACGAAAATCTGTTAACCATGTTGAACAACACAATTCTCTTCCGCAAGAGCCTATGCCGCCAAGTCTTGAAGCTTCTTGACGGAAACCCACTTGTTTCATTTCTATACGAGTTCTAAACTCACGTGCAAATACTTTAATGAGTTCTCTAAAATCTACACGTTCTTCGGCTGTGTAGTAAAAAGTTGCTTTACTACCGTCTCCTTGAAACTCTATATCAGATATTTTCATTTGCAACTTTAAATCTATTGCAAATTGGCGGGCTTTTACCTTCATAGCCTCTTCTCTATCACGAGCTTTTTGCCAAATATCTATGTCTTTTTGTGATGCTTTTCTATAAATTTTAAGCCCTTCTTCAACATTATCAGAGATATTTTTGCGTTTCATTTGAACGCGCACTAATTCTCCTGTAAGGGTAACCATACCAATATCATGACCTGCTTTTGCTTGGGTAGCCACAATATCACCAATACTAAGTGAAATATTCTCTGGGTTATGGTAGTATTCTTTCCGTCCGTTTTTATAACGAACTTCTACCCAATTAAAGGGTTTCTCGCCGCTAGGAAGCGACATATTTGATAACCAGTCAAAAACAGTTAGTTTATTACAACTATCTGTTCCGCAAGTACCATTATTTTTACAGCCTTTGGGTTGGCCATCTTTTGTTGAACAGCTTGCACAAGCCATATTTTTTTATATTGAATTCGTTAATAATTAAATTATTACGAATGACGGTTCATATTTAAATTCGATTTGTAAAGATAAGATTATTATAATTACATTAAAAACTAAACATTTTTAACACTAATAATCTTTACAGGACATGCTTTGGCAGCTTTATCACAGTCTTCAAAAATAAATTCATCTTGAGATTTTATAGTGTAAAAGCCTTTTTTTTCTTTTGAATGTAGCAACACACTTTTTCCATCTTTTTTAGACATTTGGAACTGGTTGGGTGCTAATTCTACACAATAATTACACCCAATACACTTTTCGCGCTGCAAAGTAACTACTACCATTAAGCCTCCACTTTGTTTTCTACAATTTTATAAAGCTTATCTGAAGGTCTTATTCTAAATCCTAAAGGAATAGTAACCGAGTCTCCTTTTGATGCTGTTGTTAATTTTTCATCATTAACTAACATTTCTTCAATATTTAACTCTTTAACTCCTGTAGTAGGGCCTGTTATTAAAATAGTATCTCCTATTTTAAGATCATAAGCTTCTATTTTAAACTCGCCAATTTCTGGCTTTGGAAAATAGTGCATACCCTTGCCAATGTATACTTTCTTTTGGGTTGCATGAGAACCAGAACCTTTGCTCCATTCTCCTAGTTTTTGCCCTAGGTAATACCCACTCCAAAAACCACGATTATAAACGGTTTCTAAAGTTTGCATCCAAGAAATAACTTCTTCTTTATTGTAAGTACCGTTTGCAACACTGTCTATAGCTTCTCTGTAGCATTTAATTACTTTTGCTACATATTCTGGTGCTCTACCTCTACCTTCAATTTTCAAAACTTTAATACCTGCATCAACAACTTGGTCTAGAAAATCTATAGTACATAAATCTTTAGGAGACATGATATATTCATTATCTAGCTCCATTTCAAAACCAGATTCTTGGTCTATTACGGTATACTTTTTTCGGCAATTTTGTTTACAAGCACCTCTGTTTGCAGAAGAGTTATAAGAATGTAAACTCATGTAACACTTACCAGAAACAGCCATACAAAGTGCACCATGACCAAAAATTTCAATTTCTACCAATCTGCCTGATGGTCCTTTTATTTCTTCCTTTTCAATTTGCTCTGTAATCTTTTTTACTTGACGTAAACTCAACTCCCTACTCAACACCATAGTATCGGCAAACATAGCATAAAACCTAACAGTTTCAATGTTTGTTATATTTATTTGAGTAGAAATATGCACCTCCATACCTTGTTCTCTAGCCATACCAATTACTGCTTGATCCATAGCAATAACAGCAGTAATATCTGCCTCTTTTGCTCTTTTTATCAATGTTTTTACAATTGATAAATCATGGTCATAAATAATGGTATTTAAGGTAAGATAAGTGCGTACATTTTTTTCTTTGCATCTTCTTGATATTTCCTCAAGATCATCCAAAGTGAAATTTATCGATGCTCTTGCCCTCATATTAAGTTGCTCTACTCCAAAATACACTGAATTAGCTCCGTTATCTAACGCAGCTTGAAGCGACTCAAAATTTCCGGCAGGTGCCATTAATTCAATCTGTTGCATAATTTTTTATTTGCTCTAAAAATACCTGACTTACTTTTTTTAGATTTTGCAAAGGTAAGGCTTTTAATACTATATTAATAGCATTGATTTTGTGGTAAGCTTAATTAGTGTTTTTTAAAATAAAAAGGAAAAAGCACTTTAGAGGCATAAAGTGCTTTCCAGTCAGAATTGAGTTAGTTTTAGTTATAACTTAGTAGGCTTATTTCATAGCAAAGTTTTTCCCACTTTAATACTAGATGCAAATTATACAAAAAGGTTGCGTAATAAAAATTGTATTGTGAAAAAAGAAGTAGTATTTTAGCATATAAAACTTCAGAAAAAAAACAGATAAATGAGTAGCGAAAAAGAAGCAAAATTAAAAGCATTAAAGCTTACATTAGATAAATTAGACAAAGCCTACGGTAAAGGCACTGTAATGAAAATGAGTGATGCCGCAGTAGAAGATGTTGATGCTATTTCATCAGGGTCTTTAGGATTAGACATTGCTTTAGGTGTTGGTGGTTATCCACGCGGTAGAGTAATAGAAATTTATGGTCCGGAATCATCGGGAAAAACCACACTAACACTTCACGCTATTGCTGAAGCTCAAAAAACTGGTGGTATTGCCGCATTTATTGATGCAGAACATGCTTTTGATAGATTTTATGCCGAAAAACTAGGTGTTGATATTGATAACCTTATTATCTCTCAACCTGATAATGGCGAACAAGCTTTAGAAATTGCAGATAACTTAATTCGTTCTGGTGCTATTGATATTGTAGTAGTAGATTCGGTTGCCGCTTTAACACCAAAAAGTGAAATTGAAGGCGAAATGGGCGACTCTAAAATGGGGCTTCATGCGCGTTTAATGTCTCAAGCATTACGTAAATTAACAGCATCTATTAGTAAAACTAATTGTACTGTTATTTTTATTAACCAATTACGTGAGAAAATTGGTGTTATGTTTGGTAACCCAGAAACCACAACCGGTGGTAACGCCTTAAAATTCTATGCATCGGTAAGATTAGACATTAGACGTTCTACCCAAATAAAAAATACTGATGGTAGTATTGCAGGAAATAAAACAAGAGTAAAAGTGGTGAAAAATAAAGTAGCACCACCTTTTAAAATGGCCGAGTTTGACATTATGTATGGCGAAGGTGTCTCTAAAGTAGGTGAAATTTTAGACATAGCTGTAGATAATGAAATTATTAAAAAAAGTGGTTCATGGTTTAGCTATCAAGACACTAAATTAGGTCAAGGAAGAGACGCCGTTAAAAACCTAATAAAAGATAATCCTGAACTTATGGAAGAACTTGAAACCAAAGTTAGAGATATTGTAACTTCATAAAAACCATATAAAATCCCGAAATTATCGGGATTTTTTTATTTTCGTACGCAACCATTCTACCTCAGTAGCATCTATAGGTTAAAACATGTATTTAACCCTAAAACCATTTGCTATGAAAAGAATTATTCCACTTTTATTAGCTTTGTTTTTTTTAAAATCATGTAGCACAACTAATGATAATGGCTTCTTTTTTGAAATCTCCCCAGTTGAGAGTGTGACAATTCCATCTGAATTTATTTCAGGAAAGGCTTATGATTTAACAATTTCATATTTAAAACCATCTACATGTTATGCTTTTTATGATTTTTATTATTTAGAAGAATCAAATGAAGTAATTATTGCACCCATAAATTATGTTTTTGAACGTAATGATTGTGAAGCTTTGGATAATAAAATTGTTGAAGTAGACTTAAATTTTATTGTAACCAATAATGGTCCCTATATTTTTAAGTTTTGGCAAGGCGAAGACAATAATGGTGAAAGTCAATTTTTAACTATTGAGGTTCCTGTAGTTGAATAAAAGTTAAGTGTTAATTAATGAATGTTTCAGTTTGAGTTTAAACCAACTCATAGAAAATTGTAAAATTAATGATACTAAAGCTCAAGGAGAATTATACAAACTTTTTTCAAGTAAGTTGTTCTCCATTTGCTTAAAGTATTCGCGCAATTATGCCGAAGCAGAAGATAATTTACAAGATGCATTTCTTACAATTTTTAACAAAATAGGGCAATATAAACATAAAGGTTCTTTTGAAGGCTGGATAAAACGCATTACTGTAAACACCGTTTTACAAAGGTACAGAAATGATAAAGTTTTTGATATAGTAAATGAAAACAACATTGAAGACGAAGCAATTGAAGTTGATGATGATGAAAACTTCTCTTTAGATTTTCTTTTACAAATCATTCAAGAATTACCAGATAGGTATCGGTTGGTTTTTAACCTCTATGTACTTGATGGATATTCACATAAAGACATAGCAGACATGCTAAACATAAATGTAGGCACTTCAAAATCTAACTTAGCGCGTGCAAGACAGATTTTGAAACAAAATATAAAAGATTACAAATTGTCTCAAAGTTTACAATCATTATAAATGAGTGATAAAAAACATATTGATAGGTTATTTCAAGAAAGTTTTAAAGATTTTGAAGCTACTCCAAGTGATGCTGTTTGGAAAAACATAGAAGCTAACCTAAACAAGAAAAAGAAAAAACGAGTTATCCCTATTTGGTGGCGCTATGCAGGTGTTGCAGCATTACTTTTGCTTTCACTGACAATAGGCGGTTTTTATTTTAATAAAAGTAGTAATACAGACCCTATTGAGGTAGTAACTGAAGAAGACAATAACACCCATTCCTTAGACTTAAAAAACTCAAACACACCCAATGAGTTAAACAAGAAAAATTCTGCTATTTCTAATTCTAAAGAAAATAATGAAGCCCTTGAAAAATTAGATGAAGCCCCAGCTCCTTCAAACAATTCTGTTCCAGAAAACAAAACATCTATTGCCAAAAGTTCAGAAACAAAAACAAAAAACAATAATGGTGTTGATAAAAAATTAAAAAGCAACTTCACCAATAATCAGAATAACAAAGCTATTGCAAAATCAAAAGAAACCAATAATCAGAATAAAACGCAGAACAACATAAATAATAATGCTTTGGCAAGTATTAAACCTAACGAAGAAATTGATGACGCTGATACTCTTCAAAATAAATCAACAAAAAACAACAGTATAGCCCAAACAAAAAACAAAGTAACAGAAAAGCAAAACCAAACTGTTGCTGAGAATAAAGAAGAAAAAGCACCTCTTACTATTGAAGAAGCTTTAGAAGAAAACAATGAACTTTTAGAAGAAACCAAAAAACCTACACGGTGGGCAGTTACACCCAATGCAGCTCCTGTTTATTTTAATACCTTAGGGCAAGGTTCTTCCTTAGATCCACAATTTAATAACAACTCTAAAACTGGCGAAGTTAATATGAGTTATGGTATATCTGCTAGTTACGCATTAAATAATAAAGTAAGTATACGTACTGGTATTAATAAGTTAAACTTAGGATATAATACTAATGACGTTGTTATAGTTAATACAGCTGGTGTAGTTCAAAGTTCTTTAAGAAACGTTAAAGAAGGTACTAGTAGTAATAGCACAGCCTCTAATAATGTTTCTTTGGTAAGTGAAGCTACTATAAATAAAGCACCACAATCTTTAACCTCAACCAACACAACTATTAACCAAGCATTTGGTTACATTGAAATACCTTTAGAAATTCAATATGCTGTAATTAATAAAAAACTTGGTCTTAATGTTATTGGTGGGTTTAGTTCATTCTTTTTAAATGACAACGAAATATATTCTGAAACAGAAACTGGTTCTAGAGTATTCTTAGGTGAAGCCAATAACTTAAATAAAGTAAGCTATAGTGCCAATTTTGGTTTAGGACTTAATTATAAATTTACTAAAAAAATAGATTTGAATTTAGAACCCATGTTTAAATATCAATTCAATACATTTAATAATACATCTGGTAATTTTACTCCCTATTTTATAGGCGTATATACCGGTTTTGCTATAAAATTCTAGGTTTTTGGTTAGATCTGGGTAATGAGTTTTCAATTAAGCTCGGAAACCATTATCAAAAAAACTGCTCCTTCCCAGAGCAGTTTTTTATTGATTAAAAGTTTTTAACTGATTCAATATTAACATTCTAGCCTTTTCATTTAAGCACTTAGTATTTTCAACTGTTAAGCCATGAGTTAATAAGAATTTATGAATTTTAACCCGCATTCTACCAGGGCCACCACTAAAAAATGTATAAGAAAATCGTTTTTTATTATCGGCAAACGTTAAAGGCACTATTGGAATTTGGTGATTTATAGCTAACCTAAAAGCACCATCCTTAAAGTTATCTAGCACAATATGTTCCTCTGGCACGCCACCTTCAGGAAAAATACAAATACTTAAACCTTGCTTAAGCCTTCTTTGAGCCCTTAAAAAAACTGCTTGTCTACTTTTAACAGAACTTCTATCTACTAAAATACAAGTGCGTTTATAGAAAAACCCAAACAACGGTATTTTTGCCAATTCCTTTTTACCTACAAATACAAAAGGATTTTTAACTGATGCTAACATCAACATAATATCTACCATAGACGTATGATTTGCTATAAACATGTAGCTTTTTCCCTTTACCGGAACTTCCTCTTTTATAAAAGAACATCTAAACCCCATACCTATTAAAATAAATTTAGCCCAAAAACGCGCCAATTTAAAAAAGAAAGGATACCATGATTCCTTTGAAATTGATAACAACAACAAAGGAAACAATACTATAATAGGTACCGCCACAAGAATGTAAAACCAAATGCGGTAAAGTGTCCAGAAAATATATTTAAAAACAATCATTCTGGTCAAAAATACACAATTGTATTGAGCATTTCTATTAAAAAAATTACCTTTGCCTGCACATTAAAATTAATTATGGCAAGAATACTAACTGGTATACAAAGTACAGGAACACCGCATTTAGGAAATATTTTAGGCGCAATTATACCTGCAATAAAAATGGCTGAAAAGCCAGAAAACGATTCGTATTTATTTATTGCAAATTTGCATACACTTACACAAATTAAAGATGCAGAAACATTGCGTAATAACACCTATTCTGTGGCTGCAACCTGGTTAGCTTTTGGTTTAGATATAGAAAAAACAGTATTTTACAGACAAAGCGATGTGCCTCAAGTTACCGAATTATCATGGTATTTAAGTTGTTTTTTTCCGTACCAACGTTTAACGCTTGCACATGGTTTTAAAGACAAAGCCGATAGATTAGACGATGTTAACTCTGGCTTATTTACCTACCCTATGCTTATGGCTGCAGATATTTTATTGTATGATGCCGATATTATTCCCGTTGGTAAAGACCAACTTCAGCATATTGAAATGACTCGTGATGTTGCTTCTCGTTTTCATAATAAAATGGGAGAAACCTTTGTAATACCCGAAGGAAAAATACAGGAAAACATCATGCTTATTCCTGGTACTGATGGTGAAAAAATGAGTAAAAGTAGAAACAACACCATCAATATATTTTTAAATGATAAAAAGCTGCGTAAGCAAATTATGAGTATTCAAACAGATAGCACACCGCTTGAAGAACCTAAAGACTGGAGTACTTGTAATTGTTTTGCTATTTATAAATTATTAGCATCAGATGAGCAAATAGCCGCTATGAAAGCTAATTACGAAAACGGTAATTATGGTTATGGGCACGCTAAACAAGCCTTGTATGAGCTTATTGTTGAAAAATTTGCCAAACAACGAGAAACATATCACTATTACATGAATAACCTTAATGAGCTAGACAAGGTGCTTTCTGTTGGTGCTGAAAAAGCCAAAATAGTTGCTAATGAAGTTTTAAATAGAGTAAGAACAAAAATTGGGTATTAAAGTGCCTCAAACATTTTCCCTGGTAAAGGCCTAACAACCCCTTTTAACTCCATATTCAATAAGGTACTTGATACTTTAAAAATAGGTAGGCTACAATTTAACGCAATAATATCTAGTTGTTGTTTATTGTTTTCTTTTAAGTAATTATATATTAATTTTTCAGTAGCATCAAGCTCTACAAATAATTGTTTTTGTACGGTAGGTTTAGGTTTGTCTTCCAACTGCCAATTTAAAATATACGGAACATCTAAAGGGTTTGAAAGCAACAAAGCCTTTTGTTGTTTAATTAAATTATTACACCCAATACTTTGGGTATCTGTAACCCTACCAGGAACGGCAAAAACATCTCTGTTGTAAGAATTGGCAATATCGGCAGTTACTAAGCTTCCTCCTTTTTCGGCAGATTCAATAACAATAGTGGCTTCACTTAATCCGGCTATAATTCTATTTCGCTTTAAAAAATTATTTCTATCAAAAACATCTGTACTCCAAAAATCTGAGAAAAAGCCTCCGTTTTGTTCTACATCAACCATATATTTTTTATGAGATTTTGGGTAAATTTGGTTTAACCCATGCGCTAAACAGCCCACAGTTTGCAAGTTATTTTTTATAGCTGCTTTATGCGCTGTGATATCAGTTCCGTAAGCAAACCCTGAAACTATTACTGGGTTATAGGGTATTAATTGTTCTACTAGTTTTTCGCAAAAGGCTATACCATTAGTGGTAATTTTACGAGTGCCAACAATACTAATTATTCTATGATTTTTTAAATTAATATTTCCAGATTGAAACAATAAAATAGGCCCATCAATACAATGTTTTAGCCGTTCGGGGTAGCTTTCATCTTTAAAATAGGTAACTCTTATATTGTTGGCTTTAATAAATTCAATTTCGTTTTCAGCAGCCTTTAAGTGATTAGAACTATGAATTCCTTCTAATATTGATAAACCAATGCCATCAATTTTAATAAGATTTTGCTTTTTTTCTTTTAAAACGGCTTCTGCCGACCCGCAAAAAGAAATAAGCCTTTTAGCTGTAATATCTCCTATTTTAGGTATGTGTTGAAGCGCTAATGTGTAAAGCAAATCATTTTCAGTCATTTGTACAAATAAAATTTTTAGCTACAAGAAAAGCAATTTTAATTAAAATGTAAACCCCAATCTATAAATGGTAAAATACTTGTGTTTGTTAATAAATAGTTTTGAGTAGGCTTTAAAGTAAAACTAATTTTTTTAACTTTGTTTTCATGCAACTTGAAACCTACATTAGCGACTTATTATACCGATACGAGTGTGTTACTATTCCAGAGTTTGGAGCTTTTTTAACGCAACGTAAATCGGCTTATATTGATGATTCTACCAACACGTTTTCTGCTCCCAGTAAAAGTTTATCTTTTAATGAGCAAATTCAAAAAAATGATGGCTTATTAGCACATTATATTGCTGATATTGAAAAAATTCCTTTTGAAGAAGCTAATAAAAAAATAGCTAAACGTGTTAAAATATTAAAGTCTTTTTTAACTCAAGGTGAAACGCTTACCTTTAAAAATATAGGTGAAATAGCTTTAAATAATGAAGGTAAAATTTTGTTTGAACCTACATATCATCTTAATTATTTAACAGATTCGTTTGGGTTGTCTCAGTTTGTATCACCATCTGTTAACAGAGAGGTTTACAAAAAAGAAGTTGAAGCACTTGAAAAAGTTGTTCCTATTGCAATTACTACAGAGAAACGTAAATCTAAATCTTATTTAAAATATGCTGCTGTAGCTTTAATTGCTCTAACTTTAGGTGGTTTTGCTGTTTCTAATTATTATGTAAATGATGTTAAAACGCATAACCAATTAGCACAAGAAGAAGCCGCTCAAGAATTAGAAAACAAAATACAACAAGCTACTTTTAGTTTAAATCCATTGCCTGCTATTAATTTAAAAGTTACTAAACAAACAGGTAAATACCATATTGTGGCAGGAGCTTTTAGAGTTGAAGAAAATTGCATTAAAAAAATAAAGCAACTAAAAGCAGAAGGTTTTAAGGCTAGAAAAATTGGTGTTAACAAATATGGTTTGCACGAAGTTGTATATGGTAGCTATGAAGATAGGCTTGAGGCTTTAAAAGCATTAAGAGCTATTAAAAACACCCATAATAGAAACGCTTGGTTATTAGTTAAAAAACTAGATTAGTTTAACTTAAAACGGGTATTTGTTGCTGCCATAAGTTGAAATAATATTCTTTTTTATCATACAATTCTTGATGTGGACCCTCTTCTAACACCTCACCTTTACCTAATACCACAATTTTATCGGCATTTACAACAGTACTCAACCTATGGGCTATAACAATAATAGTTTTCTCATTTTCTCTTAAGGTATTAATAGCTTTTTGGATATAGTCTTCAGATTTACTATCTAAAGAAGAAGTTGCTTCATCTAAAACCAATATTTCAGGATTTTTATATAATGCTCTAGCTATAGCAATACGTTGCTTTTGTCCTCCAGACAAAGAAGCGCCATTTTCTCCTAGATATGTAGCAAAACCATTGGGTAAGGTTTCTATAAACTCTAAAATGCCAATAGATTCACAGATACGCATAATACGCTCCATATTGGGAGCAAAGTCTCCCACAGCAATATTTTCAATAACATTTCCTGCAAAAAGATCTATTTTTTGGGGTACTACGCTCACTAACGCTCTTAAACTTTCTGTATCTATATATTTTAAATCTAAATCACCAATATTGATTTGACCATTTTGTATTGGGTAAATGTTTTGAAGTAAAGACATCAATGTTGATTTTCCAGAGCCACTTTCGCCAACAATAGCAGTTATTTTTCCTTTAGGAATTCTTAGGTTAAAATCTTTAAAAACCTCTACACGTGTTCCATATCTAAACCTAACATTTTTAAAATTGATGTCTCCAATAGTTTCATTTGTTAGTTCTATTTTGTTTTCAGATTCCTCACGTTCTAAATCCATAATTTCGAAAAGTCTATCTGCTGCAATAAGTGCATTTTGTATTTGCTTGTTTGAACCTATTAAACTAGCTACTGGTCCTGTAAAATAGCCTATAATGGCATAGAAAGACATCAACTCACCTGCGGTGATTTCTCTTTCAATAACGTAATAAGAACCACACCATAAGAGAATAATTGTAAATAATTGAGCAATAAAATTAGAACTAGAACCTGAGAATACAGAATTTAAAGCTGATTTATAACCAACCTTCAATAAGTTTATAAACCTAATTTCTGTTTTAATATTAGCAAAACTTTCTAATCCAAATCGTTTTATGGTACCTACAGCATTTAAGGATTCTACCAACTGACTTTCTAAATCAGCACTACGTTCCATAATGGTACGTTCTGTTTTTTTATTGAGTTTATTGGTGATAAAATAGATGAGCCCATATAAAGGAATAACCAATAACATAATAAGTGCTAGTTTCCAATAGTAGAAAAACATGAGCCCAAATGAAAAAACAAGTACTAAAATATTAACCGTTAAATTCAGAGACACCTCATTTATAAATGCACGTATTTTAACAGCATCATTAATTCTGGAAATTATCTCACCAACCCGCATGGTGTCAAAAAACTGTTGGGGGAGCTTTAATAAATGTTTGTAATAGCCTAAAATTAAGCGCGCATCAATTTGTTGCCCTGTTTTTATTAGGAAAATATCTTTAAAAACACCTATGATTATTTGTAATAATAATAGACAAATCATTATTACTCCTAATAGGTTTAATAATTTGGTGTTGCTACCAACCAATACAAAATCGGTTAATTTTTGTATATAAATGGATGTTGAAAAACCAAGCAATGTATAAACTACTGCTCCAATTAAAGCTTGTATTAAAACAAACTTATGAGGTTTTAGCAAAAACCAAAATCGTTTATAAATGGACACTTTTTCATTACCTGTAACAAAATTTTCTCGTGGCATTAACAAAACTAACACCCCAGTCCATTCTTTTTTAAAGTCTTCATGAGTTTTTTTGTGAAGTTTACCTGTACCAGGATCCATAATAGTTATATGAGCTTTAGAAATCCCATAAATAACCACATAATGATGTAAGCGTTCTTTTACTATAATATGAGCAATGGCGGGTTTTGGTATTTTAAATAAGCTTTCAAAATCACCTCTAACACCTTTGGCTTCAAAACCTAATTTTTGAGCTGCTTCTAATAAACCTAAAACATTGGTTCCTTTTTTATCTGTGCCTGCATATTGCCTAATTCTAGCTATAGGTATTTGTAAATTGTAATACGCTGCTATGGAGGCTAAACAAGCTGCTCCACAGTCTGTAATATCGTGTTGTTTTATTGTGATTTTTGCCATAATCTGTATGGCAATATTAAATGAGCTTACTGCAAAAAGTTTGCAGTGGGATTTAATTTTGAAGCTTTTTAGATTTTATTCGTTATCTTCTTTTCCCAAATAATAATAAATAACATAAAGCCAACCGAAGATACGTTAACCAAAGCCATTAAAATAGATTTGTGTTGACTCCACGAAATTATCATGGCTAAAACAGTTCCTATTTTTAGGGAAGCCTACAGGACAACTGGGACAAACTTGCCGTATTTTATGAGTTCACTGTGGAGATCATAAAAATCATTTACACAACAAGTTTATAGAAAACCTCAATGGGAAAATTAGAAAATACACCAAAAACAAACTATCGTTCCTTACAGATGAAGCTATTATGAAGTCCACTTTTTTTAGCGCTTAGAGAGGCCACAAAAAAATGGTCGAGGCCATTAAAACTTGAAATTAGTTTTTAACTATACTTAAAAAAAGAGTGCAACTTTAGAAAAAGTGAAACTCTCGATATTTTTAACTTTACACACTTGGTGAGATACTGCCTCTTTTAAACGTGGCTTGTTCGAGTTTGCCAATGTGTTTACTTTTGGGAGTTCTAGCTTCTTACAAACTTCCCTAAGATTCTAAAAGTTGTGGATTATTTTCCAATACTATCTTTGCAACTGCATAATACCTTTCATCCATCGTCTAATTCTCCGAAAGCTACAGCTTTCAGTTTAGTAGTATCTTGGCTTTCTACTAGTTGTTACAGTTGTATTGTTATATTGTATTGAGATTCTTTAATCTTCGCTTTGGCTTTTACTTAACTCAATGACCGCTAAATAGTTACATTTAGGATAACACAACTGTAACACTTATACAAGCAGAGGTTATTATAAAAAAGAAGACTGTACCCACATCGAGTCAGTCTCTTTTATTATTATATAGAAAACACCCAATAAAGTAAACATTAATTTTGAATGGTAGTTGTTGTATCTTCTTTACTTGTATTTTTGTCGTATCGGCCATCCATATAACCAAGATACAAAGCAAATAACGCAATAATTACAACTACCGCCAACATTTCTCTATTTTTTTTAGTCATTTGCATGCTTGTCTCTTCTTCCATCTGAATATCCTAAAGAAATTGATAATACTACTATTCCAACAATAATGGGAAGAATACCACCATTAGTGTTTTTCAAATCATTTTTACTAAGTTCTGAAACTCCTAAGTAGTTTAAATTTATTTTTTCCATTACGAATATAAGATTTAAATTCTACCTAACCAATATCCAATGTCATATAACGGCCACAATACAATTCCTAAAACTCTATTATAATCATCACCCCTTGGATCTTCTAAACCTCCATTTATTAGGCTTAGCGCTTCAGTATCCAACTCCTGAATACCAAAATTTTTTAAAATTTCAATTGTTAAACATTTTTTTCATTAACGTTTTGCAAAACTTATCATGAGCTTACTGCAAAAAGTTTGCAGTGGGGTTTAATTTTGAAGTTTTTTAGATTTTATTCGTTCGTAATATAAAAATATGACAACAATTAATAATACTTGAATTAAAATAGAAAAAATTGAACCCTCAAAACCGAAATCACCACCATTTAATATGTTTTTCTCTTCTATCTTAAACTCTATCAAAGAGTAAAAATCTTGTCCACTTACATTAAAACCTAATAAGGTTTGAAAAAAATTCCAGCTAAAATGTAAAGCGATAGGAAACCATAAATTTCTGGTATAAACATAAGAGATACCTAATAAGATTCCTGCAAGAAATAGATCTAAATAACTAAACCAATCCATATTTGGATTAAACCCATGCGCTAGTGCAAATAAAATAGAAGAGATTACCAATGCTAAATGACTATTAGAAGACATCATAAGATTACGGAGAATATATCCTCTAAAAATGGCTTCTTCTACAAACGCAACTATAATATAAACTAAAATGGAGTACATTATTTCTTTAAAGTTATAATTAAACTCATAAAAACTAATTTCGTTTAGCATTAGGAGTGTTAAAAATCCTAATCCCATGATTAAAACACCAAGTAGAATACCCAAAATAATTTCTTTAATTTTATTTTGTATTGAAAAGCCAAGTTTAATAAACTTTTCCTTGTCAACATATTTCATAAAGAGCCACAATAACAAAAAATTACCTACAAAATCAAATAGAGATATAATTAAATGCTGTTCAGTTGTTTTTAAGGCATCTAAATTATTCAAATCTACATTAGATACTAAAAAGCCTATAAATTGAAAAATACCTACTATAAAAAAATAAGAAATCGCGAATAAGATTAAACGAAATATGATATTAAGTGGTTTTTCAGTTTTATGCGAATCTATTTCTTCCAACCTATACATAGAAGTTTATTTATTATTTTTTATCAAATTTTTATTTAGAAATTGTTTTTGTCTTTTTAAAAACCTCATAAAGAGCAATTGCAATCGAGATTAATAAAACAATTATTAATCTACGCTTTGTTAATAGAGCACCTTTAATAGCTAAATGAAAAATTAAAAGAATAATGTTGATACCAACAAAGTAGAAAGTGGTTTTCAGTAGTAATATTTTCAACATCTTTTTCATAATACTTCATTATATAAAAACCCAGTTAAATTATAAGAAAGGTGCAAAATAATTGTCAGTAAAATAGCTCTTTGCTTGTTATTTTTAAGTTTAATTGTTAAACATTTGTTTTGTTAAAACTAAAAAGGGTTACGTCTACCTTAAAACTGCGCCCAGTTCTATAGTTTTAATTTAGCCAAAATAAACGTACTCACTGCACAAACCTTGCAGTATAAACAGAGAAATGAATATTCTATCGAAACATGAAGTTTAAAACTTTGAGGAAATTATAGTTGAATTGAAACACCTGCGTTTAAACTAAATTTATTTTCTAGTAAATTACCATTGTAATTAATAGTAAGACTTTCCCTATTGTTTTTAATAAATTGCTTTTTCCTAAAAAGAAAAAAGCCTTCCTTTTCCTGAAATAACAAGCCTTCCTTTTTGGAAATTGGGATATTATAGCCGATAGAGAACAGAAAGTTTAAACGCCTATTTTTTTCTATACTTAAGGCAAAATTCGGTTGTAAGCGAAAATTTCTCTGTGATAGAAAAACGGAAGTTTTTCCATTGTTTAAAGATTTTCCATTCACATTAAGATTTTCCTTTGTATTAAAAGTGCCTAAAAAATAGTCTAGCTGTTGATGTCCAAAATTCATACTTGGCGTTAAGAAAATTGGACGTCTTTTTGGGTTTATTTTAATTTGTCTTTGAAATGAAAGATTATGAGAAGAAATTCCACTTTTAAATATTTTTGCCTCACCTAGATATCCTAAGTAAAAATTAGGCTTAAACTCATATAATAATGAATAGGATAACCCATAAATATTTCGATTTGATGAATTTATGGTTTCTTGTAGATTCAGAGAAGAATTTTCAAATAAAAGATTGTATGATGAAACATTGATTGTACTACAAGATAGAGCTATTTCTCGTTTGAGTTTAAGTAAAAAATTCAACCACTTTTTTTGTTTACTTATGGTTTTGAAGTTGTTTGATTTAAATAGATTTTCATACTTCTTATTTGGCAATATAATATTATAGTTTCTCCAAAAATTAGGCTTGTAAACTTTTTCCTTGTTTAAAAGGATATCTGAATATTGAAATTTATCTGAGTATGCCATTTTTTTTGAATTTGGTTCAATGTTAGTTGTAACATATTCACTAGACAAAACGAGTACCTTATTTTTCCTTTTAAATGCTGTTTTATAATTAGATTGTTTAAATCTCCAAAGGCTATCTTTACCCTGTTCATAAGTAACTGTGTAGTTTAAATACTTACGATTCTCTGGTGAAAACAGAAAATGGTTAAAACCAGATGATTGTTTAAATTCGGCCTTTATAATTGCAAAAGTTGAATCTAATATATATACATAGCCTGATATTTTTTCTTTGTTTCTAAAATGAATTTTATAGATATTTTTGTCACGTCTACTAATGGTGTCAACAATCTTATATTTAAACCTATCTAGTTTTTGTAAAAAATCTTCTCTTCTGGCTACAACATCAAATCTATGTATATGATGGACTCCTGCATGAATCCTTGTATTCAAAGAATCCAACTGCGTGCTTTTATATTTTCTAAATTCAACTAGTTTAACATCACCTGAGAGTTGTTTTTTAGAATATGATTTTTTTATTGATTCTATAGATGTTTCGGCAATATAAATTGGTTCCTTTTGTTTATTCCAGTGGGTTACTTCCCTAAAAAAACCATAATGGCGTTCTTCGACTAAAGGATAATTATTTGGGATAGAACGAATAGCATTATTTATTAATTCTTTAGCAGGATTTTTTGAGGTAATTGTAACAGATTGTAATTGAATGATGTCTGGAGAAAGAACTATAAGGTTGTTCTCTGCTTCTAAAACAACCTTTTTGCTTTGATATCCAAGAGAAGATACAATAATTGTTCGTTTTATTGAGTTATCAGCAAACACTAATTTAAATAAACCATTTTCGTTTGAAACAGTACCTGAATTGGTGTTTTCAATTTGAATATGGGCGTAAGGTATAGGTGTATTTTGCTTATCTGTAATTTTTCCAGTAATGGTAGTTTGGGCTAAACTAGGAGTAATTGATAATAACAGTATATATGTACTCATTTTACAAACTATACTTAATTGTATTTTCATACTTTAATTTATATATTGTTTTATTTGTTAAGTTGGAGGAGGCTATAAACCTAAACAATTGAATTATGGTTTTTAAAATAAAAACCATAATTCAATTTAATTAAAAATGCTATATTCTAGATTTCAGTAAAACCTATTGAGGACCAAAGTGCTTCTTAAGTAATATTCCTGCTGTTATGAATATAGCAGCGGCAAGTAATTCAGCTAAAAAGCCTCCGTTAAAATCTTTCATTTCTTTTTTGTTCAACTCCTGAACGCCAAAACTTTCTAAATTTTTCATAAAAATAAAAATTTAATTGTTAAACTTTTTTATTAACGTTTTGCAAAACTTATCAAATCACAAACAGGCTATATTTAACCTTACCAGATCTTTCTTTGTTTTTTGATGCCTCTAATTTATGCTAATCCACTGCACAAACCTTGCAGTCAAAGAATAATTGACTTGCGTGCTTTAAAACTTCTTACAAACCTACTATATTTTGGATTTTTTTGTGTTAATAGTTAGCTACATGGATGCTGAACATACAGGCACACAGTCTGTAATATCATGCTGTTAAGTTTCATATGACAATATGGACTGGGGTTTACTGCAAAAATACAGTTGGAACAATTAAATTCTTATAATTATTCAACCATCTTATTTGAAACGAATTGTTTTACAGGTCCTGGAAGTGGAGATACTTTTTCATCAAGTGTTTTCCAGAATTTGCTTTCATAATTACTTTTCTCTATGAAGCCGTAGTAATTTGCATTACTCTTGCCTTTTTCGTTAGTGTTCTCTTTTTTAAGGATAAAGACCTCATTGATGACATTTATGTGTTTATACTCTAAATCTTTTTTCTGTTTAATATTATATGCTCTAGACTCCTTAAAATACCTTAAATTTTCTAATTGATTTGCAACAAAGCCTTCTTCGTAACTAGCATTTACTGAATAGTTTGTGAGTACGGACTCTGTTCCAAAAAACTTCATTGTTTTTGGGTTAGAAGGTGAGTAGACCTGCATTTCTAAAGACAGCATTCCATGGTCAGTTCTAATTTCTCCTATTTTAAACGAGTCTGTATGTATAGCAACAAATTCTTTTGATTGTTTTAATATATACTTTTTTTCTAAATTTTTGTAGTTGATAAAATCTTTAATATCAGCTACTCCTGCCAAATTAAAACCTAAATGTACCGCTCCCTTTTCATCAATTTGTTTTATCTTTTTATCTAATAGAGACCGATTGGCTTTTATATTGATTTTTGGTTTAAAACTTTTAACAGGCACTGTATATTCAACAATGCCATCCATAAAAAATTGGGGTTGGTTATTATTAAATTGAATGCTTCTAAAATAGGCTGTGTATTTGATGTATTTTTTTCTCTTGGATTTTATAACAACCTCATCCAATTTGGTAAATTCTCTATCTATACCTTTTAACAAAAGTTCCTTTAGTTTTAAAAAATCATTCAAACTTATTCTTTTGGCCTCATAGTTTTTATGATAAAAATGTAAAGAGCCCACATTTAAATTTATTATTCTGTTTAATTGTGCTTTATCTACTTCTCCATTAAAGTTGGTTTGCCCTACAACATCGCCTTTTTCTGAATAGATATCTACAAAAGCAATAGGTTGTTTTGTTTGTGAGTCTACAATCTTTATTTGTGAAAAAATAAGATTACCAACTAACAGAAGTATGCTTAAAAAAAATATCCTCATAGTTTACTGTTTAATGAAACGAGGTCTCTTAATTGAGACCTCGTTTTGCAATGGTTTATTTACAAAAGAAACAAATTTTAGTATTTCCTTTTATTCCATCAAGAATACCAGAAATCTTTATTATAGCACCACCATTAATTCTTTTAATTTCTGTAGAGTCCATTTCCTGAACTTCAAAAGTTTTTAAATTTTTCATAAAAATCAAATTTTAAAATTAAACATTTTAGTTTGCAAGCTTTTTGCAAACATCTTTTTGTAAAAACAATTAAGTTACGTCTAACCTTACCACGTCTGGCTTTTGTTTTTTTGATGCCTCTAATTTATGCCGATTCACTGCACAAACCTTGCAGTGAAATAAGATGTATAGATTATATGCAAAAACAAGAGTCTTTATCAAGGAAACTTACAGTTTTATCGAGATACCAGCGTTTAGACTAAAACCATTTCCCAGTAAGTCATTAGTATGGTTAATATTAAGATTATGATTGTTGTTTTTAACAAACGTTTTTTTTCTAAAAAGAAAAAAACCTTCTTTTTCTTGGAATAATAGTCCTACCTTTTTAGAAATAGGTAAATTATAGTTTAGAGAGACAATAAAATTAATACGTTTATTTTTTTCTAAAGTTAAAGCAATTTTAGGTTGGCAACGAAAATTTCTTTGAGATAAAAAAACGGACGTTTTTCCTTTATTTAAAGATTTATTGTTTAAATAAAGTTTTTCGGTAGTATTGAAGTTTCCTAAAAAACAGTTTAATTCTTGATAACCAAAATCTATACTTGGTGTTATGAAAATTGGACGCTTTTTGGGGTTAATATTAATTTGTTTTTGAAGCGATATGCTATGAGAAGCGATTCCATTTTTAGAGATTTTAGATTCACCTGTATACCCAATAAAAAAATTAGGTTTAAATTCATAAAATAATGAATACAAAAAACCGTAGACGTTTTTATTTGATGCACTTAAAGTCTCTTGAATATCTAAGGCTGGGTTTTGAAATGTTAAATTAACAGAAGACGTATTTAAGGTACTCCAAGAAAGCAATATTTTCTGTTTTGTTTTAAGCAGAAAATCTAACCACTTTCTTTGTTTAGTTTTAATCTTTTCTTCATTAATATTGTTCGCTGTTTTAAACAAGTTTTCGTATTTCTCGTTTGGCAGAATGATATTGTAGTTACTCCAAAAATCTGGCTTGTAAACTTTTTCCTTGTTTAAAAGGATATCTGAATATTGAAATTTATCTGAATATGCCATTTTTTTTGAATTTGGTTCAATGTTAGTTGTAACATATTCACTAGACAAAACGAGTACCTTGTTTTTCCTTTTAAATGCTGTTTTATAATTAGATTGTTTAAATCTCCAAAGGCTATCTTTACCCTGTTCATAAGTAACTGTGTAGTTTAAATACTTACGCTTCTCTGGTGAAAACAAAAAATGGTTAAAACCAGATGATTGTTTAAATTCGGCCTTTATAATTGCAAAAGTTGAATCTAATATATATATATAGCCTGATATTTTTTCTTTGTTTCTAAAATGAATTGCATATTTTTTGGTATAGAAAGAAGTGAGTCATTTTCCTGACCTAAATCTATGCCTAATAAATCATAATAAATAAATGATAGAAAAAAATTAATAACAACTCCTAAAAAAGTACTAATAAGGAGAAATAATAATCTATTTGATTTAACCAAATACGAATTTAAGTTTAATCTTTTTAGAATCATAATATTATAATGCAGTACTCTTCTTTTTTAGGCATCTATTTATCAAAAAAACAAAGAAAATGTAAGCAAATAATATTCCTAGCATATTTGCAATGATATCATAAATATCAAAAGTTTTACTTCCAGTAAAAAACGGGAAATATTCCTCAATTGTAAGAAACAAAAAAACTAAAAATCCAAATATTATTAACAAGTACTTAATGTTACCTATTTCATTCTTGGCAAGAATTTTTTTTATGAAAGTACTCAATATCATTATAAAAATAACAAAAGAGCCAACAAAGTTTGGCAAGGAGCCAAAAATTGGGTTTAAGAATTGTGAATATCTAAATTGGGGTCTTAAGTACTCTCCATTAATAATGACTAAAATGATTAAAAGAATTATAACAATGGTATTTATAATATTGAGTTTAACAATACATTTACTCATAAAATTAAATTTAAAGAACCCATCTATTTTTTATTTAAAAAAGGTTGACAGTAATGAAATCATTACTGTCAATCTTAAAAAAATATAGATATTTATTGCTGAGCACTTTCAAAACCAGCTTTAATATCATCCCAATTATCCCAATGCCAAAAAACCAAAGCAGCAATTCCTTTAAGAACTTTATCCAAAATTCCTCCATTAATTTTTTGAATCTCTATAGCATTCAACTCCTCAACTCCATATTTTTCTATATTTTTCATAAATATTATTTTTTTAATTAAACCCCATATTGTGTGTGTACTCCTCCTCTGTTATAATATCTAGCTATTGTACCATAACACCAACCAACAAATTTTGCAAATCTACCACCACCTTCAGTTTCTCTAATTTCCTTAGCATTCAACTCCTGAACACCAAAATTTTTTAAATTTTTCATAAAAATAAAATTTTAATTGTTAAACTTTTTTATTAACGTTTTGCAAAACTTATCAAATCACAAACAGGCTATATTTAACCTTACTAGATCTTACTTTGTTTTTTGATGCCTCTAATTTATACCGATTCACTGCACAAACCTTGCAGTGAAAAAATAATTGACTTGCGTGCTTTAAAGCCTCTTTTAAACCAATGTTGCATTGGAGTTTTATGTTATTTTATTAGATGCTATGGATACTAAACATACAATCTAATTATATCATGTTGTTATTTTTTTATGCTTGCCACAAATAGTATTTATATGGCAATATTAAATGGGTTTACTGCAAAAAGTTTGCAGTATATCTTTAGTTTTTGTTTAAATCATAGTTTTTAATGATTATTATGAATAAAAAAAGAAGCTGTTTAAAAAACAGCTTCTTTTTAGAAATTAAGTGAATCAATTGGTCTATTATGGCCTCATCTCATGTGTTAATATGTGTAATGCTGTTACTATAGTTCCCAAAATTACTCCAACTACTTTACCTGCCACTTCACCAACAGCCTTTCCAGCTTCAATGTTATTACCTCCATTGATAGCTATACTTTCTTCATAATTTAAATATTCTAATTTCATAATCATTAATGTTTTTAATGGTACGCATCATAATGTGAGTCAGTCACACTGTTGGCGGCTTCTTTTACCGCGCTCCAAAATGTAGAATGAAAGCCTAAACCAAATGCTGCTATCTCTACAATATGACCAAAAGGATTTAGTGTTCCTCCCTCAGTACAATTAAGTTCTTTTGTGTTCAACTCTAGAACACCAAATTTTTCTAAATTTCTCATAAATATAAATTTGATTATTAAACATTTTTATCAAAAAGAATATAGATTACGTCTAATCTAGATCGAGCTCGACTTTTTTTGACATCACTAATTTATTTGATTCCACTGCACAAACCTTGCAGTAAATTTTTTATTATTACAATGATAGTTGAAAATACTTATGATATATATTCAGTTTAGATATATACATTAAAGTATTGGGAAATATTTTTAGAATATCGGCTAAGGTTTTATCAAAAAGCAATTTGACTAATTAAAATAATCATCAAGTTATGAAAAACATGAAATAACAGTACATTTTTAAAACCATAACTTAATCTTGCATAACTTAAATATAATCCGAAACAGAATTGCAGGGATACTAAAAAAGGAATAAACGAATATTGTAAAACAGAAGTAAATGAAAAATTAAAAGCATGAAGTAAACTAAATGCAATTATATTATAATAAATAAAAAACCGCTTCTTTTTCTTTAAATAAAGAACGGATGTTTTATTAATTACTAAATAAATAATTAATGAAACACCTCCCATTAATATTATCCTTAAGTGCAAAGGAAAATTGATTACTCTAAAAATAAATAAATATAGAATAATCTGAGTTCCTATACTTATTGAGATATTCAATCTATTAATTTTCAAACTAAGTCTATAAGCAGTTTCTTCAATTAAAGGTGCGACTAAGGCTGTAATAAAAAGCTTATTGGCAACACTAGTATTAATAGCTTTTTTCGTTTTGAAAACTTCTTCAAATTGTTCAAATGACAATATCAATATGGTCACCAAAAAAGCCCATCCAAGTGTTATAACAATATCAAAAAACATAAATTCTTTGAAAGTTTTAAAAAATGGAGTTTTAGCTTTTTCAATTAATTTAGGGTTTTTCAAAAACCAATATAATTTCGAAAAAATATTCATCAGCAGTACAAAATATTTTGCATAGTATAAAATAGTATATAGTAAAAGTCAGAACATAAACCCTAACTTTTTCACAAAAAAATATTTAATTAGTTAACATTAATTCCAAAAAGTAACTAATTCATATGTAATTATAATTTGCCTCATTTTACATTTCTAATTTATAGTAATTAACTGCAAAGTTCTTTAATCAAATTATTTGGTCTTAAAAGGTATGTGCCCCCAAATAATTGTAAAATTTCATTATTCCTTAAAGCCGTTACCGATATTTTAATCTGTAATTTAAAGTCATCATTATAATAATATGTTTTTAAGCTACGGTTGTAGTGAATAGGCGCACCAATATCTTTTAATTCTTCAATTAAATTATAAAGTAAACGCTCACTAATATTCATGAAACGAGCCAATTCTTTAGGTGTACCCGTGTTTTCTTGCTCAATACGTAAGTGTAACTGCTGTAGGCGTTCTAAATGTTTAATATTTTTCATGTAAACTTTGTAATTTGGGGTTAAAAGTAAACTGCTATTTTAATTATTAATACTTGTAAAATCTTTTTGACTCGGGTTAAACCAATCATCTACTCTATCATATAACAAATTAAATAAGCTCCGTTCTGCTAATTTAAATTGAGCATTTAGGGTCATTCCTTTTTTTAACTGCCCTTTAAATCCGTTTTTTAAGCTTAATTCTTTTTCGTTTAATTGGCATAAAATTTTAAATGCAGGAGTATTATCTATAATTTCAATATCCTTTCCTACTTCTATTACTTTTCCAGTTGCCAAACCCCATTGATTATAATTATAAGCATCTATTTGAAAGTTTACTGGGTTATTTAGTTTTAATAAACCAATGTCTTGGGGGCTTATAAAACATTCTACAACTAGGTTGGTATTGGGTGATATACTGGTTAACGCTTCTCCTGCATTTATATAACTCCCTTTTTCGATAGGTTTAACACCAATTAAAGTACCAGTAGTTGGTGCTTTAATGACAAATTGAGATTTATTTTCTAGTAATTGTTTTGTTTTACTTTTAATTTCCAACAAAGTATTATTATACTCGGTTAATGTTGCCTGCCACGTATTGAGCTGTTGTTGTTTTAGTTGGTTAATGCTATTTTTTACTAGGTCATAATTAAATGTTACTTCTTCAAATTCAACTCTGGAAATTATTCCTTTTTCAAACAAAACCTTATTTCTGTTATAGTCTTTTTTTAGTTTTTTAAACCTAGTTTGTAGTTCTTGAAGTTTTTGACTGTACAATAGAAATTCTTTTTTAAACTTTGGTGATTTTATTTTATAACTTGCAGGATGTGAGTTATTAATTAAATATGATAGGTCATCTATAAATAAATTAAAATCAGTTATCTGTTGTTTTGATAAATTTATCTGTTCATCAACTACCTTATCATCTAAAATTAGTAGAGTATCACCTTTTTCAACAAAGCGGTTGTTTTTTAAATTAGTGTAAATTACTTTTCCAGAATTTAATGAAGTAATTGCTAATCTTTCTTTATCTGGTTTTATTAAACCACGAGAGGATGTATAAATATCTACTCTTATAATTGGTAATAGCGCAAATACTAAAATAAGTGCGGTTAAAATTATAGTGTAAATAATTTTACTTTTTTTACCATGCTTAAATTGATGCGTTTCAACCGTACTTTCTAATACCTCTTCAGGAAATATTTGTTTCATAGAATTTAAAAACTTTGCCAGTTATTAATTTTTAAAAAAACGGATAAACACAAATATACGTAGTATTAACCCTTCAAATATCGAAAGAAAAGAAAAAATTTGCTGCGTTTTAAGTACAAAAAACGACCTATTTTGTAATTTTTTATAAAACCAACTGTGGTTTTTCCGTAAAATCTAAAAATCAGGATATTTACATTCCAAAGTATCTTCTTACTTAAATCCTAAAAATAGTACCTTTGCAATCATTAAATAACCTTCAATGAAAGCAAAAACACCAGAACAATCTAAAACAATACTAACTGATATGGTTTTACCCGGTGAAACCAATCCGCTAAATAATTTATTTGGTGGCGAACTTTTAGCGCGAATGGATAGAGCCGCTAGTATAGCTGCTAGACGCCATAGCAGACGTATTGTTGTAACTGCTTCTGTTAATCATGTGGCATTTAATAGAGCCGTTCCATTAGGTAGTGTAGTTACTGTTGAGGCTAAAGTTACTAGAGCTTTTAACACCTCTATGGAAGTGTTTATTGATGTTTGGATTGAAGACCGAGAATCTGGCGAAAAAACCAAGGCTAATGAAGCCATATATACTTTTGTGGCTGTAGATGAAACAGGGCGCCCCATTACAGTGCCCGAAGTTATACCTGAAACTAAACTTGAAAAAGACCGTTTTGATGCAGCTTTACGCAGAAAACAACTTAGTTTATTATTGGCTGGAAAAATAAATCCACACGACGCTACCGAACTAAAGGCTTACTTTATGGAATAATAACATATAGTAGGTAAATTTTAAACTTTTTTATTTTCTACAAGTCTTAATAGCATATTAACCCAAATTCAATATTGCTATGAGAATTTTTGTTATTTTAATTTCGGCCTTTTTATTGTTTAATTTATCATCTTGTGCAACACGTGTTACCACAACACCTGTAAGCAAAGTTACGGTTGTAAAAACACTACCAAAACATTACAAAATTGTAAGAGTTAAAGGTAAGCGTTACTATTTTTGGAATGGAAAGCACTATAAGAAAACCAGAAAAGGCTATGTTGTTGTAAGGGTGTAAAAAACGCCATTCTAAAATGTAGAATTTCTACACTTTCAGGAATTTTACATTTTATCAATCCAGTTGGCGGGATTTTCTTTATTAGCCCCTTAGTTAATATAAAACTTAAAATGGTTTCTCCATTTGAGGGGTTTGTATAAATTTCGCCAATTGGTTGCCTAGTGGTAACCTTATCTCCTTTTTTAACGTAGATTTTAGATAGGTTTTTATAAATGGTTACGTAATTACCATGACGAATCATAACAATAGGATTTACGTTTTTCATTTTAAGTATACTACTTACTTCACCATTAAAAACAGCTAGTGCTTTAGCGCCTTTATTTGTAGAAATACGTACTCCGTTACTATTAATAATTAAAGATTTGTCTATAGGTGAGGGTTGACGCCCATATCTTAAACTAACTCTACCACGTTCTACAGGCCAAGGCAACCTACCTTTATTTGCTACAAAATTAGAAGCTAATGCTTTTTCTGCAGGAGTTAGGGCAAAATTTGTTGAAGTTACCGATTTACCCGCTGCTTTATTTGTTTTAGCAATTTCGGCTCTAATAATTTTGTCTATTTCTTTATCAATTCTATCGGCTTCTCTTTGCTTTTGCCTTATTTGAGAGGTGTATTTTGATAAGTTTTTTCTAATAGATTGCATTAATAATTCATGCTGCCTTCGTTCTGCCGATAAAGCGCGTTGTGTGGCTCTATTTTCTGCTATAAGCTTCTTCTTTTCATCTTGCTGTTTTAACAAACTCTTATTTAATTCTTGCAACTCTAAAGTTTTAGCTTTTATAGTTTCGCCTTGTTGTCTTTGGTGATTAGAGTACTGTTTTATATACTGTAACCTCTTATATGCTTGCTTAAAATCTGCAGACGACAGCAAAAACATAATTCTACTGTGTTGATTTTTACTTTTATAAGATTTAACCACCATTGCAGCATAATCTTCCTTAAGCTGTGTTAATTCGTTTCTTAAACTAGTTATTTCTTTTTGATTTGAACTAATTTCTCTGTTAAGGTAATTGGCTTGTTGGTTGGTAACTTTAATTAAGTTATCTAAAACATTAATCTTATAATTATACTCTTCAATTAATGTTAATTCAGACCGTTCTTTTGTTTTATCTTGGGCTCTTAACTGACTTATTTTTTGAATTTCTCGTCTAAGTTCTTGCCTTCTAATTTCTAATTCTTTTTGCTTATTACTTTGAGAAAAACCCAATGAAGTAACAAACAAAACAACTACAACGAAAACAATTTTATATGATGAAACGTCTTTAATCATTAAAGTTTTATCTCTTTATAACCTGACGGAATTTTAAACGGAAATCTTAAATCTTCATTTAAAGTTACGTTTTTAAACTCTAACCCAATAATGAGTTCTTGGTTTTCTTCTACGGCTATTACTTTAACTTTTTCGGGTAGTATTTGTTTATCTACTTCCTGATGTGATAAATAATCAATTTGTAAATGCCTAAACTCTTCAGGCTGCGATATTTGTTGAGACTTTACTTTAAAAAGTGCAGGGTCTAACAAAAAGAAAATTTCAAAAAGTTCTCGTTGTTTTTTGGGTTGAAGGATATATGTGCCGTCATCAACAGATACTTTGTAATTACCATCTTTTAAATTGAAAATAGCATCGCCAAGTAATAAATTCTGCACCTTTTGAAAGTCTAATTCTGTACCTAACAAATCACTTAAATAATTATAATCACCATCAAAATAAGTGTTGTCTAATTTATTATAAAAACTCACCTTCTCTGGAGTTATTAGAGCTTTTACTACAGAAAATGTAGCACTCATCCATATAGCTTCATCTTTCTTTGCTCTAAAACTAACGGAATGACTTTGAGAGGTTTTACCATCATCATAGGTTATTTTTAGGGTAGATTTTAAGGTTTTATAATCTGGACTCTTTTTTAAATTCTCCTTTATTAATTGTTTTGAAGATAAATTATAATTAGCCTCTCCTCTGGTTACTGTTTTTGCTGATTTACAACTAAACATTACCAAAGCAAATAAAACTATTATGACTTGAGAGCGTACTTGCATTAATTTGTGTTTTGTAATTGTTTTGCCTTATCACTAAACGTTTTTGCTTTAGCGGTATTGTTTAAAAGAGTATAAGCTTTACTTAATTGGTTGTAAAAATCTGATTCCATTTTTACATCATCAATAATATAATCTAAACCTATCTCTAGCACATCAATTGCTTTTTGGGGCTGGTTTAACTCATTAAATGACACCCCATTTATTAAATATAACAAAGGCTGTGATGGATAGTTATCTAGTGCTTTACTACTAGCATTATTAGCTAAATTAAACTTTTTTAAATCTAAATATAAAAGCATAACGTTTTTTAAAACTCCAAAATTATTAGGTTCTAATTTTAAGGCTGCTTCAAAATTTTCTAAGGCTTTTTCTTTGTTGTTTTTAGCTAAATAATATTGTCCTAGTTCTGTTAAGGTTTTGCTATTGTTAGTGCCTTCTACCAAAGCTGTGGCTTCAACAAGATCTGTTTCATATTGCGGATTTTTACTAACAAATGCTACAAAATCTGTGAGTACTTTTAGTTTAGCTTCGGGTTTAATTTCACTACTTTTTACTACTATTTTCATAGACTCAATGGCTTTTTCAGCATCATTATCATCTAAATAAAACTTATATAGTGCTAAGTGTACTAATTTTGAATTTGGTTTAATATTTAAAAGCTCTTTAGCCGTTTCAAAGGCTTTTTCTTTTTGATTGTTTTCACTGTATCTATAAATAAGCGCAAGGTAATTTGATTCTTTTTCGGGATGATCATCAACTCGCTTTTCTAGATTTTTAATTTGATCTTTTTTCTTACCCGTTAGCTCATAAATTCTATTGCGCATCATATCTCTAGTGATAGAAATACCATGTTCTTCATCTAATTCATCTAGAATTTTTAATGCTTCATCATACTTTTTCATTCTAAGGTATAAAGATGCTAAATCTTCTTTATAATCAGGATGATACTCTACTAACTGTTTAACCGTTTTAACAGCTTTATCGTATTCATTTTGAGATATGTAAAAACCGTACAGTTCATCTAAAAACCACTCATTGTCTGGGTCTTTATTTACCGCTTTTTTAAAGGCATCTTCAGCAGAACCAAAATTTTTAATTTTATTATAGCATTTACCTAATTCAAAATACAAAACAGGAATAGAACCATCTAGTTCAATACATTTTAAAAGTGACTCTACGGCTTTATCATAGTTTTCTATGCCTTTTTGTTTTAAGGCTTCATAAAATGCTTCTTGAAATTGGTCTTCTACATCACCTAAATCGTCATCTGGTGTCTTATTAAAATTTACTTGGGCAAAAGTGAGTATAGGAATAAAGATTATTCCGAATAAAAATGTTCTTATATTTTTGTTTTTGCTCATTATTAAAGATACTTAACCCAATAAATGCTACTCTAAAACGGAGTAATCGCCTATACTGATGCTTGTAAATTTTCCATTAAATTTAACGTTATTACCAATCATAGCATTATCTAAATTAGCATTTTTAATTGATGTATTGGTTTGAATTAAGCTGTTTTTAACAGTTGAGTCTTCAATAATAGTGCCATTTCCTATAGAAACGTGAGGACCTACTGTTGTGTTTTTAAGCACAACATTTTCACCTACAAAACAGGGTTCTATAATTTTGGCATTTTCTAAAGTTACTGAGTTAGCTACCAGTTGTTCTTCACCATCGGCTTTTAAAAAGTCTAACATTTTACCATTAGTTTCAACTGTTATGGCTTTATTACCACAATCCATCCACTCATCTACAGTACCTGTTTTAAATATTTTTCCATCAGCCATCATACGCTTAATACCATCGTTTATTTGGTATTCACCACCATTCATAACGTTTTCATCAAGCACTTCTTGTAATTTGTTTTTTAAAACGGCTACATCTTTAAAATAGTAGATACCAATTACTGCTTGGTCACTTACAAAGGTTTCTGGTTTTTCAACCAACTCAACAATTTCCTCCTTATCATTAAGTTTTACAACACCATAAGCTTCTGGGTTTTCAACTTGCTTAGTCCAAATAACGCTATCTGCAGTTGGATCTAAATCAAATTCTGCACGAATTAACGTATCTGCATAAGCAATTACGGCAGGACCAGAAAGTGAGGGTTTAGCGCTCATAATAGCATGTCCAGTTCCTAAGGGTTTATCTTGACGATAAATTGAAGCTTTGGCTCCTAAATCTTGGGCTAATTGTGTTAAACTTTCAACAACATCATCTCCAAACCATGCGGGGTCTCCTAAAACAAAGGCTACTTCTTCAATAGGTTGTTTTAGTACTTTAGCAATATCTTTTACTAAACGGTGTACAATGGGTTGTCCTGCAACAGGAATTAATGGTTTTGGTACGGTTAAACTGTGTGGGCGTAATCGAGAACCTCGACCAGCCATTGGGACTATTATTTTCATGATATAAAGTTGATTCGGTTATGTGTTTATTTAATTATTTAGTTCCAGTACTTCCAAAACCGCCAGCGCCTCTATCGGTTTCAGAAAGTGCTTCTACCTCTTGCCATTGGGCGCGTTCGTGTTTAGCAATAACCAATTGTGCAATGCGCTCGCCATTATTAATAGTAAATTCTTCATTTGATAGATTTACTAAAATAACTCCTATTTCACCTCTATAATCTGCATCAATTGTTCCTGGTGCATTTAGCACTGTAATGCCTTTTTTAGCTGCTAAACCACTTCTAGGGCGTACTTGTGCTTCAACACCCACAGGAAGCTCTATAAACAATCCTGTGCCTACAATAGTACGCTCTAATGGTTTTAGAATTCTAGCTTCGGTTAAACTAGCGCGTAAATCCATGCCTGCAGAGGCAATGGTTTCGTAATGTGGTAATTTATGATTTGATTTGTTTATAATTTTTATTTGCATGTTATTTTTTTAATAATTGATTAATCTGTTGTCTTTCTGAAAAATAAATAACGCCCAAAAATACAATTAACATTGAGATTCCTATAATATAATTGGCTCTAAATTGATAGAAAGATAGCCCTGATAATACAATGGATAAAATTAAATAAAGCCCTATCTTTTTTAAGTTGTATGGAATTGGATAATATTTTCTTCCGAAGTAATACGATAACAGCATCATAATACTATACGCTACTAATGTGGCAATGGCAGATGCTTTATAACCATACTGCTTAATAAATACAAAATTGATAACTAATGTTATTACGGCTCCAACTATAGATATATAGGCCCCAAACTTGGTTCTATCTGTTATTTTATACCAAACAGATAAATTGTGGTAAATACCTAAACAGAAATTAGCTAATAATATAATTGGAACCACCCACATGGCTTCCCAATAGGCTTCGCTTCTAACAATAATGGGTTTTAAAATATCTGCAAATACTACTACCACTAATAAAATAACCGCTCCTAAGGCTACAAAAAACTCAAGTATTCTGGCGTAATTTTTTTGCGGATTCTCTGTTTTAGCATGACTGAAAAAGAATGGCTCTATACCTAAACGATATGCCGTTGCAAATAAGGTCATAAACAGCGCCAGTTTATAACAAGCAGAATACATGCCTATTTGAGTTTTTGCAACATTTTCGGGTAAAATATAATCTAATAGAATTCTATCAAAAGTTTCATTAATTGAAAAGGCTACACCTGCAATTAATACAGGAAAAGCGTAACGCATCATGCGTTTCCATAATGCTATATTAAATACATATTTAACTTTAAAATAAAACGGAAACATAAACAATAACGTAACCGCACTAGCTACTAAGTTGGAAATAAAAATATAGTTGATTTCAAAGTTTGGTTTGTAAATAATTTTAAATAAAGAACCATTATCTACTAGTTCTTTTAAAGCCAATAGGAAGAATAAATTAAGCCCTAAATTAATGGCAACATTCAAAATTTTTATAATGGCATACCTTACAGGTTTTTGTGTTGCTCTTAACCATGCAAATGGTATAATTACCAAGGCATCTAACAATAAAATCCAAATAACAAGGTTGATGTATTTTGCATTTATATTAATGAGAGATGCTATTTGCTCTTGAAAAACAAAGGCTATAATAAAAAAGCCAAAAGAGGAGATTATTAATGAAATTGCCGATGTGCCTATAACACTATTTTTATCATCTTCTTTATTGAAATACCTAAAAAAAGCGGTTTCCATACCATAGGCCAAAACCACATTAAACAAAACGAAATAAGAAAAAATTACAGAAACTTCGCCATACTCTGCCACCGAAGAAAGCACACCTTTTGTGGTATATAAAGGAACTAATAAAAAACTTAACATTCTTGGTAGCACTGTGGCTAAACCATAAATAAATGTTTGCTTAAATAATTTTTTGAGTGCACTCAATTTTTAACAATTAACAAGGTTAAAAATACGTTTTTAGTAAACGTTAGCCAAACTATACATTAATTGTAAATGCACTGTATCTATTTAGAAAATTTATCATCTAAAGGGGTTTTATTTTTAGGCGGCATACTTTGATAAATTTCTGATTCTTTTTTATAAACCTCATTAATTTTAAAATACTTAACCTCACCGTTTTCCATAAAACTGACTACACACTCGGTTTCATTCAATTCAAATGGTATTTTTTCTGGTAATTTAGGTGCCTTATTTCCATATTCAGCAAATGGTTTATTGCTTAAAATAACATCTTCTTTAGGGTTAAGCTCTAATTTAAATCTACCAATAAATAAATTATCGCGTTGTTCTAATTTGGCCTTTTTTCCTTTAAAATAAACACTATCTAACACAGTTTTATTAGAGTTTGACTTTATAGGAATAAAAATATTATATCCCGAACCAGCACCTTTTACTCCAGAAACCCAATGCTGGTAATATACATTTCCTAATTGCATAGGGGGCTTTGTTTCAAACATTTTAGCACTTTTACATTGTAAAAAACAAGTTATAAAAAGTAACCAAACCAGTGAAATTGCTATTTTTTTTATTAAAATCATTTATCAAACTTATTTTATAAAGATATAAATTCAAATTTGATGCCATAAAAAAAGCCTTACCAAAAAAGGTAAGGCCTATACTTTCTACTAAATTTGGTTAAACCAAATTAGTTGTTAAGCGCTTCTGCACCACCAACAATTTCTAAAATTTCGTTGGTAATAGCGGCTTGACGTGCTTTATTATAAGTTAATTTAAGTTGATCTCTTAATTCTGTAGCGTTATCGGTTGCTTTGTGCATTGCAGTCATACGCGCACCGTGTTCACTAGCAAAAGAATCTCTAAGCCCTTTAAATAATTGTGTTTTTAAAGATTTAGGAATTAATTGCTCAACAATTTCTGCTTTTGAAGGCTCAAAAATATAATCGCCAGAAGTATTTCCACCATCTTCAACAGGTACAATTGGTAAAAATTGCTCTGTAACAACAATTTGAGTTGCTGCATTTTTAAATTTATTGTACACTAATTCGATTTTATCAAACTCGCCTTCAACAAATTTATCCATTAAACTTTGAGCTATTTGAGCAACATTATCAAAGGTTAAATCATCAAAAACATCACTATGGTTTGCAATTACCTTTCCAGATTTTCCAAACGCATCATTTGCTTTTTTACCAATAGCTAAATAAGACACATCTTTACCTGTGTACTTTTCATTAGCTAATCTTGTAACTTCTTTAATGATGTTAGAGTTAAATGCACCACACAACCCTCTGTTTGAAGTTATTGCTACAATAAGCACCTTGTTTACTTCGCGTTGTGTTGCAAATTTGCTTCCAGAATCTGCATCTAAAGTGGCACTTAAACTTTGTAATAACTCAGTTAATTTATCTGCATAAGGACGCATTGCAGTAATAGCATCTTGTGCCTTCTTTAACTTTGCAGCCGATACCATTTTCATGGCACTGGTAATCTGCATAGTAGAAGATACCGATGTTATTCTGTTACGTATTTCTTTTAAGTTTGCCATATTTTAGTTATTAGTATTGAGTATTCAGTAGTTAGATGTATTATATCTTACTACTCAAAACTAAAATCTATTTACGCATATTTACCTGCTAAATCTTTACAAACACTAGTTAATGTGTCTGTTACTTCATCTGTTAGTTTACCTGCTTTTAAAGTATCTAAAACATCTCTGTGTTTAGCATTTAAAAACTCAATAAAATCTCTTTCAAATTCTTTTACTTTCTCAACAGGAACGTCTCTTAATAAGTTTTTAGACCCAGCGTAGATAATTGCAATTTGATCCTCTACAGTAAATGGATCGTTTTGTGCTTGCTTTAAAATTTCTACGTTACGTTTTCCTTTTTCAATTACATTCATGGTAGCAGCATCAAGATCTGATCCGAATTTAGCAAATGCTTCTAATTCACGGAACTGAGCCTGGTCTAATTTTAATGTACCTGCTACTTTTTTCATAGATTTAATCTGTGCATTACCACCCACACGAGATACTGAAATACCTACGTTAATTGCAGGACGCACACCAGAGTTAAATAAATCTGACTCTAAGAAAATCTGTCCGTCTGTAATAGAAATTACGTTTGTTGGAATATATGCTGATACGTCACCAGCTTGTGTTTCAATAATTGGTAAAGCTGTTAAAGATCCACCACCTTTTACCAATGGCTTAAGGCTTTCTGGTAAATCGTTCATTTCTTTAGCAATATTATCATCATTAATCACTTTTGCAGAACGCTCTAATAAACGAGAGTGTAAGTAGAAAACGTCTCCAGGGTAGGCCTCACGTCCTGGTGGACGACGTAATAATAACGACACCTCACGATATGCAACCGCTTGTTTAGATAAATCGTCATAGATAATTAAAGCTGGACGACCAGTATCTCTAAAATACTCTCCAATTGCAGCTCCTGCCATAGGTGCATATACTTGCATTGGTGCAGGGTCTGATGCATTTGCAGCTACAATAGTAGTATATGCAAGTGCTCCTTTTTCTTCTAATACTTTAGAAATGTTTGCTACAGTAGATGCTTTTTGCCCTACAGCAACATATATACAGTATACAGGTTCACCTGCATCGTAAAATTCTTTTTGATTTAAGATGGTGTCAATACAAACCGTTGTTTTACCAGTTTGACGGTCTCCAATCACCAACTCACGTTGCCCTCTACCAACAGGAATCATGGCGTCAATAGACTTAATACCTGTTTGTAATGGTTCTGTAACTGGCTCACGGAAAATAACCCCTGGTGCTTTACGCTCTAATGGCATTTGGTAAGTTTCTCCTGCAATTGGGCCTTTACCATCAATTGGATTTCCAAGTGTATCAACAACACGACCAACAATACCTTCACCTACGTTAATAGATGCAATACGACCAGTACGTTTAACTGTAGAACCTTCAGCAACTGCTTTTGAATGTCCTAATAATACAATACCTACGTTATCTTCTTCAAGGTTAAGTACAATTCCTTCTAAACCTCCTTCAAATTCTACTAACTCACCATATTGAGCATTAGAAAGTCCATACGCACGAACAATACCATCACCAACAGTTAAAACAGTTCCTACTTCTTCTAATGAAGCAGATGCCTCAAATCCTGCTAGTTGTTGCTTTAAGATTGCTGATACTTCAGCTGGTTTTACTTCTGCCATCTTTTAATTTATTTATAAAACTATCTTTTAGTTTATTGAAAATTCTCTTTTTAATCTATTTAGTTTGTTTTGAACACTTGCATTATATTGCTTGTCTCCTATGCGTAGAATGAAGCCTCCTATGATGCTTTCGTCTACAATATTTTCTAATTCTACAGCCTTACTTGTTAACTCTTTTATTTTTGTTAACACCTTTTTTTCAAGGTCTTTAGTCATTGGTATAGCGGTAGTAACTTGTGCTATTTCTTTATTGTTAAGCACATCAAATAACTCCGTATACTTTTGGGCAACATCACCTAAAATACCAATCCTTTTATTATCTATTAATAAATTGAATAGATCTGAACTAATTTTATTTAGTTTTGGAAAAATTTTAGACAAAACAGCGCTTTTAATTTCTGTTTTAACAACAGAACTTTTAAGTACTTGGTCTAATTCTTCGCTATCAGAAATGGTTTTTGCAATAGCAATCATATCATTATTAACAGCTTCAGCTGCTTTTTGATCGCCAGCTAAACTAAGTGCTGCTTTTGCGTAACGTATTGCTGCTCTAGTTCCTGCCATTATATAATTATTAGTTTAAAGTTGCTTCACCTAACATAGACTCAACCAATTTTTCTTGTTTGTCTTTGTTAGATAATTCATCACGAACTACTTTTTCAGCTATCTCAATAGATAAGTTTGCTACTTGAGATTTTAACTCTGAAATAGCAGCTTTCTTTTCGGTTTGAATAGCCTCTTGAGCTTGAGTCATTAATTTTGCGGCTGCTTCTTTAGCTTCATCCTTAGCATCTTCAATCATCTTGTTTTTGATGTCTCTAGCTTCCTTCAACATAGCTTCACGTTCTGCTCTAGCTTCTTTTAATAACTTTTCGTTATCAGCTTGAAGATTTTCCATCTCTTTTTTAGCATTTTCTGCTGCTTCAAGAGCGTTTTTTATACCTTCTTCTCTATTGTTTACAGAATCTAAAATTGGTTTCCATGCAAACTTTTTTAACAAAAACACTAATGCTAAAAAAAGTACAGCTTGCCAAAAAAACAATCCTAAAGAAAAGCCTCCAAATAATTCTTCCATAATAATTTATATTTCTAAAAAAACTTTTTGTTTAATTTAAAAAGAACAGCTATAACCAACCGTTATAGCTGTTTCTTTGTTTTTGTTTTACACTGCAAATAATGCAGCAAATCCAATACCTTCAATTAAAGCTGCTGCAATAAGCATAGCCGTTTGAATTTTACCAGTAGCTTCTGGTTGACGTGCAATTGCTTCCATAGCTGAACCACCAATCTTACCGATTCCGATTCCTGCTCCAATTACTACTAAACCTGCTCCTACGATAGCTGGAATTTCCATAAATATATATATTTAAAAATTAAACATTCAAATTAAAAACGCGCTTAGTGATGGTCATGGTCTTCTACTGCCATTCCAAAATAAAGTGCCGATAATACTGTAAAAATATATGCTTGTAAAGCCGCCACTAGCAACTCTAAAATACCTAAAACAAAGGCTAATAAAAATGATAATGAGCTTCCTAACCAATTGTTAAAAATAAACATCATACCAATAATACTCATTAATACCACGTGACCCGCTGTAATATTAGCATATAAACGAATCATTAACGCGAAAGGTTTAATGAACGTACCTAATAACTCTATTGGAGCTAATATAATTTTCATAGGCACTGGTACACCAGGCATCCAGAAAATGTGTTTCCAATAATTTTTATTACCAGAAAATGTTGTAATTAAATATGTTATTAAAGCTAAACACAGGGTTACTGCTATGTTATTTGTTACATTCATTCCTATTGGTGTTAACCCAAATAAGTTAACTATCCAAACAAAGAAAAATACGGTTAACAAATAACTCATGTATTTTTTATATTTCTTTTCTCCTATATTAGGAATGGCAATTTCATCTCTTACATAAAGCACAATAGGCTCTAGAAAACGCCCCATACCTTTTGGCATACCATTGTTCTTTTGGTATGATTTAGCCATTCTACTAAACATAAAAAACATAATAGCAAAAACCATGGCGATTAAAACAACGTTTTTAGTGATTGAAAAATCTAACGGTTTTGCATTTGTTGGATGGTGTTCAGCATCATAACTAATGGTGCCTTCAGCATCTGTTTTATATATTTTATTGTGGTAAAGTTTATAATGATTCCCTCCAACCTCAGCAACGGCTTCTCCGTGGTGGAACTTAGATGACATAAACACTTTTAAACCATCATCCCAAAGAATTACAGGTAACGGAAACCCAAAATGTTTCTCTCCGTTTTCATATGAAAACAAATTAAAATCATAAGAATCTAGCAAGTGGTGCTGGATGTATTCTTTGATTTCACTTCTTAAATCGCCCTCAGGCTCACCATGTTGATTGTCTTCTTTAGCAAAAGACGCAAAGGTTATTAAAAGTAGTAATAATGTAATCGGCTTAAAAGCTATTTTTCTACGCATATCACTTTAAATAATAGTGGCTTAAAAATCGGTGCAAAGGTAGCTTTTTATCTCAAAAACAAAAACTATTTTACCTTTTATTTCAACAGATGTATTTCAAGGGGTTATGAAGTAGTTTAATCTAATTTATTTAACCATTTACTTAGACTTATAGTTTCTATAATTAAACCTGTTAAATAAGGCACAAAAAACGAAGCAAATTCTAGTTTAGAAATAAGGTCATCTTGTTTAAAAAGGGGTTGAAAAACAATAAAAAAAACAGCAAATTTTACAACGCTTCCTGCTAAAAACAAAAAACCAAGTTGACTTTTGTATTTATTTCTGAACAGATAAAGTGTTCCAAACACCAAAATTACAAGTACAAAATTTACAACATAAGAAAGTACTATATAGTCTTTAAATAGCGCATTGTTTAGTAAATATAACGCCCCTAAGTGCAATGCAAAGGCTATTATAAATAGTACTGAGGTTTTAACTATAAAACTAAAAAAAGGGTTAGTCATTATTTAATCGGTTAAGTTGTTTAACCACGGCGTATAGAGACACGCCAACACCAGCAAGTGTAGTTATAATTATAAAAAGTTTATCGCCGTTGTTGTATTTAGAATCTAACCACTTACCTAAAAGTACAAATAGGTAAATAGTAACACCCATTTGGATAGCGACTCCAGAAAGTATTGCTGCGTTTTTAAGCTGTTTTTTCGGTTTCCGGTTTTCTTTTCCCGCCATTATTCATTTCTTTAACCGTTCCCTTCATTACACAAGTTACATTAAACGTAGCGCCGGGTTCAACAGCTAATTTACCAGCAATAACTTCGCCTTCAATATACGCTGATGCCTTTAATGTTAAAGTGCCAGATAATGTTAATTTACCAGAAAATTTACCTTCAAAATAGGCGTCGGTTCCTTGCAAGGTTCCTTTTAAAAAACCTTCTTTACCTACAACTATTTTTCCTGAGGTTTTTATATTTCCCTCTACGGTACCATCTATTCTAAAATCGCCAGCACTACTTAAATCGCCAACAAATTTAGTACCTTGAGCTATAATGTTTTGGTGTGGTGTATTTTCTACCATTTTATTCTTTTTTTTTTCTGAAAACATAAAAATCGGTTTAATTATTATACACGTTTAAAAAAGTATCTAAGTTTTTATGAATTTGAATTATTTGATAGTTTGCTGATGCCATGGCAAAGTAAGGTTTTTTTATTTTTTTCTTATCCTCTTTACTTAAAAGCTGATTAAACGTTTTGGCTACTTGCCTATTTTTTAAACCATGTACTACCACAAAGATAGTGTTTTGATTATATACATCTATAGACGACGTTAACTGGTAGTACTTAATGTTTTTAAGCACCTCATCTAGAGTTTTTTGAAATTCTTTTATAGCTTCTAGTTTTGTGTTATTAAACTGGTAGATAACCTTGTAATGGCCAGATATATCACTGTTTTCATCTACAAATTCTTTATTGGCTATTTTTGGTAAAACGTTAGTTTCTATGTTTTGAGCTTGCACCCCTTCTGATGTGTTAGCATAAGTTACCGCTACATGATTGATGGCTTTTTGGTAAGCCTCAAAACCATATAAACGACCAATGGCTGTAGCTTTTAAAAGTTCAAATTTTGAAACAATGGCTTCGCCATCATAGGTGTTTATATATTCTTCGCATTTTGAAATTACCTCAGCATATTCCTGATTTTCATGTTTAACATATAAAGCTTCGTATAAACGTTCTGGACTGTTTTCGTCTTTATCTGAAATTAACTCTGGATTACTTAAAATAGTGGCATATCTAGATTCTGGGTAATTTTTAATTATCTCTTCTTTGGCTATTAAAGCTTCATCATTTTCACCCAAAGCTTCATAAATTTTATAAAGGTTGTATTTTGATGGCAACACCAAACGCTCTTCTGGGTTACTTTTTAACAACTCCTGAAACTTGTCTTTGGCAAGGTTAAGTTCTTTAAACTGCTCTTTATAAATTAATCCTAGTTGATAGTAAGCATAGTTTCTTTCTTTTGAAATACTATCAATTTCTTTTTGTTCTGAAGGAATTTTAGAAATGTAAAAATCTGGATTATATAATTCATCTTCAGTTGCTGCTGCCAAAACATTGTTTGCTGTTGTAACATTAGCTCCACTAGAATTACTTTTATTAGACCACCTCCAGTTATCTTCTAAAGCTCTATCTCCCCAAACTTTTATAAATTCATTTTTACCATAAGCTACCGTTGTTGGATTGTAAAAATAAAAAAGTGTTGATTGCCCTGTGCCTCCTGTAGAAGAGCCTCTTACTAAATTGTTACTGGTTATTAAACCTGTATTACGCTTTAGTGCCTCTTGTCTTTCTTGGGCTTCTTTTTCTTCTTCAGCTTTTTGCTTTAGTTTATCAATAAATGTTTCAAAATAAGCAAGTCTTTCTGGTTCTGATAAATTTACTAAGTGTAAAATACTATCATTTACCTGAGCCACACCTTCATAATAAATAACATCTTCTAAGTTGTCTCGCTTTCGTTTTATAATTCTATATGGCTTTGAGTTTAAAACCAAATTTGTCATAGTGCTATCATAATACAAACCAGCATTTCTGTACAAGGATTTGTTGAAATTCATATCACCAAGAATTTCATAATTTCTTGCAATAAGGATTTTATCTCTTGATTTTTCTCGTAATGATTTATTAAAATATGCGGTTGCTAGAGAATCTGATTTATTTTTTAAATGAAAAACGCCTATTTGATGATAAATTTTATCTAGAAAAGGGCGGTTTTCTCTGTTTTCTTCTAGTTCTGTAAGTAATTCTGTTGCTTCTAATTTATTACCGTTTTCAAAATCGAAGTTTTTAATCTTTTCAAGGTGTGCGCTAATCATGTAAATTCTAGGGGTTTTTCGGTTTAATTCTATAACCCTGTCAAAAGCGTAATTAGCACTGTCTTTATATCCTAATTCATTATAAAGTTGTCCTTGAATAAACCGATACCTTCCGCGTTCATCATTACTTTTTGTTGCGTTTGAAGCAATTTCTAGTTGTGTAATAGCACTATCTAGAGATTTGGTGTTAATATAAGCCTGCGCCAACATAGAGGTGGCATCTGCTAAATCTTGACCTTTTAAATCTTCTTGAAATAGTAAGCGTTTTAGATTTTTAATAGCAAGTTCATTATTATCTAAACGAATGTTTGTTTTTTCTCTCCAAACTTTGGCTTGATTAATTTTATCACTTGCTGGATATTTGTATAGTATGTAATTAAAAGCTTCTAATGCAGGAATAAAACGCTGATCAAAATAACGCGCTTTACCTAAAAGTAAATAGGCTTCATCCATTTGAGGGTTTCTTTCTTTCCCCTCAATATTCATACTGTGTTTTTGAATGGTTTTAACCGCTTTTTCTTCGGCTCTTGTGAAATCCTGATTTTTAGATTGCCCCGGAAGTATAACCTCATCTGATATTTGCATACGCTCTATAGGTAAGATATTCCAGTAATCATCAAAATAATTTTGATTAAGGTTATTTCTGCCTTGTTCTAAGGCATTATATCCGTTATATAGCGCATTATACTCTGCAGTAATAGCGTGGTAATTTCTGTTAATAAATTTGTCTTTTTTTCTAGAACAACTAACAATTAAAAAAACAGAAAAAAACGAAGCAAATATGACTTTATACAATGTTTTCAAGTGCTGGTTTTTAGTCTATTAAATAACTAAAAAGTATAGTTATTATTATATATAGACGTAAAAATAAACATCTTTTCTAATATAGCTATAAAATAGAATGGCTTTTAAAGGATTCTATCCAGAAAAATGGTCTTCAAGTTCTTTTAAAGTAGCATCACTTGTAATGAGGTCTTTAACAATTTCGCCTTTTTCTAATACTACTATACGTTCACAAACATCGGTTACATGCAGTAAGTCATGACTTGAAATTAAAACGGTAACACCTTGTTTTTTAGCTAAATCTTTAACAATGCCTTTTAACCTAATTTGAGTTGTTGGATCTAGATTAGCAAAAGGTTCATCTAAAATGATTACTTCTGGGTTTCCTATTAAAGCAGCTACTATACCTGCTTTTTTCTGGTTTCCTTTACTTAAATCTCTTAAATATTTTTTCTGATTTAAAATTTCGCCATGAAAAAAATCCTTGTATTGCGCTATGTGAGTATCAACATCAGCTTTGTTTTGTCCGCGTAATTCGCCAATAAAATAAAAGTACTCTTCGGGAGTTAGGTAACCAATTAAAAAACTTTCATCTATAAAGGCAGATGTGAAGGGTTTCCAATCTTCACTTATATCTACTTGAACTTCATTATTTATAATGTGTCCTGTTGTAGGCTGAATTAAATCTAGCAATAAACTAAAATAAGTGGTTTTACCCGCGCCGTTATTGCCAACAAGTCCAAAACTTTGACCTTTAGGAATCTCTAAAGACTCAATATTTAAAACCGTATTATTATTATATTTTTTTGAAAGATTAGATGTAGTAATCATAATGTTTAATCATTTTGTTTATAAGCTGCAAGCGTTTTGTACTTCTCAGATTTATATATTTTTTCAATAATGTTAAAAACTTTGTTTTTAAATAGTAAGCCAGCAATTCCTGAAATTGCCACTAAGGCAAACCCAAACACCTCGCCCAAAGTAAAATGCCCAATAGCATAAATAACCATAGGTAAAACAAGTTTTGGAATGGTTAGTAGCAATGTTTTTGCATTAAACGATTTTTTATCTCCAAACGCCTTTTTGTTAGAGGTTAAATCTATGGGGGTTTTAATGTATGCGCCTCCCCAAAGTACCATATGAGAATTTACACCTATGTTATAAATAGCCCCCACAACTACGGCTGCATAGGCTTGCCACCCAAAATATAAATAGAAAGCCGATAAAATAGTTGAAACTAACGTAGCTATAACCATTAAATACCATTTAGAAGAAATATATTCTTTGTATCTAATGTTCTGGCTCATCATTAGCGGATAATAGGCGCTATCCCAACTAGGTACAAATTGCCCAAAACTAAACAAGAATCCACCTGAAACAAAAATGCCTGCAAATATTCTCCAAAATGGTCCTTTATAGGCTTCAATAGAGTCTGTAAAAAACAAAAGCCCATAAAATAAAAATAAAGCGCTCATTAATAAGGTTGTTTTAGAGCGTTTATTTCTTTTTATCAATCTAATATCATTCTTTAAAAAGGTTGAAATACTACCAAATCTATTTAACCAGGCAAAATCTTCACTTTTAACAATATCTATTTTTTTAGATAAACCACCATCTAAATAAAAATTACTCTTAAAATAATTATAGGCTGTTTTATAAAGAAATACTAGTAATAATATTGGTATTAGCGCAGTATACTGAATATTATAAAAAGCTTGAAAAACGGGTTTTGTGTATAATGTTATATCAAAAATTTCATAATATTTTAAGCCTCCAAAAATTAGTAAAATTGCTAAAACAGTATAGAAAACACCATCTTTACTATTAACAAATACATTAATAAAATTGTTACAAAAAATTAATGCCATTAAGGCTAAATGCCAACCTAATACATTTAAAAACGGATATCCCTCAATGAGTAACACCACAGAAAATGGCACAAAAAAGAAAGCATGTACAATATTAAAAAAAGACAACACTGTTTTGTTTAAAGCAAAATGAATTACTTTTCCTTTTTTTATGGGTAAATACAGCAATGGCCTTATGTTTACAATAGGCATCTTTTGAAGAAAATACCTAAACAATAAATCTCCCACCACATAAAAAATTAAGTAGTTATTAAGAAAAACTAGAGGATCTGTATTTAACTGGTTTTTTATTAAAAAATAAGCCCCAACACCCATGCTTAAAAATGAAACAATCATCCATAGTGCACTAAAGCCTAAAAGAATTTTAAAAAACAGGTTGGTTTTAAAAGAAGGTGATCTAAAAAAGGCTTTCCATTCTAAATTTATAAAATGCTTTATCATGGTTTAGTTATATTTTGCTGCAATACCTTGTACTTCTATTCCCCAAGATTGCCCAAAAGCCATGGCACGTTGTGTAAGTTTTAATTGTTTGTCTGCTAGTTTTTTACCTAAATCGGTATGGTAAAATTTTATTAATTCGTCAATTTCAGGTTGTGTAAATTCACTCATGTATAACTCCGCCATCTTATCGTATAAACCCACTAATGTTTCGTTTGCTTCTTTAAAATAGGCTTCTTTATTTTCTTCAGAAACCATAGCTCCCAATTGCTTTATGGCATTATCAAAAGCAGTTGCTGCTCCGGTTAATTTAATAAATTCAATGGTTTTAGTTTTAAATTCTGAGGCATCCTGTGCATTAGAGTTTGTTGCAAAAGCCAACATTATAAGACAAACAAATAATACTTTTTTCATTTTTATTTAAAATTTAAAGATTTGCACTAATTGAATTATGGTTGTTAGTAAAAAAAACAGCTGGTTTGTTACAAGTAAGTTAAAAAACTTTCGGCAAAAACTTAAAGCTTCATTATTTTTGTCAAAAACACACACATGTCTTCATTCCATAAACTTAGCATTAAAAATATAAAAAGAGAAACAGAAAAAGCTGTTAGTATTAGTTTTAATTTACCCGAAAATTTAAAAAGCGCCTTTGCTTTTAAAGCGGGACAATACATTACTTTAAAAACAACAATAAACGGTAATGAAGTAAGACGCGATTATTCTTTATGTGTATCTCCAAAAAGTGGTGAACTAAAAGTAGCTATTAAAGAAGTTGTTGATGGCACATTTTCGGCTTACGCAAATAAAGAGTTACAAGTAGGAGACACTTTAGAAGTTTCTACCCCTAACGGTAGGTTTGTTTTTGAGCCTAACGATAAAAAAACAAAAAACATTGCCCTTTTTGCTGCCGGCAGTGGTATTACACCCATTTTAAGCATTATAAAATGCGCTTTAGAAGAAGAAGTTAACAGCCACGTAATATTGGTGTACGGTAATAAAACTACCAAAGACACTATGTTTTTAAACGAACTTCTTGAGTTACAACACCAATATAAAGACCGATTCTCTATTCAGTTTGTATTTAGCCAAAAAGATGAAGAAAACGCCATTTTTGGTAGAATTGAAAAAAGCACCGTTAATTATGTAATGAAAAACAAGTATAAACATATTGAAGTTGATGCTTGCTACCTATGCGGTCCAGAAGCTATGATACACACTGTTAAAGATGTTTTAACCGAAAATGGCATTGATGAAAACCGTATTCATTTTGAATTATTTAAAGCAGCAAAGCCCGATGAAATTAACGATGTTAACGTTGCCAACGGAAAAACAAAAATAACTGTTATTGTTGATGACGAAGAAGCCACTTTTGAAATGTCTCAAAAACAAACCATTCTTGAAGCTGCCCTAGACGAAGATTTAGATGCTCCTTACTCTTGTCAAGGCGGTATTTGTAGTAGTTGTTTAGCTAGAATAAAAGAAGGTAAAGCCACTATGAGACAAAACAATATTTTAACCGAAAGTGAAGTTGCCGAAGGTTTAATTCTTACCTGTCAAGCGCAACCAACAACCCCAACAATTATTGTAGATTATGATGATGTTTAAAACAAATATTAAATTACAGAAATAATCTTATTAATAATTGTCTTTGGGGCAATACTCCCTGCTGCATCTTTGTAATCTTCAGGGAATTTGTTTCCATAAACCGATGTTGGAATTTTTGGATATTGCGTTCTATCTGCCAACAAGCAAAAATCTTCTGGTTGGTTAAATGGTGCAAAACCAGCGTATGGGTGTGTTACGCCCCAAACGGTTACCGTTTTTATGCCTAACATGGCTGCAATATGGGCATTTCCAGAATCCATAGACAACATAACATCTAGATTTGAAATAACATCCAATTCTTCATTAAGTGTTAATTTCCCAGCTATGTTAACTACGTTATCAAATGTGTTTTCTATACCACTAAGAATTTCTGTTTCTGTTTTTCCACCACCAAATAAAACAACCAAATGTTCCTTTGAAAGTTCACTAATTACTTCTTCCATTAAATGAAGCGGATACATTTTACTTTCATGAGCTGCAAAAGGAGCAATGCCTATTTTCTTTTTAAAAGAATCTCCTAAAAGCAACTGTAACTTATTTGATAGAGGCACTTTTTTAGGAAAGTTAGGATTTAATAAATCAACCTCAAAACCTAGTTTTTTAAATACATCGGCATACCGTTGGTGTGTGGTTTTTAAAGCTTTAAAAAAAGTACCTGAAACTAGTTTTTTCTTTTCCTCTCTTCCCTTATCAATTTGAACAAAAGGAAACCCTTTTAAGAATATTTTTAAAATGTTGCTTCGTAAAACATTATGCAAATCGGCTACAGCATCTATCTCTAAAGCTTTTAGTTCTTTAGAAAGTTTATACAACCCAAAAACGCCTTTGTGTTTTGTTTTTACCGCTGCAGGAAACACCTTTACATTAGGTAAATCTCTAAAAAAAGGCGCAAAAAAATCCCGAGTTAAAACGGTAATTTTAAGCTCGGGATATTTTGTAATTAATGCTCTTAAAACAGGAGCAGTCATAGCAACATCACCCATAGCAGAGAGTCTTATAACAAGTATGTGCTTGGGCTTTGTCATTTTGTAAATTATTGAAACAACATGTTAAACAACATTTTGGCAAGTTCAATGTGTAACACGCTAACTACTTTTGAGAACGAAGTACAGGATTTAGCTCATCATCATTATACATTTTCATTTGCTTATACACTTTCATGTATTTATCGCCCTTTTCAATATCGCTTAAAAGTGTGTCAATGGCAGTAGATAAATCTACACGTTGCTCTAACAAAACATCTAATTTTTTTTGACAAGCTTCTCTGTGTGCATCTGAGGCATCAGTACGAGTAGCCTCTTCATTCATATGATAAATTTTTAATGCTAAAATAGATAGCCTGTCTATTCCCCACGCAGGACTTTCGGTGTTTATTGTGGCATTATCTTTTGGTGTTACATCTTTATATTTTTCTAAAAAATAACTATCAATGTACTCCACCATATCGGTTCTATCTTGGTTAGAAGCATCAATTTGTCTTTTTAGTTTTAAGGCTGCAACAGGATCTATTTGTGGATCTCTAATAATGTCTTCATAGTGCCATTGTACGGTGTCAATCCAACATTTTCTGTATAATAAATGCTCTATTAAATCGGTTTTATCATAAGCATTTTTAAAAGGTTGATCTACTGAATCAATTTTATGATATTCTTCAATAACGTCTTGAAATATTTTATTAGCTTTTTTGGTAAACATATTCTAAAAATTTAATGAACAAATATACTTTAATTTAATAACTTTACTTGTGAAATAATATCCTGTTTATGCAAGTTCACAACATTAACCAACAAAATTCTATTTTAAATACTTTTCTTTCTGAAATACGAAATATTCATGTTCAAAATGATGCTATGCGCTTTAGGCGTAATATTGAACGCATAGGAGAAATTCTTGGGTATGAAATGAGTAAATCTTTAGATTACAAAGTAACCACCGTTGAAACGCCTTTAGGAAAATGTAACGTTAATTTATTAGAAAATGATATTGTACTATGCTCTATTTTAAGAGCTGGTGTCCCTTTACATAACGGGTTACTAAATTACTTTGATAAAGCTGAAAATGCGTTTATATCGGCTTACAGACATCATAAAGATAATCCTGAAAGTTTTGAAATTATTGTTGAATATTTAGCTTGCCCAGATTTAGAGGGCAAAACCCTTATTTTGGCAGACCCTATGTTAGCAACCGGACAATCTATGGTTGCAACTTTTGAAGCTTTAAAACCGTTTGGTACTCCTAAAGAAATTCATTTAGCTAGTGTTATTGGCGCTCAAGAAGGTGTAGATTTTGTAACAAATTATTTTGATGATGATACACATTTATGGATTGCTGCTGTAGACCCCGCTTTAAACAGTAAAGGCTATATTATTCCAGGATTGGGAGATGCTGGCGATTTAGCTTTTGGTGAAAAACTGCAACACTAATAATGTTATTGGAGCTACTAACAAAATATACAAGAATACTTCTTTAAACCATTTCTCATTAATAGTTTCAATATAATTTGTTATTATTATTGATAATGGCGCAAATAAAAACAGAAACTCACTACCAGTTTTATTAGGTGTTTGAAAAACAACAAAAAATGCAACAACCCCTGCAAGAATAACAATTATAAAAGATGTTCTATAAGCTTTTTTCTGCTTTTTAATGTTTTGTAAATAAAACACAGAAGACCATACACCAAAAGATAACAGAAGTGTTATGGCTACAATAAATTGTAAAGAATTAAAGCTACTAAAATCATAACTATATGCTGTAGATATATTTAAAGTTTCAAAATAGTTGTTGTGAAGAATAATTGAAACACCCACTGAAATTGTAAAAACAGTTGCAACCCCAACAAATGGTATAATCCAATGCCTAATATCATTATCAGAATATAAGGCCAAGGCTAAAAGAATTAAAACAAAAAACAAAATAGCCCAAAAGTAAAACAAGGCTGCAATGGCTATCCAAAATGCGGCATCAAATAGTTTAGTTTTTTCACTTTTATGAGAACGTAAGCTCATTATACGCCTTAAACCCAGTAAAACGAAGAAATTTGAAAATAAAATATCTGCATTTAAGGTAGTTGCAGGTATAAGTAATAAAAATAAGCTAAACAATAATATTTCGTAATTATTAAGCTTAGTTAAACTATTCTTACTAACAATAAAATTTAAAAGCAGTAGTGAAAAATAACAGGTAAAAAGCAATGCCAATTGCTTTAAAATAAAGAGTAATGTTATTGATTCTTTTGCTATGCCAATTCTAGCTGAAATAAAAGCTAAAAGCATTACAAAAAAAACAATAACAAAATTTATTGGTTTAGATTTACTAAAAATACTTGTAATCATTAACTGTTTTTGTATTTTTGCCTTGTAAATATACTAACAATGAAAGATTTCTTTTACGCAATACAAGATTTATTTGTTGATGTTCTTTTTGCTCCGCTTGATGCGTTGAGAGTTTTAGAACTAGATAATTGGTGGTTAGCCAATATTGTATCTTGGATTTTTATAGTAATAGGCTTTGTTGCTATCGTTTACTGGATGAAGCAACTTAAAATATTTAATGATAATAACGAAGAAGACAAAAGTGTTTCTTCGCATTCATTTTTATAAATCAAAGCCTATATCTTTACGATAATACATCTTATCAAAATGTAGTTTTTCTATACTTTGGTAAGATTTTTTTATGGCCTCTTTATAAGTTTCTCCATACGACGTTATAGATATTACACGCCCTCCAGATGTTAGTACTTTACCATCTTTTAATTGCGCACCAGCATGAAATGGTATAGAATCTTCAATAGTATCAATGCCTGTAATTTCTTTGCCTTTTTCGTAAGCTTCAGGATATCCTCCAGATACTACCATAATGGTTGTAGCGGCACGTTCATCAATTTCAATATCAATAGTATTTAATGTACCGTTAGCCATTGCTTGTAGTACTTCTACTAAATCGTTTTTAAGTCTAGGAAAAACCACTTCAGTTTCCGGATCGCCCATACGTACATTGTATTCAATAACTTTTGGATCGTTATTTTCAACTTTAATTAGGCCAATAAACACAAACCCTACATATGGTAATTTGTCTTTTTTAAAGCCTTCAATAGTTGGTTTTACAATGCGTTCTTCAATTTTATTTAAAAATTCATTGGTTGCAAACGGCACTGGAGACACGGCACCCATACCACCCGTATTCAAACCTGTATCACCTTCGCCTATACGTTTGTAGTCTTTTGCCGTAGGCAAAATTTTATAGTTTTCACCATCGGTTAAAACAAAACAGCTTAGTTCAATACCATCTAAAAACTCTTCAATTACTACTTTAGTACTGGCTTCTCCAAATTTAGCATCAACCAACATGCTTTTTAATTCGGCTTTTGCCTCATCAATATCATTTAAAATAACAACACCTTTACCAGCAGCTAAACCATCTGCTTTTAAAACGTATGGTGGCTTTAAAGTTTCTAAAAAAGCATAACCTTTTTCTACAGTGTCTTTAGTAAAACTTTCATAAGCCGCTGTTGGAATGTTATGACGCATCATAAACTCTTTTGCAAACTCTTTACTACCTTCAAGTTCGGCAGCTTGTTTTTGCGGTCCAATAACTGGTATGTTTTTAAGTTGGTCATCATTCAAGAAAAAATCATGTACACCTTTTACCAAAGGATCTTCTGGCCCAACCACAACCATGTTTATTTGTTTGTCTAGGGCTAGTTTTTTAATAGCTTCAAAATCTGTTACACCAATATTTACGTTGGTTGCAACTTGTGCAGTACCCGAGTTTCCGGGTGCAACGTATAAATTTTTACATAATGGACTTTGTGCAATTTTCCAAGCAAAGGTGTGTTCTCTTCCGCCTGATCCTAAAATTAAGATGTTCATTTTACTTTTTTTTGTTGTGCAAAAATAGAACTAATGGTTCTAATTCACGAATATTTTTTAGTTACTTTACAATTATTTATTTAACCGTGAACTTATTTAATCTTTCATTAAAACTTAAGAAGTTTCCGCTAGGAAAGGCTAAACAATATTTAAATAATATTAAAGCTATTAATGAAAGTGATTATGCTTCTTTTATTGAGAAGAAAAAAATTGATATTCTATTATATCATTTAAAACACAATAATTTCTATAAAAAGCTTGCTAAAAATGTAGATGTTACAGATTGGAATGCTGTTCCTGTATTAACTAAATTAGATTTACAACAACCTTTAGAAAATAGGCTTTCAGATGGTTTTTCTTGCAAAAACATATACTTAAACAAAACATCAGGCTCTTCTGGAACACCTTTAATTTTTGCCAAAGATAAATTTTGTCACGCCCTTACTTGGGCTAATTTTATTGATAAATATGGTTGGTTTAATGTAGATTTAAACAGCTCTAAACAGGCAAGATTTTACGGTATTCCGCTTAATAAAACTGGTTATTACAAAGAGCGTTTTAAAGATTTTTTAGGTAACAGATTCAGGTTTTCTGTGTTTGATATGAGTGATGCTGTTTTAGAGAAAAATTTGGCTAAGTTCAGCAATACAAAATTCAACTATATAAATGGCTATACCAGTGCTATTGTGCAGTTTGCTAAATTCCTTCAAAAGAAAAAAATTGTTTTAAAAACCGTTTGTCCAACCTTAAACGTGTGTATTGTTACTGCTGAAATGCTTTTTGAAGACGACAAACACCTGTTAGAAACCCAATTAGGAATTCCTGTTGTAAACGAATACGGTTGTGCCGAATTGGGGCTTATTGCTTTTAATAACAAACAAAATGAATGGATTGTAAATACCGAAGATGTATTTGTTGAAATTTTAGATGAAAACAACAATCCGTTACCACATGGCAAAGAAGGAAAAATTGTTGTAACCTCACTTTACAACAAAGCACACCCATTTATTCGTTACGAATTAGGTGATTACGGAGCATTAGCAGAAGAAAGTAAACCCCAAAAACCCATTTTAAAATATTTATTAGGGCGCACAAACGATTTTGCCATTTTACCTAGCGGAAAAAAAGCTGCTGGTTTAACCTTTTACTACGTAACCAAAACTGTAATAGAAGACAATGCCAATGTAAAAGAGTTTATAATTGAGCAATTAAAAAAAGATACTTTCAAAATTATTTACAGAAGCGTTGAACCACTTACAGAAGCTAAAATAAAGCTTATAGAAGACGCTATTGAGAAATACTTAGAAAAGGGGCTGAACATTATTTTTGAGCAAAAAGAGCACCTTAAAAGAACCCAAGCAGGCAAGTTAAAACAGTTTACCTCTAAGTTGAAGTAACCATTTGTTTTGACTTGACAAAAAAATATTCAAAAAGAAAAACTACAAAATAGTAAACCGATTTAACAACCGAAAAACCCAAGCCTTTTCTATAAACTAAATAGTTATACTTTACCAGATTAAGTTTATTTGATGACATAGAGTTTTTCCTAACCCTATAAATAGCTAAAGGCTCTTTTATACCCAAAGCTGGTTTATTGCTTTGTTTAACAGCTTTTAACCACATTAACCAATCTTGACGTTTTAGTAAGTTTGGAGCATATATTTTACCTAGCTTTTTAGCGTTATAAATGCCTGTTAAATTGCCAATATAATTACACTTCAAAAATTTATTATAGGTAAGCTTTGGTAAGGCCTTAACGGTTTTATTTAATGAAACCCCGGCTTCATTTATTAAAGTATAACTGCTAAAACAAACGTCTGCTTCATTGTCTTGCATAAACTTAATTTGCTTTTTAAGTTTATCTGGTTTCCATAAGTCATCTGCATCTAAAAAAGCTATAAAATCGCCTTTAGCGGCTTCAATACCTTTATTCCTTGAAATAGCTGCTCCCCTATTTTTTGAATTCTGAAGTAAAGAAATCTGTGGATTAGTTTTAAGAAACTGATTAATAATTTCAACCGTTTTATCTGTTGAAGCATCATCAACTAAAATAAGTTCCCAATTGGTATAGGTTTGATTAAGAATGCTTGTTATGGTTTGTTTAATAAAGCTTTCTGAATTGTAAGTAGGCGTTATTATTGAAACTTTAAAAGCACTCATATTAGTATGCTTTTTCTTCGCCTTTTATAGCATTTAAAAACGTTTGGATAATTACTTTTAAATCAAGTAGAATGGACCAGTTTTCAACATAAAAAATATCATACTTAACTCTATTTATAATATCTTTTTCTGTTTCAATTTCACCTCTATAACCACTTGTTTGAGCTAAACCAGTAATACCAGGTTTTACAAAATGTCTTACCATAAATTTATCTACACTACGTGCATATTTGTTTGTATGACTTACCATGTGAGGTCTTGGTCCAACAACAGACATATCTCCAAATAATACATTAAAAAATTGGGGTAGCTCATCTATACTGGTTTTTCTAATAAAGGCACCAACTTTTGTAATTCTATTATCGCCTTTTGTTGCTTGGTGTAAATGTGCATTTTTATTAGGTGTCATAGACCTAAACTTGTAGCAATCAAATTCGTTATAATTAAATCCGTTTCTGGTTTGTTTAAAAAACACAGGACCTTTAGATTCTAATTTTATAATAATAGCTAAAATAGGTGTTAACCAAGATAGAATAAAAACAATTACCGATGATGCAAAAATGATATCAAACAATCTTTTAGCAAATTTGTTTACTGGTTCTTCTAAAGGAATACTTCTTAACGACAAAACCGGAATATAGTCATAATATTCATACTTAAGTTTTTTAGAGAAAATATCTTTATTGTCTGGTATGAATTTTAATTCTCTAAGGTTATTATCTGCAAAATCTATGAGCTGATTTATTTGTTTATTAGATAACTCTGCTACCGAAAAATAGATTTCATGAATATCGTTATCAATCACAAAATTAAAACAATCTTGAAGTGAAAAATTGTCGTCTTTAACATCAAAATTGGCTTTACATTTATAACCAAAATCTAAACGTTTTTTAAACGTGTTAATTAATTGTCTGGTTTTATCATTTTTACCTATTACTATTATATTTCTTAAGTTGCCTCCTAACGCACTTCTATATTTGTTTAACAGATAGAAAATAAAAAACTTAAAAAAAGTTAATAATCCAAAAACCGTAAGTACATAATTACCTAAATTAAGTCTGCTCAAATTAGGTTGTTTAAAAAAACCTATATAAGCATAAAGAACCACTGCAAATAAAATAATCTGCTTTACCAAAAGCGTTATTACTTGTAAGATTCTTGTGTACCTGTGAACATCATAAAACTTATTGTAAAAAGATAAAATAAACCACAAAACCGTAATATATATATGAAAAGGATACTCATTTATAAGGTTTATTTTAAAAAGATATACTGCACTATTAATTATAGCTAAGTCAACCAAATATGACAAAGGCCTAATAAAACTAGAATATCTTCCTTGTTTAAATTTACTCAAAATCTATTTTCTTATATGGTTTTCAAACTTTTTATGTTCACTTCTGCAGAGTTCTTCTTTAGTTAAACTTTTGAAGTAATTATAAGTAGCTTGTAAACCTTTTTCTCTAGTTATTTTGGGCTCCCAATTTAATATTTTTTTAGCTAAACTAATATCTGGTTGTCTTTGCATAGGATCATCAACAGGTAACTCTTTATATACAATTTTTTGGTTAGTTCCTGTTAATTTTACAATCTCTTTAGCAAAGTCATTAATAGTAATTTCATGTGGATTACCTATGTTTATTGGATAAGAATAATCACTTAATAAAAGCCTATAAATACCTTCTACTTGATCATCTACATAACAAAATGAGCGCGTTTGAGAACCATCTCCAAACACTGTTAAATCCTCACCTCTAAGAGCTTGCCCCATAAAAGCCGGAATAACCCTCCCATCATTTAATCGCATTCTTGGACCGTAGGTGTTAAAGATTCTAACTATTCTGGTTTCTAATCCATGAAACCTATGATATGCCATGGTTATAGATTCCATAAACCTTTTTGCTTCATCATAAACCCCTCTAGGGCCAATAGCATTAACATTGCCATAATAATCTTCGGACTGAGGATGCACTAATGGGTCTCCATAAACTTCGGAAGTAGAGGCTATTAAAATTCTGGCTTTTTTTGCCTTGGCTAAACCTAATAAATTGTGCGTTCCTAAAGACCCTACTTTTAGAGTTTGAATAGGTATTTTTAAATAATCTATAGGACTAGCAGGCGAAGCAAAATGAAGTATGTAATCTAGAGTTCCTTCAATTTTAACAAACTCGGTTACATCGTGTTTTATAAATTGGAAGTTAGGGTTATTGTTTAAATGTTCAATATTTTTTTGATCACCTGTAATGAAATTATCCATTCCAATAACATAATAGCCTTCATTTAGAAATCTATCACATAAATGTGATCCTAAAAACCCTGCTGCTCCTGTAATTAATATTTTTTTCATTAGATATTTAAATTTCTTCCTATTGAACTATAATAAAACCCTTCATTTTTTATGTCTTCTATTTCATATAAGTTTCTACCATCAAAAATTACTGGTGCTTTTAAATTGCTTCTCAATTTTTCAAAATCAGGTGTTCTAAACAAGCTCCACTCGGTACAAATAATTAAAGCATCGGCATCTTTTGTAGCTTCATCCTTATTCAATGCATACTTTATACTATCTCCGAATTTTTTCTTTACATTAGGCATTGCTTCTGGATCAAAGACTTGAATATTAGCCCCTCTTTTTATTAATTCTTCAATAATGTATAATGCAGGAGCTTCTCTAATATCATCTGTTTCTGGCTTAAAAGCAAGCCCCCAAATAGCAAATGTTTTTCCTTTAATATTTCCGCTATAATATGTTTCAATTCTTGGAACTAAAACTTTCTTCTGAACTTCATTTACTTCAACAACAGCATCTAATATAGAGAAATTATAACCGACATCTTTTCCTGATTTACACAGAGCCTTAACATCTTTAGGAAAACAAGATCCTCCATAGCCTATACCTGGAAATAAAAACCGTTTACCTATACGAGAATCAGTACCCATTCCTAATCTTACCATATCAACATTAGCCCCTACTCTCTCACAAAAATTTGCAATTTCATTCATAAATGTAATTTTTGTTGCTAAAAAGGAGTTTGCTGCATACTTCGTAAGTTCAGCAGACTTCTCATCCATTGTTAAAATTGGATTTCCAGATCTAACAAAAGGCATATAAAGTTTTTTCATTAACTCTGTTGCTTTTTCTGAACTTGATCCTATTATAATACGCTCTGGTTTTAAAAAATCATCAACAGCAAAACCTTCTCTTAAAAACTCAGGATTAGAAACCACATCAAATTCAACATCTGTATGTGCTGCAATAGCTTGAGTTACTTTTTCTGCAGTACCAACAGGAACTGTGCTTTTATCGACAATAACCTTATAGTCCTTCATCAATTTTCCTATATCGGATGCACAACCTAAAACATATGATAAATCAGCAGACCCGTCTTCATCTTCTGGTGTTGGTAATGCCAAAAATATAATATCACCATGTTTTAATCCCTCTTCTAATGAAGTTGAGAAAAACAATCTATTCGCCTTAATATTTCTTTGGAATAAAACATCTAAATGAGGCTCATAAATTGGAACCTCACCATTTTTCATTTTTTCAACTTTATTTTCATCTATGTCTATACATAGTACGTCATTACCTGTTTCTGCTAAACAAGTACCTGTTACTAGGCCTACATAACCTGTCCCTACTACTGATATCTTCATCTTTTTATGTTATTTATATATATATTTTCTAAAAGTGTTATATTTTTCGTGATATCGAATTTTTGTTTAAATAATTCTAATGAATTTTCTGAAAACTTTTGATTTAAACTTTTAGATTTCACTATTTTAACAACAGAATTTGCTATTTCTTTAACGTCCTCATTAAAAATTAGATACCCATTAAAACCATCTTTAACTAAATCTCTATTACCGTCTGCATCTGTTGCAACAATTGCTTTTCCTAATGCCAGACTTTCAATCACGGAATAAGGCAGCCCTTCATATCTAGCTGTAGTTAAATACAATTTTGAATTTTTAATAATATTAAAAATATCATCACGAGATGTCCATTTTAAAAGGGTAACATTTTCTTTTAAACCTGAATCATTTATTTTATTCTTTACAGATTTCAAATTAGGCGAGTGATAGCCAACACCCATTAATACTAGATGAATGTTGTTAATTGTTTTTTTTATTTCAAATAAAACATCTAACATTAATTCAATATTCTTTTGGTATGATGGTCTACCAACTGAACATATATAATTTTCTGGCCATGATTTTTCTATTGAAAGCTCTTTTACTTTATTGATTGGATTTATTGAATTATTAAAAAGCAAAGCTCTTTGTTTAGGATAACCAACTTCATTAATTGCTCTATTTTGTTCAGAAGCTGAAGATGCCAATATCTTATTATTAGGACCTACAAAAAGCTTTTCTATTCCTAAAAATATTTTTCTTTTAAAAATATTATTTGTACTTAAAAAAGAATAAGCCTGAGGTGTATGTAATACAGGGATTTTTAAAAAAGAAGTAATAACTTTTGATATTATCCCTCCTTTGGCACTATGCGCATGAATAATATCTGGTTGCTCTATTTTAATAATCTTTAATGCCTTGAAAATGGCTTTGAAATCATTGATTAAACTAATATTTCTTTTAATAGGCAATTTATAATCTTTAACAATATTCCCTTTGTCATCGAAAAAAAGAGATTTAGTATCATTAATTCCATGAATCACTATACTATCAAACTTTGAACTATCAATATTTTCTAAAATAAGCCTAAGAGAAACGTCGACACCTCCAACAGAATTAAGAATATGGGCAACTTTTATTTTTTTCATTTAGTCTATTAATTTCTTCTTAAAATTATTACAAATATATCAAAAAGAAAGACCTCAGATAGTATAATAAAACTATTTTACAAATATTTCCAAACAACACTTTAAAAGCTATATCTAAAAACAAACCTTGAATACTCTTTGACAAAAACAACAACTACAAAACTTCAAACAAATTCTACTTTTTAATATTTAGAACATTCTTGACTTAAAAATATTAATAAAATAGCTAGCAGATAAATCTCCATTTGTATGTGTAAACAATTTTCTACTAAACTTAAAAGAATAAACGCCAATAATAAAGAAATATTAAAACTTATTTATATTAATAAAAAACATAAAAATAAATATCACCCTCTCTATAAATCCAAAAGAAAGAATAAAACCCAAAATTATTTAATGACATTGCTAGCCTATTACCTGATATTGAATTCATTTGGATTGGTAATGGAGAGAAAGAACTTGAAAAAGTATTTACTTCTAAAAATATTGAACTTACAGGTTGAAAAACAAGAGAGGAAGTTTTAAAAATAGCCAATACTTTTGATATTTACATACAAACCTCTCTATGGGAAGGTTTACCTATAACCATTTTAGAAGCTATGGCTTTAGGTAAAGTTGTTATAGCTACCAATGTGATAGGGAACAAAGATGCTGTTGTAAATGGGGAAACAGGTTATTTATGTAATACTGCCTTTGAGTTTAAGGAAAAATTTTAGCTCTTCTTGAAGACCACGAAAAGCACTCGAAAATGAAAGCTTTGTCCTTAAAAAGAGTGAAAGCAAATTTTAATAAGCATATTAATTTCAAACAACTAAAAAAACCTACTTAAGTGAATAGAATAATTTTCTTTATTGAATATCCTTTTTATGTCAGGTTAGGAAAGAAAGGTTAGAGACTTGCATTATGGTTCCGCTTTTTAAGTTCATACGCTTTCTACACATCTCACATTCACAACTTATTCGGTTTGTATCGATATTTTCTGTAACAAATCATAGGTAAACTTCAACACCTTCTACTGAATATAAAACGTGGGCTACTTTAGTCTTTTTCATTTTACAGCTCTATCTTTTACAATTTTATATTTTGTTAACCTATTACTCTCTTTTTCTGTGTTCAATACATTAATAGCTTTAGAAAAAAGTAAAACCAGCACACAAAGTTCTACTCCCATCTGTCTACTTAATACATTTTCAACCATAAAAAATAGCAACACAGAAACATTTAAGGCTAAGGCAAAAAAAACATTTATGTTGGTTGATAAACAAAAAAAGCAAGTTATCGAAAAAACAAGAAAAACCAACACGCCAGTACTTAAATAAAAGTTTAAGTACTGGTTGTGTGTATTAAATTTTTTGTCAACAAACCAACTTTGTTGATCATTATTGTTAAACTCTTGGGAATTAGCATAACATAAATTTAATTTTTCTTGAGTTGCAGCAAACCCATATCCAAAAAAAGAAGGTGACCTATCTTCAACTATATCCTTTACGCACCCCCATATATAATACCTAGGTTCTAGTTTAATAACCTTCTCAAAAGAAAGCTGTTTTTGTTTAAACCCTAACGTAAGACGGCTTTTAAAATTTTGGTTAAAAAGAATTAAACTTAGTCCAGAAACAAAAATTGACAGCAAAACAAATAGTTTTAATTTAATGTTTTTTATATAAAATATGCTCAATATACCTGCTAAAACTATAGATAATAAAGAAGTTCTTGCTGCTATTAAAAATAAAAAACTTACTAAAACCAAAGACAAAACAACCATTAAGGCAGATTCTAACTTATTATTAGTTTTACTCGCTAAAAACAAACAAATAAAAAAGGCTATTGTATATGTGAAACCGACATAAGGACGGTCTCCCAACAAAACAGGGTTGATATCACCAACAGCAAGACTAAAATTCTCATTATAAAGAGTTTCACTAAGAATACTGTAAGATGAAGCAATTAATAACAAAACCACCCCAAGTAAAAAACAGTACATTATTTTTTTTATATGCTCTTTCAATAATACAGGCAGCGATAAAACGTATATACCTAGTAGTAGAAACAATTTTGAAACAAATCTTAAATCTTCAAACCTAGATAAAAACAAGACCTCTAAAACCGCTAGTATTGCCAATAATAATAGGGAGATAAAAATTCTGTTTTTCAATAAATATAGCTGGCTTTTTTTGACAACAAATGGAAATAAGATTGATAACAATATTATTAAAATATTGGGAACGGCCTCTCCCAAATCAGTAAAAGGGACAGCAATTAACAGTAAACAGTAAATATATAAATAAGCCCGATTTGACACTGCACATTATTTTTTTGATATTATTTTTTTGATATATGTTGTAACGTTTCTAGATAAAAACAACAAAAGAACATTTCTAGCCAAACCGTAAATGGGATAAAAACCAAACTTAAAGTTATCCATAATAATTCTTATTCGGCTTTTAACTTGTAAGAATCTTTTTTGTGAAGAAATGGAATCTTCTTCTATAATATAATCAAGTAAAGCTTCTGGATAATTCTCAGCTTTATATTTTTTAATAATTTTAAAGAAAAAAGCATAATCTTCTGCTGCTTTATAATTTGTAGGATAGAAACCTATCTCATCAATTAAACACGTTCTAAACACAACAGAAGGGTGCACAAACATACTATTTAAATACATCTTCTTTTTTATATCATTATACTTTACAGGATGCTTTAAAACATGTAGTTTAACTCCTTTAGAATCCTTAATATTTGCCCATGAACCTAACAAATAGACATCCTCTTTGTTGTCTAAGTATTCCATTTGTTTAGTAAATCTGTCTTTTACGCAATAGTCCCCACAATCTAATCTGCCAATATATTTGTATTCTAAACCTTTAATAAACTCTAGCCCTCTATTTAACGCATTTTCGATCCCTGAATTTTTTTCCAATACTTCAAGATACACTTTGCCCTGTTTATAGAACTCTTTTATTTCGTTTATATCTGGTTTTTCCTTGCTCCCATCATCAACTATCAAAACATCTATTTCTTGAGATTCTTCAATAGAAACCAAAGACTTCTTTAACTCATCGAGCCTATTGAAATGAGGTATTAAAACTATTATACGTGACATCTATTTAATTTTTTAATGTGTATGACCAAACTTAAACACAACCAAAACCCAAAAATTCTAAAAGAATCTATTTGTAACCAATTAAGAAAAAAGCCTACAAACGCAATAAGCATGGTCAATGGTATATATTTATGTTCCTTCTTAGTGTTTTTTATAAACTTTAATACATAATAAAAAACCAATCCTATAAATGCAGAAAAAACAATAAAACCTATTAAACCCGTTTCTGTTAAAGTCCTTAAATATAAATTATACCCTGGCGGAAAAGATTTAATATTTTCATTTAAATATATCTGTGGAAACTCATAATTGTTTTTAGTTGCCCATTTAGGATACTTATCTTTTGATTCATACGTCTGTTGCCCCCAACCAACACCAAATATTGGGTTTTCTAAAAACACTTGATAATTTGCATACTGTATACCTAACCTAGACTTATTGGATACAGAGTAATTATTTGTACTGTACTTTGTATCTGCAAAATTCAATGCTTGTATTCTACTATTTACAGCTTGAACTACAGCCTCTGTTTTAAAAACCAAAATTGATGCAAAAAGAACTGCTGCTATAATCATTATTTTATTAAAAACTCCTCGAAATTTTCTATCAACCATGTACGTGTAGAAAATAGCAACACTAATTTGAGCAAGAATAATAACAAATGCCGACCTTGATTTTGACAAAAGAGTTAGAAGCACAACAATAAAAAAAGGAATAAACCTATAGTTTTTTTTACTGGTTAAAATATAACTAAACATAAAACCAGAAATAGTAACTAAATACATTCCAAGTGCAGGAGGTTCATAGGTTAGCGACGATATTCTACTTAGATTATAATCTAATTTCACTTTTACAAAAGGCAAGTAATCAAAGAGATTTACAATGATTTTAGAAAATTTCAGGTTATAAGTTATGGTCAAATACTCAAAAAAAGCATATGTAGTAACTATTAACAAAGAATAAAAAAATGTTTTTCTTATCTTCACAAAAACTTTTACAACCCCATAATCTTTAATTACATTACAAAAGAGATAAAAAAACATTACTGATGATAATAGAACAGATATTGATTGGTTAATATATCTGTTCCACCCATTGGTTTGCTTAAAATAGTATCCCGTAATGTTTGAGGCATTGACAACTGCAGACAAGAAAATTACCAACAAGAAAACAACAAAAACATTATAAGGTGCTTTATTAAATGGTAAATACACTTTTCCTCTAAAAAGGTCATTCGCTATCAATAAAACAATACCTATTAAAAAAAACAAAGAAGAGGACTCTCTACTATATTCTCCAAGAAAACCCATAAAACTTGGGGGTTCTGAATTAAAGGGAAGAAAGAATAAGCCCAATAAAAAGAAAAAATAATATGTTTTTTTTAAGGACATTTTTTATTTGCTGAATTCAATGTTCAAGTAATTATTTTGTTAGAAAGAGTTCAAAAAAGCTAAGTCTTTCTTTTTCTTTAACGGAAGAATCTATAATTTTCAAATGCTTATTATCTATAATTAGGTTTTTATTTTTTTCTACGTATTCCTTTATTTCTTCCCTATCAATAAAACTCCCATCGTCATCGGTTATTTTGAAAACAAACTCACAATCCTTGAAGTCTACATCAATATGCCCTAATAAAACAGGTAAACCATACGCCAAGTACTCTCTAACTTTTAGTGTACTATCAATTTTCTTTCCTACCAAATAATTACTAAAAGAGCCTAAGCCAAAATGGTTTTTTGAATAAATCTCAATTAATTCTTCCTTTTCTACCCAACCATAAAACTTCATATTATTGGGCACTTCTTTAAAATCGCTCTTATTGTACCCAACTATATTAAAAAAGTATTCGTTAAATTTTTTCGCCAACTCAATAATCCTATCAATACCATGCCATTTCATAGAATTACTTCCTACGAATACAAAATTTACTCTATCTAAATTTTCGTCTTTCTTAATTTTATTGATTTTAGATAGATTAATACCATTAGAAACTACTTTTTTTAACAGATGAGTATATTGTTCATAATGCTTTAAAATATCTGGAGAAACAGAAATAATGCCCTTAGAACTATTTAAAACCTTCTCTCTTCCAAAATTATAAACCATCTTTTTAAACTTAGAGTAATGATTTATTTCTATAGTATCAACAGTATTTACTTCTAAAATGGTATTATATTTACTTAAAACACTTGTTAAACCAGGATACCATATATTCTGCCTTATATATAAAACATCAGGAGAAAATTGACTAAGATCTTTTTCTATTTTTGGTAATGTAAATATCTTAGTTAAATATGTTTTAATGAAGTTATCGGGTAGCTTATTTAAAATTTCATTGGAGTATAGCCGCCCCCTAACAAAATAATTTTTATCACCTTTTTTGAGTTTGGGCCATAAAATAAAGGGTTCTACATCATGTCCCTGTTGTACCCAAAACTCAATTTGATCATTAATTTTTTTTACTATTCCTGAATTTTTGTATGGGTTTACCTCGATTAAATAAGCTATTCTCATTAATTTATGAATTAAGGATTTCAACAACCTCAGACCACATCTTTTTATTTTTTTTATCTAAAATTAAATTGGACTTGGATATATTATCTAAAATTTTCTTTCTTGACTCGTCATTTAAAAGGCGCTGCAATACAGTATTAAACAATTCATCTTTTGGTTTGTCAAAGGAGAAATCTCCAATCTCGTACTCATCGAATAACATTTTATACTTGTGTGACCACCCTAAAGCCATACTTGGGACATTTTGAGACAGCGCTGAAACCAAAGCATGAAACCTAGAACCAATTACCAAATTTGCTTGCCCCAAAATCGACTTTAATTTCATAGTGTCATCTTCATAATAAACAATAACCCTATTCTCATCAGGAAAATTCTCTTTCAGCCGATTAGCTAAATCAGTATCTCCTACCCCTTTGTCGTGTATCAAAATAAGAACATTATGGTCTGTTTCTGCTAGCAACCTTTTTATAACATTATTCACATACTCCAAATATTTACCTTCAGGCCAATATTCTCTTCCTTGGTCTAACATACGTTCATTGGGAACTACGCATGAATAATTTGATATATCTTTAATTACCTTTTCATGATTCTTGACCTTTATGGTTATATCTGGATAAAGTTTTATTTTTTTGCTTTGAACTATATCGGTAAGCATTCCATAAGAGTCTTTATCTCTAGCTATAATGAGGTCGCAATTATCAATTGCCTTTTTCATTCCTTCCCTAATTTCAGCACTAGAAAAAGGACCAAAAGCTTGAGGTAAAAATATATACTTAGCGTTTCTCTTCTTAAAAAACTCAATTAGTTTATTTACGTTCTTGACTGCTTTTTTTCCCCATTGATCACTATATGCAAACCCTGAAACATCTAAGACAGCATCTATTTTATCCACAGGAAATTTTCCTTTATACTGCTCTCGTAAATATTTAAGAAAAAAACCACCGTAGTAAAATATTTCAAATCCTCGATAATCGGTTACATGCTTAAACGGGTAATCTATAGTTTGATAACCTAAATTTTTTATCTGTTCTTTGGTTCCTGCACAAGGACTCAAAAACAAGTTATATTCAGGGTATTTACTTAATTCGTCCACAACAGCTTTCATCATTAGATGGGCTCCTTTGTTATAAAAGTGGCCACCCACAACTAATATATTCATAATCTATTCTTTTATTTTATTATAACTTCTTATTTCAAATAAATCTTTTTTTTCTGAAAAAGGAACCAATGCTTCTTTATCTGGATAACCTAGAGACATCAACATAATAGGCCTTTCATTTTTTTCGAGTCCTAATAATTCTTCCATTTCGTTTTCAAATTGTTTTACATCAGGCCAATTGATTGGACAAGAACTTAAACCTAGAGTCTCCAAAGCATACATTAATGACATTGAAGCAAGGGACGCATCTATGTATATTACATGCCTATCTCTTTCATCAAAATAAGCTTCCAATTTACCAATAACTACAATTATTACCGGGAAATTATGACTAAAGCCTAAAGTTCCCCAACTTATGTTTGCTACTTTTTGAACTAATTCCTTATCATCAAAAATTCTAAACTCAAATGGTTGTCTATTACAAGCTGATGGCGAAAGTAATGCTGCAGAAATTGCCTTATCAATAAGTTCTCTAGGGATCGGTCTATCTTCATACCACCTCACGGATCTTCTAAGTTTTGATAGGTTATAGAAATCATCATAAGAAACACTTAGTATACTAAAATCTCTTTGATATGGCACCGATTTAGTTTCTTTATCGCTAACAAGTTTATGCTGTTCAAATACCTGATTCAATTTATTTAATTTGGGGTTTGATGTATCAACTACTTTAAAATAATTTGATAAGACATCTGTATACCATTTTAAATTTTTATGGCTCACTGCTTCTTTTGAACTGGTAATTACTTTTACGTAAGCTTCAACTGTATTTTCTATATAATCAAGAGCAAAAATCGACCTTCTATCCTTCATTATTAGCCCTTTTTCTAAACGATGTACATTTCTTCTCAAAAGATAGAATGCTTCCTTCTCTATTTCATTTTGCTGATAGTACTTTAATCTCCCTTTAACGATGGCTAAATGTTCTCTTCTAAAAGCATTAGACATCATGAAATAGTAAAAACTACTTGTAAAAGAACTAACTGAAACTATCTTTAGGATAATGATTTGCAGATGTGTTCTAATTTTTTTTAAAGTATTCCTCATAATTAAATATTATACGAATGGGAGCGACAAAAGATTTCACAAAAAACAAAAATACTGGTTTAGTTTCCTTAAAAAAGCCAAGAATAAAAAAAGATGCCACTGAATAGGATATTATTGTTGCTATAGCCGCTCCAGAACCGCCATATAAAGGTATTAATAATAAATTCAATAACACATTTATAATGGCTCCTGACAACTGAGAAATAAGAGAAAATTTGTATTTACCCTCAGCTATTAACCATTTACTTAATACAGCTCTTAGAAAAACAAAGATAGCAGCCCATATATGAATTTGTAATATGACAACCGATGCACTGTAATCTATTCCATAAAACAATATAATAACAAATTTCGCAACAAAAGTCACCACTAAAGCTAGTGTAAATGAACCTAAAAAAAGGAAATCACAAAGTTGCTGAAGCCTCAACGAATATTTTTCAAATCCTTGATTTTTTGCACTCAAAATAGCAGGAAATAAAGCATTCAACACTATAGTTGGTATAAAATACCAAGCTTCTGAAAACCTTACTGCCGCTGAATAAAAACCCAACTCTTCATCGGAAACCATTGAGCCAATCATGACCTGATCAATTTTTAAATAGATTACAGCTGAAATGCTGGAGAAAACCAGTAACCAAGACTTTTTTGTTAAATCCTTAAGAACAACAACACTAAAAGTCCACTTAAATACAGACCCTCCATCTTTTAAATATGCCATTAAAACAGCAAACGCGACAAAAAAGCCTTCTACACTATATAAAACAGCAAAACTAACTAACGACGATTGTTTAAGAATAAATAAAACCTTGATAACAGAAACAACAACAAAAAACAGAGTTTTTAATATAGAAGGAATCTTGGTGTTTGCTTGAGATTCGTACCAACAATCAATTACTAAAAAAGGTTGAAACAAAAGGGATAGAGAAACAAGTAATACAACATTTTTTTCTAAATCATTTGAATATAAATGTAATTGATAAAAAAAACCCGAAAAAAAAATTAAAAGGACAACGATTATTGAAACAACCAACTTTAAAACAAAAGATGTTCCTAGAATAGTGTTTTTATTTTCTGGATTATCAAAAAGTTCCTTAACTAGAATACCTTGAAGTCCAAAGTTAACTATTGGTAAAAAAACTGTTACAATAGCAATCCCAAAATTTAAAAGACCAAATTCACTAGGGCCAAGGTACCTAGCTAACCAAACCCCAACAAAAAGATTAATTGTTAATCTAATTATTTTCTCAAATGTCATCCAAAAAGTATTACTAGCATACTTTTTAAATCCATCTGATTTCATTTTGTTTTTTTGTTTTTTTGGAAAAAAATTTTGCACTAATCCATAAAAATTAAATAGTTAAACACGTTTAAAATAAACTTGCCCATACTTGTCTCCATCAAGGCAAATCTTTAAACGCACAAAACCGAATACTTAGGTCGCTGTGCAAAAGTAACATAATTAGAAGTCTTAACAAGATGAATCTGATAATTAAATCATTTTTACTCTTCATCTAGTCTTTACCAATACTTACAAGATTTGTTTTGTTTTTCTCTCGAAATTATTAACCAAATAATATTACGTTATAGCCCATTTATATCAGGATTTATTTATTAACCTGTATAGCTATTTTAGGACGGGTCAGTTTGATTATTGCCTAAACCCAATAATTGGTCTTGATCCAATTATACTGTGAATTTAACACTTGTTATGCGGCAAAATATTAAATTTTGATTAGCCCTGGTTATGCTCTGTTAACCCTCCTAGGGTCTTTTTTAAACTGCTTTCCCACCGCGGCGCTTTAATATTAAACTGCTCTAACAATTTATCGTTTTTTAAAACACTGTACTTAGGGCGTTTGGCTAATGTGGGGTATTGTACTGATGTTATAGGGCTTAGCTTTACGTCTATTCCTGCAAACTTAAAAATAGTTTTGGCAAATCCATACCAACTGGTTTCGCCTGTATTACTGTAATGGTACAATCCGTATTGGATAGTTTTGCTATCCATAATCTTTAAAATTGCCGTGGCCAAATCGCCTGCGTAGGTTGGGCTTCCTACCTGATCATTAACCACACTTATTTCGCTACGGGTTTTAGATAGGCGCAACATGGTTTTCATAAAATTGTGGCCATATTCCGAATACAACCAAGAAGTACGAATAATAATATACTGCTCTGTTGTTTGTACTATAAAATTTTCGCCCTGTAATTTGGTTCTTCCATACACATTAATGGGTTTGGGCGTGTCGTTTTCGGTATAAGGACTGGTTTTGCAACCATCAAACACAAAATCAGTAGAAATATGGATTAAAACGGCATTACTCGCTTTACAGGCCAAGGCTAAGTGTTTTGGACCTAGTGCATTAATTTTAAACGCTTGGTCTTGGTCTTTTTCGGCTTGATCAACAGCTGTATAAGCGGCACAATTAATACAATAGGCTATACTGTTTTTCTTAAAAAAGGTTTCTACAGCATTTTGATTTGTTATATCTAAGGTCTTGGAATCTGTATATATAAACCTAAAATTTGGCCACTGGTTTTCCTGCTTTTTTATAGAACGCCCCAACTGCCCATTGGCTCCAGTTACTAAAACATTTACCCCCATAATCGTTTAATTTACAGTTTAAATTTGGGTAAACATTTATCTTTCTCTGAAATTATGAGGTTCTCTTTAGAAAGCCCCCAATTAATGTTTAAAATAGGATCGTTGTATATAATACCAGATTCTGATGCTTTATTATAAAAGTTATCACATTTATAAGAAAAAATAGTGTCCTCTTCCAACACAAGAAACCCATGAGCAAAACCTCTAGGAATAAATAACTGCTGGTGCTTTTTAGAGTCTAAAATCAATGAAAAGTACTTACCAAAAGTTTCTGAATTTTCTCTTAAATCTACACAAACGTCTAAAACCTTTCCTTTTAAAACCTGTACTAATTTTGCTTGGGCAAATTCTCCTTTTTGAAAATGTAAGCCTCTTAAAACACCTTTTGATGATTTAGATACGTTATCTTGAACAAAGTTTATGTTTAAACCTGTTAATTCTTTAAACGTATTGGTATTAAAACTTTCATAAAAACAACCTCTATTATCTCCATACACTTTAGGAGTGATAATAAAGCATCCTTTTAAATATGTTTCTTCAGCCTTCATATTTTTATTTATAATAGCTGTTGAAGGTATTCACCATATCCACTTTTCAATAATGGTTGGGCTAAAATTTGCAATTGATTTTTATTAATGAACCCCATTTTATAGGCCACTTCTTCAATACAACCAATCTTTAATCCTTGCCTTTCTTCTATAACTTGAACAAATTGTGATGCCTGCATCAATGATGAAAAAGTACCCGTATCTAACCAAGCAGTACCTTTATCTAATATCTCAACATTGAGCAAGCCTTTATTTAAATAAGCTTTATTTACATCTGTAATTTCTAGCTCACCACGTTTACTTGGTTTAATATTTTTTGCTATGTCTACTACTGAATTATCATAAAAATAAATACCGGGAACCGCATAATTTGATTTTGGTTTTAAAGGCTTTTCTTCAATAGATATGGCTTTATTTTGTTTATTAAATTCAACCACACCATATCTTTGAGGGTCTTGTACGTGATAAGCGAAAATGATACCTCCTTTGGGGTTAGAACACTGTTTTAAGGTGTTTTTTAAACCCGATCCATAAAAAATATTATCACCTAATATTAAGGCTACAGCATCATTTCCAATAAACTTTTCGCCTATAAGAAAGGCCTCTGCAAGTCCTTTGGGTTGTTCTTGAATAGCATATTCAAATTTACATCCAAAATCACTACCATCTCCTAGTAAATCCTTAAATCTATTGACATCTTGTGGGGTTGTTATTATTAATATCTCATTAATACCTGCAGATAACAGGGTTGTTAATGGGTAATAAATCATTGGTTTATCGTAAACAGGCATAAGCTGCTTGCTCACCACTTTTGTAAGTGGATATAAACGTGTTCCTGAGCCTCCAGCCAATATAATTCCCTTCATTTATTTAGCCTTTATATTTATTTAAATACCAATTTATTGTTTTTTCAATGCCTGTTTCAAAATTCTCTTCGGCTTTCCAGCCTAATTCTTTTTCAATTTTTGAAGCATCTATAGCATATCTAAAATCATGTCCTGGTCTGTCCTTTACAAAAGTAATTTGCTCTTTATAAGATGTTTTTTTAGGTAATAGCTTATCTAAAATATTGCATATTGTACTAGCTATATACAAATTATTACGTTCGTTATTTCCTCCTATATTGTATGTTTCGCCTGACTTTCCTTTTTGAAATGCTAAGTCTATTCCTTTACAGTGGTCTAATACATATAACCAATCTCTAACATTTTTACCTTCTCCGTAAATAGGAATATCTTCTCCTTGTATGGCTTTTCTAATAATAGTTGGAATTAATTTTTCATCATGCTGCTTTGGTCCATAATTATTAGAGCAATTGGTTGTAACCACATTCATACCATAGGTATGAAAATAACTTCTAACTATAAAATCTGACGAAGCTTTAGATGCACTATAAGGGCTATTGGGAGCATAAGGCGTTTTTTCGGTAAATAAACCTGTTTCTCCTAAAGCTCCATAAACCTCATCTGTTGAGATATGATGGAATCTATTATTCTCACAGCCTTTTTTAAATTCTTGAGGACTGTTCATCCAATGATTTTTTGCAACATCTATTAAATTAAACGTGCCAAAAACATTGGTATTTATAAACTCGTCTGGCTTTTCTATAGAGTTATCTACATGAGATTCTGCTGCAAAGTGAATAACGCCTTGAAATTTATATTTCTCAAATAACTCCTCTACCAGTTTCCTATTACAAATATCGCCTTTTATAAAAGTGTAATTAGGGTGTTTTACTACGTCTTCTAAATTTGAAAGGTTTCCTGCGTAGGTAAGCTTATCTAAGTTAACTATTTTAACCAGAGGATGGTTTTTAAGATAATAACCTATAAAATTAGATCCTATAAAACCTGCTCCTCCTGTAACTAATAAAGTCATTAATTTATTGATTATTTTTATTTTGATCTTTAAGGAATTTTCCTAAGCCTTGGAAAACAAAAAACAATAATGTCATAGAAAAGAAGGCTATTGGTAATACAAATTTCTTTTTATCAGTCCATTTTGAAATATCATAACCTGTTTTTGGAAAACTAGAAATAACATTAACTACATTTTTTTTCTCAACCAAGTCCTCATTAATATCTCTTCTAAGTTCTTCCAACCGCAATTTATTTTCAAGAATTTTTGATTCATCAACAATTAAATTAGTGCCTTCAGTATTACCCATAAATAAATTAGTACCAGAACCTGCTACAGGTTCTTTTTTAGATTCATTTATTCTAATTTTTAAATACTCATCAACCAAAGAATCTGTTTTACTAATCTGCTTTGATAGCGTTACATCCTGTCTTTTTAAATTTTCAATACCAACCTCCTTTAATTCTTTTAAATACGTATTGTTAGAAAGTTGCTTTGTTAATCCTGCTTCAATCTTTTCATAAATTCGTTTATCAGTAGAAGCAACACCAATTTTATGAATTTTAAAATTATATGGCGTTAATGATTCTCTATATCTGTCATATGTCATTTGTGATTGTGAAAGAGAATCTAAGCGTGTATAAAACTTAGAATACATTTCGGCTATGTCATTTTCATCTAAATCTGGTTCTATATAAAAACCTTTTAAGCTTGTGGCTAAACTTACCGGAATATTCAATTTCTTGGCAAGTTCTACAGAATCTTTATCAATATATGCCAACTGATGAAACTGCCTAACATTTTCATATACTTGACGGGCAGACTTAAAATTAGTCTCAATAAACATATTGGCTCCATATAACTTTTTAGAGTTTAAATCGATTACAACGCCAACAATAACACCTAAAACTACAGCAGAAACATACCATATTAAACGACTGTAAATATGTGATAGCAAAGCTATTATAACATTGTAAATTCCAATAAAAATACTAGCTATAAATTTAAACAGTCTATCAAAAGCATTCCCAATTAGCTTAAATAACTGCCCTAAATCTACTTCTTCAGATTGTTGTGGTTGTGGAGCTTCTTTACTCATGTTCTTTTTATATTATTTGAGTTAGTTTAATATCTGTTTTAAAATTGTTCTTGTTATTAAATATGTTGGTTTTACACCTGTGGTTCCTAATCCACCAGAAGCTAATGTAGCTCCTGTTTCTAGGGGGTTATCACTAGCATAATATGCGTATCTTACTTTTACATTTGAGCATATACTTCCTCTTACTTTTGAAGCTGCCTGAATAGCTTTTTGATAATGCGCCCCTTCCATTTCTAAACCTATAACCTTCCATGTTGATTTATGGAAAAATTTTAAAATGTCTTTGTTCTGTAGCGAAGTTCCTAAAACAGTTATCATTGTACCTTCATATACATCAACGCCATTTCCAACCAAATCTTCCTTTTTTAACTCGTTTTCAAATGGATAGTTATCAGCAGTTCCTTCAAAAATATGAGCCGATGGTATCATAATATCTCCTTTGCCTCCTTCTAAAATTCCGGCTTTACCCATTATAGATATAGATTCTACATTAAGGTGGATGTTCTTTTTGTTTCGTTTGTATGGTTTTAATAACTCATCTATAGTTTCATAAGCTTGCTCTCCAAATGCATAGTCCATTACCAAAATAACAGGCTTGTTTTCTTTTAAAATAGATTCATTTACTTTAATATCTAATTTAGACACATCTATTTTACTTGTATCAAAAATTTGGACATCAATGTTAGTTCCTGATGAATCTTTAATATACAACATGCCTTTACGCAGCGCTTCTGTGTTTACTTTGTTGCGTAACTCTTGATTTTCATTATTACTTAACGCCTCATAAACATTAAAAATATCTTTTTTTGAAGTTACTGCTTTTAGAGCCGAAGGTGCAAAAAGAGTATTCATAACACTGTGCATGTTAGCACTAATAATATGAATGGGTCTATCTAATAAACTATTTTTAAAAAGAATTTCTTTTATATTGTTTGCCCAAATTTCACCGTGGATGTGATGCCCTATTCGTTCTCTTAAAACGGGGCTAAAGGTTACCGTTCTTTTATTGTTATTAATTTGTTCTTCTATAGCTAATTTACCTAACCAATAAACAATATGTAAAAGTCTTTCAGGTTGTTTTGGTGTAGCAAATTCATGGTAAACCTCTCTTAATTCATCAAACGTTCTTCCTAAAATGTTTGCTGTATGTGTAATGACTACCTCACGCTCTTCATTGGTAAGTTTCTTTTTAGATAAAACGGCTTTTTCTAGTTTTATCCAATCTCTGGTGGTGAGTCCTTCTTCGTTAATAAGCACTCTATTGCTTATTTTATGAGATTCTACAAAAAGGAAGGTAAGGTGTGTTAAAATATCGTAGATTTCAGAGCGCCCTCTGGTAATCTCAATATTCATTTGTTCATCATCTATTCTATAACAATTTCTGCGTCGTTTTTCTGGAATAATTGTTTTAAAATGCGAATTAGAATAGCCTTCATCACTTGTTAAGTTGATGAACATACACTCTTCTATTCCTTCGGGGAGTCTATCTATAACATATAATAAGCCTTCTAACTCAGCTTTTTCATCGCCTATTGAGCCATAAATTTCTGGTCTTAAAAATAGTAGAGAATTACGTAACATTTCACCAGAAACTCCCATAGGTTTGTAAAAGCCACGTATGAATAAATGACGCATAGTAATATACATCCTTTCAATGGCATTAGAGCTTTCTTGAGCCCTTGTTCTTTCATGGTGCTTATTACTCATTGGCATTTTTTTATTGCCAAAGATAATACTATTTGCTTTAATTTGTGTGCGGAAAATCCTCAACTATTTTTCTATCGTTAGATAGTCTAGGAAGTTTGTTTTGCCCCCCAATTTACCAATAGATTTCATATAGTTTTTAAACCCGTCTTTCTTAACTGGGGTAATTTTGAGTGTTTGAAGCACTTTACCTTCTATTAAATCAAAATAATAAGTGTTTTGTTTTTGAAGTGATTCATCTATTTTTTTTGCAAAAGCAGAAAGGTCTTTTGGTTGTTTTTCAAATTCTATAAACCATTCGTGATATGGTAATCCTTCTTTTGGATTAATTTGAGGAGCTACTGTAAATTCTGTTACGCTAATGTCTGTATTAGCAGTAGCTTCTTGAATGGCTTGTTCTACCTCTTTACCAATAACGTGTTCTCCAAAAGCTGAAATAAAATGTTTTATTCTACCAGAAACAATAACTCTATAAGGTTTTGTTGAAGTAAACTGAACCGTATCACCAATATTATAAGCCCAAAGACCTGCATTTGTAGAAATTATCATTACATAATTTACACCAACTTCTACATCTTTTATGGTAATACGTTTTGGGTTTTCATTAAAAAACTCATCGGCTTTTATAAATTCATAAAAAATACCTGAATTTAATTGAAGCAACATGCCTTTTTGGTTTTGCTTATCTTGAAATGCAAAAAAACCTTCGCTAGCTGGATATAATTCTATACTATCAACTTTTCTTCCTATTAAGCTTTCAAATTTAGCTCTGTAGGGTTCATAATTTACGCCTCCAAAGATGAAAAGATTGAAGTTTTTAAAAATGTCTCCAACTTTTTTCCCTGTTTTTTGTTGCAATTTTTCAAAATACATTTGAACCCATGATGGAATTCCAGATATGATAGTCATATTTTCTGGAAGTGTTTCCTCAACAATGGCATCTACTTTGGTTTCCCAGTCTTCAATACAATTAGTCTCCCAAGAGGGCAATCTGTTTTTCTGAAGATATTTGGGTACATAATGCGCTACTATACCAGAAAGCCTACCTAATTTTATACCGTTTTGTTCTTTTAAAATAGGGCTCCCTTGAAGAAAAATCATTTTACCATTTACAAACTTTGTGTTTCCAGTTTCATGTATATACATTAAAATAGCATTTCTGGCAGCCTTTATATGACTTGGCATACTTTCTTTTGTAATGGGAATATATTTAGCACCAGATGTGGTTCCTGAGGTTTTAGCAAAATAAATGGGTTTTCCTGTCCAAAGTATGTCTTCTTTACCAGCAACAACCTGTTCTACATAAGGTTTAAGAGCTTCGTAATCACGCACAGGAACACGCTTAACAAAGTCTTTATGCGAGTTTATGCTAATAAAGTCATGGTCTTTACCAAACTGCGTTTTAGTTGCAGTAGATATTAACTCTTGAAAAACTTTTTCTTGAGTTTTTACGGGGTTATTAGCCCACTTTTGAATGCTTTTATAAACGCGTTTTGCAAATGGTTTGGCTAAAGCAGATTTTAATGATATCATTTAATATTTATTTAAAATCTATAAAATTTGTTGGATTAATGGGATAACCGTCATTCCAGAGTTCAAAATGTAAATGCGGGCCTGTTGAGAGTTCTCCAGTATTTCCTGCCGTAGCAATAACTTCGCCTGCTTTTACCAAATCGCCCTGAGATTTTGTAAGTTCTGCATTGTGTTTATATACTGAAATTAACCCATAACTATGTTCTATAATAATTACATAACCTGTGTTGGCGGTCCATTCAGAAAAAATTACAATGCCATCGGCTGTAGCTTTAACAGGAGTGTTTTTAGGCACAACTACATCTACAGCATAATGTTTTTCTTCTATGTTATAATGTTGGCTAATAGTACCATTAACTGGTGGAAATAACACAAAATTAGTTGCTGTTGTAGCAGATTCAAACAAATTATATTTGTCTTCCTTATCAACTTTTTCTCTTAAAAGAGAATCTTCTACTGAAGGTTTAAAATCTACCTCACTAGCTTCTAATTTTACGGCTTCAATAATAGAATCTTTATTAAAGTTAGCAGCACTAACATCTCCTTTTAATACCTTTTTTATAGAACCATAATACAACTCATTCATAGCTATAACTTGTTGCAATGAATCTGTTTTAAAACTAAGCTCTGTGGCTTTCTTTTTTAATGCTGTTGAAGAATACCCTGGAATATACTCTCTAAGCGGAGTAAAGGCTATTATTATATAAGTAATGGCTATTAAAAAAATAGCCGATAAAGATGCAAAAACAAAAACATTAAGCCTTGTTAGTTTGAAAGATAATCGTTCTTCAAAAGTAAGCTCGTTAAGTATTACTAATCTATACTTATCTAGTAATTTCTTTTTTATTTTTTTAGGCTTTTTCTTCATGGAAAGCAAAAATAAAGAATTTATTAATGACTCTTTTTTTGTAAATGCTAAAGTTATGTTTAAAACGTTATTATTAAACTTTAATTATTAACTTTGTTTTTTAAACGAATTATTATGAGCTTATATATATTACCATTAGCATTTGGACCTTGGCAAATAGCCTTAATTGTTGTTGTTGTTCTGTTATTATTTGGAGGTAAAAAAATACCAGAATTAATGAGAGGTTTAGGTAGCGGTATCAAAGAATTTAAAGATGCTAGCAAAGAAGAAGGTACCGATAGTGATAAAAAAGAATAACCATATTCTAATTATAAAAAAAGGGCAACATAATGTTGTCCTTTTTTATTGCTTATATCTTGCTAAATTATTTATTCAATTTTTACAGACTTAATAATAGCCTCTAGTTCTAGCATATAATTACGTTTTTCTACTGAAGGAGCAAATATAAAGCCTTCAACACCAACCCAACGTTTGTTTACTTTATCTTCAATAGTGTAATTTATAAAAGGGCCTCCCATAAAATCGTTAGTTAATTCCCAAATGCCTTTGGTTTCAAAAGCGGGTTTATTATCAATAATGGTTTCTCCATGAAATGGTGTGTAAGCATCTTCGGTAACCATATAAGAACTAATTGTTGTTCCATCTGCTTTAACAGTTCCATCTAAGCGCCCTTTAAAATATGCCTGCCCTATAGAGTCTCTAATCTTAATTATTTGTGTTACGGTACTGTCATTTCTTTTTATGGCATTGTATGGTAGCTCATAAATCATTAAATGCGAATGACCTGTTGTAATATCTTTTCTTAACCAAAAGAAATTATCGGTTTCTTTTGCAATTTCATAAATTGAAGGAAATTGAATGGTTAAGCCTAACTTTTCTTTTATTTGGGTTATTTTATGAGGTGATTTAGCTATTTGACGTTGTCTTTCGGCAATTTCCATTGCTTTAAAGGTTTCTACTATTTTATCGCTATTTTCAGTTACTAAATCTATAATATCTTGTTTTGTTTTTCCTGAAAGCACAATAACTTTTTGTGGTTTGGCATACACATTTTCTTTAATAGTTATTTCTGGTGCTTTATTCATTTCAACCTTTAAAACGGTTCTGTTTCTGGTAACAAAACCCGTAAAGACTGAAGTTGGAATTTGACTCAATGTAAACATAGGTTCATCTTGCGGAAGCCCATAAATAGTTTGGGTTAGTAGGTTTCTAATAGATTCTCCAACGCTCCCGTTCCACAAATCATTATCTATAACTACTGATACATGGTTAATGTTTCCGCTTGAATCATAAAAGAAATCTTCAGTGGTTTTATTTTTGTCTTTACAAGACATTACCACCAATAATAAGGTTAGTAGAAGAATTTTTTTCATCTGTTTGTTGTATTATTTAAGAAATTATCCTTTGGAAATTTTAAGTTTCATTCCTGGTTTTAATTTACTACCACTAATACCGTTCCAATCTTTAATATTTTGAACAGAAACTCCAGAAAATTTTTGAGAAATACTCCATAATGAGTCGCCACTTTTAACTGTGTATATAACCACGTTACCAGAAATAGGCTTTGTAACTGTTGGTTTTTTTGAAGTTGAAGACGATGTTACAGATGGTGTATACGATTTTCTTGGGTAAATAGTTAAGCGTTGTCCTATCTGTAAATTATTGCTTCTTAGTCCGTTCCAGCGTTTTATTTGGCTTACTCTAACACCATAACGTCTAGCTATTTTACCTAAATAGTCACCCGATTGTACTTTATACCTTACTCTATCGGTAGCGTTAAAAAATTGCGGTAAAGGCTTTTCTCTTTTAGCAAACTCTTCTTTTGCAAAAGCATAAATTTTATCTTCATTGTTTACAAAGGTGCCTACTACGTTTCTTGGTAATCTTAAATAATAATTTTCTCCCTTAATTACCGGAATAATATCTAGTTTGTAAGATGGATTTAAAAATTGAAGTTGCTCAATTGGAGTACCTGTAACTTCTGAAACCTGATCTAAAGTAATCATACTTTTAACCAAAACCGTATCTGTTTCGGCCAAAGCAAACTCGGGTTTTGCTTTTACAAAACCATGCGCTTCTGCATATTCAAAAATATACATGTTTGCTAAAAATGCTGGTAAATATCCTGCCGTTTCGCGTGGTAAGTTATGCCTAATATTCCAATAATTTTTATAACCGCCAGATCTACGAATGGCTTTTGTAACATTTCCCGGACCAGAGTTATAGGCTGCCAAAGCTAAATCCCAATCGCCAAAAATCTCATATAATTTTGCCAAATATTTGGTTGCAGCCTGTGTAGATTTAATAGGATCACTACGCTCATCAACATAACTGCTTACATCTAACCCATACATTTTACCCGTACTAAACATAAATTGCCATAAACCTGTTGCACCTACTCTTGATTTTGCTTTAGGTTTTAATGCCGACTCTACAATGGCTAAATATTTTATTTCTAGAGGAATGTTAGCGTTATCTAACTCGCGCTCAAACATGGGGAAATAAAAAGCGCTAAGAGTAATTAATTTTTGAAGCAGTTTTCTTCTGTGTTTTAAATAATATTTTATAACACTTTCTAGTGATGGATTGTATTCTACATTAAACGGCGTTTTAGCATTAAGTGCTTCTAATCTTGCTTTTAGTGTATCTGTAGGTAACTCTGGATAGTCTACTTCTTTAAAATCTAACTCAGTAACTGTTTTGTATATGGTATCAAAAAGGTGATTGCTGTATAATTCTTCTTGCCATTTTTTATCAATTTTAGAAGCTAATTCATTGTCTTTTAAGTTTTTAATACCTGTACTATCTGTAACTGTACTATCCTTTGTTGTTTCATTAATTAATTTTTCTTTACCAATTTCATTATTAATTAATGTATCAATAACTGGTTTATTTGATGATGTAACTGCTTCTTGTGATTGCGAATAGCAAACCGAAGATCCTAAAAGTAATATGAGTATAAAAAAACGAAAAGCCATAATATCTATTCAATAGTGGACGACAATATGGCTAAAATCGTATTTTTTAATGGGATTTAAAAACTTTATTTATTTTTCTTCCCTTTTATAACGTTACGGGTATTTGCGTTAGCGATTGCAGCAAGTTACCGTGTAACGCGAAAAGCGCGACCCTGAACTGGTTTCAGGGTAACGCCCAAATAATTATGTTAATCTAATATGGCAGCAATTCCAGGAAGTGTTTTTCCTTCTAAGCTTTCTAACATAGCACCACCACCTGTACTTACATAACTTACTTTATCTTGGAAACCAAATTGCTTAACTGCTGCAACAGAATCTCCACCTCCTACAAGTGAAAATGCGCCGTTTTTAGTAGCCTCAGCAATAGAATTTCCTAATTCAATAGTACCTTGTGCAAAACTTTCCATTTCAAAAACACCAAGAGGCCCGTTCCAAAGAATGGTTTTTGATTCCATTACAACTTTATGGAATAACTCTCTAGATTTTGGTCCTGCATCAACACCTTCCCAACCGTCTGGAATGGCATTAATATCTACAACTTGTGTGTTGGCATCGTTACTAAAAGCATCGGCAGCTACGGTATCTACAGGAATATGTACTTGAACATTTTTTTCTTTAGCTTGTTTTAAAATATCTAAAGCTAACTCTTGTTTGTCATCTTCACAAATAGAGTTTCCAATGCTTCCGCCTTGCGCTTTTACAAAGGTAAAGGCCATACCACCACCAATAATTAGGTGATCTACTTTATCTAAAATATTTTCAATAATGGTTATTTTTGAAGATACTTTAGCACCGCCAAGAATAGCTAAAACAGGTTTCTCGCCAGTTTCCATTACTTTTTTAATGCTTTCTATTTCTTGTGCTAATAAATTACCGAAACATTTATTTTCTGCAAAAAATTGTGCAACAATAGTGGTAGATGCATGTGCCCTGTGTGCAGTACCAAAGGCGTCATTTACATAAATATCGCCTAGTTTTGATAATTTTTCGGCAAAGTCTTTATCTCCAGCCGTTTCTTCTTTATAAAAACGTAGGTTTTCTAACAATAATATTTGACCCGGTTTTAAGTTTGCTGCGGCTTCCTCAACATCGGCGCCTATACAATCTGGCACAAATTTTACTTCTACTCCTAAAATATCTTCAACTTTAGCAGCAATATGTTTTAATGAAAACTCATCTTGAAATCCTTTTGGACGCCCTAAATGCGACATTAAAATACAGCTTCCACCCTCTTCTAATATTTTAATAATAGTTGGTTTAGCAGAAATAATTCTGTTAGCATCTGTAACTTCAAATTTTTCATTTAAAGGCACATTAAAATCTACACGGATTAAGGCTTTTTTATTTTCGAAATTAAAATCGTTTAGAGTCTTCATTTTTATAGTTTTAACTTATTAATTACACAAAAGTAACTAATTAAACAGCACCAAAAAATGCCTTTTTTAACGAAAACGTTTGAAGCCTAAAATATTTTTAAAAAAACTTGTTTTACTAGTAATTAGAGTTGATTTTTAAATAAAAAAATTCACTTACTTTTGTTCAATGCTATTCTCTGAAATTTTAGGACAGGAACATATAAAAAAACACCTTACTCATAGTGCCGAAAACGGTAGAATTCCGCATGCACAATTGTTTATTGGACCAGAAGGCTCTGGTACTTTACCAATGGCTATAGCTTATGCACAATATATACTGTGTAATAATTCTGATGGCGAAAATAATAACGGTAACGAAGCTTGTAACCTGAAATTTAAAAACTTCTCGCACCCAGACCTACATTTTGCTTTTCCTGTAACAACAAGTAATAGGGTTAAAAGCAAGCCAGTTTCTAATTTTTATTTGGAAGAATGGAGAGAACTACTTGAAAATCAGCCGTATGGAAATTTATTTGATTGGTACAAACTTTTAGGTGTTGATAACAAACAGGGGCAAATAGGTGTAGAAGAAGCCCATGAAATTGTTAAATCATTATCGCTTAAATCTTACGAAGGTGGCTATAAAGTAATGCTTATTTGGATGGCAGAAAAGATGAATATTGCTTGTGCCAATAAGCTATTAAAACTCATTGAAGAACCGCCTAACAAAACTATTTTTATTTTAATTGCCGAAGATGAACAACAAATAATTAACACCATAAAATCTAGGTGTCAAATATTACACTTTCCGCCTTTGGCTGAAGATGCTATAAAACAAGGATTAATAAAAAACTACAATTTAGACGCTACTGTTGCAACCAAAATAGCAAGTCAATCTAACGGAAATTACAACAAAGCCTGTGATTTAGTTTATCAAGATTCTGAAGATTTACAGTTTGAAGAATGGTTTATTTTTTGGGTGCGTAGTGCTTTTAAAGCCAAAGGTAATAAAGCTGCTATTCATGATTTAATTTCTTGGAGTGAAAATATAGCTAAAACAGGGCGTGAAACACAAAAACAGTTTTTACTCTTTTGTTTAGATTTTTTCCGTCAAGCATTATTACTTAATTACAAAGCTCCAGATTTAGTTTATATAGAGCCAAAAGTTGAAAAATTTAAGTTAGAAAAATTTGCTCCTTTTGTTCATGGTAATAATATTTTAGAGATTAGTGAAGAGCTGCAAGATGCCATTTATCACATTGAACGCAACGGAAACTCTAAAATTATCCTCACAGATTTATCTATTAAATTAACTAGATTACTTCATAAAAAATCTAATTAAAAAAAAACAGCCCATTAAAATCAATTAATGAGCTGCTTTAAAGTTTTTGTTTAAAAAAGATATTACTCCTTTTTATATTCGGCATTTAATGCTTCTAGAATAGTTTCTGTTAAATCGGTTCCTTCTTTTCCATAAATAACAGATGAAGCACCATCACTAGTGCCCAATATGAATGTGTATTGATTCTTTTTAGCATAATCTTTAATAAAATCTTTAATTTTAAGAACTAAAGAATCACTTTCGGCTTGTGCTGATTGTGCTAGTTGTTGTTGCTCAAATTGCATTTGTTGTTGTAGCAATTGTTGTTTTTGTTGTAAACCGCCCATTAACTCCTGAGCCTTTTTTTGAGAAGATTTTTGAGCTTTAAGTTGGGTTTCTTGAACTTCTAATTGAAATGCTTGACCAATACTATCGGCTTTCTTTTTAAAAGCTTCTTCTTTTCCTTGAAACTCTGTTTCTAAATCTTTAGCTTCTTGATAATCTTTTAGTAGTGTTCCGTTATTTACATAACCAATTTTTTGTTGTTGGCATGACGTGAATACCAAAACTACAAGTAGAAGATAAATTAAATTTTTCATTCTTTATATTTTTTAAGTCGGACAAATGTAATAAAGAAAATAGATTATAATACTGAATTTTACTCAGAATTAACTGCATAAATATTTCTTATCATAAATAAATTTTAAAATTAGAAATACTTATTAAAAACAACCTTAAATAAAGCGTTTTAAGGCATTTTTAAAAAAAAGCAACCCAAACCCTTGAATCAAGGTTTAAAACAGCGTAAAAACTCGTTTAAATAAATATTATGTGTTTTTTATGATATAAATTAAAGAAGAAGCCTCTTTTGAGCTCAACGATTTTAAATTTGAAATAAAACCATTAAAAAAGGCTTTAATAAAATTCATTTTACCTGTTTTATATTTTTCTGAAAGTAAGCATACATAAAACGCATCAAACCACATAGGTTTCGTTTTAATAACTTTCATTGATACTTTTGAAAATAATTTAAAGATTGAAGTTTTATTAAAATGCCAAAGATGTCTAGGTACATCAAAAGCTGCCCAAAATTGTTTATAAAATTGCGCATCATAACTTTTATAATTTGGAACCGCAATTATTAAAACGCCATTTGGTTTTAATAGTTTTTTTAAAATATTTACATGCTCTTCTAAATTTGGTAAGTGTTCTAAAACATGCCAAAGTGTTATAACATCAAAAGTGTTTTCTTTAAGTTTAAAAAAGGCTTCGCTATTAAAAACCGAATTATTTGTTTTTTTGTTTGCTATGTTTCGAGCATCTTCATTTGGTTCAATTCCAGTAACCAGCCAACTATTTTTTTGAGCGGTTTGTAAAAAATCGCCTGTACCACATCCAAAATCTAAAAGGCTTTTATTTTCAGTTTTAAAAGAATTAATCAGCTTTAACTTTTTATTTAAAGCTATTCTTCTAACCAAATGATAAATTTTTTCAAATAAATTTCGTTTAGAATCTGTGTGTGAAATATAATCTTCACTTTTATAATACTCTGGTAATTTTTCTATAGTAGGTTGCGGATGGGTTTCTAAAAAACCAAATTCTTTATTCTGGATTAATTCAAAATTTTCTCCAGAAACCGAATAATCTTTTACAACTAAATGTATTTTATTTTTATCCATTTAAAACAAATCCTATCTATATTTTACACCTAAAAGAAAAATTAAACTAACGTGTTCCACGTGGAACATAAAAAATTATCTACCCATATAAACCAATAAAACAGAAATATCATTAGGTGATACTCCGCTAATTCTTGATGCTTGAGATACCGTTGTTGGTTGTATTTTTTTAAGCTTTTCACGAGCTTCAAAACTCATGGATTTAATTTTAGAATAATCAAAATTTGGTGGAATTTTTACATATTCTAACCTACTCAATTTATCGGCATTATTTTTTTCTTTAGCAATATAACCAGCATATTTAACCTGAATTTCTGCCTGCTCTATCACTTCAGCATCTAAATTATTTTTAGAAATATACTCTTCAACACTTTTAACTTTTCTAATATCTTTCATTTCAATATTAGGTCTAGCAAATATTTTAAAGAGCTTACCAGATTGTTTAACTGGCGATGAATTTTTGCTTTCTAAAATAGGATTTATCTCCTCTGGTTTTACACTTGTTGTTTCAAAAAAAGACACAAATTGTTTAGCAGATTCATGTTTTTCTTCCATACGTTTTAAACGCTTTTCTGAAGCCAAACCTAACTCAAAACCTTTTGGTGTTAATCTTAAATCTGCATTATCTTGACGCAACAACGTTCTATATTCTGCTCTAGATGTAAACATTCTATAAGGCTCTTCTGTGCCTTTAGTAATTAAATCATCTATTAAAACACCTATATAAGCCTCATCTCTTTTTAATGTAAAAGCATCTCTTTCCTGCACTTTTAAACTGGCATTTATTCCTGCCATTAAACCTTGCGAAGCCGCTTCTTCATATCCCGTTGTACCGTTAATTTGACCTGCAAAATACAAGCCACTTACCAACTTAGTTTCTAACGTATGCTTTAATTGAGTAGGTGGAAAATAATCATACTCTATAGCATAACCTGGTCTAAAGAACTTTACATTTTCAAAACCTTCAACTGAACGTAATGCTCTAAACTGAACATCTTCTGGTAGCGAAGTTGAAAAACCATTAATATAATATTCTACAGTATGCCACCCTTCTGGTTCTACAAATAATTGATGACGATCTTTATCTGCAAATCGATTTATCTTATCTTCAATTGACGGACAATATCTAGGACCTAAACTTTTAATTCTACCGTTAAACATAGGCGACCTATCAAATCCTTCTCTAAGCAAATCATGCACCAAAGGACTTGTATAAGACATATGACAAGAGCGTTGTTTAGATAAAGGTTTTGTAATATCTAAATAAGAGAATTTTTCGGGATTGTCATCACCTGGTTGCTCTACCATTTTAGAAAAATCTAAACTTCTACCGTCAACTCTTGGCGGTGTCCCTGTTTTCATTCTACCAGAATCAAAACCTAAATCAACAAGCTGTTCTGTTATTCCAGTTGCAGCTTTTTCTCCTGCCCTACCTCCACCAAAATTTTTATCACCTATATGAATTAAGCCATTTAAAAAAGTACCATTAGTTAGTACAACAGACTTAGATTTAATCTCTACACCTAATGATGTTTTTACGCCTACAACACGATCTCCTTTAATTAATAAACCAGAAACCATTTCTTGATAAAAATCAAGGTTTGGAGTTTTCTCTAAAAGCAATCTCCAATCTTCAGAAAATCGCATTCTATCACTCTGCACTCTTGGACTCCACATAGCAGGTCCTTTAGACTTATTTAGCATTTTAAATTGAATAGCAGAAGTGTCAGAAACAATACCACTGTAACCACCAAGCGCATCAATCTCTCTAACAATTTGTCCTTTTGCAATTCCTCCCATAGCAGGATTGCAAGACATTTGAGCTATGTTTTGTAAATTCATTGTTATCAACAATGTTTTACTTCCCATGTTGGCAGCAGCAGCGGCAGCCTCACTACCAGCATGACCAGCACCAACAACTATTACATCATAAACTTCATTAAACATAACATGATAAATTTACATGTTCCACGTGGAACAATAGTGATTTAAGTTTGCAAATATACACTGAACATTTGAATTTATAAGAGTTGACTTAGGTAGTGATTTTCTTTGTCTCTCATAACTTGAGCTTCTTCATCGGTTTTATCTTTATAGCCACAGTAGTGTAGCACACCATGAATAATGACACGGTTTAACTCATCAGAAAACGCTGTGTTAAATTCTTTTGCATTGTCTGCTACCCGTTCTATTGATATAAAAATATCGCCCTGTATAATTTTTCCGATAGTATAATCGAAACTAATAATATCAGTTAAAGTATCGTGATTTAAGAATTCAACATTAAGTTTATGAAGATAATCATCATCACAAAACACATAATTAATTTCATCTAATTTGAAACCTTCAGAGGTAATAGCCTCTTGAACCCATTTAGAAATTTGTGCTTCATTATCTAATGTAAATTCGGTTTCGTAATTAAAATTAATCATCTGTTGTATTAAAATATTCTTGTACCTTTTTTCTATAAATTTGTTGCAAAGGTAAGGCTTGTTTATCTAAAATCTCTATAGTATTAAAGTATTGTTTTGCAGTTGGTATTTGGTTAATAGAATTATTATTGAATGACTTTTTATTTGTTTCAGATTCTCTTTTATCATCTTCTCCTTGCTGAAAAGTAGCATTTTCAAATTTTAATAATTGATGCTTTAACTGCATCATTTTTTGAAGTGTTTGATTAGTAAATCCTTTGTTTAATAACTCCAATTCTATGTTCTCCATTTGCCTAACCAAATTGTTTCCTTTAGAGCCTAAACCTTCCTTTGCAAGTTTTTCTTTTAAGGCATTTTTAAGTTCTTGTTGTTGCTGATAAATTTGAAATAATAAACCGTTTAGTTCATCATTATCGCCTTCTCCTTCTCCATTAGATTGACTACCCTCTTTAGAATTTTCTTTGCCTTTATTCTCTCCTTCTTTTCCTTCCTTACCATCTTTACCTTTTTGTTCTTGTTGAGATTTTTTGAGTCCTTCACCCATCATTTTATTAAGCTCTTCTTGACTCATTATAATGTCTGGTAATTGCATATCATCTTTTCCATTTCCTTTACCACTAGACATACTTAAACTTTCTTGCATATTATCTAAAATGTTACTTAGAAAGTCTGCTAAATTATTAGCAGCGGTAATAGCAAATTGCTGATTAGATACACCTTGATAGATTTGATTTTCGGCTAATAAATTAATTGCTTTATCAATATTAAAATAAACTTCTGAGATTTCTTTATTAACGGTTTCTGAAAGTTTTGGTTGACGCAAAGACAATGCAAATAAACTATCATCTACATGTTCAAAATGTTCTCTTAAAGTATGTTGCTTTCTAAGAAAAGATGCATACTTATTACTGTTAGTAGTAATGGTTTTAAAACCATCCATTAGTGCTTCTTGATTAAAAGAAAACAAAACCAAATTATCAAGAATCTGTCTAAGCATTTCCATATCTTCTTGCATCTGTTCTCTACCAGAAGCTTTCATTGCTCCTTGCATACTTATTGCCATTTGTTGCATTTTTTTTGCGGCATTCTTTTGGCTTTTTTTTGCGTTTTTTTTATTTAAGTTTTTATCATTTAAAGGTTGTTCTTCAGATTCATTTGGATTATTATTTTCGTTTTTTTGCAATTCTTCTGAAGCCTTTTCTTGTTCTTTTTTAATTTCGTTTGCAGTTAACTTATCTTGTGGTATATCAATTGGCTTTTTTAACTCTTTACTGTCTTTTTTTAATTCATCTAAAGATTTAGTAATGTCTTCAAATTCTTTATTAAGCTTTTCTTGATTTTCTAATGAATTGTTTTCATCTTCATTAGATAGCTTTTCTTGTTTTTTGGCTAAATTTTGTAAATCGTCAGTTAATTTTTCTAGCTTTTTTTCAACATAAAATCGTTTAGTTAGTTCAATTAATTGCTCTAAACTGCGTTTTTTGTTTTTGTTTTGTTTTGCAAGTTCATCTAGTTTTTTTACTAGTTCTTCGTTACTTATTTTGTCTTGAAGTTTTTTTAATTCTTCAACTAATTTTTCGTCTTTCTTTAATTGTTCTTCATTATCTTTTAAACGCTTTTCTAAATCTTCTTTAAACGAATCTTTTTCTGCGTTTTCATTTTGAAATTTTTCAAGATTATCTTTAAACTTCTTATTAAAGTTTTTCATCATTTCATCTTGCTGTTGTTGCCTTTTTAAAAATGATTCTAACTTCTTTTTTTCATTAAAGTTTAAATTAGATTTTTCCTTTTGTGCTTTTGAAAGTTCTTTTAAAACTTTGTCTTGTTCTTCAAATTTTTTAAGTGATTTGTTTAAATCTTTTATAGATTTATTTTGTTCATTTAATTGCCTATTAACTTCTTCGTCTTTAGTGCGTTTTCTGTAAGTATAAGTATTACTTTTAACACTTTTAAACCTGTTAACTACGTCATTATCAAACACTTGGAAATACAAGCTATAAGGAATACCTTCTGGAATTTCTAAATTATTAGGAAATGCACTAATAAATTCTATAATGCTAGAATTTTTAATTGGTATATTTTCAAAACGTTTATCATTTTCATTATTAGTAGGATAATAAACAAGCTGTAGTTTGGTAAACCCATAATCATCATTAGCTTGTCCGAAGAAATAAAGTGATTGTTGATCTAAACTATCAACCTTCATTTTAATATTTAACTCTGGGTATTGATCTTTAACTACATCAATTTTAAAGGCTAAATTCTCATAATCTAGCAAGTTTTTATTGCTTGTGCTAATACTGTAGTTAAAATGCTTTAAAACGCGCTTAGAAGCTTTAAAAACATTTTTATCTTCATTAGTGAACCTTAATGTATCTTCAGAATATAAGTTTACATAATCGGTAGATTTAGTGTGTAATTGCCATGAAACCTTAGTTCCTTCTGGCACAATGGCATTTCCTGTACTTTTTAAAACTGCATCTTTCTTTTTTGTATAGTTTGGATAATCTAAAATCATTTCAAAACTTAACAAAGAAGGCGCTTCAACAATATTAAGTTTATAAGGTTTAGAAGTAACGTTATTTGCTTTTAACTTAAAATCTATTGATGTTTTGGGTTTGGTGAAAGTATATTCAAACGTTCCTACTCCTGTTTCGTGTAAAAAATAAGTTTCATCATTATATGCTATTTGAACATTCTCTGGCATAACTTCACCTAAAGTTTTTACAAAAAGCGTGAAGTTCTTATTCTCTATAGTTTGTAAAGAATCATTAATAACAAAAAACTGAAAAGGTGCTGGTGGTTCATAAGCAGTTTTATAATGCACTACTCTTTTATAACTATTAGTGAACCAATTTAAATTATCAGTTAAAAAAGTAATTAAAATAATTAAAATAGGAATAGCAGCATACTTTAAATATTTTAAGTTTTGTTTAAAATTTATAGCTAGTTTAAACGGAATGGGTTTGAGTTCAACAGACTTTTGTTCAATACTTGCCAACAACAATTCAGATTGTTCTTTGCTTTCATTCAATTGAAGTACATTAAGCAATTTATCATTAACCTCAGGAAAATGCCCACCAATAATTTTAGAAGCTTCATAATAATTAATGCCTTCTTTTAATTTTAAAAGTTTAGCAATAGGCAACACAATAAATTTTATTAAAAGAGCTAATTCTACAACAACAAACAACCAAAATAAAACTGTACGTGCTACAACACCTAACCATAATGCGTGCTCAATAAAGAGTGTAAATAAAAAATACAACAAGCCAATAGCAAAAAACAAAATAATGCCTTTAAGCAACTCATTAGTATAATAGCGCTTAATAAAAGCTTCTAGCTTGGTTTTTATAACTTCAAAATTTTGCATAATACTAAACTACAATTTTATTTAGTACACCCTTTATAATAATGTGTTAATTGTATCTTTGCACACAAATTTAACAAAGATGACTAAAAACGTTCGTGTGCGCTTTGCACCAAGCCCTACAGGACCTTTACATATAGGTGGTGTTCGTACTGCATTATTTAACTATTTATTTGCTAAAAAACATGGTGGCGATTTTGTTTTACGAATTGAAGATACCGACCAAAACCGTTATGTTGAAGGCGCAGAAAAGTATATAATTGATGCCTTAAATTGGTGTGGAATTCCGTTTGATGAAGGCCCAGGAAAAAACGAAAAATTTGGTCCTTACAGACAAAGTGAACGCAAACACCTTTACAAACAATATGCAGAACAACTTATTGAAAGTGGTAATGCTTATTACGCTTTTGATACAGCAGAAGATTTAGATTTTCATAGAAAAGACCATGAAGCCAAAGGAAAAACCTTTATATACAATTGGCATAACAGAGAAAAACTAAGTAACTCTTTAGCTTTAAGTGCAGAAGAAGTTAAAGCAAAATTAAATGCTGGTGAAGATTATGTTATTAGGTTTAAAACTCCACAAGATGAAACCCTGCATTTAAAAGATATTATTCGTGGTGATATAAAAATTGATACTAACATTTTAGATGATAAAATATTGTTTAAAAGCGATGGTATGCCCACCTATCACCTTGCCAATATTGTTGATGATCATTTAATGGAAATTACACATGTTATTAGAGGTGAAGAATGGTTACCCTCATTAGCATTACATTATCAGTTATACAAAGCTTTAGGTTGGGAAGCTCCAGAATTTGCACATTTACCCTTAATTTTAAAACCAACTGGTAAAGGTAAATTAAGCAAACGCGATGGTGATAAATTAGGTTTTCCGGTATTTCCACTTCAATGGGAAGACCCAAAATCTCATGAAATTTCTAGAGGTTATAAAGAAGACGGATATTTTCCAGAATCTGTGGTGAACTTTTTAGCCTTTTTAGGTTGGAATCCTGGTACAGAACAAGAAATTTTTAATTTACAAGAACTTGTTGAAGCGTTCAATTTAACAAAGGTCAACAAAGCTGGAGCAAGATTTGATCCTGATAAAATAAAATGGTTTAATCACCATTATATGCAAGAACAATCTAATAATGATTTAGCAGAAGCATTTAAAGAACAATACGCTCAATTAAGTGATATAGATGTTAATTACATAGAGTTGGTGGTTGGTTTGATTAAAGAACGTGCTACTTTTTTATCAGATCTTTGGGATTTAAGTTTTTACTTTTTTAATGCACCCAAAAATTATGATGAAAAAGCTTCTAAAAAAGCACTTAAAGAAGGTACAAAAGATATTTTAAATACTATAAAAGATATTATTAGTAACATTGATGATTTTACCACTGAAACGCTTCAAAAGGAAATTAAAGGTTGGATAACTAAAAACGAAATTGGTTTTGGCAAGGTCATGATGCCTTTACGTTTAGCCTTAGTAGGAGCCTTACAAGGTCCCGATGTTTTTGATATTATGTTTATGATAGGTAAAATTGAAACCATAAAACGCATTGAAAATCTCATTGAAACCATTTAATAGAAACAAAAAAGCCTCGATTTAAAATTGAGGCTTTTCTTTTAAAAATGTCCCGTCCTGAAATAAGTTGACACAAAATCGACTTATTATGAAAAATTTAAAAGCTTTCTTAAAAAGAAAAAGTAGCTCCCAAAACTAACATGTTCATATTTCCTTTAAACCTATCATTACCACCCGTAGTATCTAAATCTTGGTTTTCTAACTTATTAAAGATGTTTGTAAAACCATAAATATATTGTGCTTTCACTTTAACGTTTTTAATACCTAAAGAAGCCCCTACAGTTCCGTTTATGTTAAATGGAGACACATTAGTTATCTCTGTTGCTAATAAGTTAGAATAGTTGTTTATATAGTAATTTTCATAAGAATCATCTTTTAACTCTAGCTTACTGTTATATTGTAGCATAGGACCAACATCTATAGTAAAATGGTTTTCAATTACCTTAATATTCATTATTAAAGCAACTTGTGCCATAAATAATTTATAATCTATAAAATCATTTGAATTACTCGCACTCAACATAGTTGGTCTAGCAGAAATACCAATGGCACTTTCTGATAGTTGCATACCAAAACTAACATTGTACCACCTATGAGGTATATCTACTGTTGCTAAAAACCCACCAGCAAATCCTCTTCCTTTATCTGTAATAAAATTATCTGTAGCAATATCTAAAAAACTAATGCCGCCTGAAACCGAAATACCATTAGAAATACGATAATTTCCATGTTGTGCTAAACTATTTGTAACAAAAGTGAGTAAGAATACTACTAATAGTGTAAGTTGTAATTTTTTCATACCGTTATTGGGTTAAGGCGTAAATATAACTTAAATTAGTAACTCATTATTTTAACTAAATATTATATATACTATGAACTTCTTTTTAATTCCTATTATTATCTTCGGATTAATTGTATTAATATCCTCATTCTTTATTGTAAAACAGCAAACCGCAGCTATTATTGAACGTTTTGGTCGTTTCCAGAGCATTCGTCATTCTGGGCTTCAATTAAAAATTCCTTTAGTAGATAGAATAGCTGGTAAACTAAGCTTAAAAATTCAACAATTAGATGTTATTATAGAAACAAAAACACTAGATGATGTTTTTGTAAGATTAAAAGTATCTGTACAATACAAGGTTATTAGAGAAAAAGTATATGATGCATTTTATAAATTAGATTATCCGCATGATCAAATAACATCTTACGTATTTGATGTGGTACGTGCCGAAGTACCAAAAATGAAATTAGACGACGTTTTTGTTAAAAAAGACGACATAGCTATTGCTGTAAAAGCAGAATTAAATGACGCTATGTTAGACTACGGTTATGATATTATAAAGACTCTTGTAACAGATATAGATCCAGATGCACAAGTAAAAGAAGCAATGAATAGAATTAATGCTTCTGAACGCGAAAAAATTGCAGCCCAATTTGAAGGTGACGCACAACGTATTTTAATTGTTGAAAAAGCAAAAGCCGAAGCAGAAAGTAAACGTTTACAAGGGCAAGGTATTGCAGACCAAAGACGAGAAATTGCACGTGGTTTAGAAGAATCTGTAGAAGTGCTAAACAGAGTTGGTATTAATAGTCAGGAAGCTTCAGCATTAATTGTTGTTACACAACATTATGACACCCTACAATCTTTAGGCGAAGAAACCAACAGTAATTTAATACTATTGCCAAATGCGCCACAAGCAGGAAGCAATATGCTTAATGATATGGTGGCTAGTTTTACAGCTAGTAATCAAATTGGTGAAGCCATGAAAAAAGCTGAAAAAAACAAAAATAAGAACAATGAATAAATTTTATAACAAGCTAAATAAAGCACCATTAACTTTTTAGTTTTAAAAGCAAAAGCCCCTTTAAAAAGGGGCTTTTTAATTAATCTAAACACTACTTAAAACAATATTCATTATGGGTTTTAAATCTTTTTGCTTGGTCTGTAATTTTTATAAGCAGGACCTTTTAGTTTAGAACGTTCTGTACCTACAGCTATAAGTTTGTATGATTTTTTACTGCTATTTTCCCAAACTTTTTGGTTTTTATACTCAGGTCCTGTTAACTTTTCTTCTTGTTTAACAGAATAAACTTCTGTAGGCTTAGTGTCATAAAGCCAAGGCTTGTAATTTTTGTATGCTGGTCCTTTAAAATCATTCCTTTTTTGGGCATATACACTTACCGAAACTATTATAGCTAAAGAAGTAAATACAATTTTTTTCATATCAATTCTGTTTTTTAATTTTTATAAAATTAAAGACAGAGCAATACGTTTACTTATACATGAAATTACCTAAAATACATCCGTATAAATACGGATATTTGCTAAATAAGATTAATTTCTGATGCCTTCTTAACAAGTTCGGCAGTATTTTTTACTTCTAGTTTTTTTATAACGTTAGCACGATGGGTTTCAATAGTTCTAGTACTTACAAATAATTTTGAAGCTATTTCTTTAGTTGTAAGTCCTTCTGAAATTAAGCCTAAAACTTCTTTTTCTTTTTTAGATAAAATGTTTTCGCTAACAGTTTGCTCAGACATGTAGTTTATCATTTTCTCAGAAATCTTAGGCCCAAAATATTTTTTGCCCATAGCAACCATTCTTATAGCTTTTATTAACTCTTCTTGATCTGTGTTTTTAAGCAAATAACTATACGCTCCTTTTTTAGCACATTTGGCTATATAATTACCTTCATCGTGCATAGAAATAATAATAGGCTTTATTGCTAATTTTAAGCTTTTTAATTGTTTTAATACTTGAAAACCATCCATTTTGGGCATTGTAATGTCTAGTAAAACAATATCTGTATTTGGATGCTTTTTTAATTCAGAAAACAAGTCTTCACCATTGCTTACTAAGGCTACTATATTAACATCTTTATATTTTTTAAGAAGTTCTTTTAGCCCGTTTCTAAAGAGCTCGTGGTCATCTGCAATTATAAGTTTAATAGTCTTCATTATCTATTGGTAATTCAATTTCAAAGGTTGTGTTGTTTGGTTTTGAATGTATTTTAATTTCGCCTTTACAAATCTCTACACGTTCTTTAATATTTGTAATACCAGAACCCAGTGCAACTGTTTTTATATTAAAACCTTGTCCATCATCAAAATAAAAAAGCGATATAAAATCTTCAAATTCTGATAAGGTTATTTTAATATTTTTTGCCTTAGCGTGTTTAAGTGTATTATTAATTAACTCTTGGGTTATTCTAAAAATATTTATTTGTTGGTTTTTGGTAATATTGCTTTCTGCTCCCCTAGTAATATCTTCAAAAGATATATTAATATTTGTTGTGCTTTTAATGCTTTCTATAAAGTTTAAAATGGCGGTTCCTACGCCAAAATCATCTATACTGGTTGGCATTAATGCGTTAGACATTAAACGTATTTCTGAAATGGTATTGTCTATTATGGTTTTCATTTCAGAGCGTTGGTCTTCACTTTTAATATTATTGTCTATATAAAATTTTAATGATGTTAACAGTGGCCCTAAACCATCATGAAGTTCTCTGGCTAGTCTTCTTCTTTCGTTTTCTAAACCATCAACTAATTGCCGCTTTGTATTTAACCTGTGTTTATTTTCATTATTTCTAAATTCTATAAGCTTATCTCTCATTTTTATTAAGCTTTTTCCTAAAGAATCATTATTACTTTTTGGGGTGTAATTAGAGCTTAAATTCATTTCTCCTATCTCTTTTGAGAATGTTACCGCCCCTTGTAACGATTTTTTTAAATCGTCTAAAGCTATAAACATTTCCTTTATTTCATTAGAATTTTTAGAATAGTTATTAATTCTGCTATAATTGCCATCAACCATTTCTTTAAGGCTATGTTTCATGTTTAAAATAGGGTTGGCTATAATTTTTGTAAGGAATAAAGACAGTAAAACAGCAATAAAAATTATTAAGAACATTAATAAAAAAAGCCTTTTTTGTAAGTCTTTTATTGGTGCTTCTACTTCATCTTTGTCAATTTCAGATAGTATAACTAGGTTTAAATTTGGTATGTTAATAGGGCCATAAACTCCATAAACATCAATACCCCTATAATCTTTATACAAACCTTTACCATTGTTACCTGTTAATGCATTTTTTACACCGTTTGTTTTTACAACTATATTGTATGGTAAAGAATCTTTAAGAAATCTTGATTGAGAGCGCATTCTATAATCTTCTCCTACTAAATAAGATTCTCCAGTATCTCCCATTCCGGTTCGCTCTAAAAGAATACTGGTTATTTTTTTATAAGGTATGTATTTAACTTTATTATTATTTTTATCTACCAATGCAATTGTAAGTTGATTGTTTTCATTGTACTTGGTAAAATCATAAATTCCAGATTGTAAGTTGTTAGGAACTTTAATACTTAAACTATCATTACTGTTATTTGATGAGTTAATAAAGTTATTCCATTCTGATTGAATTAACTTTTCAACTTGATTTTGTTTTAAAGTCTTTATAGAATTTAATTGAAGTAGAATTCTATCTTTTAATTCTTTTGAAAATTGATTATAGAATGTTATTGATAGTGTAATAACTACCAAAAAAACAAGGCCGTTTATTATAATTAATATGAGAGATTTTAAGCTAATTTTAGTTGGAATTTTAATAACAAAATTAATGAAATATTTAAATGCTTTCATTAAACGGATGCCTTTCCTCCCACTTTCTTATAGGGTTCATATACTTAACAATACATTTTAAAACCGTATTTGCAATAAAGCTATTGGTATGTTTTAAATACACATGCATAGTGTGTGGTTTAGCTCCTATAGAACTTTTAATTTCCATAGCAGTTCTTGCATAAACAATGGTTTTAAAACCATTATCTATACCAAAACAAGCCATATTAAAAAGCATATTTAAGTATAATTGGTGTTTGCGCTGTAGTGCTTTATTGTATCCTAAAAAATAAGTTTCTAAAATTTTATTATTTAATATTAAAGTGTAAAAACCAACCAATTCATTATTTAAAAAATACCCAAAAACTTTAAAATTTTCTTTTAGATTTTTCTTTAAACATAAAAAATGATTTTTAGGTAGTTTAAACGAATTTACTCTGGCGTTGTCTGATACGTTTTGGTAAAGAGTAAATAGTTTATCAGAATTAGAACTTATATAATTTAAATCTAATTCTTTACAGGTTAAATTGGCACTTTTTTTTCTTGCAACTTTATAGCGTCTTTTATATTTTTTATTGAAATTATTTATGTAATCTAAAGATGTTTTCCATGTATCTAAAACATGAAACAACATATTAGGTTGCACCTGAATTTTATAAAGATTTTGGCTTTCAAAATAAGATTTATTTTGATGAATTGAATCTTCTTCAAAATAATCTTTAAAAGCAATTATTCTAATTTTTTTATTGAACTTTTCTTTAATTTCAACCGTTAAATCATCAATAGCTTTTTGAATGATGTTTAAGAAATCATCTTGTGAAATTTTATTTGAATTAATATAAATACCATGTTGTCCTGTATGCATTAAATTACCAATAACCAAGGCATTTCCTCTAACAAATAAAGATACTAATTGCTTTCCTGTTTGTTTTAAAAACGAATTTGAAACATCTCTAAAAACGTCATCTAAATACATTTGCACTCGTTGAATAATAGCAATACCTACTAATTCATCTTGTTTAAAAACACCCACATAATACGAGGTTATATTGTTTGGAGAAGATGCTTCTAAGGCTTTTAAAAAAGGACTTTTTAAAAACACATCCTTCACGGGTAAATTATCCCATGTAGATGGAAGCTGAGACGTTTTTCTATATATTTTATAAGTAACCAAATAGTAAAGAAAAAAGACCGAAGTTAAGCCCTTCAGTCTTTATTAGTATTTAAAAATTAATGATTTTTATTTCCAAGCACAAATGATGCCCCCCATAATAGCCAAAGTTACAATCCAGTATCCACTATTAATAAAGATGTATTTAGCACTTTTACGTTCAAATAAGGCATTGGTACCTAAAATTGGAAGCGCAATAAAAACGCCTGATAACGCCCCGTGTAATACGCCATGTTTAAAGGTTCTAAAAGCATCTGCGTAATCTGCCATAAAAGCATCATACGATGGGAGTGCGGTTGATGGGTCTCCCCCTACAAGGCTTAAAGCTCCCATTTGGTGAATAACAATTCCTGGTAACGCCGTAGATAATAAGAAAGCAAAAAATAAAGCTAAACCAAATATTTTAGCCATGTTAGCACCTTGTATTTTCTCTTCGGTCATATCTGCAGCTTTCATCCAAGCAGTTCCAAAAACTTTAGGATTATACCAAATAAATCCAACTACTAACGCCGAAACTGCTGCAACAATAATTGCAGGAAAATTAAATAAACCCATAATAATATTAGTTTTAGTTAGTACTTAAATATAACTAAAAATTGAATACCAAAGTTATATTTACCTTGATAACTACAATATTTATAGTGCTTTAGCTTCAGTAACTAACAGCTCATTTTTATCTTCTAAAGCTTTTGCTATAAAATTATTAATAGCGTCATTTTTTTCTAAACCATTTTTTAGTAAAACACCTAATGTTATTGCTGTTGCAATGCGAGTTCCTACTTTTTTTACGGCAGTTCCAAAAAGTGGTTCTAGCTCTTCATAAGTTACATTTTTTGCCAACTCTAAAATTTCGGCTTTTACTTTTTGTTGTTTAGCTTCTGGTAAATTAGTGTATTTCTTGCCTAATTTCTGAATTACATCAATAGCTTTTCTTTGATGTTGTTGTGGCTTTTGCTGATTATTATTTTGATTTGTTTGTTTAGGTTTAACCTTTGCCCAAGTATCTCTTAAACCAACTGTTTTATTAAAAATTAATTTATCGGCAGTGGTGTCATCATCAACGTTAAAATATCCTAAGCGTTGAAATTGAAACCTGTCTCCTACTTTAGCTTCTACCAAACTTGGTTCTGCATATGCCTCAATTATTTTTAATGAATTAGGGTTAATAAATTCCATGAAATCTTTGTCTTGATGAGCATCTGGAGCCTCATCCATAAATAAACGATCGTATTCCCTAACCTCAACTTTTATAGCATGTTGTATAGAAACCCAATGCAGCGTTCCTTTTACTCTTTTTGTGGTATCTGTAGAATATGTACAGTGTATTTCTGTAATATTCCCCTTAGAATCTTTAATAACACTTTCTGCTTTAATTATATAGGCGTTTTTTAAACGTACCTCACCTCCTAGTTTTAATCTAAAAAATTTATTTCCTGCTTCCTCTTTAAAATCTTCTCTTTCAATATAAAGTTCTCTTGAAAAAGGTACTTTTCTATAGCCTGCAGTTTCATCTTCAGGATTATTTTCAGCATCAAACCATTCTACTTTGTCTTCAGGATAGTTTGTAATAACTAATTTAACAGGATCTAAAACAGCCATTACTCTTGGAGCTGTTTTGTTTAAATCTTCACGAATACAAAATTCTAAAAGCGATACATCTATAACATTATCACGTTTGGCAACTCCAGCAGTTTCAACAAACTTTCTTAATGCATTGGGGGTATAACCTCTTCTGCGCAAACCAGAAATAGTTGGCATTCTGGGGTCATCCCATCCATTTACAACACCTTCATTTACCAATTGGAGTAACTTACGTTTACTCATTATGGTATAACTTAGGTTTAAACGAGCAAATTCCCTTTGTTTTGGTGGTAATGGTAAGGTATCTGAACTATATTTATGAACAATGTCTCTAAACCAATTATAGAGTTTTCTGTGAGGTTTAAACTCTAATGAACATAATGAATGTGAAACTTGTTCTATATAATCACTTTCGCCATGCGTCCAATCATACATAGGGTAAATACACCACTTATCACCTGTTCTATGATGATGGGCATACATAATACGATACATAATTGGGTCTCGCATAAGCATATTAGGATCTTCCATATCAATTTTGGCGCGCAATACATGGGTACCTGCCGGAAATTCGCCATTTTTCATGCGTGTAAATAAATCTAGATTTTCTTCAACACTTCGGTTTCTATAAGGACTATTGATTCCTACTTGCGTTGGAGTTCCTTTTTGTTCGGCCATTTCTTCGCTTGTTTGCGAGTCTACATAAGCCTTACCATCTTTTATCATTAACACAGCCCAATCATATAGCTGTTGAAAATAATCTGAAGAATACAATTCTTTATCCCATTTATAACCCAACCAAGCTACATCTCTCTTAATAGCATCTACATACTCTTGTTCTTCTTTAGAAGGATTTGTATCATCAAATCTAAGATTTACTGGGGCATTGTATTTTTCACCCAAACCAAAACTAATTCCTATAGCTTTGGTATGACCAATATGTAAATACCCATTAGGTTCTGGCGGAAACCTAAAGCGTAATTGGCTTTTTGGCATTCCATTTGCTAAATCTTCTTCTATAATTTGCTCAATAAAATTGAGTGATTTTTTTTCTTCAGACATTTTCTGGTGTTTTTCAACTAAACAAGCACCAAAATTACGGAAAATCAACTTATTTTCGCTTATTAAGTTTTTTGATTATATCTATTATAAAATGGGAATTATAAAAGTTGAAAATATTAGGGTTTACGCTTACCATGGTTGTTTAAATGAAGAAACAAAAATAGGAAGCGATTATAGAGTAGATTTAGAAGTAAAAGCCGATTTACAAACATCTGCAAAAACAGATGATTTAAAAGATACTGTTGATTATGTTTTTTTAAACAGAATTATAAAGGAGGAAATGAGTAAACCTTCTAAACTACTTGAAACAGTGGCTAAACGTATTTTAAATCGTATTTTTTCTGAAGATAAATTAGTAAAAAAAGCAACGGTTTGGGTTAGTAAAATTAACCCACCTATTGGCGGCGACGTTAATTTTGTAACGATAAAAATGACTGATAAGCGTAAAAAATAATTTTTAGTAAGGAAAAATCACAATTTTTTATACATTTGCACCGAGCTCTTGAAACATAATCAAGAGAACGTTTTACAAATTTTATATTTATAACAAATGGCGTTGTGGCCGAGGGGCTTAGGCACAGGTCTGCAAAACCTGCTACAGCGGTTCGAATCCGCTCGACGCCTCAAAAAAGCTTTCAGTTAATCTGGAAGCTTTTTGGATCAAGTCCAAAATCTGGGTTTTTACCATTTTAAGAATATAATTTAATCAAGCGATATAAGAAGTATTCCGTATTCCTGACTCCCCTAAATTGAGATCTAAAAGCCTTTACTTTGGCATTAAAGGATTCAGCTGAAGCATTAGTACTTCTGTTTATAAAATAGTTGAGTACAGAGCGGTAATTTAAAGTAATACTATTGGCTACCGTTTGGAAGCTCTTAAATCCTGACTCCTCTACATCTTTGTACCAGTGGGCTAGTTTGGTGTAAGCTACTTTAATATCTATGGCTTGGTTAAAAATATTCCTCAAGCCTTGAACAAGTCCATAAGCTTTCTTTAATTCTGGGTATTCATTAAACAATATCTGTCCCCTCTCTTTCTGATTTGGAGTCCATTTATCTGGGGATTTATACAGTAGATATCTACTCCTGGCCAGGAGTTGTTTTGAGCTATCACCATTAGAAAAAGTTACAGGTTTAAATTCTTTGTCGGCAGCTCTAGATAGCTTTATCTGTTCATTTTCTTGATCCAAAGCTTCCCATCGGTATTTGATACGAAGATCTTGGAGCGCCTCTATTGCCAGCTTCTGTACATGGAACCTGTCTGTTACTTGGATGGCTTTCGGGAAACATTTAGTGGAGATTGTTTTCATAGAGTTAGCCATGTCTAAGGTGATCTCTTTCACTTTAGCACGCTTCTTTGCTGGGATCTTCAAGAGTTGTTCGATAATAGGCTCCACTTTAGTTCCGTGGAATATCCCAACTAAAGCCCCTTTCTTTCCTTTGGCCTTCTTATTGGTAATGATGGTATAGAGCTCTCCCTTGGACAGCGCTGTCTCATCAATGGATAAATAAGAACCTAAGTTTTCAGGGAAAACAAGCCACTGTTTAGCATGACTCTTATGCTCCCATTGCTTAAAATCACTTAAGTGATCCTTATAATGTCTTTGAAGCCTTTTTCCGGACATACCATACTGGTGCCCAAGTTGTTGGCTGCTCAGAGCAGTATTATCAGTCGATTTCTTTTAAAAAAGCAGCAAACTCTTTTGATATTCGAGTTCCCTGTGCAATAAATTCATCCCATTCACGACTTACTTTAATCCTCTTTTTATCAAGTAGAACGTCCCAACGCCTTCGTTTAAGATTTAATGATAGTAGATTGTCTCGAACGGGATAATCCTCGATTATTCGAGGCTCCATGAAGCCACTGGCTTTATACTTGCAATCCTTGTACTTAGATGGTATTTGTTTTTTCTCCTCCAAATATATCGTTAGACGGTTCTCATATAAAACATGCTTTATAGGCTTCTTATCGAATCCAACAATATCAAAATACTCTAATATTCCTTCTGGTAATATTAAACTTAACAAGGATAACTCAGTGTCTTTATTCATCAATATAATTTAAAGTACAAAGAAAATTATTTTTCTCTTTAGACCCAACTTTTGAGATTGATCCAGCTTTTTTTAATAATTAAAACCAACCTAATGAAAAAATTTTACTCTTTAATTTTATTCTCTCTTCTATCATTAAATGCTATAGCTATGCAAATTTTTGTTAAAGATGAATCTGGCAAAACAATTACAATAGATGTAGAAGCTAACGATACTATTGATGCTGTAAAATCTAAAATTGAAGATAAAGAAGGTATTGCTGTTAATAATCAAATTTTAATTTTTAATGGTAATGAACTTGAAAATACTAGAACTTTAGCAGATTATAACATACAAAAAGAAAGTACGCTACTATTGCAAGTTTCTACTTTAAATATTAGTGAACTTAAAACTGTAAACCTAAAAGTGTATCCAAACCCTACCCAAGATTATTTGCATATTTCTGGATTATCTCAAAACCTAAACTATAAAATATTTAATTTAATTGGACAGGAAATTAACAAGGGAATAGTTTATGAACATGGAGACATTGATATATCAAACTTTCCTAATGGATTATATCTTTTAAAACTAGAGAATAGCTTTTTAATAAAAATTATAAAAGAATAAGTTAAAATAGTTTTATAGTTGTTTAATTTATAGGACTAATACGTTCTAACTTTTCTTTATTTTTTTCATAGGTTTCTGGAAACACTCCTTGAAATAATAACAAAATACCAAAACCTAATATTACTAAAGCAACTATTTTTTTTGTTTTAAAAATTAAACGCGGCGTTAATCTTTTTTTTATTCTTTTAGCTACTATAATTTTTACTAAATCTACCAACAAATAAGTAAGTAAAATGGTTCCTAAAAAAATTAAAACACCGTGTTTTGATGTTGTTAAAGTATTAGCTAAGGCTATAAAAACAACCCACCCAATAAGTACACCTATGTTTATAAAATTAAGTAGAAATCCTTTTATAAATAATTTTCCATAGCCTTTTTTAAATTCTACAGCATGATATTCTCTAACAATTTCTCTGAATGATTTTGATGTTTTTATAAAAGAAATAATACCGTAAGTTATTAGTAAAACACCTCCAAAAATTAAAAAATTAGGATCATCTTTAACTCTTTCTAAAAGCTTATTGGTACTAAAAAAAGCTACTAATATAAAAATGATATCGGCTAAAATAACTCCTAAATCAAAAATTAAAGCGCTTCTAAATCCTTTGGTAGCTCCTGTTTCTAACAGTACAAAAAATACAGGGCCAATAGTAAAGGCTAGTAAAATTCCGAATGGAATAGCTGTTAAAATATCATCAAACATAATTTTTAAGAAGCTTTACACAAAGTAAAGAAATATTCTTATGGTTTTGTAATGATATTAAAAATAAAAAACCACTAAAATTAGTGGTTTTTTATATAATTTATTTTAATATAAAATATCTACATTCGTTTTACTCTACCCCCAAGAACCTTGTTTTCATTAATAGTTGTAGGATTACCGTAAACATATACATCGCCTCCAGCTCTTATTTTTACATCTACTAAATCTGTTGCGTTTACATGAGCTTCACCAGCAGCTTTGATAGCTACTTCTGTTTTATTGGTTTTAAGTTCTGCTCCTTTATAAACACCACCTGTTAATAAAGAAATATTTTGACTTTTGGCTTTACCTGTAACTTTTACAATACCTCCAGTAACGGCTTTTACATTAGCATAAGTAACATCTAATTTTACATCTATATTAGCCCCTTCTTGAGTTTTTAAATCTATTTCAAATTGTTTTATTTTATTATCTGAATATACATTGGCGCCTTCATTTACATCAATAATATCTACATGAGAATAGTATAGTTTTACTTTAGTATCATTACCATTAAAAATTTCTTTTAACTTCATTTTAATTTTTAAGGTTCCGTTTTTGTTATTTAGTATAACGTTTTGGGTATTCTTTCCTGTAATAACTACCTTATTTTGATTTGATTTTATGAGTTCAACATTAATTAAATCATAAACTTTTAATTCACTAAATTCTCCTATTTCTTTCTCAACTGTATTTTGTGCTATAACAAAAGTTGATACTAAAAAAGCGCATATTATTAAAATCCTTTTCATGGTTTACTTTTTATATATTTTATTTAACGCAAAATTATCAAGAATTATACCGTTATAAATTAACTTTAAGAAAACTTTTTAATTAAATAGCTACTTTAACTGCTGTTCCGGTAATAGAAACTACCATATGAGATGAATTTGATAAAGGTTCTATATCTACTTTTATACCAACTACAGCATTAGCTTTAAGTTGTTGAGCGTTTTCTTTTAATTTTTGAAAGGCTTCTTCTTTAATAATTTCTAAACCTTCGGCATAAACTTGGTAGTATTTAGAAACATTAAACATCTCTTTAAAAGATAGTTTTTTTCCTTTATGGTTATAACTATTATTATAAGCTATACCACTTACTATACCTAAATAATCTACTATGTTATGACCTTCAATATTTTGTGTTGTTGTTAATATCATAATTAAGATTCTGTTTAAAGTATTAGTAAATATTTAAACAAATTTGTTACAATACATCTTCTGGTTTTCCTATTAAATTAAAATCTAAATGTTTTTTAACTAAATCTGTATTCTTAACTTTTACAACAACTTCATCTCCTAATTGATAAGTGTTTTTAGTATTTCTTCCTACTATAGCAAACTGACTTTCATCAAATACATAATGATCATCTGTAATATCTCTTAAACTAACCATTCCTTCGCATTTATTTGAAATTATTTCAACATAAATTCCCCAGTCTGTTACTCCAGAAATAACACCTACAAATTCTTGATTTTTATGGTCTTCCATAAAACGAATTTGCATATATTTTATAGAATCTCTTTCGGCTTTAGTTGCTAAATATTCCATGTTACTGGAATGTTGACATTTTTCTTCGTAAACCTCTTCACTTACAGATTTTCCGCCATCTAAATAATGTTGTAATAATCTATGAGCCATAACATCGGGGTAACGACGAATAGGAGAAGTAAAATGTGAGTAATAATCAAATGCTAAACCGTAATGCCCTATATTATGGGTAGTATATTCGGCTTTACTCATACTACGTATGGTTAGCGTATCTACTAAATTTTGTTCTTTTTTACCAACTACTTCGGTAAGAAGATTATTTAATGAAGCGGTGGTTGATTTTCTGTCTTTAAAATTTAGTTTATAACCAAATCTGCCAACTATATTTTGTAAAGCTGCTAATTTACTATCATCTGGCTCATCATGAACACGATATATGAAGGTTTTCTTAGGATTTTGTTTTCCTATAAATTCGGCTACTTTTTTATTAGCCAACAGCATGAATTCTTCAATTAGTTTATTAGCATCTTTACTGGTTTTAAAATACACGCCTTCTGGATTATTATCTTCATCTAAATTGAATTTTACTTCTACTTTATCAAAAGAAATAGCTCCATTCTTCATGCGTTTATTACGCATTATTTTTGCTAATTCATTTAATTTTAAAATAGCATTTGATAGATTTTCATTGGTTTTATAAGCTTTTCCTGTTAATGAAACATCTGAAGGAATTTCATTGGTTTTAGACTCAATTATGGCTTGCGCTTCTTCATAAGCAAAACGTGCATCGCTATAAGTTACTGTTCTTCCAAACCATTGGTGTTTTACTTCGGCTTTATCATTTATTTTAAATACTGCTGAAAAGGTATATTTTTCTTCATGAGGACGCAATGAACAGGCATTATTAGATAACACTTCTGGTAACATAGGTACTACTCTATCTACTAAATACACAGATGTTGCCCTATTGTAAGCTTCGTCATCTAAAACGGTACCTTCTTTTACATAATGTGATACATCGGCAATGTGAATACCTATTTCATACAATCCGTTTTCTAAAACTTTAAATGATAAAGCATCATCAAAATCTTTAGCATCTTTTGGATCTATAGTAAATGTAAGATCTTGACGCATATCTCTACGTTTGGCAATTTCATCTTTGGTAATAGAGGTATCTATTTTATTAGCAAAATCTTCTACTTCATAAGGAAATTCAAAAGGTAATCCGTATTCTGAAAGAATAGCATGAATTTCTGTATTATGATCACCAGGTTTACCTAAAACTTTAATAACTTTACCATATGGAGAATCGGCTTTTTCGGGCCAATCTTCTAGTTTAACTAAAACTTTATCACCATCTTCAGCTTTAAATGTTTTGTTAATGGGTATAAAAATATCTTTATACATTTTATTGCTATCTGGAATAACAAATGCATATTTATCATGTAATTGAATAACGCCTACGTATTCACTTTTAGCGCGTTTAATAATTTGTGTTATTTCACCTTCTAACTTACCGCGTTTTCTACGTTTATACACATAGAATTCTACTTCATCACCATTTAAGGCTTTGTTAATATTATTAGAGGCTATATATACATCATCATCAAACGCATCACTAATAATATACCCAGATCCTTTTGCAGATAAATCTAAAATACCAGTATGGTATTCTGCAGTTACTACAGCTTTAAATTTACCTCTATCTACTTGTTCTATTTCTTGTTTAGCTGCAAGTTTGGCTAGTGTTTTTATAATTTGATTACGGCTACTAGCATCATTAACACCAAGTTTAGCTGCAATTTGTTTATAGTTATAAGTTTTGTTTCTGTCTTTTTTTAATATACTAAGAATAGTATTTGTAAGGTTGGAAATTCCCTTTTTTCTGGATTTCCCTTTTCTTTTTTTTGTCATTTATTTTTAATCATATTCTATTTCCGTAAGTTAATGGAAATTCTGTTATTAAATAGCTTTATTTTAAGAGGAGAATGGCTATTTATTTTATGCAAAGCTACGCTTTTATTATTAAACTATATTTAATTAGTGTTAAATTCAACTTATTCACATTATATATTATAATATCTTTTTCTTTTAAAAATTTAAAAAAATAATAATGGTTATTATAGTGTGTTAATAACTGGTATAACTTTTTTAAAGTTTATTTTGAAAAGTTATTTATATAAGTTTATTGATAAGAAATAAACAGCCTCTTACTTTGTTAAGTAGTTAAAAATTAAGTTATTTTAAATTTATATTAACAATTGTTTATAACTCCAATTAACAAGATTTTTTAATAAAATTATTACTTAACATTGGTTATTAACATACTTTTTAGTGCTAATAACTTAACTAAAAATTTACATTAACTAATTTGGATGTTAACTAAACATTATGGATTGTAAAATAAGTTGAATTTTGCAAGTTTATTTTTTAGAAAGTAATGAACAGTTATTAACAAGTAATTAATAACACCGTTCACAATATTTATAATTAGTACTTTTGTTAAAAATAAAAACACACAAATAAAATTATGACTATTTCTATAGGAAACGACCATGCTGGTACAGACTATAAATTTGCTATTGTAAAATATCTTGAAGATAAAGGATATACAGTTATTAATCATGGTACAGATACTAGTGATAGTGTAGATTATGCAGATTTTGTGCATCCTGTTGCCGAAGATGTTGAAAACAATAAATCTACCTATGGTATTTTAATTTGCGGTAGTGCTAATGGTGTTGCTATGACCGCTAATAAACATCAAAAAATACGTGCTGGTTTATGTTGGAATAATGAAATTGTAGAACTTATCCGCCAGCATAATAATGCAAATATTTTATGTATTCCTGCTAGGTTTACCGCTATTCCGCAGGCAGTTAAAATGGTTGAAACATTTTTAAATACAGATTTTGAAGGTGGCCGTCATCAAAAAAGAATAGATAAAATACCATTATCTTGTTAAATGAGTCATTCACACACTCATAATCACTCTCATTCTCATACCGATTTAAAAGGTAGAAATCTTTTTATATCTATCTTTTTAAATATATTAATTACAGCATCTCAAATTATTGGGGGTTTAGTATCAGGAAGTTTAGCATTATTAAGTGATGCTTTACATAATTTTTCTGATGTACTGTCTTTATTAGTTAGTTATATTGCTAACAGACTTACTAAAAAGAAAGCTTCAGCATATAGAACTTTTGGTTATAAACGTGCCGAAATTTTAGCAGCTTTTATTAATGCCGCTACATTAGTTATAGTAGCAGTTTTATTAATTATTGAAGCGGTTAAAAGGTTTCAAAATCCACAAGAAATAGAATCTAACCTTGTTATTTGGTTATCACTTTTAGGTATTGTAGCTAATGGCCTAAGCGTACTTTTATTAAAAAAAGACTCTGATGTTAATATGAATATACGCAGTGCTTATATACATTTATTAACAGATATGATGGCAAGTGTTGCGGTATTAATAGGTGGTTTATTAATGAAGTTTTATCAAATTTATTGGGTAGATAGTATTTTAACTTTAGTTATAGCTATTTATTTAATTTTTATGGGATTAGATTTATTAAAAGAATCTACTAAAGTACTTATGTTATTTACACCAGATGATATTCCTGTAAAAAAAATTGTTGATGAAATAAATGCTTTTAAAAGTATTAAAAATGTGCATCATGTACATATATGGCAATTAAATGAAGAAGAAATACATTTAGAGGCGCATATAGATTTTAATAAGGATATAACTTTATCTGAGTTTGATTATATATTACAAGATATTGAAACATTGGTGTTTAAAAAGTATCAAATAAATCATGTAAATATTCAACCAGAGTTTGGTAAAGATGATGCTAAAGACATTATTGTACAAGATTAAAAATGCTAGTAATAAAAACTAAAACATTTTCTCAACTTACTACCCAAGAGTTATATAGTTTACTTCAATTACGTAGTGAGGTGTTTGTTGTAGAACAAGATTGTGTATATCAAGATATTGATGGTAAAGATCAAAAAGCACTACATATTTTAGGATATAATAATGATATTTTAGTTGCTTATACACGTATTTTTAAACCAGGTGATTATTTTGATAAAGCTAGTATTGGTAGGGTAGTGGTAGCTAAAAATAAAAGACAATTTAAATATGGTAATGCTATTATGGAAGCTTCTATAAAAGCTATTAAAACATATTTTAATGAAAGTACAATTAAAATTTCTGCACAATGTTATTTAAAAAGGTTTTATAACAACTTAGGCTTCAAAGAAGTAGGAGCGGAGTATTTAGAAGATAATATACCTCATATTGCTATGATTAAAAATAATTAGCGTTTTAAAGTAAAATGTCCTTTTATAGGAATATCTGCTTCACGGTAAATAACAAACCAATAATCATCAGTATACATTAATTTACCATTAAAAGTACCATCCCATTCAAAAGCATTTTTAGTTAAAGTTTTTAATAATTTACCGTATCTGTTATATATATTAATTAGTGTAAAAGAATTTGTGTTATCAATTACTTTCCAAGTATCATTTGTACCATCGTTATTTGGTGTAAAATATTTAGGAATAAAATATTCGCCTTCAAAAATGGTTACATAAAAACTGGTTTCATTACTAAAACATACTGTTTCATTGTATATGTAAATGGTTTGAGATTCAGAAATTATATCTCCTGCATATAATGCTAAACCATTTGCATCAGGTTCTGTGTAATAATTTCCATTACTTAAAGTTGGCAAGGTGTAATTTGTAAAAGAAGTAACATCATTTAAATTATCAACAGCCACAAAATTATCACATTCACTTTCTGAAGATACGTAGTTTGAAAATGTTGCTGGTTCCCAATTAGCAGGAATGTTATTAGGGTTATCAACAACTACACAACTTAAATTTGTATTATTTTCAAAATAAACATTAGTAGTATTGCTGTTATTTCCGTTATTCATGTTTATTAAACACAAATTATTATTAGAGCAATTTAAAGTTGTTAAAGATGAATTTTGGCTAAGATCTAATTCTGTTAATTCATTTTCAAAACAAATTAATGTGTTTAATGATGTATTTTGAGTAAGATTTAAACTTGAAATTTGATTAGAATTACATGATATATATGATAAATCTATATTATTATTAACATCTAAATTTGTTAATAAATTACCATCACATTCTAATCTATTTAAAGAAGTATTATTGGTAACATCTAAACTAGTTAAACTATTTAATCCGCAAGTAAGAACATTTAAATTTAGGTTATTACTAACATCTAAATTTGATAAATTATTATTTTCACAACGTAGTGAAATTAAATTAGGATTTTGACTAACATTTAAGGTAGAAATAGCATTATTAAAACACCACAATATTTGTAAATTAGTATTATTAGTTACATCTAAATTGGTAAGGTTATTAGCATCAACAAATAACTGTGTTAATTTTAAATTATTTGAAATATTAATGTTAGTAAGTTGGTTATTAGTACATTCTAGTATAGATAAATTAGTAAAATCTTCAATACCAGTTAAATCTGAAATGTTTTTAGAACTTATATCTAATGCTGTTATACTAGCAATATTAGCGGTAGGTACATAATCATTTAAAGGAGCTGTATCATAGCCTAAATCTATTAGAGCTTGTTCAAAATTATCATCTGGAATAAATGTATTTTGTGAAATGCAAGTTATACTTACTGTAAATAAGAAAGCGAAAAATAAGAAAGCTTTATTACACATTGATTATTGGTTCTCATCACCAACATAAGTGATTAAAATTTCAACCCGTCTATCATATTTAGGGTCGCCACCTAAAGGAAATTTTCTGCGCATGCCCATATAACGCATTCGTCTTTTATCTACACCTTTTTTTGCAAAGTAATCATACACAAATTTTGCTCTGGCTTCAGAGAGGTTACGTTTTTTTGTTCTTCTATCTACAGCATCTCTAGAGTATTTAGTACAACAAACATGCCCTTGAATTGTAAAATAAATATTATCGCGCTCTACTAAAGCTTCTGCAATAGATTCTAAAGTTTTTTTAGACTCTGGAGTTATTCTAGCATAACCAGTTTTAAATAAAATATTTTCAAAAATAATTTTATCTCCAGCCTTTAGTTTACTTCTTATCTGTTCTGCTTCAGTTTTCTTTTTATTAACTTCAACAACCTCTTTTTTAGGTTCAGGCTCTGGTTCTGGTTCTTTAGGTTTTACAATAATTTCTACTTTTCTATTTAGGCCTCTAATTTTTAAAATGTTTTTTTCATCAACAATTTTAAGTAAAACTTTGCCTTTACCATCAACATTTGTAATAAGGCTTTCGCTAATTTCATTATTAGAAAAAATGCTTTTTATAGCTTCTGCTCTTTGTTGCGATAGTTTTAAATTATAAGTATCTGCACCTCTATCATCACAAAATCCATAAATAGAGATAGATTCAATATCTACATCGGTTAACGTTGAAATAAATAAAAGTAATCGGTTTTTTTCTGTAGAAGGAACTTCGTACTTATCAGTATCAAAATATACTTCATGGGTTAATTTTTGCGAAAACACTAACCCACAAGTAAATAAAAAAGATATTATAAATACAAGCAGTTTATTCATAGTAGGATTTCATAAATATTGGGATATAAATATACTATTTTTAAACAATTAGCCCTGAAATTGCTATTGTTTTAAGTTAAATTGCAAATACTAAAGGTTAAAAAACAATAAATTTTAATTTAAATACCCTAAATATGTTGATGTATTACTAAGTATTTCTGTTGCTTTTTTAATTTTAGAATCATGTACTTTATAATATTCATATAAGCCTTCTCTATAGGCATAACGTTTTACAATTTCTTCAGTTAACAGGTCTAATAAAAAGTTTTTATTTTCATTAATAATATCTTCTTTAGAACGATTTAAATTTGAAATTAAGGTATTAAAATCTTTTTCAATGTTATCATCTAATTCTTCATTAGCAGCAGCTTCAAAAGCTTTATAAAGTGCTTTTTCGGTTTTAGTTTTAAATGAAAAATTATTGGTTTTTAAATATGTTTTAAAGTCTGAAAAATCAGCATCTGTAAGTTTAAAATCATTTAAATTGTTAATGTTGTGGTTGTAATAATAGTTAGTTGCAAAATTGAATATTAAATCATCATTTACAATGGCGTTGGTAACTGTAGCATTTTTAGAAGCATCAAAAGCAACATCTGGAAATACACCGCCACCATCAAAAACTTTACGTCCGTTTTTAGTTTTAAATTCATTATAATTTTCTTGTTTTACACGTACAGCGTTACCTTTTTCATCTCTATTCCAATAATCTAAAGATTGAATACATCTGCCAGATGGTGTATAGTATCTAGAGATAGTAATTTTAACTTGTGTACCATACGTTAGTTGTTTAGGACGCTGTACTAAACCCTTACCAAAACTTCTTGAGCCTACTATAACAGCTCTATCTAAATCTTGCAAAGAACCCGAAACAATTTCGCTTGCTGATGCACTTTTGCCATCTATTAAAACAACTAAAGGTATTTCTGTATCTATAGGTTCAGATTGGGTGTAATAGGTTTTATTGTATTTTTTTACTTTAGATTTTGTGGTAACTACCAATTGGCCTTTAGGTACAAATAGGTTTACAATTTTAATAGCTTCATTTAATAAACCACCTGGATTTCCGCGTAAATCTAATATAATACGTTTAGCACCTTGAGCTTTTAAATCACGTAGGGCATAATCAGTTTCTTTGTGTGCTTTTCTATTAAATTTACTTAAAACAATATACCCGGTATTATCATCTATCATAGAGAAATGAGGTACTGCTTTAATTTCTACTTCAGCTCTTTCAATGGTGGTAGTTGCGGTTTTTCCTTGCCTTTTATAAGTTACTTCTATTTTGGTGCCTGCAGTTCCTTTAAGTAAATCGCTACTATTTTCTTTAAAGTCTTTAATTAGGGTGTTGCCTACTTTTATAATTTCGTCACCTGCTTTTAATCCTGCTTTATCTGCAGGATAATCTTTATAAGGTTCTACAATTACTAGTTTGTCTTTAAAAGTTTTTACTTTGGCACCAATACCTGTGTAGTCTCCTGTATTATTAATTCTTGCAGCTTCAACATCTTGCTCATTCATAAAATTGGTGTACGGATCTAAATCTGCCAACATGCTTTTAATGGCGGTATCCATTAAATCGCCTGGGTTGGTTTCATCAACATAATTCATGTTGATTTCTTTAAAAAGTGTGGTAAAAATTTCTATTTGTTTAGCAATTTCAAAGAAATCATTTTTAAAAGCTGTTGTGCTTAAAAAAATAGTAGCTGCTAAGGCTATAAGGATAAATTTATTCTTGACTATTTTTTTCATAGGAAATTTTGTTTAAAAACTTTTCAAACACCTTATTCATACTTGTTTCAACTTGATAAAAAGTTGGTTTCTTTTTGCCAATGTACAAAATCATAAACGCATATTGTGTTGTAATGTTGTTAAAATAAGTAGCTTTATTAAGTCTGTAAGATTCTCTTAATAAGCGTTTTATTCTATTTCTATCTACAGCAGTTTTAAAATAACGTTTACTTACAGAAACGCCGGTTTTAGCAACAATATTTTCTTCAAAAGTAGTTTCTAAATATACCAAACGCAACGGAAAGGTAGAAACCGATTTGCCCTCTGTAAATAGCTGGTCTATAAGTTTTTTACTTTTTAATTTTTCTTTTTTTCCGTAAGTAAAATTCAATGAAGTGTTTTTTAAAAACCAAAGGTAGCAAAATATAACCCTATAATTAATAAAAGTAATATTTAGAAAGGCTAATTATTTCCTAGTTATCATTATAATGCATCATTGTACATATGATAAAAATCATAGTTTAAACCCCTATTCAAAATTAACTTAGCCTAGTTAAAGCAACTTAAAAATATAGGGTTATGGGAGATTTAAATGTAATAGAATTAAAAGGTAATAAAGATAGAGCAAATTACGTACATCATTTATTAAATGATATAAAAGCACTTGATTTAATAATAGAAAGAGGTCTTATAGAAGAAGCCCCTATTAGGGTAGGCGCAGAACAAGAATTTTGTATAGTAAATGAACAATTTTCACCAGAAAATAAATCGTTAGAGATTTTAAAAGATATTAATGACGACCATTTTACTACCGAAATTAGTAGCCATAACCTTGAAATTAATTTAGATGCCCAAGAATTAAAAGGTCTTTGCTTTTCTAAAATGTATGAGCAGTTAGAATCGTTATTAGAAAAAGCCAAAAAATCGGCAGCTAAAAAAAATGCAAAAATTATACTAACAGGTATTTTACCTTCTTTAACGGTTAAAAATTCTGATGAAAAAAACATGACCGAAGAAGAACGCTATGCGGTTTTAAATGATGCTATAAAAGGCCATAGAAGACAAAACTTTGATATACACATTAAAGGTGTTGATGAACTTAATTTATTACATGACTCGGTAATGTTAGAAGGCTGTAATACCAGTTTTCAAATGCATTTACAATTAGGTCCTAAAAATTTTGTAGATAATTATAATTGGGCGCAGGCTATTTCGGGCCCTATTTTAAGCGCTTGTACAAACTCTCCTATTTTATTTGGAAAAGAACTTTGGAGCGAAACTAGAATTGCGCTATTTACCCAAAGTGTTGATACTAGAACTAGTTCATTTTTATTAAACGAAAAACAATCTAGAGTTAGCTTTGGTACCAAATGGCTAACAGGATCAGTAACCGAAATATTTAAAGATAACATTTCTAGGTTTAGAAGCATTTTAACTTCAAGATTTATAAAAGATAGTGTTGAAATGCTTAATAACGGAGAAATACCTAAATTAAAAGCATTAGGGTTACATAACGGTACTGTTTACCCTTGGAATAGAGTATGTTATGGTATTATAGACGGTAAACCAAACTTACGTATAGAAAATAGATACCTACCCTCTGGTCCAACAACAAAAGATGAAATTGCAAACTTTATGTTTTGGGTTGGCGTAATGTTAGGTAAACCAAAAACGTATGATAACATTCATGAAAAATGGGATTTTAAAGATGTAAAAACTAATTTCTTTAATGCTGCCAGATATGGTATGGCAGCCCAATTTTATTGGAACGGAAAATACATTTCTAGCTATGATTTAATTTTGAATGAATTATTACCAATGGCCTATAAAGGCTTATACAAATATGGCATTTCACCACAAGATGCAGAATACTATTTAAGAATTATAAAAAATAGAGTACATAACAATAACGGTTCAGAGTGGTTAATAAGAAATTATAGAAATTTACTAAAAACCCATAAACGTTATGAAGCAATGCAAGTACTAACTGCAAATTTATACGAAAAACAAGAAAAAGGTTATCCTGTTTCTACATGGGGTATGTTACACCACAGTACAGAATCTAAGTTTAAAGACCAACGTGTTGTTAAACATATTATGAGTTCAGATATTTTTTCAGTTGATAAAAAAGATAGTGTAGAATTAGTTTTTAACATTATGAAATGGAAAAATATTCATCACATGCCTGTAATTAATGGCGATAGAGAACTTATTGGTTTATTAAGTTGGAATGATATAAAAGATTGTTTTGATAAGCCTAAAAAACTTAATAAGAGCATTGGTACTATTATGAAAACAAACATGGTTACTATTGATGAATACGCACCTGTAGATGAAGCTAGAGACTTAATGATAGCTAACAATATAGGTTGTTTACCAGTAGTAAATAAGAAAGAATTAATAGGTCTTGTTACCGTAAATGATTTATAAAATATGGTAAATGTTTACAGTAAAGCCTTAAATAAAACCATAACAGTAAAAAGACAAATAGGTAAAATTAAAGGAGCAAACTCCGGACCAACATTTGTTATTTTTGCTGGTATTCATGGTAATGAAACATCGGGTGTTTTTGCTGTAAACCAAGTTTTAAATACTATTAATTCTAAAAATATTGGCGGAGTCATTTATGCTATTGCTGGTAACTTAAAAGCGCTTAGTGCACACCAACGTTTTATAGACCAAGATCTAAATAGGTTATGGACAACAGATAATATTGCTACTATTAAAAATAAAGCGCATTTAAATTCTGATGAAAAAGAACTTATAGCGCTGTTAGATATATTAAACAACATTATAACTACCAATAAGCCCCCATTTTACTTTATAGATTTACATACAACCTCTAGTAAAACTTTGCCTTTTATTACCATAAATGATGCATTAATAAACCGAAAATTCTCAAAACATTTTCCAGTGCCTATTGTATTAGGTATAGAAGAGTATTTAACAGGCCCTCTGTTAAGCTACATAAATAAACTAGGTTATGTATCTTTAGGTTTTGAATCTGGTCAGCATGATGATGTTAATGCTATAACCAATAGTGTAGCTTTTTTAAATTTAGCATTAGTAAATGCGGGTGTAATTAAAAAAGATAGTAAAAAGTATAACGTTAATTATAATATACTTAAAGAGCAATCAAAAAACACTCAAAATTTTTTAGAAATCATTCATTTACATAAAATTAAGAAGGATGAAAATTTTAAAATGCTAAGTGGTTTTAAAAGTTTTCAAAAAATTAAAAAAGGAGTCCCTCTTGCTGTTAGTAACGGCGTTAATCTTTTATCAAAATATACAGGCCTTATATTTATGCCCTTATATCAAAAGCAAGGTGCAGATGGGTTTTTTATTATAAGAATTATAAAACCATTCTTTTTAAGGTTATCAGCGTTTTTAAGACGTATTAAAATAGATGGTTTACTAGTAGTATTACCCGGAATAACTTGGTTAAATAAAACCGAAGGTATTTTAAGAGTAAATTTAAAAGTAGCAAAGTTTTTTGCTAAACCTATATTTCACTTGTTGGGTTACCGAAGTAGATATTCAAATGAAATATATTTGGTCTTAAACAACAGAGAGCGTGTAGCTAAAACCAGCATGTATAAAAATGAAAAATGGTATAGAAGGTTTTAGGCTTGTTTAAAAAATTTAGAGATTTTTTAGTTATGTCTTAAATCATTTAAAACAATTAGTTAAATATAAATTATACGAATTTTTAGGCCTAGTTAATTCTCATCAGGTAAAATCCAATCTGCATTTCTAACAAATAAAATATATTGAGCATAATCAGTTGTTGAAGTACCATCAATAATATCATAGGCATCCCAAATAGATATCAATTTTTTAACTTTTGTACCTCTTGTGGAGTTTAAATAGGGTGAATTTTCAGCATCTAACTTTAATAAACTTATAGTGTTAGGTTTTGTTACCTTTTTATAGTCTGCAATTCCTTGTATGTACATAAATAATCTATTGTCTTGCGAATACTTAAAACGTGTAAATGCTTTGCCTTTATCTTGCATAAATTTAGGTAACGCTCTGCTATCTACAGTTAATTTAGAGTCTACATATAAACTATTTAAGCTAACTATTTTATTGGTAAAAGGCAATGTTGTGTCTCTTTTTATACGTCCAGCAAACGTATAATTATATGCTTGTAAAGTATGTGAAAAACCAAATCCGCCATAAATAATCATATTTTTCCATTGATTTTGTGTATACAATCTTTTAAAATTTTGATACATAAACTTATCTCTACTTCTGTTTTCTTTGTAATTATTTAGATTGAATGCTATGTTTTTTAATAAATTAAGAGTGTTTGCATCTAAATAAGATTTCTCATTTTCTAAAATAGTATTGAGTTTGTTTTTAGACCATGAAATCAACAAATCATTATCATTTTGAATCTCTTTGTGATATTTTTTAGGAAGTTTTTCTTTCAATAATTTTCTAATCAGTTCAAAGTCTGCTATTCTATCTACACCAACAAGCTCAAACTTTGAATTTTCAGGAAGTTGATGATAATAGGTTCTCATTTTCTCCCATTTATTTCTGTATTGTTGAGAAATACTTCCAATAAAAACAGGCCATTTTTTCAATATATTTTTTAGTTCAAGGTTATCAGAACCTTTTATATATTCTTGTAAATAATATCCTTGAGCAATGTCCATTTCGGCCAAATAGACGTCTACTTTTATTTTTTCGTTAAGTTGAGTAAACATTGCAAAATCTATTCTTGGAGACGTTTCTACTTCATGTACTTCGCCTACCAAAAAAAGTTTATTTTCATAAAAATTAGTATCTAGTGAATTAAACAGAAGAGAATCTGTCATTTTAACTACTTCAGTATTTTCTTTTAGGTATTTAACATATTTACTTGAAGAGCAGCTAGTAAAAAGTGCTATTAACATTACTAAGAAAATAAATGTAAGTGTATGCGTTTTCATTTGTTGTGGTTTTAAGTTCTCTACAAATAGAAAACATAAAAACAACAACAAAAAAAGAGTGTGACTAACTTGAAATTTTTGGGTTAACTTTGAAGTATGTGGGCTAACTTTGAAGTTCTAGGGATGAATTTGAAAGCCTTTTATTTAAGGCTTTATAGTAAACTTGAGAGATTGGTATGATATCTTCAGTTTCCGAAATGTGCATAAAACGTTTTCTTGCATTTCCTTCTACAGATGTAAGATAATCTAGGTTCACCAAATAAGAACGATGCACTTGCCAAGCCTTAGGTAATTGTTTCATAATATTAGATAGTGTATTACGAAATGTTTTCTGTTTTACACCTTTTTCTGTTTTAAAATAAACATCTACATAATTCTGTTGTGCTTTTGCAAAAATAAAATCAGATTCTAAAATGGTTAAAGTTTCAGATTTATTGTTTCCTGTAATAGTAATTGCAACCTTTTCTTCAACATGTTTTTTTCTGGGTAACGGAACCTCAATTAAGCCATATTTAGAACGTAAATAAAGCCACAAAGGCACCACAATAGGTGTAAATGGTAAACAGAATGTTTTAGCAAAACCCCATATGGCATGAAAAGTAAAAGCTTGTAGATTGCTAATTACTAAAAAATGATAAAAGAAAGCAAAAACAAATATTAAGAAAAGTGTTACGGCAATATATAGAAACTCATTCATTACAAACCAACGATTTGTTTGCTTGTTGTAAATATAATTTTCAATAGGATGAACTAGAAGCAAAGGTATTAGAATACAAAAGGCATAGCCTGATAGAATGATATATTTATAAGAAAATGTATTGCTATTGTCAAAAGGTTCTAAAGTTATTAATAGCAATGGTACTAAGGCTCCTAATACAACAGATATCAAAAAGGTATGCTTCCATTTTTTTGTATAAGCAATAGTTTTATTTAATGAGATCATTATGGATTTAAAATATTTTTTAAGCCTATTTGAAGCTATTGAATACTCACATGAGCTTTCTTAAATATGCCTAACTATAGAATTTATGTTGTTTTAATGATTTATATTCTGTGTTAAACGAAGGTAGCAAATTTTAGTTCAAAGTTAACATCAATAGCGCTTGGGTATAAAAAAACCGCCTAGAAATAAGCGGTTTTTATAAAGAGTAAATTAAAACGAGTTACTTTTTATTGTTTGTTTTGTTTACATCGGCCATAAGTTCACTAGGGTCTATTTGTACGCTTTTAACCTCTTTAGTGGTTTTAAACGTATAGGTTGGGTATGCCCAAGCCCAATCTTTAATTATAGTTGCTGTGGTAGGTTTTTCACCACGCATCATTTGTAATGGTATATAAAAATTTTCTGTAGAACCATCGGTATAAGTAATGCTTAAATCAATAGGCATTGGCATTAAACCAATACGCTCTAAGGTAATGGTGTTTCCTTCAACCTGTTTAACAGCATAATCTATGGTATTGGTTGTTTTGGTAAAATCTGTTAAGTACCAATCTAATTCTAACCCCGAAACTTTTTCGGCAACTCTAATAAAATCGTTTGGTGTAGGATGTTTAAAAGCCCAATCTACAAAGTATTGTTTTAAAGTTTTTTTCAGGTTTTCTTCTCCAATTACATAACCTAATTGGGCTAAAAATACTTCCCCTTTATTATATGCAGAAATACCATATACTTGGTTGTAATGATATCTATCGGCATGTGTTGTAAGGGGTTGTTGGCTGTTTGAGTTAGCTAAATAAATATATGCTTTGTAAGCATTTTTAAATGGATTTTTATTGTTTTGTTCCATTATTTCGTTCATAGCTAAATCACTAATATAGCTTGTAAACCCTTCATCCATCCACTCGTGTTTAGCTTCATTGGTTGCTAATAAAAATTGAAACCATGAGTGAGCCAATTCATGTGCTGTAACACCTACTAAACTACCAAAACTACGTTGACCAGTAATTAGCGTACACATAGCGTATTCCATACCGCCATCGCCACCTTGAATTACAGAATATTGCTTATAAGGGTATTTACCAATATGCTTACTGTAATATTGCATTAGTTCAACAACTTTTGGTTGAAATTTTTTCCAATCTTCTTTCTGTTGTGCAGATAATGTGTTTTTATAGTAAAAGTTTAATATGGGTCCGTTAGGTACTTGTATTGTATCATGAATATAATCTGGATCCGCAGCCCAAGTAAAATCGTGTACATTAGGAGCTGTAAAGTGTAGTGTTTTTTTGTTGTTTTCAACTTTTGGTTCGCCATTTAGGTAACCAGTACCTCCAACAACGTAGTTTTTATCAATAGTTAATTTAACATCAAAATTTCCCCAAACACCATGAAATTCTCTTCCTATATAAGGGTCTGCATGCCACCCTTCAAAATCATATTCTGCTAATTTAGGGTACCATTGTGTCATAGATAAAGCAACCCCTTCTTTGTTATTTCTACCAGAACGACGTATTTGAAGTGGCACTTGTGCGTTAAAAACCATATCAAAAGTTACTTTTTCACCTGGTTTAATAGGTTTTGCTAAATCTACTTCTAACACAGTACCTACCGTTTCGTGTTTTAAAGCAACTCCGTTTTGTTTTAAAGAGTTAACTTTTATGTATCCAATTTCATTGGGTTTTAGTTTACTAATACGGTCTCCAACTCTTGGGTCTGGGTCTGCAATGGTTCTTGAACGTACATCCATTTCACTATCAGGTTGAAATGCGTTAAAGTATAAATGATAATATACTTTGTTTAATACATCGGGTGAATTATTGGTGTAAACTAAAGTTTGTTTACCTTTATATTGATAGGTGTTTACATCCATATCAATTTCCATCTTATAATCTACATGTTGTTGCCAATATGTATTAACCGATGAAGAAACCAATGGTGTTTTAGGTGTAGTGGGAGATGTTATTTCAGTATTATTAGTACCCCCACAAGACCATAAAAAAATAAAGCTTAAAAAAACAATAAGAAAACGATTCATAGAGTTAAATTTTAAACAAATGCCGAAATCTTAGTTTCGGCATTTTATTATTATATTTCCCCAAAAACACACTTTAGCAAGCTTTGTGTGTACAAGTGAGACAAGATTATATTAGTTTGTGCTAGACATTTTAGAAGCCATTATTAAGGCATTGTATGCATTGGCAATTTTACCAGATTTAACAATGTCTGCAAACGGACGAACATCATCACTATTACCACCAACAATAACTTTAGTGTGAATAGCTAAACCAGAGTCCATAATAATTTGTTTTACCTGAGCAGCACTTAATTTAGGGTAATAAGAACGAATTAAAGCAGCAACACCAGCAACAGCAGGAGCTGCCATAGAAGTTCCGCCTTTAGTCATATATTCATTTTCTGGAGTGGTAGAATAAACCGAAGCACCAGGAGCAAAAATATCTACATTTTTCTTACCGTAGTTAGAAAAGCTTGCAACCATGTTAGATCCATATTTAGGTGCTAAAGCTCCCACTCTAATATATGTGTTTGATATTTCTACATAATTTACATTATCATCTGGAAAATTAGGTGCTGTATCTACATCTTTACTATCATTTCCTGCAGCGTGTACAAAAACTACATCATTATCACTAGCATATTTTATAGCTTCGCGCACATAATCACTATGTGGAGAAAAGCTTTTACCAAAACTTCCGTTTATAACTTTTGCACCATTATCAACAGCATAACGAATGGCTAATGCTACATCTTTATCGTATTCATCGCCATTAGGTACAGTTCTTATACACATAATTTCAACATTATTAGCAACACCATTAACACCTAAACCGTTGTTACGTTCTGCAGCAATAATACCTGCCACGTGTGTACCATGACTTTCACTTTTTTTAACGGGTTTTACATTACCATTACCGTAATATTTAGTTGTAAAATCGTTTGGATCATCGCCATTTACGCGTCCGTTAAATTCTTTGTTTAGGTTATAGTTTAAACGTTCGTTTATACTTTCTAACCCGCTGTTTAGCTCTTTTACTGCATCTTCTAAAGAGTCTAAACCATTACTAAACATATATTTTGCTAACTGTACAGATTTTTGTAAATCTTCATCTTCAGTTTTAATAGCGTTAACCTCTTCTTTTGTATAATCTTTTTTACCAAAATGACCTGTTAAAGTTTCATGAGCGCTAGAAACTTGAGCAAGAATTTGCTCATAGCGTGTTTTACGCTCCATCCATTTTGGGTATTCTTTGTTATATTCTTCTAAAGCTCTATCATAATCGGGGTTGGTTTTATCGCCTTTTGCTAAAATTCTAACATATTCTAGTTGTTCATCATAACCATCTCCTAAAAAGTTCCAGCCATGTACGTCATCAATGTATCCGTTTTTATCGTCATCAATTCCGTTGTTGGGTTTTTCATCTTTATTAACCCAAATAACGTCATCTAAATCTTCGTGATCTATATCAATTCCAGAGTCTATAACGGCAACTATTACTTTTTTTCCTTTTTTATTTTTAATTATTTCGGTATAGGCTTTATCAACACTCATACCAGGAATGGTATCTTTTACCAAATCTAAATGTCCCCAGTTTTCTTTTTCAGCTTTTGTTAGTTCTGAAACTTTTAATGGGATTTTGTCTATATTTTCAATGGGTGTTGAAATTATATTTGCTGTACCACAACTAGCCATAATTAAGGCCGAAAATGTTGTAGCGGTTAACACTTTAAATGTTCTCATATGTAATAATTATTTTAGTTTTTTTAATTGAATATTTCTTGCGTTGTGTATGTGGCTTTTAGCCTAACGCCTTTTTCTGTTTGTTTTACGGTTATTATTTCGTTATGTGCATCATGCTCTAAGAATAGGTAATAGTTATTTTTTGCTGCTAGGTTAAGAAATTTTTCTTTTTCGTTTAATGTTAATAAAGGACGTGTGTCATAACCCATAACGTAAGGAATGGGTAAATGCCCAACGGTTGGCAATAAATCTGCCATAAAAACAATGGTTTTTCCTTTGTAGTTAATTATAGGAATCATTTGTTTATCGGTATGTCCATCAACAAAAAAGATATCAAAATTTAACTCTGAGTTTTTTAAGGTATCGGTGTTTGGAACAGCTGTAAATTTTAGCTGTCCGCTTTCTTCCATTGGTAAAATGTTTTCTTTTAAAAAAGAAGCTTTTTCTCGTCGGTTAGGTTTGGTAGCCCACTCCCAATGGTTTTTATTACTCCAAAAGTGCGCGTTTTTAAAAGCGGGTTCATAACCTGTTTTATCTTTATTCCACTGAATGCTACCTCCGCAATGATCAAAGTGAAGATGGGTTAAAAACACATCTGTAATATCATCTTTATGAAAACCATATTCTTTTAAAGATTTGTTTAAAGAATAATCGCCCCAAAGGTGATAGTATCCAAAAAATTTATCAGATTGTTTATTGCCCATGCCGTTGTCTATTAATATTAGCCTGTTACCGTCTTCAATAAGCAAACAACGCGCTGTTAAATCAATCATATTATTGGCATCTGCGGGATTGGTTTTTTGCCATAAAGATTTAGGAACTACCCCAAACATGGCACCTCCATCTAACTTAAAATTCCCAGCATTTATAGGGTATAAATTCATAACATATTATAAAGGAAAGTACAAATTGAGTTATGTTTTTAATGTATGTATTTTGATAACTTTCACTTTGTGAGTAAAATTAAGAAATCTTATATAAATCTATAGAATAGTTAAGAGTTTATTAAGAAATTTAAAGTAAAAAATTACATTAAACAGATGAAATTACATCTTTAAGGCGTTTTCCGAAATCTAAAAGGGCTTTAATTTCTTTAATACTAGCTAAACGTTCTTTACCAAAAATTAACAAAGATGTTCCGTTAGATTCTACGTGGTAGTAGGGGTTGCTTTCAAAAAAGTGAATTAAATCATCATTAAAAAATGTTTTTATAGCCTGTTCATTATCTCCTAATAAATAGAAACGTCTTGAAAAATCAGAATGGTCTTGAATGGGGATATCTTTAAAGCCAGCAAAGGCGTAAACACGTTCTAAAAAACCTTCTCTATCTAGTGTAAACTCAGGAATGGTAGCATTTAGTTTTATGTGTAGCATAGTAGATCTTATAAGCTCTTTGGCTATAAATTCGCCCTCAGAAAATTCAATATCAAATAAATTTATTGTACCATTTTTAAAAGATAGTTGGTTGTAAATATGGTTTATGGTTTTGGTGTTAAAAAATAAGAAATTGTTTAAGAAATCTACTTCTTTATGTTTTTTAGGGTTGTATAGTAATTCATAGTCTGCAGCCAACTCTTCCATACTGGTTTGACGGCGCGTTAAGTTATTTTTTATAATGTTAGGTACTGGCAGTAATCTTCTTAAAGCAAAAGGGTGTTTAGAATCAGTATCATGCATATCTAAACCAATAACATCAAAATTACCGCCACGTTTTTTAAATAATTCTTGGTAATCATGCATGTTTTCCATAACAGTATGATCAACAAAACTACACAGTGAAAAATCTACAATAACATCTTCATTTTCTGGAACAGCATCTAATTTATTTTTTAGTTTATAATAATTTAAAAAGCTGCAAAAGTGTTTTACGCTTACATAGAAATCATGATTACCTTGAGCCTCCTGATACATTAAAACATTTGGTTTTAATACGTTTCTTATAAATAATGAAATGCTTTTATTAAGAATAATATGAATAATAAATGTAGTAACAACACCAGCCAAAATACCCGTTATTAAGCCAATTTTAAGAGTTACAAACAGTGTCACAAAAAAGATAACAAGCTGTTCTTTACCAATAGAGAAAATTTTAGTAATAACTTTAGGCGATGCCAATTTGTAGCCGGTATATACTAAAATAGCCATTAATGCAGGTAAAGGAATGCGTGTTAATTGGGTACTAAACAGAACAATAAATAACACTAAAAAAGTAGCATGCATAAAATTTGAAGATCTATTACTAGCGCCATTATTAACATTTACAGAGCTTCTTGCAATAACAGCAACAACGTTAAGACCGCCTAAAAAACCACTACCAATAGTGGCTAAACCTAATGCTTTTAAATCTTTGTTTACGTTAGAGCGCCGTTTTTCTGGGTCTAGTTTATCAACCGCTTTAATACTTAAAAGCGATTCTATACTTGCAATTAAAGTGATAGCTATTACGCTAGACCAAAATGATATTGTGCCAATTTTAGAAAATAATGGCAATTTTATAGTAGCAATAATTTCTTGAATTTCAGGAATTCCAGAAATCATATATTGTTGTGAAATGGGATTATCTTCGTGTAGTACGAGTTCAAAATAATAACTAAATCCAATAGAAAGAATAACAATCCACATAGGAGCTGGTACCAGTTGTAAATACTTATTTCTAAGTTTAGCATAAAACATCATGATAGATAAACTGATAATTCCAGCTAGGGCAGCAAAAATGAGGCCTTTATTTTCGTAATGAATAGCATCATTTATTGTATAAGGAATTTCAATAAGGTATTCTAAAGCGTCTTCTCTTGCAATTTTATGAGCAAGCATTATATGAAATTGTTTTCCAAGGATGATAAGACCAATAGCGGCAAGCATACCTTGAATGGCAGAAGATGGAAAAAAATCGGCCAATTTTCCCATTCTAAAAAAACCTAATGCCATCATAAGGACACCAGAACAAACTATAGCAGCATAAGCACTATCTAAACCAAGCGTGGTAATGGCCACCAAAAGCACACCTACCAGTCCGTTTCCTGGGCCTGTAATAGTAACATGGCTACCACCTAAAATAGAAACTATTATACCACCAACTATTGCAGTAATTATACCCGCTATGGGTGGCGCATCACTAGCCATTGCCAACCCTAAGGCTAAAGGTAGCGCAATAAGACTAACCACAAAACCAGAAAAAATATTTTTTGGCAGTACTTTAAAAAAGTCTTTTATTTTATTTCTTCTGGGGCTCATTGTAAGATTAACACATCGGTTGGTAATTCGGTTAAAATATGTTCTATATCATGTGGGAATAATCTATCCCAAAAAGTCATTTTACTTGGTGCATTCATTACTAATAAATCGGCTCTAGAAATTTGTGCATAATGACCAATAGAATAGCCTTGTTTTCCAAAAATAGGTTGAGATTTTATAGCAATGTCTTTTGTGTATTTTTTAGGGATATCTTCAATAATCTCATTAATTCTAGAGTTTTCACGCATTTTAATACGTTCTTTTATAATAGTTGCTTTACGTAATGATTTATCATCATCAACTTTTACAGAAACTTGCTCTTGTTTAATTTCTTCAACTATAGTAATTTTTTCGGCTTGTAGTTTTTTGGCAACATAAAAAGCCGCTTTAATGGTTTGTTCTGTTTTAGGGTCTTTTAACCCATTTACAACAATATGCTGACAACGAACCCGTTCAACCGAAGGTTTTATTAGTAATAAAACAGAGCATTTAGCTTTTCTAGTAATTTTTCTAGCAATAGAACCAACGTAGTATTTTAAGAAACGTTCACGTTGAACGGCTCCAAGAATTAAAAGATCTATGTTTTTTTCTTCATTAACTGTTAATATGGCTTCAACCGGATTACCTGGTTTAAAAACAACTTCATATTCTAAATTGTCTTTTTTAAACGGATTTAAAAAAACTTTAAGTGTTTTAATTTTGTCTTCAGACTTCTCTCCAACATGAATTAAAAACAATTTGGCCCCAAAGAATAGAGATAGTCTAGCCGCTTCATAAATGTTGGCTTTTAAATTAGGTGAGAATGCTGCACCTATTGCAATACTTTTAAATGGTTGTAACGACAAAAGCTTTAAATTTTACCAAAGTAGAAAGATAGTATTTTTTTAAAAATATAAAATCGTTGGTTTTACTTAAATTAGTAAACTCATAAAACAAGATGATTATATGTTAGAGCTGTCAGGAATTATTATCCTAGGAATTTTAGCCCAATGGTTTGCTTGGAAATTTAAGATTCCAGCTATTTTACCCCTAATCTTAATAGGATTATTTGTTGGTCCTATTGCATCAGAGTATTTAAGTGATGACGGTTATAAATGGATTGAGCCTATTTGGAACGGAAAAAAAGGATTGTTTCCAGGAGATGGTTTATATTACTTTGTATCTCTTGCCATAAGTGTTATCCTTTTTGAGGGTGGTTTAACTTTAAAATTAAAAGAAATTAGAAATATTAGTGGTGTTATTACCAAATTAATTTCTTTAGGCTCTTTGGTTACGTTTTTTGCTGGAGCGTTTGCAGTACACTATATTTTTGATTTAGATTTTGAATTATCTTTTCTGTTTTCGGCTTTAATAATTGTAACTGGACCCACTGTAATTACACCCATTTTAAGGAATATTCCACTTAAAAAAGATGTTTCTACTGTGCTAAAATGGGAAGGAATTTTAATAGACCCAATAGGTGCTTTAGTAGCGGTGTTGGTGTTTGAATTTATTTTTGTTGGCGGCGGCGGCGGCTTTACTAAAACGGCTTTAATAGAATTTGCTAAAATCATTCTTTTTGGTTGTACGTTTGGCTTTGCTTTTGCGCATGCCCTTCATTTTTTAATTAAGCAAAAATTAATTCCGCATTATTTAATGAATGTGTTTTCACTTTCTGCGGTGTTGGGTGTATTTGTTTTATCTGATAGTTTTGCTCATGAGTCTGGATTATTAGCTGTTGTAGTAATGGGTATGGTTTTGGGCAATAAAAATGGTTCATATTTAAAAGAAGTACTATATTTTAAAGAGTCTTTAAGCGTACTTCTAATTTCAGTGTTATTTATATTGCTTGCTGCAAATATTGATTTTGATAACTTATTACTTTTAGTTAATTGGAAAACCGCTTTATTATTTGCTGTGGTTGTTTTTATAATTAGACCTTTAGGGGTGTTTTTAAGTGCCTATGGGTCTTCTTTAACGTTTAATGAAAAATTATTTATTAGTTGGGTAGGCCCACGAGGAATTGTAGCCGCTGGTATTGCTTCTCTTTTTGGTAGTAAACTTATGGCAGAAGACGTTGTAAACGCTAATTATATTACACCTTTAGTGTTTATGATTGTTTTAGGAACGGTTTTATTAAATGCAACTACGGCCCGTTATTTTGCTAAATTAGTTGGTGTGTTTTTAAAAGATTCTAGAGGTATCTTAATTGTTGGGGCTTCTCCTGTATCTAGGTTAATAGGTAAGTACTTAGTTGATAATCAAAGGCACGTGGTTTTAATTGATAGCAACCAAAACAATGTAAAAAAAGCCCAGGAAATGGGATTAGAAGCTTTTAATACAGATATTTATTCTGAAACTTTAGAAGATAATATAGAACTTAACGATGTTGGTTTTTTAATGGCTCTTACCGGAAGTGCAGATATTAATAACTATGCTATTAATAAGTTTAGTGAGCAATTTGGTGAAAAAGGAACGTTTAGATTAATTACTGCTGATGAAATAAATGACCCAGAAAAGAGCCCAAAGGAAGGATTGTTTTCTCAAACTAGCGATTTTAATTCTTTAACTAAAGTTGCTAGAAATTATCCGACGATTCATGAAATTGAATTAAATGACAGAAAACATTTTGAAGAACTAATTGAAATAGCTAATACAGATGAAAATATTATTCCATTATTAATTAAAGACCATAAAGGCGTTCTAGAAATAATTTCATCTTATAATAAAAAGGATACTAAAATAGAAAAAGGCTTTCGTTTGGTATACTTAGGAAAGCCTTTACGTAATTAGTTTGTAGTTAAAGCTTAATCAGCTAATAACTGTAGGTTTGTAAATAGTTTTGTAACTACTAAAGAGTTATCTTTAAATTGAACATCTTTTAAATCTACATATTCATTATCTACTTTAACAGATTTTACTTTAAATGGTAAACCATAAAAATTTATTTTAAAGGTATCATAAGAGGTGTTAAACTGGCCTCTTTTATGAATTCTAATAATTATTTTATCTTCATTACCAGCAAAGTTAAATTTCTTTAAGCTGTAACGCCCTTTGGTATAATCATAACCATCGTTAGCATCTTCATATAATTCAGAATCTTCTTTACCATTTTTATAGTAAACATCAAGTGTTAGCTGCTCTATTTCTTTTTCTCCAACATATTGTTGTACTGGAAATTTTGGAATAATAGCACCTGCCTTAATAAATAATGGCATGCTATCTAAATCTGCATCAACCCAAGTTTCTTTTCCACCAACAATCACATCTTTAGTCCAGTAATTATACCATTCTCCTCTAGGGATATACATGCGTCTTCCCTTAGAATTAGGCTCGTTAATAGGGCATACTAAAATTTGATTTCCGCAAATAAATTCGTCTGTTCTGTAGTGTGTTTGCGCATCTTCTTGGTCAAACAACACTAACGATTTTAGCATGGGGATATTATCATGGTAGTATTGGTAGAAAGAGGTGTATAAATATGGTAATAGTTGATATCTAATTTCAATAAACTTTCTAACAATATCTGTAATTTCTTTATCGAAAGTCCAAGGTTCTTGGTCTCCATGGTCTCCAGAAGAGTGTGTTCTACAAAATGGATGGAAAACACCTAACTGAATCCAACGGGCATATAATTCGCCATTAGGTTGTTCTGCAAATCCACCAATATCAGAGCCTGCAAAAGAAAAACCAGATAGGGCTAAACGTTGTGCTTGAATATTGGCTATTTGTAAATGCTCCCATGTAGCAACATTATCACCCATCCAAGTAGATGTATAACGCTGTGTACCAGAATATGCAGAACGTGTAATTACAAACGGACGTTTAGGATAGTTAAAACGTTTTAAACCATGATATGTGGCTCTTGCCATTTGCATACCGTAAATATTGTGTGCTTTTTGGTGAGAGCATGGGTTACCGTCGTAATCATGACGCACATCTGGAGGGAATGATTTACCAGGAACATCCATTACGGCAGGTTCATTCATATCATTCCAAACTCCTTTTACACCAATTTCGGCAATAAGTTCTTTAAATAATCCTGCCCACCACTCGCGTACTTCTGGTCTTGTAAAGTCTGGGAAATAACATTCCCCTGGCCATACTTTACCTTTCATATAGGGGCCATCGGCACGTTTACAGAAATAGTCTTTTTCTAGACCTTCACGGAAAACATCGTATTCCATGTCTATTTTAATACCTGGATCTATAATAACCACGGTTTTAAAACCATCATCGGCTAATTCTTTAACCATGCGTTTAGGCTCTGGAAAGTATTCTTTGCTCCAAGTGAAACAACGGAACCCTTCCATATAATCAATATCTAAATAAATAGCATCGCAGGGAATTTTTAAATCTCTGAATTTTTTAGTTATTTCTTTAACGTTTGATTCAGGATAATAACTCCATTTACATTGGTGGTACCCTAGCGCCCATAAAGGAGGTAATTCTGGCGTACCTGTTAAATCTGTATAACTAACTACTACATCTTCCATTTTAGGACCGTAGAAGAAATAGTAATTCATTTCACCACCTGATGCCCAAAAACTAGTTACGTTTCGTCTTTCTTGGCAAAAATCAAAATACGTTCTAAAGGTGTTATCAAAGAAAATTCCGTAAGATTTACCATTGTGTAAACCTGTGTAAAACGGAATGGCTTTGTAAATAGGGTCGGTATTTTTTCCAAAAGCATAAGAGTCTGTTGCCCAATTTTCAAATCTTCGGCCTTTTAGGTTTGTATGTTCTGGTTTATCGCCTAAACCATAATAACTTTCACCACTTTGGGCTATTTTACTCATTTTAACTATATCGCCACCTAATTCATAGCTTTCTTCCCAATGAAATCCTAATTCGTCTTCACAAATAATTTTTTGGTCTTTAGCATCAAGAATGGAAGTTCTTAAATCAACTTTATAAATATGGCAAATAAGTTTGGCGGTGGTTACTATGTATTTTTCATCATCATCTGTAATTTCAAGATGATTATAGCCACGGCTAGCATTTTCATCAATAGCATATGAAAAGTCCTTATCAAACTTTCCAACGGTTGAGTATCTAAACCTTAAAACGCTATCTCTTAATACGGTTAGTTGTAATATAACATTGTTAGATGTAGTAAATTGTAATATATCTACATCTTTAACGTAGTCGACTATATTTGAGGGGAATAAATTTCCTTTGTATTCTAATTCAGTACTTAGTATCATAAAATCTGTAAGTCAGTTATTTAGGTGCCTAAAATAGTAAAATTAGCAAAATATAAAGGTTACTATTTATTAAAAATAAGGTTACATTTTTGTTTAAAATGCAAAAGTAATTATGTTAAATTTTTGATATCTATAAAATATAAATTATTTAATTTGAAAAACGGTGATAGCTAAGGGCGGAAGCGTTATTTCTGCTGAATATTCTTTACCATTCCATGGGTCTTTTTTAGCTGTAATTTGTCTTGGGTTACTTACGCCACTACCTCCGTACTTTTTAGCATCACTGTTAAATATTTCTTTAATTTTAGCCTTATTAGGAACCCCTATTTTATAGTTTTCTCTAACAGTTGGTGTGAAATTACAGACCACAATAACATTGTTTTCTTCTTGGTAGCCTTTTCTAATGTATGATATTACACAGTTTTCGTGGTCATCAAAACTTATCCATTCAAAACCTTCGCCACTAAAGCCTTTTTCGTATAAAGCAGGGGTATTTTTATATAGTGTGTTAAGTTCTTTAAAATAGGTTTGAGTGTCTTTATGGGGTTTAAAATCTAGCAAATTCCAATCTAAACTATTTTGGAAATCCCACTCGTTATATTGCCCAAACTCGCCACCCATAAACAATAGTTTAGTTCCTGGGTGTGTAAACATATAACCATATAGTAGCCTTAAATTAGCAAAGCGTTGCCATTCATCACCAGGCATTCTACCTAAAATAGAGTTTTTACCGTAAACCACTTCATCATGAGACAGTGGTAACATGAAGTTTTCTGTAAAAGCATAGGCTAAACTAAAGGTGATGTCATTTTGATGAAATTTCCGGTATATAGGGTCTTTTGCAAAATACTCTAGGGTATCATGCATCCAACCCATCATCCATTTCATACCAAACCCTAATCCTCCCATAAATGTTGGTTTAGATACCATTGGGAATGCGGTAGATTCTTCTGCAATGGTTTGTACGTCTGGGAAGGAGGCGTACACTTCTTCATTTAATTGTTTTAAGAAATCAATTACTGCAAGGTTTTCTCTTCCGCCGTAAATGTTTGGTTCCCATTCCCCGTCTTCTCTAGAGTAATCTAAGAAAAGCATTGAGGCTACGGCATCAACTCTTAAACCATCTGCATGATATTGGTCTAACCAAAAAATAGCATTACTAATTAAAAAGGAACGCACCTCGTTTCTTTCATAATTAAAAATTAAGCTTTTCCAGTCTTGGTGATAACCTTTTCTTTTATCGGGGTGTTCATATAAATGTGAGCCATCAAAAAAACCTAATCCGTGAGCATCTTCAGGGAAATGTGATGGTACCCAGTCTAAAATAATACCTATATCATTTTGGTGCAATTTATCTACTAAATATTTAAATTCTTCGGGGTAGCCAAAGCGTGATGTTGGTGCAAAATACCCTGTAATTTGGTAACCCCACGAGGGGTCATAAGGAAATTCCATGATGGGCATTAGCTCTACGTGTGTAAAATTCATTTCTTTAACGTAGTTTACCAAATCATCTGCTAACTCATAGTAAGACATATATCTGTCTTCTTCAATATTTCTTTTCCATGAACCTAAATGAACTTCGTAAACAGAAAAAGGAGCGTCTATAGCATTGTTTTTTTTACGTTTTTTCATCCAAGATTTATCTTTCCACTTATAGCTGTCATCCCAAACTATTGATGCTGTACTTGGTGGATGCTCACAGCGTCTTGCGTAAGGATCTGCTTTTTCTGTTTTTATATCATTATGGTGGCTTTGTATTTTATATTTATAAATAGCGCCTTTACCAACTAAAGGAATAAACCCTTCCCAAATACCACTTTCATCCCAACGAACATTTAGTTGGTGTTCGCCTTCAATCCAATAGTTAAAATCTCCTATTACAGAAACTTGTTTTGCGCTTGGAGCCCAAACAGCAAAATAGGTGCCGTCAATACCGTCTACAGTAACGGGGTGTGAGCCAAATTTTTCATAAAGTCTAAAATGTTTTCCAGCTTTAAAAAGGTTAATATCAAATTCTGTAAATAAGCTATAGGGTTTAACGTGTGCCATAGTTAATAGTTAGTGTATTACTTGTTTATTTTAAATATATGGAATGGTAAAGTTGGGTGCAACTCAACAAAATTCCATTCATTGCTCCAGTTATATTTGCTATCTGTAATTAAATCGTGCATTTCCATGGTGTGTCCTGCATTAATTTCTAGTTCATGCAATGGTACTTGTACGGTTCCTTGTTGAGAATTGTAAGCATCTAAACTTATAACTACAAAAATGTGATTGGTTTTGGCGTCATTCCATTTGTAAAACGCTATTAAATTATCGTTTTCTACATAACAGAATTTTATGTTGTTGGTTTGCTGAAGCGCTTCATTAAAGTGTCTTATATAATTTACTTTAGCAATTATGGTAATGAGTTTGTTTTTTATATCCCAGTTGTAATGAGCTATTTGAAATTTTTCAGAATTTAAGTATTCTTCTTTTCCAAGTAAAGAGTCAGATAACATATACTCAAAAACAGGTCCATAAATACCAATACTAGAACTTAAAGTTGCTGCAAGTACGTAGCGTTGTATGTGTTTAGGTTCGCCAGCACCTTGAAGGTGAAACGGATTAATATCTGGGGTATTTGGCCAAAAATTGGGCTGCATGTACTCTTTTAACTCTGTTTTGGTGAGTTCTTCTACATATTCAATTATTTCATGTTTGGTATTTCTCCAAGTAAAGTAGGTGTAAGATTGTGTATAACCTTGTTTTGCTAATTGTTGCATAATTTTAGGAGCCGTAAAAGCCTCTGCTAAAAAGATAACATTTGGGTGTTTTTCTTTTACTTTAGTGATAATCCAATTCCAAAAGTAAAAAGGTTTTGTATGCGGATTATCTACTCTAAAAATTTCTATACCACAATCAATCCAATATAATAAAATGCTTAGGCATTCATCCCAAAGGGCTTTATAGTCTTTAGTTTCCCAATAAATAGGTAGAATATCTTGGTATTTTTTTGGAGGATTTTCGGCATACTGTACAGTACCATCTGGCCGCCATTTAAACCATTCTGGGTGTTCTTTTACCCACGGATGGTCTGGAGCGGCTTGTAATGCGTAATCCATTGCAATTTCAAGGTTGTTCTCTTTTGCTTTTTGTATGAGCGATTTAAAATCATCTAAAGTTCCTAATTGCGGGTGAATATCTTTATGTCCGCCGTATTGTGAACCTACACCCCATGTAGAACCAACATCATCTGGTTGAGCTTCTGTAGTATTGTTTTTTCCTTTTCGGTTTACTTCTCCAATAGGATGAATGGGCGGTAGGTAAACTACATCAAACCCCATGTTTTTAATTCTTGGTAATAAACGCTCACAATCTTTAAAAGTACCGTGAACACCTTCGTGTTCTGATGCAGAACGCGGAAAGAATTCGTACCAAGTACTAAATCTTGCTTTTTTTCTATCTACATATACTTTATATTCTTTTGAGGTATTTTTAAGAATTTTTACAGGATTGTTATAAAAAAGTTGATATAATCTATCTGAAGTGGCTTCATTTATAGCTTCATCATACCTGTTTTCATCTTTAAAAATGGTATGAAGGTTTTCTAAATAAGCTTTATCATTTTTAGATGACACTTTTTTAATAATGGCTTTTACATATTCAGCACCTTCTAAAAGTTCTGATATAACATGTTGGCCATCATCAATTTTTCTAATAATACCATGTCTCCAATTAAGAGCATAATCTACCCAAGCTTCTACTTTATAACTGTAAAACCCTTGTTTTGTAACAGAAAAAGCAGCATCCCATTCATTATTATAACCAAGAGACATTCTGGTTTCTAGCCATTTTTTTTCATTTTGATGTTTATACAATACAGAGGCTCCTAATACATCGTGGCCATCTGCAAGTATATGTGCTCTTATATTTACTATTTCGTTTACTACTCGTTTTATATAAAACTCACCACAATTTATACTTGGCGAGATATAATCAATTACAACGCGTCTTTGGTCTTGCATGGTTTTGGTTAATAAGAAAAATAAAAATTATTTTTTGTTACTGTATAATGGTGTTTTTTGGAATTATTGCATCTTTTTTTAGAACAATAATACCATCTTTTATACAATAGGTGTCTGTTTCGGTGTCTTCAAGGTGTGGCCCGCCATTTATTTTAACATCATCACCTATACGGCAGTTTTTATCTATAATACAGTTTTTAATAAAACAGCGTTCACCAATACCCATTAACACTTCAATTTTATTATTTTCCATTTCTTCTAGGGTTTCATAATAGTCATTACCCATCATGTAGGTGTTGATTACTGTAGATTCTTTTCCTATTCTAGACCGAATACCAATTACAGATTTTTCAATTTTAGAAGCGCTAATAATACAACCTTCTGAAATTACAGTTCTATCTAAAATAGTGTCTGCAATTTTTGTTGTAGGAAGCATTCTAGCATGTGTGTATATGCGTTTGTTTTTGTCATATAAATCAAATTTAGGGATATCATCTGTTAATCCTAGATTGGCTTCAAAAAACGATTCTACAGTTCCAATATCGGTCCAATAGCCTTCATATTGATAGCTTAAAGTTTTATGAGAGTCTATAGCCTGAGGGATGATTTCTTTACCAAAGTCCATGGTTTCTTCATTTTCCATTAACTTAACTAATAAATCTCTATTAAAGATATAAATACCCATTGATGCTAAATAATGACGTCCTTGAGCTTTCATGTCATCACTTACTTCAGAGGTCCACTCAGGTAGTAAGCTAGCATCAGGTTTTTCAATAAAAGAAGTAATTATATTTTCTTGGTTTGCTTTAAGAATACCAAATCCTGTTGCGTCTTTAGCATTTACAGGAATGGTAGCAATAGAAATTTCTGCACCACTTTCTTCATGGGCTTGAATCATTTTATCATAATCCATTTGGTATAATTGGTCTCCAGATAAAATTAAAGCATATTCAAAATCATTAGCTAAAAAATGATGCATGCTTTGTCTTACAGCGTCTGCCGTTCCTTGAAACCAAGTTTTGTTGTGTGGGGTTTGTTCTGCCGCCAAAACATCAACAAAAGCACTACTAAAAAAACTAAAATGATAGGTGTTTTTAATATGTTTATTAAGACCCGCAGAATTAAATTGTGTTAATACATAAATACGCTTAATATCAACATTTAAACAGTTTGAAATAGGAATATCTACTAACCGGTATTTTCCTGCAATAGGAACTGCTGGTTTAGAGCGTTTTTCTGTTAATGGATATAATCTAGAGCCTTGACCGCCACCTAAAATAATGGCTAAAACTTTATTATTAATCATATTTAGTTGCTTTAATAGTTTAATGGATTCATATTAATGATTTGTATAGATCTTTGGTTTGTTTAGCAATGGCTACCCAATCAAAGTAGTCTTCAACACGTTTTCTACCTTTTTGAGCCATAGAGGTTCTTAGGGTGTCATTGTTAATTACTTTGTTAATTCCATTGGCTAAATCTCTTGAAAATTTATCGGGGTCAATAGGTTCAAAAGGTGCTTCTTTTTGTTGTTCTAAAGGCACTAAAATTCCAGTTTCTCCATCAACAACCACTTCTTTAATACCACCTACAGCACTTGCTACAACAGCGGTATTACACGCCATAGCTTCAATATTTATAATTCCGAAGGGTTCATAAATAGAAGGGCAACAAAATACATCGGCATGAGAATAAAGTTGAATAATTTCTTCTTTAGTAACCATTTTATCTATCCAAATAACGTTGTCTCTTGTTTTTTTAACTTGGTTAACAGCTTCCTTCATTTCTTCGCCAATTTCTTTGGTATCTGGTGCACCGGCACAAAGCACTACTTGGGTTTCTGGATCTATATATTTTATGGCGTTTACTAAGTGAATAATTCCTTTTTGGCGTGTAATGCGTCCTACAAAAAGCACATAAGGTTTGGTTTTATCAATGCCATAAACATCTAAAGTAGAGGTTTCTGAGGTTTGAACATACTGTTGCAAGTTAATGCCGTTATAAATTACCTTTACTTTATTTTCATCTACATTAAAGTGTTTAATCACATCTTCTTTTGTTTCTTCAGAAACTGCAATAAGGGCATCTGCCATTTCAATAGCAGTTTTTTCAACCCACGATGAAGCGTCATAACCACGTCCTAATTGTTCACGTTTCCAAGGGCGTAAAGGCTCTAAAGAATGGGTAGTGATTACTAGAGGAGTACCATAACAAAGTTTAGAGATAATGCCCGCAAAATGCGCGTACCAAGTGTGGCAGTGAACAATATCTGCATCTACCGCATTGGCGTTCATATGTAGGCCTGTACTAAGCGTTTTAAAAACCGATTTTAGTTTGTCATCAGCATTTTTAAATACACCATCTTCAAAAGGAAATCCTTTTACACTTAAGTTACCATCTTTAAAATCTTGATCGCCAAAACATCTTACTTCTAAATCCATTAATTTAGATAATTCATCGGCTAAGTATTCAACATGTACGCCAGCTCCACCGTAGACATATGGCGGAAACTCTCTAGTGTAAAAAAGTGCTTTCATATGGATTTCTTGAAAAATCGATTACAAATAATTTTTGTTGTTTAGTAACGGTTTAAACCAAAATAGGTTTAAGACCACTATCACATAAACTTACAAAAATATTGTTAATAACTTTGTTGAAATCTCATTTTTGAAGAAAAAAAAACATTATTAAGGAAAATGAATTTTTTTGTTAAAGAAATTCAACAAAAGTCTAAATTTTCCGATAATATTTTATAAATTTTGATGGAGTCTTTATAAAATGAAAAAATGGTTTTAGGTAATTAAAATAAGATTGTATTAATCATTAAGTTTAAGTACCGCCATAAAAGCTTGTTGCGGAATTTCTACATTACCAACTTGACGCATACGTTTTTTACCTTTTTTCTGTTTTTCTAGAAGTTTACGCTTACGCGAAATATCACCACCATAACATTTTGCCGTAACATCTTTACGAAGCGCTTTTACGGTTTCTCTTGCAATAATTTTGGCGCCAATAGCGGCTTGAATTGGAATATCGAATTGTTGTCGCGGAATTAATTCTTTTAATTTTTCACACATTTTTTTACCAATGGTGTGGGCATTATCGGCGTGTATTAATGCTGAAAGCGCATCAACAGATTGTGAGTTTAATAAAACATCTAATCGTACTAATTTAGATTGTTTCATGCCAATTGGGTGGTAATCAAAAGAGGCGTACCCTTTTGATACGGTTTTTAATCTATCGTAAAAATCAAAAACTATTTCAGCCAGTGGCATATCAAAATTAAGTTCTACACGCTCTGTAGTTAAATAGGTTTGGTTAGTTATTTGTCCGCGTTTTTCAATACACAAACTCATAACATTACCAACAAAATCGGCTTTGGTAATAATGGTTGCTTTAATATAAGGTTCTTCAACACGGTTTAAGGTTGAAGGGTCTGGTAAATCAGACGGGTTGTTTACAATAATAATCTCATCAGGGTTTTTATTGGTAAAGGCGTGGTAGCTTACGTTTGGTACGGTTGTAATAACAGTCATATCAAACTCACGTTCTAACCGCTCCTGAATAATTTCCATATGAAGCATACCTAAAAATCCGCAACGGAAACCAAAACCTAAAGCCGCAGAACTTTCTGGTTGAAATACCAAAGAAGCATCATTAAGTTGTAGTTTTTCCATAGAGGCTCTAAGCTCTTCAAAATCTTCAGTATCAACGGGGTAAATACCTGCAAAAACCATAGGTTTTACATCTTCAAAACCGGCAATAGCATTTTGGGTTGGGTTTACGGCATCTGTAATGGTATCACCAACTTTTACTTCTTTAGCTTCTTTTATACCTGTAATAACGTAACCTACATCACCAGCATTAATTTCTTGTTTGGGTATTTGTTTTAATTTTAGTGTACCAACCTCATCGGCACCATAGGTTTTACCTGTTGCAATAAATTTTATTTGCTGATTTTTTTTAATAGAACCATTTATAACTCTAAAGTAAGTTTCTACACCACGAAACGGGTTGTAAACCGAATCGAAAATTAAGGCTTGTAAAGGCTCATTAGGGTTTCCTTTAGGTGCTGGAATACGTTCTATAATGGCTTTTAAAATATTGTCTACACCAAAACCGGTTTTACCACTAGCGTGGATAACCTCATCTGGGTCGCAACCTAAAAGGTCCACAATATCATCGGTTACTTCTTCGGGGCTAGCACTTGGTAAATCTACTTTATTAAGAACAGGAATAATTTCTAAATCATTTTCTAAAGCCAGATATAAGTTAGAAATGGTTTGCGCTTGTATGCTTTGTGCAGCATCAACTATTAAAAGTGCACCTTCGCAGGCAGCAATACTTCTAGAAACTTCATAACTAAAATCTACATGACCTGGGGTGTCAATTAAATTAAGAACATATTTTTCTCCTTCATATTCATAATCCATTTGTATAGCATGACTCTTAATGGTAATACCGCGTTCTCGCTCTAAATCCATGTCATCAAGAAGCTGGTCTTGTTTTTCACGAGCGGTTACAGAACCCGTATAATCTAATAAACGGTCTGCCAAGGTACTTTTACCATGGTCTATGTGTGCTATAATACAAAAGTTTCTAATGTTCTTCATACCTGTTTCTTACTACAATAGAGGCGCAAAGATAGTTTAAATATTGAGTTTTTCTATTACTAAAAAGCAATCAATCTTGCCATTCTGCAATAAATAGATTAGTATCTCTTCCGCCACCATTATTTCTGTTAGAAGAAAATGCTAAATATTTACCGTTATTAGAAAATACAGGAAAGGCATCAAAGGTTTTACTATGGGTTACGCGTTCTAGGTTTTTGCCATCAATATCAATTAAATATAAATTGAATGGAAATCCGCGTTCTGATTCAAAATTTGAAGAAAACAGAATTTTTTTTCCTGAGGGATGAAAAAATGGACTCCAATTAGCATTTCCTAAATGGGTTAGTTGGCGTAAATCACTACCATCGGCATTACAAATGTATAATTCCATTTCGGTAGGTTCTACTAGGCCTTCGGCTAAAAGTTCTTTATATTCTTTAATTTCTTGTTCTGTTTTAGGTCTTGATGAACGGAAAATTATTTTGCTACCATCTGGAGAAAAAAATGCGCCACCATCGTAACCTAATTCATTAGTAATTTGTTTTACATTGGTCCCATCTAAATTCATAGTGTACAATTCTAAATCGCCACTGCGGGTTGAGGTAAAAACAATTTTATCACCCTTTGGAGATACGGTTGGTTCTGCATCGTAACCAGGTTCATGGGTTAATTGCTTTACAATATTCCCTTCTAAGTCTGCTACAAAAATGTCATAAGAGTCATAAACGGGCCAAATGTATTTTCCGTTTTTTCTTAATGGGGTATCGGGGCAGTTTTCATCTGCCAAATGGGTAGATGCATAAATGATATGCTTGTTATCTGGTAAAAAATAAGAGCAGGTAGTTCTGCCTTTTCCAGTGCTAACCATGGGTGGAGCTACAGAATCAAACGTATCGTTAAAATTCATTAAAAACATTTGGTCGCAACTCACATTCCACTTACTAAAATTAGACTGAAACACTAATTTAGTATCATCAAAACTCCAATAAGCTTCGGCATTATCACCACCATGTGTTATTTGTCTAATAGATTTAAAGTGTTTTTCTCCTGGAAAAATTAATGGATTGTTTTCTGTTTCGGTTTTAACTTCCTTTTCTAATTTTAATGGGTTTTTTGTTTGATTTTTACAGCTTACTATAATTAAAACCAGAATAATAACGTATATCTTATGCATTGTAATGACTAAATTTGTATAAACGTAAATTTAAAAAAATGAAATATAGTAGCCTATTAATTTTTTTGTTGGTTTTGGTAGCTTGTAAAAAATTAGAACCTATTTCTATAAAAGATGATGTTATTTTTTTGTCTGATGATAAACTTGAAGGCCGGCAAACTGGTACTGTTGGCGAAAAAAAAGCAGCTAATTACATTGCTAATAGGTTTAAAAATTTAGGAATTGAAGCAAAAGGCACTCAAAACTATTTACAACCTTTTACATTTAAACCAAAAACCAATCCGCACCAAAAAGTGAACTATAATGTTAAGGAAGGTGATAGTACTATAACCGGATTAAACGTTATAGGATTTTTAGATAATAAAGCAGAAAACACCGTTGTAATAGGTGCACATTATGATCATTTGGGTTATGGAGCCGAAGGGTCTTTACACCGAGGCGAAAAAGCCATTCATAACGGTGCAGATGACAATGCTAGTGGCGTTGCTGTTTTATTAGATTTGGCTAAAAAACTAAAAGAAACCAATACTAATAACAACTATTTGTTTATTACTTTTTCTGGTGAAGAAATGGGGTTATTGGGGTCAAACTATTTTGTAAAAAACCCAACTATTGATACTAAAAGGGTAAACTACATGATTAATATGGATATGGTAGGCAGACTTAAAACCGATAGTACTTTGGCAGTTTATGGTGTGGGTACTTCGCCAATATTTAAACAAACAGTAACTAGTAACAATGCTAACTTTAAACTAATTCCCAAAGAATCTGGTATTGGTCCTAGCGATCATACGTCGTTTTACAATGCCAATATTCCAGTGTTGCACTTTTTTACGGGTCAACATGAAGATTATCATAAACCAACCGATGATTATGATAAGCTTAACTACAAGGGCATGCAAACCATTTCTAATTATATTTTTGAAATTATTACCGATTTAGATGATAATGGAAAACTACCTTTTAGAAAAACTAAAAATGAAAGTGATGACACGCCACGATTTAAAGTGGTTTTAGGGGTGATTCCAGATTATTTATTTGATGGAAAGGGTATGCGTATTGATGGTATTTCTGAAGGTAAACCAGCCCAAAAAGCAGGATTGAAAAAAGGTGATGTTGTAATAAAATTAGGCGATAGTACAGTAACAGATTTAATGTCGTACATGAGGGCGCTATCAACTTTTGAAAAAGGTAATAAAACACAAGTAGTAGTTGATAGAAAGGGTGAAAAGGTAGAAGTAGAAATTGAATTTTAGATATATTGTTTGTTTTCAATACTTTTGCAATCCAAAATTGATAAGGTGGTAAAAATAGACAACATAGAACTTCCTGATTTTCCGTTACTTCTTGCGCCTATGGAAGACGTAAGCGATCCGCCATTTCGTGCTTTGTGTAAAGAACAAGGAGCCGATGTTGTGTATACCGAATTTGTGTCTAGCGAAGGCTTAATACGTAACGCAGCTAAAAGCGTTATGAAACTAGATATTTATGAAAAAGAGCGTCCGGTAGGGATTCAAATATTTGGTTCAAATCTAGATAGTATGCTGCAAACCATTGATATTGTTGAAAAATCTAACCCAGACATCATCGATATCAATTTTGGATGCCCTGTTAAAAAAGTAGTGAGCAAAGGCGCAGGAGCTGGCATTTTAAAAGATGTCTGTTTAATGGAAAAGCTTACCGCAGAAATGGTAAAGCGCACCAATTTACCTATTACCGTTAAAACCCGATTGGGTTGGGATCACGACTCTATAAAAATTGTTGAGGTTGCCGAAAGATTACAAGATGTTGGTTGTAAAGCCATATCAATTCACGGGCGAACCCGCGCACAAATGTATAAAGGTAGTGCCGATTGGAAACCCATTGCCGAGGTTAAAAACAACCCAAGAATGCACATTCCAGTTTTTGGAAATGGTGATGTTGACACGCCAGAAAAGGCAGTAGAAATGCGAGATAGTTACGGTTTAGATGGCGCTATGATTGGGCGTGCTAGTATTGGTAATCCGTGGTTTTTTAAACAAGTAAAACACTATTTTAAAACGGGTGAACATTTACCTCCTGTTTCTTTAGAAGAACGTGTTGAAGCAGCGCGTCGCCATTTACAAATGTCTATAGATTGGAAAGGTGAAAAACTAGGTGTTTTTGAAACCCGACGCCATTACACCAATTATTTTAAAGGCATTCCACATTTTAAAGATTACCGTATGAAAATGGTAACTAGCGATGACGCTAAAGATGTTTTTGCAACCTTTGATGAGGTATTAGATAAGTTTGCCGGATACCAGTTTACAAAGTAAATGTTCATAAGGTATTTATGAAAAATCATATTAAAATTATTTACTGTACACAATGTAAATGGCTATTAAGAGCCACTTGGATGTCGCAAGAATTACTCACTACATTTAGTGAGGATATTGATGCCTTAACTTTAGTTCCAGGAACTGGTGGTATTTTTGAAATTTATGCCAATGATGTAAAAATTTGGTCTCGTAAAGAAATGAATGGTTTCCCTGAAATTAAAACGCTAAAAATAAAAGTAAGAGATGTTATAGCGCCAGATAAAAATTTGGGACACACAGAACGCCATAAATAATTAGTGTAAGTAAAAGCATTTTTTAACTTAGCAGTTACTTTAAAATATTCTTATACATTAACACCATTTACCATGATAAAACAGACTTTTTTGTTGCTGGGAATTTTAGTTTCCGTTTTTACGCTTCAAGCCCAAGAACCGTACCAATTCACTACGGTAATAGATTTACAAACTACACCAGTAATAAGTCAAGGAAGAACGGGCACTTGTTGGAGTTTTTCTAGTACATCGTTTTTAGAATCTGAAATTATTAGGCTAACCGGAAAGCAAATTAATTTATCTGAAATGTACACCGTAAGAAACACCTATCCTGAAAAGGCAAAGAATTTTGTAATGAGACAAGGAAAGGCGCAATTTAGTGAAGGCGGATTAGCGCATGATGTATTAAACTCTGTGGCAGCATATGGTTTAGTACCAAACAGTGTTTTTAGTGGTTTGTTTGAGAATGAAACCAATCATAACCACGCAGAACTTGTTGCGGTATTACGAAGTATGGTAGAAACTTACGCCAATAATCCTGGGAAAAAATTAAGCAAAAAATGGGATGATGCTATTGATGCTGTATTATCTGTTTATCTTGGTAGTAACCCAGAAACGTTTCAATATAAAGGAAAGACTTATACACCAAAGTCTTTTTTAGAGATGACCACTTTAAATCCTTCAGATTATGTTAACATAACATCGTTTACACATAAGCCGTTTTACACAAATTTTATTTTAAATATTCCTGATAATTGGAGCAATGGTAGTTTTTATAATGTGCCATTAAACGAGTTTATACAAACTATTGATAATGCCTTAGAAAATGGTTTTACAGTTGGTTTAGATTGCGATGTTAGTGAGCGCACATTTTCTTCAAAATATGGAGTAGCTGTTATTCCGCAGCAAACTGAAAATAACCAAAAAGCTTTGGAGGGCATTTACCCAGAAAAAAGTATAACGCAAGCTTACAGACAGGATGAATTTGAAAATTTCACCACTACCGATGATCATTTAATGCATATTACGGGTATGTTAAAAGATCAAAACGGTACTAAATACTATAAGGTAAAAAATAGTTGGGGTACTGATGCCAATAGAAATGCTAACGGTGGTTATGTTTATTTTAGCGAAAGTTATATGCGCTTAAAAGCCATTAGTATTACGGTTCATAAAGACGCTGTTTCTAAAAAGCTTGCAGCTAAACTGCATATTAATTAAGAAACCGTTTTTGTGGCAACTTGTGCACCATTAAATATTTTTAATTAGGGATTTGGTTATTCTTGCCGAAGCAATTTTTGATGCTACTATACCTAAAACAGAAATGGTTAAAAACACCAAAAAGAGGTTAATCATTTTTATTTTTACTGGATACGGAAGCGTAGGCGTAATATAAATTTTAAGAAAATCTGGACCGTAAATTTGGTTGCTTATAAGTATTAAGCCCAAAACTACACCAATAAAACCGCCAACAATACTCATTAAACTGCCTTGATAGAAAAATATTTTTCTAACATCTTTTAAATGAATTCCCATGTTAAATAACGTGTTTAAACTTTGCTTTTTGTCTAACATCATCATAATAAGTGAGCCTATTACATTAAAAAATGCAATGATTAAAACCAGTGTAAAAATGAGGTAAACAGCAAGATATTCTGTGTTTAACATTTTGTAAAGCGCATCATTTAGTTGGGCTCTATTTTTAACAACTACTTTATCTCCTAAAACGTTTTTTATGTTTTGTTTTGTTGCTTCTATATCTGCACCTTCTTTTAGTTTAAACTCTAAAGCAGAGATTTGATTGGGCTTATAATTAAGCAATTTTTTAGCTAAATCTATTGAGGTATAAATGTAGTTATCGTTTAATTTTTCATTAATATAAAACACACCAACATTAACAGATCTAACGGTATTAAAAGCATTACTTGTAGAGGTAATTTGTTTTTTTCCTGGTTTAGGCACATAAATATCTATTGGTTTTGTAAAATCTAAAACACCAACAGATAGGTTATTTGCTATACCCCAACCAACAACTATTTGATTAGATTTTTGATCTAACCAACTACCATAGTCTATTTCAGACTCAATATTAACCACTTTTTGAAAATGTTCATCAACTCCTTTTATGGTAGCCAAAGTCTTTTTTTCATCAGAAGTTATTAATACACGCTCTTCAATAATTTTAGAATAAAGTGCAATGTTTTCTAAGTTGTTGAGTTTAGAAATGTCTTCATCTGTAAGTATAAACGATTTGCCAGATGCTACTTCGGCTTTTAAATCGGGGTCAACAATGCTAGAAAATTCTAAGGTAAAATCTTTTAAACCAGCAAAACCAGAAAGTACTACAAATAAAGAAGCAGAGCCTAAAATAACTCCAATAAGTGCAATATAGGTTATAAAATTTATAGCATTATTAGAGCTCTTAGAGCGTAAGTAACGTTTTGCTATATATAAGGATACATTCAATTAAGACTTGTTTCTTTTATCAAGTAAATCTGGGTTTTTTAATGGGTTATCTAACCCTTTTAAAGAACGCTCAATATTATCAATGTATTCTAAAGAATCATCAATAAAAAAATCTAGAGTAGGCATTCTTCTAAGTTGGTTTTTGGTACGTTGTGCCAATTCATGTCTTATTGCTGGTGTATTTGTTTTAATGCCTTCAATAAGTTCTTGGGCTTTATCATTAGGAAAAATGCTTAAATACACTTTAGCTACAGACAAATCTACAGTAACTGATACTTTAGTAACTGAAATGAGTACACCTTTTAAACCTCCATCTGTAGCGGCTCTTTGTAGTACATCTACCAAATCACGTTGTAAAACCGATGCTATTTTTTTTTGTCTTTGACTCTCTTCCATAATGCAAAAGTAACGGATATTTTATAGATAATCATGTTTTTTGATTTACAAATTTTGTACCTTTCTATGAAAGAAGAATAATGAATAAAATTGAACACATAGGAATTGCTGTTAAAAGCTTAAAAACATCTAATAAATTGTTTTCCAAACTATTTGGTGAATTACATTATAAGATAGAATCTGTTGAGAGCGAAGGTGTAAAAACAGCTTTTTTTAAGGTAGGAGAAAATAAAATAGAATTATTAGAAGCCACAAACCCCAATAGTCCAATTGCAAAATTTATTGAAAAAAAAGGAGAAGGTATTCATCATATTGCTTTTGATGTTGATGATATTGAAGCCGAAATTAAACGCTTAAAAGAAGAGGATTTTATTGTTTTAAATGAAACTCCTAAAAAAGGAGCCGATAATAAACTAGTAGCTTTTTTACACCCAAAAAGCACCAATGGGGTGTTAATAGAGCTGTGTCAAAATATAAAGGATTAATTTTTCTTGCTAGGAAATAAAAATAATAGTAATATTGCACTCCAATTTCGGGTCCTATAACTCAGTTGGTTAGAGTATCTGACTCATAATCAGAAAGTCCCTGGTTCGAGCCCAGGTGGGACCACCTCTTAAAGCCTAAATTACAAATGTAGTTTGGGCTTTTTTTGTGTTTAATTTTTTCAAAAAAATAAGTGGGGCTACTTATTTTATATAAAAATTAAAGTCTTTAACTTGAATGCTTACAATAATTTAAAGATAAATAACTTTAAAATGGATCATTCAAATTTAAAAAGAGAGACTCGATATGGTTTACCAGAAGCAGATCAAATTCTTTATAACAGGCATTATGTTTTAGGATATTCCTATTATTTTCGGCAAGCTAAATGGGCGCTTGAGATTGTAGACCCCAACTTCACTAATGTTGAACGAAAAGATTATTTTCGGTCTGACTATAGAATACCAGAAAAGTTTAGAGCAGATAAAGAAGTTTATGAAAATTCTGGCTTTAACAGAGGTCACCTAGTTGCTAGTGCAAACCAAATTGAGACTGCAATTCAAAATAGTGAAACCTTTTTATTGTCTAACATGTGTCCGCAAGATCCAGAATTTAATAGTGGTATATGGAAAAGGCTAGAAGATGCCGTAAGGTTTTTAGATAGTGATAAAAAGGTATTTGAAACCTATGTAATTTCCGGACCATTATTTTATTTTGATCAAGAAGTTGTTATGATAGGAGATGATGATCCAAACATTAAAGTTTCGCTACCTATTTCGCATGCTTTTTTTAAATCTGTTCTTACAGAAAGAAATACAGGCACTATTTATATGTGGTCTTTTATTATTCCTAATAAAAAATCAAATGAACCATTAGAAAATTTTTTAGTTGAAACATCAAAAGTAGAGAAACTTTCAGGGTTGTTTTTATGGGAAACCTTAAAAGGAACTAAAATCATGAATCAGAAGAACAAAATAAAAAAGATGTGGAAGCTTTAGAATTCTATTTATTTAGAATATTAAAAAGCAAATTAGGCAAGTAGTAGTTTAAGTGTAAGGTAATAACTTTTTATTTTGTTTAAATATCTAATAATGCCTTGATAATCAAATTAAAAACTAAAAGATATTTCAAATCATTTTATATATATTTGCATTAAAGTTAAAAAAGAGGGGTTGCTTTTTAGTTTAGCTATAATTTTTTGATAATAATTACGTTTCTTTGTGTGTATAAGTGAGTCGAGTAAATGTTATTTCGTCGATGATTTTAAACACTTTGCAGATGTTTTTTTCATTAAAAAGAATAGTAATTGTTTATACAACTCAGTTTTTTTATACATTTGTTATTAAATGACAATACAAAATAAAAGAATATTTGCCTCAATCTTATTTGTATTAATAAGTTTTGTATGTGTTGCCCAAGGGCAACTACCGCCACCAGGGTTACCACCACCACCACCTGGTTTACCTATAGATGGAGGTGTTATTTTTGGTGTTGTAGTAGCTATATTCTACGGAGTTAGAAAAATTCTTGTTTTCAGGAAACTTAAATAGTAGTTAGTTATTCATACTAACCAATTTGGTTACGTATTTTCCCAGAACATCAAATTCTAAATTAACTATACTTCCTTCTTTAAAGGTGTTAAAGTTTGTGTGCTCATACGTATAAGGTATAATGGCTACACTAAAACTGTCTTTTTTAGAGTTTACAACTGTTAAACTAGTGCCATTTACCGTAATAGATCCTTTCTCTATTGTAAGGTTGTTTAAGGCAGAGTCATACTTAAAAGTAAAAAACCAACTACCATTTTCTTCTTTAATATTAGTACAAACCCCTGTTTGGTCTACATGACCTTGTACAATATGGCCATCAAGCCTATCGCCAAGTTTCATGGCACGCTCAAGGTTAACTTTATCATTTAGTTTTAATGTACCTAAATTACTTTTATCTAAAGTTTCTTTAATAGCTGTTACTGTATATTCATCTTTATCAATATCAACAACTGTTAAACAAACACCATTATGAGCAACACTTTGGTCTATTTTCAATTCAGGTGTAATATTGCTTTTTATTGTGATATGAAGATTAGAATTTTCTTCTTTTAGGTTAGATACAGTGCCTATATCTTCAATTATTCCCGTAAACATAATATTCTCTGTTTATTTGGTTAAATTTGCAAAATCAAAATTACAAACAAAAGTTGTCATTTTTAATGAAGAAAGAAGAAAATATAATAGTTGGAATATCAATAGGAGATTTAAATGGCATAGGCGGAGAAATTGTTTTAAAAACTTTTGAAGACGCCAGAATTTTAGAGCTATGTACACCTGTAATTTTTGCTTCTGCAAAAACAATGAACTTTTTTAAAAGTCATTTTAAGTCTAGTATTAATTTTCATAACATAAATAATGTAAATCAATTAGTACACGGAAAAGTTAATGTGTTTAATTGTTGGAATGAACCTGTGAAAATTAATTTTGGAAAAGAAGACTTAAAAATAGGTGAATATGCTATAAAATCTTTAAAAGCAGCCACAAAGTCTTTAAAAGAAGAAGAAATTGATGTTTTGGTTACAGCACCAATTAATAAACATAATATACAAGCCGATGATTTTAAATTTCCAGGGCATACAGATTATTTAGCCCTAGAGTTACAAGGCGAAAGTCTTATGTTTATGATAACAGAAAATTTAAGAGTTGGCTTGTTGACAGATCATGTACCTGTTAAAGACATCGTACAACATATCTCCGAAGAATTAATAGTTGGAAAAATTAATACTATTTATAAATCGCTTCAAAAAGATTTTAGAATTTCTAAACCCAAAATTGCAGTTTTAGGTATTAATCCGCACACAGGAGACAACGGTGTTATTGGTAATGAAGATGATGATGTATTGCGCCCAACGCTAAAAAAAATAAAAGAAGACGGTAAGTTGGTTTTTGGCCCGTATGCAGCAGATAGTTTCTTTGGCTCAAACAATTACAAAAACTTTGATGCTATTGTAGCAACATATCATGACCAAGGTTTAATACCATTTAAAACCCTTTCCTTTGGGCAGGGAGTTAATTTTACTGCAGGATTAAATAGAATAAGAACCTCTCCGGATCATGGTACAGCCTATGAAATTGCAGGAAAAGGACAAGCAGACGCTGGTTCATTTAAAGAAGCTGTTTTTGCAGCAATACAGATATACAAAAACAGATATGATTATGAACAACTTACAAGAAACCCGTTAAAAAAGGCTCAGAAATAGATATAAACAAAAAAATGTTTATAAGTAATGTTGTGTAATATAAAAATTCATATATTTGCAGGCTCAAAATAGATGTGATAATGAAGCCATTAAAAGACTTTATAATCCAATTTGTAGGATTAAAATTAGGAAAGCATCATTTTGAGTACAAAATTGAGCCGGCGTTCTTTGAATATTTTGAGTATAAAGAATTTAATGATGTTAATGTTGATGTAAACGTTCAGTTAGAAAAAAAATCAACATTACTTGAGTTAAAATTTAATGTCTCAGGATTTGTAAATGTTAATTGTGATATAACCAATGAACCCTATAACCAAGCTATAGAAAATGAGTTTGAGCTAGTAGTTAAATTTGGTGAAGAATACAATGACGAGTATGTTGACATATTAATAGTGCCACATGGTACATTTGAAATAAGTTTACAGCAATACATTTATGAGTTAATTGTACTAGCAGTACCAATTAAAAGAGTGCATCCAGGAGTAGAAGATGGAACATTAAACTCAGATATACTTGAAAAGTTAGAAGAATTAAGCCCAAAGCTTAATGAAGAAAAGAAAAAAGATGAGGAAATAGACCCTCGTTGGAATACATTAAAAAAACTATTAACGGATAATAAATAATATAGAAAATGGCACATCCTAAAAGAAAAATCTCTAAAACAAGAAGAGATAAAAGAAGAACACATTATAAAGCAACTGCGCCACAGATTGCTACTTGTCCAACAACAGGTGAAGCTCATTTATATCACAGAGCTCACTGGCATGAAGGAAAATTATATTACAGAGGTCAAGTTTTAATTGATAACTCAGAAGAAGAAAACTTAGCATAAATTTTATATGCGTACAGAATAAAACGCTCACTTGTGAGCGTTTTTTTTATGAAACACATTTAAATACAAAAACAAATTATTTGTGTGTTATTACGCCAAAATTTAGTAGTTTTCACCAAAATTTAGTTTTTTTTAGTTAAAATTTAGCGGTTTTTTAGTCAATTTAACTACACGTTATGAGTAAAACATCAGCGGCAATTACAGCTGTAGGGGCCTATGTGCCAGAGTATGTATTAACCAATCAAATTCTTGAAACAATGGTTGATACAAATGATGAATGGATAACCACAAGAACAGGAATAAAAGAGCGTAGAATTTTAAAAGAAGAAGGAAAAGGAACCTCTTTTTTAGCCATAAATGCCGCCAAAGATCTTATTAATAAAAAAGGTATAAATCCTAAGGATATTGAGTTGGTTATTGTTGCTACCGCAACACCAGATATGAAAGCCGCTTCTACAGCCGCTTTTACAGCATCAGAAATTGGAGCAGTAAATGCTTTTTCTTTTGATTTAGATGCTGCATGTTCTAGTTTTTTATTCGGAATGTCTGTTGCAGCAAAATATATTGAGTCTGGAACCTACAAAAATGTACTTTTAATTGGGGCAGATAAAATGTCATCAATGATTAATTATAAAGATAGAGCTACTTGTATTATATTTGGAGATGGCGCAGGAGCTGTTCTGTTTGAACCTAATAAAGAAGGCTTAGGTTTAAAAGACGAGTATTTAAGAAGCGACGGCACAGGCAGAGAGTTTTTACAAGCAACCTACGGCGGTTCTGTGAACCCAATAACTCACAAGGCCATAGATGAAGGGGCACATTACGCATTTCAAGAAGGAAGAACGGTATTTAAAAATGCCGTATTTAACATGGCAGACGCCACTGTGAAAATTTTAGAAAGAAATAATCTAACCAAAGAAAATGTAGATTGGTTGGTAGCACACCAAGCAAATAAGCGCATCATTGACGCCACAGCAAACAGAATAGAGTTAGAAGAAGAAAAAGTAATGATGAACATTCATAAGTACGGTAATACTACTTCTGCAACATTACCATTACTTTTAAATGATTATGAAAATCAACTTAAAAAAGGAGATAATTTAATATTTGCCGCTTTTGGTGGCGGATTTAATTGGGGGGCCATTTTTCTAAAATGGGCATATAATTAATTAAAGATACCTAACCAATAACTAATTAGTAAAATTATGGATATTAAAGAGATTCAAAACTTAATCAGGTTTGTTGCTAAGTCTGGCGCAAGCGAGGTTAAATTGGAAATGGACGACGTAAAAATCACCATAAAAACAGGTTCAGATACAGAAACAACTATTGTACAACAAGTTCCTGCAGCTCCGGTTCCACAAGTTGCTCAAGTGGCAGCACATCCTGTACCACAGGAACCTGCAGCGCCTGCAAAAGGTTCAGCTGCACCAGAAAATGATGATTCAAAATACATTACTATAAAATCACCAATTATTGGAACTTTCTACAGAAAACCTTCACCAGATAAACCATTCTTTGTAGAGGTAGGGCAAACCATAGCAGAAGGTGATGTGCTTTGTATAATTGAAGCCATGAAACTATTTAATGAAATTGAATCTGAAGTTTCTGGTAAAATAGTTAAAATTTTAGTTGACGATGCTACACCAGTAGAGTTTGATCAACCATTATTTTTAGTAGACCCTTCATAACCTATTAAAAATTCCAATCTACAAATCCAAAACCCCAATTATTTGGAATTTGGTGCTTGGAAATAGAATTTTTAAAACTAAAGTTATGTTTAAAAAAATATTAGTAGCCAACAGAGGTGAAATAGCATTACGTGTTATTAGAACCTGTAAAGAAATGGGCATTAAAACAGTAGCGGTATACTCAAAAGTTGATGAAGAAAGCTTACATGTTAAGTTTGCCGATGAAGCTGTTTGTATAGGGCCTGCACCAAGTAGTGAGTCTTACCTTAAAATGTCTAACATTATAGCAGCAGCAGAAATTACAAATGCGGATGCTATTCATCCAGGATATGGTTTCCTTTCAGAAAATGCTAAGTTTTCTAAAATTTGTGCAGAACATGGCATAAAATTTATTGGTGCATCGGCTGAAATGATTGACAAAATGGGAGACAAAGCCAACGCTAAAGCTACTATGAAAGCAGCAGGAGTACCGTGTGTTCCAGGAAGTGATGGTGTTATTGAATCTTATGAAGAATGTGAAAAACTTGCCGAAGAAATAGGGTATCCCGTAATGCTTAAAGCTTCTGCCGGTGGTGGAGGTAAAGGTATGCGTGGGGTTTTCAAAAAAGAAGATTTAAAAGACGCATGGGATTCTGCAAGACAAGAAAGTAAAGCTGCTTTTGGAAATGACGATATGTATATGGAAAAGCTTATTGAAGAGCCCAGACATATTGAAATTCAAATAGTTGGAGATTCTACAGGTAAAGCTTGTCATTTATCAGAAAGAGATTGCTCTGTACAACGTCGTCATCAAAAATTAACAGAAGAAGTACCGTCTCCTTTTATGACTAAAAAGCTTCGTAAAGAAATGGGAGAAGCAGCGGTACGTGCGGCAGAGTATATTAAATACGAAGGTGCCGGAACAGTAGAGTTTTTAGTTGATAAACACAGAAACTTCTACTTTATGGAAATGAACACGCGCATACAAGTAGAGCACCCAATTACAGAACAAGTAATTGATTTTGATTTAATTAGAGAGCAAATTTTAGTTGCTGCAGGTGTGCCAATTTCGGGTAAAAACTATATTCCAAAATTACATTCAATAGAATGTAGAATAAATGCAGAAGACCCTTTTAATGGTTTTAGGCCATCACCAGGTAAAATCACAACGCTTCACGCACCCGGAGGCCATGGAGTTAGATTAGATACACATGTGTATGCAGGGTATTCTATTCCTCCAAATTATGATTCTATGATAGCCAAATTAATTACTACGGCTCAAACTAGAGAAGAAGCTATTAATAAAATGAAGCGTGCTTTAGATGAGTTTGTAATAGAAGGCATAAAAACCACAATTCCTTTCCACAGACAACTTATGGATGATCCAGATTATTTAGCAGGTAATTATACCACTAAGTTTATGGAAGACTTTAAAATGAAAGAAGTTTCAGAAGAACATGAATAATTAAAAACTCCGAAAGCAATTTCGGAGTTTTTTTATGATGACTTTCTATCTCAATTATTTTTTATGTAAACCTGTTAATAAGAAGTAAGACCTATAGTGTTTTCAAAGTTTTAATTCTGTTTACCTAGTGATAAAAATCATATTTTTAACAATTTACGTAAGGTATATTTGAGTTTCAATTAAAACTAAAATTATGTTTGAAGGAAGCATTGCTCTTTATAATTGGACAAATGGTGTAATAATGATGATAGTTTTTGGACTTATTTGTATATCATTAGTTGCAGCATTAATAATTTTTATGAGTGGAGGTAAGAAAAAAGATAAAACGGATTAATAATCTACTTTTTTTAAATACACAAAGTATAATATTGTTTAGGTTTTGTATTAATTCTATTTTTAGAATTTATTATGAACATTAAACAACAATTATACAACTACTGCATTGAGTTTATTGAAAACAGATTTCAAACCATTGAAAGTACAATAAACGAAATACAAAATGCTCTAACAACTGAAACTAAAAGCACTGCAGGAGATAAACATGAAACGGGTAGGGCTATGTTGCAGTTAGAACGAGAAAAGGCAGGAAATCAATTATCTGAAGTTCAAAAAATAAAAGAGGCGCTTATTAGAATAAACACTAATAAATCATCAAACACAGTTAGTTTAGGCAGCGTTGTATACACATCAAATTTAAATTATTTTATTGCTATTAGCGCTGGAGAATTAAGGGTTGATAAAGAAATCTTTTATGCTATTTCACCCAGTACACCTATTGGGCAATTATTGCTAGGAAAAATGGTTGGAGATTCTGTAATGTTTAGAAATCAAAAGTTTATTATTGATAATATAATCTAGCTATATTAGTAAGGAAACTGTAATGTTCTTTTCTAATTCATGTTGGTGTTCAAAAAAAATGTTCTTCCCATTAAAATCAGCTTCTATTAAATAGAAGTTTCCTTTATAGTAAGATTGTTTAACTGTAGCTTTTAAATCTGATTTTTTAACTACTTTAATTTGATTGGCATAAATAATACCGTAAGGTTCAATGACATTAAATTCTCCAAAAAAAGAGGCAATTAAGGGTGTTTTAGGATTATTATATAATTGTTCTGGTGTGCCGCTAGCAATAATCTTTTTGTTGTTAATTACTATCATTTTGTCTGAAAAAGATATCGCATCATCTTTATCGTGGGTAGCAACAATACATGTTATATTTTTTTCTTTTAAGTATTTAAACAAACTTCTTCTTAACGACTGTTTTTTAAAGTTATCAATATGACTAAAAGGCTCGTCTAATAAAATAATTTCAGGTTGTTTAGCTATGGCTCTAGCAAGCGCTACACGCTGTTTTTGTCCGCCACTTAACAATTTTACTTTGGTATTTGCCAAATGAGTTAACTCTACTACTTCTAGTAATTCATTAACACGTTCTTGCTTTTCTTTGGGATAAAAATTAGAAAGAAAAGCGCCTATATTTTCAGCTACTGATGTGTATGGCATTAAATCAAACTCTTGGGCGACGTATTTCATAAAATCGTACCCAACAACCAAGTTGTAAGCAGGCCCTAGAATTTGTGTGTCTTTCCAAAAAATACGGCCTTTATTCAAGTTGTATTCACCATAAAGTAGCTTAATGAGTGTGCTTTTGCCTGAGCCACTTTCGCCAATGATGGATAGATGCTCACCAACTTTAACTTTAAAAGATATGTTTTTTAAAATTGGTGTTTTGTTATATGAAAAACTTAAATTGAGCACATTTAACATGGATGTAAAAATAGCATAAAAAAACCGCCCAAAATAAATTGAGCGGTTTGAAGTTTATATTAATTCCATCCCCCTCCCAAAGCTTGGTAAACTTTTACATTGGCCAATAACTGGTCTCGCTTGGTTTCTATAATTTCAATTTTAGCATCTAAAGCCTCTCTTTGTGTTAACAATACTTCAGTATATTCTGCCCGTGCAGACTTAAACAACTGTACAGACAAATCAATAGATTTTGTTAATGCTTCTACTTGGTTTTCTTGTAACTGATAGCTTTTTTCAAGCTTTTCAATATTCGACAATTCATTAGTAACCTCTATATACCCGTTCAGTATGGCTTTTTCGTATTCATAAACGGCTTGCAGCTGCCGGTTATTGGCATTGGCATACTGAGCTTTAATAGCATTCCTGTTAATTAAAGGCCCTACCAAATCGCCTGCCAGGTTATATAAAAGAGACTCTGGTGTTTCGGTTAAAAATTTAGTTTTAAAGGCTTCTAAACCTATACCCGCCGTAATACCTATTGATGGGAAAAAATTGGCCTTGGCTACCTTAACATCTAATTTTGAAGCCTCCAACTCGTACTCGGCCTGTTTAATATCTGGCCTGTTAGCTAATAATTGTGATGGAACACCAGCATGAAAAGCATCCATACGTTTTGTAATAAAACTATCTGAGTTTCTTGGTATATGCTGCGGATATCTTCCTACCAGAAAATTTATTAGGTTTTCGGTTTCAACAATTTGTTGCTGTATCTGGTATTTGTTGCTTTGATTCTTGTAGACCTCGGCTTCAAAACGGTTTACTGCCAATTGGGTAGCTCTAGCAGCTTGTTTTTGAAGCTTAATCATTTTTAAAGCATTCTGTTGAATTTCCAAGTTTTGCTCAATAATCTTCAGCTGGTTGTCTAAGGCCAAAAGTTCATAATAAGCACTTGCTATTTCTGCAACCAATTGAGTTACCATAAAATTTTTACCTTCAACAGAAGCCAAATATTCCAGTACGGCCGCTTTTTTCTCATTTCGAAGTTTTTTCCAAACATCGAGTTCCCATGAGGCCGAAAGCCCCATGGAAAAATTGCTTAAAGGCTCTGGGAATTCCTCGTTGTCCCGAACATTTAGGTTATGTTCAACGGCTCCGTTTCTAGTATATTCCCCTACTTTTTCAACCTCAGCACCTGCATAAAAATCTACAAAAGGTAAATATTCTCCTTTTTTGGCTTTTATGTTGTTCTTTGCCATATTAACCTTTTGCAACATAATGTTTAACTCTTGGTTATTGGCCAAAGCAGTATCAATTAGGGATATTAAATTGGAATCGGAGAAAAAATCTTTCCACGACACCAATGCTGTGTTAAGGCTGTCGTTCGTCAATTGTCCGTTGTATTGCTCGGGCATGGTTTTGTTAGCTTCCCTAACGTTTTTGGTAGGGACGCATGAAGATAACGAAACCATAGCCAAAAACCATAGCCAACACCATTTGTTAAGCAATGTGTTTGTATTATTCATTTTTGTTCGTTTTTCTTAATTTGTTTAATAATTTTCTAAGCTTACTGATGTTTTCGGTATTAATTTTTGTCTGGTCTTCAGCTTCTGCACGATGCATAAATTCTTCTGAAAGTGATTCGTCTGCTTCATCTCTAATAAGGCTTTTACCATCGGCCATTTTTGCAAAAACGTAGTACAGACCAGGAATGATCAATACCCCACCAATAGTACCAATCAACATACCGCCTAAAGACGAACCTCCTATGGTTTTGTTTCCTACAGCACCAGCACCCGTTGCAATAACCAATGGCACCAATCCAGCAATAAAGGCAAAGGACGTCATTAAAATAGGTCTAAAACGCGCTTTAGAACCTTCGATGGCAGCTTCTAAAATAGACGCCCCCTGCCTGTGTTTTTGCACTGCAAACTCTACAATCAATACTGCATTTTTACCCAACAAGCCCACAAGCATTATAATACCGATTTGGGCATAAACATCGTTGGACAATCCCATAACCTTCAATAAAACAAACGACCCAAAGACTCCTACAGGGAGCGATAAAATAACCGCTAAAGGCAGTAGGAAACTCTCGTATTGAGCGGCCAAAACAAAATACACAAACACTAAAACAACAATAAAAATGTATAAAGATTCATTTCCTCTATTGGCCTCGTCGTACGACAGACCTTCCCAAGCAATATCGTAGCCTCTTGGCAACTCTTTTGCTGCCACTTCCTTGATCGCATTAATAGCATCGCCACTGGTATAACCGCTGGCGGGCAATCCTCGTATTGAAGCCGAATTGTAAAGATTAAATCGGGTAATTTCATTGGGGCCCAATTTTTTCTTAATGGTCATAAAAGCAGAATAGGGCACCATTTCTCCTTCTTCGTTCTTAATAAAGAGCTTTTCTAAATCAGAAGGGAAACGTCTGTATTCGGGACTTGCTTGGGTATACACTTTAAAGAAGCGCCCAAAACGAATAAACCCTTGCTCATAAGTACTACCAATCAAGATATTGAGGTTTTCCATTGCTTTGCTTATGCTAACGCCCTTTTGCATAGCAATCTTGTTGTTTATCTTTAACTCATATTGCGGATAATTAGCAGAAAAGAACGTAAATAAACCTGTTAGCTCTTTACGTTTTGACAAAGCCTCCATAAAATCGTTATTGATTTTTTCAAACTGGTGGTAATCTGTTGAATTGGTTTTATCGAGCAAACGCAAGGCAAACCCACCAGAAGAACCAAAACCAGGAACAGCAGGCGGTTCAAAATATTCTATAATAGCCCCTAAATCTTTGGTTTCTTCTTCCAATTCTTCCATGATTTCATGAACAGAATGCTGGCGTTCGGACCATGGTTTTAGGTTAATTAAACAAGTTCCTGCGTTAGAGCCCCTACCTTCGGTCATGATTTCATACCCTGCCAAAGAAGATACCGATTCTACCCCTTCGGTTTCTTCACATATTTTTTGGAGTTTTTTGGCCACTTCATTGGTACGCTCTAAAGTAGCCCCTGGTGGGGTTTGGATTATAGCGTAGATCATGCCTTGGTCTTCATTAGGAATAAAACCTGCCGGTAAAAATTTATTAGTGAAAAATATGCCCGCACAGAAAGCGGCCAACGCTCCAAATGTTATTATCCTACGCGCTACAATTTTATTCAAAACCTTAACATATCTTCCGGTTAACTTTTCGAAACCACGGTTAAACCAATCTATGAACCTATCTATAGGTGATTTCCTTTTTTTGCCATGGTTATTTTTTAGCAACATGGCACAAAGCACCGGTGTTAGCGTTAAGGCCACAATAGCAGAAATAACTATAGAGCCCGCCATGGTTATGGAGAATTGTCTATAAAACACCCCAACCGGTCCTGTCATGAATGAAATAGGAATAAACACAGAAACCATTACCAATGTTATGGCAATAATGGCCCCTCCTATTTCCCCCAATACTTCTGAAGATGCCTTATAAGGAGAGAGGTGTTCTTCTTCCATCTTTACGTGAACAGCCTCGACTACCACAATGGCGTTATCTACCACAATACCAATAGCTAACACCAAGGCAAAAAGCGTAATTAAATTGATAGACAGCCCAAAAAGTTGCATGATAAAAAAGGCTCCTACCAAGGATACGGGGACGGCTATAATAGGAATTAGTGTAGACCTCCAATCGCCTAAAAACAAAAAGACTACAATGGCAACAAGAATGAAAGCATCACGAAGTGTATGCAGTACCTGGTCTATAGAAGCATCTAAGAATTTGGAAACATCATAACTTATTTGAAAATCTACACCTGGTGGTAAATCTTGTTTTAATTCTTCTAATTTTGCTTTTACCGCTTCAATAACGTCTTTACCGTTACTTCCAAAGGTTTGCTTTAAAACAATTGAGGCCGACGGTTTGCCATCTAAGTTAGAATAGATGTCAAAAAACTCGCTTCCTAACTCTACTTTAGCAATATCTTTTAATCTTATTGTTTCTCCTTCCTTATTGGCTCTAATAATAATATTTTCGTATTGCTCTGGTTCATTGTACCGGTTTTGATAAGTCAGCACATATTCTAAAGCTTGAGACGCTATACCAGAGCTACGCCCCAAACGTCCAGGTCTGGCCAAAATACTTTGTTCTTCCATAGCTTCGAGAACCTCCTCGGCAGAAATATTGTAAGCGCGCATACGATCGGGTTTTAACCAAACACGCATGGCATACTTTCTACTTCCCAAAATTTTGGCACTGGCAATACCGTTTATACGCTGAATTTCTGGGATTATCTTGGTGTAAGCATAGTTGTAAAGGAACTTTTCGTCATTGTTCTTATCCTTGCTGGATAGGTTAACATACATCAACATACTGGGCTGAACGGGCGTAATAATAACCCCTTCGCGTTGCACCAACTCTGGCAATAGTGGCATGACTTGGTCGACACGGGTTTTTACCCGAACTACCGCTTGGTTGGGATCTGTGCCCGGTTCAAAAATAACCCTAACGGTTGCTTCTCCGGCACTGGTAGCATCAGTAGCAATGTACCGCATACCCTGTACACCATTTATAGCCGTTTCTAAAGGAATTAATGTAGAGTTAACTAAGACCTCTGAACTTGCCCCTGGGTAGGCTACAAATATATTTACCGTGGTTGGAGCTATTTGAGGAAATTGAGAGATAGGCAATTGTTTAATAGCAAGTCCCCCAATAAAAACTATTAATACTGAAATGACAATAGCCAGAACAGGTCTTTTTATAAATTTTTTAAACATAACTTTTGTAGATTTCTAAATTATTCTGTGTAAAGATCTAACTCAGATAATACTTTTTCAGGCTCCAAAAATTTGGTGTTAATCTTTTCGTTGTTTTTTACAACCCTAATGCCTTCCAGTAAAATGGTATCGTTTTCAGATAAACCTTTACTTATAATAAACAAGTGTGGCAATTCTGCTTCAACGGTAACTTCTCTTTGTTTCACCACATTGTTTTTGTCTATAACAAACACGTAAGTTTTATCTAAAATCTCAAAAGTTGTTTTTTGAGGGATAATAATAGCATCTTTGTAAGGTACTTTCATTAATACACTACCTGTTTCTCCATGTCGTAAAATTCCTTCTGGATTAGGAAAAGTGGCCCTAAAGGCTATGTTTCCTGTTTCGTTATTAAATTCTCCTTCTATGGTTTCAATAATTCCCTTATGGTTAAAGAGTTTATTGTTAGCCATTAAAAGTCCAACTTCCTTATTACCGTTATCTTTATCTTTACTCATAATGTAGTCTAGATATTCGGCCTCGGGAACATTAAAGTAAACCCACATTTTACTGTTGTCTGACAATGTGGTTAGTAATTCTCCTTCGTCTAGAAGACTTCCTTCCCTAGCTTCAAGGTGATCCATAATACCATTAAAAGGAGCCCTAATATTTGTAAAACTTAAATGGGTTTTAGCGGCATTAACTTCTGCAATAGCTTTTTCGTAATTGGCCTTTGCCAATGCCAATTCATTTTCTGAAACAACATTACCTTCTGCCAATAATTTAGTGTTCTTAAATTCAATTTCTGCAGCTTTAAGCTCTGCTTCGGCACTTTTTAGCTCAGCCTGGTAAACATTGGGCATAATTTGGAACATGGTTTGTCCTTTCTTTACGTACTGTCCTTCATCAACAGATACTTTTTGCAAATACCCTTTTTCTAAAGCTCTGAGTTCTATATGTTTTATAGAATGTATTTGGCAGACATAATCTTTTGTAATGGAAGTATCTTTTTTAATGGGACGGGATACTAGAAAGGCCGTCTCATCGTGTTTTTTTTCTTTTTTATCATGGCAACTTGTGGCAATAAAAAGCACAAGAATGCCTATGAAAAGGAAACTTTTTTTCATAATTATTTTAATTAAAATAGAGGTTAAAATGATTGTTTTAGTTTAGAGAGGACAAAGGATGCCCGTTAACTAACTAAATGGTTTTTTTAATATTTAAATTGGGATGGGTTACTTTTTAAAAAAAAATCAAATTATGAAAACCTGAAACCTAATATAAAGTTTGGTTGATGACTTGTCTTGATACTTTTTGCTATGACAAGTTATCTTTTTTTGAGATGGATATAACTCATTAAAAGAAATGAAGCCTAAAAAATAGGTAAAGAAGCTTTGAAGAGGTTGGTAATTTTTTGAAAATGATTCATCACCTTCTGCTTCATTAATTTCAATAGTTTCAAAAACTAAATGGTTTTCCTTTTTATGAGAAATTGGTTTTAAAGCAACAGGAGTATTATGTGTAGTTTTTGGAGCTGTAATACAAACACTAGTGTGTAAAAGGTCTGCAGAATTAGCGTTTACATTGCTAAACCCTAAGAACAGCAAAAGTAAAACCAATACGTATTTAAAAGTGTTTTTGCTCATAAACCAAGGCAAAACTAAAGTAATGTGTTTTTATTATCAAAAAAATTAGCTAAAAATTAACAGTATATGCGTTGTGAAATTATTTAGATATGTTCATGTTATAAAGTGTAAATCCAAAAATATCGGCGTATTGTTCAATAATTTTACTAACAGGTGTTCCTGCACCATGACCTGCATTGGTTTCAATTCTTATTAAAACGGGATTATTTCCTGCTTGTTTGCTTTGTAATTCTGCTGCAAATTTAAAACTATGCGCAGGTACTACACGGTCGTCATGATCTCCAGTGGTTATTAAAGTTGCAGGATATTTAGTGTCTGATTTCACATTATGTACAGGAGAATAGCCTTTTAAATATTCAAACATTTCTTTACTGTCTTCAGCAGTACCATAGTCGTATGCCCAACCTGCACCAGCAGTAAATGTATGGTATCGCAACATATCTAAAACACCAACAGCAGGTAACGCTACTTTTGCTAAATCTGGTCTTTGTGTCATAGTTGCACCTACTAAAAGTCCTCCGTTAGAGCCACCACGAATGGCTAAGTAATCTGAACTTGTGTACTTGTTTTGAATTAAATATTCGCCAGCAGCAATAAAATCATCAAAAACATTTTGTTTTTGCATTTTAGTACCGGCATCATGCCATTTTTTACCGTATTCGCCACCGCCTCGTAAATTAGGAACTGCGTAAATACCTCCTTGTTCCATCCAAACGGCCATAGCAATACTAAAACTTGGGTTTAAACTAACATTAAAACCGCCGTAACCGTAAAGGATTGTTGGGTTTTTTCCGTTTAACTCAATTCCTTTTTTATGAGTAATTATCATGGGTACTTTTGTGCCGTCTTTTGATGTGTAGAAAACTTGATTACTTTCGTAATCATCACTATTAAATTCAATAGCAGGTTTCCAATATAGTTCGGTTGTTCCTGTTTCTAAATTAAGTTTATATATACTAGATGGCGTATTGTAGTTTGTGAATGAAAAATAATCTATAGTTTCTTCTTTTTTGCTGCCAAAACCATTTGCTGTACCAACACCTGGTAATTTTATTTCTCTAATTAATTTACCATTATAATCATATTGTTTTACTTGAGAAATGGCATCAACCATATATTCTGCAATAAAATAGTTGCCAGAAGTTGAAACTGATAAAACGTTATTAGTTTCAGGAATAACATCTTCCCAATGTTCTGGTGTTGGGTTAGCAACATCAACTTTTACCAAGCGTTTGTTTGGTGCGTTTAAGTTTGTAACTAGGTATAGTGTTGAATCTTTAGTGTCAATTACAGATGTATTGCTATTAGTGTTATTTAAAACTGTAATTAGTGAACGGTTAGGTTTGGTTAAATCTTTGATATATAATTTGTTACCTGTTGTTGAAATTCTAGGGGTAATTATAAGGTATTTATCATCTTCTGTTACATTGGCATAAATATAACGATGTTTTTCATTGGGTGTGCCCCCATAAATAAGTTTGTCTTGTTTTTGTGGTGTGCCAAGTTTGTGGTAATAAACTTTATGCTGATCTGTTTTAGCCGAAAGCTCACTTCCTTTTGGTTTATCATAACTGGAGTAATAGAAGCCTTCGTTTTTATACCATGAAATTTTGGAGAACTTTACATCAACCAAGGTGTCTTCAATAATTTCTTTGGTTTCAGTATCCATTATAATTATTTTTCGCCAATCGCTGCCACCTTCAGAAATAGAGTATGCTAAAATACTACCGTCTTTAGAAAAACTTAAATCTCCTAGAGAAATGGTGCCATCTTTAGAAAAGCTATTAGGGTCTAAAAAAACTTCTTCTTTGCCATTTTTATTGGTTCTGTAAAGTACATTTTGGTTTTGTAAACCATTATTTTTTGAAAAATATGTGTAATTACCTTCTTTAAAAGGAGCGCCTACTTTCTCATAATTCCAAAGTTTTTCAAGGCGTTCTTTTATATCTTTTCTAAACGGAATCTTTTCTAAATAGTCAAAAGTTACTTTGTTTTGTGCTTTAACCCAAGCAGCAGTTTCTTCACTCATATCATCTTCTAACCAACGGTAAGGGTCTTTTACCGTTATACCAAAATAGGTATCTGCGGTGTCAACAGTTTTGGTTTCTGGGTAATTCACTGAAATTAATTTTTTAATTGATGTTTCATTTTTACAAGCTACAAACAAGGATAAACTAAGGGTAATGACTAAAATATTTTTCATTGATTGAATTTTTAGTTTTTACCAAAAATAAAAAAGCCTCTGTAAAACACAGAAGCTTTTAACAATCTTTTAATGAAAATGGATTTATACTAAATTATTTTCAATTAAATATTCTGCAATTTGTATAGTGTTGGTTGCGGCACCTTTACGGAGGTTGTCTGCTACAATCCACATATTTAATGTATTGGGTTGTGTTTCGTCTCTACGAATTCTACCAACAAAAACCTCATCTTTATCATGTGCATATATTGGCATTGGGTATGAATTGTTTGCAGTATCATCTTGTACAACAACCCCTGGAGTTTCACTAAGTAATTGGCGTACTTCATTTAAATCAAAATCATTTTCAAATTCAACGTTTACAGATTCTGAGTGTCCGCCAGCAGTAGGAATTCTAACTGCTGTTGCCGATACAGAAAATGTTCTATCATTCATTATTTTTTGTGGTTCTTGGGCTAATTTCATTTCTTCTTTGGTATAGCCATTTTCTAAAAATACATCGCAATGTGGTAATGCATTTCTACCAATTGGGTAAGGGTAAGCCATTTCACCTTCAATACCTGCAATTTCATTTTCTAGCTGTTGTACGGCTTTAACACCTGTACCAGAAACCGATTGATATGTTGAAACAACCACACGTTTCATGTTGTATTTTTTGTGAAGCGGATTTAATGCCATAACCAACTGTATTGTAGAACAGTTAGGGTTGGCAATAATTTTATCTTCTTTAGTTAGTTGGTCTGCATTTATTTCAGGAACCACTAATTTTTTAGTAGGATCCATTCTCCAAGCAGAAGAATTATCAACTACTTTAGTGCCAACTTCAGCAAATTTAGGAGCCCATTCTAAAGATGTACTACCACCAGCAGAAAATAACGCAATGTCTGGTTTCATTGAAACAGCCGTTTCTAAACCAACAACGGTGTAATTATTTCCTTTATATGAGATTGTTTTACCCACAGAGCGTTCAGACGCTACAGGAATTAATTCTGTTACAGGGAAATTACGTTCTGCAAGAACTTTTAGCATTACTTCGCCAACCATACCAGTGGCTCCAACTACAGCTACTTTCATTTTTTCTTTTTTTACTGTTATACTTTAGAGGGCACAAAATTAGGCATTAATTATACTTTTAAACCAAAAAAAAGACCTCATTTTTTTGAAAACGAGGTCTTTTTAACAACAAATAACAGAGTGTTATATATTTAACAAATGGTTATTTCTTTAATAAATCTCTAATTTCGGTCAATAAATCTTCTTGGCTTGGTCCTGCTGGAGCTTCTGGAGCTGGTTCTTCTTTCTTTTTCATTTTATTGATTCCTTTTACGATTAAGAACATAACAAAGGCCACAATAATGAAATCAATAACATGAGTTAAAAATGTACCGTATTCTAAGTAAACATCTCCTACCATTTCTCCAGCATCATTTAGTGTGCCGTCTTTTAGTTTGTATTTTAAATCTTTAAAGTCTGCGTTGAAAATTAACCCAATTAATGGAGACACAATACCTCCTGTAAATGATGTTACAACTTGTTTAAAAGCTGCACCCATAACAAAACCTACTGCAATGTCTACAAGGTTACCCTTCATTGCAAACTCTTTGAATTCTTTAAGCATAATTGTATATATATTTATAGTTAGTGAGACACTAAAAATATGAAAAAGTCACCAGAAAATACGTAAAACTATTTTAAAAAAGTACGTTTTACACGTTTAGAAATCCCAGTGATTAATTCGTATGAAATGGTATTGGCTGTTTCTGCTAAACTTTCGGCCGTGTTATTTGCATCAAAAATAATAGCTTCATCCCCTTCTTTACAATCAATATTAGTTATGTTTACCATAATCATATCCATACATACATTTCCAATTATGGGCGCTTTTTCCCCGTTTATGGTTACATAACCCTTACCGTTTCCGTATTGGCGGCCAATGCCATCTGCATGCCCAATGGGTAAGGTGGCAGTTTTAATATCAGCATTACTTTTAAATGCCATATTGTAGCCTACGGTATCTCCTTTTTTAACAGTATGAATTTGAGAAATAATGGTTTTAAGTGAAGCTATTGGGATTAAGTTTTGATTTTCTTTTTCAGAGTTTCCAAAACCATATAACCCAATGCCACTTCGCACCATATCAAAATGAGCCTCAGGATAATTTAAAATACCAGACGTATTGCACATGTGTAGCATGGGTTTGTAGCCAATACTGTTAATAAAGTTTTGAGCAATAGTTTTAAAGGTATTAATTTGGTTTAAAGAAAATGCTTTTTCATTTAAATCTTCGCTAGCAGCTAAGTGAGAAAAAATAGATGCTACTTTAATAGAGTTAGTTTCTTTTAATTTTGAAACAATAGAAGCTATGTCATTTTTATTAAACCCAAGGCGATTTAATCCGGTATTAAACTTTAAATGTACGGGATAATTGTTTAAATTTTTTGAAGTTGTTACTTTAATAAATTCATTTAAAACCTTAGTATTGTATAAATTAGGTTCTAAACAATTATCAATAATTGCATTAAAATTTGCAGGAAGTGGGTGCAGTACTAAAATAGGTAAAGTAATCCCCGCTTTTCTTAACTCAACCCCTTCACTAGCATAGGCAACGGCAAAATAATTGGCGCCTAAATGTTGCAGGTATTTTGCAATTTCTTTAGCATCACTTCCGTAACTAAATGCTTTTACAACAGCTAAAAATTTGGTGTTGTCTTTAATTTTAGATTTTAAATGCTCAAAGTTATGTTTAAGTGCTTTTAAATTTATTTCTAGAACGGTTTCTTGCGCTTTAGGCATCTTGGTCTTCAGGGTTTTTGGTGATTTCTTGGGGGTCATTAACATTCATATTTCTTACTTTATCACGCATCATGGCTTTGTAAAATGCGGCTCTACTTAAAGGTTCATATTCATCTACCTCACCAAGCATAACCAAATTATCGTTTTTAGCTTTACGGTAACTATATTGGGCTAAATTTCCGGTACGTGTACATACAGCATGCACCTTTGTAACATATTCTGCAGTAGCCATTAGGTTGGGCATAGGACCAAACGGATTGCCTTTAAAATCCATGTCTAAACCAGCCACAATTACTCTAATGCCTTTGTTTGCTAAATCATTACAAACTCTAACAATTTCATCATCAAAAAATTGGGCTTCATCAATACCAACTACATCGCAACCATCTGCCAAAATAGGTATGTTTGCGGCAGCAGGCACGGGTGTAGATCTAATTTCGTTGGCATCATGAGAGACTACCATATCTTCATCATAACGTACATCAATAGCGGGTTTAAAAATTTCAACTTTTTGTCTTGCAAATTGGGCACGTTTAAGTCTTCTAATTAACTCTTCGGTTTTACCAGAAAACATAGATCCGCAGATAACCTCAATCCATCCAAATTGTTCTTTATGATTTACCGTATTTTCAAGAAACATTTCGTAATTTTAGCACTAAAACAAAGCAATTTTTCGTTTTGTATAAAGGTGGCGTAAATTTATTAAAAATCAAAAGCCCACAACGCATTAATTTTAAAATTGTAGTAAGATGAAAAAGAAATTAGAATCTGAGTTAATAAGTATAGCCCATAAGATTCTTAAACTTAAAGGAAAAGAAGATGTTGTAAAGCTGCATGAAGAAGCAAGACTTGTTTATGAAAAACTCTCTGTTTTAAAATTTGCTCATGAAAATTTTGATGAAGATATACCAACCATTGGTAGCAATTCATCATTTTTTGGTATGCTAGATACTGCTTTTAATAATAAAGTGAGTGATAATATTGAAGTTGAAGATAAAATTTATGTTAATCTTGATGATGACAATGAAGAGGCCATTTCTGAGCCTTTAATGGAAACTATTAAAGACATGGTAGCCCAAATGCCTCATGAGTCTCAAGAAATTGATACCGTTTTTGAAGAAGCTATTTCTGAGCCTATTGCAAAACAAAATGATTTAGATGAAATAACTAAAGACTTTAAAGAAACTCCTGTTTTTGAACCAGTTTCTAAAGTTAAAAATGGTACGCAAGAGCATAAAAAATCTCTAAATGATAAATTAAAAAGAGGAGGACTTAACATTGGGCTTAACGATAAAATAGCCTTTATAAAACATTTATTTGAAGGAAAATCTGAAGATTATGACCGCGTCATATCTCAAATAAATACTTCGGAATCCTTTTCAGAAGCTAAACGTTTTATCACAGATATTGTGAAACCAGATTATAACGGTTGGAAGGGTAAAGAAGAGTTTGAAGAACGCTTTTTTGAAATTATTGAGGCTAAGTTTAATTAGCACATTATTTTAATGGAGGAGAGATTTATTGATGATGAGGTTTTTAATAAAATTGATTTTACAAAAAACCGTCTTGAAAAAGGAGAATATGATTCTTGTACTTTTATAAACTGTGATTTTTCTAATTCAAATACATCAGAAATTAGGTTTATAAATTGTGAGTTTAAAGATTGTAATTTAAGTTCTGCAAACATTTTTAATACAAGTTTTCAAGACGTTATATTTCAAGATTGTAAAATGCTAGGTATAAATTTTGAAAAGTGTTCAGATTTTGCCTTTTCTATTAAAATAGATACTTGTCAGCTTAACCATGCTTCATTTTATCAAAAGAAATTATCAAAAACAACATTTAAAAACTCTAAATTAAATGCTGTAGATTTTACCGAAAGTATGTTAAGTGATTCTATTTTTGATAATTGTGATTTACTAAATGCCACTTTTGAAAATACCAATTTAAAAGGGGCAGACTTTAAAAATTCTGTCAACTTTATTATTGATCCAGAAAAAAATATTATTGAAAACGCTAAATTCTCTTTACAATCTGTTATTGGGCTTTTAACAAAATACAATATTAAAATAACAGATTAGCATTTATTTATGAGTAAACTTTACCTTGTTCCCACGCCTATAGGAAACTTAAAAGACATCACTTTTAGAGCTATTGATGTACTTAAAGAAGTAGATTTAATTCTTGCTGAAGATACCCGTACATCGGGTAAGCTTTTAAAACACTTTGAAATTAGTACCCCTATGCAATCGCATCACATGCACAATGAACATAAAACCGTAGAAGGTATTGTGCAAAAATTAAAAGCAGGAACCACCATTGCCTTAATTAGTGATGCAGGAACACCGGCTATATCAGACCCTGGGTTTTTATTATCACGCGCTTGTATTGAAAATGATATTGAAATTGAATGTTTGCCCGGTGCTACTGCTTTTGTACCCGCTTTAGTGAATTCTGGCTTACCAAATGATAAATTTGTGTTTGAAGGGTTTTTACCTGTAAAAAAAGGCAGGCAAACCCGCTTATTACTTTTAGCAGAAGAAACTAGAACCATGATTTTTTATGAAAGCCCACATAAATTAGTAAAAACACTTGGGCATTTTTGTGAGTATTTTGGTGAAGATAGATTAGTTTCTGTATCAAGAGAACTTACCAAATTATATGAAGAAACTGTTAGAGGAACAGTAAAAGAAGTTTTAGAATATTATACAAATAAACCACCAAAAGGTGAGATTGTAATTGTGGTTAACGGTAAAAAATAGGCTTGTTGTTTCATTCAGAATATTTTGAAGTTTTAAGGATATAATAAATATAAAATGAACTTAAAAGATTTTAAGAAAAAACTAAAAAATACACCTAGAGCTATTGAGTTTTCTGAAACTATAGAAGTTATAGACTCTAACTATACATTTACACCAACGGCCTTTAAAAATGGCAATATAGAAAATGCCGAAGGACAAAATTCTGGGTCGTGCAAATTATTTGCTTTTGCAAAGAAACAGGGGTTTACAAAAGAAGAAACATTAGCTTGTTTTGGGCAGTATTATTTTAATGACGTTTTAAAAGACCCCAACGGAACGGGGCATCAAAATATTAGAAACTTTATGGTTACTGGTTTTAAAGGTTTAGTTTTTCAAAGAGACCCTTTAAAACAAAAATAAATTACAGTTGCTATTCAAAGTCATTAGGTTGATACGGTTTGAAATCTTGTTTCAAAATCTCAAATAAAATGGAACATTTACTCCAAAACATAAAACAATGCACTATTTGTAAAGCGCATTTGCCATTAGGTCCTAAACCTGTTGTATCTGCACATCCTAATTCTAAAATTGTAATAATTGGGCAAGCGCCAGGTACTAAAGTGCACGCTTCTGGTATTCCTTGGGATGATGCTAGCGGAAAACAGTTGCGTAAATGGTTAAATGTTTCTGTTGAAGATTTTTACGATGAAACCAAGTTTGCTATAATTCCTATGGGGTTTTGCTATCCAGGAAAAGGAAAATCAGGCGATTTACCTCCCAGACCAGAATGTGCTCCGCAATGGCATAAACTGTTGTTTGATGAATTGAAAAACGTTGAGTTGATAATTTTAATAGGCATGTACGCCCAAAAGTATTATTTAGGAAAAGCCGCGAAGAAAACTTTAACCCAAACCGTTAAAAATTATAAGGAATACTTACCCAAATATTTACCGTTGCCGCATCCATCACCACGTAATAGATTTTGGCTTACTAAAAATCCTTGGTTTGAGGTTGAGGTGTTGCCAGAGTTGAGGAAGCGGACTAATAATTACCTATAAAATAAAACCCCCAATTGTAGGGGGTATAAAACTTTAGGGGATATATTAGAATTAAAAAACTTTCATATAATTTAATGTCTATATTTAGTGAATACTAACTAAACTTAATCCTTATCAATATCATTTATACTAATAGCATTACTATCGTTATTGTAGTTGGGAGTAGTTTTTTCAGAAAGTAATTCACCATCTTTAAATTCCTGAGTAATTTTCATGTTATCTTTAACGTAAATTTTAGATATTACATCACCAGCCTCATTAAAAATTAAAGATGAATAAAGTTCGCCGTTTTTCATTCTAGATTCAGAACGTACTTGACCACCTTCATAATATTCAATGACTTTTCCATAAATTTTCCCTCTATTATAAGCAGAAAATTTCTTTAGTTTTCCAGAAGAATAGTATAATAAGTCTTCCCCATGAAGTTTCCCTTTAAAATACCTAGAATGGGTGAAAACTTTACCATTGTTATGGTATACAATATAATCCCCGTTTAAAAGGCCTTCTTTTACAGAAAACTCTTCCCACTTTTTAGATGAGTCACCAACAATATAGTAACCATTCATAACCTTTTTAGAAATCTTATCTCTATATATTGTTACACCGTTTCGGAAATCAACAATATAAGAGTCTCTTGGAATAAATTTAATTCCGTCATCGTTTGTTTCATTTTTGCAATTAAAGAAACTTAATAACGTACAAAATAGTAGTGCTATAACAGCAATTGTAGTTTTTTTCATATTAAATTGGTAATTTGGTTACTACGAATGTAATAATAAATGTTTAAAAAACAAGATGTTATGCAAAAAAAATCGATAAAATGAATTTAGTTGTGGATTTTTCTTAAAAAATAAAATATTATAAGATTTAATATAAACTTAGTTAGTTTTCTGTTTAAGAAATAAAATTATTTAGTGATTAATTTACTTTTCTGCTTTAATCAAAGTACCAAGTTTAAGCTTTATAAGTTGTTCTATTTAATTATAACTCTTAAATCGTAAATCAAAACCTTTGTACAAAACAATTTATTGGTGTTTCCCCTTCTCCCAACCATGTTTTCCTAAATATTGCTCGCCACTTTCAACAGCACCATTTTCAATAGTAGTTCCCATAGAGTCGTTCCACCGGTTTAGGTAACCAAATAGTGAAATTACACCCAGCATTTCAACAATTTCACCTTCATTCCAATGCTCGTATAAACGTTTTTTAATGGTTTCATCAACCGCATTAGGTACTTGGCTTGCTGCCAAACTAAAATCTAAAGCAACCCGTTCAGCTTCGCTAAACGCGGGGTGTGTTCTATACTCCCAAATATTATCTAATTGTTCTTGTTTTGCTCCGTAACGTTCGGCAGCTCTAATAGCATGCGCTTGACAATATCTACACCCTGTAGCATTACTGCTTACCCAAGCAATCATACGTTTTAAGGCAGAAGTTACGCGTCCTTCGTTAGCCATAACCGCTTTATTTAAATTTATAAAAGCTTTACTTATGGCAGGTCTGTGCTGCATGGTAAGTACAGAGTTTGGGCAAAACCCTAAGGTTTCATTAAAGAATTCTGCCAATTTTTTGGTTTCTAAATCGTGGTTAGCAGATAATGGTGTTACTAAAGGCATATGTAATTTTTAAGTAGTATTTTTGACTACTACAAGAAACAAAATAATTTAGATATGGCAGTAAAAGTTTCTACAAAGTGGTTGGGAAATATGCGATTTGAAAGTACCAATCCGTCAGGACATAATTTATTTATTGATGCAGGTGAAGAAAACGGTGGTAAAGGCGAAGGCTACAGGCCCAAAGCCTTAATGCTTTCTGGTTTAGCGGGTTGCTCTGGTTTAGATGTAGCATCCTTAATTAAAAAAATGAAGTTAGATGTTGATGATTTCAATATTGAAATTGAAGCAAATTTAACCGAAGAGCACCCAAAATATTACGATAAAGTGGCAATGCATTTTCACTTTTACGGAAAAGATTTAAACGAAAAGAAATTACAACGCGCCGTAGATTTATCAATTGAAAAATATTGCGGTGTTATGGAAATGTTCCGTCAGTTTTCAGAATTAAATATTGAAACTCATTTTCATAAGTCTTAAACATGCGCTGGACGCTTAAGCCAAAACCAAATCAAGAAAAAGTTGAAGCTTTACAAAAAGCTTTACAAGTTAGTGAGCCTATTGCAACTTTATTGGTACAACGTGGTATTGAAACCTATGACCAAGCAAAGGCGTTTTTTAGACCCAGCTTAAATGATTTACACAACCCATATCTCATGAAAGATATGGATAAGGCTGTTGAACGTATTGAAAAAGCCATTGCCAATAAAGAAAATATTTTGGTTTATGGCGATTATGATGTAGATGGAACTACGGCCGTGGCTTTAATGTCATCTTACCTAAAAACGAAACACGCATTGGTTTATACCTATGTACCTAATAGGTATGATGAAGGTTATGGCGTGTCTAAAAAAGGCATCAACTTTGCTTTAGAGAATGATTTTTCACTCATAATAGCTTTAGATTGCGGCGTTAAAGCTGTTGAAAAAGTAGCCTATGCAAAATCTTTAGGTATTGATTTCATTATATGTGATCATCATAGACCAGGAGCAGAAATACCCAAAGCAGTTGCCGTTTTAGACCCCAAACGTGAAGATTGCGAATACCCATATAAAGAATTATGTGGTTGTGGCGTGGGGTTTAAACTCATTCAAGCTTTAGCTCAAAAAGATGGATATACTATTGAAGATTTAATACCGTACTTAGATTTAGTAGCCACAGCAATAGGTGCAGATATTGTTCCTATAAATGGCGAAAACAGAGTGTTGGCTCATTATGGTTTAAAAGTTATAAACTCAAACCCCAGACCTGGTATTAAAGCTATACTAGATCAGGTTGAAAAAACAGAACTTACCATAACAGATGTGGTGTTTATTGTAGCCCCAAGAATAAATGCTGCAGGACGTATGAAACACGGTAATTATGCAGTAGCATTGTTAGCCGAAGAGGAATCAGAAAAAGCAAATAAGTTTGCCGCAGAAATTAACGAGTATAATTTAGATAGACGAGAAACAGATAAAGACATTACAGAGGCAGCGCTTAAACAAATTGAAGAACAAAAAGAACAAGACCGCTTTACAACTGTTGTTTATAACGAAACTTGGCATAAAGGCGTTATTGGTATTGTAGCTTCTAGATTAACAGAAACCTATTACAGGCCAACACTAGTATTTACCAAAAGTGGTGATAAATTAGCAGCTTCGGCACGCTCTGTTAGAGATTTTGATGTTTACGAAGCTATTGCTGCTTGTAGTGAATATGTTGAACAATTTGGAGGACATAAATACGCAGCAGGTTTAACGCTTAAAGAAGAAAATTACGAAGCTTTTAAACAGGCTTTTGAAGATTTTGTTTCAAAAACTATTGATAAAAACTTGCTCATTCCAGAAATAAAAGCAGATATTAAAATTGATTTAAAAGATATTACCCCTAAATTCTATAGAATTTTAAAACAATTTGCACCCTACGGACCCGAAAATATGACTCCCATTTTTATGACCGAAGATTTAGCAGATACTGGCCATGGTAAATGTGTAGGGCAAGATAAAACACATTTAAGGGTTACGGTTTCTCAACCCAACTCAAACACTTTTGTTGGAATTGGTTTTGGAATGGGTGATAAATTCAATATTATTTCAGATAAAAAACCTTTTAAAGCAGTGTATTCTATTGATGAAAATGAATGGCAAGGAAACGTATCACTTCAACTTAAATTAAGAGATATAAAACCATAACATGGCTAAAAACGACCCCTACGCAGCCTTACGTATAAAGGAATTCAATATCTTTTTATTGCTCCGGTTTTTGTTAGTATTTGGGTGGTCTATGCAATTTATTGTTATAGAATGGGAAGTGTATAGTTTAACAAAAGACCCTTTAAACCTTGGTTTAATTGGGTTGATGGAAATTATTCCCGCTTTTACCATGGCGCTTTTTGCAGGACATATTGTAGATCAAAATGAAAAACGCAACTTGTTAGCTAAGTGTATTGCCGCTTTTTCTTTTATTAGCTTGGGCTTATTTTTGTTAACTTCTGAAAAAATTGTTTCTAATTGGACAACCCAAAATATTTTAATAGGCATTTATGCTTTGGTTTTTTTCGGAGGCTTTTTAAGATCTTTTTTTGGTCCCACCATTTTCTCATTGGTGGCTTTAATAGTGCCTAAAAGAGTGTATCCAAATGCCGCAACTTGGAGCACAAGTACTTGGAAAGCAGCAGGCGTTTTAGGTGCTCTTTTTGGTGGGTTTTCTATTCATTGGATGGGTGTGCCCAAAACGCTTTGTTTGGTATTTATTATGGTAATGTTCTCATTAGTGATAACATTTAAAATTAAAAAGAAGCCTATTTTAAACCCCAAAATTGGGGAGTCTGTAAAAGAAAGTTTAAAGGTTGGTGTGCGTTTTGTATTTAGTAATAAAGCCATTTTAGGGGCATTAACTTTAGATATGATTGCTGTGTTATTTGGCGGAACAGTAGCACTTCTTTCGGTATTTGCTCAAGATATTTTACAGGTAGGTTCTAAAGGTTTTGGTATTTTAAACGCATCTATTTCTTTAGGGAGTATTTTATCTATGTTTTTAACTACGTATTTGCCAGTTAACAGAAATACAGGCGTTAAACTATTAGGTTCTATTTTTGTTTTTGGACTTTGTATTATTGCGTTTGGACTCTCTTCAATATTTTGGGTTAGTATTTTAGCCTTGTTTTTAAGTGGTGCTGCCGATGGTATTTCAATGGTTATCCGTCAAACGATTTTACAATTAAAAACTCCTGATGAAATGCGCGGACGAGTATCATCCGTAAATTCTATGTTTGTTGGGTCTTCAAACGAATTGGGTGCTTTTGAAAGCGGATTAGCAGCAAAATTACTTGGCCCTGTTACTGCTGTGGTTTTGGGAGGAACAATGACTCTTCTTACTGTAATTGCTGTTGGAATTAAAAATCCTATACTAAGGACTTTAGATTTAACTAAAGATATTGAAGAGCATGAAAACGATACCTAATAGGTTTTTAGTTCCATGTTTTCTCCATCAAAAACTCCATAGGTGTAATAGTTAATCCAATCGCCTAAATTAATATATTTTGAAGTTTTGTTCAGGTTTATATTTAATGGTAAATGCCTGTGACCAAATACAAAATAATCACGGTGTTTATCTTCTAATTTTCGTTTGCAATACTGTACTAACCATTCATTATCTTCACCTAAAAATTTGGCATCTTCTTCACCAGAAATAAGTTTGTTTTTAACCGATAGATGTTGCGCTAATTTTACACCTAAATCTGGATGTAACCAACGGAATAACCATTTACAAAACGGGTTAGTAAACACTTTTTTCATGCGTTTGTAACCTTTATCTCCAGGACCTAATCCATCGCCATGGCCAATAAAAAAGGTTTTGTTATTAAATGTAAATTCTTTGGGTTTATGAAAAACAGGTATGTTTAGTTCTTCTTCAAAATAGCCATTCATCCAAAGGTCATGATTGCCAACAAAATAATAGATTGGAATACCAGAATCACTAATTTCTGCCAATTTACCAAGGGTTCTTGTAAATCCTTTTGGGACAACCCGTTTGTAATCCATCCAGAAGTCAAATAAATCACCTAAAAGAAAAATGGCAGCAGCGTCTTCTTTTACCTCATCTAACCAAGCAACAAATTTTTTTTCTCTTGGTAATGAAGCCTCTTTGGTGGGAGCACCTAAATGATTGTCTGAAGCGAAATATATTTTTTTTCCTTTGGGAATTTGCATGTGTAAATATAGTATATTCTATTTATGCGCTAACTTTTTTATAATATACGCTTCGTAATTTTCTGTAAACCAATAAATAAATGGCGGCCATTGAAAATGAAATGAAAGTACCTAAGTAAATACCATATAATGGGTAAACTATGGAAACTGACAAGGAGTAAATTATTAAAGAAAACATACCAATAGGTACATTTTTAATTACTGTATGCACCTGTTTTTTTGAATATGTAAAATGAATAATGAGTATTAAAGGAAACAGCGTTGTTGGAAAAGCAGAAAAAAGACCCGCCCAAGTAGAGCCAACAAGTTTTGGAATACTAGTAATTAATAATATTATGGAGGCAGCTAATATGGCTCTTATAAAAAGTGTTTTATAATTAAGTTTTACTTTATTTTCAATTTGTACATTTTCAATTTTTTTAAAAAGATAGAGGTATATAAATGAAAATGAAACAGGAATTAAAATGGCAATATATTTATTAAGTTCAATAAAATGTAGTAGCCAAACAATAATAAAATAACCCAAAATTGAAGATAAAGAAGACAACAAGATGTTGTATTTAGTAAAATACGATGAGGCTAGATAATAGATATAAACAAAAGACAATTGCGCTGTTAAACCAACCATGTTATAAACCGCACTTATTGAAGCAAATTCTGAATTTATTTCTAACCCAAAAAAAAATAAAGTAATAGCAGACCCTGTTGGAAAAGCAGATAATACTCCAGCAACTTTAGGACTAACATTTTCTGCCAGAAGAGATAAACCTATTACAAACCCTATAGCAATAACTAACTTAATTAAGAATAATAGCTCTGGCATGCTTTTTTAATTTTTAATTGAAACCAAATTTTAATGATAAATTTTAAATATTATCATAAGCATACCATTCTGCAAAACTAGTGGTTGTTTCTTGTAGCTTTAATGAATGTAATTTGATGTTTTTTGGTAAACGTGGTTGAATTTTTTTGGCAAAATCAATGACCATCATTTCGCTAGTTGGTTGGTAATCTACTAACAAAACATTGTGCCCGTGTTCTTCTAACTTTTTAGCCAATTCTACATGAGGTGTGTTTTTGTTAAATACGGTAGCGTGGTCAAACACATCAACTATTTCTTCTTCTACAATTTTTTTAAGGTCGCCAAAATCTATAACCATACCGTATTTTACGTTAGTTTTATCTGAAATTGGCTGCCCAATAACAGTTACGTGTAATTGGTAGCTGTGTCCGTGTACGTTTTTGCATTTTCCGTCATACCCATAAAGAGCGTGACCAGTTTCAAAAGAAAATTGTTTTGTGATACGAATGTTGTTTCCCATTATCTTCGTTTTCCTCGGTTTCTGTTTATTATATAAACCACAATTAAAACTATGGCTAGTAGTAAAAATAATCCGTTGCCTGTTAAAAAACCTAGTATATCCATTTTTTTAATCTTTGTTCATTCTTTTTTTATTGTATCGGTAAATTACATAGGCTAATAATACCAAAATAACAAAAGGCAACATAGAGCCAATAAACACGCCAATTTCGTAACCTTTATCGGGTGCATTTTTTAATTTTTCTTCAATATCTACTTGCTGTAAAAGTGTAGTAAGCAATGACATGTTAGGTTGTAATCTAGACCACAAATTTAAGAGTTTTTAGCTAGCGGAAGGAATTGTTTTCTAAAATTAATTAATAAAGGTAAGCTTCTGGCTATCATCCAAAAAGTTAGGGCTATAAAAATACCGTTTAGTTTAAAATTAAAATAATCTAAAACATAGAGTACAGGTAAAAAAATTATGAATGTTGATAGCAATAATACATTTCTAAGTAGTTTCATTTTTCCCAGCCCTTTAAACACACCATCAAAAATAAAAGCTATTGCACAAATGGGTTGCATGATGAGTACTATCCAGAATACTGAGTAAAACTCACTTAAAACATGGGCTTCTTTTGTAAATAACAAACCTACAGGCTTGTATATTAAAACCCCAACAATTGCTAAAATAACACCTACTAAAACACCAATTTTAATTAATTTTTTATTTAAAGAAACAAGTTGTTTATAGTTTTTAGCTCCAAATAATTTACCCGATAAAATATTGCTAGCACTAGAATATCCATCAATTATAAATGCGCCTAAAAACCAAAGGTTAATAGCAATAGTGTAGGCAGCTATATAATTTTTTCCGTAGCCAGTAGCAAATCTTGTAGCAAAATAAAGTGTAATGTTTAGCGCTAATGTTCTAACAAATAAATTGAGAACCATACCGGTAAATCGTTTAATTTCTTTATTAAAAGGAAAACTCAATTTTAACGGAATAGAAGTTTTAGTTAATAAAAAATAAACTGACAATAAAGCCATTATAATTTGAGAAGTTACACTAGCGTAAGCAGCACCTTCAATGTACATTGGTTTAATAAAGCCATTAACGCCGTATACTAAAATAAAATCTAAGATAATATTTGCAAGTGCACCAATTATTGCAATTATCATGGGATAATAAGTATTTTGCAAGCCTCTAAAGGTTCCAAAAACAGCTATGGTAAATAGGGTAAAAGGAAATCCAAAAACTCTAATTTGGTAGTAAGTTACACTATAATCTAAAATTAAATTAGATGCATTATAAAGCTTAAAAATGTCTTTAGCAAAAGGAAAAGTGGAGACTATTATGAGTAAACTTAAAGCAGTGACGATAAAAATAGCCTGTGCAGGAAGATTTTTTACCGCGTCTAAATTATTAGCACCAACATACTGAGATACTATTGAAGAAATAGCACTTCTAGTTTGCCCCAACACCCAAATAAGCATAGACATAAAAGTGCCTACAATACCAACGGCTGCTAAAGATTCAACGGCATTTAAAGGTATGTTGCCAATAATGGCTGTATCTGTAATTGATAAGATTGGTTCTGAAATACCCGATATTAATGCCGGAATTGCTAGTTTATTGATGTATTTCAGATTAATGATGTCCGCCAATGTATATGAATTTGTTTATGCTTACTTTTGCAGCAAATTTATTGTAAATTTAACTACAAAACTTTCTAGATATGAAGAATATTTTAGTTCCTGTTGGATCATCTAAAAATGCAGTAAGTCACCTGCAGTATGCCGTTGATTTTGCCGAAGCTTTTAATGCAAAACTATTCATTGTTCAGGTTTATAATGTGTATACTAAAGCAGGAACTATGATGAACGTAGATAAAATTATTCAACGTGAAAGTCTAGAATTTTTAAACGGATTAGTGTCTAAAATTGATAAAAAAGGTGTAGATATAACGGTTAGAAGTTTAAAAGGAAATTTAGTAGACACATTAGAATTAGCAAGTAAAGCAGCTAACATAGACTTAATTTTAGTAGAACCCAGAACAACCTCTGTAAAAGATACTGTGTATTTAGGAAAAACATCTGGTAAAATTATTAAGCAAACACAAATACCAGCACTTATAGTACCAGAAGGATATACATTTAAACCAGCCACTAATATTTTAATGGCTCTAAAATCGGCTATTATAAAAAAGGAAGGAGTCTTAAATCCGCTTAAAGATGTACAGGATAAATTTAAAGCTGCTGTGAATTTATTATTAGTTAAAACGCCATACCATAAAGAACATGATTTTGATGTGAAAGATGATTTAAAATCATTAGTATCTAATATTACAATTACCGAAAATGCCACTACTTTTCAAGGAGTTTTAGAGCATTTTCAATCTCATAACCCAGATATGTTGTGTGTTGTAAGACGTAAAAGAGGTTTCTTTGCTAAGAAATGGGAAAAAAACACTATTCTTAAAAAAGACTTTTATAGTAGCATACCCGTTTTAGTATTAAGTGGATTAAAGTAAAAAGGTTTATAAAAACAATATTAATTTATATAAATTTGTATAATCTTTTAAAAAAGGGGCATTAGCTCAGTTGGCTAGAGCGTTTGGCTGGCAGCCAAAAGGTCATCGGTTCGACTCCGATATGCTCCACAAAAAGAGGCTTTCATTAATGAAAGCCTCTTTTTTGTTTTTTTACCATATTATGGTTTTTATAAATCGAAAAGTCTAGGTAACCACATAGAAATTTCAGGAATATAAGTTATTAGCAACAAAACAAGTACCATTATTAATAAAAATGGCAGCAAGGGCTTGACGACCTGAGAAACGGTTACATTTGCTATACCACTTCCTACAAAGAGAATAGTACCCACAGGTGGTGTACACAAACCAATACATAAATTTAATACAAGTACAATTCCGAAGTGAACAGGATCCATTCCTAAAGCCATAACTACAGGTAAAAATATTGGTGTAAATATTAATACCGCTGGTGTCATATCCATAAAGGTTCCTATTATTAATAAAGTAATATTAATTACAAAAAAGATAGCAAATTTGTTACTAAACTGTTCTAATAAAAAGTTACTAATAAGAGCAGGAATACTTTCAAATGAAAATAGCCAACTCATAGCCATTGAAGTACAAATTAAAAACATTACAACAGCAGTGGTTTTAGCACTATTTAGTAAAATATCAGGAAAACTTTTAAGAGTAACGCTTTTATAGATTAAAGCAAGTATAGCAGCATATAAAACTGCAATTACAGAGGCTTCAGTAGCTGTAAAAACTCCGGCAACAATACCGCCTACAACAATTACAAGCATTAATAAGCTAAAAAATGCTTTTCTAAAATGTTGCCAAACCTCTTTTAGTGTAGCTCTTTGTCCTTTGGCAAATTTTCTTCTTACAGCAACAAAAACTATATAGCCAATTAATGCTAAACCTAATAAAACTCCAGGTAAATAACCCGCTATAAATAAAGCAGCAACAGAGGCTGCACCACCACTAGCAAGAGCATATACAATTAAAATATTGCTAGGAGGAATTAATAATCCCGTAGTAGAAGAAGTAATATTTACCGAAGCACTAAATTCTCTTGGGTAACCTTCTTCTTCCATTCTATCGGTCATTATACTACCAATTGCAGAAGCTGCGGCAATAGCAGATCCTGAAATGGCGCCAAACAACATAGATGCTAAAACATTTACATAGGCTAATCCACCAGGGAGGCTAGCTACTAAAGATTTAGCAAAATTTATAAGCCGGTTGGCAATACCACCTTGTTTCATTATTTCTCCAGCCAACACAAAAAACGGAATAGCTAATAAGGCAAAACTATCTATTCCAGTAGTCATACGTTGTGCAATGGTTGTTAGTCCTGGTAGTTTATCAATATTTAATAATAGACTAATTGTGGTTGAAATTCCAATGCTATAAGCAACAGGAACCTTAAGCATTAAAAGAATAAAAAAACTAGAAAATAAAACAACAATACTTAAAACTTCAATACTCATAGCTCAGTTATTTGGTTTTTAGAAATTTGAGAAATATGGATGACAGAAAACCACATAATTAGTAATCCGCTAAATGGCAAAATAGCATAAATATATCCTAAAGGAATGCGTAAAGTACCAGAGAGTTGCCCTAAATGTAATGTGGTATAAACAAGGTTAAATCCGCCAATAACCATAACTATTAATGCAAATAGGAAAATTAAAACTTCTATTACAATAGAAACTTTCTTTTTGGTTGCTTGTGAGAACTTTCTATAAAGAAAATCCATTGATAAATGGGCTCTTTTAGCATTTAAATAAGCCGCACCTAGAACAGACATCCATATTAATGAAAATCTAGCAAACTCTTCAGTCCATGAAAAAGAAGCTTTTAAAACATATCTTGAAAATACTTGAAATAAAACATCAAAAACAAGTAATGCGAATATGACGATTAGAAAAATTTCCATGAATCTAACCACACTATTAAATAAAGAGTTGGATGGTTTCATACTTAATTAGATTTAATTTCTTTAACAATTTCAGCTAACTCAGGGTGTTCTTTTTGAAACTCTTCTAAAACAGATTTAGATTTTTCGGCAAACAAAGATTTTTCTGGAATAATAATTTCAACACCCGCATCTTTTACAATTTTCATACATTCATCAACAGATTCTTTCCAGAATTTCTTTTGTGCTTGCGCAGACTCGTCAGCAGCTTCTTGTACCCATTCTTTTTCTTGTTTAGATAATTTTTCCCATTGTTTTGTTCCAATTAAAAGAACATCTGGTACAGAAGAATGTTCATCTAAAGTATAATATTTACTAATCTCATAATGGTTTGATGATACAAATGACGGTGGGTTATTTTCAGCCCCATCAACAACACCTTGTTGAATAGCGGTGTATAATTCACCATAAGACATTGGTGTTGCAGCTCCACCTAAAGCATTAACCATATTAATAGCCATTTGATTATTCATAACTCTAATTTTGAGACCACGCAAATCTTCTGGCGTTCTAATGGCTTTGTTTGAGGTGTAAAAGCTTCTACTTCCGGCATCGTAATAACACAAACCACGAAGCCAAAATTTTTCTCCTTTTTCTAATATAGATTTTCCAACTGGTCCTTCTAAAACATCAAACTGGTGTTGTTTGTCTTTAAATAAATAGGGGATACCCAACACATGGTATTCTGGAACAAAGTTAGATAATGTTGCTGCACTTACTTTTGTAATGGCAACACTACCTATTTGTAAAAGTTCTAATACTTCTCTTTCAGAACCAAGTTGGCCGTCTGGAAATATTTTAATTTTTAAAGCACCACCAGATTTTTTTTCTAATGCTTTTTGAAATTCAATAATACCTTTATGAACTGGGTGTGTTTGTGGTAATGTATGTGCTAAATAAAGCGTTTTTGTATCTTCCTTTTCTATGCAGGAGAGTAGACTCATGCAAATTATAAGAGACAAAATAAGTTTAATTTTCATCTTTTTGTGGTTTTAGTTTAGTCTGAAACTGTTACAAAGATAATAAAAATACAATCGATTGTATTGTTTATTTTATGCAAAATTGAAATAGTTTTTTGCGTTATTATAACATATATCTTGAATCATTTTACCTAGAAATTCAAGGTCGTTAGGTACTAATCCTTGGTTTAAATCTTCTGCAATGATATTGCATAAAATACGTCTAAAATATTCATGCCTTGGAACCGATAAAAAACTGCGACTGTCTGTTAACATACCAATAAACTTACTTAAAAGCCCCATGTTTGATAGCACGTTTATTTGTTTTTCTATTCCGTCTTTCTGATCTAAAAACCACCATGCAGCGCCCCATTGCATTTTTCCTGCTATACCCCCAGTATTAAAGTTGCCCATCATGGTAGCAAAGGTTTCATTTTGTGCCGGATTTAAATTATACGTAATGGTTTTAGCTAGTTGATTGGTGCTGTCTAGAGCGTTTAAAAATTTTGATAAGCCCTCAATTATAGGATAATCTGCAATAGAATCGCAACCAGAATCTGCTCCTACCAATTCGTTTAATCTGGTATTGTTATCTCTTATTACCCCTAAGTGATATTGTTGAACCCAATTTTTTTCATGGTATTTTTTTCCTAAATATAGTAACAGGCTAGATCTGTATTTTTGAATTTCAAGTGTTGAAAGTTGTTCGCTATTTATGCCTTTAACGAAAATAGAAGCAACCTCCTGAGGGTTAAACGCTACATAAGAAAACGCGCCGCTAATACCGTAATCTGATAATCTACAGCCATTTTTATGGAAAAATTCTATACGCTCATCAATAGCCTTTAATAATGTTTCGTAATTTGTTATTTCAAAATTAACACAAGCACTTAATTTTTCTATGTATGAAATAAAATTATTTTCACCAATAAAAAATAAAGCGTCTGGTCTAAAAGTTGGGAATACTTTTACGTTAAAGTCGCCTTCAGCTATTTTTTTATGATATTCTAAATTATCTGTAGGGTCGTCTGTAGTACAAACTATTTCAACATTCATTTGCTCTAATAATTGAGCAGGAGTTTTTTCGGCTAAAATGCTATTGGCTTTGTTGTAAATGTTAGTAGCATTATTAGGCTGTAAAATATCATCAATATTGAAGTAACGTTTTAGTTCTAGCTGTGTCCAATGAAATAGCGGATTTCTAAGTGTATTAGGAACTGTTTCTGCCCATTTTTGAAACTTTTCTTCTAATGAAGCATTGCCCGAAATATATTTTTCTTCAATACCATTGGCACGCATACCACGCCATTTATAATGATCTCCTCCTAACCAGGCTTCGGTTATGTTTTTAATAGGCTTATTTTCTGCTATTTGTTTTGGAGAAAGGTGATTGTGATAATCAATAATTGGCATTGATTTAGCATAATCATGATATAGAATTTCGGCTTCTTTAGATTGAAGTAAAAAATTGTCTGTTATAATGTTTTTAGACTGAATTATACTCATAAATTTAACTTTAGTTTAGTACATGCGTTTATATAATTTGAAAAAGTATAATACAGAATTTTAGTGCGATTTTACGAGGCTAAAATAGATTGTGTATACTTTTCGTGTACGCACACGCAAATATAATAAATTCCTTTATCATTGGTTGATTTATGGTTAGCTTTTTTTAATTATTTGCTATTTAGAATTTAAGAAAAAGATAGTTTTATTAACAACTTCTTTTAGTGCTTTTGGCAGTTTATTTGTATCCCAAGGATGACGTGATTCAAATACATGATTAGCACCTTTTATAATTTCTAAAGTGCTTTTTGGATTCCATTTATGAAGGTTTTCTGCTTCATCAATAAAAACACTGGTATCATTGTCGCCATGAATAATTAAATGCGGTATTTTTAGGTTTGATACAGCGTTTTTTATGTTTAAGCGGTCTTTGTTGTTTACAGTATCTAAATAAAATTGATAATAGTGAGGCATTTGTTGTTTAGTGCGTCCATTTAAAACATATTTCACACCAGTTTTTTCCCAAGTTTCAACATCAACATTTGCTATGGTTCTGCTTAAAAAATCAGACACCCCAGCTAAACTAATAATAGCTTTTACTCTATTGTCTTCGTTGGCTTTTATTGAAACTATACCACCACCACGGCTATGTCCTATTAATGCTAATCTATCTAAATTACCTGTTTTTTTTATAGTGGCGTTTTCAAAACACCAGTTAATTACAGATTGTAAATCATCTAATTCTTTAGTGTAATTATTATTTCCAAAAGCCTCTAAATCTGGAAAATCAATAGGTTGCTCAATGGTGCCACCATTATGTGAAAAGTTAAATTTAATAAAGCAAAATCCAGCATTAGCAAAATATTCTGCCATAATGTTCCAAGCGCCCCAATCTTTAAAGCCTTTGTAACCATGGCAAAATATGATTATTGGGTTATTTGTTGTGTTGGCTAAATAACTTACATCAATTAGTATGGGTTTATTATGCTTGCCGTTAATTATAAAATCTTTTTTCTTTAGCATTATATTTCTTTTTCGGTAAATGGTATGTTGGGGTTGCAAATTTCTATAATAAGACGTTTTAATTCATTATTAAAATTATCAATTATTTCTTGAGTAATTAAGGTATCTTTTTTTGCGCCACGACCTACTTTATCTTTTTTAGTGAATTTTAAAAACCCACTGTTTAAATTTTTAAAAGAAATGATACCAGCTTCAATGGGTAATTTAATGTCTTTAGATTTTTGCATCATAAGGGCATAAGTTAGCACTTGAAAACTTTTACTGTACTTTTTATAATCTGTTGATATATCTTCCCAATTTACTATTTCAACATCGGCTTGCTCAACTTTTCCGGTTTTGTAATCTATAATTCTAGTTATGCCATTGTATTCATCAACACGGTCTACTTTACCTGTTATTTTAATACGGAAGTCTAACTCTGGAATTTCAATACTAACTTTGTTTTCAGCTTCAATAGCAATTATTTTTATTTGGTTTCCAGCTTTTAATTCTCTTATTTCTAAATCTAAAAAATTGTGTACGTAGCGCTTTGCTATTTCAAAAATGATTAAGTTTTTTCCCGTTTTAATATCACCTTCTTTATAGATGTCTTTAAAATGATGAGTAACGGTTTTAACTACGTTTTTTTTAAGGTTTTCAACTATTTCAACCGAAATAAAAGTACCTATAAATGGCTTATAAAAATCTTCAAGTGTGTTGTGTACCACAGTACCTAAGGTATTGGCTGCAACGGTTTCTTCTACTTCATCAAACGCTTGTATTTTTAATATTTTCTGATAATAAAAATCGATTGGATTTCTAATATAGTTTGTGAGTGATGATGGTGAAAACCCTTTTTGAGCAACTGCTTTTAGTTTTTCAATAACATCATTGGTTTTTGTAATAATGTTTACTTCCTGTTTAATAACAGGTACTTGTGGTGCTATAATTTGATGGTTTATTTTATGAATATCTTCTAATTCTAATTGGGTTATAAACCTGCTTTTTTCTCCTCCTGTAAGTACATCAGATTCTGTGTTATAAAGAATGTAAATATTTTTAGCACGCTGTAATAATCTATAAAAATGATAGGTGTAAACTGCATCTTTTTCTTTATAGGTAGGTAGTTTGTTTTCAATTTTAACATCAAAAGGAATGAACGAGTTGTTACTTTTTCCAGCAGGAAGAATGCCTTCATTAACACCAGAAATAATTACGGTTTCAAAATCTAAAACTCTAGATTCTAACATTCCCATAATTTGTAAGCCTTGTAAGGGCTCACCTTGAAAATCTAAGGTTTCTGTAGCTAAAAGTTCTTGGTAAACCTCAAATAGAGCTGTAATGTCTTTAATGTGGTTGTATTCTGAATTTAGCCGTTTTAATTCATTAAATAATTCATTAAAACGAAATAAATATTCTAATGAAAGTAAATTAGAGTCCTTGTTTTTATCTAAATAGTCTTTTATAGCAAGAATTATAAGCGAACAGTTGTTTAAGGCTGCTGTAACAGATTTGTCCCAATTAACAAATAGCAAGTCAATAATTTTAAAAGCCTCTTCAGCAATTTCTTTTAATCTGTGGCTAGTAACATAGATGAGGTTATTAGCATCAATAGTTTCTATAATTTTCGAAGCATAATCGGTAGTGTTTATATTAAATAGTGGTCTTATAAACTGATGCGAAATAATATTAATAACATCTTTATAATAAAATGAATTAGATGGTTTTTTATGTAAATGAAATAATGCTTTAAAAAGAGAAGCTAAAGGAATTGATTTTAGCGGAAACCCCATGGTTATATTTAATGCCTGAATATTTTGAGGCAATGAATTAAGAGTAGGGATGAGTAAGTTTTCATCACCTAAAACCACAGCGGTATTTTGTAACGAGGTATTCTTGTTTTTTAACTCATTTAAAAGGCTGCCAATATATTTAGCTTGCCCAATATTTTTTGGTATGCCATAAATAGAAATATTTTTGTTTTTAGAGTAGTTATTTGTAACCCAATTAAAAGGGTGTTTTTTAAAATACAACCAATTAGATTTGTGCTGTTTTGTAAATAAAGCCGCATCATGTTTTGGGTTGTTAAAGAATACTTTATCTATATCCCAGTAAATTTGTGCTATATCATTTTGAAGCAATTCTTGTATAATTGTTTCTTCGGCAGTATTAAGGGCGTTAAATCCTAAAAAAACATGTTGTTGTTTTTCATTAGCTTGAATGTAAGATTCTATATTTTCAACAGCTTCTCTGTAAATTAAGCCTTGATAACCATTTTTTTTCTTTAATAGTCTTTCTGTAAAGTGCGAGTAATACGTGTTTAGTTTTTTCCAGAATGATAAATATTTTTTAATGAATTCTGTTTGGTTTTCTTCTAAAGACCAATGGTTTTGTTCTATCTCTTTTATGGCACTTAAATAGTTGAAAATATTTGCTTGAGGTATAAGATAGCGGTCTATTTCATTAAAATCTTGAATTAAAATTTGCCCCCATTTTGAAAACGACTCGAAAGAATCCTTTTCGTTTTCATTTGTAAGTTGTAGGTATACTTCATAAAATTCAAAAAGAAGTTCTGTATTAGTAATATTTTTTAGTTCAGAGAGATTTTCAACAAACTCTTCTATACTAAGAATGGCAGGAGAAAAAATAGCTTTATCTGTTACCAGAGCTAGTTGATGTTTTAAAAATATTCCTGCACGTTTACTGGGTAATATAAAAGTAAGGCTAGAGAAATCTACGCCTTTTTTTTGTAAATCTTTTAATACATCAAAAATAAAAGTTGTCATTGTATAAAAATAAAAAACGCCTCGGGAATCCCGAAGCGTTTTTTAAAAAGTTATTTAGAGAATTAACTAAATAAATTATTTTACTAAGTTAATTTCAACTCTTCTGTTTTGAGCTCTACCAGCTCTAGTTTTGTTAGATGCAATTGGTTTAGATTCACCGTAACCTTTAGATGATAATCTGAATTGATCAACACCATGAGAAGTTAAGTAATCTTTAACAGAAGCAGCTCTAGACTCAGAAAGTCTTTGGTTTAATTTTTCACTACCAACACTATCAGTGTGTCCTTCAACAGTAAATTTAGCTGTTGGGTATTCGTTGATAATTTTAATGATATCAGCTAATACTTTTTCAGATTCTGCTTTGATAGAAGATTTACCAGTATCAAATAAGATAGTTTTAGCGTACTCATTTAAAGTTTTTTGAACTTCTTCAGTTACTTCAGGACAACCATTGTTTGCAACAGTTCCTTTAACTTTAGGACATTTATCATCTTTGTCTAATACACCGTCACCATCAGTATCTGGCCATGGGCATCCGTTATTTGCAGAAGGTCCAGCAGTGTTAGGACATTTATCATCTCCATCAGCAACACCGTCACCGTCAGCATCAGGACAACCGTTTAAAGCTTTTAAACCAGCTACAGTAGGACATTTATCATCTTTATCAGCAACACCGTCACCGTCAGTATCAGGACAACCGTTTAATTCAGCTAAACCAGCTTCATTAGGACAATCGTCTTTGCTATCTTCAATACCGTCACCATCAGAATCTGGACAACCGTTGAAAGCTTCTAAACCAGCTACGTCTGGACAAGCATCATCTTTGTCGTAAATACCATCTCCGTCAGTATCAGTTCCACCAAATCTAATAGAAATACCAGCAGTATGTTGGAAGTGAGTATCTAAGTAATCTTCAAAAGCGTGTTTGTATGCAGTTTGAAGAGTAAAACCAATATTATCGTTAAACCAAACGTTTAAACCAACAGTTCCGTTTAAAGTACCAGCACCTATTTCATCAATCCAAGTGTAACCACCACCTACACCTACGTAAGGGTCTATAGTAGTACCTTCTAAGAAGTTGTACTTAACGGTACCATCAATACCATAGTAAGATAAATCATCTACTGATGAAGCATCAGGAGTTCCTGCAACCTCACCCCAGCTTTCAATTTTGTTTAATGATCCTGTTACTCCAAAAGAGAACCCATCACCTAAATATTTAGAAACAGCAATTGAAGATAATGAAGGTAAAATGTTGTAGTTGTCTGTGTCTACAAATTTACTAAAGATAGACTCTGAGGCTTCTCCTGTTCCTGTAAATAATGCGCCATCTCCAGAAGGGAAGGCATCTACTGCATTTACCGCTATGGTAATTTGCCATGGATTGTTTTTGTCTTGTGCATCAGCATAATTGTAACCAAGTACAAGTACGAATGCTAACAATAATCTGCTAAGATTTTTCATATTCAAAAGTTTAATTTTTAAGTGTTAATTGTAAACAAAAGTAAGTTGTTAAATGTTATTAACAAAGACAAATATATAAAAAAATCGTACAAAAGCACCGTTATTCGATTGTTCAGAACGATTTTAGATAAAATATTTTGTCTTTTCTTCTAATATAGACACTCTTATAATAAAGAGGTCACATTAATTTTAAATTTTTTATAATTTTTTAATTGTTACCCTATCATCTATATAAACTAAAACTTTATGTTTAACTATTAGCTGCATGTTTTCTAATACATCTTGGTAGTCTTGTAGTTGCTGTACGTGTTTTTTATTTTCACTTCCGGTTTTATAATCTATAATTGTAACTTCATTTTTAGAATTTATATTAATTCTATCGGGTCTAAGTATCATGCCTTCCTTTGTAATGATATCTCTTTCATTATATATGGTATCATTTGAAGTGAAATATTTTTCTAAGAGCGGATGATTTACTATTTGTTTAACAATTTCTCTTAATTCATTTGCCTGTTCATGGTTTATTACAGAGGTGTTTAAAAAATCATTTATTACAAAATCAACATCATTTGTGGTTTTTATTTGTGACATTATATTATGAACAAGATTTCCTTTTTCAATAGCTTTATGTTGATTGGTATTCCATAAAAAGCCTGATTTTGTTACCACTTTAATATTATGTTCTTCTTTTGCTGTAGAAATAAACATTTTTTGGGTTTGCATGTTATCTTGTAAAACAACATTTTCTGATGTTTTTGTTGGGTTTCCAAAGTAGTATTTGAGTTGAGAGTTGTTCCATAAATTAACATGCTCTAAAAAATTAATGAATAAACCCGAATATCTTTTCTTGTTAACGTCTCCTTTTGATGAAATATCTTTTTTTGATATTACATAAAGTTGTTCAACGGCACGGGTTAATGCTACATATAAAAGGTTAATGTTGTCTAACTCAAGTTCAGCTTCATGTTGATTGTAAATTTGATATCCTTCTTCACCAAAATGTTCAAAATCTTTGTTATAATTTAATAAGGTGTGCGTAAAGCCTTGATATTGCTTAGGGTTTAATTCATACCATTGTTTAGCATCTACTTCGTTATAAATATCTAAATCTGCATAAGGAAAAATAACTACTGGAAATTCTAAGCCTTTTGATTTATGGATGGTCATGATTTGAACCGCGTTTTTACCTTTAGGAGAAACAATGCTTAAGCTATCTTTTTTCTTTTCATATAACTCTAGAAAGGCAGGAACATCTGATCCTTTTTTTTGCGAAAATTCTAAAACAAAGTCTAAGAAAAATTGAATATAGGCGTTAGATGTTTTACTTAAACCAAAGTTTCTTATAATAGTTTCAACCAAGTCATAAAGCGGAAGTTGTAATAAATTATTTTTTAAATAGATATTGTAATTTTCAAAGCTTTTAAAAAGTTTATGCAATGGTAATTCTAAATGCGTTGAGAAAAATTGATGTTTATTTTCAATATTTAACAGTGAAGTTAAATAGTTTAAAACCAATACTTTTATTTCAAGATTTTTAGGCTGAACTAATAATTTTAAAAAATTAATTACAAAATTGACCTCTTGTGAATTGCTAATTAGTAATGTTTCTGATGATACAATAGGTATTTCATTTTCACTTAAATAGTTTGCAATGGCCACTCCTTCTTTCTTCTTTCTAACTAAAATGCAAATATCTTTAAGAGAGAACCCATTATTTATACAGGTATTAATTTTTTCTAGGGTAGCTGTTGTAAAGCAAACATCTCTATCATCGGTTTTGTCTAAATCTAAAAAAGTTATTTCTACATAACCTGTATTTTCTATAAAGGTGTTTTGATGTGCGTTTTCATATAATGTTGCATAATCTTTATTATTAAAAACATGGTTTGAAAGGAATTTAAAAAAGCTATTGTTAAACTTTACAATTTCTTTATAACTACGGTAATTGGTTGGTAGATTTTCTACATGTTTTTCTATATGAAACGGGTTATCATTATTAAACAACCCTATAAATTGTTCTGCTTTACCTCCGCGCCATCGGTAAATGGCTTGTTTTGCATCTCCCACTAACATGGTGCTACCATTTTCTGTTGACAATGAGTTGCTTAAAAGCGGTATTAAATTTTCCCATTGTTTAATAGATGTATCTTGAAATTCATCAATAAAATAATGTCTAAATTTTTCACCAATGCGTTCATAAATAAATGGGGTAGGTTGCCCTTTTATTTGGTTACTAATAATGGTATTAAATTCAGAAATTAGCATTTTGTTTTGTTCTTCTTTTAACAATGTTAATTCATTGTTTATGGCATTTAAAACAGATAAAGGTGTTATGTTTTTGTGAAAATTCTTTAAGAATAGAAGGTGATAAACTTGCGCTTTTATTGTTTTATAAGTTATTTCAATTTCTGGCAGAATGGCTTCAATAGTGTCTGCTAAAGTGGGGTTTGTTTTTTTGGGGTATATATTTTTTCTTTCAACAATGTTTTCTTCTAGGTTGTTGTTGTAAAGACCGTATAAGTTAAGTTGAGCTGCTTTTTTAAAATGATTGGGTAAAGTGCTTCTAGAAAAATCTGAATGTTCTAAACCAGCTTCGTTAATTAAGGTAAGTACACTTTCGGCATTTTCAACTATATTATTTTCGGTTAATTTTATATCCTTTTTTAGTTGTGCTTTTAAAGTTATAAAATCTTTAAAGGTTTTTTCTTTTAAGGTTTCTATAAAAGGTATATCATTTTCGTTTACCAAAAGCTTTGAAATTTTGCTTAAATCTAAGGCAATATCCCAGCTTTTATCGTCATCTGCTTTTTCAATAGCAAATTCAACCAAAATATTTGTAAGAGCTTTGTTGGTTCCAGCTTTAGCTATAAGGCTATCTACAGCTTCATTTAAAAGCGCATCTTGGTCTAACTCAACCTCAAAATTTAATGGCAGTTTTAAATCATGAGCAAAAGTTCTAATGAGTTTATGTGTAAAACCATCAATAGTAGAAATATCAAAAGCAGCGTAGTTAAAAATTATGGAATCTAGAATAATTTTTGATTTATTATGAATTACTTTAGGAGCCATCTCTAACTCTTCACAAATAGTGTTAAACATACTATTTGGGTTTATTAAAATGGTGTCATCAGAAAACAATTTAAGAGCTTCTATAACACGTTCTTTCATTTCGGCTACTGCTTTGTTAGTAAACGTTATAGCAAGAATGTGTTTAAATTTTTCGGGGTTGTTAGATGTAAATAAAACTTTTAAATACTCTTTTACAAGTGTAAACGTTTTTCCGCTGCCTGCAGAAGCATTATAAATGGTGAATGAAGGATTTTTAATCATGAATGTTAATTTTATACAAGATAAAAACTATCAATGGTTTCATAACAATATATTATTTTTAATTGCCCTCTTTTATACGTAAATTTGAAATGAAATTAATTAATAATAGATAAAATAAGAAATTATGGCTTTTGAATTACCAGATTTAGGTTATGCATATGATGCATTAGAACCACATATTGATGCACGTACAATGGAAATACACCATACTAAGCATCACGCAGGATATACTAACAATTTAAATAATGCAATAGCAGGTACAGATTTAGAAGGAAAATCTATTGAAGATATTCTTACTAATTTAGACCTAGATAATGCTGCTGTTAGAAATAATGGAGGCGGATTTTACAATCACTCTTTGTTTTGGGCAGTTATGAATCCAGAAGATAGAGGGTATTTATCTGGCGAATTAAAAGACGCTATAGAGTCTACTTTTGGTTCTAAAGATGAATTTATTGAAGCATTTAGTAAAGCTGCAGCAACACGTTTTGGTTCTGGTTGGGCTTGGTTATGTGTTCATAAAGGCGGTAAAATAGAAATTTGCTCTACTGCTAACCAAGACAATCCGTTAATGCCTAGTATTGGTTGTGGCGGAACTCCAATTTTAGGATTAGATGTATGGGAGCATGCTTACTATTTAAACTACCAAAACAGACGTCCAGATTATATTAAAGCATTTTTTAATGTTGTTAACTGGAATGAAGTAGAAAAACGTTATGCAGAAGCAAAGTAGTTAAATACAATTTTAAGTGTTATAAACAATTAAATCGTCTAGATTTTTCTAGACGGTTTTTTTTTATGTCTTTTTACTAAAATTGAGATTTAAAATTTACAAAAACTATCAGGGTTTTTTAAAAAAGAGTGAAAAAGTATATAAAATGAAAAAGGTGAGCTAGAACGCTCACCTTTTTGCCCCAAATCTACCATAAACTTAACCTACTTATGTTATGGTGCTTCAAAGATATATTTGTGCTAAAGACTGGTGAAATATTTTGGGTGAACTACTAATAAATTGGCTTAATAGAGATAAGGTTTAAAAATTAGGGTGAAATGAAATGAAGTGCTTTTTTTGAAAGAATTCTATGTAATTTAGGTGTCTAAATTGCATAAAAAAAGGCGAACGAGAGTTCACCTTTTTTTGCCCCAAATCTACCATGAACTTAACCTACTTATGTTATGGTGGTACCAATTTATGTGTATTTTAGATAACAGGATTATTTATTAGATAAAAAGCGTATTTAATAGATGAAATACACTTTTTACGGTTTAACCGCAAGATTTTTAAGGACTTAAAATTAATAGGCTCGTTCTTTATTTCCTTCGTAAAAATTAATAAATGCTCTGTTTACAACTCTATTTCCTCCTACTGTTGGGTAATTACCTGTAAAATACCAATCTCCTAAGTTTTTAGGACAAGCTTTGTGTAAATTTTCAATGGTTTGGAAAATTATTTTTACCTCTGCATTTATACTTTCATCACTTAATAATTCAGCAATTTTATTAGAGATTTCTTCTGCAGTAAAAGGATTGTATATTTCTTTTACAAAGTTTTGTACGTCTTTATCTTCTAGGTCTTCTTGAGCTTTACACTTGTTATAAACGTTCTCAACAATATGGTATTTATTATTATCCTTAAGTAATTCTAAAGCAGCTCTAAAAGCCACTAAGCTTTCAAGGTTTGCCATATCTATACCATAGCAATCTGGATAACGAATTTGAGGAGCTGATGACACGACTATAATCTTTTTAGGATTTAACCTATCAAGCATTTTTAAAATACTCTTTTTTAATGTAGTTCCGCGTACAATACTATCATCAATAATTACCAAGTTATCATTTGGTTTTACTACTCCATAGGTAATATCGTAAACATGGGCTACTAAATCGTCTCTACTACTATCTTCTGTAATAAAGGTTCTTAGTTTTACATCTTTTATGGCAATTTTTTCAACTCTAATTCTTTCAGATAAAATTTCGGTTACTTTTTCTGCCGATATGTTACGTTGCCCAGATAGAATGGTTTTAGTTTTAGTTTTATTAAGTTCATTTTCGGCAGTTTCTATCATACCAAAAAACGATGTTTCTGCTGTGTTTGGTATATAAGAAAAAACTGTGTTTTTGGTATCGTTATTAATGGCTTGCATTACTTTAGGCATTAATAACCTACCTAGCATTTTTCGTTCTTCATAAATTTCGGCATCACTTCCTCTAGAAAAATAAATGCGTTCAAAAGAGCAGGCTTTGCGTTCTAAGGGTTCTAATATTTGTTTAAATCTTACTTCTCCAGATTTTTTTGTAATAATAGCATGTCCTGGGTCTAATTCTTTTACATCTTCAAATTTTACATTAAATACGGTTTGAATAACAGGACGTTCTGAAGCTACAACAACTACTTCATCATCTTTGTAGTAGTATGCAGGACGTATACCTGCAGGATCTCTTAATACAAAGAAATCTCCATGACCTATAAGACCAGCCATAGCGTAACCACCATCCCAATTCTTTGCAGCACGCCTTAAAATTTTGGCTACTTTTAATCGTTCTGCTATTTGTGGTGATGCTTCACGTTTATTATAGCCTTCTTTTTTTAAGTCTTTATATATTTTACTTACAGCATCATCTAAAAAATGACCAATTTTTTCCATCACAGTGACGGTATCTGTATATTCTTTTGGGTGTTGGCCTAATTCTATTAGATTGCTAAATAATTCTTTAACATTGGTCATGTTAAAGTTACCAGCCATAATTAAATTACGATGCATCCAATTGTTTTGTCTTAAAAACGGATGAACACTTTCAACACTGTTTTTGCCAAAGGTACCGTAACGTACATGACCAAGTAGTAACTCTCCTATATACGGAATATTTCTTTTTTGAGCTGCAACATCGTTTAAATATTCAGGGTGCGCTTTAAACTCATTATTAATTCTGTCATTAATTTGAGAAAAAATATCTTGAATAGGTTGTTGTTGAATAGATCTAATTCTACTTATATAACGTTCTCCAGGTTTGGTGTTTAACTTAATACTGGCAAAACCTGCACCATCTTGTCCTCTATTGTGTTGTTTTTCCATCATTAAGTACATTTTATTTACGCCATAAAATGCACTGCCATATTTTTCTTTATAATATTCTAAAGGTTTTAAAAGTCTTATAACGGCTATACCACACTCGTGTTTAAGAATATCACTCATTATGTAAAAGTTTTCGCTTTCGCGGAAAGATTAATTTGGTTTTATTTAATTAAAAAACGCGCTCTTTTTGAGCGCGCCAGTTTATTCTAATTCTATTTCAAATTGCGTTAATTGCTTAAACTGCAATAATCTTTTATGCACTTCTTCATTTGATAAATCTTGCATACGCTCTGTTCCAAATTTTTCAACACAAAATGAAGCTAATGTAGAACCATAAATAATGGCGTTTTTCATGTTTTCAAAAGATGTGTCATTTGTTTTAGCAAGGTAACCAGCAAAACCTCCGGCAAAGGTGTCGCCTGCTCCTGTTGGGTCAAACACTTCTTCTAAAGGTAGTGCTGGTGCATAAAACACATTGTCGTCATGAAACAATAACGCACCGTGTTCTCCTTTCTTTATTACTACATATTTGGGCCCCATGCTATGAATTTTTCTTGCTGCAACTACTAAGGAATACTCTCCTGTTAATTGTCTAGCTTCTTCATCATTTATTGTGATTACATCAACGCGTTTAATAACATTGTGTAATTCTTCTAGAGCAGAATCCATCCAGAAATTCATGGTGTCTAAAATAACTAAATCTGGTTTTGTTGTCATTTGATCTAGAACACTAGATTGGACGATAGGATGTAAGTTACCTAACATAACCACGCCAGCATCTTTATAATTTTCTGGAACTACAGGGTTAAAATCTGCAAGTGTATTGAGTTCTGTAACTAAGGTATCTCTAGAGTTCATATCATTGTGGTATTTACCACTCCAGAAAAATGTTTTACCTTCTTTTACAATTTCTACACCTGTAAGATTGATATTTTTGTTGGATAGTAAATTCAAATAATCTTGCGGGAAGTCTCCCCCAACAATAGATACGGCAGCAGTATCTATATTAAAATGAGATGCGGCTAAACCAATAAAAGTTGCTGCACCACCAAGTATTTTATCGGTTTTTCCGAATGGCGTTTCAATAGCATCAAATGCCATAGTGCCAACTATAACTAATTTACTCATAAAAAAGAGCGATATTTTTGTGCAAATATAAGTCTTTTATAGAGGTATTCAAGAATAATTTTTGTGTGGGTAATAACTCCTTTTTTTAGGGCAGTAAGCGACTTTGTATAATGAAACGATGTATTAAAACCAATTGCTGTTATTAATTTAATTGCTATTGGTGACGTAATTTATTTTATGATTTTTGATTATTTCTGTATTAAAACACTTTATTAGAAATTAATCTGTTAATTAAGTAAGCAAATAAAATTAAACTTAAACAGTAAAAATAAACAGAGAAGTTATCGTATATATAAGTTAAGAAGCTGTTTTTATGATGGTTAACATGATACTGTAATAAGTTTTCTAAAATAACTAAACCGTTATTAAGTGCATGAAGAATAATTACCATCCCTACACTTTTGGTTTTAAAATACACGTAACCTAAAAACAGACCTGAAATTAAGGCCCATAACATATTTAGTGAAGCTCCAATAAGATTTGTGAAGATTAAGTGTTCTAATGAAAATAAGATGGAAGATATTATTATGGATTTATTAGGTTTATAGCTAACTAAAAGTCCTTTTAAAATAACCCCTCTAAATATAATTTCTTCAAAAACAGGTGTAAGTATTACAATTGAAATAAGCCTTGTTTTTGAAGGTATAAAATTTTTATGAAATAAGTGAGAAATAGGTGAAATAAGTACTAAATATGTTAATAAGATTAAAGATAAGATAATAATGCTTTTATCAATTTTGAAGTTGAACCTCACTTTGATATTATTTTTTTTATTGACCACATAATATATTCCTAAAGCGAAAATGGAAGAACAAATATTGGCAATTATAGCTGATTTTTCAATCGATAATTTTAGAAAAAAAGCATTTAATGCAAATAGCGGGAAATAAGGAACCATATCAATTCCCATTATAGCAATTACCTCTAAAATGTTTGAAGGAAAGTGTTTTTTCATATTTAACAGAGTATAAACCCCATAATATATTAATACTATGGGGTTTGATAAGGTTAACTAAAACAGGTTGTTAATGCCATAAGCTATTAAATTCCAATTTACGGCAAAATGAAAATAGGCAATACGGTCACCTAAAATACTATCTCCATCGAACCCATTGGGGTCTAAATAGGGAATTTCTGTTCCGCCATTAACATTGATCATTTCTTTAGCATTTAGTTCTTTAGTGTTGAACTTTGTTAAAGTCATAATTTTTTAGATTTAAAATTATACAAAAATTTGAAAAACAAAAGAATGCGCATTATTTGTTTAGTTTTTGCAAGATAAACCCATTCACTGCACAAACCTTGCAGTGAAATATTCTTTAATAAGTTTTAATGAAAAAGTCTATTATTTCCTCCCAAAATCAGCAGGAATCTCTCCCCAAGCTTTGGTTTCCCACTTAACAATAATAGTTTTGTAAGTATTGGTTTTTAGCCAGTTTTCGGCTCTATCTACCAATTCAAAAAGCATCTTGTTTTTGTCTGTACGTTCTAGTTTAGTATTGCATTTTTTCTTTTTAATCCAGCTTATAGCAGTTCTAGAATCTGTGTATATAATTCTATTGCTTTTATGTTTTTTTAAAAAAGCCAACCCGTGAACAATGGCTAGAAATTCGCCTATATTATTGGTACCTTCTTCAAAAGGGCCTTGAATAAAGAGTTGCTTTTTAGTTTTGGTATCTACGCCACGGTATTCCATTTTTCCTGGGTTGCCGCTAACGGCAGCATCAACAGAAATAGAGTTATAATTAGGCTGCCCAATTTTTTTTAGTTGTGCATCAGATAGTTCACTTTTAAATTTTGAAGATTTTCCAATATAGTTTTTATAATTTTCTTCTAACGCTTTTTTAGCCGCATCTAGGGTTGAAAACGATTTGTAAATAGCCCCGTCAAAATTGTTTATCTGAGCTTTACAATCATCCCAAGACTCAAAAACGCCCGTTTTATGGCCTTTCCAAACGGTATAATATTTTTTCTTTTTCTTTGACATTTTTGTTATCCTGAACTTGCTTCAGGATCTCATTATTAATGTTTTACTTAATAGTTGTTTAACAATTTCTCAACAACTTTAGGGAAATGTTCCATCTCTAATTCATGAATTTTTGCGGCTACATCTTCAGCAGTATCAGTAGGAAGTACATCGCATTTTGCTTGAAAAATAGTAGCGCCTTCATCATAATTTTCGTTTACATAATGTATGGTAATGCCAGTTTCGGTCTCTTTATTAGCCACAACAGCTTGATGTACATGCATGCCATACATACCTTTTCCTCCAAATTTTGGTAATAAAGCAGGGTGCACATTTATTACCTTATTAGGAAATTCATTTAAAATAAATTCTGGAAACTTCCATAAAAAACCAGCCAAAATAATAAGGTCTGGTTTTGAGGCTTTTAAAATGTTCAAAACGTCGTGAGTCTTTGTAAATGCTACTCTATTAAAAGATAAAGTACTTACTTTAAGTTTTTTGGCGCGTTCTAAAACTTTGGCATGAGGATTGTTAGTAAGTATTTGAATAACAGATGCATTATCGCTGTTTTGAAAAAACTTAATTAAATTTTCAGCATTAGATCCACTTCCGGACGCAAAAATTACCACACGTTTCATATCACAGATTATAATGTTAAGATTGTTCAACAAAAAAAAGAATAATTATTAACATTTAGTAGGTAAAATTATAATACTTAAAAGTTATTTTAGTAAATTACAAACACATTTTTGAAGTAAACATGTGTTTTAAAAATAAAGTTTTTTATTTTTGCCAACTGAATTAAAACTTAAAATTAAAAGATTATGTCAGACATTGCATCAAGAGTTAAAGCTATTATCGTAGACAAATTAGGAGTTGATGAAAACGAAGTTGTTGCAGAAGCTAGCTTCACTAACGATTTAGGAGCAGACTCATTAGATACTGTAGAACTAATTATGGAATTCGAAAAAGAATTCGATATTCAAATCCCAGACGATCAAGCTGAAAATATTGCAACAGTTGGTCAAGCTATTTCTTATATAGAAGCTGCAAAATAAGCACGTTATTTTATGGAATTAAAGAGAGTTGTAGTCACAGGTTTAGGGGCTTTAACACCTATAGGTAACACCATAGATGAGTATTGGGATGGCCTAATTAATGGTAAAAGCGGTGCTGCGCCTATAACACATTTTGATACTGAAAAGTTTAAAACCAAGTTTGCATGCGAGGTAAAAAACTTTAACGTAACCGATTTTATAGATCGAAAAGAAGCCCGAAGAATGGATAAGTTTGCGCAGTATGCTATGATAGCTTCAGATGAAGCCATAGCAGATGCTAAACTAAATCTTGAAGCGGTTAATAAGTTGCGTGTTGGTGTTATTTGGGGAGCAGGTATTGGTGGTTTAGAAACTTTTCAGCAAGAAGTATTAAACTATGCTGCTGGTGACGGAACTCCAAGGTTTAATCCTTTCTTTATTCCAAAAATGATTGCTGATATTGCGCCAGCAAATATCTCCATAAAACATGGTTTTATGGGGCCAAACTACACAACAGTTTCTGCCTGTGCATCTTCTGCTAATGCTATTTTTGATGCCTTAAACTCAATTCGTTTAGGGTACACAGATGTAGTTGTTACCGGAGGAAGTGAAGCTGCAGTAACCATTGCCGGTATGGGAGGCTTTAACGCAATGCATGCACTATCAACTAGAAATGACAGTCCTGAAACAGCTTCAAGACCTTTTGATGGAACCCGAGATGGTTTTGTTTTAGGTGAAGGTGCAGGCGCTTTAGTTTTAGAAGAATATGAGCATGCTAAAGCAAGAGGAGCAAAAATTTATGCTGAAGTTGCAGGTGGAGGATTATCTTCAGATGCATATCACATGACAGCGCCTCATCCAGAAGGGCTTGGTGTAGTAGAGGTGATGAAAAATTGTTTAGAAAATGCAGGGCTAAAACCAGAAGATGTAGACCATATTAATACTCATGGAACATCTACTCCTTTGGGAGACGTGGCAGAACTTAAGGCCATTTCAAAAGTATTTGGTAGTCATGCTAAAAACATAAATATTAATTCAACAAAATCAATGACAGGGCACCTGTTAGGTGCGGCTGGAGCTATTGAGGCCATCTCAAGTATTTTAGCTATAGAGCATGGTATAGTACCTCCAACAATTAATCACACTACGGTTGATGAAAATATTGATCCAGAATTAAATTTAACTCTAAACAAAGCTCAAAAGCGCGATGTTAAAGTAGCAATGAGTAATACATTTGGATTTGGCGGGCACAACGCTTGTGTATTATTCAAGAAAATATAGACAGAATCCCGAGTGAAAAACATTCGTAACATATTAAATTCCCGTTTTAAACGCAACGGGAATTTTTTTATGGAAATAACTAAAATTGTAGGATTCAAGCCTAAAAATATTGAATACTTCAAAACGGCATTTACACATCGTTCTATGAATATAAAGGATGATGAAGGAAACGCTATAAATTATGAACGTCTAGAGTTTTTAGGTGATGCTATGCTAAGTGCTGTTATAGCTTCTCATTTATATCAGGAAGCACCAGGAGGAGATGAAGGTTATTTAACAAAAATGCGCTCTAAAGTGGTAAGTAGAGAGCATTTAAATGAATTGGGTAGAGAATTAAAACTAATTGATTTAGTAGAAAGTAAAATACCTGCCGGACAATTTGGAGATAATATTCACGGCAATTTATTTGAAGCTTTAGTAGGAGCCATATTTTTAGACCGAGGTTATAAATATTGCGAAAAATTTATCTTTAAACGGGTTATTATCCCTAAGGTAGATATTGAAAAGCTAGAGGGGAAAGTTATTAGCTATAAAAGTTTACTTATAGAATGGTGCCAAAAAGAAAAGAAAACCTTTGGTTACAATGTATATGAAGATACCGGAAACGATGATGTAAGACATTTTTCAGTAAAATTATCTATAGACCAAAAAGTAGTAGCAAAGGCTAGAGCAACTTCAAAGAAAAAAGCCGAAGAGAAAGCTTCAAAACGTGCTTTTTTTGCTTTTCAGAATAAGATTTCTAAAATGCTGTAAAAAATTACTGTTAATTAAAAGTTAACTATAACGTTTTAGTTACTTATCTTTTCAAGATTAACTAAATCCTATCTCAATTCAATATTATAAATATTATATTTACGCCTACAAAATTAGGGTATGGCAATTCATAAACTTGTTTTTGATGATGTTGAAGAAGACCTATTTACTTTAATTGCAATACATTGCACCCTTGAAGATTATAGGTTAGCTTATCTCTTGAACAAATTTTTAGGAATTACTTTAATTAGAAAACCATTAGATTTAGATTTTCAAAATGGAGAATTAACCTATTCTATTTATGAGTGGGAAGATTGCAAACAACAAACCATTTGGAATTTAGTATCTAACGTATGTAAAACGGAAGATTATAGACAAGGTAACAGTAATTCATTATTTAGTTTACAAGAAAAAACAACTAAAATAAATTACCTATTACCAGAATATAAAACCGTTAATTATTTTTTAAAAATAGATAACGAGTTCAATTTTAATAAAGAAAAATATATTATAGATAGTATATTAAAAATACCACAGGTGGCAACTGCCTACAGTATTAAATCTGATAAATTGAAATCTAAAGATCATTTAATTTTTAGCTAATGTCATTAACAAAAAAGACCAAAATAGTAGCCACATTAGGACCCGCAACAAGCAGTAAAGAAGTTTTAAAAGGCATGCTTGAAGAAGGGGCTAATGTTTTTAGGATAAATTTTTCTCATGCCGATTATGAGGATGTTGCCGAACGTGTAAAAATGATTCGAGAACTAAACGAAGAGTACGGTTTTACTGCTGCTATATTAGCAGATTTACAAGGGCCAAAACTTCGTGTTGGTGTTATGAAAGAAGAAGTAGTTGTAAGTCCTGGGGATGAGATTGTTTTTGCAACAGGAGAGCGTTTTGAAGGTACCAAAGAACGTGTTTACATGACTTACGACAGGTTTCCGCAAGATGCTAAACCAGGAGAACGCATTCTTTTAGATGATGGTAAACTTATTTTTGAAGTAGTTTCAACAGATCAAAAATCTGAAGTAAAAGCTAAGGTAATTCAAGGCGGACCACTTAAATCTAAAAAAGGAGTAAACTTACCTAATACCAATATATCACAACCGGCATTAACCGAAAAAGATATAAATGATGCTATTTTCGCAATTAGCCTTGATGTAGATTGGATTGCTTTATCATTTGTTCGTCATGCAGAAGATTTAATGCAGTTGAGAGATTTAATTAATGAGCACTCAGAGCATAAAATTCCTATTGTAGCTAAAATAGAAAAGCCAGAAGCTATTGAAAACATTGATAAAATAGTAACTCATTGTGATGGTATTATGGTGGCACGTGGTGATTTAGGCGTTGAAATTCCTGCAGCCGATGTTCCCTTAATTCAAAAGCAATTAGTATTGCGTGCTAAAAAAGCCAGAATTCCGGTAATTATTGCAACACAAATGATGGAAACCATGATTTCTAGTTTAACACCAACTAGAGCAGAGGTTAATGATGTTGCAAACTCGGTTATGGATGGCGCCGATGCTGTTATGCTTTCTGGAGAAACTTCCGTTGGTAATTATCCGGTACAAGTAATTAGTCAAATGGCTAGTATTTTAAAAAGTGTTGAGAATTCACCTTTAATTAAAGTACCACAATTACCACCACATATTCGTACTAACAGATATATTACTAAATCTATTTGTTATCATGCGGCAAATATGGCTAATGAAATTGATGCAAAAGCCATTTCAACCTTAACAAATAGTGGTTATACGGCGTTTCAAATTTCGGCTTGGAGACCATCATGTCATATTTTAGTTTTCACATCTAATAAACGCATATTAACCCGCCTTAGTTTACTTTGGGGAGTGCGTACTTTTTATTACGATAAGTTTGTGAGTACAGATGAAACTATTGAAGACGTTAATAAAATTGCTTGCCAAAAAGGATATGTAGATGTTGGTGATATGCTTGTAAGTTTAGCAGCAATGCCAATACAAGAAAAAGGTATGGTTAATACGTTACGTGTTACAGAAATAAAAAGCTGTAGTTTTTAATTTAAATTATAGCTTAGTTAATAAAAAAGAGGGGCAATAAATGTTGCCCCTCTTTTTTAGTGTACTTATAAAATGCTAATTACCAAGCACCAATAAAGTGGCTACCTTCAGCATTAATTAATTCGGCTCCTTTTGTTACGGTACCTGTTTCGGTATCTACAACATAAATATTACCGTTTTTACCTACAGATGCTGCGGTTAAATAAATATCGTTACCATCTACAGCATAACCTTGGTATTGGAACATTTCCATATCAACATCATAAGGAATATCGGTTATTTTAGTTGCTGTTTTTGCATTTAAATCTATTAAAGCAAAGTAGCTTTCTCCTCTTCCAGAAATACCTTCTTGAGAACCATCATGACGATAAGCTAATACACCTTTACCATTTGCAGCAGGCCTCCAAGCCAAAACATAAGCACCTGTAACACCTAAGGCTTCATCTAAATTAAAATCGTATGAATTATCATATTCATTATTGGCATCAATTTTTAAAATATAAGAACCTTCTGGGTCACTTTGGTTAGCTTGATACACGCTTCCGTTGTATTCAAAAGCATTAATACTACGGTAGCCATTTGTGTTTCCATGACCTACAGTTGATGTTATTATTGTTGGGTTTAATAATGATGGGTAATCTAGAACAATTGTTTTAGAACCTAAAATGTCGTAATCGCTATCGCTCTCAAGTGTACTTGGGTCTATTTTACTTATACGAGCACCTATGTATAATTTATCTCCAGCAGTATTTAATGTTGGCATATCTATTCTTGATATATAATAACCTTTTGCAGCATCTTCATCATTTAAAGTTATAGTATGTTCTTGGAAATTTTTAATTGAAGAGTTAACCAAATCAAGCGTTACAATACCAATGGTAGAATTTGTGTATAAATAAGTATCATCGGTAACATCTTCTGTAGTTCCATTGTCATCAACTTGGTGTTCTGTAGATACGTACACAGCGGCTCCGGTTTGGTCGCCATCAAATAATTTAATCCAACGAGGTGCTGTACCAACATAAGGCTCTATACTAATTTCAGAACCCGTTTTTACAAAGTTATTACCACCTTCAACAGTGTATTTTGTGTAAACACCTCCGGTATCGCCAGCATAACTAATATTAAATATTGTGTTGCCATCTTCCGATGCTTGTAAACGCGCTGTACGGTTTGATGGTGCAACAAAACCATTATTAAATGGGTCTATTTGTACATTTTCATCTTGTGCATCTTCTTTAGTAACCGAATAAATTAAGGTACCACCGTTACCATCTCCTGGTTCTGTTCCCATTAAGGCACCTGCAATGGTTATCCAACGGCTATTGTTTTCATTGTCTTCTTCAATAATATTTGGTGTATCATCGTCTGAACAACTAAAGAATATTGCTAAAGAACTAAATAGTAGTACTATAGTTTTAAGGTTTAGAATAGTTTGTTTCATTTTATACTTGTTTTAAAATTTATTGATTGAATAATTTAGTTTTACATAAAAAGCACGTCCTGGTTTTTGTACCGACATGTTATCGTAGGCCGCTTTATCAAATATATTTTTGGCGTCAAAGCTTAGCACCAGTTTTTTATTAGGAAATATGTAGCTACAACCTAAATCTTGAATAAATTGGCTAGGGATTACAAATTCATCATAGCCCGTATTACTATCTCCTGGTGGATTTAAATACAAAAACTCATCAGTAAAGTAGTTGCTGTAATAAAGATTTAATCGAGATTTATTTTGGATGATATTTTTAAATGAATAACGTAAGCTACCATTCATGGTAAATAACGGCGTATTAGGAATATCAACTGTGTTGCCATACCTATTTGTATATTCTAAAGTTAAGCGTGACAGATTAAAATTTAACCCGAAGTTATTTTTAAAATTATAACTAAATTGAAACTCGACACCTTTAGAAGTAGTTTCACTATCAAAATTAGCGTATTGTACTAGTTCATCGTTTTCCCAGCTATCTTCACTGCTTGCGGGTAGCCCAATTAAATCTTGTATGTTTCTAGCAAATAGGTTGGTAGAAATTGTAAAATCGTGTTCTTTAATAGAATATTTTCCGAAGCGAAATCCTAAATTGAAATTTTTACTAATTTCTGGTTTTACTGTAAGGTTAGCAATAACATTATCTCCAGCATCACCAAAAACTTCTATTTCACTTGGTAGCCTAATGGCTTTTTCGGCCGAAGCCAACAGGGTAAATGTTGGTTTAAAGGCATAAGACCCTGCTAGCCCAAAACCATTGTAGTTTTTATCGCTTTTATAAACGGTTTCAATAACTTCTGTTTCGTCATCGTTAAATTCGGGTGATGTGTTTAGTACTTTTTGTCTGTAGTGTTTACCAAAAACATTAAGTTTTAGTTTGTTTTTAAGTGCATTTAATTCGTAACTTAATGAGGTTATATTTTTGTATAAATCGCTGGTTTGCTGAAATGTGTTTTCAAGTAAAGACACCATTTCATCAGAATCTTCACGATCTAAACCACTATAAAAATGGTTCACTAAAATTTTATGATTACTGTTTATTTTATAAGAAACCCCAGCTCTAATAGATGACACATTTCGCTTTATATGAAGTAGTGTTGGTCCTTGCTCATTTTGCGCGCCCCAAGTATATTCATATTCATCACCTTTGTAATCTATAGCTCTATTACCTGTCCAACTATAAGCAATGGCGGTGGTATCATTAACTATTCTGTTTCGTTCACCAAATACCCCAGTAACATTTACATCTAAGCCGTTAACAAATAAATCTTTTTTTAAATAAACTAAATTGGCTAATACGGCATCAGACTCTAAAAACCGGCCTTTGTAAGGGCGTCTGGTTACAAAAGCACCATGTTGCACTTGTTTATAATCATCAGATGCAGTTACTCCAATAAAAAATTGGTCAGCCCATTTAACATCAGTATAACCTATGTTTAATATACCGCCCGTTGAGCGATAAGCATCATAAAAGCGTCTCGTTGTAATAGGGGTTTCTACCCCTCCAATACCAATATCTACAATAGTTGGTCCTGAAATTTTATAATCGTTGTCAGAATAATTATGAAATGCTGAGGTTTTTACCGTAAATCCCGACTTTTCAAAACGATAAAGACCATTTATATTAGCCTGAAAAGTATTAAAAGAACCATAAGAAACCGATGCGTTTAAACTTGTTTTAGTTCCTTTTTTTAAAACAATATTTATAGCGCCACCTAGTGCATCATCGGCCAAATGCCCAGGAATTACACCTTTGTAAACTTCAACACGTTCTATTAATGCAGGCGGAATACTGTTTAAGTTAAACGATGACCCGTACATAGACATAGGAATACCATCTATAAAAATGGTTACAGAGTTGCCAGATAAACCATTTAAACTGTATTCAACATTAGACCCTAAACCGCCATTTTGCCTAAGTTTTACGCCAACTGTTGCGTTTAAAAGTTCATTGGTTTGAACGTTTCTTAAACTTGCTTCTTTGGTTTCAATAAGATTTACAGAAAAACCTTTGGTTTCCGTTTTTCGTTTTTCTGTTTCTGTTTGTATTAATACTTCACTTAGGGCTTGATAATCTGTTATTTCTAGTATAACATTAACAGATTTGTTTGTGCTATTTAGTTGAATTTGTTTCGTTACGCTTTTAGCATTAAGCGAACTTATAGTTAGTGAATAATTACCAAAAGGAAGGTTTTTAAATACAAATTCACCATTAATTCCTGCTGAAGTTTCTTGTTTTAAAGAGCTGTTTTGAACAACTATTGTTGCGCCTAAAGCAGGTTTATTATTGTCAAATAAAACATAACCAGAAAGTGTGCTATTTTGAGATAATGCACTTAAACTAAAACAAATTGCAATTAAAGAAAATAACGACTTTGCCAAAATAACAGTTTTTTTATTTTGGGCAAAAATATACTTATTTAGACTAAATCCAAATAAAAACAAACGTTTTTTTAGAATGAATTTAAATAAGCGTTTTTTGTTTTAAAAATTAAAATCCAAATTTTAATTGTACACTTATGCTTTTTTTCTCTTGTGTTTTTTTTGGCTTTTCTGTATTTAAATTTGATAATGAAATGCCTAAAAGCCTTACAGAATTTTGTAGTTTTTCTTGGTATAATAACTCCTTAGCAGTTTCTAATATTACACTTTTATCGTTTATAAAATATGGTAGTGTTTTGCTGCGAGTTTGCAACGTAAAATCACTGTATTTAATTTTTAGGGTTACTGTTTTACCTGCTACATTACTCTTTGTTAAGCGTTTTGAAACTTCTGTGGCAATGTGGTCTAATTTATCTAGCATAAAAACTTCGCTAGATAGGTTTTCACTAAATGTACGTTCGGCAGCTAAACTTTTTCTAGTACGGTGGGGTTTAACTTCGCTAGTGTGAATACCTCTTACAATGTGGTAATAATACCTGCCAGATTTACCAAAATTGGCATCTAAATACTCTAATGATTTTTGTTTTAAATCAGCACCAGTAAAAATACCTTTTTGGTACATTTTTTCGGCCGTTACTTTGCCAACGCCGTAAAACTTTCTAATGTCTAGTTGCTCTAAAAATTCTATTACTTCTTCTGGGTTAACCGTTTTTTGTCCGTTAGGTTTATTGTAATCGCTTGCAATTTTGGCAATAAATTTATTAATAGAAATACCAGCCGAAGCCGTTAATCCAATTTCGTTTAAAATTCTATCTCTAATTTCTTTTGCAATTAGGGTAGCACTTGGGTTGCCTTTTTTGTTTTCAGTAACATCTAAGTAAGCTTCGTCTAATGAGAGAGGCTCTACTAAATCTGTATAATCAAAAAATATTTTTCTAATACGCTTAGAAATTTCAGAATAGCGCTCAAAATTAGGTTTTACAAAAATAAGTTCAGGACACAATTTTGCTGCTAATCTACCAGACATGGCACTTTTAACACCAAATGTTCTGGCTTCATAACTAGCGGCACTTACCACACCACGCTTACCGCCACCACCAACAGCAATGGGTTTTCCTTTTAATTTAGGGTTGTCCATTTGCTCAACAGAGGCATAAAACGCATCCATATCAACATGAATAATTTTTCGTATTGGTAAATCCACATACATACTGTAAATTTAGACATTAAATACTTTTTAGTATAACCTTCTTTTTAAAATTGAATGATAGAAATAGAACGTAAATTTTTGGTAAATTCTAATGCTTTTAAAAAAGACGCTTTTAAAGAAACTAGAATAATTCAAGGCTTTTTAAACACCCATAAAGAACGAACTGTAAGGGTAAGGTTAAAAGGGAACCAAGGTTTTTTAACCGTAAAAGGAAAATCATCAGATGATGGTTTAACACGTTTTGAATGGGAAACCAAAATATTAGATACCGATGCTAAAAAATTGTTAAATCTTTGTGAATCAGGAGTGATTGATAAAATTCGTTATGAGGTGCAGCTAAAAAATCATACTTTTGAGATAGATGAGTTTTTTGGAGATAATGAAGGCTTAATTATAGCCGAGGTTGAATTAAACTCTGAAAACGAAACCTTTGAAAAACCAGATTGGTTGGGAAAAGAAGTAACCGGAAATGTAAAATATTATAACTCTCAACTCAGTAAAAATCCTTATTGCAATTGGGAAAAATAAAAATATGATGAAAAAACTATTAATAACTCTATCTGTTTTAGCTTGTTTCATGTCTTGTAAAGAAGCACCTAAAACAAATTCAACAGACGCTAATGACAAGATTGATATAGAAGTAGATTCAACTAAAATAGACGTTGTTGAAGAAACTCCAGTTAAAAAAACAACCCAGCAAATAAAAGAAGAACTTACCTCAAAAGGTTTTAAGGTTTTTGATTATGTAGATGAAAAAACGCAAGATACTATCTTAATGCAACAATATTTTATGGCTTTTTTAAAACGAGGTCCCATTAGAAATCAAAACGAAGAAGAGGCAGCACTTATTCAAGAAGGACATTTAGCACATTTAGGTAAAATGTACGAGTTAGGTTATGCCGATATTTCTGGGCCATTTGGTGATGATGGTGATATTAGAGGTATAACCATTTACAACGTGCCAACCCTAAAAATGGCAGATAGTTTAGCAAAATCTGACCCAGCCGTTAAAGCTGGAAGAATAGAAGTTGAAATTCATCCGTGGTACGCAGCAAAAGGCTTTCCGTTACGCTAATGCTTAAAATTTTTCGCCCCATTATTTTTATTATTAATGTTATAATAATATTAGCATTAATAGGTATTCATTTTATAATCAAAGAGCATACTTACCAAACCTCTTTGTATTATTATACGTTTCCACTCCCTATCATTATCATTATAGTTTTGGTACTTTCTGTTTTCCTTAGCAAGAAATTTAGAAAGTATAATTTGTATTTAGCAGGCATTTTTTTAATTATTTGGTTAAGCAGAAGTTTTAAAATACATATAGCTGAAAATTTTGATGAAACAGATTTAGAAATTGTGTTTTGGAATGCCTCTCATTATAGAGAATTTGAAGATGTTTTTAAAGGGGTTGGAAGCATTCCTGATGTAGTGGTTTTGGTTGAATATCACGGTGATTATTTAGATGAAGCCAAAAAGAAATATCCTGAATATTATTTCTATGAAAGTAATGAAGAAGAAGTAGGTATATTTTCCAAAAACCCTATACAAGTTAAAGAGGTTATGCCATCAAAATATGGTTCTTCAGTTATTAATTTTGAAACTCATAATATTAATTTCTATGCTGTAGATGTTTCTGCAAGCATTGATGTTCCTAGAAGTTGGGAAACAGACTTTGTAAACAAAGCCATTACAAAAAAACAAAAAACCTTGGTGTTGGGCGATTTTAATGTTCCGTATGAATCGAAGTTTTTAACACCCATAAAAGAACATTTTAATCATGCTTTTAATAAAAAAGGATTTGGTTTTAGAGAAACCTGGTTTTATAATATTCCGCTATTATCTCTAGATCATATTTGGGTTTCAAAAGATTTAGAAATTTTAAAAACCGAAAAAGTAAGTACTTTTAAAAGTGATCATGCTATAATTAAAACGGTTATAAAAAACTAGTTATTTAGATACTTTAAACACACATTTAGCATCATTACCAAATGCATCAACCACTGTTAAAGTGTGCTTGCCTTGTTTGGGTAAAATAGCAAGTTCATGAATGTCTTTAGTACTACCAATAAAATGATTATCTATGTACCAAAACAGTGTGCTTTCAGGTTTTGAATGTGCTACTTTTAATATAAGTTGGTTGGTATCCCCATCAAAATTTTTAGGCAAATAAATAGTGTTATTGTCTTTTGGATAAATAAATTGCATAGAAATAGTTGTGTTGCCTAAACAATCATTTCTAAAAGGTGGTAATGTTTTATAAAACGGGTTGTTAGTTTTGTAATAATGCGCCATTAACGGTGGCAATACAAACCAAGAAGTGTGTTTTATATTGCTTACATCTTCGCAAGATGCATTTATTTGATAGGTTTTAGTACTATCTAAATGAACCAAAATATGGTACGGGCAAGGTTTAGTTTTTAGTCCGCTTAATTGAACATAAGTGTTTTCAGTATCGTTACAGTTTGGAGATGCTCTATAACCGCTTTGTTTACAAATGGTAATTGCTTGCATTTCATCAAATGGTTTGGCAAACCATTGGCTTTTTGGTAGTAAATTAAAAACTTCAAAAAGTATAGGTGCGGCAGTTTGCACGCCTACTAATCCGGGTCTGCCTTCACCATCAGCATTTCCAACCCATACGCCCACAACATAATCTTTAGTAGAGCCAATAGCCCAAGCATCTCTAAAACCAAAACTGGTACCGGTTTTCCAAGCTATTTGTTTAGAATCATCAAAAAACTCCCAATTTTCATCACCTTCGGGTCTGTTTACTTGTTTTAAGCTTTCAAAAGTTAAGTAAATAGAAGCGGCATCAAATAATGTTTTTTCAGATTGAAGGTCTCCAAAATCTACTGTTTTTGATGCAAACAAGGTTGGTTCGCAAAATTCATTAGAATAATATTCACTTGAAGTTTCAGAAAAATGATTTAAAGTTGAAGCCATGGCAGCATAACTTTTACATAAATCCCAAAGATTACTTTCGGCTCCGCCAAGAATTAAAGACAACCCATAATGATTAGCATTATATTTTAAGTCTTTTAATTTTAATGCTTTTAAATAATGATGAAACCTATCTAAACCAAACTCTTGTAGCATTCTAACCGAAGGCACGTTTAAAGACTGTGAAAGTGCTTTACTTGCAGGAATTGCACCTGCATAGGTTTTGTTGAAATTTTCAGGGTTGTAGCTTCCAAACTGGCTAGGTATATCGGCTACCAAAGTATTGGGCAATATATCGCCGGCATCTAACATGGCAGCGTATAAAAAGGGTTTTAAAATACTACCCGTGCTTCTGGGTTTATCAATAATATCAACATCTTTTTGGTGTGTTTTGGTAGTTGGTGTGTTGCCAACATAAGCCAAAACTTGTCTGGTTTTTACGTTTAAAACTAACACTGCGGCATTATGAATTTCATTTTGACTTAAAACCGAATAATGCTGTTTTACAATGGTATTTACTTGTTTTTGAAGTGAAACATCAATGGTAGTTTTTAAGGCTTCACCTGTATGTGTTTTAGATAATTTTTGCAACAAATGCGGTGCAATTTGAGGTAATGGGTAGGGTTTTTGTGGTAAATCTTCAGCAATAGATAAATTATAAGTTAATGAGTCTATAATATTATTTTGAAGTAATTTTTGAAGTAGTGTATTGCGTTTGTTACGTAAATGTATTTCGTTTTTACCCGGATAAATTAAACTTGGTGCATTAGGTAAAACAGCTAAAGTAGCACTTTCTGCCCAAGATAAATTGTAAGGACTTTGATTAAAATAGCGCCATGACGCGGCATCTAAACCAACTACGTTGCCACCAAAGGGCGCATTGCTTGCGTAGTAGCTTAAAATTTTTTCTTTTGAGGTTCTTAGTTCTAAGCGTGTGGCTAAAATGAGTTCTTTTAATTTTTCAAAATAAGTTCTTGGTTTTCCTTGTCTTGATAATCTAATTACCTGTTGTGTAATGGTGCTGCCACCACGTTTTATAGAGCCCGATTTTAGATTGTCTCTTAAAGCTTTAAAAATTGAGATAGGATTAAAACCTGGATGTTTATAAAAATATTCATCTTCAAACTGAATAATACAGGTTTTAAATTTTTCGGGTATGCTATCGTTATGCGGAAAACGCCATTGACCATCACTGGCTATTTTAGCGCCAATAAGCGTGTTGTTTGAACTGGTTATTACCGTTGAGGTTGGTGTTTTAAAAAGCTGCTTTGGTAAACAAAAATAGTAGGCTACCAAAAGTATGGCTAAGAAGGAAAATCTAACCTTACGTTTTTTTATGTAGCCTATTATTTTATTCAATTTTTATTGTTTTTATTAGTCATTTAGAATGCGTGAAGCAATCTAGTAATAAATAGAACTAAAATGATTTATAAGATTACTTTAGTTGTTTTTATTTGAAAATATGATTTAATATTAACAGCCCATAGGCACATTAAAAGCAACAATTTTTTCAATATTTTCATCATACATGGTGGTAAAAATAACTTTAAAATATATTTTACTAATACCAATTGTAGAGGCGCCTTTGTTAATTTTTTTATCGTCTTTAATCATATTATACCATACATCGCCACAATGCTCTTTTACGGCATTTTTAAATTCTGAAATATCAACGTTTATAAATTTATTTTGAGCTTTGTTGCTGTAGGTTATGGTTTCAAAAGTGCCTGTTTTTTTACTAGCTTTTAAAGGAGCCCAAGCAGAATAAAAATGTTTCCAATCTATTAAATCACAATGCGGACCTTCGGCTTGAATAGAGATGCTATTTTCATGTCTTTGAAACACTTTTATGCTTTTGTATTTTGAATGATGTCTAACACGAATGGTTTTGCCTTCAAGTGTTTCGCCCATTTCAAGAATGGCATCAACAGTATTATTTGAATGTGTTGAGACTTGCTCATCGCCAATAATTTCGGCATTTAAATTTTCAAATTCTAAAGTAAAGTCATCAAAACCTACAGTAAAGCGTTTTTCTATTTTATTTTCAGTTAAAAAACCATTAAATACGTAACCAGAACGGTTGTTGTAAATATCATCTTTACAGGTTACTTTTACCCATTCTCCAGAAACAATGTTGTTATCATCTTTAACATCAAGTTTTAAGTTTGTACGTTCTGTTATTTCTAGCGTGGTTCCATAAGCTAGTTTATCTATACGTTTTGAATCTTGACTAGGGTTGTCTCTTAAAAACAAACCATTATCGGCGTTTACATATCTTATTTCTTGTGCTTTAGCAATATTGAATGTTATTAATACTGCTATTATATAAATATATTTTTTCATTTTTTTAAAGTTTTTTTTTGTTATCTATTAAGCATAGGTAGTGTTAACCCAAATTTATTCTGGGTTCTCAAAAAAGATTAATAATCTATGTGATGAGACTCTGAACAACACTTGGATTGTACTTAGTGAATAGTTCAGAATGACAACTATAACTTTTTAGATAACGTTATTTGTTTACATTAATCCACTGCCCTTTAGTTTTCACTAAAAAGTCGTTATCATACATAGCTTCCGCCTGAATTCCAGGTAAGTAATAGCGCCCTAAGTAGGATGCATTTAGCATTACCGAGAATGTTTTGGTGCTATTAGAATTTCCGTTTTTGCTTAAGTCAAAATAGAAATTCACGCGGTCGTCTCTAATGTCTGTATAGCGCGCTTCACTAGAGGTTGTATCCCCAAAATCTGTAAACCGGGTATTTACAATTTCCCATCCCGAAGGGAAAATTTGGGTTAAAGCCACATCCTTAACTGGTGCACTTTTAAGGTTGTTAACTTTTACTGTAGCAATAAAATCTTGCCCTTGTTTTAAGTTGGCAACATCAATTGTATTGCCTTGCAAATCTTTATATGAATAGCTTATGCTTAGTCCGCGTTGTTCTGCAATTTCTTGTCCAACAGGTAGTTTTCCGGTGTTTAAAACACGCACATAAACCACATTATTATTACTGTTTGAAATTGAGATATTGTTTGTGCCTTCAACCACTTGTAATTCGCGTTGTGCAATGGCATTTTTAGTATTAATAGTTTCTTTTGATCCATTAATTGAGTAGTTGATATTTATGGCTTTTCCACCATTAGCATTTACCATTTTAGCCATAGCCAATAAACTGTAAGCGGTGGTTTGTGTACTCATCCAACGAGAACTAGATAAATCTTTGGCAATATATTCGGCTATTTCTCGCATTTTAGAATCTTTGGTTAATACCATAGTTTCTAGAGCCATGGCTCTATTTCTATCAACCGAACCGTATGAATAATAATCATATTTATTAGGTGTGAAATTGATGTTAGCCGATTGCGAAATACGTTCGCTAGCTTCTTTTTGTCCAGCCAAAGCATAAGCCGCTGCTAAGCGCCATTTGGCATCATTTGATAGTTCTGAAAACTCACGCAATCTATTCATAGATGCTAAATCTGGACTTCCTGCCAATGCTAAAGTGTACAATCTGTAGGCTTGTGCTACATCAGAATTATAATATTTGTAGCTTGGTCTCCAATCTCTAGCGGCTTGTTTTTGGTAGGTAATCCAATTACTTTTAAAAGTAAGTGGTAACACATAACCTTTCTTTTCTGCTTCAATCATAAAATGACCTGCGTAACTAGTACCCCAATCATCAGTACTGTTTTCACCTATCCAATAGCTTAATCCGCCATTTGGTTTTTGAAAATGAGCAAGACGCTTAATACCGTTTTTAATATTTTCTTGAATCTTTTGTTTTTTATCGGCAGTTAAATCGAAAATATCACTTAAGAATAACTGAGGGAATACGCTTGATGTTGTTTGCTCTACACACCCATGCGGATACTGAATTAAGTATTGCATTCTACGAGAGAAATCCATTGGAGGTAAAGTTGAAAACTCTACCGTAGCCGAATTTGTTCCGGCTACACCAAAGGTTTCAAAAGTAATTGTCTCTGAAGCATTAGCAGCCAGTGTTTTGTCTATAGATTTTGATGTAAACGGATTAGGGTTTACAACATCTAACTCAACTTTATAAGTAGATGTTTCACCATTACCTTTTGCAATAATTTCTACCGTATTGATGCCTTTAGCTTTACTTACATCTAAGGTGAAATAAGCCATTTTTTCATCAGGTTTTGGAAAACTAAGTTGTTTTGTTTTTTCACCTTCAATAGTAATACCATTGCTTAATTTTAGGCTAATATTTACGTTTTTAACTTTAGGTTCCATGGCAAAAATGGTTACTGGTAAGGTTACTTTTTCGCCTGGGCTTAATTTTCGCGGAAGCGTTGCTAACACCATTAAAGGTTTTTTAACTTGAACGGTTTTGTCGGTGCTTCCGTAAGCTTCATTAGTGTGGTCTCCAGCAACCACCATTGTTCTTACAGAGCCAATGTAATTTGGTATTTTTATAGTATGCGATTTTTGTTCGCCTTTCTTTAAGCTAAAAGGCCCTAAATACTTCACTACAGGTTTAAAGCGGTTAGCTTTTTTCTTTTTACCAGTAGTTGCACTACCATCACCACCAATGGCAAATACTTGGTCTATACTACCAGAATAGGCTCCTACTACATCATCAAAAACATCCCAAGTTTTTACCCCAAGCGCTTCACGTGCGTAAAAGCTGTTCCATGCATTTGGTGTTTTAAAACGTGTTAAATCTAGCAACCCTTCTTCTACTACAGCAATGGTGTAGGTCATGGGTTTTTTGTTTTTTTCAGAAACCGTAACCTTAAATTCTTGTTCTGGTTGTAGTACATCGGGCATGTATATTTGGGGCTCTAGTTTGGTGTTTGGATCTTCAACCATCATAGGTATTACACCGTAAAGTCTTATTGGTAAATCGTTTGCTGTTATAGCATGGGGTTGCAATAATGAAATGTTGATAAATACATTAGGTGCCATTTCTGGAGTTATAGGAATAGCAACCGTAGTTTCACCTTTTTGCGTTTTTACCCATTGGTAATCTATCACTTCGGTACCATTTTCAATACTCACTAAAGCACGTCCTTCGTTACCAGATTGAAAGGTTACTTTTGCTGTTTCTCCCACATTGTACGTTTCTTTATCACTAGAGAAAATGAGCATTTTAGCAGCTTCCTTATCGCCAGAACTTGCGTTTTGCCACCAATTTTTGTAGAAATATGCGGTTCTTCCTGTGGCATGCCCGCTCACAGGGTCTTCAATTCTAATTAAATAGCGACCTCTATCATGGTTTGGAACGTTAATGGTGAAACTTGCTTTACCATTGGCATTGGTGTTTATTTTTGATGTTGAATAAGGTCTGTGGTAGCTGCTAGACACGTAGCTTGATAAATTGTCGTAAGACGAGTTCCACCACCAACGCCATTCAATTTTATAGACTTTTACTTGCAGATTATTGCGTTTTATAGGGTTGCCTTGAGCATCAACTACTACAACATCAAAGGTTTGATTTTCATCTGTAAAGTACGAGCCATAAGCATTTCCTTTAGGAGAACGTAATCCTACAAATGAGCTGTAAGGTGCATACTTTTTTGTGAATGCATCAATAGAGAAGTCGCCACCATTTTCAAAAGCTCTCACTAAAAATTGAGCATTTAACATGCCAGGAGCTTTCTTTTTAATGTTTATTTTTTTATTGATGTTGGCTAAACCTTCGGCGTTTACTTTACCTTCAAACACATTAAACTCTTCAGAAGAAAAATTACGTGTAGGATCATTAAACACATAGTTTTTATAGTTTTTAAACCCAGCATTTGTTGATGTAAATTTTACTTTAACTTCGGTTTTTAAATTTTTGCCAGGAGCACCGTGTAGCCATTTTACGTCTAAATTACCAGTAAGTGGTTTTGTTGCAGTAAGCACATCATCTTCAAAATCAATTTTTATTTTTAATCGGTTAGGTTTTACGGTTTCAATTTTCAATCCTTTATGGAATGTAGCGCCACCAACCGATACTTTGGCATTGTAATTTCCTGTTTTGTCTTCGGCAGTTGTTGGCACCGTAAATTTGTATACATTATTTAGGTTGTAGCTGGTTACTTTTTTGAAAACTAACTTACCGTTAGGGTCTGTGATTTCTAGTTTTACTGGGTGGCCTTTAGGTAATTTGTTAGCATTGTCGTTTAACATAAAAGCTAAATGTAGCGTGTCACCCGGTCTCCAAACACCACGCTCACCATAAATGTAACCTTTAAGTCCGCGTTGAAGTTTTCTTCCAGAAACATCAAATTTGCTTAATGACAGTGCATTACCATCATAAAGACGCACGTAGGTAATATTATTGCCTTTTGAAATAATAGCGAAACTTGCATGTTTATCGGCATCTATAATAGTTAAACCATCTTTATCTGTTGTAGCCGAAGCAAGTTCTTGTTGCTGGAAATTATATAAAGTTACTTTAGCATTGGCTTCTGGCTGGGTAGTTAAAATATTAGTAACGGCAAAAAAGTAAGACTTATTGGTGCCTAGTTTTGCAATAACACCCAAGTTTGAAGCTATTAGGTTTTGTGATACTATTTTATTTTGATTATAGTACGCCTCATGGCAGGGGTTGTTTTCTTCACGCCAATTATAGGTGTAGTTTTTATAACGGTAAAGAAGGTTATCCCAGTATTTTTCTTCACGAAGTTCTTCATTTTCACTATCTGGATTATCATCTTCATAAAAATCGTCTTCGTAATAAGTATCTTCGTCTGTATTTGATGTATTAGTATTTGCTTCACAATCATACAATGAATAGCTTTTGTTAAAACTAAGTTCAACGCGGTAAATAGCGCCAATATCGGCTTTAAAATAGTTTGATAAATCTATACTATAAGCTTTCCATTTACCTGTGTTTTCGGCAGCTGTTTGCAATTGAATGGTTTGTTTTGCAATGCGGCGCCCCACTTTTTTAATGTTATATTGGTTATTGCTATTTAGGTTATTGTCTTGTAAAAACTGAAGCACATTGTCTTCAAAAATTTTAATAATTCTAACATCAACAGCACTTAGGTTTACCGCTTCAAAATTGAATTTTAATTCTTGCGAGTTTGGTAAAATACTACCGCTGTTTAATAAGCGCACTTGTGGTTTTAATGATTGAAAAGCAACAGTTTTAGAAAATGGTTTTTTAAGTTTAAAACCATCGGTATTTTTTATGCCTTGAAACACATCAACCTGAATATTACCTACCAATTTACTGCTTGGGTACACTTTTAAAACATTGCCGTCTACCACATATTTTGGGTTTTTTGCATTTTGAATAGACACCAAACCATCAAAATTTTGTTGCTTTTTTAATGGGTCTGAAAAATTAATAAGTAAATATTGTTCAGGTAATTGTACTACTTCGGTTTTTGTAATAGTGAAGTTATTTATACCTGGAATTACAATGGTATTTTCTCCTTTATTATTATCGGCATCAATAACTTTTCCATTCCATGAAACCTTAATATTACTGTCTTCAATAACTCGATTTATACTATCAATTTTAAATTCAAAAACCGTATTGTTTTTATAGCTTTCGTTAAAAACTATGTTTAGGTTTTTGCCATTTTGTTTGGCTGTAATTAATTTTTTAGCGTTTTCAATAGAAATAAGGTCTGCCGATTTTATAACGCCTTCAATGTATTGCCAGTTTTTGCTGTAAGATTGTAAATTGTTTGTAACTACATTAAAACTAGGGGTAATGGTTTTAAACTGAAAGGTGTAGTTTTTAAAATCTGAAGGTATGTCTTTATAAATTTCAGACAATTTTACGGTTACCGTATATTCGGTTGAAGCATCTAAATATTCATCTGGCGTAAAAATTAAGGTTTGGTTATTACCAACTTTTAGTGTGCCTTCAACATGAGGTTTAATGTTTATAATGTTATCTGTTATTTCTTGGTGCATTTCCCAACCATCAACTGGTTTAGCTAAATTAATTTGAATGGGTTTTACTACAGATGTTATTCCAGAAGTTGTGTAACTTATATAATCTCTGTACTTAAAAATATTATCGGTTTCAACAGTTTTTTCTTTACAGGAAGTTATTACTGAAACTACTAAAAAGGCGATAAATAATTTTTTTAAATACATGAGAAAAAAAGATTTTAAATGAACACAAACAAAAAATGTACGTTGTTTCCTGTTAATAAAGTTACGCTTTATAATTAAAGCTTAGACTTTATGTTTTTGTTAAATTGTTCTTAAATTTATATCACTAATAATTTTATAATTTTTATTAAAAGAGATTTTTTATTGATATTTTCGTAAAAAACGACTCAATAATTAAAAAATCAATATAAAATATACTTCAAAATGAAAGCATTTGGTTTAGATAAAGCATTACAAACTTTAGGTATTTTAACTGTAAACAACGGTACATCAACTGGTGTTAATAGTTTTGGTGAAGGTAAAATTATTAAAAGTTTTTCACCTGTAGATGGGCAATTGATAGGAAATGTAAAAACAACTACAGAAACAGATTACCAAAAGGTTATAGATGCTGCAACCAAAGCTTTTAAAACATGGCGATTAGTTCCTGCGCCACAACGCGGAGACATTGTACGCCAATTTGGAGATAAATTAAGAGCAAAAAAAGAAGCGTTAGGTAAATTAGTGTCTTATGAAATGGGAAAAAGCTACCAAGAGGGCTTGGGTGAAGTGCAAGAAATGATTGATATCTGTGATTTTGCAGTGGGTTTATCGCGTCAGCTACACGGTTTAACCATGCACAGTGAGCGTCCAGGGCATCGTATGTACGAGCAGTATCATCCGCTTGGGGTGGTTGGTATCATTTCTGCATTTAATTTTCCGGTAGCCGTTTGGTCTTGGAACACTGCTTTAGCTTGGGTTTGTGGCGATGTTTGTGTGTGGAAACCAAGTGAAAAAACACCGCTTTGTGGTGTTGCTTGCCAAAATATTATTGCAGAAGTTTTAAAAGAAAATAATTTACCCGAAGGTATTTCATGCTTAATTAATGGCAATTATAAAGTGGGTGAATTTATGACTAAGGACACCAGAATCCCTCTAGTGTCTGCCACTGGTTCAACCAGAATGGGTAAAATTGTGGCAAAAGAGGTAGCAGGCAGATTAGGTAAAACGTTATTAGAATTAGGTGGTAATAACGCTATTATTGTAACACCCGACGCCGATATAAAAATGACGGTTATTGGAGCTGTTTTTGGTGCTGTTGGTACCGCAGGACAACGCTGTACAAGTACGCGAAGGTTAATTATTCATGAAAGTATTTATGATAAAGTAAAACAAGCCATTGTTAATGCTTACAAACAAATAAAAATAGGAAATCCGTTAGATGAAACCAATCACGTAGGGCCACTAATTGATAAAGCTGCAGTAAAAATGTATGAAGATGCTTTAATTAAAGTTAAAAAAGAAGGCGGTACTATTTTAGTTGAAGGCAAAGTACTCTCGGGTAAAGGTTATGAAAGCGGTTGTTATGTTAAACCAGCTATTGCAGAAGCTAAGAATGACTTCGAAATTGTACAACATGAAACTTTTGCCCCTATTTTATACTTGTTGAAATACTCTGGAGATGTTACAAATGCTATTGATATTCAAAATGGTGTTGCTCAAGGTTTGAGTTCGGCTATAATGACTAATAATTTACGTGAAGCGGAACAATTTTTATCTCACGCAGGTAGCGATTGCGGAATTGCTAACGTTAATATAGGAACATCGGGTGCCGAAATTGGTGGCGCTTTTGGCGGTGAAAAGGAAACGGGTGGTGGTAGAGAATCGGGTTCAGATGCTTGGAAAGTTTACATGCGTAGACAAACAAATACTATTAATTACACCACAAAATTGCCCTTAGCACAGGGCATAAAGTTTAATTTATAACAATTAAACAAAATTTAAATGTGACTTTTTTCGGGTTAATGTTTCTTAAGTAATATGTAAAGTATTAAATTACAAACACTTAAACATTAATCAAAACAGTCTTTAAAATGAGTAAAAAAACATCCTATCTCTTAGGAATTCTACTCACAATTATTCTTGGTACTATTTTGTACTATTTCTTTTGCTGTAGTCAATGCTGTGATAGAAACTCTGATGCACAAAAGCAAAAACAAGAACCGTTGGTAGAAACCTCGCAAACAAAAAAAGCTACAAAAAATGCTTTTTCTATTACAGATGAAAATGGCGACTTAAAATTAGAAACTGCTAGCAATTTTAACTTTAAAACTTCAGAGTTTTCAATTTTACAACCCGTTTCTAATAATGTTGAAGAAAGCGTTTTAAAACTAAAGAATTATTTAATTGAAAATTCGCTTAAAGATTTAGAAATCACTGGACTTTATAAGAGCGAAGAGCAAAACAATTCTGCTTATCCTAATTTAGGTTTGGCAAGGGCCAATGCTGTTAAAAACTATTTGGTTTTACATGGTGTACCATCTAATCAGATTAACACTTTTGGTACGTTAAATGATGATATAGTTCCAGATGAAACTAATACACTTTACGGACCATTAAAATTTACAATGCAAACTTTAGATGCGTCTGATACTTCGGCACTAAAAGCATTAGAAAAAGCCTGCGATTCTATTAGAACTAATCCGTTAGTACTTCATTTTAAAACAGGACAAGCAGCTATTAATTTAACAGCCGAACAACGCCAAAAAATTGCCAACATTTCTCATTGTGTTGATAAATTAGGTGTAAAAGTTCAGGTAGTTGGACATACAGATAATTCAGGAGATACCAATAATAATGTTGTTTTAGGCAAACAACGTGCAGATTTTGCAAAAGGTTATTTGGTTAAAAATGGCATTTTAGAGCAAAATATTGAAACTTCTTCAAAAGGACCACATGAACCCATTGCAGACAATGCAACCGAAGAAGGTAGGGCAAAAAACCGAAGAACCGTAATAACAATTAATTAAAAACATTTTAAAAAATATAATCATGACTTTATTAACAATATCAATACCATGCTGGTTAATTCCGTTATTAGTAGGTTTAATTTCAGCAATATTAGGATACTTACTAGGCAGACTTATAGGAGGAGGAAGTAATGACGTAAGTGATAAAATAGCAAAATTAGAAGCAGATTTAGAGGCTTGTTTAAAAAGTAAGAAAACCCTAAAAAATGATTTAGACACTTGTTTAACAAGTAAAGAAACTTACAAAAGAGAATTGAACACTACCAAAGCATCTTTAGCAAATTCAACAAATGAGGTAGCTTTAATTCCTTTTAATGCAGCTACTGCAAAAACTGTTTTTGGTAAAAAAATTAAGGAAAACGATTTAACGGTGGTTGAAGGCATTGGTCCAAAAATTCAAGGGTTATTTCATAATCACGATGTTAAAACATGGAAAGCATTAGCAGAATGTAGTATAGAAAAATGTCAGGAAGTTTTAAAAAGCGGAGGTGATAGGTTTAAAATGCATAACCCAAGCACATGGCCAAAACAAGCTAAATTAGCCTATGAAGGTAAATGGCAAGAACTAAAAGATTGGCAAGACCAATTAGATGGTGGTGTTTAAAAAAAAGTACAGCCTGCTGTTTTAAGCGGGCTTTACTTTTTTAGACTAATTGATAAACTACCTTTTAAAATGAAGTTCATAATTGTTACTACCAATAACCAATTCTGTTTTGGTTAAAGTGATTATATTGGTTGCGTTTGTTGAGCCTTCACTTGTGAGTAGAATTTGATTTTCATCATCACTTAAAACATATGTTACTACTTCTATGCCTGTAGATTCACAATCGGTTCCATTAAATCCAAAGCTTTCTGCCACAAGCGTGCCGTCATTATAAAAATTATAATAAATGTTTTGTTCACACTCGTCGGCAATAAATTCTGTTACTGGCGTTGTTGAATTATCTACTTGTTTTACTATAAACCATTTGTGAGCCAAAAGTTCTGCTGTTGTTGGTTCTGTTGCATCATCATCACTAGAACAAGAAAAGAATGATGTTAGTAATACTAAAACAAAAAGTAATTTGTAGTTTTTGATAAGGGTTTTCATAATGTTTCTTTTAATTGTTTTTCTTTATAAAGGTTAACATTTTATACTTTAAAGATGTTACATTTATTTAGAGCTAAATTACTAGGCTCTTTAGATGTAGGGTACAACATATGTTACAAATGATAGAAGATATGTGATATAGTAATAATTTTATGTTTTAAATGGAAGGCTCTTTAAAAAGCGTTGAAGTCCTTAAAAATATTCCATACAATTAGTAAGTATTATTGTAAACTTATAGTCTTAAAAATTAAACCATAGAGATTAAGATAAAGCACAGAAGAAAAACTTTTTTTAAGAATGTTAATTTAGAGAGCATGGAAATTTTGTTTTTACAAAACTCAACTCTTACCATAATAGATTTCATCTAGTTTCTGTCTTTAATTTATAAGAATTGCAACATTTGTTTTAATCATTGCTTCACAAATAGCT